>CAWJUT010000018.1:0-32873 GCA_963846105.1 uncultured delta proteobacterium
TCGCGGCGTGCCGAGCAGCAATTTCGCGCCGAGGCTGGCGTCGTGGCACACCAGCCTCCGCGCTCCCCCCCTAAGCCCTCGTTACATGCGGACGCGTCTCATCAATAGTGTATGGCCTCGACCTCGAGCCTCAGGAAGTACGCCTCGCCGTCCACGCGAAGATTCCTTAGGCGGAGACCCGCGTGCCCCTCGACCAATCCGGTCGAGCTCGACGAAAGACGTCTAGGCGAACGGCCAGCTGAGCCCCGATCGTGCTCTTCCCGGCGCCTCGCGCACCGGGGAGCGCGCGACTAGATCACGCGACGCATCCATACTGTTGCTCCGCGAAGCTTCCATATCGTTGCACTATCTATTCCGTATCGGACTAGTCTGACACGGAACACTTTTATCTTACGCTCTGTCGTCTTTTCTTGATCTCCTTCGCCCACAGTCATACGAGGGCTTCACATCTAGGGCGACATCTCACGTGCACACAAAAGGGAGGTTCCTCGTGAACTCACGACCACCATGATCCGCCGTATTCATCGCGTTCCTGTCAAGAACACCAGCGTTCCTATCAATGACTTATGGAAGGAGACATACAATGAAGACTCAGCCAATAGTGACATTCCGCGTGGCTCTCACGGCCGTCGGTCTTTTCCTGCTTGCGTCGCCTGGCACGAGCGATGCCGTCTTCATCGTCCAAGGATGCGCACCGACGCAGGCAACCTGCACCAGTGACTGCGAATTGGACCGAGATATCGTCTGCCAAGCTAGTGAAGGCGTTTGCTCCACAACGGCGCTGACTTCGACATGAAGGGCTTCAACATCAGTTGCGCCGACCTCGAAGGCGGGTGCACCACAGCCATCAGGATGACGGGGAACAACAGCGTCGTGAAGAGCACCGGCCAAGGCCCCGCCGGCGATCCTCAGCCGCGAGTCATTGGGCCATTCGTTACAGGGGTGAACTGCGCCTCGAAAACCGGCTCCAGGGCGACTGGGCTCCGGCTCGAAGGCTGGTTCATCACCGGCATCGGGAGTTGTGCAAAGGTGGACGGGAACGTGTTGATCGGAGCTGTGTTCCCCAACAGCGATCCCGTGGACAACGCTGACACAGGAATCTCCACGGGGGGCATCGCGAACGACGATCTCATTGCGGACAACTACCTCGACGGCTTCGAGAGACAGGCAATCAGGGTAGTGGGCACGCGTGAGGTGAGCGTCGATCACAACATCATCGTTCAGCGAGTTCTCTTTCCCGAACTTCCGCAAGAGCTCGGCATTTTGATTGGCCCGACCGCTCCCGCCGCGGTGACGAACAACGTCATCATGGGCGACAGCAGCCGCGGACCCATCAGCGCCATCCCTCAGAACTCGGGGGACTCGTACCAAAACAATTTCTGCGACCCGACGATGGCGGGCTGTGCGGGCTGCATGAGTGCTGGATACGAATACTGTACGACAGCCGTGGCCCCCTTCACGTTCCCCTGAGTCGCGGGCCCGAGGGCGCGCGCCATCCCATCATCGTGAGGTCAAGGTGACCAGGGAATGGCGCGCGTCATCTCGGCTACGACCTTCGCACTTCTCGGTTGTGCCGATCTCGCATGAGCTGAAGTACTTCGAAAAGGAAACAATGAGTGGCGCCGCGGGCGCGCCGACGCACGCGTGACGTTACGCGCGCGACGTCATCAGGCCGCCACGGCCCCGTCGAGCAGACGCAGCGCCTGCCCGAGCACCTCGTCGACGGTGATCGCCTGCAGGCACTTGTTGTCGGTGCACGGGCTGTTGCGGTGATTGAGCGCGGAGAGACACGGACTGCAGGCGAAGTTGGCGTAGAGGTGGACGGCATTGGAGCCGAGCGGCCCGTAGAGGACCGGCGTCTCCGGCCCGAACAGGGTGACCGACTTGATCGGGGTGAGGGTGGCGAAGTGCGCCGGACCGCTGTCGTTGGTGATCAGCAGATGGCTCTGATGAAAGAGCTGAATGACGTCGGTCAAGGTCCGCGTCCGACCGACGAAGTCGATGCAGCGCGGATCGCCGACCGCTGCCGTGATGGTGCGTGCCGACTCGGCTGACTCGGAAATGCCCATCAGGACGATCAACACCCGCGGGTCGGACGCGAGCAGACGCCGGACCAGCTCGACGAAACGCTCGAGAGGCCAGGAGCGGATCGGTAGCAGGCTGCCGGCGTCGTGATTGACGATCACGACGCGATGCTCGGGCGTGATCGGGTAGCAACTCGACAGTTGGTCGCGCACGAACGCGAAGGCTTCGGGATCGACGCCGACCCGTACCGGGGGCGGTTGCACGGGGATCGCGCGCTTCGGCTGCGGGATCTCGGCCGGGTCGGAATCGAGCGCGTCGATCAGCGCCATGAAGTTCTGCGACATGTGATGGTACGGGTTGTAGTGGACACGGTGGGTCAGGTGCTCGCCGCGGTACAACCCTTCGCCGTGGTAGTTGTGGAAGCCCACCCGGCGGGTCGCGCCCGAGATCAAGCTCAGGATCGACGACACGCGCGAAAACAGCTCGAGGTCGATCACGGTATCGATCTGCTCGGCTCTGCAGAAGCGCACGAAGCCGAGCAGGTCGGTCGCCATGTTGCGCAACGAGTCGTCGCGGATGGTGTAGATGTGGCGCTCCTCGAACAAGCCGAGCAAGCGCAGACTGGGCGCGTTCTTCTGGAAGATGACGAAGCAATGCGCCGCGTCCGGCGAACGCTCCTGCACGCGGCGGATGGCAGCCGAGGCGAGAATGGTGCTGCCCATCTCCGACAACTCGATGAACAGCACCTTGCGCGGCGGCGCCAATGGTCGCGAGCCGCGCAGCCACGCGAGCACACGCACCACCAGCGTCAGCACGAAGCACGCCGGCACACCGACGAGGTAGTCGATGCGCCGCATGGTGGACAATCTCATGATGGGGTGTCCCAGCGCGCCACCACCGCCATCTCGTCACCGGGGTTGATCGGCAGGTTCACGCGATCGGCCACTGCCGCAGGAATCAGCGCCTTGCCGATGCGTGAGGGAAGCTCCGCGACCAGCGCGAGCTTCTCGAGGGCGACGCCGAGGTTGCGCACACGCCCGATCGAGCGCAGGTACTCGACGCGGAAACCGGCGCGCGCGAGCAGCGTCGTGATGGTGCGGCGGTCGAAGTAGAGCAGGTGCTCGTTGGGTTTCAGATGCAGCCAGCGGCGCCCGCTCGCCCGTGCCATCAACGAGCCGATGTCGGGCGTGGTGATGAAGAGGACGCCTCCGGGCGCCAACAACGCGGCGGCGGCGTGCAGCGCCGACGCCGGATCGGGCAGATGCTCGATGAAGTCCTGCATGACGACGACGTCGAACGATCGACCGGCGAGCGCCGGACTCGGAAAGACGTCGCAGAAGGCTTCGAGGCCACGGCTCGTGCAATGGGCGACCGACTGGGGATTGACGTCGAGCCCGACGGTTCGCCAGCCGCGTGCCCGCGCCACCGCCGAGAACGCGCCCGGACCGCAGCCGAGATCGAGCAGCGACCCGGGCGGACGGTAGCGCTCGATCAGGCGCATCCTCGCGTCGAACGATCGCTCGTCCTGACGCTCGGTGCGCACGTAGTACGCCGCTGGGGAGATTTCCTGCCCCTGATAGAGGGCCGCCAGCGCCGCGCGCGTGAGCCGCGGGTTGACGTAGACGAGACCGCACCCGCGGCACCGGACGATCGGGAAGCCGTCCTTCACGAACAGCGTCTGGTCGTCCTGGGATCCGCAGAGCGCACACGCGACCTGCTCGATCTGTGCCGGCTCGGCCATGGGGTTGCGGCCTAAGATAGCAAAGCCGCGGGCCGGCCACACGCCATCAAAAGGTCACGTCCGCTGGACGATATCGAGGCCGCTGAAGAAGAACGCGATCTCCGCGCGCGCCGTCTCCGGGGCGTCCGAGCCGTGGGTGGCGTTCTGCTCGACGTCGGTCCCGAAGTCCCCGCGGATGGTGCCGGCGTCGGCCTTGGCCGGATCGGTCGCGCCCATGAGCTCGCGCCAGCGCGCGATCGCGCCGTCGCCCTCGAGCACGCGGGACGAACACCGGCCCCGAGGTCATGAACTCGGTCAGGCTCGGCGAAGAACGGGCGCTCCCGGTGGACGGCGTAGAAGCCCTCCGCCTCCGCTTTGGTCAGATGTCGAAAGCGCGCCGGCGACGATGCGCAGACCCGCTCCCTCGGCACGGCGCAGGATCTCGCCGACGAGGTTCCGGCGGACGGCGTCGGGCTTGACGATTGCGAAGGTACGTTCGGTCATGGATTGGTCCCCTTTCCTCTCCCCTGCAGCGCCGCCACCATCGTGCTACCGAGCTCGGCGGGGCTCTTCGCCACCGCGCACCCCGGCGGCCTCGAAAGCGCGCGATCTTGTCGGCCGCGGTGCCCTTCCCGCCGGCGATGATCGCGCCGGCGTGCCCCATGCGCTTGCCCTTCGGCGCGGTCTGGCCGGCGATGAACGCCGCCACCGGCTTCGTCACGTGCGCCTTGATGAACGCCGCCGCGTCCTCCTCGGCGGTGCCGCCGATCTCGCCGATCATGATCACGCCGTCGGTGCCCGGGTCGTCCTGGAAGAGGCGCGAGCACGTCGATGAAGCCGGTGCCGATGATCGGGTCGCCGCCGATGCCGACGCACGTCGACTGGCCGATGCCGAGCTGGGTGAGCTGGTGCACCGCCTCGTAGGTGAGCGTGCCGCTGCGCGACACGACGCCGATCCGCCCGGGCTTGTGGATGTAGCCCGGCATGATGCCGATCTTGCACTCGCCCGGCGTGATGACGCCCGGGACAGTTCGGGCCGATCGAGCCGCGTCGCGCTTGCCCTCGAGGAAGCGCTTGCACGCGCACCATGTCGAGCGACCGGGATGCCCTCGGTGATGCAGACGACGAGCGGCATGCCCGGCGTCGGCGGCCTCCATGATCGCGTCGGCCGCGACCGGCGGCGGCACGTAGATGACGGTGGCGTTGGCGCCGGTCGCTTGCACGGCCTGCTGCGACGGTGTCGAAGATCGGGATGCCCTCGAAGTCGCGTGCCGCCCTTCCCCGGCGTGACGCCGGCCGACCATCTGCGTGCCGTACTCGCGGCACAGCCGCGGTGTGGAACTGGCCGGTCGCGCCGGTGATGCCCTGCGTGAGGACGCGCGTGCTTGCGATCGACGAGGATGCTCATGCGCGCCTCGCCGCGGCGACGGCGACGCCTTCGCGCGCCGTCGGCCATGTCGGCGGCGGTGATGATGTCGAGCCCGACTCGGCGAGGATCTGCTTGCCGCGCTCGACGTTCGTCCCTTCCATGCGCACGACCAGCGGCACCTCGAGCCCGCACCTCGCGCGCCGCCGCGACCACGCCCTCGGCGAGCACGTCGCAGCGCAGGATGCCGCCGAAGATGTTGATGAAGATGGCCTTCACCGCTCGCGTCGGAGAGGAGGATCCGGAAGGCCGCGCGCGACCTTCTCCGCGTCGGCGCCGCCGCCGACGTCGAGGAAGTTGGCCGGCTCGCCGCCCGCGTGCCTTGACGATGTCCATGGTCGCCATCGCCAGGCCGGCGCCGTTCACCATGCAGCCGATGTTGCCGCTCGAGCGCGATGTAGCTGAGATCGAACTTCGCCGCCTCGACGCTCGCGCGGGTCCTCCTCGTGTCGGATCGCGCAGCTCGCGCAGCGTCGGCGTGGCGGAAGAGCGCGTTGTCGTCGAAGCCCATCTTGGCGTCGAGCGCGAGGAGATCGCCGCCTGCGGTCACCACCAGCGGGTTGATCTCGACGAGCGAGCAGTCGCACTCGACGAAGGCGCGCGCCAGCGCCGTCGAGGAACCCGACCGCCTTGCCGACGCTGCTCCTTCGGCGAGCCCGAGCGCCGAACGCGAGGCGCCGCGCCTGGAACGCCGCCAAGCCCGACCACCGGGTCGAGCGTCTCGCGGAGGATCTTCTCGGGCGTCTTCGCCGCGACCTCCTCGATCTCGACGCCGCCCTCGGTGGACGCCATCACCGTCACCGCGCCCGCTGCCGCGGTCGACGACCATGCCGAGGTAGAGCTCGCGCGCGATGTCGCAGCCCTCCTCGACGAGCAGCCGGCGCACGACGCGCCCCTGCGGGCCCGGTCTGGTGCGTGACCAGCGTCTTGCCGAGGATGCTCGCGCCGCGAACTCGCGCGGCCGCCTCGGCGACTTCACGACCTTCACGCCGCCGCGCCTTGCCGCGGCCGCCGGCGTGGATCTGCGCCTTCACGACGCACGGGACCGCCGAGCCGCCGCGGCCGCCGCCGCGGCCTCCTCGGCGGTCTGAAGCGACCTCCCCTCGCGGCACCGGGACGCCGTAGCTTGCGCAGGATCTCTTTGCCTGGATGCTCGTGGATGTTCATCGACTCCTCCGAAACAGCCTGGTCGCGCCCACCGATGAGCTCGCGCACGTTCGGCCTTGGTCAGCGGTCCGCCGCTGCGCGCGATCGCTGCCGCCGCAGGCGGAGTGGCTCAGCGCCGGCTACGCCGCACCCGCCTTGAGCACGCGGTCCATCGCCTGCACCAACTCGCGACGTGGCTCACCGATCCGCGAACTGGCGCTTCTCGTCCTCGCTGAGCGCGATCTCGATCACCTGCTCGACGCCGCCGGCGCCGATCTGCACCGGCACGCCGACGTAGAAGCCGCGCACGCCGTACTCGCCCTCGAGATAGGCCGGCGCAGGGAAGCACGCGCTTGCGGTCGTAGCAGGTACGCCTCGGCCATCTGCATCGCGGCCGAGGCCGGCGAGTAGAAGGCCGAGCCGGTCTTCAGCAGATTGACGATCTCGCCGCCGGCCTTGCGGCACCCGGTCCTCGATGGCATCGAGACGGTCGGCTTCGCGATCAGCTTCTCGACCGGCACGCCGCCGACCGTGCAGTAGCTCCGGACCGGCACCATGTCGTCGCCGTGACCGCCGAGCACCAGCGCCGACACGCTGGTGACCGACACCCGAGCTCCATGGCGACGAAGGTGCGGTAGCGCGACGAGTCGAGCACGCCCGCCATCCCCACCACGCGCTGTCTTCGGGAAGCCCGTCACCCGCTTCATCAAGCGTGACCATGGCGTCGAGCGGGTTGCGTGACCACGATCACGAAGCTCTCGGGCGCGTGCTTCTTGATGCCCTCGCCCACTGCGTTGATGATCTTGGCGTTGGTCGCCAGCAGGTCGTCGCGGCTCATGCCGGGCTTGCGCGCCAGGCCGGCGGTGACGATGCAGACGTCGGCGCCCGCGATGTCGTCGTAGCGTGGTCGTGCCGGTGATCACCGCGTCGTAGCCCTCGATCGGGCCCCGCTTCCGCGAGGTCGAGCGCCTTGCCTTGCGGCAGGCCGTCGACGACGTCGAGCAGCACGACGTCGCCGAGGTGTTTCAGCGCACAGAGATGCGCCAGCGTTCCGCCGATGTTGCCGGCGCCGATGAGAGCGATCTTCTTGCGAGCCACGGCTACGTGTCCTCCTGCCGCCGCCGGCTTCAGGCCGGGCGGACATGTTGGCGGCGATCGCCTGTCCGAACTCCGAGCAGCGCAGCAGACGCGCCCCCGGCATCTGACGCTCGAGATCGTAGGTGACGGTCTTGGCGGCGATCGTCTTCTCGAGCCCCTGCACGATGAGCGTCGCCGCTTCGCCCCATCCCAGGTGCTCGAACATCATCGCCCCGGAGAGGATGACCGACCCCGGGTTCACCTTGTCCTGCCCGGCGTACTTGGGCGCGGTGCCGTGCGTCGCCTCGAACACCGCCGCCTGATCGCCGATGTTGGCGCCGGGCGCGAGGCCGAGACCGCCGACCTGCGCCGCGCACGCGTCGGAGAGGTAGTCGCCGTTCAGGTTCGGGGTGGCGAGGACGCCGTACTCCTCGGGGCGCAACAGCACTTGCTGGAACATCGAGTCGGCGATGCGGTCCTTCACCACCACCTTGCCCGCCGGCGCCGTCGCCGCTTCCCAGCTCTTCCTCGGTGACGATCCGGTCGGCGAACTCGTCGCGCGCCAGCTCGTAGCCCCAGTCGCGGAACGCGCCCTCGGTGAACTTCATGATGTTGCCCTTGTGGACGAGGGTGACGCTCGACTTGCCGCGCGCCAGCGCGTACGCGATCGCACGCCGCACCAGACGCTTCGAGCCGGTCACCGAGATCGGCTTGATGCCGACGCCCGAATCGGCGCGGATCTCCTTCTTCGAGCCGCGTGCGCGTGAACTCGATGAGCGCTTGCGCTTCGGCCGAGCCCTCTTTGAACTCGATGCCGGCGTAGACGTCCTCGGTGTTCTCGCGGAAGATGACGACGTCGAGCTTCTGCGGCTCCTTCACCGGGCTCGGGACGCCCTGGAAGTAGCGCACCGGACGCACGCAGGCGTAGAGGTCGTGCACCTGGCGGAGCGTGACGTTGATGCTGCGGATGCCGCCGCCGACCGGCGTGGTGAGCGGTCCTTTGATGGCGACCTTGAACTCGGCGATCACCTCGTTGGTCTCGTCCGGCAGCCAGACGCCGTCGCCGTACACGCGCGTCGCCTTCTCGCCGGCGAAGATCTCCATCCAGGCGATGCGCCGGCGCCCGCCGTAGGCCTTGGCGACCGCGGCGTCGAACACGATCTGCGACGCGCGCCAGATGTCGGGCCCGGTGCCGTCGCCCTCGATGAAGGGGATGATCGGCTGATCGGGGACCTGCCAGCGGCCGTCCGCGTCGACGCGGATGCGCTCGCCTCGCTCCGGGATGGAAACGTGTCGGTACGCGCTCAAGAGACCCTTTTCCCTGCGTGTCGACTCGGGGATCGTGGTGCGGAGACCGGAAACGAACGGCGGCGGACAGTAACGAATCGGCTGTGGACTGTCAACGCGCTTTGTACAGATGCGATCGACTTCTGTGTCGCTAGCTCGTCGACCGCGCGCTCTCCGTTGGTTGAAACACAATCGACACTTGCGTCGCTTGACCCTCCACCCTGCCGTCCCTATAACCGGCGCCTCCATGTCGGCTGCTCGGCTTCGCGCGCTCGTCCTCGTTCTCGCGCTCGCCACGCTCTCTGCATGCGGCGACGAGAACCTGAGCCTGTGCGACGGCTGCGGCACCCCCATACCCACACCGACCCTCACGCCGACGCCCACGCCGACGGTGACCACGCCGGCGACGCCGACTGGACTGACGGCAACGCCAACTCCGACGCCCACACCCTGAGGACCGGCTCGCGTCGCCGCGAGCACATTCGATCGCACGCTGCCGACATGGACCTCGTCATCCGCCCGCTTCGCGAGACCGACCTCGACGAGGCCGATCGTGTCTTCCGCCAGGCCTTCGGGACCTTCGTCGGCATGCCCGATCCCGAGCAGTTCGGCGGCGACTCGGACTGGATCCGCACGCGCTGGCGTACCGACGCGAGCGCGGCCTTCGCGGCCGAGCTCGACGGCGCGCTGGTGGGCTCGAACTTCGCGACCGGCTGGGGCAGCGTCGGGTTCTTCGGGCCGCTCAGCGTGCGTCCCGACCTCTGGGATCGCGGCATCGCGCGGCGCTTGCTCGCGCCGGTGATGGAGCGATTCGAGAGCTGGGGCTGCCGGCACACGGGACTCTACACGTTCGCGCAGAGCCCGAAGCACGTCGCACTGTACCAGCGCTTCGGCTTCTATCCGCGCTTTCTCATCGCCATCATGGCGAAGGTCGTGGCGCCCCCCGCGGAAGCGTCGAGATGGAGCCGCTACAGCGCCTGTTCACCGGACGACGCCGAGCGCGCGCTCGCGGGTTGCCGCGAATTGACGGGCGCTGTCTACGCCGGTCTCGACGTCAGCCGCGAGATCCGCGCCGTGCGGGCGCAGAGCCTCGGTGACACTCTACTCCTCGGCGATCGAGATCGACTCGACGGTCTCGCCGTCTGCCACATCGGACCCGGCTCGGAAGCGGGAACCGGTTGCTGCTACCTCAAGTTCGCCGCCGTGCGCCCGGGCGCCGCTGCGGACTTCGACCGCCTGCTCGATTCCTGCGAGGTGCTCGCCGCCGCGGCGGGCGTCACGACGCTCGTCGCCGGGGTCCATACCGCCTGCGACGACACCTATCGCCGCATGATGGCCCGCGGGTTCCGCACGATGATCCAGGGCGTCGCCATGCATCGCGACAACGATCCCGGCTACCACGGGAGCGGCGTCTACGTCCTCGACGACTGGCGCTGACGGACGCGCGTCTCAGCTGTCGAGCCATTTTGTGATCCGCGGTCTTTCACGGACCAACCCATCCTGATTGAAGTGGTGAATACAAAAATGGGCCCATGTGTCTTCGAACGCCATCTCCATATCGCCCGTCACCGAGGTGGTTCCCAGTCCGAGTTCCGCATAGGTAAATTCGAAACTGCCGCTTGGGCGCGCAAGCGCGATGTGGAAGGGTTCGCCGTTGAACTCGTTGATCTTGGGACCCGCCTTGCTCTTCAGGATGCCCGGTATCTCGACCCTTGCCGTCCGACCTTCCAGGTCGGCCTCGAGATCAATCGGCAGGAACAAGGTCTCGCAAAACTCCGAACAGGTGGATGCGAAGACGGAGAAGAAATTGCTCAAGGGCTTGCAGGCCTGACCTGAGACAATTGTTTCGAGCGCGCTCCGCTGAGCTTCGTCCGCGCGTTCGTCGATAACGATCTGGCGTTTTCCATTTCCATCCTTGATCTCGCCGGGCCACTTGTAAAGGCCCGCCCAATTCAGCCCCACGAGCGGCGTATCATTGAAATGGCCTTCGACGATGTGGCCGATAAAGGCCGACTGACAATAGCCGTAAGTACTGGGCAGATTGAACTGGCAGCCGCAGTTGATCTCGCAGTTGCAGTTATCATAGGTTTCACTCTTGAATAGCCATTGATCAGCCATCCCACTGATCCTCCCTATTTTGTTTTGCCGAGAGCGTAGGCGGGCAGCGTCTCTGTTGTCAAGAGGGACTTACGGATGCCGATTGTCATCCCCGAAGGCACGAGATCCGACGGCAATCACGCTCGGGCACTGTGGATGTCGATCCGCGCGGGCTAACTCGCGTCCGCTCAATGGGGTTCAGCAGGCTGATCCGATCGAGAAAGATCTAGACAGGGCATGGTCCGATGCCTGGCGCAGGCCCTCTTTCATCACGCCATCGCCTGATAGAGGAACGTCGCGCCCCATAGCATGAGCAGGCCGCCGGTCACCTTGCCGAGCGTATCGCCGGCGGGGATCGTCTTCTCCAGCAGAACGATGACCGCCAGCCCGATGATCCAGTAGAGATTCATCACCCCGCCAAAAAAGAGTAACGCCATCAAGGCCCAGCAGCAACCGAGGCAGTAGGCGCCGTGCTCCGCCCCCATCCAGAAGGCGCCCAACCGGCCGGGCCGCCAATGGCCCATCAGGAACTGGATCGGGCCGCGGCAATGCCTGAGGCAGGCCTGCTTGGCAGGGGTTAGCTGGTAGAGGCCGGCCGCGAGCAGGATGGCTGCCGCGAACAGCAGGCTGGTAGAGTTCATCATCATGGGCGAAAGGATGCCGGCCGCTTCGAACCCCCACTGCAGGGCCGCGGCGATCACGCTAAAGAAGCCCCACACGGCGACATAACCCCAGGCAAAGATTCCGGTCGGCAGCAACGCGTCACTGCCTTTCTCGCGCTGTCGCCGGGCGACCGCGGCGTACAGCAGGATCATAGGTGCGGCGCTGGGCACCATCATGGCGATCATCATCACCCACCACATGCTCACCATGATGCCGGCGTACTCGAGGTTCCACCGGGCCGGCGTCGCCATCACCGACATTGCGTCGCCCATGGTGCCGGACATTTGACCGCCGCTCATGGCGCCGGCGCTCACCTCGCCCATCGGCATCGACTTGGCGCGTCCCAGCGCCAAGTCCAGTGAGGACATCTCCCAGGCCGACATCCCCATGCCCGCGCCCGCAAGTACATAAGCCCAGGATGCTAGGACCACGACTCCGAGCGCGCCGAGGACGACGGCGCGGTCTCGACGGAGAATTGTTTCCAAAGCTGTCACGCTGGCCGAGGCCGATCCCACCGGGATTTCCTACGCAGCCCGCCACGTAGTTTCGGGAAGGCTCGTAACGCTCCGGAGGAAGGGCCTGGTTCGATTCGCGAACGAGGTGCCAACCTGTCGACTGCGCTTCACCACAGGGTCTTCATCCAGCGAGGTCTAACTTGATTTAGACAGTTCCGCATTATTCGACGAACGCTGACAGGCCTCGCAGTCTAACGCGCGACGCCATCGACGACTCGGAAAGTCGAAAGGGTGCATGATCCCGTAGTCTTCCCTCACAAACCCTCGAACCTGTGCAGCGACGTTAGCCTGCGAAGGGCTGCCATGTATCACGTGGGTAGTTCCGGGTCATCGAGCAGCGGACTCCGGTGGCGCAACGACCCCGAGCACCGTGTCGCTTTGAACACCCTGCGTTGACATCGGCGGAGAAAAGCGGACACGTTCGCCGGTTTTGGGACGGACCCGGACACGGTTCGACGCGTCAGGCCGCCCCCGCGCCAAACTCAATTCCCAGAGCCGAGTGGAGCTTGACACGCGAGCGACTTTCGCTTATTCTTCGCCTCATGCATTTCGCCCGCAGCGCGGCGGCTGCATTTGCTGAATCGACTGAAACCGGCGCGCCCGATGCGTCGCCGCTTGCGCGTCGGTGGCAGCCCTCCGAGCCAGATCCGTCAGACCTCGACTGTCACGCACGGCACCTGAACGCGCGCGAGGCAGCCTGCCGCGTGGTGCTTGGCGAGCTTGCCGCTGTGCTCTGTCAGCACCAGATGCACCACCGTCTGGGCTTCGCGCGCCTCGGCGACTACACACGTGAGCGGCTCGGCCTCTCGCCGCGAGAAGTCGAGAGCCTGGCGCAGGTGGCGACATCGCTACGGCACCTGCCCACTATCGCTGCATCATTCGCGGCCGGGCACCTCTCGTGGACGCACACCCGGCTGCTCGCGGCAGTGGCAACGCCGCAGGATGAGGCGGCGTGGCTCGAGGGCGCCCGCGGCCGCTCGGCCGCCGAGCTCGTGGCTTCGATCCGTCGCGCGCCGCATGCCGCTGCAGCCGCACGCACGACGAGCGAGGACACGCGGCGCCGGCAGCAGCTCGAAACTGCGCTCGACGATAGCCTCGATCAGAGCGAGGGTGAGCCGACCATGCAGCTTCGCGTGCGTTGTCCACCGCGCCTCAAGAATCTCTTTTACGATACAGTCGAGCTGGCCCGGCGCACTGCCGGCGCGCCGCTTTCGGTGGCGCAGGCCGCGGAAGCGATCGCCGCCGAAGCGCTCTCCGGCGCCCAGCGCAGCGCGATCGAGCGCGCTACCGAGGTCGCCGCGGCGGAGCGATCCGCGGTATGTGCGCGCTCGTCGTCCGCAAGTCAGGCGGCTCCCCGCCCGCTACCACCAGATGTCGCCGTACTCGCCGGCGGCGCCGCTACGGTCGGCCCGTTCGACCTCGACGCCCGGTTGCAGCGCGCGGTGCGGGCGCTTCGCACGGTCGATTGTCAGTTGGGGTCCGTCCTCGCCACCGTCCATCGGCGCGGCCTCCACCGGCGCTCCGGCTTCCGCTCGCTCGCCGAGTACGTCCGCGATCGCTTCGGCATCGCACCCCGTACCGCGCGCGCCTTGATGGCGGCCGAGCGGGCGACAGCTGCATGCACAGCTCTGCGCAATGCCTACTTCGCCGGCGACTTGAGTCGGCTCCAGACACTCACGCTCGCGCCTGCCGTGGTCGGCGCGCCCGAGAACGTTGCAGCAGCCTGGGTGGCCCGCGCCCGGTGCGTCACGCTTCGCCGGCTGACTGACGAGGTCGCCTGGGCGCTTACGCAGCGCGATGCCGGTGACGGCAGGGCCGTCGGTTCGCCGCCGCGCGATGCACGCGCGCACGACGATGCAGAGCGGCACAGCGGTGCAGGCGCCGACGACGTCGAGCAGCGCAGCGGCCCGCGTCCGGAGATAGAGCGGCACATCGGTGCGCGCGTCACGACTCGGGAGCTCGTCGACACCGACATCGCCTTCACGGGACCTGCCTCGATCGTCGCCCTCTTCCGCTTGGCAGTCGCGGCTTTCGCGTCCGCATCCGCAGAGCCGGCCTGGCGAAGCTGTGAGCGCATGCTCGCGCACGTGCGTGAGACGTGGAACGGACAACCCCGCCATCGCGATCCCGTCTTCGAGCGTGACGGCTGGCGGTGCACGGTGCCCGCCTGTAGCGGGCGCCGCAATCTGCACGATCATCACGTCCGGTTCCGCTCGCGCGGCGGCGACAACCGCCGCACCAATCGCATCACCGTCTGCGCGTGGCACCACCTGCGTGCGATCCACTGCGGACTGGTGCGCGCCTGGGGTACGGCACCCGATGGCATCCGCTGGCAGCTCGGTCTCGAGGGCGCCCGCTCGTGGGCGCTGCTCGACTTCCTCGGTGATCGCTACCTCGACCACGACGAGGTGCTGGCCGAACGCCGCGCCCACAAACGTCAGCTCGCCGCGGTGATCGCGCTGACGGAGTCAGCAGATGACTCGGGCACCGCCGCCCCGATCTGACAGTCACACAGCGTAGCCGCAGCGGACGCCGCGGGCGCACCGCCCCCTTACGGCATCCCCCCGTCGATCCCCTCGAGCTCGTCCTTGTAGGTGCGCTCGAGCAGGATGCGCACCGCCTCGGCGAGCGGGCGCTTCTCGTGCAGCACGTGGTAGACGTTCTCGGTGATCGGCATCTCGACCCCGAGCTTGTGCGCCAGCGCGTAGGCGGCGGCCGCCGTGTAGTACCCTTCGGCCACCGAGCGCTTGCTCGCGAGATACGCCTGCGGGTCGGCGCCCGGCCGCGATCTGCTTGCCGAGCGTACGGTTGCGCGACAGCTCGCCGGTGCAGGTGAGCACCAGGTCGCCGACGCCTGCCATGCCGAGGAACGTGAGCGGGTTGGCGCCGAGCGTGACGCCGAGTCGCGTGATCTCCGCGAGCCCGCGCGTGATGACGGCGGCGCGCGCGTTGGTGCCGAAGTCGAGGGCGTCGCAGGCCCCGGTCGCGACCGCCATGCACGTTCTTCACCGCGCCGCCGACCTGCACGCCGACCGGGTCGGCGCTCGAGTAGACGCGAAAGGTCGGCGCGTGCAGCAGAGGTTGCACCGCGCGCGCGGCCACCATGCCCGGCGACGCGACCACCACGTCGGCGGGCTTGCCGCGCGCCACCTCGGCCGCGAAGGTCGGGCCGGAGAGGAACGCCAGTCGCTCGGGCGGCACGCCCGGCAGCGTCTCCGCCAGCACCTCCGACATGAGCTTGAGAGTGCGCTCCTCGATGCCCTTGGTGGCGACCACGACGAGCGCGTTCGGCGCCAGCGCGGCGGCGAGCCCGGTCGCGACCGCGCGCAGATGCTGCGACGGCGGCACCAGGATCACGACCTCGGCGCCCTTGACGACCGCCGACGCGTCGGTCGACGCCTCGATGGTCGACGGGCAGCGCCACGTCGGGCAGATAGGCGCTGTTGCCGTGGCGGCGCGTGATGTCCTCGGCGACCTCGGGCTCGAGCGCCCACATGCGTACGCCGTGGCCGACGCGCGCCGCGTGGCAGGCCAGCGCCGTTCCCCACGCCCCCGCGCCGACGACCGCGACCTTTGCCATGCTCAGCCGCCCGGCCTTTGAAGCACGATGCGTTTGGCCTGCGCCGCCACGGTCGCCGAGACGTTCTTGCTCTTGGCGAGATGGCGGATGTCGCGCTCGTACAGCGACTGCGAGGAAGCGCAGCGCCAGTACCAGCGGCGTCTTGGGATTCGTGACCAGCGCGTGCTTCACCTGGTAGTTCTTGGCCCACTCGCGGTTCTCGGCGACGATGCGCAGCAGCTCGTCGTCGGCGGTCCGGTTCTTGGCGAGGGCAATGATCTCCTCGTCGCTCATGCGCGGGTTCTGGAGCACGAAGCGGCGGATCAGCCGGTTGGGATCGCGCATCAAGAGACTGCGGGCCTCCTTGCCACCGCGCAAGGCGAGCTTGATGCGCTCCGACACGGTCATGCCCTGCAGCGCGTTGCGCGAGACTCGGGTTCTCGTATCTGTCCCGGACGGCGGCGTCTCCTCGAGCAACTCCGCTGCCGGCACTCGATCGTATCGGTGCCGGCGAGAACCGTCGCCGCAATCGCCGCCTCGTCGTCCGCCATCCCGTCGCCCGCCCTATGCGCCGTGCGCCTGCACGCCGCGCGCCTCGCGCACTTCCTTGATGACGCGCTCCGCGATGTGCGGCGGGACCTCCTCGTAGTGCGCGAAGCTCATGTGGAAGTCGCCGCGACCGCTCGTCATGGCGCGCAGGTCGGGGGCGTACTTCAGCACCTCCGCCATCGGCACTTGCGCCCGGATCACCTGGCCCGGCGGCTTGGGATCGACGCCGAGCACCTTGCCGCGCCGGCTGTTCAGGTCGCCGATGACGTCGCCCATCGACTCGTCGGGGACACGTCACCTCGAGGTGCATGATGGGCTCGAGCAGGATGGGCTTGGCCTGGTGCGACGGCATCCTTGAAGCCCATCGACGCGGCGATCTTGAACGCCATCTCCGACGAGTCGACGTCGTGGTACGAGCCGTCGAAGAGCGTCACGCGGAAGTCGACGACCGGAGAGCCGGTGAGGATGCCGTGCGGCATCGCCTCGCGGATGCCCTTCTCGACCGCCGGAATGTACTGGCGCGGGATGGCGCCGCCGACGATCTCGTCGACGAACTCGAAGCCGCCGCCGCGCGGCAGCGGCTCGAGCTTGATCCAGGTGTCGCCGTACTGGCCGCGGCCGCCGGACTGCTTCTTGTGCTTCCCCTGCGCCTCGGCGCGTCCCTTGATCGTCTCCCGGTACGGGACCTTCGGCGCCTTCAGCTCGACCTCGACGCCGTACTTGCGCTTGAGGCGCTCGACCGTGACCTCGACGTGGAGCTGGCCCGAGCCCGAGACGATGATCTCGCGGCTCTCGGCGTCGCGCTCGATGTGCAGCGCCAGGTCCTCCTCCATCATGCGGTGCAGCGCCTGCGTCGCCTTCTCCTCGTCGGCCTTGCTCTTCGGCTGCGCCGCGAACGAGATCACCGCTTCGAACGTGGGAAGCTTCGGCAGCAGGACGGGCGCCTTCTCGTCGGCGAGCGTGTCGCCGGTGGCGGTGTCCTTGAGCTTGGCGACGGCGCAGATCTCGCCCGCGAGCGCGCGCGGCGATCGGCGCCTGCTTCTTGCCCTCGAGGCGCAGCAGCTGGCCGAAGCGCTCCTTGCCGTCCCGGCTGGTGTTCTGCACGGTCGAGTCGCTGGCGGCGCGCCCGGAGACGACGCGCATGACCGAGAGCTTGCCGGCGAACGGGTCGATGATGGTCTTGAAGACGAGCGCCGAGAACGGCGCCGTCGGGTCGGCGGGTCGCGGCGACCTCGGCTGCCGCTCTTGGCGTCGATGGCCTCGACGGTCGGCAGCTCGGCCGGCGAGGCGAGCAAATCGACGACGGCGTCGAGCAGGGCGTGTCACACCGACGCCCTTGTGCGCCGAGCCGACCAGGACGGGCAGGAACTTGCGCTCGAGCACGCCCTGGCGCAGTCCGCGCCGCACCTCCTCCTCGCTGAGCTCGCCGCCCTCGAGGTAGTGCTCGAGGAGCGCGTCGTCGGTCTCGGCGACCGCCTCGAGCAGGCGATCGCGGTGCTCGGCGGCCTCCGCCTCGAGGTCGCTCGGCAGCGGGCCTTCCTTCGGCGCGGCGAAGTCGCTCGCGTACGTGTCAGGCCTTCATGGTGACCAGATCGACGTAGCCCGTGAGGCTCTGCGCGCTGCCGATCGGCAGCGTCGACCGGAATCACCTTGGTGCCGAGCGCCCGCGCCACCGGCGCGAGCGCCGCCGCGAGGTCGGTCTCCTCGCGGTCGAGCTGGCTCATGAACGCCGACCACCGGGATGCCTGAGCTCGCCGCACCACGCCCAGGCGCGCTCGAGCTCGACCTTGACCTCGCCGTGCGGCGACAGCACCAGCACCGCGCCGGTCATCGCCGCCAGCGCGCAGCGGGTCTCCGCCTGGAACACCGAGTAGCCCGGGCGTGTCGGCGATCGTGATCTCGTGCTTCTTCCAGTTGACGTGGTGGAGCGAGCTCACGATCGTCGTCTTGCGGCGCACCTCCTCGGGCTCGAAGTCGAAGAGCGAGCTGCCGTCGTCGACGCGCCCCAAGCGATTGGTGGCGCCGGCGGCGAGCACGAGCGCATCGGCGAGCAAGGTCTTCCCTACCCCGCCCTGCCCTACGATGCCGACGTTGCGGATCCGTCCGATCTCTTCGGCAGCCATTGCCAACCCTCCGTGCGAGTCGCCTTCCTATTGATTGCGCCTGATAGATCAGCCGGAGCCCCTCGAGCGTGAGGAACTCGTCGACCGCCTCGATGGTCTTGGATTCGGGCGCGATCAGGCTCGCGAAGCCGCCGGTCGCGATCACGCGCGCCGCCGGCGCTGAACTCTCCCCGGATCCGCTCGACCAGGCCGTCGACCAGCGCGACGTAGCCGTAGATCGATACCGGACTGGATGGCGTGCACGGTGTTCTTGCCGATCGTGCGCGGCGGCTTCACCAGCTCGACCTTGGGCAGCTTCGCGGTCCTGGTGATCGAGCGCGTCGAGCGAGATGCCGAGCCCGGGCGCGATCACGCCGCCCAGGTACTCGCCGCGCTTCGACACGCAGTCGAACGTCGTGGCGGTGCCGAAGTCGACGACGATGCAGGCGTCGTGGAAGCGCTCGTACGCGGCCACCGCGTTGACGATGCGGTCGGCGCCGACCTCCTTGGGATTGTCGTAGAGGATCGGCATGCCGGTCTTCACGCCCGGCCCCACCACCAGCGGCTCGGTGTGGAAGTACGTCGCGGCACAGCTCCTCGACGACCTTGGTCATCGGCGGCACGACCGAGGACACGATGATGTCGGTCGCGTCCTGGAGGTCGCGAGCCACGGCTCCATCTGCAAGCCGGAGGAACGAAACAGGTTCCAGAGCAACACGCCGTACTCGTCGGCGGTCCGCCCGGCCTCGGTGAGGACGCGCCAATGGCGCACCAGCGTATCGCCGTCGTAGACACCGATCACGGTGTGGGTGTTGCCGACGTCGATCGCGAGCAGCACCCTACCCATGGGTCCGTCCCACGGCGCGCGCGCCGTAGCCGTCGACCACGCTCACGTCGCCGGCGACGATGCGCTCCTCGCCGCCCGGACCGTCGAGAACGAGTCGACCGGTGGTGTCGAGACCGCGCACGCGCCCCTGCACCCGCCGGCCGCCGCAGTCGACGACGACGGTACGCTCACGTGAGGCAGGAGTACGCGTTCCAGTCGGCCATCAACGCCCCGAAGCCCTCGCGCAGCAGCGCGATCATAGACATCCTCGAGAGCGTCGCATAGCGCAGCGGCGAAGGCTACACGATCGACCTTGGCACCGGTGGCGAGGCGTACCGAGGTGGCGATGTCGCGCAGCTCGGCCGGAAACGCCCGCGCCTGCACGTTCAGGTTGACGCCGATCCCGAGCACCACCCAGTGGACGCGATCGAGCTCGGCGTCCATCTCGGTGAGGATGCCCGCGACCTTGCGGCCGTCGAGGAGACAGTCGTTCGGCCATTTGATCGCCACCCGTCCGGGCGCGAACGGCTCGAGCGTCCGCGCCACGGCAAGGGCGGCGGCGAGGCAGATCTGCGGCGCGTCGGCCGGCGAGAGCGTCGGCCGCAGGACGACGCTCGCG
The DNA here is from genome assembly GCA_963846105.1 of uncultured delta proteobacterium. GTDB lineage: Bacteria > Desulfobacterota > Binatia > UTPRO1 > UTPRO1 > CAWJUT01. Next base: position 19,612 of record CAWJUT010000018.1, read on the forward strand.
TACAGATTGACGTGCGCGGGCGACACCCAGCGGCGCCCGAGCCGGCCACGGCCGCTCGTCTGGCGCTCCGCGACCACGACCGTCCCCTCCGGCGCCCCTGCGCGCGCCAGCGTCTACCGCCTGGACGTTGGTCGAGTCCGTCGCTTCGAAGTGGACGATGTGCCGCCCGATGCGCGCGCTGGTGAGCAAGCGCTGGATCTCTCCCGGGAGCAAGCCGATCGGGGATGGCGCGCAGGCGGTAGCCGCGCGCGCGCGCGCGCCTCGATGCGATAGCCCTGCGCCCGCAGGTGCTCGACGTGCTTCCAGACGGCGGCGCGCGACATGCCGAGCGCGTCCGAGAGGCGCTCGCCCGAGACCAGCGGCTCGCTTCCGCAGCAGCGTCAGAATGCGCGCGGCGGCGTCCGTCAGAGCCGTTGCGCCCGTCGCGTCGCGGCGCACGCTCACCGCGCGCCCTCGATGCACAGATGGAACGGCACGGCCGGCGCCGAGTGCGTGAGCGCCCCGATCGAGATGCGATCGGCGCCGGTCGCGCGCGTACGCCGCGACGTTCTCGAGCGTGATGCCGCCGGAGATCTCGACCGCGAGCCGACCGCCCACCAGCTTCACCAGCGCGGTCGCCTGATCCACCGTGCAGTTGTCGAGCAGCACGGCGTCGGCGCCGGACGCCAGGGCGGCTTCGACCTCGGGCGCGGTGCGGCACTCGACCTGCACGAGCAAGCCGACCGGAGCGTCGGCACGCGCGCGCTTCACGGCGGCGGCGGTGCCGCCCGCGAGCGCCACGTGCGTGTTCTTGATCAGGATGCCGTCATCGAGCCCGAAGCGGTGGTTGGCCCCGCCCCCGGCGCGCACCGCGTGCTTCTCGAGCAGGCGAAGCCCGGGCGTGGTCTTGCGCGTGTCGACGATCGCGGCTCCTGTCCCCGCGACGGCGTCCACGAAGCGTCGGGTGAGCGTGGCGACGCCGGCCAGGTGCTGCACCAGGTTGAGCAGCACACGCTCGCCGGCGAGGATGCGCCGCGGCGCGTCCACTGACGCGCGCCACCGGCTGGTCGGCGGCGACGGTAGCGCCGTCCTCGACCAGGCACGCGACGCGCAGCGCGGGATCGAGCGTGCCGTAGACGAGCGGCGTCAGGAACACGCCGGCGACGACGCAGGGCGCTTGGGCGACGACGGTAGCGGTGGCGTCGAGATCCGGCGGCAGAACGGCGCGGGTGGTCACGTCACCGCGCCCGATGTCCTCTTCGAGCGCGGTCTCGACGAGTCGCCGCACGGCTGGATGGCGTGCCAGGTCCATGGAACGCCCGCGGCGCGCTCAGCCGGCGCGCGCGTCCTCCAGGGTCTTCAGGCTGCGCTCGAGGGTCGCTTTCTTGGAGGCGAGCGTCGCCGCCTTCTGTTCCTGCTCCTCGACGATCTCTTCCGGAGCGCGGGCGCGGAACGCGGGATTGCCGAGCTTCTTCTCCACGCCCGCCAGCTCACCCTCGACCTTGCCGATCTCGCGGCCGAGCCGCTTGATCTCCTCGTCGAGATCGACCAGGCCGGCGAGCGGCACGAACACCTCCACGCCGTCGACGAGGGCCGTCGCCGCACCGCTCACCCGCTCGCCGGCCGCGAGGTAGCGAAGGTCCTGCAGGCGCGCGAGCGTGCGCAGCATCGCCTCGTCGGCGGCGATCTCGCCCTGCGACTCCGCGGCGGCGACCACCAGCGCTGCGTCGAGGGGTCGTCCCGGCGGCACGTTCATCTCGGCGCGGATGTTGCGGATGGCGCGCACGATGCCGATCAGGCGCCCGACACGCGCCTCGACGGCAGGATTGCGCCAGCCGCGGTCGGCACGCGGGTAGACCGCGTGGCTGATCGACGCCTGGTCGCTCGCGTCACGCGGCAGGGTCTGCCAGATCTCCTCGCTGATGAACGGCACGAACGGATGCAGCAGGCGCAGCAGGCATTCGAGCACGGTGATCAGGTTGCGACGCGTGCGTTCCGCGGGCGCACCTCCGGCGGCGAGCGCGATCTTGCTCATCTCGAGGTACCAGTCGCAGAACTCGTGCCAGGCGAACTCGTAGAGGCGGCTGGCGGCGTCATTGAAGCGGTATTGATCGAGCGCCTCGTGGACCGTGCCGGTGGCCTCCGCGAGCCGCGAAAGGATCCATTGATCCGCGATCCCGAGCGCCGCGACCTCTTGCGGCGTCAGATCCTCGACCCGGCACAGTTTCTCCGCCGGCGCGTCCTCGAGCTGCATCAGCACGAAGCGCGCGGCGTTCCAGATCTTGTTCACGAAGTTGCGGTAGCCCTCGATGCGGTCCGCCGCGAGCTTGATGTCGCGCCCCATGGCCGCGAACGCCACGAGCGTGAAGCGAAAGGCGTCGGTGCCGTACTGATCCATGACCTCGAGGGGATCGACGACGTTGCCCTTCGACTTGCTCATCTTCTGGCCCTGCGCGTCGCGCACCAGCGCGTGGATGTAGACCTCGCGGAACGGCACCTTCCCCATGAAGTTGAGGCCCATCATCATCATGCGCGCCACCCAGAAGAAGATGATGTCGAAGCCGGTGACCAGCACCGAGGTCGGGTAGTAGCGCGCCAGGTCCGGCGTCGTCTCCGGCCAGCCGAGCGTCGAGAACGGCCAGAGGGCGGACGAGAACCAGGTGTCGAGCACGTCGGCGTCCTGGCGCAGCGCACCGCCGCACGTGCACGCGGCTGGATCGGTGCGCGCGACGATCGTCTTGCCGCACGCATCGCAGTACCACGCCGGGATGCGATGGCCCCACCAGAGCTGGCGCGAGATGCACCAGTCGTGGATGTTCTCCATCCATGCGAAGTAGGTCTTCTCCCAATGCTCGGGCACGAAGCGCGTGTGGCGGTCGCAGCGGCGCGCGGCGCATGCGGGGCATCGGCAGCGTCGCGCACGGCCGCCAGGGCAGGCTCGGCGAGCGGCTTGATCTTCACGAACCACTGCACCGAGAGGTAGCGGCTCGACCACGGTCTGGCAGCGGTAGCAGCGCCCGAGCGCGAGCTTGTGCGGCTCGACCCGCACGAGCGTGCCGTCGCGCTCGAAGTCGGCGACGATGCGCTCGCGGCACGCGAAGCGATCGAGCCCTGCGTACGGTCCCGCCGTCCGCGGTCATCGCGCCGCTCTCGTCCATGACCGAGATCATCGCCAGCTTGTGGCGCAGCCCGATCTCGAAGTCGTTGAAGTCGTGGGCGGGCGTGATCTTGACCGCGCCCGAGCCGAACTCGCGATCGACGTACTCGTCGGCGATGATCGGAATCTCGCGACCGACGGCCGGCAGGCGGACGCTGCGGCCGACGAGGCGCCGGTAGCGCGTCGTCCTCGGGATGCACCGCCACCGCGGTGTCGCCGAGCATCGTCTCCGGCCGCGTCGTCGCGACCACGATCGCGCCCGAACCGTCGGCGAGCGGATAGCGGAGATGCTAGAGGTGGCCCTCGGTCTCGGCGTGCTCGACCTCGAGATCCGAGAGCGCCGTACGGCACCGCGGGCACCAGTTGATCAGGTAGCGGTCGCGGTAGATCAGCCCTTCCTCGTAGAGCCGGACGAACACCTCGCGCACCGCGCGCGACAGTCCCTCGTCCATCGTGAAGCGCTCGCGCGACCAGTCGCAGGAGACGCCGAGGCGCTTGAGCTGCATGATGATCGTGCCGCCCGAGGAGTCGCGCCAGCGCCAGGCGCGCTCGACGAACGCCTCGCGGCCGATCGTCTGGCGGTCGGTCCCCTCGGCCTGCAGCTGCCGCTCGACGACGTTCTGGGTGGCGATGCCGGCGTGGTCCGTCCCGGGCACCCACAGCGCGTCGTAGCCGTCCATGCGCTTCCAGCGGCAGAGGACGTCCTGCAGGGTGTTGTTGAGCGCATGCCCCATGTGGAGGGAGCCGGTGACGTTGGGAGGCGGGATGACGATGCAGAAGGACTCCCGCGGGTCGTCGGCCTCGGCGCGGAACAGGTCGCGCTGCAGCCACTCGTCGTACCAGCGCCGTTCGACTCGATGCGGCTCGTACACCTTGTCGAGTGGCATTTCGCGTCGGCTACCACGCGACTTTCGGGGAGTCAAACTTTTCCATATCGACGTGGCTCTCCGCTGCCGCTGATATCGCGCCTGCTCATGCATCGCGCGTCAACGCATCGACGCATCGTCATCTCTGTTCGCCGTGCGCGCTCCGCGGCACTGCCGTGAGGCGTTGATTCCACGACGGCCGGTGATCGATCGCGTATCAAGTCGCCGATTCACCCTCGCCATCGGTTCAGCGGCACCCTTGTTGCTCCTTCGGACTGCGTGCCGACGTTCTCCAGTCCGGAGAACGCATGAGGAGAGCCCATGCATTGGCTACACGTCGTTCGTGTGGTGACTATGTGGACGCTGTGCAGCGCCACGCCGGCGTGGGGATTGACGTTCACCGTCAACACCACGGCGGACGCCGACGACGGGACCTGCGATGCAGCGCCTGGCAACTGCGCGCTGCGTGAGGCAATCCTGGCGGCCGACGCGACGCCTGGCTTCGATGCGATCGCCTTCGCGATTCCCCCCTTCGACGGGACCGTGAAGACCATCGCCCTGGTGGAGCCGCTGCCCGCGCTCACCGACGGCGCCGGTGTGGTGCTCGACGGGTACACGCAGCCCGGCGCCAGCCCGAACACGCTCGCCAGCGGCAGCGACGCCACGCTGCTGATCGAGCTCGACGGCAGCGACGCCGGCAGTGATGGGTTCGTCGTGACCGGCGGCAACAGCACCGTGCGCGGCCTCGTCATCAACCGCTTCGCGAACAGCGGCGTTGCGCTCACGACCAACGGCGGCAACCACGTCGAGGGCAACTTCATCGGCACCGATGCCGCCGGCATCGTCGCACTCGGCAACTCGCGCAACGGCGTCCGCATCACCGGCGGGACCGGTCACACGATCGGCGGGTCGTCACCGAGCCAGCGAAACGTCATCGCCGACAGCGCCGCCGAGGGCATCTTCATCAATCTTGCGGGTGGTCACGTCGTGCAGGGCAACTTCATCGGTACCGATGCCAGCGGTACGATGGCGCTCCCCAACGCGGGCGAAGGCATCGAGATCCGTTTCAGCGCCGGAAACGTCATAGGCGGAAGCACGCCCGGCGCCGGCAACGTCATCTCGGGCAACAGTCAGACAGGGGTGCTGCTCACGGGCTCGACCAGCCGCAACAACCTCGTGCAGGGCAACCGCATCGGCAGCGACACGACCGGTAGTACCGCCCTCGCCAACCTGGGGGCCGGCATCGTCATTGCCAACAGCGCCTCCGACAACACCATCGGCGGCGCGACAGCCGGCAGTGGAAACGTCATCTCAGGCAACGGTCGCGAGGGCGTCGTCGTGGTCAGCGGCACGGGGACGGTCCTGCGTAGCAATCTGATCGGGGCCGATGCGAACGGCACGGCGGCGGTGGCGAACGGCCTCGCCGGTGTGCTGCTTCAAGGCGGGTCGAGCACGACGATCGCCGGGAACGTCATCGCCTTCAATGGCGGCCCGGGCGTAGGGGTCATCAACAGCATCATCGGCAATGCAATCCAAAGCAACGCCCTGTTCTCGAACGGCGGTCTCGGCATCGATCTGAGTGTCAGCAGCTTCCCGTACAATGGCGTGACGCCCAACGACCCGGGAGACCTCGACTCAGGACCGAACCGGAATCAAAACTACCCTGCGCTCAACTCCCTCGCCGCGTCGGGCGTGCTCGACGGCAACCTCGACAGCACGGCCAACACGACGTTCACGCTCCAGTTCTTTGCCAATACGGCGTGCGACTCCTCGGGATTCGGCGAAGGAGAGGTCTTTCTCGCCGCGACCGCGGTCACCACCGATGGTAGCGGGTTGGCGCCCTTTACCGTCAGCCTTCCGCTCGGCAGTTCCGGGCCTCGCTTCGTGACCGCCACGGCGACGGATCCGAGTGGCAACACCTCAGAGCTCTCGAATTGCATCGCTCCAGCCGCCGCACCGACGCTGACACCCACAGCGACGCCGCTGCCAATCGAGAGTCCAACGACGACTGCGACCGACACGCCGACACCCACGGCAACCGCAACTGAGACGCCGACACCCACCGAGACCCCGACACCGACCGAAACGGCAACCCCGACCGAGACGGCAACCCCGACCGAAACGGCAACCCCGACCGAGACGGCAACCCCGACCGAGACGGCAACGCCAACGGAGACTCCGACGCCCACCGAGACCGCGACGGCGACCGCTACAGCCACGTCGACGCAGACGCCCATCGTCACCTCGACGATGACACCGGGGACGACGCACACTGCGACACGGACGCCGAAACCGACAAAGACATCGAAGCCGACAAAGACACCGAAGCCGACGAGGACGCCGACGATGACACCGACGGCGACGCGCACCGCGACGCCAACCCCTCAACCAACTCCTACTGCGACACCTGTGGGCGATGTCTCTGCGGTGACGTTCCGGATCCTTCACACCGACATGAGCGCCCCGCCGTCCATCTTCGACCTTTCGATCAACGCCATCCCGGTCGCGAGTGTCGAGGCGGCTCCGCCGAACGAGTGTCCGGGCGCTCCCCTGGAGACGCTTCTCACCGATCCTGCGACGCTCGCGCTCGTCGATCCCGCCGAATGCACCGTCTTCGCGGTCGATGTTCGCGAAGGCGCGGCCGGGCTACGGCTCGGCTCGGTGCAGATCATCGTCGAAACCCTCGACGGGCCCCTCGACGTCTGCGCCTTCGACGGATCCTCGAGCAACCCGATACCCACATGCACCGCGCGGTCGCTCTGCGTCCCGCCGGGATCGTCCGAGGGCGTGTCGCGCGTCATTGGATGGCTCAACTGCCAGGTGTGCGGGGATCGCATCGTTGATCCGGGGGAGGAATGCGACGACGGTAACGACGAAAACGGGGACGGCTGCTCATCGGATTGCGCCCTCGAGGACAACGACAACGACGGGGTCCTCGACGTCGAGGATCATTGCTTGCTGACCCGCATCCCCGAAGGGGTTCCGACCCATCACCTGAACTTCAATCGCTACGCGATCGTGACGGGACGAGGAACGGCAGCGGCGTGGTCGTCTTCGACACGCCGAGCGAGGGTCAAAAGAAGCCCGGCCCGGTGGTCACGACCGCCGACACCGGCGGCTGCAGCTGTGAGCAGATCCTCGGCGCCAGCGGAGGGACGCACGGGCAGCAGGAATCGAAGCTCGGGTGCACGTTGGACACGATGCAGGCGTGGATTCGCAGCCTGCCGTAGCGCGCAGAACTGTTGCAGCGTACCAAGACCGACGCGCAGGATTCAGGATCGCCGCTCCACCCTTCCCGCTGTCGTCACCTCATCTGATTTCACGAGACATTCAGGTGGTCGCTCTCGCGAGTTGACACGATCTCGCATGAGGTCGTGGACACGCGGTGGACACGTCTGGTGGCGCATCCTCGCCGCGCGCAACGCTACTGTTGACGATGACGCTATGCTCTTACCCGTGGTACCACCAAGAACCGAGGCGGCCGACGATCCAGACTCCACCGCCCGCGAGACCGACGAAACCCAGTACGAAGCCTTCGGTGTGTTGGTTAGGATTGAAAAGCGTGATCCAGCAACCGGCCATGCCCAACAGCATCATCATGCCGCCGGCAAGCTGGACCAGCTTCCATTGCTTACCGGTCGCCTCGATCGTCTGCGTGGTTCGGGGTGTGCCCGGTCTGGCTGTGGGTATTGCGGCGATAGGGGGCGCATTCAGAGGACAGCCGCAATTCGGACAGCTCGCAGCGCGCTTCGAAACCTCGCGCCCGCAATCGGGGCACGGCTGCAGGTTCGGGTTCATCGTGGCGAGATCCCCTTAGCGATAGTTCGAGGTCAAAGCTCGGGTCCGCACTGCTCGAAGCATGCGGGCATCTTGTCATGCTTCGCACGAACAATCCGGGCGATCGTGCGCAGCTCCTCTTGGCGGTGTCGGTACTCGCCATGCTCGGCTTCAAACGGACCGTCGATGGGAACGGGCGGAGGGGGTGCCTTGCCAACGTACGTCGTCTGTCGTTTCCATCTCTCGAAGTCCTGACAGAACCCCAACAGATACCGGCACTCGCTCGCCTCGTCGGGCACTGCGGCCGCGACGACTGCGACGTCCTCGCCGCGCGCAGGCATGGCAAGCAGTACGAGGGCGATCACCAGCAGGGACGCCGATGAACGTCGTGCGCGGTCCATGTTCGCTCCTAGCACTTGATTCGCGCCACCTACACGCTGCCGCGCGGGACCGATCGGTGGCGATCCGATTGAGGGAAAACGAACTGTCTCACCCTCCTGAACGCGCAGGATTGCGTCTCCCCCACCCCACTAGAATGCATGCGGCGTCGGGACGTTAGCCCATCGCATGTCCATCAAGTGTCCACTCAGGGTGCCTCCTATTGCCCTCGCGTTCCTGGTTGCGGGGCTCGCGCGACCATGGCACGGTCGCCGCCGAGCTCGGCATTGCTGGCGCTTCCATGCACCGTCGCGACCTCCACGCCGCTGACCGCGACCGCGTAGTCAGCTCGCACGCGAGGGCAAGCCGGCCCCGATGGTTTCCGTCGGCGGCCGGCTCCCCCTTTGCGCCTTCGCGTCGGCTACGGGTATTTATCTACGGTGGCAGGTGAGCCGCGCGTGTCCAGCGCGTTTGGCTCACCTGCCGGTCCGACCACCACGTCGGCGAGCACGAACGAAGCCCATTGCTTCACGATGGGCAGGCGTCAGCACGTTATTGGAGAGCGTGACGCCCTTGCGACAACGCCGCACGCGGGCTCCTCTGCAGGGTGATAGTTTAGTGGCAGTTCGGCTCAGCGGTCGAGGTCGTGCTCCTCGAGGCGTTCGCGATGTTCGCCCTCGAGCTCGCCGCCGTCGTGCCGGTTACGGGTGGTGCGCAGCGGCGCGATCGTAAACCGCCCGAAGGCGAAGCCGAGGTTGATGCCGTGCCCTTGGCCTGAGAGCGCGAGCGATACGTTGCCCTTGGTCACGACTTGCGCGTAGGCGGAATTGCCAGCGCCGGCGTGCGCCTCGGCGGTGGCGTAGTCGCCGAAGAGCTCGTCGATGTCGCTGACCGGGGAGAACTCGCCGCGGCCTTTGATGTGCCACCCGCCGAAGGTCAGTCCGCCGCCTCGCGCCTCGATCCGCACCCGCGCCGATTGGCCGTCGCCGCACGTGATCCGGCCGTCGCCGTCGACGCGCTTGTAGAATACCGACCAGCCGTCCATCTCGAACGTCAACTCGCAGCGCGTCTCGCCCGCTGCCGGGACGACAGACGCGAGCAGGAACGCCAGAGTCACTGCCGCGATCGCGGTACGTAGCCTCATGCGCAGACCCCCGACGCGTCAGCCTAGAGCGCTGCGCCGACGGGCGCAATTGCGGTGGGGCGCTTCCACAGGAGGTCGTCGTTCGGCGACCCTGTCGTCCCCGCTTTGTTACGTGCCGCCGCGCACCAACCGCACGAGATCGCGCATCGAGGGCAGCGAATCGCGGTAGGGTCCTCGCTTGGAGAGCGTCTCGCAACGCGTTGCCCGACACGATGCTCACTCGGTGGGTCGGACGGCGGAGGGGCAGACGTTCATGGCCCTCCGGCGGCTCCTCGACCGGATCCAGGAAGAAAGTCGTGGACGTTTCGCGCTGATGGCCGTTTAACCACGGTAGAGACGAAGGCCCGTCGTGTCCCCAACGCACGACGGGTCTTTTTGCGTGAGCGAGGTCGCGGGGAGCATCCCGAAGTCTCGCGGCGGTCCGAAGGCAACCAGCCCCTGATCCCGTCCACGTCCCCAGCGTGACCGCGTTCTCACCCGGCCCGGCACCGTGAGCACAGGCCCTCACGGTCCGGGCCGTTCTGTTTCGACAACCCCGGCGATGCCTCCGGCCTGTACGCATCGCCCCATACAACAGAGGAGGAATACATGTGGATCTGGACCAAAGTGGTGGGCAGGGCCCTGATCAACGTCGGGATGATCGTCCTGGGTATCGTGGCGGCGAAGGAACTCGTCGGCGCCGCCGGCGACGCGCTCTGGGGTGGCGATTGGCCCTCGGAGCCCCCGCCCGACTCGCATCCCATCCCGCCGATGGCGTAAGCCCGGCCGATCGCCAAACCGTCCGCTTGATCGCCGAGTACTCGGCGTTCGAGGACATCGCGCTACTCTGCGCGCATCTCGCGGCGTGCGACCCGCGGTTTGCCACCGTCGGTCGCCAGGCGGAGGACGAGCAGTACCGGCGCCAGGTCGTGCTCAAGGCCGCAGGTCTCTCCATCCCGTGCCCCGATGTGCGCACGGCCGAGATCGCCGGCCGCACCTACCAGCTCCCCGACGTGACGGCATCCGTCGTCCGGGAGCTCGTCACACCGGTGGCACTCCCGCCGCCGGCGAACGCCGACGAGAGTCATCTTGTCGTTCAACCCCTCAAGGAGGAACCGATACAGATCGAGTCAGATCCCCGATCCCAACGCAGCACTGAATGGCCCGGAGCCACCGGAGCCGTCAGGCTTTGCCGCGACCGTCAAGCGCTACTGCACGCTCCGAAACGGCGTCATCACCGGCGTGGTCGTGCTGCTCGGCACAGCCGTCTACTTGGCCGTCACGCGCGGCGACGTGCCCGCGGGCTCCGTTACGACGTAGCGCACCATTAACCCCACAAGGCCGGCGAGGCGATCCCAGTCTCGCCGGCCTTCTCATCGAGGAGGTTCCGATGCTGTTCTGGATTCTACTGGCCTCGCTCGTTCCGGCGGATCGCAAGGCGCAACTCGCCGCCGCAGTCGGCTGCGGGCTCTACTTCGCCCTCGCGTTCGCGGAGCCTGCACTCTCGACCGTACCCGCTGATGGCGACGCGCAAGCGTAGCGTCCCGCCACCGCCGCCACCCTCCGCGTGGGAAGTCGTCTGGCGGGAGGTACAGATCGCCGGCGTCGTCGCCAGCGCGATCACCCTCGTGCTCTTGGCCCGGCGCTGGACGCAGAAAGCGCTCGGCACCGGCACGCTCAATCAGGAGTTCTTTGCCGGCAACTTGGCGGTCGGGACACTCGTCGCGGCCGTCGAGAACCGCATTGCAGGAGGTGCGTGTGAACGCTCTGCCCGTCCCGCGAGGACACGTGTTTCAGGAGGCGCCGACGATGACAACGGCGAATCCTAGCAAGGTCGGCGCGGCTCCTGCGCTCAAACACCTCTTCACGTCGGGTCCGTTCGTCGCGGCACGGGACGGCCTCACGTGGCTCGGCATGGAGGTTCTCTGGAGCGCCGACATCCTGGCCCGCTTGACGGTGTCGGTCCTCGTGCTCCGGGCGGTCAGCCGGCTCACAGCCGAGTGGTTCTTCCCGAAGGAGATCTGGAATCAGTCCGACCAGATCTTGAAGGGCTTCGCCGGCGACGACGAGGCGCCGCCCGTCGGGGAACGTCCACGGCTCCTCCACGAGCAGGCCGGCTGGCGCTTCTACCAGCATCGCACGCAGTACCAGGGGCAGCTCTGGCCCTGTCCCCTACTCAAGCCCGAGCCCTGTGCGCAGTGCGAGTGGTTCGTCCCCGCCGACGACGGGCGGAAATGGTGTGCCGCGGTCGCCAAGGTGCGGACGCTGCACAACGACTACTTCAGGGACAAGGATCTCTACGACCTGCGCGACGAGCTCGTGCGGACGTACGGCGATCGTCGGCGCCGGAACCCCGGTCCCGATTCCACACGCCCTCACAACGCACGGCGGAGGCGTGGATCTTCGATACCGCGCGGGGACTCGCACTGTGGGCGGAGGAGGCGCGCGCCGGAGGCCTCGAGATCAATCTCATCGTTCGCGACGACCGCAGTGCGCCGGCCGAGGCGTGCCGTCAGGTGCACGACCTCCTCGTGCGGGAGGAGATCGATCTCCTCGCCGGACCGTACTCGAGTGGCCTCACCCGGGCCGTCGCCCCGATCGCCGAGGCGCGCGGCGTCGTGCTGTGGAACCACGGCGGGGCAGCCGACGACCTCCATCGCCACGGGCATCGGACGCTCGTGGGTATCCTGGCCCCCGCCAGCCGCTACCTCGCGCCCGCGGTTCGCTGGGTGCGGGACGGCCCGGTCCTCATCCTGCGCCGGGCGCGCAGCGGGTTCTCGGCAGCGGTCGCCGCCGGAGCCCAGGCGGAGGCTCGGCGCCAAGGCCGGCGGGTCCATCTGGAGCCCTATCCCGCGACGGGGGACGAGGTCGACGCATTCCTTGACCGGATCAGCGCCGCGCCGCCCGCTCTCCTGCTCGGCGCCGGGCGGCTCGCCGACGACATCGCCCTCGCCCGTGCGCTCAGGCATCGGGGGCTCGCCGTGCCGACTGCCCTGGTGGCGGTGCCGGTGCGCGCATTCGGGCGCGCCCTCGGTGCGGCCGCCGACGGCTTCGTGGGTCCGAGCCAGTGGGAGGCGACCGCCCGGATCACGCCCGACCTCGGGCCGACACCGCGCGCCTTTGCGCGCCGCTTCGCGGCCCGCTTCGGCGAGCATCCCGACTACCCGGCCGCGCAAGCGTACGCCGCTGGCCTCGTCATGAGCCACTGCCTCGAGATCGCCGGGGGCGTCGACCAAGAGCGGCTGCGGGCAGCGGCGGCCGCGCTCGATCGCACAACGCTCCTCGGCCGCTTTCGCATCGACCCCGACACGGGGATGCAAATCGGGCACGAGATGCTCCTCGTTGGGCGCGCGCGGGGCGTGCGTCGCGTGATCCACCTCCCCCCTGACCTGCCCCCCGCTTCCTGATCCGCGCGGCCTCAGCCGGGGTACTTGCCGGTGATGTAGTTCTCGAGCTGCTGGATCGTCTCCTGCTGCTCGGAGATGATCCACTTCACGAGATCGCCGATGGAGACCATGGCCACGACCGTGTCGTCCTCCACCACTGGGAGGTGCCGTATCCGGTTGTTCGTCATGATCGACATGCACTCGTCCACGGTGCGCGTGGGCGTCGCGAAGATCACCGGGCTCGTCATGATGTCCTTGACCAGCGTCTGCTTCGAGGACTTCCCCTTGAGGATCACCTTGCGGGCGTAGTCGTGCTGAGATCCACACCCACGAGCTTGCCGCCGGCGACGACCAGGAGCGCGCCGATCCCTTTGTCCGCCATGATCTCGATGGCTTCGTAGACGGAGGCGCCGGGACTCACCGACCAGACCTCACGGCCCTTCTGCCTCAGGACGGTGCTGATCGGATCAACCAGCTTCATGGGTCGAACCCGCGGCGCTGTCACTCATGCGGCCGCGATAGCGCACACGCTGCTGCTCGGCAAGCCAGTCACGCCGGAGGGTAGTCGAGAACTTTGAAGTCGAACGATGTCCCGC
>CAWJUT010000019.1:0-362152 GCA_963846105.1 uncultured delta proteobacterium
GGGCGTCAGGTAGGCAGCCACCAGCGCCCGAGCGTGAGCTCGACCGCCGCGAACGGCTGGGCATGCACGATGCCGTCGCCCGCGTGCGTGGCAGCGACGACCCAGCGGCCGTGCTCGAGACGATAGATCTCGAGCGTCCGCGCGATCGCGTCGACGAGCCACAGATGCGCTACGCCCTCGCGCGCGTAGATGCGCATCTTCTTGCCGCGATCGACGGCGCTCGTGCTCGGCGAGAGGACCTCGCACACCCAGTCCGGTGCCTGCTCGAACGCCGCGACGTCCGGAAGGAGGGGCATACGCTCCCGGCGCCACCCCGCTAGATCGGGCACGATCACGTCCTCTCCAAAGTGCAGCTCGGGCTCGAAGAGAATCCACCAGCCGCCGGGCTTGTCGCTCGAGCCGGGCGGCCCGTGGAAGCTGCCGATCAGATCGGCGCCGATCACGCTGCCGCTGAGCGCATGCCGAGCGGCGGGGCGCGGGTTGGTGATCAGCTCCCCGTCGATGATCTCGGCAACCATCGTGTCGGGAACACGCATGAGGTCGTCGTAGGTGGCTCGACGGCGCGTGCTGGTCACGTCGCGCACGCTAGCACGTCCGACCGTCGATGTCGCCGCGCGACGTGGCTACTCGTATCGGTGTCCGTCGAATCCGCGATGCGTGCTGCGACAATCGGTCAGCGCCGCAGGACCTGCCCGGCGCGCGTGGCGCGATCGAACTTCCCCCCGCGCACGACCACCTGACCATTTACCACCACCGTCTCGATGCCCGAGGGTGACTGCTTGGGATCGCGGCGTGTGGTGTTGTCGCCGACCGTGTCCGGATCGAACACGACCAGATCGGCGGCAAGACCCTTGGCGATCCTCCCGCGGTCGCGGAGACCCATGCGCGCGGCCGAGAAAGCGGTCATGCGACGCACCGCCTCCGGGAGCGTGATCAACCCGAGCTCGCGCACGTAACGGCCGAGCACGCGCGGGAACGTTCCGTAGGAAGCGGGGTTCTCGAAGCCGTTGCCGGTGAGGATCGTGTCGGCCTCGAAGCACGTCCGTGCGTGCGCGAGGACCTTGCGGAGGCTCCCCTCCTCGTCGTCGCGGCCGCTGTAATTCCAGTTCATGATGCGTGCCTGGCTGCCGAGCTCGCCGACCAGATCGAGATAGGTCTCGGTCGGATCCGTGCCGCGCTCGCGCGCGATCTCGCCGATCGTCATGCCTTCGTAGCGGACGAGATCACGCTGCGGCACCCAGAGGATCTGCGTGTCGTCCCAGCGCATGCCGAGGTGCGGCAGCACCCAGTTGAGTGTGGCGGCGGCGCGCGTGCGTTGCTCGGGGTCGGTCGTCGCCGCGCGCAGGTTGGTGAGTGTCCAGGGCGGCATGAAGACGACGAGCGTGGTGTTGCCGCCGACGTAGGGGAACGCATCCCACGCGAGGTCGACGCCCTCGTCGACGAGACGGTCGCAATGCTCGAGCACCCGATCGGTGGTCGGCCAGGTGGCGTCGCCGACGAAGATCAGGTGCGAGTGTTGCACCGGGACGCCGTGCGCGCGGAAAACCGCGACCGTCTCGTCGACCGCCCGCAGGTTGGACGGAGTCGCTTCGCGATCGTCGAGTCGCCCGAGTGCGATGTAGCTGCGCGCGTGCGAGGTGTAGACGCCGCGCCGTTCTTTCAACGGTGCGGTGATGCCGACCAGCTCGTCGATGCCGGCGAAGACGCCGGGGGCGTAGCCCAGCCCCGTGGAAAGTCCGATCGCGCCTTCATCGAGGGCCGAGCGCACGAGATCGGCCATCGCCGCGATCTCGTCGGGTGTGGCCGGCGAGTCGGAGAGCTGCTTCACGGCGGCGCGGATCGTCCCGTGACCGACGAGCTGCGCGACGTTGAGGGCGAGCCCGCGCTGCTCGAGGGCGCTCAGAAACTCGCCCATTCCCGCCCAGCCGTAGTCGAGGTCGTGATCGTGCAGCATGCGGCCGACGAGCGGCAGGAGCTTCTGGTTGCCGGGAAGGAAGGGCGCCGGCGAGCAGCCGCAGTTGCCGCCGACCATCGTCGTGACGCCCTGCTCGAGGAACGGCGCGAGCACGCGCCCGTGGTCGGCGAGCGGCAGCACCCAGTCGCTGTGCGAGTGCATGTCGATGAATCCTGGCGCGATCGACTTTGCCGCGACAGTCGATGACCTCGCGCGCCGTCGCGTCGGCGAGATCGCCGGATGCGGCAATCCGCCCGCCCGAGACAGCAACCGAGCCGTGCACCGAAGCGGAACCCGTGCCGTCCAGAATCTCCCCGCCGGTCAATAGTAGATCGAAGTCCATGATGTTGGTCGCTCCAGGCTAGAGTCCGTAGAATCGCTGCGCGTTCTCGCCCATGATCCTGGCACGCGCCTCGGCGGTGAGATCGGTGCGCTCGCGGAGCCCGCGGGCGCTCTCGGGGAACTCGCTGTCCCAGTGCGGATAGTCGCTGGCATAGAGCACGAAGTCGGCGCCGAGGGCATCCACGACCGCCGGGAGGAGCGTCTCGCCGGCCTCGCACGAGACGTAGATCTGACCCGACGCGACGTACTCGCGCGGGTCGCGCCGCCAGCCACCCGGGATCCAGTCGCCGCGCTTCTCGAAATGCTCGTGCATGCGATCGAGGAAGTAAGGACCCACGTCACGCCTGATTCGAGGAACGCGACGCGCAGGCGTGGGTGGCGGTCGAAGACCCCGCCGGAGAGGAGCGCCGTCATCGCCGTCATCTGATCGAACGGGAAGCTCACACAGTGGACCTGGATGTAGTTGGTGAAGCGGTCGACGCCGATCTTGGGGAGATGCACGCCGGGCGCGCCGTGAACGCCGAGCGGCATATCGAGCTCGGTGGCGGCGGCGTAGAAGGGCTCGAGATCGGGATGATCGAGGTTGCGGGTGCGCAGTGCCGGGGGCACGACGGCGCCCACGCAACCGGCCTTGCGTGCCTCGCGCAGTATCGCGACCGCGGCGGCGACGTCCTCGAGCGGCACGACGGCGACTCCGAGCAGACGACCGCGACTCTCGCGGCAATACTCGACGATGAAGCGGTTGTAGGCGCGCGCGAACTCGGCCGCGAAGCGCAGATCCTCGAAACCGCCGACCCCGAGCGCGAGGCTCGGGAAGAGCACCATGCGATCGATCCCCTCACGGTCGGCGTCGGCGAGCACGCCGGCGGGTGAGAACGGATCGCCCACGGCCGTGGAGAGACCGTGTTGCGGCGGACAGCCAGCGCCGGGACCGTTCGCTTCCGGATAGCGGCGGCCCTCGATGGTGAAGAGCGGCGTCCCTTCGGGTGTGCGATCGAGCTTCACGTGATCGGGCCAGCGTGTGAGGGCCTCGGTGGCGAAGGTCGCGCCTTCGACCACGTGCGCGTCGGCGTCGATCGTCAGCATGCCCGGCCTCCCTGCGCCATGGTTCGGCGCCTGTCAAGGAGGAACAGAGGGTTGCGTGAGCGGCGCACTCCGGTAGTGGTGCACGTACTCTCAGACGCGAGGTGCGCGATGATCGATCTCTACACCTGGACTACGCCGAACGGCCGCAAGATCTCCATCATGCTCGAGGAGACGGGACAGCCCTATAAGGTCATTCCGGTGGACCTCGGGAAGGAAGATCAATTCAAGCCGGAGTTCACGGCGATCAACCCCAATCAGAAGATCCCGGCGATCGTCGATCATGACGTGCCGGGCGGACCGCTCACCATCTTCGAGTCGGGCGCCATCCTCGTGCACCTGGCGGAGAAGACGAAAGCGCTTCTTCCCACCGCGCCACGGCCACGGAGCCAGGTCATGCAGTGGCTGATGTACCAGATGAGTCACGTCGGCCCGATGATCGGTCAGGCCGGCCACTTCGCGAATCAAGCGCCGGAGAAGATCCCGTACGCGATCCAGCGCTTCATCGGCGAGTCGCTGCGCATCATCGGCGTGCTGGAGGTCGGACTCGAGGGACGCGACTTCCTGGCCGGCGACTACTCGATCGCCGACATCGCGACCTACCCGTGGGTGCAGGCTGCCTGGGGACCGTTCCAATCGATGATGCCGGAGAAGGTCGGGGAGTTCACGAACGTCAAGCGCTGGCTCGACACCATGGCGGCGCGCCCGGCGGTGCAGCGCGGTATGGCGGTGCCTGCGGCCTGACGTCGTGCCGCCGCTTGTGTCGGCGGTTGACGCTTTGACGTCAAGACGCTACAAAAGATGCTGATGGCTACTGCACCGAAGAGAGCCACCGTCTACTTCGACCCGGAGATTCACCGCGCGCTCCGGATGAAGTCGGCGGCGAGCGAGCGGTCGATCTCGGAAGTGGTCAATGAGGCCGTGATGCTGAGCCTTGCCGAGGACGCCGAGGACTTGGCGGCCTTCGATTCGCGGGCGAAGGAACCCGAGCTGGATTTCGAGAAGGTCGTCAAGGCGCTGAGGCGCCGTGGCAAGATATAGGGTCGCGATCAAGCGATCCGCGTTGCGGGAGCTCGAGGCAGTCGCGCGAAAGGGCGACCGACAACGCCTCGTTGCGCGACTCGAGGCCCTGAGCGGTAACCCGCGGCCGCCGGGATGTGAGAAGTTGGCTGGGCATGCCGATCGGTACCGCGTACGACAGGGAGACTACCGCGTGGTGTACGCCGTCGACGATGCCGAGCGCGTCGTCTTGATCGTCAAGATCGGTCACCGGCGCGAAGTCTATCGGTGAACCCCTTACGATTTCCCGGTGGCGAGTTGGACGGCCGAGCCGCGTCTTTCTTTCACGCTCGGGTCAAGTCACGCATCGGGTTCATCGGATGGCGGCACGATCTCGTCGGCGACATTCAGTGGCTTGTCCCAGCCGCGGTCGGGCAAGATCAGCAGTGTCTCGTTCGCAAGTGCTACGAGTTTGTCCTGTGAGCGTACCTCGGTCTGGATAATCGCGATCGTGCGACCTTGATGGATCACTCTGGAGTGCGCCAACACTTCACCGTCATGAGGAAACGCCGGACGTAGGAAGTTCACCTTCAAGTCGAGTGGATCGAGTTCCAGAACTCACTTGTCTCGATCGTACCTTCTGGCTCGAGAAGGTACGGATCAGGTCCCGACGAGTCCTCTTCTCCCTTGCTACGGAATCACGCCGGCCGTCTTCAACCCGGCGATCGCGTCCCAGTCGTAGCCGAGATCGAGCAGCACCTCCTCGGTGTGCTCGCCCGGCTCGGGTACGCGCCCGTGCGGCCGCCGGTCGGTGATCGCCGAAGTCGACCGGCGTCGCCAGCATGCGCGCCGAGCCGTCCTCCCGACCGGCACGTCGATGAACGCGCCGCACGCTTCGACCTGCGGGTCGCGGACGGCGTCCTCGACGGTCTGCACCGGCGCCCACCACATCCCGGCGCGATCGAGACGCTCCGCCCCATTCGGCGAAGCGGACGGGTGGCGAAGACCGCGTCGAGCTCCGCGATCAGCGCCGCAAAATGCTCGCGACGCGTCTTGATGTTCGCGAAGCGCGGATCGTCGAGCCACTCCGGTTTGTCGACCGCGCGCACCAGGTCGGGCCAGTGGCGGTCGGCCTGTAAGCCGAGCAGGAAGAACCATCGCCCGTCTTGCGCGCGATAGAAGGTGCAGAGCGGATTCGGCATCGAGGTGCGCTCGAGCGGAATCGGCGGGATGCCGAGGCGCAACACCTGATTGGTGTCGCCGCCGACGATGTAGAGACCGGTGCGCAGGAGCGAGGTGGTGACCAGGCGCCCGCGCCCGCTGCGCTCGCGGGCGAAGAGCGCGGCGCCGATGCCGCCGGCGAGCGAAAGCGCCGTCGCGTGATCGCCGAAGGCGGCGCGCTGGGAATGGCGGCTCGCCGCCCGGCGGGCGCCAGCGTCGCGCCGACTCCCGGCCGCGACCCAGAACGCGCCGACGTCGTACGCCGCTCGGTCACGCTCGACACCGGTGACGCCGTAGCCCGGTCGCGAGCGCGTAGACAAGCGCGGGAAGCGCGCCAGCAGCGTGGCAGGGTCGAGCGCGGCGCGTTCGAGCGCGCCGGGACGCATGTTGGTGATGAAGACGTCGGCGGCGGCGATCGCGCGCAGCGCGATCGCGCTGACCCTCCGGCCGGCGCAGGTCGACGACGATCGTGCGCTTGCCGCGGTTGTCGAGCTCGAACAGCGGATTGATCGGCAGCGGCATGCCGGCGGCCGCGCTGTAGAAGGCGCGATACGGATCGCCCGCCGGCGGCGCCTCGATCTTCACGACATCCGCGCCCCAGTCGGCGAGAATGCCGCTCGTCGCCGGACCGGCCACCCAGACGGCCAGCTCGACGATCCTGACGCCTTCCATCGGTCCCGACATCGGCGTTCCTCCGTTCTCGGTGCTCGACGCACTTAGAGCCGGGATCGGGACGCGATTTCAAGAGTGAGCGTCGAGAATCCGCACCGGGGCCGAGCGGGATCGCCCTACGCCGGATGGATGCAGCGCTTCAGGCGCTGATTCGCCGTCTTTCCGGGCCGCTGCACACGCGGCGCGACCGTGACACCGTACTCACCGGCGCGCAGCAGGAGCAGCTCGGCGGCGCGCTCGGCGAGCGCGGCGATCGTGAGCGAGGGATTCACGCACAGCGAGGTCGGCACCGCCGATCCGTCGGTGACGAAGATGCCGGGATGGCCGCGCAGCTCGTGACGATCGTCGCACGCCGAGGTCGCGGGGTCGTCGCCGATCCGGCACGAGCTGAGTGGGTGCGCGCTGGTGAGTTGGGGCGCGTCTTTTCAGGGCGAATCCCGGCAATGGAAGGGGATCTAGGTCCCCAGACTTGGCGTGAACGATGTCGAGCCTCGACCGGGTCGAGCTCGTCGGCTGGGACCGCGACCGTCTGACCTAGGGACTGGTCGCCGTGTAATCGATCCTCGGCGGCGCAGCCCTCATGCCGCTCGCGGCCGCAGGCTGCTGCCGGTGACGACCTCGACCAGGGTCCGCGCGTCGAGCGGAAACTCGAGAAAGACGTGCGCGATGCTGAGGAAGTACAGCGCCATGAGTCCCATGCTGTAGTCGTAGCCGTAGAGCGCGACCGCGGTGACATATACGACCGCCACCGTCGTCAGGCGCCCGCGACTCATCTCGTGCCAGCGGATGATCTCCGTCTTCGAGAACCAATTGAGGTAGTGGTAGGTGTACGCGAAAGCGAGAAACCTCCCGATCGCCACCAGCGCGTGCCGTCCTCCATCACCGGGAATGAGCCTGGCCATGGCGTCGATCACCCCGTTGAAGGCCGCGAGACTGTCGACCACGTACTTGCTCGGGTGATAGGCGGCCGCCGCCGGTTGCACCACCAGCAGACCTGTTCCGCACGCGAGGAAGACCGCGAGCGAGAGGTAGCCCGAGCGGCTCTGGGCACGGATGCTCCCGGCCAGGATGAAGAGACCCGTGAAGACGTACACGTGGACGACCGTCGCGAGTAGCACGACGAAGAAGACCGCCGCTGGCGTCCACGAGAGGATCTGCGGCGCAATGACGGCGAGGACCGCGAGCGCGAGCAGCTTCACGGCGATGCTGGAGACGAACGCCGCCAGCACGCCCAGGCCGAGGGCGGCGATCGGGGAACCGTCCCACGGCACCCAGCCGCCGTAGGAAAGAAAAGCCGCCGCGCTGAGGAGCGCGAGCGCGATCCAATCGAGCTGGCCCTTGGCATAGAAGCCGCGGTCGTAGAGCCACGAGATCTGCGTCAGGTAGTGCAGCGGGCCGAGCACCGCATAGGAGATGAGGAAGATCTCGAACGGGAGTGTGCAAGCGAGCGCCGCCGACAACAGCATGAGCCCGATGTTGACGTAGTTGAGGCGATCGACGTCGACGTGCACCGCCTGAGGCGCACCGGCCTTCGGCCTCGTTCGTGCGTCTACTGTCAGGGGTTGGCTGCGTCGGCGCTTCGTCATTGCCGGTCAGGGTGGCGATCGGCGCTCGCCGTCAGTCAGCCTTGTCCTTGAAGCTTCCGGGCGGCCCCATCTGATTCCTGGTTGCCGGTGCGCTGTAGACCGCCTCCCAGCACACGCCGTCACCATTGATGAGCTGAACGGTGACGGGTTGGATCAGCGGGATCGGAGGCATGTCGAGATTCAGACCCTTGCCTTTGACGATGATCTTGGCGCTTCCGGTCAAGCCCTCCCGAAGGAGGATCTGCTGCAGGCCGTCGGGCGTGAGGTCCCTGTCCTTGTACTTGAAGCCCGTCGGTTTGTCCGCCCAGCAAGGCCTCGGGCTCGATGCGTTGCAGAGCTGACTGGCCGGCGCGAGCGCTTTCGAGATCAACATCGACGTCCCGTCGTAGATGCAGAGCAGGTAGTCGGTTGAGGTGAGCGGTGTCCCGAAGTCGGGGATCTTCGCGGTGGCGGAGCCCTTGATCCACTTCCAGGTCAGCTTGTCCCTTCTGTCGTCGAGCTGATCCTTCAACTGGACCGACGCTTTCTGTCCGACGGCTGGTGTGCGGCAGCCGGCGATCGGCCCGCTCGCGCAGGTCGGGACCGGCGGTGTTGGCGTCGCCGTTTCGATCGGGGTCGCGGTCTCGATCGCGGTCGCCGTTGCCGTCTCGGTCGGCGTTGTCGTCGGGTCGGTCGGTTGCGGTCGTCACGGTGCGTCGGCGTCGGCTGTCGCGGTCGGCGTCGAAGTGGCGTCGCGGTCTCGGTCGGCGTCGGCGCGTCGCGGTGAGCGTCGGTGTCGGTGTGCGTGTTGCCGTCAACGTCGGCGTCGGCGTCGGGGTCACGGTGAGCGTCGGTGTCGGCGTGCGGGTGGCGGTCAGCGTGGGCGTCGGCGTCGGGGTGCGCGTCGCCGTCAAGGGTCGGTGTCGGCGTACGTGTCACGGTGACGGTTGGTGTCGGGGTGCGTGTTGCGGTCAGCGTCGGGGTCGGCGTCCTGGTCGGGAGTCCGCGTCGCGGTCAGCGTTGGAGTGGGTGTACGCGTCGGCGTCGGGGTGGTCCCGCGTCAAGGTCCAGCCCATGTCGTCGAACGCGGCTTCGGTGAGGTCCTGGAAGCTCGTCCCGGTGTCGAAGGGCTCCATCAGCTCGTTCGGCGTGAGCGCGGTGGAGAAGTGCGACACGGAGGAGCCGGGTTCATCGGGATTCGGCGCATACATGTGGACATGCGTGCCCGTCTTCCCGGCCGAGAGCAGGCTGCTCGCCGCCGCGACGTTCGCCCCCACCCAGTGGAGGTTCCCGGTGTTGATGCTCGCCGCCATGCGCTCCGCGTTCGTCATGGTCGGGTACATCTCCGCGGTGCTGTGGTTCTCGAGGAAGGTCATGAAGATGTCGTTGAATCCGCCGAACTTGGCTCCCGTGTCCAGATCGACGAACGTGAGGAACCCGAGTCCATGCGCCATCTCGTGCAGCAGCGTCGGGACGAAATCGAGCGTTCCGGCAGGGTTCGGCGCCGTCGAATCCGTAGTACCAGCCGCGTGATGCCTGGCAAGCAGCCGTTGTCGATGTCGCTGTTGAAGGTTGCGGCGAGGTCGGAGGTTCCGGGGGACAGATCCATTGCGTTGTGACTGTTGGCTTGCGCCTGAGTGAACCAGGTGCTCGCGACCGGCGCACCGACGTAGTCGCGGTGCACGGTGTTGGGGCCGGCGGAGCCGAGGAGCGCGCCGCCGGCGCCGCACGGCACGAGGTCGTCGAAGTTGCTGTCTACCAGGATCGTGACGCTGCTCGAGAGGATGGCTTCCCAGCGGTTTGCGGCCTCGTTGAATGCGTTCACGCGCAGCGCCCCGAGTGTCGTCCCGGGGTTCCCGCCTTCGGGCGACCGCGGCGTGGTGTCGTTGTAGCCCTCGCCAGCGCCGTCGAGGTTGACCAAGTTGATCGTCGTGGCGTGCGCCGCCGTCGCAGTGAAAAATAAAACGAGGCTCAGCGTGAGAGCGCTCAGGGGGAGAACAACCAGTCCGCAACGCTCCCGCGTGGTGGAGCGTGTCAAGGCTTCGACTCGCGAGCGGCCGTACCGGGCGGGATGCAATCGAGGTCGGCGTTGCCGTCGGCTCCGGTCGTTGCCGTCGCGGCACTGCGAAAGCGACCTTTGAGATCGACCATCACTCCGCCGCCGGTATCGGGTTGCTCGACGAGTCCTTGCGGCGAGGTGCTGAAGGCGGGATCGGCGGCGATCGCGGCGCGCGTGGTGGGTGGTGCGACGCGCTCACCCGTCTGCGGGTCGACGTGAATCCATTGTCCTGCCCGTCCGGGCCCGGTCGCGCCTGGCGCGCTGCTCGTGGCGGCATCCGGAGCACCGCTCGTCGCGGCGTTGACGGGCTGCTGATGTCCCGGCTCGGCATGGCCGACAACCGGGCCAATCAGGATGCAGACTCCGCCCACGACGATACCCGCGATCAGCCGGCAGGCTTGCTTCGAAGGCTGGTTTGTCCGCTCCATGAGGGGGCTCCTTCTCGTAATGCGTTTCATTGCCCGTTGGCATCCAACGGGCGTGCCAGATGGGTCGACGGGTGCGAGTCGACGACCTGTCACGTGACGAGTAACGTACTACGGCGCGAACTCGCCGGACAAGAAACAACCTGAAAACGCAGCATCCCGCCGTGCGAGAATGCGGCACCCGGACGCAACCGGCCGGCCTCAATCCCGAGTGGAATCCGACGCGGGACGTGCCAATAGCGATGGCAGTACGCATAGATGATCCGCGGTGAAGCGCACGTAGGTGCGTTCCTGCTCGTCGCGTACGAACAGCGGGTCCTGCACGCGCTCCGGATCGTATCCTTCTTCTTGCAGGCGCACCTTGCGGAGCTTGAAGGTCGAGGTCACGTCCGCCTCGGCGACCAGGCGCACGAAGAGCGGTCGTGCGTAGGGAGGAAGCCGGCTCACCGTGAGCTCGAAGAACGCCCGCCCGTCGAACGCCGCGGGCTCACGCAGAACGAGCGCGGCCATGCCCGCCCGGCCCTCGGTGCCCGGGACGGCGACGCCGTACACGTTGGCGATCTCCAGGCCGGGGAACGAGGCGAGCGCGTCGGCGACCTCCTGCGTCGAGACGTTCTCGCTCTTCCACCGGTACGTGTCGCCGATGCGATCGACGAAGTAGAAGTACCCGTCCTCATCGTGCCAGAGGAGATCGCCGGAGCGGTACCAGCGGTCGCCGGCCGCGAACACGCCGCGCAGGATCTTGCGGTCGGTGTCGGCCTGCGAGGTATAGCCCTCGAAACGTCCCGCGCCGGAATCGGGCAGATCGGGAATCATGCCGATGAACTCTCCCACCTCGCCGGGCATGCACTCGATGCAGAAGCCGCGCGGCGTCGCGTGGATGGGTGTCGGTCGCCACGTCGTAGCGGACCAGGCGTCCGTTGTGGCGCTCCTTGAAGGCGATCCGTCCGCACGAGCCGATCTTGTTGTCGAGGTTGATCAGGCTGGTGTTCGCCTCGGTCGAGCTCCAGCCCTCGAGGATGCGCTCGACGCCGAAGCGCTCCTGGAACTCCCGCCAGACGCTGGCGGTCAAGCCGGCGCCCATCATGACGCGCATCGTGTGGTCGCGGTCGCGCGCGCGTCGGCGGCAGCGTCACGAGATAGCGGCACAGCTCGCCGACGTACTGGCAGGCGGTGACGCCGTAGCGACGTGCGTCGTCCCAGAAGTGGCGCGCGCTGAAACGCCGGCGAAGGAAGATGGACGCTCCCTGGGCGAGCGCGCACGACACCACCACCATGCCGCCGGCACCGTGGTAGAGCGGCAGCACGCAGGCGATCACGTCGTCCGGGCCGTAGCCGGCGATCGCCGACATGCCGTCACCGACGCCGAGGAAGCGCATGTGCGAGAGACGCGCCGCCTTGGACACGCCGGTCGTGCCCGAAGTGAAGATGTGGAAGAGGTCGTCGCCGGCGACGAGACCCGCGCGCACCGTCGGGTCTGGATCGTCGGCGGGCTGACGCGCGAGGAGCGCGTCCAGACTCGTCCGCCCGCGGCGCCGGCAGCGGACGGCGTCGCGCCCGGGTCCGAGAGAACGAAGAGCGGTCGATCGGCTCCCAGGATCCGCGCCGGCGCTCGCGAGCGCGTCGAGGCATTCCGCGCCGGCGATGACGACGCGGGCGCGCGTGGTCTCGAGCGCCTGGCGAAGCAGCGGGCCGCGCAGATTGGTGTTCACGAGCGCAACGGTGACGCCGAGCTTCGCGAGACCCGCCCAGCAGACGATGAACTCCGGGCGGTTCTCCATGAGCAGCGCCGCGACGTCGCCGGTCGTGAGCCCGCGCGCGCGGAGCGCGTGCGCGACGCGGTTCGCTCCCGCGTTCAGATCGCCGTAGGTGAGCCGGCGGTCCTCGTACAGGACGAACGTGCGCTCGGGATGCGCGCGCGCTCTCTCCTCGACGCGATCGGCAACGGTGTAGCGTCTGCGACGGTACGTGCTTGAGGGTTCCGGCGGCGAGCCGATCGAGCTTCGCCTGGGTCACCTCACGAGGGACGACCGGGTCGGTCATGCGACGGGATCGGTCGCGCGCTCGTCGCGCTCAGGCGCGCAGCAGCGGCGACTCCTCGCGAGTGAGAGCGGCCATGCGAACGCTCTCCTCCCAGAGCGCGCGGGCGCGCGTGGCGTCATACGAGGCCTCCGACGAAGGCGCCTCTCGCCACCGGGTGTGCGAGGGAAAATACTTTCCCGAGACCTGCGCGAGCGCCGGGTCGACGACGAGGTCGGCGAGCGCCGCCCCCGACTTCCACGCCGGGTTGATTCCGGCGACCACGGGCGACAGCGCCCGTGCAACTCCGGGAAGTATCCGATCCCAGATGAAGCGTAGCGCCGCGGGATAGTCGCGCCCCAGGCCGGATCCCGGCACCAGGCCGGGATCGAACGCGTTCACCGTCAGCGCGTGCCCGTTGCTCGACAGGTTCGCGGCTTCGATCCGGCGCACCAGCTCGTAGGCGAACCAGAGGTTGCAGAGCTTGCTGTTGACGTAGGCGAGACGGCCGTTGAACTCGCCCTTGCGCGGACCGCCGGTCGTGGCGAGCGTCTCGAGGTCTGCCACCGCCGCCTTTGGCATGCCCGTCATCCGTGCGGGATCGTGCACGCCCGAGGCGACGATCACGATGCGTGCCGGGGCGTTCGCACGCAGGCGATCGAGGAGCAGGTTGGTGAGGAGGAAATGTCCGAGGTGGTTCACCGCGAAGGTCATCTCGAACCCTTCCGGTGAGAGGCGCAGCCCCTTGTTCATCTGCAGCCCGGCATTGCACACCAACGCGCGGAGCGGCGCGTCTTTCGCCTGGAGCTCGTGCGCGAACCGGCGCACCGATGCGGTGGAGCCGAGATCGAGAGTCATCTCCGAGGCCCGGACCGTGCCGACCTCGCGGTTGATGCGCTCGACCGCCTGCGTCGAGACGTCGCGGTTCCGGCTGGCGATGATCACGTGCCAGCCTCTGACGCGCGAGCGCGCGCGCACACTCGAAGCCGATTCCCGAGTTTCCTCCGGTCACCAGAGCGGTGCTGTCTGCCATGTGGAGATCTAGGCTCCGTCCCGGAGAATCGCCTCGAGAACGAGTGCGCTCTCCTCCTCGAGCTCGGCACATGCAAGGAAGATCTGGCGCGCCGGCGAGCCCTCTTCGGGCGGCGCGAGCGAGCGCCATGTCGCCGCGCCGAGACGCTCTCCCTGCGCCTGGATGGCAAACTGCTGGGGAAGTGGCCGACCGGCAAAGATCGAGCGGTTCAGCTCCTCGAGCTCGGGAATGTCGGCGAGGATCTCGCGCTGAATGGCGCTCGCGTCGGGAAAGAGCGCCTCCACCCGGCCGGCGATGTCCTCCTCACGGGCGGCACAGGCCAGGAGCAGCGTCTTTCGCCCGGGATCGCTAACGCTGCCGGCCCAATCGCGATAGCGCGCCGCTGCCAGTCGTTCGGCCATGGCGATGAAGAGCGGGCGTCGCTCCGCGGGGACGCGCGGAATGACGCGGCCAAGAACCTCTCCGATGTCCGGAAGCGTCTCGTCGGTGACTGACATCGCGCGCCCCCCGCGCGGACAATACGGTGGGCGTCGCGGCTATGACAAGACCCGCTCGGGGTGGTGACGGGCGTCGCCGCGCGGCGACGCCCGTCAGCTTCTTCGGTCGGCTCTTGCCGTCAGTCAGCCTTGTCCTTGAAGAGTCCCGGCGGCCCCGCCTGATTCTTCGTCGGCGGCGCGCTGTACACCGCCTCCCAGCAGACGCCGTCGCCGTTGATGAGTTGAACGGTGAGCGGTTGGGTCACCGGGATCGTGGGCATGTCCAGATTCAGACCCTTGCCCTTGACGATGATCTTCGCCTTCTCGACGAGACCCTCCTTCAAGAGGATCTGCTGCAGGCCATCGCGGCGTGAGATCCTTGTCCTTGTACTTGAAGCCGGTCGGCTTGTCCGCCCAGCACGGCGTCGGGCTCGAGGCGTTGCAGAGCTGGTTCGCGGGCGCGAGCGCGCTCGCGATCTTGGTCGACGTGCCGTCGTAGATGCAGAGCAGGTAGTCGGTCGAGGTGAGCGGGGTCCCGAAGTCGGGGACCTTCGACGTCGCGGAGCCCTTGATCCACTTCCAGATCAGCTTGTCCTTGTTGTCGTCGAGCTGATCTTTCAGTTGGAGCGAGGCTTTCTGCCCGACCGCCGGCGTGCGACAGCCCGCAATCGGTCCCGTGGCGCAGGTCGGCGTCGGCGTCGGGCGTTGGTGTGGGCGTCGCGTCGGCGTGGGGGTCGCGGTCGGCGTCGGCGTGGGCTGCGGAATCACGCGTCCAGCCGATGTCGATCGAAGAGCGGCTTCGGTCATGACTCTGGAAGCTGGTTCCGGTGTCGAACGGCTCCATCAGCTCGTCGGGCGTGAGGGTGGTGTCCCAGTGCGACACGGAGGAGCCGGGCTCCTGCGGGTTCGGCGCATACATGTGCACGTGCGTGCCCGTCTTCCCGGCCGAGAGCAGGCCGCTCGCCGCCGCGACGTTCGCCCCCGACCCAGTGCAGGTTCCCGGTGTTGATGCTCGCCGCTGACGCGCTGGGCGTTGCTCATGGCCGGGTAGAGCAATCCCGGTGCTGTGGTCCTCGAGGAAGCGCATGTAGATGTCGTCGAACCCGACGAACTTCGCCCCCGACGGCCAGATCGACGAGCGAGAGAAATCCGAGACCGTGCGCCATCTCGTGAAGGAGCGTCGGCATGAAGTCGATCGGTTCCGGCGGGGTTGTTGCCGTCGAACCCGTAGTACCAGCCGGTGATGCCGGGCAAGCAGCCGTTGTCGATGTCGCTGTTGAATGTCGCGCTGAGATCGGCGGTCCGCCGGAGCTAGATCCGACCCGTTCAGGCTGTTGGCCTGCGCCTGCGAGAACCACGTGCTCGCAACCGGCGCGCCGACGAAATCGCGGTGCACGGTGTTGGGGCCGGCGAAGCCGAGGAGCGCGCCGCCGCCGCCGCAGGGCAGCGAGGTCGTCGAAGGCGCCGTCCACCAGGATGGTGACGCTGCTCGAGAGGATGGCTTCCCAGCGGTTGGCGGCCTCGTTGAACGCGTTGATCCGCTGCGCTCCGAGCGTGGTCCCGGGGTTCCCGCCTTCGGGCGACCGCGGCCGTCGGATCGTTGAAGCCTTCGCCGCGCGCCGTCGAGGTTGACGACGGTGATCGTCGTCGCGTGCGCCGCGGTCGTGGCGAGAAAGATCAGACCGGCGGCGAGGACAACGAGTCCCTTATGCTTCCGAATCGTGCGGCGCTTCACGGCTTCACCTCACGCGCCGCGGTGCCGGGAAGCACGCAATCTTCGGCGACCTTGCCGTCCGGTCCGACCGTCACGGTCGCAGCGCTGCGGAAGCGACCTTTGCAGATCGACCATCACGCCGCCGCCGGCATCGGGTTGCTCGACGAGCCCTTGCTGCGACGTACTGAACGCGGGATCGGCGGCGATCGCGGCGCGGGTCGCGGGTGGGGCGACGCGCTGACCGGTCTGCGGATCGACGTGGATCCACTGCCCGCCCCGTGCGGGCGCGCCGTGCGGCGCGCCATGCGGCGATCCGGTGCAGTGGTGTTGGCGCTGGCGGGCTGCTCAGCTCCCGGCTCGGCCAATCCGACCACCGGGCCAGCCAGGACGCAGACTCCGCCCACGACGATACCTGCGACCAGTCGGCAGGCCTGCCTCGAGAACTTGTTCGTTCGGTCCATAGGGGGCTCTCCTCCTCGCGATGAATTTGCGCCGGACGTAGGTGTCGCGTGCGCGTGCACAGATGGATTGACCCAGCGATCGAGGATCACGGCCACGGGTGCGGGTCAACGACCTGTCACGTGGCGCGCACCGTACTATGAGAGGAGCTCATCGAACAAGAAAAACCTGCAGCGGCGGCCTAATTCTACTGCGCCAGAATGGCGCAACTCTTTTGACGCGGTGAGACGTCCTCGATCCAGAGAGGAGTCCGCCGTGGGACGAGCCGCGGTGCCCGCGTGCCCAGCGTCAGCGACGCGTCAGAACGACGAGCGCCAGGGCGAGGGCGGCCGGGGCCGCCTGCACGAACAGGATCGCCGGCTTCGCGGTCACGGCGCCGAAGACACCCGCCACGATCACGCAGCAGAGGAAGAAGACCTTGATCGCGGTGCCAGCCTCTCCGCGCAGCAGGCCCCACGTGAGTCCCGCCGCCAGGAAGCCGTTGTAGAGTCCTTGATTGGCGGCGAGAGCCGCCGACGATTGCGCGGCTTCTGGCGTCAGGCCGAAGGTGCGCAGCCCGATGGGCGCCGTCCACAAGAACATCTCCAGCACCAGGAACCACACGTGCTCGAGGGCGACGACGGCGATCAGGATCGATGCGACGAGGCGCATGGCTATTTGCCCTTGAAGACCGGCTTGCGCTTCTCGACGAACGCCTTCGTTCCCTCCGCCGCGTCGGCGGTGTGGGCGGTGATCGTGCCGGCGATCGCCTCGTAGTCGAGGATCTCCTCGAGCGTGGAGGTGAGCGCCTTGTGCACGCAGCGGCGCGCCAGATCGACGGCGACGCTCGGTCCGACGGCGAGCCGCTTCGCGTAGTCCATGGCGGCGTCGAGGGCCTTGCCCTCCTCGACGAGCTCGTCGAGCAGACCGGCCTTGTGCGACTCCTCGGCGCCGAGGATGGCGCCGGTCTCGACCATCATCAGGCTGGTCGAGAGGCTGGTGACGCGCGGCAGCAGCCACGTGATGCCGCAATCGGGACTGAAACCGAGCCGCACCATCGCTGCGCACAAGCGCGCGTTCTTGTCGCCGAAGCGACGGTCGCAGGCGAGCGCGAAGGCGAGTCCCGCACCCATCGCCGGCCCGGCGATCGCCGCGATCACCGGCTTTTCCACCTCGACGATCATGCGGACGAACTCGGCGAACGGGCCGGCGGGCGTCTTGCGCTGATAGCGCTCGAGCGGTTGCTCGGAGAGTCCGGGGATGCCGCGATCGCCCGATCCGGAGAGCCATTCCGCGTCGCCGCCCGAGCAGAAGGCTTTGCCGGCGCCGGTGAGCACGATGACGCGCACCTCGTCGCGGAAGCGCAGCTCGCGAAAGAGCGTGACCAGGTCGGTCGCCATGCTCCAGTTGACGGCGTTCATGCGCTCCGGGCGATTCATGGTGACGACGCCGACGCCGTCGACGACCTCGAACAGGACGTGTTTCTCGGCTGTCATCGGTCCTCCTTGAGTGTCTTCACGACGTCGCGCACGCGCGCCTCGTCCTTCTGCAGGCCGGCCGGGAGATCGAGAAGAACGGTCGAAAAGATGCCCGTACAGCGCGCCTTCACCGCGGCGGCGAAATCGTCGTGGGTGGCGATCACCGCCCACTCCTCGAGCATGTCGTCGGTGATGAGCGCCGGCATCTCCTGCCACTTGCCCTCACGCGAGAGACGATGGAGCTCGAGGCCGACGTCCTCCCAGCCGTGGAACGCCAACACCGTGTGGTACGTGCGGGTCGACGCGTAGAAGCTGATGTGCTGCTTCAGCGCCTTCTTCGCGGCCGCGACCTCGCCTTCGGTCGCGCCGGTGGCGAAGAACGGCGCGCCGACGACGTCGATGTCGGCGAGCCGGCGGCCGCTCTTGGCGGCGCCGGCGGCGATCGTCGGCAGCACCACCGCCTTGGTGTACGTGAAGGTGCCGATCGGGTGCAGGCGAAGGCCGTCGCACAGCTCGCCGCCCAACCGCGACATGTATTTGTTGACCGCGGCGACGTAGATCGGCGGCGGCGGATAGTCGATCGGTCCCGGACTGAAGAAAGGCGGGAGCAGCTTGAAACGGTAGTGCGCGCCCTCGAACCAGGTCGGCTGCTTGCCGTCCTGGAAGCTCTTGAACATCGCCTGCAGGCACAGGATGTAGTCGCGCAGGCGCGGCCCCGGGCCTGCCGTCCACGGCGTGGAGTAGCGCAGCTCGTTGTGGCCCTTCACCTGCGTGCCGAGACCGAGGTTGAAACGCCCGCCCGAGAACTGCTGCAGGTCCCACGCCATCTGCGCCACGACCATCGGGCTGCGCGGAAACGCGATCGCGACGTTGGTGCCGAGGCTGATCGAGCGCGTGTGCTCGGCCGCGACCATCAGCGGCAGGAATGGATCGTGGCCGGCCTCCGGCGTGCACACGCCGTCGAAGCCGAGCGTCTCGATGGTGCGCGCCGCAGCGGCAATTCCCGCGATGCTGGGACGCGCTTGGCCGAGGCCCTTGTACTGATCGGTCTCGGGATTCAGAAGTCCGGTCTCGACACGCATGATCAGCCTCGTCGGAGGCGCAGCGGCGCACTCTCCAGCAGGTGAGTCAAAAAGTCCAGCAGGTCGTCTGCCTGTCGAGCGCCCGGTAGCATTCTCGACGAGAACGCGTGCCGGATATCCGACCGTCTACTCGTACGGATCGCGTGACCACGCGCGGCGGGCGATGCGAATGCGATGCCACCGCTCGCGGCGACGGCGCGGGATGACGCGCAATGCGCGACGCGCCCATCGATCCACGCGTATCGTCCGCGCGCCGCCGAGCATACCGTCCTGCACCGCATCGTGCGCGAGCATCTCGCGACGTTTCTCGCGGCCGCCGAAGGTGCCGGCGGCGTGCCAACGTTCGTCGAGCGCGAGTTCCGCCAGTTCTTGGGATGCGGCATTTGGGCACGAGGCTTCGCCCGCTTTCGCTGCGACGCATGTCACGCGGAGCGTCTCGTGCCGTTCTCGTGCAAAGCGCGCGCGGCCTGTCCGAGCTGCGGGGGCCGACGGATGGCGGAGCGCGCGGCGCATCTCGTCGATCACGTGCTGCCCGCTGTGCCGATGCGCCAATGGGTGCTGAGCCTGCCTTTTCGGCTCCGCTATCTCTTGGCGTGGAACCACGATCTCTGTCGCGCGGTCCTCGCCGTCTACGCGCGGGCGCTCCGCGGCTTCTACCGCCGTCGCGCGCGGCGCTCTGGGATCACCGGCGCGGAGACGGGTGCTGTCACCGCGATCCAGCGCTTTGGGAGCGGCCTCAACTGCAACGTTCACTACCACACGCTCTTTCTCGACGGCGTCTTTGGCCGCGACGGCGACGAATGGCGCTTCATCCCCGTACCGCCGCCGACAGCGCGTGAGCTCGCGCGGCTCGTCGCGGCGCTCGCGCGCCGGATCGAACGCCTCCTCACGCGCCACGGCCTCACACTCGCCGAGCCAGATGTGGACGCGCCCGATCCGCTCGCCGAAGACGCGCCAGCCCTTGCCGCGCTCTGCGCCGCCTCGGTCGCCGGCCGCAGCGTACTCGGACGCGCCCCGGGGGCGCGCGTCGCCCGTGTAGGGAACGATCCCGATGTGTACGCCCCCAAGCCCGAGACGCCGTGGCACGCGCGCCACGCGAGCTTCGATCTCCACGCCGGACGGACGGTGCATGCTGAGGACCGCGATGGGCTCGAGCGCTTGTGTCACTATCTCCTGCGCTCGCCGCTCGCACAGGAGCGGATCGAGCTCCTCGCCGACGGTCGCGTTGGCCTGACGCTCGCACACCCCTGGGCCGACGGCACGCGCGCGCTCGTGTTCACCCCGATCGAGTTTCTGGAAAAACTCGCGGTGCTCATTCCGAAGCCCCGTATCAATCTCGTCGTCTACCACGGCGTACTCGCGCCGCGCGCGCGCCACCGCGCGGCCGCGCTCCACGCAATGCCCCAGTCGACGTCGGTCGCAGCGTCCGTACCCGATGGAGTCGGATCGGCGCCATCCACTTTCGCCGCGAGCGTGGCGCCCGCCCTCCCACAGGCGCCGGGGTCGGCGATGCCAGACGCGTTTGTCGCCGCCGATACGTGCGGCGCATCGCCGGCGTCGCCGGGTCCGGCGCCGCGCGCGCCCCGGCGCCACTTCACCTGGGCCGAGCTTCTCCGGCGCATCTTTGAAATTGACATTCTCGCCTGCACCTGCGGCGGTCGCCTGCGCTTCATCGCCACGATCGAAGATCCGCCGGTGGTCGAGCGGATTCTCCGCCATCTCGGACTGCCGACCGCGATCCCTAAACCCGCCCCTGCGCGGCCGCCACCGACCGGACCCGAGCTGGCGTTCGACTTCCCCTCCTGAGCGGCTTCCGCTGATGTCTCTGAGCGGCGCTGCCGCGGTGCGTCCTTGACGCCGGCCCTGCCCCCCGGATAGCTGACGCGACTCCGGGGGCGCGTCCGGCGGGCCGGTTCGTCCGCCCCGTATTGAGCGGAATGGCCGGCGAAGCGGGCGCGTCCGATAAAGGGCCTTACGTCAACATGGCGGTCAGTGCTTCCTATCGACTACGACGTGAAGAGGCTCGACGATCCACTGACCCGTCTCGTCGTACCGGAGACGGAGATGCGAACCGCTCGAGCCTCGGACGCGCCGGACCGCTTTGCGATCTCCTTTCTCGGTTCGGTGGTGCCATGGACTTTCGAGTCGACGCGGCCTCTCATCGCATGGGTGTTGTTTTCGCGCGCGCATTTGGCGGCCGGGTTGCAACAAGGGCAACGAAACGTGCGCCAACTCTATCGGTTCGACATCGTGATCACGCCGGGAAACCCATGCTGCGATTGTCAGCGATTCTCACGCACACGTGCTCGAAGGAGGCGATCGTCGGCTGCCTCGAAGTGCGCGCCGCGTCGGTTTTCGAACCGTGCGCTATCCCGAAAAGCTCAGCTCTCGATACTCGCCAGCGCGCAGTCCGTTTATGGCGGCGACAACCTCTGCGACGTGGGTCTGGATGATTGGCCAACTCGTCGTCGGCAAAACGAGGATGGCCAGCCGCCTGCCGCCGAGGTTCTGCTGGTACCGAAGGTTCTGGTCTGTCGTGATCAACGCGTCAAAGGCCGCTTCCGCAGCGTCGAGGAGATCACCGTTGTCGAGTTCGGCCCATCGCATCTCGAAGGCGGTCGAGATGGTGTGCCCGGTCAGCGCCGTGCGGAGCGGGATGGGCGTTCCCTGGTCGAACAACACTCTCAAGCCGCCGCCCCCCCACGCTTGGGCAGATCACGCTACCGCGAGACTGCGCTCTGCGTGTTCCAACACCGCTTCGACCTGCTGACGAGTCACGCCCGGAAACCACTCGAGAAAGTCGTCGACCCTCGCGCCGCCCTCGAGATTCTCGAAGAGGGCTTTGACGGGTACCCGCGTGCCCTTGAACAGCCACACCCCACTCACCTTGCCCGGCACGCGCTCAACCGAGAGGCAGTCATTCCAATCGAGCATGGCTTGAAGATACGCCCCCGTACCGCCGCCAGCAACAGTTTGCTCTGGTCACGAGGGCGCGCGCCCGGGCATCAATGTCGGGTTCCCAGGACGCGCCAGCGCTAGATCAGCTCGTTCGCGACAATGAAGCCGAACGTCATCGCCGGTCCCATCGTGCCGCCGGCCCCCGGATAGGTGCGGCCCATGACCGACGCCGAGGTGTTGCCGATCGCGTACAGGCCCGGAATCGGCTCGCCGCCGTTGCGCAGCACGCGCGCGCTCACGTCGGTCTTGAGGCCGCCCTTGGTGCCGAGATCGCCCGGGTAGACGATGAGCCCGTAGTAGGGCGGCGTGTCGAGCGCCGCCAGGCACGGATTCGGCTGCACCTTCTCGTCGCCGTAGTAGCGATCGAAGAGGCTCTCGCCGCGGTGGAACTCGGGATCCTTCCCGTCGCGCGCGTAGCGGTTCATCGTCTCGACCGATGCCTTGAGACCGGCGGCGTCGATGCCGAGCGTCGCCGCCAGGCCTTCGAGCGTATCGGCCTTCTTCAGATAGTGCGTCACCTTGAGAAGCTTCGGCAGCGCCCAGTCGGGTTGCTGCGAGCCCGGGAAGAACGGGCCGCACGGATACTTCTTGCGGTAGGTGGCGTCGAACACCATGTAGGCCGGCACGCACGGCGCTTCGGGCGTATTCTTCGCGTACATGACTTTGCAGATGTCGTTGTAGGGCGACGCCTCGTTCAAGAAACGCTCGCCGCGCTTGTTGACGAAGATGCTGCCCGGGAGTCCCTTCTCGATGACGAGCATGCGGGCGCGGCTTTCGCCCGGTACGACGGTGGTCGGGCCCCACCAGGCGTCGTCCATCAGCTCGACGCCGGCGCCGAGCGCGATTCCCATGCGGATCGCGTCGCCGGTGTTTCCCGGGTTGGCGCTCGTCCATTCGGCCTTGGTCGGATTGGGGAGATACTGCTGGCGCATGGCGTCGTTGCTCTCGAAGCCACCCGCCGCCAGGACGACGCCCTTGGTGGCGTGGATGCGGATCGCCCGTCCGTTGCGCTCCGCGATCAGCGCCGACCACGCGGTCGTTCTCGACGACGAGCTCGCGCGCCGCGGTGTTCAGCCAGAGCGGCACCTGGCGATCGAGCAGCGAGCGCCGCAGCATGCCGATCAGGGCGTTGCCGAGCGAGAGGCAGCGGTCGCGCTTCGATTTCATGCGTCCGCCGACGTCGAGCCAGTAGCGCGACATGATGCGCGTGGTGAGCTTGACCCACCCGGGATGGCGCGCGAGCAGGTGGTGGGCTTCGGTGGCCGTCATCGACACGCGGCCCATCACCAGCTCCTGCACGGCCGGCTCGCGCATGTGCTCGAACTCCGCGCCGAGCAGGCGCGCGTCGAAGTGCTCGGGCTCGACCGAGCGGCCGCCCGGGCTTTCCGCCCGGCGCCTCGGGATAGTAGTCGGTGTAGGTCAGCATCGACTGCATGCGGAGATGCGTTCGCTCGCTCATGTAGCGTGAGCATGCGCGGCGCCGTCTCCACGTAGCGACGCAGCTTCTCCTCGGGGACGGCGCCGCGCGTGATGTGCTTCAAGTAGGTGAGCGCGTCGTCGTACGAGTCGTCCACGCCCGCGGCCGCCATCAGGTGGTTGTTCGGAATCCACAGCGAGCCGCCCGACATCGCCGAGGAGCCTCCATAGAGGGAGGTCTTCTCGATCAGCAGGGCCGTGCCGCCGCGGTCGTGCGTCGTGATGGCCGCCGCCATGGCGCCGGCGCCGGTGCCGACGATCAGGAGATCGACGGTCTGGTCCCAGCCGGTGGTGGATGCGGAAACGGACAAGCGACGCGGTCTTAGCCGAGTTTTGATTTCGTGCGCAAGCCGGGACATGCTCGCACGCGATGGCGACGCGAGCGGCGCTGAGCGGCAGGCGTGTTCTGGATCTCGCGGGCGAAAACGGCGTCTACTGCGGCAAGCTGCTCGCCGACATGGGAGCGGACGTCATCAAGGTGGAGCCGCCGGGCGGCGACGCCACGCGCGCGCTTCCGCCCTTCGTCGCACGACCAACCCGGCCCGGATCGCGAGCCTCTTCTTCCTTTACATGAACACCAGCAAGCGTGGGATCACGCTGGATCTCACGCGGCCCGAGGCGCAGGCGCTTTTCAAACGTCTGGCGAGCACCGCTGACATCGTGCTCGAGACGTTCGCGCCGGGCTATCTCGACAGTCTCGGGCTCGGCTACGCGCGATCTTCGACTCGCCAACCCCCGACTCGTGCTCACCTCGATCACGGGCTTCGGCCAGACGGGTCCACGCCGCCAGTTCGCGTCGTCCGATCTGATCGCCGCCGCGCTCGGGGGCGCGATGTACGTGACCGGCGACGCCGACGACCCGCCGGTGCGACTCGCGGGTCATCAGGCGGGCGTGACGGCGTCGGTGTACGCGGCCGCCAGCAGCATGATCGCGCTCTTCCACAGCGCCCGTACCGGCGAGGGACAACACGTCGACGTGTCGCTCCAGGAGGCGACGGTGTCGGCGACGCACATCTGCGGCGTCGGCAAGTGGCTCGACGACGGCATCATCCCGCGCCGGAGCGGCACCACGCTCTTCGCCTCGGTTCCGTCGGGCACGTATCGGTGCCGGGACGGCCTGGTCTATCTGATGATCAACCGGCCGCTGCACTGGAAGGCGCTGGCGGAGTGGATTCACGAGGTGACCGGCAACGACGCCGCCCGCGATCCCATGTTCGAGGGTCCGTCGTCCAATCGGCAGGCCGCGCGCGACGTCATCGACTCCTGGATCGCCGAGCTGACGGCGCGCTTCACCGTCGCCGACGTCTACCGCGAAGGTCAGCGCCGCCATCTCGCGTTCACGCCCGTCAACACCGCGTCGGCGGTGGCGCGCGACCCGCATCTCGCGGCGCGCGGCTTCTTCGTCGACGTCGAGCACCGGGACGGACGCGTTCTGCGCTATCCCGGTCCACCGTATCGACTCGGGAAGACGCCGTGGCGCATCAGCCGACCTGCGCCTGCCGTCGGCCAGCACAATGAGGACATCTACGGGACGGAGATTGCTGGAGGGCGAGCGTCGCCGGCCCGGCGAGCGGAGCGTGATCCGATCGTGACGCGACTCCACGACGCCGAGCGGAGCAGGTGCGCTCGCCGGCCTCCGCGTCCTCGAGCTCACGGCGGCGATGGCCGGGCCGTGGATCGGACGATTCATGGCCGCGTGCGGCGCCGAGGTCATCCGCGTCGAATCGCGCCAGCACCCCGACGTCGTCCGCCTGTACGTGCCGCCGTGGGCGCCCGAGCTCGGAACCCAGCCGCAGCTCTCCCCGTGGTTCACCGACTGGAACGCCGGCAAGCGCTTCATCGCGCTCGATCTCAGCCATCCGAAGGCCGTCGAGCTCTGCCGGCGTCTCGTGGCGCGCTGCGATGTCGTGGTCGAGAACAACACCGCCGGCGTGATCGACAAGCTCGGGCTCGGATACGAAGAGCTGCGTCGCGTCAGACCCGATCTCGTCATGCTCGGCACCTCGGGATACGGCGATGCCGGTCCGTGCCGGTCGTACGTGACGTGGGGACCCAACATCGAAGCGCTCTCCGGCATGAGCACGGTCTCCGGCTTCGCCGAGCGCGCGCTGCACGATCACGCAGTACGCGTATCCCGACGTGCTGAGCGCCGTGCACGGGCTCTTCGCGGTGATGTGCGCGCTCGACCATCGCCTGCGGACGGGAGAGGGCCAGTACATCAATCTCGCCCAGCTCGAGACCGCGGTGGCCGCGATCGGCGACGTCATGATGGAGGTGCTCGTCAACGACCGCGAGCCCGAGCGGCTCGGCAACCGCGAGCGCCATACGGCGCCGCACGGCTGCTATCCCTGCAAAGGCGACGATCGCTGGTGCGCCATCGCGGTCGCGAGCGAAGCGGAATGGCAACGGTTCTGCGACGTCGTGGGAGAGCCCGGCTGGAAAGGCGACCCGCGCTTCAGCGATGTGACGCGCCGGCTCGAGAACGCCGACGTGCTCGATCGGATGATCGCCGGCTGGACGACTGCGCGGACGGCGGACGAGGTGATGACCTCGTTGCAGAGCGCCGGGATCGCCGCGGGCGTGGTGCAGAACATCGAGGACCTTGCCCGCCGCGATCCCCACGTTGCGGCGCGCGGCATCTTCGAGGAGATCGAGCACGCGAAGAAGGGCAGGGTGACCGCGACCGCCATCCCGCTCGGCTTGACGGCGACGCCGGCGCGCACCGGCATCGCCGGCGCCGCGGTCGGCCAGGACAACGCGTACGTCTTCGGGGAGCTGCTCGGCATGACGGCGGAAGAGATTCGCGCGTGCATCGACGCCGGGGCGATCGAGAGCGCGGATGGGTGAGTTACGAGAGGAGGCTCATCGCGGGTGTTCCTGTACCCGTCCGTAGAAGACGGTCCCACGGCCATCCCCGCACGCGCACCCCTCACCATCGTACGCGCGCACCGCGGCCACGCATGCTACCTCGTGGCCGTCGCGGTCGACGGCAACGCACCTCGGGTAGCCGACACCGTCGGCTGAGGGTGGCGATGTCGTGCGAGCGGCGGGTTTGCAGGACGCGAAGACGACCAATCCCGCGAGAGATTACGACGAGACTACGGGCGCGGATACGGATAGCGGGTTCCTCCTCACGTCAGTCCTATCACGAGTTCCGTCGCCGTGACCGTCCGAATTTCCTTTCTGGGAAGGGCGGGAGTGTGGTAGGCCAACCGCAACGAGCAGCTGCCTGGCGCCCCGCGGCGGGCCTCATGGCTCTCGAGGAGGATTCATGGGTGCCGTTCGAACCATCCGTACCGTGTGCGCTGCGGGATGCACGGCGGCGTTCCTGCTCGCGGCCGCGGTTGCCGTCACCCATGCGCAACTCGAGATCCGCCATAGTCTCAACGCGCGCTACGAAGCCGAGCTCACGCGCGCGTACCAGGAGTGCGGCACGCCGAACGACATGGCGTCGAACGGCATCCTGGCGTGCAGCCCGCCCGTGACGTCGGCGTGCGACTTCCAGAACGGCCGAATCGAGATGCAATCGTTCAGGGATTCCCCGAGCATCCGCGTGGAAGTGGTTCTGAGGAACGTCGACGGCCCGGGGAATTGCACGACGGGAAACTACACGGCGATCTTCAGCCTGCGCGTCACCGCCGACGACCCGATGTGTACGAGCGGACAGTGCACCTGGATCCCCGTCGATATCCAGGTTCCGCTCGCTCCCGACTTCGGAGACAACTACGAGGCCGACCTCGATTTCGAGAGCTTCCTGTTGTCGAACTACGGAGTCGTCGCCGGGCACGTCGCCAACTACGAGGTCCTCGGTGTCTCCATCTTTGCGCCCGACTTTCTGCCGATCGCGGCGGCGGGCGTCGGCGATGATCACAGCGCGAACAACTTCCGCAGCGAGGTGACCACGCGATACGCGGATTGTGCGGCGCCCGATACCTTCACTGTCTCCGCCGTGCCCGCGTGCAGCGCGCCGACATGGAACGCGAGCTGCGACTTCGCCTTCGGTCAAATCACCATCAGGGAGGCCAACACGACTGCGCCCCACGTCGCCGGTCTTTTCAGCGACGTCGTCGGCGCGTCCCCGCTTTGCTCCGACGGACCCTACGCGATTGGGACCGTCGTACGCGCAACAGGTCCCGTGTGCGGCGGAATGCCGTGCACGCTCGTGGACTCGCTGACGGTGCTTCCGATCTCCGCTCTGGAAGGGGTGATCGACGATGGGGACACGCTCGACACCGTGGGTTTCACGGGCACGTTCGACAGCGTCGAGATTCGGGAGACGTTCCTCGTTGATCCGCTCGGCGAAGAGATCGCGAGCATCGGTGTGACGAACGCACTGCCGCTCGACACTCCCAGGGTGCGGATCGCCTTTCGCGATCTGGCGCTCTCGAACGACGACAAGCTGACGCTGCGCGGAAAGATGCGGGGTCCTTCGAAGATGCCGTATCCTCCGATCGATCCGACGGTCGACGGCGCGACGTTCACGGTCACGGACCAGAACGGAACGATCTACTCGGCGACCATTCCCGCGGGCGCGTGGGAGGTCCTCAAGCCCGGCGCCAAGTGGCAGTACAAGGACAAGTTCGGCACGCTCGCGGGTGTTCGCAAGGCGTCGATCAAGTTGGGCGGCAATCCCTCTGCGTACAGGCTCAAGTTGGTTGCCCAGAACCTGAACCTGAGCGCGGCGGACCTGCCTTCGGTGAACCTGGTCGTGAGCGTCAGCGATACGGGATCCGGTAGCACCATCGGCATGCGCAACGCCGCGTGTACGGTGAAGCCCAAAGGCAGGAACTGCCGGCTCTGAGCGCTGCGCCTAGGATTCAACGGGCTGCTCGGCGACGCCCGGTTACGCCGCGAGTGCGTGAAGGGGCCGGCCCCGTCGAAGAAGGCTGAACGGCCGAATTCGCCTGTCACCCGCCTGCCGAGCGAGCGACGCCACGCGTTCGGTTGCTCCGCGCGGTTCCCGGCCGCTGCCGCTGTTAGGGATCTCCCTCTCACCTGTTACCAGGATTGATTATGGCGTGGCGCTTCTATTGTTGAAGGAGCACCGAGCCACGAGAATCTCGGCGCGACACGGTGCTGTGACTTCGAGCACGCCGAGAATCTGAGGACGGTAAGAGCGTTCGTGTGATCCTCGCGGACGCGAAGCGGATCTCACAGTCAGGAGGAATCTCCGCATGCGGGAGAACGGCGTGTCACAGGGGGCTTCCGAGAGCACCAGGCGAAGCAAGCCCCTCACCCGGGCAAACGAAAGACACGCGCGGCGAACGGAAATGATACGCCCGGGCACATCGACGAGCGTCGCCTGCTGGCGACGTTGACGGCCTTCAAGAACGGCGACTTCTCGGTTCGCCTGCCGGTCGACTGGACCGGCATCGCCGGCAAGATCGCCGACACGTTCAACGACGTCATCGAGCTGAACCAGCGCCTGGCCAAGGAGCTCGCGCGGCTCAGCCGCGTGGTCGGCAAGGAGGGAAAGATCGCCCAGCGCGCCGTCGTCGGCGAGTTCGCGGCGTCGTGGGCGGACTCGATCGACTCGGTCAACGCGCTGATCGGCGACCTGGTCCAGCCGACGAGCGAGATGGCGCGCGTCATCGGCGCCGTGGCGCAAGGGCGACCTGTCGCAGACGATGGCGCTCGAGATCGACGGCCGGCCGCTCGAGGGCGAGTTCCTGCGCACCGCCAAGACCGTCAACACGATGGTGGACCAGCTCGGCTCGTTCGCCTCCGAGGTGACGCGCGTGGCGCGCGAGGTCGGCACCGAAGGCAAGCTCGGCGGCCAGGCGGAGGTCGAAGGGCGTCGCCGGCACCTGGAAGGACCTGACCGACAGCGTGAACTCGATGGCCGGCAACCTGACCGGCCAGGTGCGCAACATCGCCGAGGTGACGACCGCCGTCGCCAACGGCGACCTCTCGAAGAAGATCACCGTCGACGTGAAGGGCGAGATCCTCGAGCTCAAGAACACCATCAACACGATGGTCGATCAGCTGCGCTCGTTCGCCTCCGAGGTGACGCGCGTCGCGCGCGAGGTCGGCACCGAAGGCAAGCTCGGCGGCCAGGCCGACGTGAAGGGCGTCGCCGGCACGTGGAAGGACCTGACCGACAACGTGAACTCGATGGCCGGCAACCTGACCGGCCAGGTGCGCAACATCGCCGACGTGACCACGGCCGTCGCCAACGGCGACCTGTCGAAGAAGATCACCGTCGACGTGAAGGGCGAGATCCTCGA
Source organism: uncultured delta proteobacterium (assembly GCA_963846105.1). Lineage (GTDB taxonomy): Bacteria > Desulfobacterota > Binatia > UTPRO1 > UTPRO1 > CAWJUT01. The sequence goes on from CAWJUT010000019.1 coordinate 29,222, forward strand.
GCTCAAGAACACCATCAACACGATGGTCGATCAGCTCAGCTCGTTCGCCGTCCGAGGTGACGCGCGTCGCGCGCGAGGTCGGCACCGAAGGCAAGCTCGGCGGCCAGGCCGAGGTGAAGGGCGTCGCCGGCACGTGGAAGGACCTGACCGACAACGTGAACTTCATGGCCGGCAACCTGACCGGCCAGGTGCGCAACATCGCCGAGGTGACGACGGCGGTCGCGAACGGCGACCTGTCGAAGAAGATCACGGTCGACGTGAAGGGCGAGATCCTCGAGCTCAAGAACACCATCAACACGATGGTCGATCAGCTCAGCTCGTTCGCCTCCGAGGTGACGCGCGTCGCGCGCGAGGTCGGCACCGAGGGCAAGCTCGGCGGCCAGGCCGACGTGCAGGGCGTCGCCGGCACGTGGAAGGACCTGACCGACAGCGTGAACCTCGATGGCCGGCAACCTGACCGGCCAGGTGCGCAACATCGCCGAGGTGACCACGGCGGTCGCGAACGGCGACCTGTCGAAGAAGATCACGGTCGACGTGAAGGGCGAGATCCTCGAGCTCAAGAACACCATCAACACGATGGTCGACCAGCTCGACTCGTTCGCCGTCGGAGGTGACGCGCGTGGCGCGCGAGGTCGGCACCGAGGGCAAGCTCGGCGGCCAGGCCGACGTGCACGGCGTCGCCGGCACGTGGAAGGACCTGACCGACAACGTGAACTCGATGGCCGGCAACCTGACCGCGCCAGGTGCGCAACATCGCCGAGGTGACGACGGCGGTCGCCAACGGCGACCTGTCGAAGAAGATCACCGTCGACGTGAAGGGCGAGATCCTCGAGCTCAAGAACACCATCAACACGATGGTCGACCAGCTCAGCTCGTTCGCCGCCGAGGTGACGCGCGTGGCGCGCGAGGTCGGCACCGAGGGCAAGCTCGGCGGCCAGGCCGACGTGAAGGGCGTCGCCGGCACGTGGAAGGACCTGACCGACAACGTGAACTCGATGGCCGGCAACCTGACCGGCCAGGTGCGCAACATCGCCGAGGTGACGACCGCCGTCGCCAACGGCGACCTGTCGAAGAAGATCACCGTCGACGTGAAGGGCGAGATCCTCGAGCTGAAGAACACCATCAACACGATGGTCGATCAGCTCCGCTCGTTCGCGTCCGAGGTGACGCGCGTGGCGCGCGAGGTCGGCACCGAGGGCAAGCTCGGCGGCCAGGCCGAGGTGCGGGGCGTCGCCGGCACCTGGAAGGACCTGACCGACAACGTGAACTTCATGGCCGGCAACCTGACCGGCCAGGTGCGCAACATCGCCGAGGTGACGACGGCGGTCGCCAACGGCGACCTGTCGAAGAAGATCACCGTCGACGTGAAGGGCGAGATCCTCGAGCTGAAGAACACCATCAACACGATGGTCGACCAGCTCGCGCTCGTTCGCGCCGAGGTGACGCGCGTCGCGCGCGAGGTCGGCACCGAGGGCAAGCTCGGCGGCCAGGCCGAGGTGCAGGGCGTCGCCGGCACGTGGAAGGACCTGACCGACAACGTGAACTCGATGGCCGGCAACCTGACCGGCCAGGTGCGCAACATCGCCGAGGTGACCACGGCCGTCGCCAACGGCGACCTGTCGAAGAAGATCACCGTCGACGTGCAGGGCGAGATCCTCGAGCTCAAGGACACCATCAACACGATGGTCGATCAGCTCCGCTCGTTCGCCTCCGAGGTGACGCGCGTCGCGCGCGAGGTCGGCACCGAAGGCAAGCTCGGCGGCCAGGCCGACGTGCCGGGCGTCGCCGGCACGTGGAAGGACCTCACCGACAACGTGAACTTCATGGCCGCGCAACCTGACCGGCCAGGTGCGCAACATCGCCGACGTGACCACGGCCGTCGCGAACGGCGACCTGTCGAAGAAGATCACCGTCGACGTGAAGGGCGAGATCCTCGAGCTGAAGAACACCATCAACACGATGGTCGATCAGCTCAGCTCGTTCGCCTCCGAGGTGACGCGCGTCGCGCGCGAGGTCGGCACCGAAGGCAAGCTCGGCGGCCAGGCCGAGGTGCAGGGCGTCTCCGGCACGTGGAAGGACCTGACCGACAACGTGAACTTCATGGCCGCCAACCTGACCAGCCAGGTGCGCGGCATCGCCAAGGTGGTGACCGCGGTCGCGAACGGCGACCTGAAGCAGCAAGCTCACCGTCGAGGCCAAGGGCGAGATCGCCGCGCTCGCCGACACGATCAACGGCATGATCGACACGCTCGCGACGTTCGCCGACCAGGTGACGACGGTGGCGCGCGAGGTCGGCGTCGAGGGCAAGCTCGGCGGCCAGGCGAGCGTGCCGGGCGCCGCCGGCACGTGGAAGGACCTGACCGACAACGTGAACCAGCTCGCCGCCAACCTGACCACCCAGGTGCGCGCCATCGCCGAGGTGGCCACCGCCGTGACCAAGGGCGACCTGACGCGGTCGATCACGGTCGAGGCGCAGCGGCGAGGTGGCGGCGCTCAAGGACAACATCAACGAGATGATCCGCAACCTGAAGGACACGACGCTCAAGAACAGCGAGCAGGACTGGCTGAAGACCAACCTCGCGAAGTTCAGCCGCATGCTGCAGGGCCAGAAGGACCTGCTCACGGTCGGCCGGCTGATCCTGTCCGAGCTGGCGCCGGTGGTCGTCGCGCAGCACGGCGTCTTCTACATCGCTCGACTCCGACGCAGCGACGAGCCGCGAGCTGCAAGCTGCTGGCCAGCTACGCCTACCGCGAGCGCAAGCACGTCGGACAACCGCTTCAAGCTCGGCGAGGGCCTGGTCGGCCAGTGCGCGCTCGAGAAGGAGAAGATCCTGCTGACCAACGTGCCGCCGGACTACATCCAGATCACGTCCGGCCTCGGCGAGGCGCCGCCCGCTGAACATCATCGTGCTGCCGGTCGCTGTTCGAGGGCCAGGTCAAGGCCGTGCTCGAGCTGGCCTCGTTCGAGCGGTTCAGCCCCACGCACCAGGCGTTCCTCGACCAGCTGACCGAGAGCATCGGCATCGTGCTCAACACGATCGAGGCGAACATGCGCACCGAGGACCTGCTCAAGCAGTCGCAGTCGCTGGCCAGCGAGCTGCAGAGCCGGCAGGAAGAGCTGCAGCAGACGAACCAGGAGCTGGAGGAGAAGGCCAGGCTGCTGGCCGAGCAGAACGCCGAGGTCGAGCGCAAGAACCAGGAGGTCGAGCAGGCCCGCCAGGCGCTCGAGGAGAAGGCCGAGCAGCTCGCGCTGACCTCGAAGTACAAGTCCGAGTTCCTCGCGAACATGTCGCACGAGCTGCGCACGCCGCTGAACAGCCTGCTGATCCTCTCCGACCAGCTCGCCGAGCAACCCCGACGGCAACCTGACGCGCAAGCAGGTCGAGTTCGCGCAGACGATCCACTCGTCGGGCAACGACCTGCTGACGCTCATCAACGACATCCTCGACCTGTCGAAGATCGAGTCGGGCACGGTCGCGGTCGACGTCGGCGAGCTGCCGCTTCGGCGACCTGCAGCGACTACGTCGAGCGCACGTTCCGCCACGTCGCCGAGTCGAAGGAGCTCGACTTCGCGATCGAGCTCGATCCGCGACCTGCCGCCGAGCGTCACGCACCGACGCCAAGCGGCTGCAGCAGGTCCTCAAGAACCTGCTCTCCAACGCCTTCAAGTTCACCGAGCGCGGCAGCGTCACGCTGCGAGGTCGGCACCGCCGACCGCGGGCTGGAGCCCGACAACGACGCGCTCGAACCGCGCCGCGCGCGGTGGTCGCGTTCTCCGTCACGCGACACCGGCATCGGCATCCCGCCCGAGAAGCAGCAGATCATCTTCGAGGCGTTCCAGCAGGCCGACGGCAGCACCAGCCGCAAGTACGGCGGCACGGGCCTCGGCCTCGCGATCAGCCGCGAGATCGCGCGGCTGCTCGGCGGCGAGATCCGCGCTCGCGAGCACGCCCGGGCAGGGCAGCACGTTCACGCTCTACCTGCCGCAGACGTACGTGTCGCCGCGCCGTCGCCAGGCGACCGCGCCGCCGGCGGCATCGCCGCGGTGCCGGCGCCGCCCGATCGATCGCGGCGCCGTCGAGCCGATCGGGACGCGCCGCCGTGAACGACGCGATCGACGACCGCGACGAACATCTGTGCCCGGCGACCGCGTGCTGCTGATCGTCGAGAACGACCCGCCTTCGCCCGTGTCCTGCTCGAGGCGGCGCACGCGCAGCGGCTTCAAGGCCGTCGATCGCGCCGACGCGGCGCCGCGGCCTGGCGCTGGCGCGCGAGCTTCAAGCCCGACGCGATCACGCTCGACATCCGCCTGCCCGACATCGACGGCTGGCGGGTGCTCGACCGGCTGAAGGAGCGACCTCGCCACGCGCCACATCCCGGTCCACGTGATCTCGATCGACGAGGAGCTGCGAGCGCGGCCTCGATCGCGGGCGCGCCGCGCGTGCTCGCCGAAGCCGCCCGGACGCGACGGCGCTGCACGACGCGCTCGCGCGAGCTCCGCGACTTCGTCGAGCGCCCGGTGAAGAACCTGCTGCTCGTCCGGGCGACGACGCGGCGCACGCGGCGACCATTGTCGAGATCGATCGGCAACGGCGACGTCCAGACGACGGCGGTCGGCGACCGGCCGCAGGAGGCGCTCGAGGCGCTCGCGAGCGAGCGTTCGACTGCATCGTCGTCGATCCGGGCCTCCCGGACATGACGGGGCTCGACGCTGGTCGAGACGCTCGCCGGCGACCCGGCGCGCCGCGACGCTGCCGATCGTCGTCTACGCGCGCGCGCGACTGCGTCCAGCAGGACGAGGCGCGCGCTCACGCCGGCTGCATGCAGGCGGTCGATCGCGCAGGACCCGTCGCGCTCGACGAGCGGCTGCTCGACGAGACGGCGCTCTTCCTGCACCGCGTCGCCGCGTCCGCTGCCCGAGGCGCAAGCGACGCATGCTCGAGCAGCGCTACATCGACCGCGACGCCGCTCGCTGGACGGCAAGAAGGTGCTGATCGTCGACGACGACATCCGCAACATCTTCGCGATGACCAGCCTGCTCGAGCGCGCACGGCATGAAGGTCATCTCGGCCGAGACCGGCCGCGACGCGATCGAGCGTGCTGCACGGCGACGCCGGACATCGACGTCGTGCTGATGGACATCATGATGCCCGAGCATGGACGGCTACGAGACGATGCGCGCGATCCGCAGCATCGCGGAGTTCCGGCGCCTGCCGATCATCGCCGCTCACCGCGAAGGCGATGAAGGGCGACCGCGAGAAGTGCATCGAGGCCGGCGCCTCGGACTACATCGCCAAGCCGGTGGACACCGAGCAGCTGCTCGACGCTCTGCGGCTCTGGCTGACGCCGCGTGAGCGCAGGCGTGCCGAGACGCCGATGACGGATCACAGCTCGAGCGCCGGTCGACATCCTGCATCGTCGACGACAACCGCCGAGAACCTGCATCGCGCTCGAGGCGATCCTGCGCCGATCTCGCGTCAACGCGTCGTGACCGCTCGTCGGGCGCGAAGCGCTCCGCGGCCTGCTCCAGCAGGACTTCGCGGTCATCCTGCTCGACGTCAACATGCCGGGCATGGACGGCTTCGAGACGGCGGCGCTGATCCGGCAGCGCGCAGCGCTCCAGCACACGCCGATCATCTTCGTCACCGCGTACGGCGACGAGGCGCACGCTGGCGCGCGGCTACTCGCTCGGCGCGGTCGACTACATCCTGACGCCGGTGGTCCCCGACGTGCTGCGCGCCAAGGTCGCCGTGTTCGTCGAGCTGTTCCGCAAGACCGAGCAGGTCAGGCGCCAGGCCGAGTCGCTCCGCCGATCGTGCGGGCGCAGCTTGCAGCGAGCTGACCGCCGCCTCGCTCGCGATCAATCAAGCGTCCTCGATCGAGGCCATGCTCACCATCGTGGCCGAACGCGCCGCGACATCGTGGGAGCGCACCTCGCGGTCGCGAGTGCCGACGTCCGCCGAACCGGGTCCACAAGGTCTTTTCCGCTTCGCCCGAGTGTGAGTCCGTCTACTCGAGCGACACCGCAACACGGGGAGCTCGAGTCGGAGCTCTCGTTCAGCACGTCGTGGCGCCCGTGCGAGATGCGGATCGGACCGTGCGGCGCAGAGATCCTGCCTTGCTCCTCGAGGGATCGCATCACCGCGCCACTCACAGCTCGAGACGGCCGGTCGCTCGGCTTCGTAGAGGTTTCGGGAAAGTACGAGGGGGAGTTCAGCGAGGAGGACGAGACGGTGGTAGCGCAGATCGCGCAGATCGTCTCGATCGCGATCGAGAACCTGCTCTACGCCGAGGAGCGGGAAACCAATCGGTTGAAGGACGAGTTTCTCGCCACCGTGTCGCACGAGCTCAGGACCCCACTCAGTGCGATGATCGTCGTGGGTGCGATCCTGCGTGACGGCCGGATGGACGAAACCGCGAAAGCGCACGGCCTGGAGGTCATCGAGCGCAACGCCAAAGCCCAGGCGCAGCTCATCGACGACCTGCTCGACATGTCACGGATCGCGACCGGGAAGCTGCGGCTCGACGTTGCCCCGGTCGACCTGGTCGCCGTCATCCCGGGGGATCGACTCGGCGCGTCCGGCGGCCGAGGCGGGGCAGGTCACCCTCGGGGCGACGCTGCAGCCGATCGACGTACGCGCTGGTGGGAGACGCCAAGCGGCTCCAACAGGTCGTCGGCAATCTGCTCGGCAACGCCGCAAGTTCACGCCCAAAGGAGGACGATCGACGTGACGCTACGCTCGGTCGCCGACGGCATCGAGATCGCGATACGCGACACCGGACGCGGCATCAAGTCCGGCGTTCCTCCCCTACGTCTTCGACCGTTTCCGCCAAGCGGACGCCTCGAGCACGCGGACCAACGGCGGCATCGGCCTCGGCTTGACGATCGTGCGGACGCTCGTCGAGTTGCATGGTGGAAACGTCCATGCCGAGAGCGATGGAGAGGGCCAGGGTGCGACCTTCATCGTGCGGCTTCCCCCCCTGCAGCCCGTCGACCGTTGGATGCCGCTGCAACGGACATCCTCCTCGAGGGAAGAGGCGGCGGATCGGCAGGGATCCGATGGTCGACGGGCGTTGGCCGGCCTCCGTGTCCTCCTCGTCGAGGACGACGCGGACGGGCGCGAAGCCCTCGCGGTCGCCCTTCGTTCCGCGGGAGTCCAGGTCTCGGCGGTCGCGTCTTCGGGAGACGCCCTGCACGCGATCGGCGAATGTCCGCCCGACGTGCTCGTGAGCGACATCGGCTTGCCGCTCGAGGACGGGTACGTGTTGATTCGCAAAGTGCGCGCGCTCGAGGCGAGCCGGGGCGGCGTCATTCCCGCCATCGCGCTGACGGCGTATACGGGTGCGCAAGATCGCGCGCGGGCGCTCGCGGCCGGGTACCAGGCGCATGTCGCCAAGCCGATCGACCCGGCGCAGCTCCTCGCGGTCCTCGCCAACTTTCATTCGCGCGAAACTCTGGTCGTCGGCGTGCACGAGGGTGCTTCGCTACCTCATGCGCTGCAACGCCGGCGGGAAATACGTGCGGGCGGCGACGTCGCCGGTCGGACCATAGAAACGGAAGGTCAGGTTGTACCGCTGTCCTTTCGGCGTCGGCAGCCAGTTGCCTTCGGGCGCGCCCTCGGGCTTCTCCGCGGCGAAGTACAGGGTCAGCGAGCCGTCGCTGCCGTACTGCAGCTTGGATTGGTTGTTGAGCAGGTAGCGCTTCATGGGGTTCTGCAGAACGCGCCGGTTCACGGCATCCACCGCGATCACCGACCAGAAGAACTTCGCGTACTTTGCCGGGAGCTGATCCTTGGAGAACGTCAGCGTGTAGATGTTGTCGCTGTGGAGCTGGCGCCAGCACTGTCGGCGAAGCCCTTGTAGTAGATGACCTCGGCCGGGATGTTGGCCCAGATGCCGCCGTAGTTGATCAGCGTGCGCGTCAGATAGTCGTCGGCGTATTTGCCGGATGTCGAGGGAAGCGCCCAGCCGTTCTTCATGGTTCCGCGCCCGATCGTGGGCAACGCTTTCGCGAAGTCGGCAAACGCGCGCGTTGGCGGATGACCTGGTCGACGCGCGCATGCTCCGCCGGATCCTTCACCGCTTTGGCGATCGCGCGGACGTTCGCCTGGAGGATCTTCATGCCGGGATTGATGTCGGCCTCGCTGTCGAGCGCGACTCGGCGGCATCGAACGCCTCGACGCCGGGTAGCTTGTCGAGCTCGAAGATCGGTGTCTTCGGAATGTCGGGGGTCTTGGGTCTGCCGGTCGCCTTGAGCATGAATTGCTGCTGCAGCGCGACGGCCTCATCCCAATTGGCGCCGAGCTCGACGCGGGCGAGGACGCGCAGGTATTTGGCGGGCACGTCGACGCGCTGGGCGCCGGCGGGAATCGTCACCTGCGCGCCTTTCAGACAAACGGCGAAGTCGCCGTTCGGACGATTCGGGAAGACGCGCGCGTTGATGTTGGCGAGCGACTCGCCCCAACCGTTCAGGAACTGCACCGTGTAGTAGCGGCCGGTGACCTTCGGGACGCTGACCACCGTGCAGCTCGTTTCGTCCACGGCCACCCAGGCCTCCGAATAGGCGACGTCCAGATTGGGGTTGGGCCATTGCACTTCGCCCGGCTTGCGGTGCACGAGCTGGTTCCAGACGAATCCTTCCTTGAAATCGAGCTGCTGCTGCCGCAGCACCAGCAGGCGACCGAGCAGGTAGATGTACGCGTCGCTGACGTCCTGATCGCCGACGCCCTCGGATTGCGCGTGGGCGAACGTGGCGACGCCGATGGCGACGGCGACGAACAGCGCGATGCGGCCGCTTCTCTTCCTGACGCCCCTCATGACGCGGCTCAGAAGTCGAGTCTGGCGCGCATGCCGAGGACCGTGGCGGTATCCAGGCGGCTCGATGGCCGATTCCACGAATTGCACGTCCAAAGTCACGTGGCACGCCGGCGTGAGGGCGATGTTGTAGTAGCTCTCGAATCCCTGCGCCGAGTCCTCCACTCGGAGAGCGCTGAGAATCCTGCCCGTCTCTATGTCGGTATAGTAGTAGCCGATGCCGAAGGTGTCGTTGTCGCGCGAGGGGATCACACCACGCCCGCCGATGCCGCCGCTTATCGCCCATCCGACCGGGTTCGTGTCCTCGTCGGCGAAGCCGACGCGAGCGAAGAGGCCAATGCCTTCCCGGTCCGGCACGCCGTTCAGGAGGTCCGTCGGCCCGGTCGCGGGTTGCTCGGTGAAGACGTATTGCCACGCGCTCCAGTACACCGCCCAGGTATGATGCTCCGTGGGGACGACGAGCCCCTCACCCGGTTGCAGGACGATCCGGGTGTCGAGCTTCGCGAAGTTCTGATCGAACGACCAGAGACCTCCGACGTTCATGCCGCCGGGAAGATCGCCGAGCCGGTATTGAAAGTCCGCCTCCGTCGTCCACGTCGCCCCGTCTCCGAAGTCGTCGAAGCCGGTGGTCGTCGATGAATCTGCCGTATTCAGCACAAGGCTGGTGATCGTGACTCCGCCGTCGGGTCCGGCAGGAACGGGCATCCAGATCACACCGGCGGCCAGGGTGCTGTAGGGAAGCCGGAGTACCGCGGCGGGATTGAAGAGGAAGTTCGCGTTCATGAACTGGCTCGTGCCGCGGCCCGACGCGAACTCGTTGAGATCGGCATCGAGGGTGTCGACCTTGCCGACGACCACTCCGAGGTGCGGCGAAAGGAACTGGACGTAGTTGAGATTGGTGACCGTGATGGGGATGTCCTCGTCGAGATGATCGGTGAGCGGAAAGAACGCGTCGCTGTTGACGGGCAGGATGGGTCCGGCGGCGCCGTTGACCGAGTGTCCGTAGCGCGATTCGGCGCGGAATCTGATGAGCGCGCCCGGGAGGACGCCCATGCGCATGAGGTCGAGGTACAGGAGGTAGTCGGCGGTACCGCCGTACCGCGTCGTGCGATCGCGTCCGCCGTCCGTCACGCCCTGGACGTACTGGTCGAATTGCACCTCGAACTGGACGCCGTTGTTGGCGAGATCGGTGCGTGCGCCTCCCCAGTCGCCCGTGAGGTAGCCGCGTTTCCAGAAGTCGCCTCCGTACTGCGGGATGTGGAGGATGCCGCCCGACGCGTCCGACGACGCGGCAGCGGCGTTCTGCAGAGGGACGACGATTGCCAGAAGCAAGGCAATCGCGAACGCCGAAACAGATGGGGTTCTCGCGACGGTCGCGTGCACTTTACCTCCTCGATGTTGGACGCTGACGAGTGCACAAACGGAACGATCTCAACGAGCGCACGCTCGCACGTTGGCGTAGTCGCCCTGCGCGCTCGTCCCGGTGTCGTCGGAATCCGTGAGAAGGGCGATCCCCGCCGGCTTCGGCACTTCCTTCTTGTCGAAGTAGGCGAGGTAGTCGTCGCGGACGTTCACGCGTTCGTCGACCCACTGGCCGCGTTTCTCCGTTCCGCTCTCGAGCACGCGAACCTGCGTGAGACCGCCGTTCGACTCGAGGCGGGTCCCCACCGGTACCGTCTCGCTCCAGATGTATTTCACCGCCTCCGGCCCACGGATCTGCGAGTACGGCACCAGGAGGTAGACCGACAGCACGCTGTCGTTCCTGCCGCTCTTCTCGTTGGCGCCCCGCGGGAACTCGATCGGCCGCCACGACCACGCGAGGACGGGGTACTTCTGCAAGTCCCATTCGAAGGCTTTGGCCGCCTGCATGCCCTGGTCTTTGGAAGCGGCGTGGACGAAGCGCCGTCCGCTCTCGTCGTGGACTTGGTAGATCGTCTTGGCCGCGTCCTTGCGAACCTGCCAGCCGGGAGGAAACTCACCGACCTTCGCGGTCGCGAAGTCCTCGATCACGACGCAGTCCTCTTCCGCGAGGACGGGTGCTGCGAGGACCGCGATGACGACCAGGATGATCGCGCCCCGCATGAGGTGACCCATGTCGTTCTCCCTTCCGGCCTTCACTCGAAGGCGAAGACGCGTTTCCAGTCCTTCTTCATGTCGACCACCGTCCACTTCCTGGCCGTCGCCTCGTCGAGCGCCTTGTCGAGGCGGCCGATGCTCGACTCCCGGTCGTATGCCCATTCGCGCTCGGCGACTCGCGCGCCACATCCGGTCGGCTGCTACTCGCCAACCGCGAACAACGTGGCGTCGTTGATCGCGTACGCCGCCCCATCGGGACCGATGATCGTCGGCGTGTACGCCTGGCCGAGCCCGCCGTGAGCACCATGCTCTCCGCGAGCGTGCCGGTCGCGAGGTCCCAGCGGTAGAGGATGCCGTCCTCGTTGTTGACAGCACCGAGCTCGTGAGGGGGTCGACGGCGGCGGTGTTGATGCACCACTCGCGGACGGGCGTCGGAAAGCTCGGAAAGTCCTAGTCGGGAGTCGGACCGGCGATCGTCAGGATCTCGCGCATCGCCGCGATGCCGGAGATCGGCTCGGTCGTGGCGTCGTTGGGATCGAGCACCGCCAGGCGATTCACGCCGTCGCCGCCCGCGCCCGCGTAGTTGTTGTACTTCGTCAGCAGCAGGTAGCTCGATGCTCCCGCGTAGGACGGGACGATGTCCGCCGGCACGATCGACGCCGTGTCGTCCCACCCGAACGCGCCGCGGCGCCCACCGGCTGCAGCAGCGAGTCGAAGTGCAGGAGGAAGCCGCGAAAGTGATGCGACGCCGAGGGGATTCTCGAGGACACCGAAGTACACGTCGCCGTCGGGCCCGACGGTCGGGGACGCCGAGCCGTCGTCGTGGATGTTGGCGTCGTTGCCGCTCTTGGGGTCTTTGAGTCGCACCGAGCCGAGGGTCGCGAGCGTCTTGGCGTCGAGCATGAGCAGATAGCCGACGCCGCTGCCCCACCCGTTGCCGTCGTTGACGGCGACGTAGAGATATCGTCGATCGAGACTGAGCGCCGGCGCGCTGTTGTGCGGGACCTTCTGCATGGCCGCATCGCCGCTCGCGGCGGCGGCCGACACCCACGTGCCGACGCCGCGATTGGAGACCCGGGCGATGCCGCTCACCAGGCCGAGCGGCGTCGGGCCGGTCACCTGGAATCCGAAGTAGACGTTGCCGCGCTTGTCGACGGTGAGCGGCGTATTGATGAAGACCGCGGCGTCGTACGCGGCCGGATTCAGCTCGTACTGCGCGTCGCCGTAGAACGCCACCCGCTTGATGCGCGCGCGTTCCGCGGCGTCGACGCGCGTCCGTGACTCGATCGTTCCGCCGGCGCCCGGAATCCACAGCTTCGAGCGCGCCAGCGTCGGTGAGAAGCTCGGTGTCCAGTCGTGGGGCGGCAACAGGTAGTCGCTCTCGTGGGTCCAGATGAGCGATCCGTCCGTGCCGCTCGCGCGCCTCGACCCGGAATCCACCGGTGGCGCCCGTCTTCACGGGAACGATGATCGTGTTCCGGCGGGTTGCCAGCGGTGAGCCGTAGTGGATGAGGAGGTTGCCGCCCGGCGTGTACTGCGGTGCGAGGTCGACGGGGGTCTGCCAGCGGATCCCCGCGAACGATTGCAGCGGCACGTCGGCGAGGGCGCTGTGCTGCGGATTGCGCCCGTAGCTGCTCCAGGTGAGCCGGCGGCTTTGCGCCGACGCGTTCGCGGGCAGCAAGCGTGGCGCAAACGAGCGCGAACGCGACGAGCATTCGTGACGGCGTCATCGGAAAACCCTCCGGGGCAGGATCAGTCGTAGCACAACCGGGGCGCTCGCGACGAGTGAGGCAGGGTCGAGCCGAACGGCCGAACGCTCGCTCTGAGGACGGAGCGAAACGCGGGGGCGGGTCCGGCTGGGCGACGCTCTGCGCGAGCGGTTCCGCTGCGCTATTGCTGCTGCGCTTGCTCGTCGCTCGACGTGTCGGGCGTCCGACCCGTTTCGATCGCCGTCAGCGGGACGTCGAGCGGCGGCAACTGCTCCTGCCACGACAGCGACGGCAGGCGCGTCCAGCTGCGCGGGTCTCGACGCGCACCAGGATCGACTCGCTGCCCCGCGCCGCGGTAGACGCCCTTGTTGGGCGGCACGTCGGTGAAGTCGCGGCCGACGGCCACCTTGACGAAGTGACTCGTCGGCGACGCAGTCGTTGGTCGGATCGACGCCGACCCAGCCGCAGGTCGGGCAGCCAGGCCTCGCACCAGGCGTGGCTCTGCGATTCCTTGTTCGGCCGATGGATGTAGCCGCTGACGTAGCGGGCCGGCACGCCGAACGAGCGCAGCACGGCGATCATCAGGTGGGCGAAGTCCTGGCAGACGCCCTTGCCCTGCGTCGAGCACGTCGTCGATCGGCGAGCTGGCGTAGCGTGACGTCGCGGGCGTACTGGAAGTGCGTGTGGATGTAGTCGGCGACGTCGCAGCACCAGCCGCGCCAACGGCTGGCGCCGGCGCCGGGCGAAGCGCGTCGAGCAGCGGGTCGAGCAGCGGCGTCGGCCGCACCGGGCCGCGGAACTGCAGGAAGTCGAGCACGTCGAGATCGAGCGCGGTCTCGAGCGATCGGGTAGGGCGACGCGCTGGCTGTCGAGCGTCCGCGCCGCGCGATGCGGTCTCGACGATGCTCGCCGCGAGGATGCGCACCTGCTGGTGCGGCGCCAGCAGGTTGAAGTGGTGCACGCGGTTGCCGAAGCCGTCCTGGTAGCGGAAGACGCTCGGCGGCTGGCTGACGCCGAGATGGAACGAGTGGCAGCTCTGCTCGTCGTCGCTGACCGGCTCCATGCGCACCTCGGCCAGCCACTCGGTGACCGGCTCGCGTGTACTCGAGGCGGGTCTCGTGCTGGATTTCGAGGATCATGGCGATCCTGGCGCTTCGCCCATGTCATTAGCGGCAGCGAGTAGTGCTCCTGCGACCGCACGGCTCGACCTCGAGCTGCAACGCTGCCGAGCACGCTCGCTCGAGGAACGGCGTGCAGGTCGCCGGCCAGGATCTGATCGAGGCTCGGCGATAGCGCAGGTCGGCCAGAGCACCGCCCGAGCAGACGATCGGCCTGGCTCGAGCCCGCGCGCCGGCGTCGCCGCCCGGTCGATGGCCGCCGAGCGCCTGCGCCGCCGCCTCCAGGCAGAAGCGCACCGAGCGCGGGAACGTCGGGTGCAGCAGCAGGAACTCGACGACCCGCTCCGGCTCGACGCGGCCGACGTAGCAGCCGCTGATAGGCCTCGTAGGCCCGGCAGCTCTGCAGCACGCCGCCCAGTGCAGGTTCGACAGCGGCAGGTCGGCCGGGTTGGTCGAGCTCCTGCAGCAGGTGGTACTTGACGTCGAGGATGCGCAGCGTCTTGTCGGCCCGCTCGAGGAACTTGCCGAGCTGGATGAACTGCCAGCCCTCGTCGTGCGTCAGCGTGGCGTCGCACACCCCTGGAACGAGCTGGCTGCCGGTCTCGACCGCCTGGTAGAAATCGTGCGGCGACTCGTGCGCCTGGCGCGACGAACTCGGCGTCGCGCAGCTGCCAGTAGAGCTTGTTCAGCTCGCGCCACATCTCCGAGCTGATGGTGCCGCGGATGCTGCGGGCGTTGTTGCGCGCGCGCGTTGAACGCACGACATGATGCTGCCGGGTTGTCCGAGGTCGAAGGTCAGCCAGCGGCGCGATGGCCGGCTGCGGCGCGCCGTGCCGTGCGCCGTCGCGGCGGCGGCTGCTGCAGGATCGGCGGCCAGGCTCGTCCAGTGCAGCTCGCGCGGGCCGGCCGCCACGCCGCGCAGGTCCAGCTCGAGGTGGAAGCCGACGTCGAGCAGCGCGCGACGTGCTCGGCCCGCTCGAGGTAGCGGCTCATCCAGAACAGGGCGTCGGCGACGCGGCTCAGCATGGCAGGCAGTCTCATCGCGAGCGCTGTCACGCCTCGCGACGAGCATCAGCCGGCTCACTCCGCGAGCACCCAGGTGTCCTTGCTGCCGCCGCCCTGCGAGCTGTTGACCACCAGGCTGCCGCGCGGCAGCGCGACGCGCGTCAGCGCCGCCGGGCACGACCATGATCTTCTCGCCGCACAGGACGAACGGCCGCAGGTCGACGTGCCGGCCTTCGAGCCGGCCGTCCACGAACGTCGGGTGCGTCGAGAGCTGGATCGTCGGCTGGGCGATGAAGTCGCGCGGCCGGGCCCGCACGCAGGTCGGCGAACTCCTCGCGCTGCTGCGCCGTCGAGGCCGGGCCGATCAGCATGCCGTAGCCGCCCGACTCGTTGACCGTCTTGACCACCAGCTTGTCGAGGTTCGCCAGGATGTGGCTCGAGGTGGCTCGGCACCAGCGGGCGGAACGTCTCGACGTTGGGCAGGATCGGGTCCTGCTTCAGGTAGTAGCGGATCATGTCGGGCACGAACGGGTAGATGCCCTTGTCGTCGGCGATGCCGGTGCCGATGCTGTTGGCCAGCGCCACGTTGCCCGGCGCGGTAGGCGTTCACCAGCCCGGGCACGCCGAGCGTGCTGTCGGGGCGGAAGGTCAGCGGGTCGAGGAAGTCGTCGTCGATGCGGCGATAGATCACGTCGACGCGCTTCAGGCCCGCGCGTCGTCCGCATGTAGACGCGGTTCTGATCGACGACGCAGGTCGCGGCCCTCGACCAGCTCGATGCCCATGCGCTGGGCGAGGAAGCTGTGCTCGAAGTACGCCGAGTTGTAGATGCCCGGGCTGAGCAGCACGACCGTCGGGTCGGCGCGGCCGCCGGGCGCGATGTAGCTTGCAGCACGTCGAGCAGCGCCGCCGGGTAGTCGTCGGTGCCGCGCACGTCGTAGCTGCTCGAAGAGCTGCGGGAAGACGCGCTTGAGCACCTGGCGGTTCTGCAGCATGTAGCTGACGCCCGACGGCGTGCGGCCGTTGTCCTCGAGCACCAGGTAGCGGCCGTCGGCGTCGCGGATCAGGTCGGTGCCGCAGACGTGGATGTAGATGTCGCGCGGGCACCGACGCGCCCATGAACTCGCGGCGGAAGAAGGCGCCCTCGTAGATCAGCCGCGGGTCGATCACGCGGTCGCGGAGGATGAGCTGCTCGTGGTAGACGTCCTTGAGGAACAGGTTGAGCGCGGTGAGCCGCTGCACCAGGCCCTGCTCGATGTGCTGCCACTCGTCGGCCGGGATGATGCGCGGCACCGGGTCCATCGGCCAGACGCGCTCGATGCCTTCTTCCTGGCGGTAGACGGTGAAGCCGACG
This sequence comes from uncultured delta proteobacterium, assembly GCA_963846105.1. Taxonomy (GTDB): domain Bacteria; phylum Desulfobacterota; class Binatia; order UTPRO1; family UTPRO1; genus CAWJUT01. The sequence continues at coordinate 45,296 of CAWJUT010000019.1, forward strand.
CCGTCCTGGAGCATCGACAGGTCGGTCATCGCCTTGCGGCGGCGGAACTCGTCGGCGCTCATGGTCCTGCAGGCGGCTGAACAGGTCGCGATAGTGGGGGCGCGGCTCGGACGGCGCGGCGAACATCTCGTCGTACGCGACGTCGATCGTGTAGCGACGGAAGAGGTCGCCGCGCTCCTCGGCGCCCAGACGCCTCGGTCAACGGCGCTGGTTTCTTGAGCACGGTTGCCCAACCTTGCGGCACGGGTTCGCTTTTCCCACCATCGAAGAAAACGGCTATGGTCGCGCGCGGACCGTGAAATGCCGGCGATCGCGACTCCCGGATCTGTCGGAAGCCTGAAGGCTGCAAGCGCCGTACCATTCGAGGATCATACGGATGACCTATTGTCTCGGGATCGTGACCCACGAGGGTCTGGTGATGGCGTCCGATTCGCGCACCAACGCCAACTACGACCAGGTAACCGTCAGCCGGAAGATGCACACCTTCGTGCATCCCGGCGAGCGCGCGTTCGTTCTGCTGTCGAGCGGCGGCCTCTCGCTCAGCCAGGCGGTGATCGAGGGGGTGCGCCGCGAATTCGAGCAGGGTGGCGGCCTTGCCAGCGCGCCCACGATGCACGACGCCGCGCGCGCCGTCGGCGAGGAGGTGCGGCGCGTCGCCGATCTCGACCGGGCGGCGCTCGAGCGCGACGGCTACCAATTCAACCTCCATCTGCTGCTCGGCGGACAGATCCGCGGCGCGCCGCCCGCGCTCTACCTGGTCTACCCGCAGGGGAACGCGCTGGCAGCGGGAGAGGAAGCGCCCTATCTCCAGATCGGTGAAGCGAAGTACGGTCGCCCCATCCTCGACCGCGGCATCCGCTACGACAGCACCACGCTCGAAGAGGGCGCCAAGTACGCGCTCATCTCACTCGACTCGACGATGCGCTCGAACGCGACCGTCGGTCCGCCCATCGACCTGCTGGTCTACGGCCGCGACGAGCTCGCGATCACCCGCCATCGACGCCTCACGGCCGAGGACCCGGATCTGAAGGCGATCCGCGGACAGTGGGATCAGTCGCTGCGCAAGGCGGTGCAGGATCTCCCGGAGATCGGATTTCCAACCTCGAAGTGATCGGGCTGCTCGAGCGTCAGCGTCGATGTCGAAAAAGACCGCAGGCGCGGCTCGCCGGCGAGGGCGAACACAGGAAAGTGCCTCGGAACGCCCGCCCGGAGAGACCGAAGCGCTCCCACTGACGGCGCGTCTGCTGCGCGGCGCCGTCACGCTCGTGCTCCTGGTCGCCTGCGTCGAGGCGCTCGTCCCGCCGATGCTCCTTTTCGCGTCCTGTCCGAGCCGCAGACGGTTCAGATCGCCACCAATTTCCTGGTCCACGGGCAACACGCGATCGACATCTCGAAACCGCACTTCGGCGCGTTCGAAGGCGTGTGGAGCGTCGGCATCCTTTCGAGCTGGCCGGCGGGAGTCGGCTGGCTCGTCGGGCGCACCCTGTTCGCTGCTCGCCTGGCGACCGCCATCTATAGTCTTGCGCTCGCGCTCACGCTCGGCGTCTACGCGATCCGCACCTACGCACCGGCTTTCCGTTCCTTCGCCCTGCCGCTCTCGCTTCTCGGCACCTCCTTGATGTGGAAGCTGGTTCCGGGGACGCCGCATCTCGTGGTGCAGGCCTTCGGAGAAGTGAGCGGCGCCCTGGTGCTCGCCTGGGGTATCGTGCTCCTTCCCCGCCGGCCTCGTCTCGCCGCCTTCGTCCTCGGACTGTGCGTCTGGCACACGAAGTTCATCTACGCGCCGGTCGCGGGATTGATGCTGGTGTTCAGCGCCGCGCGGCGCGACGAGCCGCTCGCCGCACGCGCCCGCTTCCTGGTGACGCAGGTGGCGATCTTCCTGCTGCCCCTGCTGGCGTGGATCGTGCTCATCGGTGTGCAGACCGGAACGGACGGACTCCTCGTCTGGCTGCACGATCGCCAACGTCTCTCCGAGTTCCACTACACGGCGTCCGACATCCCGGCGGACCTGTCCGCGTTCGCGGCGCGTCTCGCGTCGCCGGAGGTCGAGTGGAGCCGCTACGCATCCCTGGTGAAGGTCGAGATCATCGCGCTGCTGATGTTGCCGACCGCCTGGCTGGTGCGGGAGATCGCCGCGCGTCGGCGGCAGGGCAGGCGCGATCTCGCGCTCGACCTGCTGCAGGCGGGACTCTGCGCCGGGTTCCTGAGCTCGGCCTGGTGGTACTTCGTCCTCCATCGATTCATGTGGCTCCGCCACGTCACGCCGTTTCTCCTGATCGGTTTCGGCGTCGTGCTCTACGCGGCCGTGACTCGCGCCGCCGGCATGTCGGAACCATGGCGATCGCGCCTCGCGCTGATCGTGCTGCTCGCGATCGCGGTCGACAGCGTCCCGCGCTGGCCGGCGACCGCACGTCTCGTTGCATCCGCGCGCACCACCGCGACGTTTCCACTGCGCTGTAGCGCCGATCCGCGGCCCGCCCCGCCGCGCACGGTCCAGCCTCGGGACCCGCTCGCGCAGTGCTGGGAAACGATGCGGTATGCGCCGGGCGATCCGATCGGGCTCGCCCCCGATCAGCTCCGTGATGCGGACGAGATCTTGCGCGATCGCACGATCGGGCGGTGACGGCCGGATTTTCGTTGACGAGCGGCTTCGGCGTGACATAGGCTCCAACGAGCCCGAGGCTTGTCGTTGCCGAGCGCCTCGCCCCCGGTGCCGTTCGACTCGCGACAAGGAGGATCTTCGTGAAAGTGCCGTCTCGCCGTGCCGTGGCCGCCGTGTGTTCGCTGGCCCTGGGTATGCTCGCCCCCGCGCAGGTCGCCGCGCAGAGCTTCGTCCTCGATCCACTCTCGGCTTCGTTGCCCGTGATCCCTGCGACGGCCGGCGACATTCTGATCGGAGGCGGACCGCCCGCTCCGGGACCGCTTCCACCACCGTCGATCGGTCGATCGATCGCATCCCTCAATCTCCTCCCCGGTGACGTCATCGATGCGCTCAGCTACTTCGACGATGGGGGGCCGGGCAGCACGCTGTACTTCACGGTCGGCCGTGCTTCCATCGGCGTTGCCGGTGCGTTCACGCCGACGTCTTCTCCGAGGTCGCGGCGGCGCCGCTCGGAACGCAGCCCGACGCGTCGGGCGACATCTTCTCCACCTTCGACCCGACATGCGGCGTCGGGCCCGGGGTCAATACGCAGGTTCTCGACGGCGATGGCTTGGCGCCGCTCGCGCCGCTCACCTGTTACGGCGGATTCGGGATCGGACTGGCGGAGCTGCTCGCGGCGCCGCCGCCACCGTTCAACGACGCGATCGCCGACTTCGACTGGGGACTTCCGGGACGCGGCCTCGTCTTTACGACCGGGATTTCGCTCGCGCCGGGCTCGCCTTCGCTGACGCCCGGTACGAATCCACTCCTGCCGGGCGGTGCCGAGCCGGGAGACCTCCTCGTCACCTCACAGGGTCCGCCGGCGGGATTGTTCGTGTTCGCGTCCGCCGCGGCGTTGGGGCTGGTCTCCGGCGGTCCAGGATGCGCGCCCCCGGTCTGCGACGACATCGACGCGCTCGCGCTCGGCGGTATGTCGTTGTTCTCGCTCGCACCCGGGTCGCCGACGCTCGCGCTTGGCCCCTTCAGCGCCGCTGATCTCTTCACGCCGGGTGGACCGCCGCCGGCGGTAGCATTCGGGTTCGGGATGCTCGGGCTCGGGGTGGCAGACGACGTCAGAGGCCTCGAGGCCGTCACAACGCCTGTCCGGCGGTTCCGGGATCGCCATCCGATCCCGACGGCGACGGCGTCGACGCCGCGTGTCCGGACAACTGCCCGGCGACAATTCAATCCCGCGCAGGAAGACCTGGAAGGCGACGGCAGCGGCGACGCGTGTGACCCGTGCACCGATACCGACTCCGACGGCTTCGGCAACGCCGGATTCCCGGCGACGGTGTGCGCCCTCGACAATTGTCCCTTCGTGCCGAATCCGACGCAGGCCGATGGTGACGGGGACGGCTTCGCCGACGCGTGCGACAACTGCAGCGCGGTGTCGAACCCGACGCAGGTCGACAGCGACTTCGACTCCGTCGGCGATGCGTGCGACGTATGTCCTGGCTTCTCCGACGCTTCCGACGCGGACGGCGATACCATCCCCGACGGTTGCGACCTCTGTACGAACGGTGTCGGCACCGCGAAGGCGCAAATCAAGTTCGCGAAGCTCGGCACCCCCGGTGACGAGAAGCTGGGCGTCAAAGCGACGCTGACCTTCGGCTCGACGCTGCCGATCACGCCGCTCGACGTCCACGACCAGGGGTTGCGTGTGCGGATCGTCGATGTCGGCGCCGGCTCCGCGGTCGTCCTCGATCACCAGATCCCCGGGGGCGGCACCGGCCTCCACTGCGGGCCCAAGGACGGCTGGAAGACGAACCAATTGCAGACGGCGCAGAGCTACACCAACAAGACCAACGCCATCCCCCCGGGCTGCGGGGCGGGCTCCGCGCTCGGCATCTTCAAGACGAAAGCCCGCGATCTCTCGACGGGGGCGAAGTTCCTCGCGAAAGGGAAGGACGGTACGTACGGTCCAGTGGTCGGTCCGTTCCGGTTGTTGATCGTGCTGGGCGGCACGCCGGAAAGCGCCGCAGGGCAATGCGCCGAGCACACGTTCGCTGCGGGCGACTGCACGGTGGCCGGGACGACGCTCAAGTGTAAGCAGAGCTAGCCACCGAAGGATCGCGCCGCGAATGGCCGCAAGGGCGGCTCCCCGCGCTCACCGAACGTCGGCGAGGGCGACGGCGACGCGTGTCAGCTTCCGCCCGCGCCGGATCACCCACGCGACGCGTGTCTCGTCGGCTTCGAACGTCGGGTCCCCACAACACCTCGTCGAACGAGCCGACGACGCGCTCGTTGACGCCGAGGATGCCGCGACCCTCTCTGCTCAGCCGAGCCTCCCAGGCGAGCGTGACGCCGTCCTTCGCCAGGCGCGGGCGCCAGACGGCCTCGTAGCCTGCGCCGCGCACCTTCTTCCCGTCGACGTAGAACGACCATGGCCGTTCGCCGCCGCCGACCGTCGCGCCATAGGCGACGTGCGTGCCGTCCTGGGAGAGCGCGATGCCCCACAGCTCTTTGTATGGCCCGTATCGCGCGCCGTCCTTGATCACGAACACGTCGCCCTCGCCCCCGAGATCGCGCGCCGCGCACGCGTATGCCGAGTGCGAGCCGTCCCGACTGAGCTCGGGCGGCTGCGCCCGCCAGAAACCATCGCAGACGACTTCGTCGATCGGCTGGCCGTTCCGGACCACGCGCCAGCGCTCGTTCTCACCTGCGCTGCGCTCCCACCAGACGGCCACAGGAGCACCCTCGGCAGTGCGGACGCCGACCGGATGGAAGGACGCGGCGTCCTTGCATTCGGTGACGCCGCCTTCCCAGTCGCTCGCGGCGTACGAGGCCAGGCGTTCCCGGTCACGGTAGACGCCCCAGCCGTCGCGGTCGCGCGTCATGACCAGGAGACTGCCGTCGGCGAGGTACTGAACCTGGTGCCGCCCCGGCAGGTCGGGGTGAGGGGCGGCGCGTTTCGCGGCGCGCCCGCATTCGGCTTCGGGCGCGTCGAAGGTCGTCGTTTCGCGGCCGTCGACGACGAGCGCGACCCGGCGGTCGTCGTGCTCGGTGAGATAGGCGACGTGCCGCGCGTCCGGACTGAACGACGGCAGGGACGCATCGCGATGGCGTCCGTGCTCGGCGCCGTCGACGAACAGCACGAACGGTCCGGCCTCGCCGGCCTCGGCGGCCGGGTATGAGTCCGATCGCGGACCAGCGCGAGCCGTCGGGGCTGAACCCGAGCACACCCTGGCTGGTGTAGCTCGTCGGAACGGGCGTGCCGTCGGCAACCAGCGTCAGGGTGTCGTCGCCGGCTTGGCGTGCCCAGTAGAAGAGGCGCTTGGTGCGGGGGGCGAATACCGGCCGGGCGCACTGCTCGTACGCCCGTTCGTTTCCCGCGCCGCCGACGACGCGCTGGCCGTCGGGCGACACCACGACGAACGCGTACGCCTCACCGTCCTCGGACATGAGGATGCTTCCGGGGCGGGTGGTCGTGGGGAGACGCGTGAGATGCGTCTTCGCCGGTCGGGGCGGCGGGCGATCGTGCGCACAGCCGACGCCGAGCACGATGAGCAACCCCGAGCGCGAGAGTCCGAGCGCGCGTCACAGCCGACGGAGGAGCTTGCTCAGCAGACGGTCATCGACGCGGGCATAGCGCTTGAGAACCGCATATCCATAGAGGAGCCAGCGATCCGCGTGGATGAGCGCTCGCGTCATGAGCGCGTCGCCGGGGCGCGGCACGTAGTGTGTCGCCCTGAGTGCGCAGGGGTGCCCTTCGTCCTTGAAGTAGTAGAGGGCGAGGGCCTTCCTGGAACGCTCCGCGGGGCATGCGACCGCGTCCGGCACCCCGTGGAAGGACGCCGCGTCGGTGCGGAAGATGACGCAACGGTTGAAGGTCGGCGCGATGCTTCGCATGCGCCGCTCGCCGCGCGTGTCCCACAGCTCGAGATCGCCGTTGTACGACTCGCGCCAGTCCTTGTTCAGGAACAGCAGGAGATTCACCTGTCGGCTCCAGCTTCTGAAGGTGGGGTGGGAAAGGAAATCCGTGTGGACGTTGACGAACCCGCCCGCGCCGGTCTCCTGCAAGCCCCCGCCGTCGAGCTCCGGATCGGCGAGCAACGGGCCGATGCCGGTCAACGTCTCGAGCACCCCGAGGAACTCCGCACCGTTCAGATCGTGCACCACGCTCTGGCTGACCGGTCCCATGCGGGAGACGTCGTTGAAGCCGCGCTTCCGCTCGTTGACGTGATGGTAGTAGATCCAATCGCCCGCCGTGGTCTCGAACTCGGTCATGAGGGCCTCGGCGACCTCCGGACGGATGAGGCCGTCGAGGACGAGATGTGGAAACGGCCGGGCGGTCGCAAACTCGTCGCGACGCGCGCGGACGATCTCGCGCAGTCTCTCGATATCGAGGGAGCTCATGGGGTCCTGCTCGCTCATGGATCATCGACCGGCGCGCCGTCAAGGTGGGGAGCACGTTCGCGTCGGGGAGGGTCGGCACGCGCGGCGAGGAGTGAGCGGAGCGCTTGCTCGGCATCGGACCAGCCGGGTTTGAGACGGAGCGCCTCGCGATAGTGCGCGATCGCATCGTCGACGCGACCCTGTCCCGTGAGGGCGGCGGCGAGATTGAAGCGTGTCCCGGCGTCCGTCGGTGCGAGCTCGACGGCTTGCTCGTAGTGGGTGACGGCCTCGTCGGTCCTGCCGAGCTCTTCGAGCGCGATGGCGAGGTTGTTGTGGGCGGCCGCCAGATCGGGAGCGATCCGCAGGGCCTCGCGGTAGTGCGCGACCGCATCATCGAGCTGGCCGTCCGCGGCGAGCGCCGACCCGAGGTTGTTGTGGGCGTTGGCGTAGCGGGGATCGAGCGCGAGCGCGCGACGGTAGTGCGCGATCGCTTCCGCGCGCGCGCCGCGGCCGGCGAGGAGCGAGCGCCCAGTTGTACTCGGCCATGGCGTACCCTGGATCGAGGCGAAGCGCTTCTCGATAGTGCGCGATCGCCGCGTCTTCCTCGCCCCGTGCGGCGAGCGCGACGCCGAAATTCACGTGCGCCTTGGCGTAGCCGGGCTTGATGCGGACCGCCGCCGCGTGGTGGGTCATCGCCTCCTCGCTCTGACCTTGCGCACGGAGCGCGGCCGCGAGGTTGGTGTGCGCCACGTAGTTGTCGGTCGTGACCGCCAGCGCGTGACGGAAGAGCGTGACGCTGCTCTGCCAGTGCTGGATCTGGCGCCAGGTGAGGACCATGCAGGCGCCGAACGCAAACGCGGTGGCGCCGAGCACCAGCGCCCGCCGTCGTTCGGCGAGCTCGGCCGCGCCCCACGCGACGGCGATGAAGAGTCCGATGTGCGGGAGGTACGTGAAGCGATCCGCCATCGCCTGCTCGCCGGCGCGCACGATGCCGATCACGGGAACGAGCGCGCCGAGGTACCAGAGCCATCCGACGAGCAGGTACGGACGGCGGCGCGTCTCGCGAAGCGCGAGGGCGGTGAGGGCGACGAGGAGAACGCTGGCGCCGGCGACGCGCCAGGTGGGCAACGGCCGCAGCGGGTAGAAGACGGCGAGATCGAACGGCCAGATCGTCTTCCACAAGTATGTGGCATAGGCCACGAGCGCGTTGGCGAAGCGAAAGCCGAGCGGAACCGACTCGAGCGAGGCGACCGCTCCGACCCGGCTCTGCGCGACCAGCGTCGCGACGCTCATGGCGGCGGCGAGGATCAAGAGGGGCACCTTCTCGGCGACCAGGCGCGCGAAAGCCGGCGCGCGCACGCGACCCGACCGAGCGGCCAGAAGTCGAGCAGCAGGAGCACGAATGGCAACGTGATCAGCATCGGCTTCGCGGCGAGGCCGAGGGCGAACACGACGAGCAGTGCGGCATACCGGGTCCAACCCGGCCGGCGGACGTAGGCGAGATACGACCAGAGCGTCAGCATCCAGAAGAGGGCGCTCAGCACGTCCTTGCGCTCCGAGATCCACGCCACCGACTCGACGTGCATCGGGTGCAGGGCGAAGAGAAACGCCACACCAGCGCTCGGCCACAGCGTACCCGTCATTCGATGGAGGACCGCGAGAAGCACGATCGGCGGCAGCGGTGTGCAAGACGACGTTCGTCGCGTGGTGGGCGCCGGCTTCGAGTCCGAAAAGCTCGACGTCGAGCATGTGCGACAGCCCGGTGAGCGGGTGCCACGTGGCTGAATGCGGCTCCGTGAGCGCCCAGACGAAGGCCTTCGGTCGTCAGCCCCCGGCGCACGACCGGGTTCTCGGTGACGTATTCGTCGTCGTCGTAGTTGAGGAACTCGTACTGGAACGTGGGCGCATAGACCGCCAGCGTGAGGGCGGCGAGGAGCACGCCGACACCGACCAGACGACGGGCGGACCTTTGTGCTCATCGTGCCGGCCGCGAGGGCTGGCGCGCCAACACCGCCGCGAGCGTCGCGCGCGCCCCTTCATGGGCGGGGGCGAGCCGGACCGCCTCGCGCAGGTGCTGGATGGCCTCGTCGGTCCGGTCCTCCGCCGCAAGCACGGCGCCGAGGTTGTAGTGCGCTTCCGCGTAGCCCGGATCGATGCGCAGCGCCTCGCGATAGTGCGCGACCGCCTCCGGGCTTTGCCCTGCTGGGCGAGGACGTTCGCCAGGTTGTTGTGCGCGTCGGCGTAGGCCGGCTTGAGACGGACCGCTTCGCGATAGTGGAGGACGGCGTCGTCGCGCCGTCCCTCGCTGAAGAGCAGGTTGGCGAGGTTGTTGTGCGCCGCCGCCGCTCCGGGCGCGAGGCGCAGCGCTTGTTCCAAGTGCGCGCGGGCCTCCGACAGGCGACCCATGGTCGCGAGCGTGATGCCGAGGTTCCCGTGCACCTCCGAGTCCGCGGGATCGAGCCGCAGGGCCTCTTCGAACTGCTACGCGCGCCTCCTCGAGTCGGCCGCGCTCGATGGAGAAGCATCCCGAGATTGACGTGGGCCATCGACGCCGAGGGGTTCTTCGTGAGCGTGTCCCGCCACAGCGTCTCCTGGTCGCGATAGATGGTTCCCTGCCGCCAGGTGAGAAGGGCGAGCAGGAGGAGCAGACCGCCGGTTGCAAGCGGGATCGGCGCCAGCACCGGCGGCGCGGCGATCGCGGACGACGCCGGGCGCGACCGCGTTGCCGCGTTGGCCGCCAGGGCGACCACCAGCGCGATCAACGGCCACGCTCGCGAGGTATTGGTAGTGGTCGGCGACGAACGAGTAGCGCATCGGGTAGACGTCGACGAAGCCGAGCGCGGGCGCGAGCGTCACGCCGAAACAGAGCACGGCGACCAGCGGCCCGCGCCCGATGCGCGCGCGCGCGAAGAAGAGCAGGGCGGTGACGGCGGCCGCGGCGAGCGGGAAGAGGTACTGCCACCACGCGCCCGCGTCGATCTCCCAGCGCGGATAGACGAACGTCAGCGGGTGCGGCCACGCGAGCGTCGCGGCGTAGAACCACACGGCGCGGCCGGCGATGAGCGCGCGGTCGATGGGTGACAGCAGCCACGCCGCGCCCTGCGCCCCGACGTGGGTGCGCTCCATCCATATGGTGACGAGCGCCAGACAGGCGCCGACGACGAACAGAGGAACGGTCGCCGACGCCTCGGCGCGCGTCACGCGCCCGCGCTTCCACCACAGCAGCAGCAGGATCACGGCGGGGAGCGTGCAGGTGACCGTCTTGCTGAGGAGCGCGCACACGAAGAGCGCGACCGCCAGCGCATACGACCTCCAGCGCTCGGCCTCCGCGGCGGGCGCGCCGAGACCGGCGAAGCGCAGATACGCGAGCAGCGCGCCCAGGTAGAACGCGCCCGACAGCACGTTCTTCCGCTCGGTGATCCAGGCGACCGACTCGACGTGGACGGGATGGAGCGCGAACACCATCGCCGCCAGCCAGGCGCCCGGAAGCGCGAGGCGGCGGAGCACCAGCCACACCAGCACGGCGTTGGTGCCGTGCAGGAGCACGTTCACGACGTGATAGCCGGCGGGCGCGACGCCCCACAACTGATAGTCGAGCCAGAGGCTGGTGAACGTGAGTGGATAGTACTGCGGCACCGCTCCCGGCTGCAGCCAGATGGCCGCGAGGCCGGCGAGAGAGCGGAGCGCCGCGTTGTCGGTCACGTAGTCGTCGTCGTCCCAGATGAAGCCGCCCTGCATGGCAGGTACGTACGCCGCCAGCGTCGCGACGATCAGCACCAGCGCGGCCACCGCGCGCCGCCCCTTGAGAGAGCCGAAGCCCTGGGCTTCCGTCTCCCGGAGAGGGGGCGAGCCATTTCGACGATGTGGCTTGCGCCGACGGCTCATGAGCGCTCGCGAGGCCAGGGACGGTCAGAACCGCGGCGACAGCGCTTCCGGTGCGGCGATACGCGACATCGCGCGGACCTTAGCGCGCCTGCGTGCAGAGCCGCAACGCGCCCCGCGTCTTGCCCGACCCGAAACGGCCTGGGACAATCCGCGGCCATGGCGCGGCCGCACGGGCTGGTGCGGATTCTCGCGAGTCGCTGGTGGCTGCTGGGTGTCGTCGCCCTCGGCATCGTGTTGCGGGTGGCGTACCTGCTCGAGCTGCGCCAGACGCCGTGGTTCGACCGGCTCGTGGTCGATCCCGAGTACTACGACGCCTGGGCACGACGCATCGCCGCCGGCGAATGGATCGGAGAGCGGCCGTTCTACATGGACCCGCTCTATCCGTACGTGCTCGCCGTCGTCTATCGACTGGGCGGGCGCGACCTGTTGCTCGCGCGCCTCCTCAACGTCGCCTGCAGCGCCGGCGCGTGTGTCGCTGTGGCTCTGCTCGGCCGCCGCATCGGCGGGCCGGCGATCGGCGGTATCGCGGCGCTCGGCTTCGCGCTCTACAAGCCCGACGTGTTCTTCGCCGGCGAGCTCGACAAGACGTCGCTCTCCGTGTTGCTGACCGCCGCCGCGCTCGCGTTCGCCTTCGGCCGCTCGCTCGCGGCGCGGTTCGCGACCGGGCTCGCGCTCGGCCTCGCGGCCCTCACGCGCGCGAACCTTCTCGTCTTCGCGCCGCTCGCGGCGCTGCTGTTTCTGCTCGATCGTGAGGACCGTGCCTCCCGGGTCGGTCGCGTTCCCGCGATCGGTCGTCGCCGCCGCCCTGTGTGCCGCCGGCTTCGTGCTCGCGCTCGCGCCGGTCGTCTGGCGCAATCATCGGGTGTCCGGGGAGTGGGTGCTCACCACCGCGCAGGCGGGGCAGAACTTCTATACCGGGAACAACCCGACGAATCCCTACGGGGCATACGGCGCGATCCCGTTCGTGCGCTCGAATCCGCATTTCGAGGAAGCGGATTTCCGGGTCGAAGCAGAGGCGCGCGCGGGTCGTCCGCTGAGCGCCCGCGAGGTGTCCGGGCTCTGGTTCGGCGAGGCCGTCGCCCACATCGGGAGGGATCCCGGCTTTGCCGCGCGCGCGATCGGTCGCAAGCTCGCGCTCTTCTGGAACGACTTCGAGATCTCGGACAGCCAGGATCAATACCTGCTCGCCCGTGACTCGTGGGTCCTGCGGCTTCCGCTCGTCGGTTTCGGCGTGCTCGCGCCGTTCGCCGTGCTCGGGGCGTGCGCCGCCTTCGGGTCGCCCGGCGTGCGCGTCCTCTGTGCCTTCGTCCTCCTCTATTGCGCCACCGTGGTCGCGTTCTTCCTGTTCGCGCGCTACCGCATCCAGGTCGTCCCGGCGTTGCTGCCGCTCGCCGCGCTCGGTGTGGTCGACCTCGCCTCGCGGGTGCGCGCCCGTGATGGCCGGCGAATCGTCGCGGCGGTGGCGGTGCTGGCGGTGACCGCGCTGTTCTCGTTCCAGACGATCGGGCATTTCTCGGCGGACCATCCGATCGTCGTCGAGATGCGTCTCCGCCACCTGGCCGACATCTATCTCGATGCCGGCAATCCCGGACGCGCGATCGCCGCCTTGCAGGAGGCCGTCGCGAATTGCCCGCACGGCTGCCCATGGGCGCTCAAGGACCTGTTCGAGGCGTATCTCCGCAGCGGACGATTCACGGAGGGCGAGGCGTATTTTCGCACCTTCGTGCGCGACCATCCCCAGCAGCTCGATGCGCCGGAGTACCTCGCCCGGCTGAGCGCCGAGACCGCGAGTGACATACCGGACGGTAGATCGTGACCAGCATTGTCGGGCTTCGGGGTGCTGTGGTACTCGTCCCAACCCAGCGCTTTTCGCTGCGGCAAAGCAGCGGGAGCGCCTGACGCCAGCGATGTCCTCCCGACGTGAACTGCTGATCGCGACCGCCATCGTGGTGGTGGCACTGGTCGTCGGTTTCGTCTGGATGTCTCGCCGGTCGCCTGAAGAGACCGCCCCGGCGCAGCGCGTCGCCGCCGCTCCGCAACGCACGGCCGCGGTCGCGGTAGGCCCGACCGCAGCGTCGACCCCGCAGCGCTACACGATCCGCACCGAGTCGGTGATCGAGATCCCCGCGGGCATGACGCCCGAGCAGGCGAAGGCCACCGCCGCGCGCTATCGACGGCTGGCGCGCTTTCCACGCACCTCACGACCAATCGAGGACGGAATCGATCCGATCGCAGCCGACCGCAGCGCGAAGTGGGAGCGCAGCGGCAGCCCGAAGGAACGCGGCCCGCATCTGATCGTCTTTACGACCGACACGTCGTACGAGGCGCCCGCCACGATCGTGATTCACGCCCAGGTGGTGCAGATGGAGGGAAAGGAAGAGCGCAAGCAGCGCGAAGGCGACCCGCAAGAGGTCCGCGTGGAAGCGCGCGCCATCCAGGGTGAGGTGCGCGGTCCGAACGGTGCTCCCGCCGCCACGATCGAGTTCCGGGACGACGGGAAGGAGAACGACGCCCAGGCTGACGACCGCTTCTTCACGGCGAGTCTGACGCCTGACCCCGATCGCCCCGACGCCTTCCGCGGCCAGCACACCGTGGAGGTCACGGCGCTCGCCGGCAGCGGCGAGGAGCTGACGGCGACGACCGGGTTTTTCTATGGCGTACCGACGGCGCACTTGACCGGACAGTACCGCGACTCGATCGTCGACGGTCACCTCCGCATCGAAGCCGAGGTCGTGGTGGAAGAGGCCGGACAGTTCCAGCTCGAAGGGACACTGGTCACGACCGCCAACGCCGAGATGCTGGCCTACGCGCGTCACGTCGCGTCGCTCACACCGGGGACGACCTGGATTCCGCTCACCTACTACGGACTCATCCTGCGCGAACGGAAGGCCGACGGTCCCTACAGTCTCTTCGCGGTGACGCTCTCGAGGGTCGGCAACGATGGTCTGGAAGAGACCGACGTGATCCCGAACGCGCACACCACACGCGCCTACGCGGTCACGGACTTCAGCGATCAGCCGTTCAACGACCCGGAGTACCTCGCGGCCGCCGATCGACTCGATGCGATCGCGCAGGGCCGGGCCGCCCAATAGGACAGCCTCTACGGTACCGTGCGGGTTCGATCGTCGCGTGTCAGCGCGTCGCAGTCGGAGCGCTGCCAAGCGCACGCTCGTAGGACTGAAGCCGCCCTTCGAGCACGGCAGCGAGATCGGGATTCTCCTCGCTGCGTGCCAGTTCGATCGCGGCCCGCGCCGTTGCCGTTGCCTCGGCAAGACGACCAGCCGCGGCGTACGCGAGCGCCAGCGTCTCGAGGAGATGCGCCGTATCACGGCCGGCCGCCGCGCGTGCGCTCTCGGCAAGCGTGATCGCCTCGGCGGTGTTGCGGAGCGCCGGGTCCTGCGCCGTCACCAGCAGATAGGCAAGCGCTTCGGCGGGAACCGGCCAGTCGGGACGGAGCCGGACGGCCTGTCGCAATGCCGCGATCGCGTCGGCGACCGCTCCGCGCGTCACGTGCACCAGGGACAAACCGTAGTAGGCCTCGGCGAAGTCCGGCCGCAGACGGAGCGCAACGCGATACTCGCCCTCGGCTCCCGCGACGTCGCCGAGCGAGCCGAGGCAGACGCCGAGGCCGTAGCGGACCTCGGGCCAATCGGGCCGCTGCTCGGCGACCTGCCGGTACTCGGCCGCCGCCTCGATGAAGTCGCCGCGCGCGCGCAGCGCGTTGGCGAGATTCAGGCGCGCTTCGGGATAGTACGGTCGGGCGCTGAGCGCGTGCCGATAGTGCACCAATGCTTCGTCGGGCTCGGCGCTCTGTGCGAGCAGGACGCCGAGACCGTTGTGCGCCTCTGGCAAGTCGGCGCGCAGACGGAGCGCCTCCCGATAGCGAGCCTCCGCCTCCGCCGTTCGCTGTGCTCGCAGGAGCGTGTTTCCGAGATTCACCTGTGCGGCGGCGTTCGCCGGATTCAGACGCACGGCCTCCGTGTAGTGCGCATGAGCTTCCTCCAGTCTGCCTTGGCGCGCGAGCGCTTCACCGAGATGATTCTGGGCGAGCGAATTGTCGCCGGTCACCGCAATGGTGTGCCGGAAAACCGTCTCGCCGTCGCGCCACCAGCGCACCTGGCGCGCGGTCAACGCGAGGCACGCCGCGCCCACCACCAGCGAGAGCACGACGAGCGTCCGGCTTGCGTAGCGAAACCGACCGAGCACCGCGCGCGCCCCCCAGGCGAGCATGATCGCGAGTCCCACTTGGGGGAGATATGTGAAGCGATCGGCTCGCGCTTGCGAGCCGGTTTGCACCAGGCCGATGACCGGAAGCAACGTCACCAGGTACCAACACCATCCGACGGCGAGCGCCGGGGTTCGCTCCGCGGCGCGTGCGACCAGCAACGAGACGATGCCCAGGACGGCCGCCGCGCCCAGCACCGCGGACCCTGCCAATGGCCGCAGGGGATAGTAGAGCGCGAGATCCACGGGCCAGAGCGTCATGCCGAGATAGGCGACCATTGATACGAGCGCGTTCTGCACGCGCACCCCGAGCGGCAGCGCGTCGAGCGTGACGACGGCGCCGGCTGCGCCCTGCGCCGCGAGCGTGGCAAGGCTTGCCAGGACGGCGAACGCGAGCAACGGCATCTTCTCGCGTACGAGTGGCAGGAGCACCGAGCCCGCACGCAGCCGCCCGAGCGGCCAGGAGTCGAGCAGCAAGAGGACGACCGGCAGGGTCACGAGCATCTGTTTGCTCGAGAGGCCGAGCGCGTAGACGACGAGCAGCAGCGCGTAGCGGAGCGTGGTCGGACTCCGCACCCAACCGGCATAGGCGCCGAGGGCCAGCATCCAGAAGCACGCCGCGAGGACATCCTTCCGTTCGGACACCCACGCGACCGATTCCACCCTGAGCGGATGGAGTCCGAACACCATGGCCACGAACGCGCTCGCGCCGAGCTCGCCCGTCATCGAGCGCAGCACGAGGAAAAGCAGGATCGTCGCGACCGCGTGCAGGAGCACGCTGGTCGCGTGATGACCGCCGGCATCGAGGCCGAAGATCTCCACATCGAGCATGTGGGAGAGCCACGTGAGGGGGTGCCAGTTATTCGAGTGTGATCGGGTGAATGCCCAAATGATGCTCCGCGGGGTGACACCGGAGGTGACGTGGGGATTCTCGACGACGTACTCGGTGTCGTCGAGATTGATGAACTCGAAGTCTCGAACGGGCGCGTAGACGGCGACGATCGCGAGGACCAACGCGCCGGCGATCCCCGCAAACTGCGCCATTGTGGCGCAGTTCCCGCGCTCCGGCAGCGAACGGTTCGACCTACGACTCACGGAAGTAGAGTGCGTCGTCGTGGTGCGTTCTCAAGCGTCAGCGCGAGATCTCGTTCAAATGCAAGGTTGCTTTTGCAATGAAGCAGGTATGCACGATTGCTCCTCTCACCTCGACAGAAATCACATTTCACCTGTTCCGACGCATTTTTTCATTGACAGTTGGCATAGGGCCCATGCTATGCGTGCGCGACATTTGACCGTTTTCCGTGCCCATATAACCCCCAAAACCGGGCGTTGACCCTCTTCCGCCTGGGAGGACTAGAACATGACGTTCACCTCTCGTTTGGTCTGTCCAACGGCTTCCCGTCTGTTCGCAGTAGCGCTCGCAAGCGTCTTGCTCGCGACGGGAGTTGCGACGGCACAGCTCTCGGGTGGTTCGGCCAGCACCGCCGGCAGCACCGGCAACTCGAACAGCTCCGACGGATCGAACAACGCGGCCACCCAGGTTTTGATCAACACCGCGACCGTGGTGCAAACGCGTTACGCGTGGAACGTCAACGCCGACGTCGGCGTCTTCAGCACGCGACAGCAGAACGCGAACGCGCAACACAACGTCAGTTTCAGCGCCGCGGCGCCAGGCGGCTACCGCCTCGACGTCTCGCAGACGCGGGTCGGCGACATGAACCGCATCAACGACGCCAGCGGATGCAGCGGCTCGGCCGACATCAGCGGCGTCGCCAATCCGACGTTCACGGGCGGTACGCTCACGTCGGGGGCGATGACGCTCGGTGACCCAGGCTCGATCGGCAACGGCGGCAGCACGACCAGCATACCCTTCAGTCAATCGCAACCTGCGACCATTCATCGCGTCAGCAACGGCGCGACACAGGGGCACTCGTACTCGTTTACCTGGTCGGGCGCGGCGCGCAGCAACTCGTGCGAGGCGGCGGTGCGTCTGGGGAATGGGTCTGGCAGCACCACCGGCTGTGGCGCTTGCGGCTATCCCGGCAGTCCGGGGCGCACGCAGTCGAACGACGGACACTTCATGACGTTCAGCTTCGTGAGCCTGTGCGGCAACGGCATGGTCGACAACGTCGGCCCGGTCGTCGAGCAGTGCGACCCACCGGGTGGGTGCTGCACCTCGACGTGCCAGTTCGTAGCTGGCGGCACGCAGTGTCGCGCCTCGGCGGGTATCTGCGATGTGGCCGAGACCTGCCCGGGCAACTCGGCGACCTGCCCCGGGAACGGCTTCCAGCCGGCGTCGGTGACGTGCCGGCCGACGGCAGGCGTCTGCGACGTCGCGGAGAATCTGTCCGGGGAACGCGGCCGCCTGTCCTGCCGACGACTTCCTCGATCCGCCGACGCAGTGTCGCGGGTCGGCGGGCGTATGCGACATCGCCGAGGTGTGTCCCGGCAACAGCGCGGCATGCCCTGCCAATGACTTCCTCGATCCGCCGACGCAGTGCCGCGCGGTCGGCGGGCGTATGCGACATCGCCGAGGTGTGTCCCGGCAACAGCGCGGCATGCCCGGCCAATGACTTCCTCGATCCGCCGACGCAGTGCCGCGGGTCGGCGGGCGTGTGTGACATCGCCGAGGTGTGTCCCGGCAACAGCGCGAGCTGCCCTGCCGACGACTTCCTCGATCCGCCGACGCAGTGCCGCGCGTCGGCGGGCGTGTGCGACATCGCCGAGGTGTGTCCCGGCAACAGCGCGAGCTGTCCCGCCAATGACTTCCTCGACCCGCCGACTCAGTGCCGCCCGACGGCGGGTGCGTGCGACATCGCGGAGCAGTGCCCCGGCAACAGCGCGGCCTGCCCAGGCGACGGCTTCGAGTCGACAGCGGTGACGTGCCGGCCGACGGCGGGCGTGTGCGACACCGCGGAGAATTGTCCAGGTAACGCCGCAGCGTGTCCCGGCGACGGCTTCCAGTCGTCGGCGGTGGTGTGCCGGGCCTCGGTGGATGTCTGCGACGCCACCGAGAACTGCACGGGCTCGGGCGCGAACTGTCCGCCGGACGGCTTCGAGTCGTCGGCGGTGGTGTGCCGGGCCTCGGTGGATGTCTGCGACGCGACCGAGAATTGCACTGGCTCGGGCGCGGCCTGCCCGGCCGACAGCAAGGGCACGGCGGTCTGCCGGCCCGAAGCGGGCGTGTGCGACACCGCCGAGAGCTGCGACGGCCTGAACGACGATTGCCCCGCCGACGCCGTCGAATCGACCGCGACCGTCTGCCGGCCCGCGGCGGGTATCTGCGACGATGTCGAGAACTGCGACGGCAGCACCGTCGATTGTCCGGCGGACGGGTTCACCACGAGCACGGACGTGTGTCGTCCCGCGGCCGGAATCTGCGACACGAGCGAGAACTGCACCGGGACCGGGGCCGACTGCCCGGCCGACAGCTTCGTCGACTCGACGGCGGTGTGCCGCGCCTCGACCGACGTCTGCGACGTCTCCGAGAATTGCACCGGCAGCGGCGCGGATTGCCCCGCCGACGGATTCGAGAACTCGTCGGTGGTGTGCCGGCCTGCGGTCGACGTCTGCGACGTCACCGAGAACTGCACGGGCGGTGGGCCGAGCTGCCCGGCCGACGGGGTGGCAGCCGACGACCGTCGTCTGCCGGCCGGCCGCCAACACCGCCGACGCTGGCCGAGAACTGCGACGGCACCAACACGTTCTGTCCGGCGGACGCCTGCCGGCCGTCGGGCGACATCTGTGACGACGGCAGCTTCTGCACCTTCGCCGACGAAGCGGACGGGTTCTGCAACTGCGTCGGCGAGCCGGTCGATTGCGAAGAGCAGCCGGTCGCCAACCCGTGCACCGACGATACCTGCGACTCGCAGGGCGGCGGGTTCCTCTGCATCCACACCAACAACGGCATCTGCATCGGACCGAACTGCGGTAACTTCGTAGTCGATGCCGGCGACGGCGAGACCTGCGATCCACCGAACCTGGCGCCGGATCCGATGACCGGTCAGACTCAATGCCGGCTCGATTGCACGCGCTGCGGCGACGGCGTCATCCAGGCGAACAACACCGAGACCTGCGACGACGGCAACACGGTGAGCGGCTGTCGCGTCGACCAGCCGCAGCGTCCGCTCGACGATTGCCTGAACACCTGCACGCGGGCGATCTGCGACGACCCGGCGCGCATCACCTTCAAGGAGCCGAACGATCTGTTCAAGTTCCACGGCCGTCTGATCACCGACACCAGCGTGGATTTCATCAACGACCACTTCGTGATCGAGCTCCGCACCCCGAACGGCGATGTGATCTTCCGCACGTCGCAGATGCAGGGCACGATCGCGAGCAATCATCCGGGCTCGTTCAAGTACAAGAACCGCGACGCCAAGCTGACCGGCGGACTCTTTCAGCTCAAGGCGAAGTCACGGCTCGGCTACTACAAGCTCACGCTCAAGGCGTACGGCCAGATGGACGGCGCGGTCGCCGACATGGTCACGCGCGTCTACATCGGCAGCAATCAATGGGCCGTGCGCGGAGTCTGGGAACAGGTCGGCACCAAGGGCTGGAGGCTCGGGAAGAGCGCCGTCTTCCTGCCCGTGCCATAGCTCGCGAGGGACCCGAAAGACGTGAGGGTGCCCGGTACGTTTCCGCGTCATGCCGAACGCACCGGGCAACGGGGCAGCCTGTTCCGGCGTGACGCCGGGATTGCGTCCGGCGCTTCAGTGGCCGCCGGCGCCGCCGTGCTCACGAGCGCGTGCGAGGCCCTCGCGCGCGAGCCCGGCCCAGCGCCAGCCGACCGGAGCCATCTCGAGAGCGCGTGCGTAGTCGGCGGCGGCGTCCGCCCACTCGCCGCGTGCTTCCCGCGACCAGCCGCGGTTGTAGTACGCCTTGGGGTCGCGCGGCAGCAGCGTGATCGCGGTGGTGAAGTCGGCGATGGCTCCCGCGAAGTCGCCGCGCGCGTGCAGGGCGTTCCCGCGGTTGAAGTGCGCGAGGTAGTAGCGCGGGTTGACGGCGATGGCGGCCGAGTAGTCCGCGATCGCCGCGTCGGGATCCGTGCGCGCCCAGCCGCGGTTGGTGTACGCGACGTAGTTGCGCGGGTCGACGGCGAGCACGTGCGTCCAGAGCGTCTCGGAATCTCTCCAGCGCAGCGTCTGTCTGAACGTGAGGACGCCGAGGGCTACTACCAGGATGGTGGCCACGCCGATGCCGACACGCTCCAGCCCCGGTTGCGGACGTATCTCTCGCAGACGCAGCCATCCGGCGGCGAGCAGCAGCGCCCAGGGCAAGCACGCGAGATAGGTGTAGCGATCGGCGACGAGCTGCGGGCCGGTCTGCGCGAAGCCCAGGACCGGAGCGAGAATCACCGCGTAGCACGCCCACGCCGCGAGCGCCCAGGGCCAGCGGCGGCGCAACGCGATCAGACCACCGGTCACCGCGCCGACGGCGATCACGCTGAGGGCGTAGCGGGGTGCCGTGGGATCGAGCGCCGGCTCGAGCAGATAGGCGGGCGAGAGGTGGAGCGGCAGGACGGTCTTCCCGAGATAGAAAATCAGTCCGTAGGAAGCCTGCGCGATGCGTGCCGTCACGCCGTGCTCGGCGAGCGTGCGCATCTCCTCGACGGCACGTTGTGCCACGAACGCCGGCACCGCCGCGGCGAGCGCCAGAACGGCATAGGGCAGCTTTTCCACGATGACGTGACGCGCTCGGGTGTGCAGGCGGCGCAGCGGATAGGCGTCGAGAATCAGCAGGACCAGGGGGAAGGTGATCCCCCACGCTTTCGCGAGCAGCGACAGCGCGAGACAGCCGAGGGACGCGAGCATCCATGCGCGCGCCGCCGCGTGCGCGCGCGACATGCGTACGTAGGCGAAGAGCGCGAGCAGGTAGAAGAGTCCGGAGAGGACGTCGCGACGCTCGGAGGCCCACGCCACGGATTCCACTCGCAAAGGATGGAGCGCGAAGAACGCCGCGCCGAACGCGGCGGCCACGTGCAGCGGCGCTCCGCGCGTCTCGGCTGCGGCGCGCAGCAGGGCGACGAACAAGCCGTACACCACGAGCGCGTTGGCCGCGTGCAGCGCGACGTTCGTCAGGTGATAGCCGGTGGGATCCATTCCCCAGAGCGCGTGGTCGAGCGCAAAGGTGAGCCAACTGAGCGGTTGATAGTGACCGCCGTGCATGGTGGTGAACATCCATCGGAGATGTACCGGCGAGAAGCCGCGATAGGCGGCGTTGTCGGTGAGATTCAGGTCGTCGTCCCAATCGACGAACTCGTTGCCGAGCGCCGGCAGGAAGCTGGCGATCACTGCGGTGGCCAGAGCAAAGGCGAGGCCGGCGGCTACGCCGGCCGCACGTCCGCCGCGCGGGTTCGACTCATGCATGATCGTACGCGTAGTCGGCTGCCACGAAGGGCGGCCGCGGACAAGAGCTGCCGACACGAGCCAATGATGCGGTGAGCGCGCCGCACCGGGAGAGCACACACATGATCACTCACGACGCCATCGACCCCGCCGACGGACGCAACCGTGCCCTCGGCTTTCTCGCTGTTGCGCTCGCGGTCTTGTTCGCGACCACCCCGCCCGCCGCGGCACAGATCTCGGGTGCGTCGGCCAGCACGTCCGGCAGCACCGGCAACTCGGGCGACTCCGACGGCTCGCGACGGTCCTCGGTGGCGATCCAGATCAACGACGGGACCACGCTGAAGACGCGCTTCGCCTGGAACCTCAGCTCCGACGTCGGCATCTTCAGCACCCGCGATACCAACGGCAACGCGCAGCACAACGTCTCGTTCAACGCTACCGCCCCGGGCGCCTACTTCCTCGACGTCGACACCCAGCGCACCGGTGACATGAACCGCATCAACGACGCCTCGGGCTGCGACGGCGACGTCGACGTGAGCAGCGTCAGCGGCGGCCAGTCCGGCGGCACGATCACGTCGGGCTCACTCGGCCTCGCCGATCCCGGCTCGATCCCGGACGGCGGGTCGACGGTCAGCGGGCCGTTCAATCAGACCGGGTCGGCTCGCATCGACGACACCAGCAACGGTGTGGCACAGGCGAATCTCGCTGACGTTCACCTGGAGCGGCAGCACGCGCAGCAACTCCTGCGAAGCGGCGGTGCGCATCGGCGAGGGCAGCAGCGTGAGCGGCTGCGACGCCTGCGGCTATCCCGGCAGCCCGGCGCGAACGGTCACAAACGACGGCCACTTCGTCACCGTGACGCTGACCAGTCTCTGCGGCAACGGCGTCGTGGATTCGGGGCAGGGCGAGCAGTGCGATACCGCGATCGCCGGCAGCGTGTGCTGCAACTCGACCTGTCATTTCCACACCTCGGCCGTCCAGTGTCGTGCGTCGGCCGGCGTGTGCGACGTGGCGGAGAACTGCACGGGCGGCAGCGCGACGTGTCCGGCGAACGACTTCCTCGATCCGCCGTCGGTGTGCCGCGGGTCGGCGGGCGTATGCGACATCGCCGAGGAGTGCCCCGGCAACAGCGCCAACTGCCCTGCCAATGATTTCCTCGACCCGCCGTCGGTGTGCCGCGGCTCGGCGGGCGTGTGCGACATCGCCGAGGTGTGCCCCGGCAACAGCGCGACGCTGTCCGGCGAACGACTTCCTCGATCCGCCGACGGTGTGCCGCGGATCGGCGGGCGTGTGCGACATCGCCGAGCAGTGCCCCGGCAACAGCGCGAACTGCCCGGCCAATGACTTCCGTCGACCCGACCGATCGGTGTGCCGCGGGACGGCGGGCGTGTGCGACATCGCCGAGAAGTGCCCCGGCAACAGCGCGAGCTGTCCGGCCGACGACTTCCAAGACCCACCGACGGTCTGCCGCGGGACGGCAGGTGTGTGCGACGTCGCCGAGGTCTGCGACTGGCGACAGCGCTTCCTGCCCAGGCGATGGGTTCGAGACCGACGGCGGTGACGTGCCGGCCGACGGGCGGCGTGTGTGACGTCGCCGAGAACTGCGACGGGTTCAGTGTCGACTGCCCGGCCGATGAAAAGAGCACGGCCGTCTGCCGTCGCGACGGCGGACGTCTGCGACGTCGCCGAGAGCTGCGACGGCGCGAGCAACGACTGTCCGGCCGATCAGTTCGAGCCGTCCACGGTCGAGTGTCGCGCCGGCGCCGACGTGTGCGACGTCGCCGAGAGCTGCACCGGCAGCGGCGCGGCGTGTCCCGCCGACGGCTTCGAGCCCGCCACGACGGTCTGTCGTCCCTCCGCCCACGACTGCGATGCGACCGAGAACTGCAGCGGCGGCGGCGCGGCGTGTCCCGCCGACGACCCGGTGCCCGACGGCACGACGTGCGACGACACCAACATGTGCACGCTCGACGACATGTGCGTCGCTGGCGCCTGCATCGGCGACTCGATGCTGTGCGGCGACACGGTCCTGCAGGACGGCTGCGGCGAGGAATGCGACGACGGCAACCTCGACGCCGGCGACGGCTGCTCGCCGACCTGTCTCGTCGAGCCCGGTCTCGCCTGCACGACGGCGCCGCTCAGCGGCTGCCGCCGGCCGTTCGTTCCCGGCAAGGCGTCGATCAAAATGCTGAAGAAGTCGACGCCCGACAAGGACTCGATCAAGTGGAAGTGGTTGAAGGGCGAGCGCACCACGCTCCTCGAGTACGGTGATCCGCTCACCAGCACCAACTACCAGGTGTGCATCTACGATGTGTCGGGCCGGCGCTTCGAGATCACCGTCCCGGCCGGCGGAACGTGCGGCGACCAAGCCGTGCTGGAAGGCGGCAGGGTTGAAAGGCTTCAAGTACAAGGACAAGGAGTTGACGCCCGACGGCGCGCAGAAGCTCGCAGCTCAAGGAAGGCGCGCTCGCGAAGGCGAAGATCCTCCTCAGCGCCCGCGGCAGCGCGCTCGCGATGCCCGATCTCACGACGTTGACGCAGCCGTTGACGGTTCAGATCCAGCAGACCGACGGGCTCTGCTGGGAGGCGGTCTACAGCGGCCCGCCGACCCTCCACACGTCGACGATCTTCAAAGCCAAGGCCGACTGAGGAGAGCACAGGCGTGCGACGATTCATGCTACCGCGAAGGGTCGTGCGAGGAGCGCTGGGCGCGGCGCTCGCGCTCGTTGCCGTGCAGGGCGCCGGCGTGCTGCTCGCGCCGCACGGCCGGGTCGTGTCGGATGCGGTGGCGCAGAGCCCGCCGCCGCTCGATCACTTCTCAGTGCTACCAGGCGCGCGGCGCGTCGGGCTTCCCGCGTTTCCTCGCCATTCCGCACCTGCTCACCAGGGACGTCTTCGGCGAGTGGCGCTGGGAGGTCATCAAGCCCAACCGCCTCTGCAATCCGGCGAGCGTCGAGGGCAACGACCCGAGCGCCCCGACGCACACCGAGCATCTCGAGGGGTACCTGATCAAGCGCGTGCCCGGGACGGCCAAGTTCGCCAAGCTCCTGAACCAGACGGCTGGTCGACCAGTTCGGCGAGCTCACGATCGACGTCATCAAGCCCGAGCGTGTGCTGGTGCCGAGCGCCAAGAGCCTGGCCGGCCCACCGGCGGAACCGGGTGCGCCGGTCACGGATCATTTCACCTGCTACAAGATCCGCACCTCGCCCGGCACCCCGAAGTTCGTTCCGGTGACGAACGCGTTGATCGACGACCAGTTCGGCACCCTCTCGGTCGAACTCACGAAGCCGCGGACGCTGTGCGTGCCCGACCGACAAGGAGAACGAGGAGCCGGGCGCCGAGACCCACACCGAGCACCTCACCTGCTACAAGGCGAAGCTGCGGTCGGTGTTCACGCCCGTGGCCCGCGCCTTCACCGCGAATCAGTTCGGCGCCGAGGCGCTCGACGCCACGAAGGCGCGCGAGATCTGCATCGTGTCGCAGCTGAATCCCGTGGACGCCACGCCGACGCCCACCGTGACCGTCACCTCAACGGCTCCGACCTCGACGCCGACGCTCACGGCGACGCCGACGCCGACCGTGTCACGCCACCGCGACCGGACCGACGCCGGACGTGACGCCGACCGCCACGCGCACGCCGACGCCGACCCCGACACGCACCCCGACGATGACGGCGACGCGCACTCCGACGCCGACCGCCACCGCGACGCCGATCTCACGCACGTGCACCATCGGCGGCGACAGCTTCATCTGCGCTGCAGCTCAAGAACGCCCCGGTCGGTTGGCAACGTGCGCGTGTCGGGAGCGCTCAGCGGGACGCAGGTGATGCAGTTCAGCGCCCAGGACGCGAACGGCGTGCGCCAGGTGCACGGTCCCCGCCAGCGGGATCGCAGTTCGACCCGATCGTCATCCAGCCTCCGATCGGCGACCCGGTGCGCGTCTGCGTCACGGCCGCCGGGCATCGACGGCACCGGCAAGATCGACTGCAACGGCGGCGAGCCCGAATCTGAACGTGACCGCGCGCCAGGACCACAACACGGTGAACGCGCCCGGGGCCAACGGCGGCCTGCCGCAGGACGCCGGAGTGCGACGACACGCGCACGGCGCCGGATGGCTCCGTCTCGACGGCGTGTCTCGAGTCGGCGGTCACGACCTGCAACGCCAACGATCCGCACCTCGGCGCCTGCAACAGCCCGGTCGAGTTCGTGCAGACGGGGACATTTGGTAGCGGCCACATGCGCGTCGTCGAGTACCTGAACCTGCAACTGGTGAGCGACGTCGGCCCCGACGGCCAGCAATGCACGACGGACGACACCTACAGCGCGCCGGCTACTGCTGCGCGCCTTCTTCACCACCGGTACGGCGCGCACGACCGTCTACGACGCCAACAA
The DNA here is from genome assembly GCA_963846105.1 of uncultured delta proteobacterium. Lineage (GTDB taxonomy): Bacteria > Desulfobacterota > Binatia > UTPRO1 > UTPRO1 > CAWJUT01. The sequence continues at coordinate 71,120 of CAWJUT010000019.1, forward strand.
CATCCCCGACAGCCTCCTCGACCACTCAGGCGACGGGGTGCAGCAACTGCATCACCGAGGTCACGGGCGTACCGCGCACCTGTAATCTCATCAATGGCTCCGGCGGGGTGCGCGATCTCGAAGCTCGTGGGCGCGCTGCCGGTCATCGACATCGATCCGCAGAGCGGTGACGCCGGGGTAACGGTGCTAGGTCGCAGTGCCAGTGACGATGAAGCGCCGCACGCGACAGGGAGGACGCATCATGGAGGGAACCGTGAACCACGCGCAGCCGCGTCTGCGCCGCGCGATGCTGCTCGCACTGGGCATGGCGCTCCTCCCACGCATCGCCTCGGCGCAGCTCGCCACCGACATCGATCGCAAGTGCATCAACGCGATCAACAAGGGCATGCGCAAGATCGCCCTCGGCAACAGCAAGGAGATCCGCGCCTGTCGCTACGACCTGGCTGCCGGCCTCCTCGGGTCGCAGACGGTCGCACAATGCGCGGCGTCGTCGGCGCGCGTGCAGAGCGCGATCATGGTCGGGCTCCTCAAGGCGGATCACGCCTGCGACGGCGTTCCACCGTCCTTCGGGCCGCCCAGCATCAGCGCGCACACCGGCCTCGCCGTGCAGGCGGGCGCCGACGCTCCTGCAGGACATCTTCGGTCCGGTTCCGGAGCTGGTCCTGGCGCCCGACTCGGTCGTGTGGGGCTGCCAATCGGCCGTCATGAAGGCCGCCGGCAAATGCGCGGATGTGCGCGTGAAGCTCTTCAACAAGTGCAAGAAGGAGGGCTTGAAGCGCGGCTTCGTCACCAGCGCCGACGAGCTGCGGGACGCGTGTCTCGGCACCGGCGCGACGCAACCCGATCCGACCGGCGGCGGCATCGCGGCGGCGTGTACGACGAAACCGCTCGCCAAGATCGAATCGAGCTGTGTCGGACGCGGCGTGGATCTGGCCGTGGCGTTTCCCGGTGTGCCTCGATCGGCGACCGACGCCTTCGAGCTGGCGCACTGCATCGACGAGCGCATCGCTGCCGGACGTGCGGTCTCCTGAACACCAGCGACGGTCTCACGCGCGACTGCGACCTCATGGACGACGGCGACGACGGCAACGGCAGCTGCGCCGAGCCGACCGCGTGCGGCGACGGCGACATCGACGGCGCCGAAGCCTGCGACGACGGCGACGCGACGTCCGGCGACGGGTGCAGCGCCACCTGCCAGGTCGAGACCGGCTGGACGTGCCCGGCGAGCCGAGCGTCTGCGCGCCGATCTGCGGCGACGGTCTGGTGCGCGGCGCCGAGGACTGCGACGACGGCGGACTCGTGCCCGGCGACGGCTGCAGCGCCGCTCTGCGCGGTCGAGCCCGGCTACACCTGCGGCGGCGAGCCGAGCGTCTGCACGCCGGTCTGCGGCGACGGTCTGGTGCGCGGCGCCGAGGGCTGCGACGACGGCGACACGTCGCCCGGCGACGGCTGCGGCGCGACCTGCCAGGTCGAGACCGGCTACGCTGCGCCGGCGAGCCGAGCGTCTGCACTGCCATCTGCGGCGACGGCCTGATGCGCGGCGGCGAGGCCTGCGACGACGGCGGGCTCGTGCCCGGCGACGGCTGCAGCGCCACCTGCCAGGTCGAGGCCGGCTGGACCTGCGCCGGCCAGCCGAGCACGCTGCACTGCCATCTGCGGCGACGGCCTGGTGCGCGGCGGCGAGGGCTGCGACGACGGCGGCACGTCGCCCGGCGACGGCTGCAGCGCGACCTGCCAGGTCGAGACCGGCTGGACGCTGCGTCGGCGAGCCGAGCAACTGCACGCCGGTCTGCGGCGACGGCTTCATGCGCGGCGGCGAGCCTGTGACGACGGCGGCAACTCGCCCGGCGACGGCTGCAGCGCGACCTGTCAGATCGAGAGCGGGTGGGCATGCGCCGGCCAGCCGAGCATGTGCGACGGCGATCTGCGGCGACGGCCTCGTGCGCGGGACGAGGGCTGCGACGACGGCGATACGTCGTCCGGCGACGGCTGCAGCGCCGGCTGTGACGTCGAGACCGGCTGGATCTGCGCCGGCCAGCCGAGCGTCTGCAGCCCCGAGTCTGCGGCGACGGCCTGCTCCTCGGCGCCGAGGCGTGCGACGACGGCGACCTCATGCCCGGCGACGGCTGCAGCGCCACCTGTCACGATCGAGACCGGCTGGACCTGTACCGGCGAGCCGAGCGAGTGTGATCCGATCTGCGGCGACGGCCTGATCCGCGGCGCCGAGGAGTGCGACGACGGCGAACCGAGCATGGGCGACGGCTGCAGCGCCACCTGCGAGGTCGAGCCCGGCTACGTCTGCACCGGCCAGCCGAGCGTGTGCGTGCCAGTTCGACGTGACCATCACCGCGCCGGCGCACGGCATCTTCACCACCGCGAGCTCGATCGCCGTCACCGGCTTCATCACCAACCTCGCCGCCGGCGTCGGCGTCGCTCACGGTCAACGGCGCGCCGGTGTCGATCGCGGCCGAACGGCACGTTCTCCACGACCGTCGCGCTCAACGCGACCGACGATCTTCAATCCGATCCGCGCCACGGTCACCGAGCTCGCGCACGGCAGCCAGGCGCACGACCGCGTCGTCGTGATCCGCGGCCACTCGGTCGCCGACGGCGCGCTCTCGCCGCAGAGCGTCGGGCTGCGCGTCACCGACGGCGGGCTGAACGACGTCGAGCCGCTGGTGGCGACCTCGCCGGCGCCGGCCTCAACCTCGCGACTCTGGTCCCGGTCGGCACCGTGCTCGTCAACAACGAGTGCTTCATCGACGGCTCTTCGGCTGCCTCGGGCGCGGCGACGGTCACGGTCGTGAACCCGCCAGCTTCGTTCGCGAGCTTCGGGCTCGCCGCCGACTCGATGACCAACTTCGTCGCCGCCGACATCACGTCAACGACATCCGCGTCAACGTCTACCTCGACGGCAGCGGCCTGGTGCCGAGCTGCGACATCGCGATCCACGCGAACGCGGCCTCCTTCAACGGCGACTACGCGCTGCAGCCCGACGCCCGGCGACCCCGAGAACATCGACGTCAACCAGGTCGGCGCGCTCGACGTCGAGCTTCACCGGCTTCACCACCAGCTACGGCGGCACCTGCGATCTGCCCGTCATCGGCGCCATCATCCAGGCGTTCCTCCCCGACATCGAGGCAGCTGACGATCGACGCCATGGCCGACTTCCTGAGCGATCCCGACGGCGGCGGGCCGCTCGACAGCCCGACCGCCAACGGCATCGAGACCGCGCTCGCCGGCATCTCGATCGCCGGCCCGGTCGGCGAGAGTCTCGGCGTGAAGTTCGACGCGCCGCTCTTCGCCGTCGCCGAGGACACCAACGGCATCACGTTCGGCTCGGACTCGCGCTTCACGGTCTCGATCGGCAGCGGCCCGGGCCAGTGCCAGCCGCCGGCCGGTGCGCCCAATCTCACCGCGTCGCTCGCCTTCAACGAGGGCTTCCCGACGTTCGGGGCGACGACACCGGTCCTGCAATCTCCCCTACGACCTCGCGATCTCGATCTCCTCGGAGGGCTTCAACCAGCTGCTGAGGCTCGCAGATCGAGTGCGGCCTCCTGGTGACGAGCATCTCCAGTCTCGATCTCGGCAGCGGCCCGATCCCGCATCACCGCGCGGCTTGCTCGCGGCCCTGATGCCGGAGTTCGGCGTGTTCCCGCCGGCGACGCCGTTCCGGATCGACGTCCGGCCGACCCTCGCGCCGGTCGTGACGGGCACGCCGGGGCCGGCTGGGGAGCTGGCCACCCTCAAGATGGCGCAGCTCATCGTCACGGTGGTCCGCGACGACGCCAGCCAGGCGGTCGTGCTGCAGGGCGCCGTCGACGCCGACATGGGCATGAACCTCGAGTTCAACGCCGGGGCGCTCGGCTTCCTCCTCACGCCGCCGGAGCTCGACGACATCACGGTGGCCGTGCTCCTGAACCCGCTCGGCGTCGACGTCGTCTCGCTCGAGACGGGGATCCTGCCGCCGCTCATCGCGGAGCTGATCCCCGATCTCGCCGGCTCGCTCTCGAGCTTCCCGCTGCCGGAGTTCCTCGGCCTCAACCTGCAGGGCGTCGAGATATCGCGCACGGGAGAGTTCATGTCGCTCTACGCCAACCTGGTGCCCGCTCCATGAGATGCATGAAAAGGATGCTCAGCCACTTTTGCCTTGACATTTCGCATAGTACCCGTGGTAAACGGGGTCACGCGTCCAGGTGCCGGACGTCCCCCTGATAGCGGAGGTGATCTCATGACGAGCACGCACTCTCGCCGCGCGCGCCGCGTTGCGGCGATTCGCGCATCCTTCCCCTTCTTCTTTGTGATTGCGTCGCTCGTACTCGCTGCGGCGACGCCCGCCGGAGCGCAGATCTCCGGGGCGTCCGCCAGCACCGCCGGGAGCACCGGCAACTCGGGCGACGCCGACGGCTCGATCCGGTCGTCGGTGGCGATCCAGATCAACAACGGCACCACCCTCAAGAGCAGATTCGCCTGGAACCTGAGCTCCGACGTCGGCGTCTTCAGCACCCGCGATTCGAACGGCACGGCGAAGCACAACCAGGCGTTCAACGTGACCGCACCCGGTGCGTATTTCCTTACCGTCGACACGCAGCGCACCGGCGACCTCAACCGCTTCAACGACGCGCCCGGCTGCGACGGCTCCGCGGACATCAGCTCCGTAGGCGGCGCCTTCACCGGCGGCACGCTGGCATCGGGGAGCCTCGGTCTCGGTGATCCGGGATCGATTCCGAACGGCGGCAGCGACACGAGCGTGCCGTTCAACCAGCTCGCGACGGGGCAGATCAACGGCACCAGCAACGGCGCCGCCCAGGCGCACACGCTCGCCTACACCTGGACGGGCACGACGCGCAGCAACTCCTGCGAAGCCGCGGTACGCCTCGGTGAAGGCAGCAGCGTGAGCGGATGTACCGGGACGTGTGTCTATCCCGGGGCTCCGGCGCGGACACAAGCAAACGACGGCCATTTCTCGACGGTCACGTTCACCTCGCTGTGCGGCAACGGCACGGTCGACAGCGGCAACGGCGAGCAGTGCGACACAGCGATCGCTGGCAGCGTCTGTTGCACCTCGACCTGCCAGTTCTCGAGCCCGAGCGTCGTCTGCCGCGGCAACGCCGGCGTCTGTGATCAACCTGAAAACTGCACGGGTTCCAGCGCGGCATGCCCCGCCAACCAGTTCCAGACCGGCACCGAGTGCCGGCCTTCGGCGGGGGTCTGCGACCCGGCAGAGTCCTGCTCGGGTGGGAGCGCCAATTGCCCCGGCAACACGTTCGAGCCGTCGGCGACGGTCTGTCGCCCGGCCAACGGCGTGTGCGATCAGGCGGAGAACTGCACGGGAAGCAGCGCCCCCTGTCCGGGGAACGGCTTCTTGGGAACCACCACCATCTGCCGTCCGTCGGCCGACGTCTGCGATCTCGACTGACAGTTGCACCGGATCGGGCCCGAACTGTCCCGCCGACGGGAAGAGCACCGCGATCTGCCGGCCTACCGCGGGCGTCTGTGACCTCGCCGAGGTGTGCAACGGCATCGACGACAGCTGTCCGGGCGACGACGTCGAGCCGTCGTCGACGGTCTGCCGCGCCGCGGGAGGCGTCTGCGATCTCGCCGAGAACTGCGACGGCGCAACCGTCGACTGCCCCGCCGATGCCAAGAGCACGGCGGTCTGTCGTCCGACCGCCGGCAGCTGCGACATCGCCGAGAGCTGCGACGGGGCGGGCAACAACTGCCCGGCCGACCAGGTGCAGCCCACCAGCGTCGAGTGCCGCGCGTCGGCCGGCGTCTGCGACGTGGCCGAGAACTGCGACGGCGTGAGCGGCGAGTGTCCGACTGACGGCTTCGAGTCGAGCGCGACCGAATGCCGTGCGTCGGCCGACGTCTGCGACGTCGCCGAGAATTGCACCGGATCGGGCGCCGCGTGTCCGGGCGACGGCTTCGAGTCGAGCGCGACCGAGTGTCGCGCCGCGGCCGGGGTGTGCGACCTCGCCGAGAACTGCCCGGGCAACGCCGCGGCGTGTCCCGCGGACGCCAAGAGCACGGCGTCGTGCCGGCCTTCGGCTGGGGTGTGCGACGTGGAAGAGAGCTGCGACGGGGCGAGTGACGATTGCCCGAGCGACGGCTTCGCCTCGAGCGCGACGGTCTGCCGCGGCTCGGCCGGCGTCTGTGACGTCGTCGAGAACTGCTCCGGCAGCGCGCCCGACTGTCCCGCCGACGGCTTCGAGTCGACGGCGACGGTGTGTCGTCCGGCGGCGGACGATTGCGACGCGGCCGAGAACTGCGACGGCGCGTCGGCTGCCTGCGGCGCCGACGGCTTCCAGCCTGACGGCACCACCTGCGACGACGCCAACATCTGCACCGAGGACGACGTGTGCCAGAGCGGCGCGTGCGTCGGCGACTCGATGTTGTGCGGCGACGGCACCTTCCAGGGGTCGTGCAGCGAGGAGTGCGACGACGGCAACCTCGACCCCGGCGACGGCTGCTCGGCAACCTGTCAGGTCGAGCCCGGCCTCGGCTGCGGCGAGCTGCCCTTCACGGGCTGCCGCAGGCCTTTCGTTGCGGCGAAAGCCTCACTGCTCCTGCAGAACAAGTCACCGGACGACAAGGATCAGATCAAGTGGAAGTGGCTGAAAGGCGAGCGCACGACCGTCCCCGAGCTCGGCGATCCTTTGAACAGCACCAACTACCAGCTCTGCGTCTTCCATCAGGGCGGCCGGCTGATGAGCCTCACGGCGCCGGCCGGAGGGACGTGTGCCGGGAAGCCGTGCTGGAAGACGACGGGGGTCAAGGGCTTCAAGTACAAGGACAAGGAGCTGACGCCCCAAGGTATCCAGAAGATCATTCTCAAGGAGGGCGCGGACGGAAAGGCGAAGATCCTCGTCACCGCCAAGGGATTGGCGCTGGCGATGCCCGACCTCTCGACGCTGGTGCAGCCGATAACGGTCCAGGTCCAGAACAGCAGCGGCCTGTGCTGGGAGGCGATCTACAGCGCGCCGCCGACGCTCCAGGGTCCGACCAAGTTCAAGGACAAGGCGGACTGAGATGGCGGCGCCCGCCAGGCATCGTGTGAGGAGGCTCGCGGTCGCCGCGGGACTCGTCGCTCTCGCGTACCGAGGCGGGACCGCGCTGCTCGTCGCACAGCCGGACGGCGGTGTGCGCACGGCGACCGCGCAGAGCATTCCGCCGCTCGATCACTTCCAGTGCTACAAGGCGAAGGCCACGTCGGGGCTTCCGAAGTTCGTGCCGATCCTCGGCTTGCAGGTCGAGGACGTGCTCGGCGCGTCGACCGTGAACGTGACGAAGCCGACGCGCTTCTGCAATCCGGCGAGCGTCGACGGCTCCGATCCCACGGCGCCGTCGCACACCGAGCACCTGGAGAGCTACAAGAGCAAGCGCACGAGCCTCCCGAAGTTCACCAAGATCACCAACCAGACCCTGGTGGACGGGTTCGGGACGCTGACCATCGACATCATCAAGCCGCAACGTGTGATGGTGCCGAGCGCCAAGAGCTTGAGCAGCTCACCTTCGGCACCGACGAATCCCGTCACCGATCACTTCACCTGCTACAAGATCAAGGTCTCGAGCGGCACGGCGAAGTTCGTGCCGATAGCCGGCGCGGTCGGTGGAGGATCAGTTCGGGACGCTCTCCGTCGACATCAAGAAGCCCGCCATGCTGTGCGCCCCCACCAACAAGGAGAACGAGGAGCCGGGGGCCGAGACGCATGGCGAGTACCTGACCTGTTACAAGGCCAAGGCCCGGACGCCGTTCACCAGGGTCAGTCCGGTCTACGTCGCCAACCAGTTCGGGCCCGAGACGCTCGATGCCATCAAGGTAGTCGAGGTCTGCGTCCTGTCGGTCTTGAACCCATCGACGATCGTGACGCCGACGCCCACCCCGACGCCGACCGAGACGACCACGTCCACTCCAGAGCCGACGGTGACCCCGACGCCCGAGGACACGCCGGAAGGGACGCCGACCGAGACGGCGACCCCGACCGCGACGCTGACGGTCGAGCCGACCGCGACCGAGACGGTCACGCCCGGTCCGGGAACGCCGACGCCGACGGAGACGCAGACCCCGGTGCTGACGGCGACACCGAGCACCACGCGTACGCCGACACCGACGAGGACGCGCACCCCCACGCCGACGCCGACACTGACGGCCACCCTCACGCGCACGCCGACGCCGACGCGGACGCGAACGGTGACGCCGACACCGACGGTCACGGTCACGCCGACGGCGACCGCGACGCCGATCAATCGGGTGTGCAGTATCGGAGGCTCGAATAGCCGGGTGGCGTTGCAGTTCCGGGATGTCCCGATCCTCGGCGACCTGCGCGCGATCGGAAGCTTGAGCGGCAATCAGACGCTCTCGTTCGGGTTGCTCGATGGGAACGGTGTCCGCCCGATCGCGATTCCGGCGGGCTCGATCACGTTCGACCCGATCGTCATCAGCATCCCGTTCTCCGATCCGGTGCGGATCTGCGTCACCGCCACCGGAACGGACGGCGTCGGGAAGATCGACTGCGACGGCGGTGAGCCCAACCTCAACGTCACGACACGGCAGGATCACAACACCAGCAACCCACCGAGCGGAGGCGGGCTGCCGCAAGATCCGGAATGCGACGACACGCGACCGCAACCCGATGGCAGCACGTCGACGGCGTGTCTCGAGTCGTCGGTGACCGGGTGCAACGCCGGCGATTTCCATCTCGGCGTCTGCAACAGCCCCCTCGACTACGTCGAGAGCACCACCTTCACGAGCGGCCACGTGCGCGCGGTCGAGTACCTGACGATCCGCCAGGTGAGCAACGAGGGACCGGATAGCCAGCAGTGCACCGGGGACGACACCTACGGACCACCGGCGAACGTGCGGGTCTTCTTCACGACCGGTACCGCACGGGCGACCATCTTCGACGCCAACAACGTCGGTGGGAACTTGATCGACCAGGGCGCGTCGGGGTGCGACTGCACGACCCAGGTGACCGGCGTACCGAAAGCGTGCAGCCAGATCACCGGCGCCAGCGGCGACCTCGACAATCTGCGGATGGTCGGCGGTTTCGCGGTCCTCGATCTCGACAGCACGGCCGGTGATGCCGCGGTCACGATCGAAGCGGAATGCCTGTAACGCGGTGAGATAGGAGTACCGCCGCGCTGCGCGCGGAGCGTCGGCGCGACGATTTTCAGGTGAGCCCCCTCATGGTGCCGACGTCACTGCGCTTCGTCGCCGCGTTGATCGCGGTCGTCATTGCGGCTCCGGCGAGCGCCGAGTGGCGCTTCACCGACGTCACCGTCGACGCGGGCGTGCTCTACCAGCACGGGTGGGTCGACCCGAACTTCGGCTTCTCCTCGGCGCGTCCCTCGTCCATCAACACCAGCGGCGTGGCCGCCGGGGACTACGACGGCGACGGCTTCGTCGACCTCTACGTCGTGCGCGGCGACATCGGTCCGAATCTGCTCTTCCGCAATCTCGGCGACGGGACGTTCGAGGAGGTGGGCGCGGCGGCCGGCGTGGCGCTCACCGGCACGCGCGGGTCGGGGCCGACCTTCGCCGACTTCGACGGCGACGGCTGGCTGGATCTGCTCGTCCTCGGCATCGGCATCGTCGACGACAACCTGACGTCGCCGACGCTCTTCCGGAACCGCGGCGACGGAACCTTCGAGGACGTCACCGCGGCGTCCGGCATCACCTCCAACCGCGACAGCGTCTCCTCCGCCTTCGGCGACTACGACCGCGACGGCGACCTCGACCTGTTCATCACGCATTGGGGCGACAACTCGCCGCCGGGGCCGACGCAGCACCTGTGGCGCAACAACGGAAACGGCACGTTCACCGACGTCAGCGCGCCGTCCGGCATCTCCGCCACCTACACCAACCCCAGCAACAACCAGGTCAGTGACCTGAGCTTCACCCCCAACTTCGCCGACATCGACAACGACGGCTGGCCCGATCTCCTGATCGCCGGCGATTTCGGCACCAGCCAGGTGTTCCGCAACAATCGCAACGGCACCTTCGCCAACGTCACCGATCGTGACGTCGTCACCGACGAGAACGGCATGGGCGCGGCCGTCGGCGACTACGACAACGACGGCAACCTCGACTGGTTCGTCTCCAGCATCTGGGACCCGGACCAGGACAGCATGGGCAACAACTGGGACGTGAGCGGCAACCGCCTCTACCGGGGTCTCGGCGACGGGACGTTCGAGGACACGACCGACCTCGCCGGCGTGCGTGAGGGCTACTGGGGTTGGGCCGCGACGTTCGCCGATCTCGACAACGACGGCAACCTCGACCTCTTCCACATCAACGGCTGGAACCTGGCCGATCCGAACGCCTACGAGTTCCACTTCGATCCGGCGGTGGCGTTCATTTCGAACGGCGACGGCACCTTCACCGAGCGGGCGGCAGAGCTCGGTCTCGACGATACGCTGCCGGGCCGCGGTGTGGTCGCGTTCGACTACGACCGCGACGGCGACGTCGATCTGTTCATCTCGAACAACCAGGGGCCGTCACGCCTGTACCGCAACGACGGCGGCATCGGCGGCTGGCTGACCGTGAAGCTGCGCGGCCGGGCACCGAACAGCGAGGCGATCGGTGCCCGTGTGCGGGTCACATCCGAGGAAGGGGCACAGCTGCGCGAGCTGCGGGCGGGCAGCAACTTCGTCTCGCAGGATCCGGCCGAGGCCCATTTCGGGCTCGGCGGCGTGCGCACGGTGACGGTCGAGGTGATCTGGCCGGACGGCGCGCGCTCGGTTCGTGACCCGGTCGCGGCGGATCGTGTCCTGGTGATCGACCAGCCGCCGCCCGGAGTCGACGAGCAGACCGAAGGGCAGCTCGACTGCATCCTGGCGCTCAACAAGGCGGCCGCGCGCGTCGCAGTCGCCGCCGGCAAGCGGCTCGTCTACTGCGTGCGCTCCGGTACGACGGGAACGTTGCCGGCGGGACAAAACGCCGACGCGTGCCTTGCCGGCGACCCCCAGGGCAAGCTCGCGCGGGCGCAGGCCAAGGTCGAGGATGTCGCCGCGGAGGAATGCGCTTTGGCGCCGACCTTCGGTCCCGTCTCGGCCGCGGTCGTGAATGGCGCGTTCACCGGCGTGCTCCGCGTGCACGACGTCTTCGGGCCCGACGTCGATGCCGCGTTGCTCGACGCCAGCACCGACCCGGCGGGGGCGGCCTGCCAGATGGCGGTGGCGAAGGGCATGGCGAAGATCGCGAACGCCGAGGTGAAAGCGTTCAACGCCTGCAAGAAGGCCGGCCTCCGGCAGGGCACGATCCGTTCCGCCGCCGATCTGCAGGCCTGCTACGCGGCCACCACCGGCGCGACGGTGGCGCGCGTGGTCGCGCGCGCGCAGCGCAAGGTGAGCCAGCAGTGCGGGTTCACGAGCCTCGCCGCGGCGTTCCCCGGCAAGTGCGCCGGCGCCCTGCTCGACGACCTTTTTGGCTGTCTCGAAGCGCAGGCGAGTTGCGGCGTCTGCCTGGCGCTCAACGCCGCCGACCGGTTGACCAAACCGTGCCACCGTTTCACCGACGGCGTGGCGAGCGTCTACTGCGGCGATGCGCCCGCGACGGACTTTTCCATCGCGCGCGAATGGGACGAGCAGCTCCTCGCGGCGATCCGGCGCGACACGCCGCGTCCGACCGTCCACGCGCGCAACCTCTTTCATCTCTCGGCGGCGATGTGGGACGCCTGGCGCGCATACGGCGGCGGCGGGAGCGCGTGGCTCACCGACGAGTCGCACGCCTCCGCTGATCCCGATCGCGACCGCCGCATCGCCATCAGCTTCGCGGCGTTCCGCATTCTTTCGGCGCGCTTCCAGAGTGGCCCTGGGGTGATCGCGACGCAAGCCGCGCTCCGCGCGCATCTCTACGCGCTCGGCTTCGACCTCGACTACACGACCACGGCCGGCGACGCGCCGGCGGCGGTGGGCAATCGGATCGGCGCCGCCATGCTGGCTTTCGGCCTCGCTGACGGCTCGAACGAGCAGGGAAACTACAGCGATCCGACCTACACGCCTGTGAACGCGCCGCTCGTCGTAGAACAGCCCGGGACGGTGATGGTCGATCCGAACCGCTGGCAGCCGCTCGCCCTCGATCTCATCATCACGCAAAACGGCATCCCGCTGCCGGACAAGGTGCAGTCGATCGTCGGCCCGGGCTGGAACGACGTGGTGCCGTTCGCGCTCACACGCAGCGACCCCGAGGACGTCTACATCGATCCAGGGCCCCCGCCGCAGCTCGGCGGCGCCGACGACGCCGGCTACAAAGAAGGGCGCGCGCCAGGTGATCGAGCTCTCGAGCCGTCTCGACCCCGGCGACGGCGTGATGATGGACATTTCACCCGGCGCGTTCGGCAACAATCCGCTCGGCTCGAACGCCGGCACCGGGCATCCGCTCAACCCCGTCACCGGCCAGCCCTACGCTCCCAACGTCGTGCCGCGCGGCGACTTCTTGCGCGTGCTGGCCGAGTTCTGGGCGGACGGCCCTGAATCGGAGACGCCGCCGGGGCACTGGAACGTGCTCGCCAACGAGGTCTCGGACGTCCTGCCGGTTCTTCAAATTAGTGGGACCGGTCCGGTCCTCGACCGTCTCGAGTGGGACGTGAAGCTCTACCTCACGCTGAACGGCGCCGTGCACGACGCGGCGATCGTCGCCTGGGGGCTCAAGCGCGAGTACGACTCGGTGCGGCCGATCTCGATGATCCGGCATCATCGCGGGCAAGGGTCAGTCTTCCGACCCCATGGGGCCGTCATACGCACCGGACGGCCTGCCGCTTCAGCCCGGTCTCATCGAGGTGATCACGCCGGCAACCACCGCCCCCGGGGAGCGCCACGAGGCGCTCGCCGGTCACGAGGGCGAGATCGCGATCCTTGCCTACGCCGGCCCACCCACCGACCCGAACACCGGTCCGGTCGGGACGCGCTGGATGCGGGGCGTCGAGTGGACGACGTACCAGAAGCGGACGTTCGTGACCCCGGCGTTCCCCGGTTACACGTCGGGGCACAGCACGTTCAGCCGCGCCGCCGCCGAGGTGATGACGGCGTTCACAGGCGATCCCTTCTTCCCGGGTGGGATCGGGGAATTTCACGCGCTGTCGAACGCGTACCTCACGGTCGAACGCGGGCCGAGCGTCGACGTCACGTTGCAGTGGGCGACGTACTACGATGCCGCCGACCTCGCCGGTCAGTCACGGCCAGCGGGCGGCATCCACGTCTACCCCGACGACTTCAACGGCCGCATCACCGGCTCGCAGGTAGGCCTCGGGGCGTTCGACCGCGCGCTCGACTACTTCGCGGGCACCGTCGGGCCGTAGAGGTTGACGCGACCGTCTGCGCGCCTGTTGAGCCCGCGGTTACTTGGCGCAGCGGAAGCCAGTGATGCGGCTGCGATTATGCGGCGGCGCGCCGGCGAAAATGGCGAACACGCCGTTGCGTGTGCCGGCGGCGAAGTTGCCGCCGCGGATCAACGCGCCGGGGAATTGCGGGTTGAGCGGGAAGATGTCGGCCTCGGCGGAGGCCATGATGCGCGGGCGCTTGCTCGGTGCTTGTGCGGGAGCGGGCGTGGGTGTCGCTTCCGGACCATTCGGACCGACGCAGGTGATGTCGTCGCCGAACTCGGCGTCCCAGTTGGCGCAGGTCGTGCCCGTCGCCAGGTCGGACCAGTTGCCGACCCATTCCCAGATGTTGCCGACCATGTCGTACGTGCCCCAGCTCGAGACGCACGCCGTGCGGGCGCCGGCGATCGAGGATTCCTCCGTGTTGGTGTTGCAGGTGGTGCTGCCATCGTCGGCGTTGCCGGGATCCGGCGTGCCGGCGGCCGCCGCCTGCCATTCTTGATTGGTGACGAGACGCTTGCCCGCAAGACGGCACGCCTGCTCGGCTTGAAACCAGGTGATGCAGCTGGTCGGCCGGACGCCCGGGATCGAGACCGCGTACACCGGCTCGGTCCAGTTGCCGGTATCGGGGAAGGTCGGGCCGAAGGTGCAGCTCGTGCACGTGTCGTTGCCGAGCGGCACCGAACAGAGCTGGGTGGCGCCAGCCCCTTGCAGGTCCGCGAGCGTCGCCTTGCCGCGCTTGATGCGCGCGATGAGCGCGCCGCTATCCGCGGGAACGCGCCAGGCGCTCGCCTCGTACTTGTCGACGCAGATCGTGCCCACCGGCACGGAGTCACGCGCGCACCGTAACGACGCGGCGTGGGTCGTGGCGGCAAGCATGGGAGAAATCGCAACCAGGGTGAGCAAGAGCCGCGCGGTTTTCATGGGTGCAGGGCCTCCTTCGGCGGGAACGGCTCCGCGGATACTACGGGCAACACCCGACGCACGTCAATGCGAGATAATCGGGTCGTGGCGCGTTGTGCTATGAAGCCCCGCCGTGGACGCGCCGCCTCAGCTCTCGATCCTCGCCGCGTGGGCGGCGATCGTACTCATCCTGCTGGGTCTCGGTGGCGTCGTCCGTTGGCTCGGGAAATGGCCGGCGCGCGACACGGATGCCCTTCTGCGCTCGGTCTGGTTGGGGTTCGCCGTGCTCGTGTGCTTCCTGCAGATCTGGCATCTCTTTCTTCCCATCGACGCGCGTGCGGTCGTCGTCTCGGCGAGCGTCGGCGCGTGCGGTCTCGTCCTCTGCGCGCGCGACTACGCCGGCGCGTTGCGACACCGCCTGGCGCGCAACTGGCACGTGATCCTGGCCGCGGCGATCGTCGCGGTGTGGTTGGCCAACCTCTCGACCGCGGGACCGCGCTTCGGGGATGTCGGTTCGTACTACGTTCCGATGGTACGCTGGATCAGCGAGTACGCGATCGTTCCCGGCCTCGGCAATCTGTATCTGCCGTTCGGGCACGGCCAATCGTACTTGCTGTATGTCGCCTGGCTCGACGTCGGCCCGTTTGCGCGGCGATCGTTCCACGTCGCCAATGGTGTGCTTCTCCTGATCGTGTTCGCGCGCGGCCTGGTCGGCGCCGGCCGGCTGCTGCGACGCGAGGGTGGCGCGCGTCCTGCCGACGTGTTCTACGTCTGCTGCATTCCCGCCCTCGTCCAACTGGCCGCGAGCATCTATCTCACCAGCCCGATGCCGGAGCCGGCGTTGTTCGTCCTCGGTCTCGTCTTGTCGGGTGAGCTCCTGGCCTTGCTCGACCAACCGACCGCCGACGGTGAGCGCCTGCGATCACTGTACACGTTGATCCTGCTCGCCGCCGTGGCGGTGACGTTGAAGTTGTCGATCGCCGGTCTTGCCGTGTGCGTGGCGTTGGTCGCTCTCGTCGCATGGATGGCCCGGGCGCGGCCATCGCGAGGCGCGGTGGCAGTCACATTCGCCAGCCTCGGCATACTCGGCGGGGTCGTTTTCGGGCCCTGGGTGGTGCGCAACGTCATCTCGACCGGCCTCCCGTTCTTCCCGAGCCCGTTCGCCGGGGTTCCGGTCGAGTGGCGTGTGACCGCCGACATGGTCGAATGGATCCAGGGGCCGATCCGGCCCCCGCCGTTGTCCGCCATCGTGCATGACCCGTCCTGGTTCCTGCGGCGCCTCCAGTCCCTGGCATGGACCGAGCGCGAGGTCATCGAGCCGTTGATCGTGGCGCTCGCCGCGGTCGTCGTGGCCGCGGTCACGCGCCTCTGGCTGTGGCGCCGGCGTGTCCCGGCGCTCGTCCCGGCCGTCGTGCTGCTGCCGACCATCGTCTCACTGGTGTTCACGCTTTCGACCACGCCCATGCCGCGCTACGCTGGCGCGGCCGTGTGGCTGATTCCGATCCAGATCCTCGTCATCGGTTGCGCGGCAGCGATTCTCGGGGCGCCGCGGCGATGGCGGGTCGCGATCGTCACCGTCGTGCTGGCCTACGCCGTGGTGCCGGTGTGGCGCGAGCCGGACACGCTCGCCTGGCGTACGGCTTTCGAGCCGATGTCGCGGACACCGGTCGATGAGGTGACGTTGCCGACCGGCTTGATCGTTCACGTCCCCCGGCAGCATTCGACGTGCTGGGACGCGCCGCTGCCATGTACGCCCGAGCCGCAGGCGGGCCTTCGCCTGCGCCGCCAGGGAGAGATCGGCTCGGGATTCTGGGTCGATCCCAGCGTGCCGCCCGCCGATCGAGCCGCGACACCCTGAGCGCATGGGGAAGCGATCACGCGAGAAGCGCGACCGTGAGCGCGCGCCGTCGGCGGCAACCGCGCCCCCGCGCCCGGTCTCGACGCCGGCCTCGAGCGCAGCGCCCCGGGCGCGACCGCCGGCGGCGAGCGCGCCGCCGCGGCAGCACGACGTCATTCGCGTGGCCGCGCTGGCCGAGCGCCGGCGAGGCGCCGAGCTGGACGGTGGTGGCCGGCGTCTTCGGACTCGCGCTCGTCATCCGCGGCGTCTTGCTCTCGCAGATGTCGCAGAGCCCGTACCTCGCCATCGACAACATCGACGCCAAAGCATACCGGATCTGGGCCGAGCAGATCCTGGCCGGGGACTGGCTTCCCCGGCGGCATTTCTACCAGTCGCCTCTCTACGCCTACTATCTCGCCGGCGTCTATGGCGTGTTCGCTTCGTCGCCGTGGCCGCCGCGCATCATTCAGGTGCTCCTCGGAAGCGCGAGCGCCGCGTTGCTGGTCGTCATCGGATCGAAGCTCTTCAATCGGCGGGTGGGCCTGATCGCCGGCCTGCTGCTCGCCACCTACGGACCGATGATCCTCGAGGAGATCTCGCTCGCCAAGACCGTGTTGCTCTGCTTCGGCGGTCTTCTCGGGTTTCTTTGCTTCCTCGACGCGCTCGAGCGGCGGCACCCGCTGCGCATGGCGGTCGCGGGCGGAATCTTCGGGGTCACGATCATCGGCGTCGGCCAGTGGCTGCTGGCGCTCGTCGGTCTCACCGCCTACGCCGCGTTCGATCGAGCGCTGCCGCGTCGCGCTGCGCGTCGCCTGGCCGCCCTGTTCCTCGGCACGGCGCTGGTCGCGCTCCTCCCCGTGGTCGTCTGGAACAGCTACTGGGGCGGCGGCTTCATGTTGACGAGCGGGGACGCCGGCCTGAACCTCTACCTCGGCAACAACCCGCTCGCGACCGGATTGACGGGGCGGCCGCGCGGTCTGCGCGACGTCCCGGAGTTCGAGGAGCGCGATTCACGCGCGCTTGCCGAGCGTGAAGCCGGACACGCGCTCACGCCGGCGGCGGTGTCGCGTCATTGGTCGCGGAGCGCGCTGGCATGGGCGGTCGGCAACCCGCTCGCGTTCGCCGACACCACGCGCAAGAAGCTGACGGTGCTTTTGAACAGCTACGAGATCCCGGACAGCTATCACTTCGCCTTCATCCGCGCGCAGTACATCCCATGGCTGTGGGCCGGCAGCACGTTCGCGACCGTCGGCCCGCTCGCGCTCCTCGGTCTGGTCCTCGCGGGGCGCCACCGCCGCGCCCTTCCTCTCTACGTGATCTCGCTCAGCTACCTCGCGGTGATCACGCTCTTCTACGTGCGCTCCCGCTATCGGATGCCGGCGGTGCCGTTCCTGATGATATTCGCCGCCGCCGCCGTCGATGCGACCGTCGACATGCTCCGGCGTCGCGATTGGAACGCCACGTTGGCCGTCGCGGCTGGATTGATCGGCGCCACCGTGCTCGTCAACCACACGTATTGCGAGCCGCCGCGCGAGCGCACGCCGGCGATCTGTTTCGGGGGCGACGTGTGGTTCGACATCGAGCAGCAGAAGCTCGCCGAGTGGTACGAGAAGAACGGCGACCCGGAGACCGCGCTCGGCTATCTACGCCGTGCCGCCGCCGGCGAATCGCTGCGCGGTCCAGGTCAGCTCTACCTGTGGATCGGCCGCCTCGAGCTGTTCTTGGCGCAGCGCGCGCGTGCCGCGGGCGACGCGGCGCGTGCGACCGCACGCCTGGCCGCCGCCGTGCCGGCTTTGCAGGCCGCCGTCGGGCACGCGTATCACGAGTACGAGGCGCAGACCTATCTCGCCGACGTGTACCAGCTCCAGGGCAATGCCGAGCGCGCCATCGCCGCCAGCGACGCCGCCATGCGTGCGCGCCCGCGCGATCCGATCGTGTTGCTCTCGGCGCTGCGCGTGCGCGTGGCGCTCGGTCGCTGCGACGACGCCATGCGCTTGCGGGGCGAGCTCAGGCGGCTCCGTCCGAACGACCCGGAGGCCGATCGGATCGTCGCGCCGTGCGGGGCGTCGCCGCAGGGGTGACGGCCCGCTCAGGGCGCGTCGCCGGCGGCGCGACGCGGTGCAACTCCAGCGCGCATCGCGTCGAAGACCGTGCGGGCGATGCGCGCATGCCCGGCCGCGGTCGGATGATGCAGATCGGGGAGGAAGAGGTCGTCGTGGTTCGTCGACGCGAACGCAGGCTGGAGGTCGATCATCGTCAGCCCTTCGGTCTCGCTGACGTGTCGGATGACGGCGTCGATCGCGATCTCGCCCGGCCGCCGCTCGTGGATGAGGTAGTCGTCCTCGGAGAGCGGCGTCCGTCCGAAGAGCGCGTGGTAGTACTCGGTGCGCGTGTAGGGGTTCGACGGAAGCTCGCGGTGCGGGTAGGTGAGAAGCGCGCACGCGACCTGCGCCGCGTGGCACATACGGGCGATCTGGCGGAGATTCTTGCGGGCGATCTCCTGGTAGGCGCGAAAATCGTAGAGTCGCATGGCGGTGGTCTGGGGAATGATCTCGACGTCGTCGAGGACGAGCGTACGACTCCGATACGTCAGCGCGTGCTTGACGACGCGAAAGAGCCGCGAGCGCTCGAGCCAGATGTCGACCGTGCTCTCCCAGGGTACCGGCTTGGCATGCTCCGCGGCGTGGGCGGCGAAGTCGCCGTCGTTCGCGTTCCATCCGGTCAGGATCAAGAGCAGGCGCGCGTCGCCGGCCTTGAGTGCTTTCGAGACCTCCTGCGTCACCACGCTGCTGCTTGCTCCCGGCTCGGCGACGGTGCGGACGTCGGGCGCGTCGGCGCCTTCCTCGGCGCGTAGCAGGTCGCCGAGGAGCGATGGCCAGGCCTCGTCACGGCGAACGCCCTGACCGTAGGTGAAGGAATCGCCGATACAATAGATGACGTCCGCGCCGGGGCGGGTTGCTCCGACGCCCTGATCGCGCGCCAGCACGAAAGCCGCGGCGCGCACGGCGCCCTCGGCCGCGAGAAGCATCCCGAGAAGCCAGAGTCCGAGCCATGCCGCGGTACGTCCGGGACCGCGACCCGGGCGCTCGATAGCGGGCGTGCTCGTCATCGCGCTTCGGACCCCGCGAGACGGCGCACGTCCTCGGGCGTGACGTCGAAGACGTAGATCGATCGTCCGACGCGGGCGACGGGGTCGAGCCGGTCGAACCACGACCACGCGCCCGCCCGCACGCCGAGAATGCGCTCACCCGCGTACGTCACGGCGTAGGGATAGCCGGCGAGAAAGTTGGCGCTGACGGCGCAGAGCCCGGCGGTCGGGCTCGTCGGTGGAAGGGAGTACTCGATGCCGTAGAGCCCTGGATCCACGTGGCCGAAGTAGCCGAGGCAGATCCTGTTCTGCCCGCGCGCGTCGAGATAGGTCTTCAAACGCCCGAGATCCTGTCCCCAGTCGAGATTCGAGTCGAGAAGAACGCGACGGGCATGATCGGTCGGCCACGCGAGCTCGTTGAAGTAGGCGAGGTGGTGGGGCGCGGCGAGCAGCGACGCGGTCAGTTGCCAGAGCAGCAGGACGGCGACGGCGACGGCCGAACGACCTCCCCTGAGAAGGACGTCGACTCCACGGCCGGCGAGCAGGACGAGGAACGGGAATGCCGGCAACAGATAACGGACCCCGTAGAACTTTCCGTAGTGGAACGAGAGCACGTACAGCAGCAGCAGCGGCGGCAGAACCATCCAGAGATCGCCTGCGCCGGACAGACGCCGCCGCGCAACCGCCCAGGCGCCGACGATCAAGAGCGCGAGCGTCGGCAGCGGCGTTTTGAAGAGGAGCGCGACGAGATAGTAGTACCACCAACCCGTCTGCGACCAGGCGCCGAAGAGAAACGCCGGGAACTCACCCGCGCTGCTGGCGGCGACCTGGAAACGCAAGCCCTCGAGCACCGGCGCGGGCAACGGGAAGCCGGAGAAGCCGTAGACGGCGAGCACGGTCACCCATGCCGCGATG
The DNA here is from genome assembly GCA_963846105.1 of uncultured delta proteobacterium. Lineage (GTDB taxonomy): Bacteria > Desulfobacterota > Binatia > UTPRO1 > UTPRO1 > CAWJUT01. The sequence continues at coordinate 91,185 of CAWJUT010000019.1, forward strand.
CCCATCGATGCCAGCCCGCCCGCGAAGCGGCGTACGCCGGCGCGGTCCCACCGCGGCCATCCCACCGCCGCGAGGAGGGGGAGCAACGGGACGAACAGCGCGGCGACGCCCTTCCCGGTGAGGGCGAGCCCGAAGAGCACGCCGGTGGCGACGGCCCAGCGCGCCATCGTGGTCGACGCGAAACGCTCGAGCGCGACGAATCCCGCGAACAACAGCGCCATCACGCCGACGTCGAGGGTTGCGAGCGCGCTGTGAGCGATGATCGGCGGCATCGTGCAGTAGAGCAGCAATGCGGCCAGTGATCCGAGCGGCGAGAGCATGGTGCGCGCACGCGCCATCATCAGCAGGCCGGCGGCGACGCCGATCGCGAGCACGACGACGCGCGCGATGAAGAACGCGTCGAAGTAGTGGGCGCGGTTCATGTCCATGAAGCGGGTTCCGAAGATCCACGGTCCCCACCCGGTGCGGTTGTCGCGCCACTTCGGATCGGTATCGAGCTCCAGGTACATCGCGAGCAGCGGAACGGCCATCGCCATCTTGAGGAGCGGCGGATTCGTCGGGTCGAGCGTCAGGTCGCCGGTTCGCAAGTGGTAGTACCCCGCGGGAAGATAGACGAACTCGTCGACCGTCGGCGTGTGTGTGCGCGCGGCGATCAGGCCGTTGATGGCGAACAAGCCGAGGAGCAGCGCGCAGACGATCTGCCGGGTGCCGGGCTCGCTGGCGCGCTCCTGCAGTCGCGCGACGACCTCGGACAGCTTGGTCGTGCGTCGTGTCGGCGGAACGAGGTGACCGCCACCGGCGGTTGCGGGAGCGCGCCGCTTCTTGGAGGGCCCGGGCCGGGGTCTAGTCGCGTCCGGAATCGAGCGCCTCTCGTTCCGCGGGTGCGGATACGTCCCAGAGCGCGAGCTCACCGTCGTTGTCGGCGACGAGGAGCGTCGGGCCGACTCCCCAGGCGAGGGCCGCGATGCTGGCGCGATGCCATTGCAGCGTCTCGATCATCGTGCCGTCGCTGAGCCGGAAGAGGCGGACCCGGTGCTGATCGTCCGCGGTCGCGGCAAGCCGGCGATCGGGACTCACCGCGAGGCTCACGAGCGGCGCTGCCGCGTTGGCGTGCAGAAGCTGCTTCCCGGTCGCCGCGGCGAAGACGCGCAGCTCTCCGTCGCGACCGGCGACGACCAGCCGGTCTGCGGCGAACACCAGCCCGGCAACCTCCTGGGTCGACGGCGTCAGGACACGCGGCGGCGCCTCGGCGCGAAGATCGACGATGCCGATCGTCCCGAGGACGGTGCCGACGGCGGCTCGGCTTTCGTCGGCCGAGAGCGCGACTTTGACGGCGCGGCCCGCGACCCGGAGCGTCCGCAGCACCCGGCCATCGCCGAGATCGAAGAGGTGTGCCTGGCCGTCGCCCGCTGTTGCCAGCAGGACGCGCGTCCCGCGGCCCGACCACGCGAGGTCGTCGATCATGCCGCCCGGCCCCTCGACATGCGCCCCAGGACGGCCGCTCACGATGTCGTAGCGCACGATGCGGCTGCCGATCGCGAAGAGAGCTGCCATGCCGTCCGCGCTCGGCGCGATGACACGCGGCTCGTCCTCGTGGTCGCCGTGCTCTGCCGGCTCCTCCTCCGGCGGCCCTTCGAAGCCGACGACGAATGTGGCGCCGGGTAGGCGCCAGGCGGCAGTCGTTGCCTCGAAGCTGGACACGATCGCCAGTGCGCCATCGGGTGTCACCGCTACCGCAGCGGGCGCGCGCCCGAACGAGACGACGCATCGCGGCGAGCGGCCGGTTGCCGCGGCCCGGGTTGGCGACACGCAACCGTGGGGAAGGCTCGCGCTGCCCGTGCCGGCGGATTCCTCAACCCCGGGGCGGTGGCCGGCCTCATGGGCGGCCGGGTCGGGGGTGGCGTGCCTTCGAGGGCTGCAGGCTGCGCTGCCGGCAAAGCAGAAGAGGAGCACGATCGCGAGGCGAGGGAGAGCGGTCAGGAGCACGTTTGTCCTCCTATCGCAGCCTCGATTTTCCTTCCATAAGGCGGCGGGTTTTGTGTATGGTGCAGCGCCAACCAGCGGCCGCCCGACCGGCCCGCTGACCATTCGTTCATCGCTGCTTGAGGCGTGCGCGGGGCTGCTCGCAGGCGCGCGTCATTGGAGGATTCGAGGTGAGATACCTGCGCGCTCTGGCCGGACTGCTGCTCGTCATGGCGAGCACGGCATCCGCGCAAACGCTGACGCGGGGTCCGCTCATCCAGAACCCCGACGCGCTCACCACGACGATGACGATCGAGTGGTGGACCGACGTGACGGGGAACAGCACGGTCGAGTACGGTACCACACCTGCCCTCGGCTCGTCGGTCACGGTGCCGCAGGCGGGGAGCTGCGCGATCGGTGCCGCGGGCACGTGCCATACGGTGCCGCTCACCGGCCTGCTGTCCGGCACGCGCTACTACTATCGGCTGCTCACCAACGGCAATCAGGTCCTCGCCACGACGTACTTCCAGACCTTCAAGCTCCCGAGCGACACCAGCGAGTTGTACTTCACCGTGATCGGCGACTGGGGTACCGGCAGCAGCGCCCAGGGGCGGGTCGCGGACAATCAGAACGCCGACGATACGCCGCTCATCCTCACGGTCGGCGACAACGCGTACCAGAACGGCACCCAGTCGGACTGGGACAACAATGCCTTCATCGCCCAGTACGAGAACCAGATCCTGCGGCGCGCGGTGTTCATGCCGGCGCTCGGCAATCACGACGTCAACAACGTCGGCGCCGCCAACTGGGCGAACTCGGTCGAGATCCGCATGCACCTCTTGCCGCGCAACGCGCCGGCCGGCAACGAGGAGCGCTACTTTTCCTTCGATAGCGGGAACGCGCACTTCGTCGTCCTCGATTCGAACTCGCCGGCGGTCACCGCCACGCAGACGAACTGGCTGGCCGCCGACCTCGCCGCCACGACGCGCAAATGGAAGTTCGTGTTCCTCCATCACACGCCGTATTCGTGCGCCAACGGGTTCGCGTCCCTCGGCAGCGACCACAACGTCCGCAACACCTGGGGACCGATCTTCGAGCAGCACAGGGTCGACATCGTCTTCGACGGTCACGATCACATCTACGAGCGCTCGAAGGTCGTCGACGACTACCTGGTCGGCGGGGGAGCAGGGCAGGATGGCCTGTCGACGCTCTACGTCATGTCGGGCGGTGGTGGCGCGACGCTCGACGACGCCGCCCTGGTGGATGGCGGCGGGCCGTACGGGCAAGGTCCGGCCCACGCGAAGGAGTATTGTCCCTGGCTCTCGAATCAGTGCCCGAACGGCGTGAACGGCCAGTACTGCAGCTTCAAGCGTTTCCAGCACGCCGAGGCCCGCATCACGAGCGACACCACGCTCACCGTCAAGGCGATCGACGAGAACGACGCCGTCTTCGATACGTTCTCGATCGTCAAGGTGGGAGTCTGCGGCAACGGCATGGTGGAGGGCGTCGAGCAGTGCGACGAAGGGGGGGCGAACGGCAGCGCTACCTCGTGTTGCACGGCGTCCTGCCTGTTCAAGAGCGCGGGCACCGGATGCCGCGTCAGCGCCGGGTCCTGTGACGTGGCGGAATCCTGCACCGGCTCGAGTGGCCCGTGTCCTGCCGATGGATTCCTCTCGTCCGTGAATGTCTGCCGGCCCGCCGTCGACCTCTGCGACGCCGCCGAGAACTGCACCGGCGGGAGCGCGGCCTGTCCCACCAACTCCGTCCAGCCGACCACGACGGTCTGCCGCATCGAGCAGGGCTTCTGCGATCTCGCCGAACACTGCAACGGCGTCTCGACCGCATGTCCGGCCGACGTCAAAGCGACCGGCGAGTGCCGGCCCGTGCTCGGTCCGTGTGACGTCGCCGAAAGCTGCGACGGCGTCGGCAACAACTGCCCGGCGAACGGCTTTGCGTCGCCGGGGACGGGATGCCGTCCGTCCGCCGACGTCTGCGACGTCGCCGAGACCTGCGACGGCTCGGGCGCGAGCTGCCCGGCGGATGGCTTCGCCTCGGGCGCCACGGTGTGTCGTCCGTCGCTCGGAATCTGCGACGTCACCGAAAACTGTACCGGGTCGGCGGCTTCATGCCCCGCCGACGGGTTCGCGTCGAGCACCACCCAGTGTCGCGGCGCGAGCGGGGTCTGCGACGTCGCCGAGAATTGCAGCGGATCGTCGCCGACCTGCCCTGCGAACGGCTTCGCCCCGACGACGACCATGTGCCGGCCCGCTTCGGACGTGTGCGACCAAGCCGAGAGCTGCACGGGCGCGTCTCCGTCCTGTCCCGGCAACGGCTTCAAGTCTTCGAGCACGGTGTGCCGTCCATCCGTGACGCCGTGTGACGCCGCCGAGACCTGCAGCGGCTCATCGGTTACCTGTCCGGCCGACGGGTTCGCGTCGAGCGCGACCGTGTGCCGCGCCGCTGCGGACATCTGTGACCAGCCGGAGAACTGCACCGGTAGCAGCGGATCGTGCCCCGCCGACGGGTTCGCGTCGACCTCCGTGGTCTGCCGAGCCGCTGCCGGTGCGTGCGATGTCGCCGAGAGCTGCTCGGGCTCGGCCGCGGCCTGCCCGGCGAACGGATTCGCGCCGAGTGGAACCGGGTGCCGCCCCAGCGCCGGCGTGTGCGACATCGCCGAGAGCTGCACCGGCGCCGCCCCCGGGTGTCCAGCGGACACGTTCGTCGTCGGCGGCACGCCCTGTCGCGCCGCAGCGGACGTCTGTGACCAGGAAGAAGCGTGCACCGGGTTGAGCGCCGCGTGTCCCGTCGATGGCTACAAATCGAACGCGACCCTGTGCCGGCCGAGCGCCGACGTCTGCGACCTGGCGGAGTCGTGCAGCGGAGCAGGCACCGCGTGTCCGTCCGATGCGTTCCGGCCGAGCACCTTCGAGTGTCGTCCGTCCAGCGGTGGCTGCGACGCAGCCGAGTCGTGCACGGGGTCGAGCGGCGCTTGTCCTGCCGACACCGGCCAGCCTGATGGGGACGGAGACGGGGTCTGCGACGTCGACGACGATTGCCCGACCGAGGCGGATCCCGCGCAAGAGGACGCCGATACCGACGGCACCGGCGACGTGTGTGACCCGTGCAACAACTATCTGCCCGTGTACGCGGTCGGCGGAAAGATGAAGCTCCGGAAGCTCGCGCCGCCGCCCGGGGACGATCAGCTCAAGTTCTCCGGCTCCGTCACGGTGCCGACGACACCCACCATAGACCCGCGCGCCAACGGCGTGCGCATCGTCGTCACCGACGCCACCGATGCGACGATTCTCGATGCGACGATTCCTCCGGGAGCCTACGACCCTGTGAACGGCGTCGGATGGAAGGTGAACGGCAGCGGGACGACGTCCGTCTACAAGAACAGCGGTGCAGCGGTTCCTCTCGTTGCCGGTGTCAGGAAGGTCGTGGTGAAGCACAGTACGACGGATCCGGGACTGGTCAAGTTCAAGGTCACCGCCAAGAACGCGACCTACGTGCTCCCCACGATGCTACCGCTCGTCGGCACGTTCATCCTCGATCCGCCCTACGCGACGACGAATCAGTGCGGGGAAGCGCTCTTCCCGGGTCCGCTGCCGCCGCTCTGTGCGTGGATCCCGCCCGCCGGCTCGATCAAGTGCAAGTGAGCCTCGCCGCAGGTGAGGCGTGAGGGTCGAGCCGCGCCGCCGCGACTCCCCGAGATTCAGGACGCGGGCTCGGGCTTCCGGCCGACGGCGATGACGTAGGTATCGTCGGGTCCCAACTCGAGGCCGGTCCAATTCGGGTTCTCCGCTTTTTTCTGGCGCGTGAACTCGCGATAGCCGCGCCCGGCGGTGACCGTGATGCCGCCGGCCTCCAACGCTTCGTGCGCCATCGTCACGTACTCTGGCGGTTCCTCGTCGGCGGCGAAGACAAACACCCCGGCCTTCATCGGAAAGCGGAGCGGCAGGTTGCCGCGCACCTGCCAGCCCGCCTCCTCGAAAACTCCCTGCAGCGCGCGTTGGAAGGCCGCCGCTTCCGGATTGTTCGGCGTGGTCGCGAACCACACCGGATGCGTCGAGCTGCTGCCGCGGCCACCGAGCCGCTCGATCATCGCTTCGCGCTGCTCGGGCGTGAGCATGCGCGCGCCCTCGGACCGGACGCGCGGCATCCGCGCTCTCGACGCGTGATGGCGCGGAGGGCGATGCCGCTTCCTGTGGCCGTGCGCTGCGGGCGAGCTGTGCATGCAAGCGGGCGATCTCCGCATGCAGATGCAAGACGTACCAGCCAACCAGGGCGACGAACGCGACACCGGCGACGCGTACCATGAGACGGGATTGCGACATGACTCTCCTTTGGCAGTCGGGCGCTGGCTGCGCTCCCGGGTCACGTACATCGCTCCGCCAAGCGATTGCAATGACGCCGCGCGCCGGCGTCGGGCGCTAGCTTTTGACGCGCGAGGCCGTGCGTGCCGGGCGGATCGCGTCGCCGATGAATCCGGCCACTTGACGAAAGCGCTGCTCGAGCGGGTAGCGAGCGTCCCGCATCCAGTTGATGACGGCGGCGTTGAAGGCACCCACCACCATCTCGGCCAGAAACGCCGCGTCGGTGTCGGTGCGCACCTCGCCCTTGTCCTGCCCTTCGCGCAGGATGCGCGTGAAGGCGTCGTGCACGCGCGCGAGGTAGGGGACGGCTTCGCCGGTTCCGGCGCGCGTCCGCATGAGCTCGAGCAGCACGTCGCGCGCGAGACCGCGTGCCGCGTGCACCTCGGCGGCGGCCTGTTCGGCGAAGGCTTTGATGCGCTGCTGTGCCGAGCCGGAACCGAGCAGCCGCTGCTCCATGAGGGTCTGGAGATGATCGAAGACCTCACTCGTCATCTCGCCGAGCAGCACGTGCTTGCTCTGAAAGTGATTGAAGAAGGTGGCCGGCGCGATGTCGGCGGCCTCGGCGATCTGCTCGACGGTGGTGGCCTCGAAGCCCCGGGCCAGGAACAACTGCCGAGCCGTCCGATAGACGCGCGCCCGGAGCTCGCGCTTCTTGCGTTCACGTCGTCCCTCGACGACCGCTTCTCGAGCTGAGGCGGGCATGATCGTTAGAGAAGGCTTCAATCTTAGAGTGTCATCCAGGAAGCGGTCAAGCCGGCACGCGGCCTCCTTGACCGGTCCCCGGCGACCTTCCTATGACGCGTTACACCCGACGACCGTCCCGTCCATGACCGACACCGCCACACGTCCCCACTTCGCGAGCTCGATCGACGCGCTCCATGACGCCGCGCGCGCGGCCGTCGGCAGCGACGACTTCGGCGACCCGGGTTATCTCGAAGGCCTGCGCGTGCTGGCGGAGGCGTACGACCGCGAGTCGCGGCTCACGGCCACCGGGATCGGGATGGTGGAGCAGCAGCTCGTCGGCATCCTCAAGAATCGTCTGCTCTCGCAACGCGCCTGGAAAGCGCGTCCGCAGATCCTCGAGATCGCGATCCAGCGTCCGATCTTCGTGCTCGGCTTGCCGCGCACCGGGACGACGGCGCTGCACCATCTGCTCGGAAGCGATCCCGCCATCCAGGCTTTGGAGTACTGGCTTGCCGCCTCGCCGCGTCCACGCCCGCCGCGCAGCGAGTGGGAAGGCGACCCCGCGTTCCAGCAATCCGTGCAGGAGCTCGAGTGGATGTACACGGTCGACCCGAGCCTCAAGGCCATCCATCTGATGAGCGCCGACGGGCCCGAGGAATGCCGCCACCTGATGCAGCAGACGTTCACCGACGACACCTTCGACTGCAACTCGACGATTCCCTCGTACTCGGCGTGGTACACGCGCCACGCGATGCGCGACACCTACGAACGGCACCGCGATCTCCTGAAGCTCATCGGCTCGCCGACTCCCGAACGCCGCTGGGTGCTCAAGTATCCCGTCCACATGGGCAACCTGCGCACGCTCTTTGCCGTGTATCCGGACGCCTGCATCGTGCAATGCCACCGTGATCCGGCGAAGATCATGCCGTCGCTGTGCAGCCTGGTGGCGGGGTGGCGCGCGCTCTACGAGGGTGACGTCGACCGCCGGGAGATCTCGCAGTGGCTCGTGGAGCTGTGGTCGAGTCGGCTGGTGCAGGGCCTGGAGGTCCGACGCGAGCACGACGCGAAACGGTTCTTCGACCTCAACTTCCGTGAGGTGTGGGCCGATCCGATCGGCTCGGTGCGCCGCATGTACGACCACTTCGGGCTCGAGATGAGTCCGGAGGCGGAGCGGGGCATGCGCGGCTGGGTGGCGGAGAACCCGCAGGGCAAGCACGGCGAGCATCGCTACCGGGCCGAGGACTTCGGGCTCTCGACACGCGGCATGCACGCGAGCTTCGCCGACTACATGGAGCACTTCCACGTCGAGCGCGAAGCCGCCGACTGATCGGGCTCGTCCCGCGCGGTTCGCGTGACCGGACGCAAGCCGCGGAGCGCGCGCGAAAGCGAGCTGCTCGCACGCGCCGCGGCGCGCATCGCGGCGGGCGTGCGCAACACGACGCAGTCGCCCGAGCACGCGTTGATCGTCGAGGAAGCCCGCGGCTCCCGCATCTGGGACGTGAGCGGCAACGAGTACGTCGACTACCTGCTCGGATCAGGACCGATGCTGCTCGGCCATGCCCACCCCGCGATCGTCGACGCGGTACGCCGGCACCTCGAGCGCGGCAGCTCGTATCTCCTCCTGGGCGAGGCGGCGATCCTGCTGGCGGAGCGGATCGCGGGCGCGGTGCCGTGCGCCGAGAAGGTGAGCTTCCACAGCACCGGCTCCGACGCGACCTTCTTCGCGCTGCGTCTGGCGCGCGCCTTCCGCCAGCGCGACGCGATCCTCAAGTTCGAGGGCGGCTTCCACGGCATGAGCGACTACGCGCTCATGAGCAACCAGTGGACGCGGGCGCCGCGCGATCATCCGCTCCCCGTGCCGAACTCGGCGGGCATCCCGCGCGCCGTCGAAGCGAGCGTGCTGGTCGCGCCGTTCAACGACGTCGACACGACCACGGCGCTCGTCGAGCGGCACCACGAGGCGTTGGCGGCGGTGATCGTCGAGCCGCTGCAGCGAACGATCGCGCCCCGGCCCGGTTTTCTCGAGGCGCTGCGCGACGTCACCCGCCGCCATGGAGTCCCGCTGGTCTTCGACGAGGTCGTGACCGGCTTCCGTCTCGCCTACGGCGGCGCGCAGGAATACTACGGCGTCGTGCCCGACCTGTGCGCGCTCGGCAAGAGCATCTCCGGCGGGCACCCGCTCGGCGTCGTCGCCGGCCGCGCCGACATCATGGCGCACGCCGATCCGGCGCGTCTGGCGCAGGGGGACTACGTGGCGCTCTCCGGGACCTACAGCGCCAATCCCATCTCCGCCGTGGCCGCCCTCGCGGCGCTCGATCTCCTCGCTGTGCCCGGCGTCTACGAGCGGCTCTTCGCCACCGGGCGGCAGCTCATGGACGGCTTGCGCGCAGCGCTCCGCGACGCCGGGATCGCGGCGCAGGTCACCGGCGAGCCGCCGGCCTTCGAGGTGTGGTTCAGCGAGCGCGAGGTCACGGACTTCCGCGCCATGCTCGGCGCCGATGCGGCGCGCCACGCGCGCTTCACCGCGCTCCTCCTCGAGCGCGGCGTCATGAAGGGGCACGAGAAGTTCTTCGTCTCCACCGCCCACACGTCCGAGGACGTGGCGTTCACGCTGGCGGCGTTCCGCTCGGCGATCGAGGCGTTGGCGTAGAGCAGGGCACGGCGCGAGGGCGCCGGCGCGAAGAGAGCGGCGCGCGGCTGCGAAACGCTGCGCTGAGCACGCGCTGCGATCACTGCCAGCCGCGACGCGATCCTCACTTGGCGAGGACCACGCTGCAGTCCGTCCCGAAGCACCCGCCGCCGGGCTGCCCGGTGATGGTGGAGCTGCGATTGATGACCTGAAGATCGATCCGCTTCTCGCCGCCGACGCACGCTCCGGTGATCTCGACGGTCGCGAACCCCACGAGTGGCCGGTCGTTGTTCATGCTCGTGCTACAGGTCGGAAGATGGACGATCGGGATCGTGAAGATGGTACCACCGCTGGCGTCGACAACGCCGTCGTTGTTCGTATCGCTGGCAGCCCAAGCGCTCCCGCACGATGCATTCCATCAGACCGAAGGGCTGACCCTGGGTTGAGCAGGAAGGATTGATTCCGTTCGTTGATGTTGAGCATCCACGCCACCCATGTTCACGTCACCGGGCCCCTCACCCATGCCATTGGCGTTGCAGAGGGGGGGCTGGTCGAGGAATCTCCGTACCTCGCTGCTGCTGTGGTCCGTGAAGGCCGTCCAGGCGGCCGTGTCGCTCGTGGAGTCGCTCACCACCAGAGAGGGGAGCTGCCCGAGATCGTCGAATTGACAGTCGGGCGCGGTGATCGGGAGGCAGGGCGGGGCCCCGTGTTCTACAGAAGCAAGTCCCAGTTGTCGTCTTGCGCAACCCGAGCCCTCGGGCGGTCGCGCACCCGGCGGCAGGGCCCGCGAGATCGCCGCGATCGCGATCTTGTGGACGTCGGTCGTGGCGTTGGCAGGCCCGAGTCCCCCCGCGACGAAGTTCGTCACGGTCTTCTTCCCATCGGCCTTGACGGCATTGGGATTGACGTCGGTTTCGGTGAAAGTCTGGGGTCGCGAAGCCGTAGCGTCCGAGGTCGACGTCGTCCGCTTCGATCATTGCACCGCTTCCGTCGACCGTGTTGCTGTTGGCGACCGTCTGCATCGCGTCGAGGTCGACCTGGGTACGCGTCACCACCGTGGAGGAGCGTCCGCGCGCCGGAGGTGGCGGCGATGTCGGCGACCGTCTGCACCTCGGTGGCGGTGAAGGCGAGACGTGCGAGATCGACGCCCACCACGGTGAGGGCGATGAAGGCTGCGAAGGCGACGGCGACGAATGCCAGCACCATTCCGCGTTCGTTTCGGAGGTGGTTGTGCATCGTGAGGTTCTCCCTGATGCGGGTGTAGTGAGGGCTTGGTACGGCCGAGTCAGTCCTCGGCCGGATGTGTGCGGGGAGTCGGATCGCAGGTGTTACCCAACTTGGCGTGTCAGGTTACTGAAACACCGGTGCCTTAGCGGTGTCAATCCGAAAATCGATTCCTCACGGACGTCGCCGACGCGATCGAAGGCAGCGCACAGCGAAAGCCATAGACAGCTCGGTAGATCACGAGGCGCGTACGGGAATTCCCGCGTGCGCTTCAGAACGCCGCCCGTGGTCCCGAGGACGGGACTCACCCGGGAAGACGCAGACCGTCCGGGGTGAGGGCCCCGAACGGTCCGGTAGGGGATTGTACCTAGGGGTTCTAGCGGCCTACGATCCTTCGCCGCTACGCCGGCACGACGAACGTCATCCAGCCCTCGACGACGGTCTGCCCATCCTGACGTCGCCGGCACACGAGCTCGAGGTCGACCTTGCGCTCGCCCGCTTCCTCGTACTTGCGTGCGACCTTGCCCGAGCACTCGAGGACGTCGCCGGGCCAGGCCTGCGCTTTCCAGCGCACCTTGGTGCGGCGCACGTTCTCCGGTCCGAGCCAGCTCGTCGCCCACGTGTTGAGCACGCCGGCGTGGAACATGCCGACCGCGAGCGGCGCCTCGTAGCCGGCGGCGCGCGCGAACGGCTCGTCGTGATGGATGGGCTGCATGTCGCCCGACGCGCCCTGATAGCGGACGAAGTCGGTGCGCGTGAGCGGGCCGAGAACGAGCGGCTCGGGCTCGCGGCCTTCGATGATCTCGTCCCAGCGCGTGCTCGTCGTCATTTCTGCTCCGGAGGCTTGGCGGTCTCGACCGCGGTCATGCGCGCCTCCGCCACCAGCGTGCCGGCGGCGTCACGGAACTCGGTGACCATGACGACGAAGGTCATGGTCCCGCCGCGCCGGCCTTCCTTGTCGTACATCTCGGTGATCCGCGACTGACAACGCAAGCGCGTGCCGGCGCGCGGCGGCGGTCCGTGGAAGACGTACTCCTGCTCGGCGTGCATGCCACGGTCGGGACTCATCTGCACGCGGTGCCAGGGGTTGCTCTCGGGCTCGAGCTGCTCCCAGAAGAACGTCGTGGTGAGAAACGTCGGCGGCACGACGGGATGGTCGCCGCTGAAGTAGGCGGGATGGGTGGAGCGCGTGGCGCGCGCGAACTCGTGGATCTTGCCGCGCTCGATGTCCATCTCGAACGGGACGCCGGCGACGCCCAGGGCTGACTTGTCGATCATGCGTGCTCCACAGCTAGGGGTGCTGGCTGCTGACGGCGATCGAGCGGTACGCGAAGGACGATCGGCGGGCCATTGCCGGTGATTCCCTTTTGCTTAGTCCGTCCTGATAACCACATCGTAGAGGTCCCGTCTGCTGCAATCTCCTCAGGGAGGATCGCGTTGACCCATTCTCTCCCGCCAGAGGTTGTGACGAACGCGATCCCGCTTAGCCCGACGGCCGCGCCGGCGCCGGATGGTGTGGAGGCGAGTGCGAAAATGGCACCACGATGTGGCGGCAGCGCTTGCTCTTTCCAGTTCTCCCCACCGTCCACCGTGTGAAGGTAACTGGTGTGTTGCTGTTGTTTCGACGCCACCGGCCCAGCCCCGCTGCCGATCGATGAACGCGAAACCGAGAAGCTGCCCATCGAATCCGTCGGGGAGGCCCGAAGTAGCGTCGACCAGGTCATCCCTCCGTCGAAGGATCGGGCGAGCCGGAAATTGGACTGAGCGATCCATAGCTCGGAATCCCCAACGCAAGTGCAGCAATAGAGCCGGTCTCACCGATGCGGTCCGTGACATCGGCCACGTCACGCCGGAATCTGCGCTGAGCAGCACGGCGTTGCCGTCCACGCCGTCGCCAACCGCAAGGCCGATTCCGGTTGCCGTGAAGCAGGCGTTCCTCAGGGCAGCGTTCTGGCCGAAGCGCCGCTCACGCCCATCAATCGGTGCCCGTGTCCAGGTTTGTCCTCCGTCCCGGGTGACGAGGATGAGTCGCTCACTGGCGATCCCTGGGAAGACATTTCCCACGGCAATCCCTTGTTGCTGAGTTGCGAACGCGACGTCGTTCAGCGACTCATCGCTTGTGCGTTGAACGACCCACGAGTCGCCCCGTCCTTCGTGTGCAAGATCGTGCCGTATCCAACTGCCCATCCGATGTTCCTGTCGAGGAACTCGACCCTCTCAGCCCGAATCGGGAGGTCTGGGGATCAATTCGCGAACCAGCTCATGCCGCCGTCTTCGGAGCGGACGATAGGGGGAGATCCAGCCGCCCAAGCTCGCGCGCTGGACCCGCCATTTCCGTTCGAGCCGCCTCCACCCCCGCCGCAAGCGGCGATACACGCGAGCAGAGCCGCCATGAATGTGGCCGTCCGAAGCTTTTCGTGTCTGTCCACGGGTTCCCTTCGCCATCGCCCGGAGTTGTCGGATCAAGATCCCCTCGCAGGCAAACTAGGGGTGCTGGCTGCTGACGGAGACGATCTCGCCGGTCATGTAGGTCGAGTAGTCGCTGGCGAGGAAGACGATCACGTTGGCGACCTCCCACGGCTCGGCCGCGCGGCCGAAGGCCTCGCGCGCCGTCGAGCTCGTCGAGCAGCTCCTTCGGATGTCGCCTTGTGGAGGAACGGGTGCAGCGCCAGGCTCGGCGCGACGGCGTTCACGCGCACGCCGGCCTCCGCGGCCTCGATCGCGGCGCAGCGCGTGAGCGCCATGACGCCGGCCTTGGCCGCGGCGTAGTGCGCCTGCCCGGCCTGCGCGCGCCAGCCGAGGACGCGACGCGTTGTTGACGATCACGCCGGCGCGGCGCGGGATCATGTGGCGGAGCGCGGCGCGCGTGCAGCGGAACGTACGCGTTGAGCGTCACGTCGAGCACGCGCGACCACTGCTCGTCGGTCATGTCGACGAGGTTCGCGGTGCCGCCGAGGCCGGCGTTGTTGACCAGCACGTCGATCCGGCCGGTCGCCGCGATCGGCGGTCGTCGAACATGCGCTGGACCTGCGCCTCGACCGTGACGTCGCAGAGCACCGTCGGCGGGCGCTGCCCCAGGATCTGGGCGAGCTGCTCGGCGGCCTCGTCCGAGGCGGCGCTCGTGCTGGTCGCTGATCATGACGAACGCGCCTTCCTCGGCGCAGCGCTTGGCGGTGGCGAAGCCGATGCCGGTGCCGGCGGCGGCGGTGACGAGCACCGACTTGCCGGCGAGCAGCGCGTGGCCGGGCGGGCAGGGCGGTGCGGCTGCTCATCGCTTGGCGCCTCGGGCGCGCGGCTCGCGCGGCAAGCCGAGCGCCCGCTCGCCGATGATGTTGCGCTGGATCTGGTTGGTGCCGGCGTAGATGGTGTCGGCGCGCGTCCAGAGGAACAGCCGCTGCAGCTCGCCGAGTCGTACGTCCGACCCCTGCGGGCAGGATCTCGGGCGGGCGCCGAGCACGTCCACCGCGAGCTTGCCGAGCTGCGCGGTGCCACGTCGCCCAGTAGAGCTTGTTGATCAGCGCCTCGCGGCTGAGCTGCGCCGCCGCCTTCGATCGCCGTGAGCGTGCGGAGCGCGTTCAGGCGCATGATGCGGAGCCCGATCCAGGCGTCGGCGAGGCGCTGGCGCATGACGGGATCCGTGGCGGCGCCGTTGGCGCTGGCGGCGTCGATCACCTGCGTCAGCTCGCTCTCGAACGCCAACTGCTGGCCCAGCGTCGAGGCGCCGCGCTCGAACGCGAGCGTCCCATCGCGACCTTCCAGCCGCCGTCGACCTCGCCGACGACGTGGTCGGCCGGCCGTGCGCGCGCCGTCGAAGAACACCTCGGCGAACTCGGAGGTGCCGGTGATCTGCCGGATCGGCACGCACCTCGATGCCGGGCTGCCGCATCGGCACGAGCAGGTACGAGAGGCCCTCGTGCTTCGGCGCCTTCGGGTCGGTGCGGCAGAGGACGAAGCACCAGTCGGAGATGCTCGCGAGCGACGTCCAGACCTTCTGGCCGGTGATGACCCACTCGTCGCCGTCGCGCTCGGCGCGGCACTGCACGCTGCCGAGGTCGGAGCCGGCGTTCGGCTCGGAGTAGCCCTGGCACCAGAGCTCCTCGGCGCGGAGGATCGGCGGCAGGAAGCGGCGCTTCTGCTCCTCGGTGCCGAAGCGCGATCAGCGTCGGGCCGAGCAGCGTCTCGCCGATGTGGCCGAGCCGTCCCGGGGCGCGCGCGCGCGCGTACTCCTCGTTGAAGATGACCTCCTGGCTGAGGCTCAGGCCGCGTCCGCCGTGCTCGCTTCGGCCAGCCGACGCAGGTCCAGCCGCCGTCGGCGAGCGCCGCTCCCACGCTCGCCGCTCCTCGACGGCGCCCTCCAGGTCGCCGGAGCCGCCGCGGCCCGCGGAGCGCGGCGAACTCGCCGACCAGATTGGCGGCGAGCCAGGCGCGGACCTCGTCGCGGAACGCCTCGTCGCTCGGCGGAGAAACGCGAGGTTCATGTCACGCACCGAGCCTGGCGCGAGCGTCTCGTCGGCTTCGCGCATGATGCCCTCGAGCACCTCGGCGACCGTCGGCAGCGCGTCGATCACGCCGACGACCTGGCCGGTCGGGAGGATGCCGACCTCGAGCTGCCCGTCGACCATGCTCGCGCTTGGTGAGCATCGGCGCGTTGGCGGCCATCGCCAGCTGCGCCCATGTGAGCTCGCGGCTCTTCCGCATCGCGAGCCCTTCCCGGATCGAAGTCGGCGAGCGAGCGTCTTGGTCAGGCGGCGGAACCCGAGCGCGTTGGCGAGGGCGCGCGGCAGGCGGAGCGAGCGGGGTCGTGCGCTCGAGGCGGTCGATCACGTCGGTGCGGATCACGCGTTGCGGCTCGCCGTCGATGGCGCGCGTGACCACCGTGTCGGTCAGCTTGGCCTTCGAGGTAGGCCGCTTTCACGTTCTCGGGCACCGTGCTCTCGCGTGTGAGGAGGAAGCGGGTGCCCATCGCGATCCCGTCGGCGCCGTAGGCGAGCGCCGCGACCAGGCCGCGGCCGCTGTTGAAGCCGCCGGCGCCGAGCACGGAATGTCGACCGCCCGGCACGCCGCCGGGAGCAGCAGCGAGGTCGGGATCGGGCCGGTGTGGCCGCCGCCCTCGTGTCCCTGCGCGATGACGGCGTCGACGCCCCACTCGGCCATCTTCTCCGCGTGTCGCGGGGCGCCGATCGTCGGCATGGTGAGCACGCCGCCGTCCTTGAGGCGCTGGATAGATCGCGCCGCGGCGGTCCGGCGAAGCTCGCGAGCTTGACGCGGTGGCGGATGATCGAGGTCGGCGGTCCTGTCGACGTCGGGTTGATCGGCGCGCATGTTCACGCCGAACGACGCGTCGGTCCGCTCCTTCACCGGCGCGGATCGCGCCTCGAGTCGTCGAGCGTCATCGTCGCGGCGGCGAGGATGCCCAAGCCGCCGGCGGCGCTCGTCGCCGCGGTCAGGCGTGCGCCGGACACCCAACCCATGCCGGTCTGCACGATCGGATAGCGGATGCCGAAGAGATCGCAGATGCGGGTACGTAGACGCCGACCTCGGCGACATCGTCGGCGTGAGCTACCAAACCGTTGACCACAGTGCAAAGTGCTCGCCGCTCCGCACGCGCTCGATCGTGTGCGCAGTGCTTGTGCCCCCCACGCCCATCGACTACTGAAGCGTCCATGCCGATCGATCGCGAGCAAGGCAATGGCGGCGACGTTCCGGAGGCTCGGCGTCCTGGTGAAAGGACCAGTGATTCTCTATCACCTCGGCATCGGCGCCGGCGTGCCCCCGACCGACCCGGGCGAGCTGGAGTACACCTTCGAGAAGAACCTGAAGGTGCTGCCGTCGTTCGCGGTGGTGGTGAAGTTCAAGCCCCAGATGGACCTCCTAAGATTCCCGGGATGACCTTCGATCCCTATCTGCTGCTGCACGGCGAGCAGGACGTCGAGATCCACAAGCCGCTGCCGCCCGAAGCAACCGGGATCACGGCGCGAATGCGCATCGCCGACATCTACGACAAGGGAAAGGCGGCGGTCGCGATCGTGGAGATTCGCGCCAAGGAGGCGAGCGGCGATCCGCTCTTCACCAGCCGGATGGCGCTCTTTCTGCGCGGCGAGGGCGGATTCGGTGGCCCGCCCGGACCGAAGAGCGCGCACCAGTCGCGCCGGAGCGGAAGCCGGACGGCGTGATCGAGACGCAGATCGTTTCCGCAGCAGGCGCTGCTGTACCGTTGAATGGCGACAAGAACCCGCTGCACGCCGACCCCGAGTTCGCCGCCATGGGCGGCTTCGATCGGCCGATCATCCACGGGCTCTGTTCCTACGGCATCACCTGCAAAGCCATCGTCGACGGCGTGCTCGGCGGCGACGTCACCAAGGTGGCGCGCTACCAGGCGCGATTCGCCGGCGTCGCGTTCCCGGGCGAGACGTACCTGACGTCGTACTGGAAGGAAGACGACAAGATCCTCCTGCAGGCCAAGTCGAAAGAGCGCGATGCGCTCGTCATCTCCAACGCCGCCGTCACGGTTCGAAGCTAGTGTCGCGGCGGTTCTAGCAGGCAAGCCACGGACGCGCCGCGGGACCGCAGTCGCATGGAAGTTGGTCGCCCGGGATCCAGGAGCTCACTCTCCATCGACGACCTGACGCAGTTCGGCATCGTCCCGGAGGACGAGGGGCCGCACCCGTTCGACCCGAGCGTCGAGTGGTGGAACGAGTCGTGGTTCTGGGATTGGTACGACGCCGAGGGCGCCAATGCCGGTCACTGCCGGATCGGTGTGCATCCGAACCAGCAGCGGGCGTGGGTCTGGTTCTTCCTTTTTCGCGAGGGTGAGTGGATCGCCGTCGAGGCGCCGCGCCTGCCGCTCGCCGACCTCGACCAGTCCCGGCTGGCGTACGACCGCTTCGGCTTGCGCTTCGGGTGGGAGGTGCGGAGCCCGCTCCGCGAGGGGCGTCTCACGTTCGAGGGCTTCGGTCGGGTGGTGGCGGGATCGCGCACCGGGATGATCCTCCCCGTCGGCGCGGCGCTCGATTTCACCGCGCTCGGTCCGCCACACTCGGTCGGCCGCAGCGTCGCGCCCGGTCATGCGTCGCAGCAGTACGCGGCGAGCCGTTTCGAGCAGCCGGTCAGCGTCCGCGGGACGCTGCGCGTCGACGCCGCCGAGCGCTCTTTCGAGGGCCATGGCGAGCGCGACCATTCGTGGGGTCCGCGCTACTGGAACCTCGACTGGACGTTTCTGGTCGCCAGCGGTGGGGGCGTGCGCGTGCAGGCCGCCGAGGCCATCATCCCGAACGCCGGGCGCTTCGTCGTCGGCTATCTGCAGCGCGCCCGCATGGTGCCGCTCACCGAGGCGCGCTTCGACTTCAGCTACGCGGCCGGCGACGTGCTCCGTCCGGTCGCCGGACCTTTCACGGTGACCGCCGAGGACGGCGACGGGCTTTCGGGCACGATCGAGTCGCTGACGGCGACCGAGATCGACCTGACGCATACCTTCGTTCCGCCGCAACGCTCGCTCTACCGGCGCGCGCTCGTCCGCGTCCGTGTCGACGGCGCCGCGGCGCCGCTCCTCGGCTGGGTCGAGTTCAACCGGCTTTTGCCGCAGGGTTGACGGCGAGAGCGAAGGCGGAGCCTCTGGGCCGCGAGGATTGAGGGCGCACCATGCCGACCGACCGCAACCGGGATCTCGAGCACACCCGCGTACGACTGGCGCGATGGCTTGCCGCCACGATGCCGGACGCCGAGGACCTCGCGCTCTCGCCGCTCGTCGGGCCGAGCGCGACCGGGTTCTCGAACGATACGCTGCTCTTCGACCTCACGTGGAAGGAAAAGGGGCAATCGCACAACCGAGGGTTGGTCGTGCGCATCCAGCCGACCGGGCTTCACGGTGTTTCAGGAATACGATCTGGCACGCCAGTTCCGCATCATGGAGATCCTGGCGGCGACCGACGTGCCGGTGCCGCGCGTGCTCTGGTTCGAGAGCGACCCGTCGATCCTCGGCGCCAGCTTCTACGTGATGGAGCGAGTGGAGGGGCGGATCCCCACCGATACGCCTCCCTACCACGTGGGAGGATGGGTGACCGAGATCGAGCCGGCGACGCGCGCGGCGATCTGGTGGAGCGGTCTCGAGACGTTGGCGCGCATCCACCGCCTCGACCATCGTGCGCTCGGCCTCGACTTTCTCGCTCCGCCGCCGCCGGGCTCGACGTGCCTCGAGCGGCAGCTCGGCTTCTACACGCGCTTTCTCGCTTGGGCCGCGCGCGGCAAGCCGCAGCCGACCTCAGAGGCGGCGCTCGTCTGGCTCGAGCGCAACCGGCCGCGCGACCCGGAGCCGGTCGGCATCTGTTGGGGCGACGCGCGGATCGGCAACATGATCTTCCAGGATGGGCGCTGTGTCGCCGTGCTCGACTGGGAGATGGCCACGCTCGGCGATCCGGAGCAGGACCTCGCCTGGTATCTCTTCTTCGACCGCCACCACAGCGAGGGATGTGGCGCGCCGCCGCTCCCAGGTTTCCCGTCTCGCGAGGAGAGCATCGCCCGCTACGAGGAGTGGACGGGCCGCACGACGCGCCACGTCGCCTACTACGAGATCTTCGCCGCCTTTCGCTTCGCCGTGATCATGATCCGGGTCGCGCAGCAGCTCCAAACCGCCGGCCTCTTTCCGCCCGACGCCGACTTCGAGACCAACAACACCGCGACGAATCTGCTGGCACGGATGCTCGACCTTCCGCCGCCGGGCGAGCAGCGCTGAACTCCTCGACGGCGCCCCGCGCCGCGCGCCCCGTTCGAGAACCCGACACTTTCGAAAGGCGCGCGCTGCCGTTGGCGCGCCGGCAAGAACGGCCGACTCACATGAAAGCGTCTGCGCCGAGTCCGTGCGGTGCCGCTGCAACGAGCGGAAGCGTCCGTTGCGCCCGCCGCCTGACTACTCGATGATCGCGCCAGTGTGATACGCGCCCACGCATGACCCCCGGGAACCGACTCAGTCGGCGCGACCGTCGGTGGCCCGCCTACTGCATGCTGCCGCTGCTCGTGGCGCTCCTCGCGGCCGACACCGTCGTTGCCGGCAGCGAGGTGATGGGGCGGGCACGCGCCCACGGCTGGAGCCCTCTGATCGACAGGCTCGTCGCCGACGGCGTCGACGCCGAGCGCCTGGCGCGGACGTTCGCGGATGCGAGGCTCCCAGCGTTCACCGGCCTGCCGTTCACGCTCCGACCGCGCGAGCACGCCATCTCGTACAAGCAGTTTCTCGGCGCGGCGAGCGTCGCCGAAGCACGGCGTTGCCGCGACCGCCATGCGGCGGCCTTTCATGCCGCCGAGCAGGCGCACGGTGTCCCGGCGGCGCTCGTCGCGGCGATCTTTCACATCGAGAGCGGGTGTGGCCGCAATACGGGGACCCACCGCATCTTTCATCGTCTCGCTCGGCTCGCCATGGCGAATGCACCGGGCAACCTCGAGGCGAACCTGGCGCGCGCGGCCGCGGACGGCATCGAGATCGACGCGGCGTTTGCCGGACGCCTTGCCGAGCGGGCACGGTACCTCGAGGCGACCTTCTATCCGGAGGTGCGCGCCATGTTCGAGCTCGCCGAGCGTGAACGGCTCGATCCCCTCGAGGTGCGGGGATCATACGGCGGCGCCTTCGGCTACCCGCAGTTCTTGCCGACGAGCTTTCTTCGGTGGGGCGTCGACGCGAACGGCGACGGCCGCGTCAGCCTCTACGACGCGCGTGATGCCGCGGCGTCGTGCGCCAACTATCTCGCGCGCCATGGCTTCGCCGTCGACCGACGCGCGGCCCTGTGGAGCTACAACCATTCGCCACGCGTACGTGGACGCCGTGCTTGCGCTCTCGCGGCGTCTCGACGACGGACGGTAGCGGCGGCGTCGACGATCGGTTCGTGGCCTGCTTTCAAAGTCGCCCGCAAGTCGCTAAGGTCCGCCGGGTGAACGTGAGCGGACGCAACAAGATCGCACGGTCTGTCGTCGGGACCTGAATGCCGGAGCGATATCCCAACGGGTTCCCGGGCGGCGGCGGACGGTCGGAAGACCCGCTCGCCGACCTCCGTCATCTGTGGGAGCAGACGCGCGAACGCTTCGGGGGAGGCGGCGGCGGTCGGCGGTCCTTCGCGCTTCAACTTCAGCCCCTGGCTCATCGTCCTGATCGCCCTCGTGCTCTACGTCCTGAGCGGCATCTACATCGTCGCGCCCGACGAGCGCGGCATCGTGCTGCGCTTCGGAAAGGTCGTGCGGGAAGCCGACGCGGGGCCGGGATACCATCTTCCCCTGGCCGTTCGAGCGCGTGTTCAAGCCGTCGGTCACGCAGATCCGCAAGGACGAGTTCGGCTTCCGCACCACCGCGGTCGGACCACCCGCGCAATACCGCGACGTCGACACCGAGGCCCTGATGCTCACCGGCGATGGCAACATCGTGAAGCTCCAATTCATCGTCCAGTACAAGGTGAAGACGACGGAGGGCGGCGCCACCGACTTCCTCTTCAACGTGCGCGACCCCGAGCGCACCGTGCACGACGTCGGCGAGGCGGCGATGCGCGAGGTCGTCGGACGCAACGACATCGACGACGTGCTCACCGAGGGGAAGGAGCGCATCCAGGAGGACACGCAGGTGCTGCTGCAGCAGATCCTCGATCGGTATCAGAGCGGGCCTCGAGGTGATGACGGTGAAGCTGCAGGACGTCGACCCGCCGGACCAGGTGTCGGATGCCTTCAAGGACGTGATCAGCGCCCAGCAGGACAAGGAGCGGTTGATCAACGAGGCGCGCGGCCACGCCAACGACATCGTGCCGAAGGCCCGTGGACAGGCGGCGCAGATGCTGAACGAAGCCGAGGGCTACGCGGCGGCGAAGGTCCAGGACGCCGGGGGCCAGGCGCAGCGCTTCGTCGCGCTCCACGACGAGTACGCCAAGGCCAAGGACGTCACGCGCATGCGCCTCTACCTGGAAACCATGGAAGAGGTCCTGCCGCGCGTCACCAAGATCGTGCTCGACGAGCTCGCCGGCAAGCAGGTCGTCCCCTATCTGCCGCTCGAGCGCGCGATCAGGTCGCCGGCGAGCGAGGTGCCGGAGCCGCCGGCGGGCCAGTCGCAGCCGAGAAGATGACGATGGACCGACGCTGGATCACCGCACTGATCGCCCTCGTGCTCGTGGTGACGGGCGCCAATCTGTGTCTCTTCACCGTGCCGCAGTGGATGCAGGCCATCGTCGTGCAGCTCGGCGACCCGGTGCGCACGATCAACGAACCCGGGCTCTACTTCAAGACGCCGTTCATCCAGACCGTGCTCTTCTTCGACAAGCGGCTGCTCGACTACGATGCCGCGCCGAGGGAGCTGCTCACCAAGGACAAGCAGCAGCTCGTCGTCGACAACTTCTCGCGTTGGCGCATCGTCGACCCGTTGCAGTTCTACCGCTCGGTCCGCAACGAAGCCGGCGCCCAGTCGCGCCTCGACGACATCGTGTACTCGAATCTCCGCGAGAACCTCGGTCGCCATACGCTGCTCGAGATCGTCAGCGAGAAGCGCGCGGCGCTCATGGAGCAGGTCACGAAGAAGAGCGACGAGAAGGCCCGCGAGTACGGCATCGAGGTAGACGGACGTGCGCATCAAGCGCGCCGACCTTCCCGAGAAGAACGAGCTCAACGTCTTCAACCGGATGCGCACCGAACGCGAGCGCCTGGCGAAGAAATTCCGCGCCGAGGGTGACGAGGAGGCGCGCAAGATCCGCTCCGAGGCCGAGAAAGCAGGTGCAGATCCTGACCGCCGAGGCGCGCAAGCAGTCCGAGATCACCCGCGGCCTCGGCGATGCCGAGGCGGTCAAGATCTTCGCGGACGCCTACGGCCGCGACGCCGAGTTCTACCAGCTGGTGCGAACGCTCGAGGCCTACCGGAAGTCCGTGAACGAAGGGACGACGGTGATTCTCTCGTCCGACAGCGAGTTCTTCCGCTTCTTGAAAGGTCTCGAGCGCACGCACAAGCCATGAAGTGGTTTGGCGTGCTGGCGGCAGTGTTGCTGCTGGCGCTGTATCTCCGGTCGCCGATCGATTTCATTCCGGATCGTGTGGGTCTGATCGGGATCCTCGACGATCTGATTGCGCTGGTGTTTACGATCTGGTGGGTGCGACAACGGCTCGGCCAGGCCGGACCGCGGCCGCGCGCCGTGGGGCACGGCGGGGGGCGGCAGCGCCGACAGCGCGCGCGCCGCCGACCCCTACGAGATCCTCGGCATCGCCCACGGCGCCTCGGCCGACGAGATCACGCGCGCCTACCGGGAGCAGATGAAGCAGTATCATCCCGACCGTGTCGCCGGGCTGGGTGAGGAGCTGCAACGCGTGGCCCACCGCAAGGCCGTCGAGATCCAGCGCGCCTACGAGGCGCTGCGCAAAACGTAGGGCGGTCGCCTCGCGCGATCGTCAAGCGTGGACTTGTTGATGGCGAGCGCCAGACCAAAGTAACATCCGGATCAACAACGTGCGCGCGGCACGACGTGGAGCAAGCGCTAACTCTCGGAGCCTGATCTACCGGAGCCCGCCGAGCCGCACCGTGAACGCGCGCGTCGGTTTCAGCGTCCCCGTAGTCGGATCGACCGCGAGGCCGAGGGATTCGAGCGCCTCGACGCCGAGCAGCGGCTCGTCGGTGTCGAGGATGACCACGGTGGCGGCCGCGCTCCGATCACCGATCTCCACCATCACGAGGCCGACCTCGGCTTCGAGGTGACGACCATCCGCCAACGCGACGTTCTGCTTCTTTTGAAACCGCGCCACACCGAGCCGATCGGCGAGCGCAGGCGAGATGACCGAATAGGTTGCTCCGGTGTCGACGAGGATCGTCAACTCCTCTTCCTGACCGGCTGCGAGCTTGACCCGCTGGTAGACGTGGCCCATGACGCCTTTCGTAGCACGGAAAGGAGTGCGGGAGGATCCCTGAGGTCAGGCGCGCGTTCGCCCGCCATATGATCGGTGCTTGTGGGCCGACGGCTCGGGATGCCCATCGACTCTCGCTTTCGCACATGGGAAGGCCGCCGGCCAACTGGTAGGCTCCTGCCGTCGTGCGGAACGTCCCCGAGGCGCCGGTCGCGAAGACCCGATGAGCGCCGCGCGGCCGGGATCGGCCAACGAGCCGGAGGCGACGGCGCGCTGGCGGCGACTCGCGTGGCAGATCTACGAACGTCTGCCGCGCGCCGCCGATCGGCTCCTTCGCGTCGCCACCCGCACGCTCCTGCCGGTCACCAATCGCACACCTGCCCCTCACCCTCCTGCGCGGACCGGTCGCGGGCGGCGGCTCGGGCTGCATGCTGTTCGCCGGTGCACCAGCCGCGGCCGCCTACCTCTCGCAACGGTTCTTCGCCGCAGCCCCCGACGCCGAGACGCTCGGCTCGGTGCCCGTCTGGCGCGTGGCCGGCGAGCTCGCCCGCCGCCGCCCAGAGGTCGACCTCGTCGTCGCCCGCCTCGACCGCGTCTCGGCCGCGCTCGCGCTCGACGAATCGTATGTCGCGGTGCCGGAGTGGGTCGGCGCGCAGGCCCCCGTGCCCGCCGACGTCGCGGGGTTCTGTCGACAGAGCAAGAGCCTCAGCCACAATCTCGGTCGCGCCCGCCGGGCCGGCATACAACCGGAGGTGTCGCATGCCGCGGCCGATTTCGACGAGTTCTACGATCGGTTCTACCTGCCGTTCACGCGGCGTCGGCACGGCGCGGAGAACGTCGTGAGCAACCGCGCGCGCCTCCGCCGCTGTTTTCGGCAGGGCGGCATCATGTGGATCCGGCACGGCGAGGAGCGCTTCGCCGGCCTGCTCTTCCGCACCCGTGGACGCAGCTTGGACCTGGTAGTGATCGGCATGGCGGACGAGCCCTTCGACCCGCGGCGCGAGGGCGCCGCCTTCGCTCTCGTATTCCACCTCTTCGAGCATGCGCGGCGACTCGGGTGCACGATCGTCGATTTCGGCATCTCGCGGCCGTCGTTGCGCGACGGTCTCCTGCTCAACAAGGCGCGGTGGGGTGCGCGTATCGTGCCGAGCCGGACGACCTTCTACGAACTCTCCCTCTCCTGGGACCAGCTCGGGGCGCCGCTCGTCGACTTTCTGGCACGGACGCCGCTGATCTTCCGGCAGGCCGACGGACTCGCCGCACTCTGGGGTCCTCAAGCCGAACCGGCATCCGCGCCGCCCGCCACCTGCTCCGAAGCCTTCGGCGGATCTACCTGATCGACGACGCCGTCGTGCCGGGTCCGGACGCCGAGCTCCCTGTCGTGCGCGTCGATCCGGCCGCCGAGCCGTGCTGGCGGCCGAGCCCCGATGCGCCCGTCCGCTCCTTCCTCCCCTGTCCCCCGCGAGCCTGAGGGTGCGTCTCGACCGCTTCACAGTGTTCAATCACCTCTGGGCCATCGCGGGCTTCTGCGAGTGGACGCGCTGGACGTTCACGGAGACTGGGTGGAGCTGGGCGCTGCTGGTCGCGTCGCTCGCCCTGTTGGTCTTTCCGCGCTCGGTTGCCTGTCTCGCGCTGTTCGCGGCGGTGCAGATTCTCTTCACCGCGTTGGCGGCGAACCGGCCCTGGAACCACGGGCTCTTCATGGCGCTGATGAACCTCGCCGTCCTGGTGTCCATCGCGCGATGCCGGCGCGAGCGGGGGCAGGCCGTCGATCCCGAGCTCCTCGTCGACACGTTCGGGCCGGTCCTCCGGCTGAGCCTGATCGCCCTCTACGCCATGACCTTCTTCCACAAGTTGAACGCGGACTTCGTGAATCCCGCCGTCAGCTGTGCCGGATGGCTGCTCGGCGAGCTGAGCCGCGCCTACCGGATCGTGCCCGCCGACGAGTGGGCGGTCGTCGGCAGCATCTGGGGGACGCTCTTCGTCGAGCTCGCGGTGCCCCTGCTGCTCTGCTTCCGCCGCTCCGCGCCTCTCGGTTTGGCGATCGGCGCCGCGTTCCACCTCTTCCTGTCCCAGTTCGGCGGACTGCACGGGTTCGCGGCGATGTTGTTCGCCGTCTATTTCTTGTTCCTGCCGCGGCCGTTCGCCGCCGACCTGGCCGAGCGCGCCGCGCGCTGGCTCCCCCTGGGTCCGTTCGGCCTGCTGGGGGCCGGCGTGGGGGCGCTGGTCGTCTGGGGCGTTCTCGGACGCGGCTTCGGCGTCCATCCCATCTACCGCGGCCTCGTCTTCTGGGACGTCTGGCTGCTCGCGGTGATCGTGCTCCTCGGTCGCGAGCTGGTGTCCGTCTGGCGAACGCCGGCGGACTTCACGCTCCGGCCGCGCTGGGCACCGCTCGGCGTGGTCCCGCTGGTCGTCGTCCTGAACGGCTTCTCGCCCTACGTCGGGCTCAAGACGGAGACGAGCTGGGCCATGTACAGCAACCTCCGGACGGAGGTGCATCCCAATCATTTCCTCGTGCCGGCCTCGGCCAAGGTCTTCGGGTACCAAGAGGATCTCGTCGAGATCCTCGCCACCTCGCTGCCGGCGTTGCAGGAGTACGTCGGCGGCGACGTGCGGCTGACCTTCTTCGAGCTCCGCCGGATGTGCAGCGCCACCACGGGAGACTTCGCCGTGTCGTATCGCCGTCACGGTGAGGTGCGCACGCTCGATCCGGCGACCTGTCGCGCGCATCCGTGGCTCGTCGGCAAGCTGCTCCGCTTCCGCCCCGTCGACGTGGGCGCGCACGCACGCTGCCGGCACTAGGAAGGAACGTGATGAGCCTTCCGAGACCTCGACGCCGGACGTTGCGACACATCTGGCGGCGGGGGCGTGAGATCGTGCACGACCAGGGATGGCGCATGCTGGTGTTCATGGTGGTCGCGGATCTCGGCTATCGCCGTCTCCTCCTGCTCGAGCGCTGGCTCGACGAGCCGATCGCGGCCATCACGCCGCGCGTAGCAGTCACCTTCTCGAGGCTCCAACCGGCCGATCTCGACGAGTATCTCCGCTTCCACGACCAGATACCGCGTGCGCAGCTCGTGGAGCGCTTCGCGCGCGGCGACGAGTGTTTCCTGGCCCGGCACGAGGGTCGCATCGTCTCTACCAGCTGGGCTCGCGCCAGTCGCACTTCTTCCGGTTCTTGCGGTGCCGGTACGAGGTCGGCACGTCGGAGGCCTACCTCTACGACGCCTTCACGGATCCCGCGTATCGGGGCAGGGGGATCGCGCCGGCCCTCGGCGTGCACGTGCTCTGGGAGTTTCGTCGGGCCGGCCTGACGCGCGCCATGATGGCCGTGGCACCCGAGAACGTCGCCAACCGACGCGCGCGCGCGAAGACCGGCTTCCGAGCGTTCGGGCGGATCGACCACCTCCGGCTCGGCCGCTGGAGCCGTCACTGGCACCGCACGGTCGAGAGGCGGAGCCGCCATTGAGCGAATGGCCGGGCAAAGGCCATAGCAACCTAGGGCTCGAGGTAGGGCGACGGCGTGAACCGGATCGGCACCTTGCTGAACCCCCGCACGTTGCCCGAGTGGACGCGCGCCAGACCATCCTCCTCGACGACGAAGTCGGGGATGCGCGCCAGCATCTCCTCGAGCGCTACCCGCACCTCGAGTCGTGCCAGCGATGCGCCGATGCAGTAGTGCGGTCCGATGCCGAAGGCGACGTGCTCGGAGGTGTCGCGGCGGACGTCGAACACCTCGGGATTCTTCCATCGCCGCTCGTCGCGATTGGCGGACGCGAGGATCAGCGCCACCTTGCGTCCCTTGGCCATCGTCTGCCCGTGGCGCTCGACGTCGCGCGTGAGCGTGCGCGCCATCATGTGGGTCGAGGTGTCGTAGCGCGCCACCTCCTCGATCGCGTTCGGAATCAGCGCCGGATCGTCGACGAGCGCGCCTTCGCTCTTCGGGGTGACGGCTGAGCTGATAGGTGGCGTTGCCGAGCAGCTTGGTCGTGGTCTCGTTGCCGGCGATGATCAAGAGAAAACAGAAGCCGAGGATCTCGGGGTGGGAGATCTCGCCGGCGCGCTCGGCGGCGAGCAGCAGGCTCAAGAGGTCGTCGCTCTGGTCGGCGCCGCGCTCGGCGAGCAACTGCTCGAAGTAGGCGTAGATCGCCGCGGCCGCCGCCTTGCCGCTCTCGGGGACGCCCTGACTGCTGTCGTCGCGATGGACCATCGCGTCGGCCCAGGCGCGCAGCTGGTCCTGGTCCTCATCGGGGACGCGCGAGCATGCGCGAGATCACCGCCATCGGCACGCGTGCCGCGAAGTCCGCGATCAGGTCGGCGCGCCCACGCGGCGCGCAGCGGTCGAGCAGGGCGCGCGCCAGCGTCCGCACGGACTCGCCGAGCGCCGCCACCCGGCGCGGCGTGAGCGCGCGATTGATCGTGGCGCGCAGACGGGTGTGATCCGGAGGATCCATGCCGAGCAGCATGGGCAGCGCGAAATCGCCGATGTCCTCGAGCAGAAACCCGTGGCGCGAGCAGAACGTGTCGGGGTCGAGCAGGGCGTCGCGCACGTCGGCGTAGCGTGACAGCGCCCAGAAGCCGTGCTGCTCGTTGAAGTAGGCGGGGGCCTCGTCGCGCAGCCGCTGGTAGATCGGATACGGATGCTCGTGGATCTCGTAGGAGAACGGATCGTAGTGGACGGCGGTCACTCGCGGCCCGTCAGCTCGTCGGATGGTCGCTTGGTCGGGGAGGGTGAGCGCTCCTCCCCAGTCAGCTCGCGGACGAGCGTGTCCTTCAGGAGAGTCGAGCTCCCCCTTCGGCAGGGCGGCGTGCGCTTCCCTGCAGCATCATCGTCGACGCCAGGCCCGAGAGCGCGGACACCGTGTAGTGCTGCAGCATGAGACTCCGTCGCCGCGTCAGGCGCGCGTCGGCGAAGATGCGCGACCAGACGCGGTCCCAGGCGATCGCTGCATCTGCGACGCGCCAGTCTCCCGGTCCGGCGGTGCTCCTCGCGGCCGAGGTAGTTCAAGCAGGATCTCGAACGTCGAGCGATAGTGGCGGCTCTGGAAGTGCGCCCAGGCGCGGTCGACGAAGAGCGCGATGCGCGCTCGGCGAGCGAGGTCGTCTCGAGCGGGAGGTCGCGCGAGTCGCTCGGCGAAGCGGTCGAACGAGTCCTCGAGCACCGCGAGCAGGAGCCGATCCTTGCCGCCGAAGTGGTGCTGCACGGCGCCCCACGTGACGCCCGCCCGGCTCGCGATCTCCTGCGCGGTGGTGCGCTGGAAGCCGAGCTCGGCGATGCCGTCGACGACGGCCGCGATGATCCTGGCGCGGGTCTCGGCCGTGCGCTCGGCGTGCGAGCGTCGCCCGCGCGCCTTGACCGGCAACGCCAGCCGCGACCGTCTCCGCCATGGGCTCGTCCTACGTGCGCTCGGCGCGTAGCTGGCGCGACGACCTGCGACGCGACCGCGGCCATCGGCCAGCCGCCGTAGTGGGCGACGTGCAGGATCAGCTCGTCGATCTCCGCGTCGCTGAGATCGCCGCTCTTCATGCGCGGCCCCGAGGTGAAGGCGGAGCGGTCATCTCGTTGCCGAGGCACATCAGGACGGTGAGCGTGATGAGCCGCCGCTCGCGGACCGCCGAGGCCCGGACGCGTCCACACCTCGCCGAAGAGGTGCTCGATGGTGGCGTCGAGGAAGACGTCGCCCGGGATGTCGGGCGGCGTGAAGCTGCATGACCTCGCCGAACTTGGCGATGCCCCTGGCGACGCTTGTCGGATCCGACATCGAAGGTCTCCTCGTGCTCACCGTCGGTTGCGTCGTCGAGGCCGTAGACGCGCGCCATGAGCTGCTGGCAGAGCGCGGTGCCGGGAAGCTCGACGCCGTGCTCGCGCGCGAACGCGAGCGTGACGGCGAGGTCCTTCTCGGCGAGCGTCGTGTAGCCGTGCAGCATCCGTTGGAATCCGGCGTCCTCGCGCTGCTCGGCCGGGATGCGGTGCAGCATCAGGAACGCGAGCATCTGGTCGGTCAGGTTGCCGTTCGCGCGCGTGACCTCGCTCGAGCGCCTCCTCGAGAGTCCGGCACGCGCGCGCCAGCAGGGTCGCCTCGAAGGCGGCGAGGAAGCCGAGATACGTCATCAGGTTGTTGCAGAGCTTGGTGGCGGCGCCGGTGCCGAGCGCGCCGGTGTGGACGATCTTCGCCGCGGCGGTCGCGAAGACCGGCCGGCAGCGCTCGACGTGCGCGGCGTCGCCGCCCACCATGTAGGTGAGGCGTGCCCTGCTCGGCGCCCATCGGGCCGCCGGTGACGCACGCGTCGACGACGCCGACGCCGCGTCGCCGCCGCGGCGTCGCCGATCTCGACGCACGGTGCGGGGCAGGATCGTGCTGTGGATCGCGATCACCGAGCCCGGACGTCGCGCCGGCGAGAAGGCCCTCGGGACCGAAGCACGACGGCGCGCACGTCGGCATCGTCGCGGACGCAGACGCCGACGACGTCGGCGGCCGCGGCGACGTCGCGCGGCGAGGCGGCGCTCGCGAGCGCCCGCGGCCGACCAGCTCGTCGACGGCCGGCTCGGGACGACGTCGAAGACGGTCGGTCTCGAGCCCGCCGGCGACCAGGCGCCGCGCCATCGGCTTGCCGATGTTCCCGAGCCCGACGAATCCCGCGCGTAGCGCCATGGCGGCCGGACGATAGTGCGCAATTTGCCTTGTAGGCAATATGTAAATGGTGTAGAGCCCGCCTCGATCCCGACCATGCGCGAGTACGACCCCTACGCCTACGAGACGCACGAGGATCCGTATCCCGATCTACGCCGAGCTGCGCGCGCACGCGCCCGGTCTATCGCAACGCAGCGGCTCGGCTTCTGGGCGCTGTCGCGCCATGCCGACGTGCTCGCCGCGTTCCGCGACATCGCGCGCTTCTCGAACCGCGACGGCGTGTCGCTCGATCCCGGCAGCGTCGCATCCCGCGGCGCGCAGGCGACGATGTCGTTCCTCGCCATGGATCCGCCGCGTCACACGCGCATGCGCGCGCTCGTCTCGCGCGGCTTCACGCCGCGCCGCATCGCCGACCTCGAGCCGCGCGTCCGCGAGCTCGCGACGCCGCTACATCGATCGCTTCATCGGCGACGGCCGCTGCGACTTCATCCGCGACTTCGCCGGCCGGCTGCCGATGGACGTGATCAGCGAGATGCTCGGCGTGCCGGAGGCCGATCGCGACACGCTGCGTGGCATGGGCCGACACGGTCGTGCATCGCGAGGACGGGATGACGGACATCCCGGCGGCCGGGATGCAGGCGGCGGCGCAACATCCTCGGGTACTTCAGGGATCTCGTCGCCGAGCACCGCAGCCAGCCGCGCGACGACCTGACGCGCCGCGCTGCTCGCCGCCGAGATCGACGGCGATCGCCTGGACGACATCGGAGGTCGCTCGGCTTTCTCTTCCTGATGATCATCGCCGGCAACGAGACGACGACCAAGCTGCTCGGCAACGCGCTCTACTGGCTCTGGCGCAACCCCGAGCAGCGGCGCGCGGTCGACGCCGACCCGCGGCCTCATCCCGCGCTGGGTCGAGGAGACGCTGCGCTACGACGGCTCGACGCAGGCGCTCGCGCGCACGCTCGCCGAGCGACGTCGACGCTGCACGGCGAGACGCCTGCGCGCCGGCGAGCGCGTCGTCCTGCTCGTCGGCTCCGGCCAACCGCGACGAGCGCGTGTTTCCCGAGCCCGACCGCTTCGACGTCCGCGCGACACCAGCGCCATGCTGTCGTTCGGCCAGGGCACGCATTTCTGCCTCGGCGCGGCGCTGGCGCGGCTCGAAGAGCCGCGTCGCGCTCGAGGAGGTGCAGGCGCGGCTTCCCGACTACGAGATCGACCCGCGCGGACTGGCGCGCATCCATTCCGTCAACGTGCGCGGCTTCGCCGCGCTGCCGATCGCGTTTCCGAAAGGAGAGCCGCGCGCATGAGCGAGTCTCGACCGCCGTCGTCACCGGCGCGTCCTCCGGCATCGGCGCCGCCATCGCGCGTGCGCCTCGGCGCAGCGTGGCTGGTCGGTCGCGATCGGGGCGCGCCGAACCGAGCGCCTGGCCGAGGTGGCGCGCGCGGTCGACGGCGGGCGGCGGCCGCCCGTTCGCGCACCACCTCGACGTCACCAAGCCCGACTCGATCGACGCGTTCTTCACCGCCGCGGAAGCCGCGCTCGGCCCGATCGACGTCGTCGTCAGCAACGCCGGCGTCGGCATTCCCGGGACTGCTGCACGAGCTCGCCGTCGAGGAGCTCGAGACCGAGCTCGCGACCAATCTGCTCGGCCCGATGCTGGTCGCGCGGCGCGCGCTGCCCGCGATGCTCGCGCGCAAGCGCGGCGACCTGGTCTTCATCTCGTCGATGAACGCGGTCGACGCCGCGGCCCTTCCAGGTCGGCTACACCGCCGCGAAGGCCGGCGTCGAAGGGCATGGCGCGCGCGCTCGCGCAAGGATCTCGAGGGCACCGGCGTGCGCGTCGATCATCGTGCGGCCGGGGCCGACGCGCAGCGAGTTCGGCTTCGCCTGGGGCACCGAGATCCTGGTGCGCGTCCTCGACTCGTGGAAGCGCTGGGGCTTCCTCCGCCACACCGAGATGCTCGACGGCGACGCCATCGCCGCGGCGGTGGTGTGGGCGGTGACGGCACCCGCGGGGCGTCGGCATCGACGTCATCCAGGTGAATCCCACGGGCACACCTCAGGGTTGATTCGGGAAGGAGCACGCATGCGGTTCAGGGACAAGGTCGCGATCGTCACGGGCGCCGGGCAGGGCATCGGCGAGGCGTACGCGAAGGCGCTCGCGGCCGAGGGCGCGAGCGTCGTCGTCGCCGAGCTGAACGAGGCCCAGGGGCGACGCGTGGCCGAGGAGATCGCCGGCGGCGGCGGCGACGCGCGGTTCGTCGGCGTCGACGTCGCGTCGCCCGAGTCGACGCAGGCGATGGCCGCGACGACGATCGACGCCTTCGGCGGCATCGACTACCTCGTGAACAACGCCGCCATCTACCACGGCATGCAGATCGCCCCGCTCATCGCCGTCGAGTGGGACTACTACAAGCGCTTCATGGACGTGAACATGCACGGCGCGCTGCTCTGCGTGCGCGCCTGCTACGAGGCGATGGCGAAGCGCGGCGGCGGCGGCGATCGTCAACCAGTCGTCGACGGCGGCGTGGATGGGGATCGGCTTCTACGGCATCGCCAAGCTCGCGCTGAACGGCATCACGCAGTCGCTCGCGCGCGAGCTCGGCCCGCTCGGAACATCCGCGTCAACGCGATCGCGCCCGGCCCGACCGACACCGAGGCGACGCGCACCATCGTCCCGCCGCCGATCTTGAAGCAGTTGCTCGCGCAGATGCCGCTCAACCGCATCGGCACGCCCGCACGACCTGGTCGGCACATTGCTCTTCCTCCTCTCGGACGCGTCCGGCGTGGCTGACGGGCCAGGTGCTGAACGTCGACGGCGGCCAGATCATGCGACCCTGAGAAGGAGATCTCCATGTCGACACTGAATCCGACGCGCAACCTGATCGACGGCCGGCTGGTCGACGCCGAGAGCGGCGCGACCTTTGCGAACGTCAATCCCGCGACCGAGGAGGTGATCGGCGTCACCGCCGACGGCGACCCGGCCGACATGGACCGCGCCATCGCCGCGGCACGCCGCGCCTTCGACGAGACCGACTGGTCGACCGACCCCGCGTTCCGGGCGCGCTGCCTCCGCCAGCTCCACGAGGCGATGAACGACGGCCAAGGACGAGCTGCGCGCGATCGTCATCGCCGAGACCGGCTCGCCGGTGCATCCTCGGCTACACGCGTGCAGTGCGACTCCTCGATCGACTGGTTCCCGTTCTGGGCCGACCTCGCCGAGCGCTACGCGTACGAAACCAAGCTGCCCGACATGGAGTTCATGGGGATGGCGGCCCGGCGCGCTGCAGCGGCGCGAGGCGGTCGGGCGTCGTCGGCGCGATCACGCCCTGGAACTTCCCGCTCTACCTGAATCTCTGCAAGCTCGGGCCGGCGCTCGCCGCCGGGTGCACGGTCGTGCTCAAGCCCGCGCCCGACACGCCCTGGTGCGCGACCATCCTCGGGCGGCTTGATCGCCGAAGAGACCGACATTCCGGCGGGCGTCGTCAACGTCGTCGCCGGCTCCGACCATCAGCTCGGCGAGATGCTGGCGACCGACCCGCGCGTCGATCTCGTGACGTTCACGGGCTCGACGGCGACCGGCCGGCGGGTCATGGCAGAACGCCGCCGGTACGGTGAAGAAGGTGCTGCTCGAGCTCGGCGGCAAGTCGGCGACCATCATGCTCGACGACGCCGATCTTCCGACCGCGCTCGCCGGCATCGGCGCGGTGTGCACGCACGCGGGGCAGGGCTGCGCGCTCACCACGCGCCTCCTGCTGCCGCGCGCCCGCTACGCGGAGGGCATCGAGCTGGCGCGTCAGGCGTTCGAGAGCTTCGCGCTACGGCGATCCGAACAATCCGGCGAATCTCCAGGGGCCGCTGATCAGCGAGCGCCAGCGCGAGCGCGTCCTCGGCTACATCGCCAAGGCGAAGCAGGACGGAGCGCGCGTGGTGACGGGCGGCAAGGTGCCGGCGCATCTCCCGAAGGGCTTCTTCGTCGAGCCGACGCTCTTCGCCGACGTCGATCCCGACTCGACGCTCGCGCAAGAGGAGGTCTTCGGTCCCGTGCTCGCCGTCATTCCGTTCGAGGACGACGACGACGCGGTGCGGATCGCCAACAACTCCATCTACGGTCTCTCGGGTGCGGTCACGAGCGCCAGCGAAGCGCGCGCGCTCGCCGTCGCGCGTCGCATCCGCACCGGCACGCTCTCGATCAACGGCGCGATGTGGTTCGCCGTCGACACGCCCTTCGGCGGCTACCGGCAGAGCGGCCTCGGGCGCGAGAACGGGCTCGCCGGGTTCGAGGAGTACCTGGAGACCAAGGTGATCGGCCTGCCGGTCGGCCGGCTGAGCGAAATCCCATGCTGCCCGACGCTGCCCGTACGCACGCAGCGCCGGCTGCCGCCGGTGTCATGCTTCCGCGTCTCGCCGGGGCGCTGCCGCTCGTCGGTCACATGGTCGGGTTCGCGCGCAACCCGGTGGCGCTCATGCGCCGCGTGCGTGCCGAGTGCGGCCCGGTCGGCGAGTTCCGCATGCTCGGCAAGCGCGTCGTGCTGCTGAGCGGCGCCGAAGCGCAGGAGGCATTCTGCCGCGCGCCCGACGAGCAGCTCAGCCAGAAGATCGCCTATCGCCTGATGACGCCGATCTTCGGTGAGGGCGTCGTCTTCGATGCGCCCGCCGGAGCGTCTGAACGAGCAGCTCCGCATCCTCATGCCGGCGCTCCGTGACAGGAACATGCGCACCTACGCGGAGTCTTCGTCGACGAGGTCGAGGGCATGACGCGCCAATGGGGCGAGGCGGGCGAGATCGACCTGCTCGACTTCACGGCCGAGCTCACCACCTACACCTCGAGCCACTGCCTGCTCGGCGCCGAGTTCCGCCACGGCATGAACGAGGAGTTCGCGCGCGTGTACGGCGCGCTCGAGAAGGGCGTCAACGCGATCGCCTACGTCAATCCCGTATCTGCCGCTGCCGGTCTTTCGCCGCCGCGATCGCGCCCGCGCGCGACTCGTCGAGATGATCACCGAGAACATCGCGCGGCGGCGCGCCGAGGGCAGTCAGCAAGGACGACGCGCTCCAGGTGCTCATGGACTCGCGCTACAGCGACGGCGCGGCGCTGACGCCGAACGAGATCACCGGCATCCTCACGGCGTCGATGTTCGCCGGGCACCACACCAGCTCCGGCACGGCGGCCTGGACGCTGATCGAGCTGCTGCGCAATCCCGACGTGGCTGGGACGCGTGGTGGACGGAGGTCGATCGCCTGCACGCGCGCGACGCCGGTGCCGACCTATCAGTCGCTGCGCGAGGTCCCGGTGCTGGAAGCGCGTCCTCAAGGAGGTGCTGCGACTGCATCCGCCGCTCGTGATCCTGATGCGCGGTGTCCTCCAGGATCTCCACGTCGCCGGCACCACCGTGCCGGCAGGCGCGCTGGTGGCGATCTCGCCGCCGGTCTCGCACCACCTTCCCGGAGCTGTTTCGCCGATCCCGAGCGCTTCGACCCCGAGCGCTACGCTCCCGGTCGCGAGGAGGACGCGACGCCGTTCGCGTGGATTCCCTTCGGCGGCGGACACCACCGCTGCTCGGGCTCGGCGTTCGCCTTCATGCAGCTGAAAGCGATCACCGCGAGCCTGCTCAGACGCTGGACCTTCGAGCTGCGCCGATCCGCCCGCGAGCTACGACCACGACTACACCAAGATGGTCGTGCAGCCGCGGCAACCGTGCCGGGTGCGCTATCGTCGTCGCGTCGAGCAGAAGAGCGCGGCTGCGACGAGCGCGCCGCGCGCCGCGGCCAGCACGACGTCCAGTCCGGGAACGTTCAGGGTCAGAGTCGACCTCGGCCTCTGTCAGGGCCATGCCGTGTGCATGTCCGAGGCGCCGGAGGTGTTTCACGTCGCCGAGCGCGCCAGCACCGTCACGATGTTCGAACGACGCGCCGTCGCAGCGCTGCGCGACAAGGTCGAGCGCGCCGTCAAGCACTGCCCCACCCACGCGCTGTCGATCGAGGATCTGAAGAGCCCCCGGGAGGTCACGATGCCTGCGTTCCCACGCCAGGAGATGGAAGAGATGATGCGCCGCTGGATCGACGCCAACGAGCGCGCCGAGGCCGCGGGTGACTGGAAGCCGATGGCGGAGTTCTACACCGAGGACGCCGAGTACACGTGGAACCTCGGGCCCAACGAGGACTTCGTGGCGCGCGGTCGCCAGCAGATCCGCGACTGGGTGCTCGGCACCGAGATGGAGGGCCTCGAGGGCTGGCAGTATCCGTACGACCGCGTCCTGATCGACGACAAGCAGGGCGAGGTGGTGGCGTTCTGGCGTCAGGTCGCGCCGGCGTCGCGCCCCGACGGCAGCGCCCTACGAGATCCGCGGCGTCGGCGGGTCGTGGTTCCGCTACGCCGGCGACTACCGCTGGGGATGGCAGCGCGATTTCTTCGACTTCGGCAACGCGATGGCGCTCTTCATGGAGCTCATCCAGGCGGGACAATTGAGCCCGGCGATGCAGAAGCGCATCGAGCGCGTGATGGGCGGCGAGCTGATGCCCGGGCACGTGAAGCGCGAGGGCTAGCGTGGACGTTCCAGCGCAACCCCTTCCTCTCCGTGGCGCAGGCTCCTAGGAGCCACCCGGTGCCGACTCCTGCGGTGGCCGCGGTGCAAGTCGCCACCGGCGGCTACTGGTTCTCGCGCAACCCGAGCAAAGCGTGGGCCGAGAAGTTCTTCCTTCTCTACTCGCTCTACTGGATGCTCGGCATGGGCGTGCTCATGCGGAGCGGCGCCGGCGCGCGCTGGGGCGATCTCGCCCTCAACCTCGCGATGCTGGTGCTCTTCGCGCCGCTCGCTCGTCGTACCCGCGCTCCTGCGCGACGAGTCGAGCCTCGGCCGGCGCTGGTGGCAGACCTACTGGCTCAAGATGAACCTCTGGATCGGCATCTACGCCGGGATCGGCAGCTACTTCGGCAGCGAGTACTTCTT
The DNA here is from genome assembly GCA_963846105.1 of uncultured delta proteobacterium. Classification (GTDB taxonomy): domain Bacteria; phylum Desulfobacterota; class Binatia; order UTPRO1; family UTPRO1; genus CAWJUT01. Next base: position 128,489 of record CAWJUT010000019.1, read on the forward strand.
CGACGTCCTCGGCATGGTCTACCACTACCCGCAGCTCGGCTGGAATTTCGACTCGGTGCTGCTCGGGTCGGGCGAGCAGACGGGTGCCGCTGATCATGTACTGGTCGGCGCACTTCTACTTCATCACCTACCACACGGGAGCGGTGATCGTGCTGCGTCGCGTGCGCACCTCGCCGCTGTTCGGTCACGCATGGTTCTGGCCGGTGATCGTGCTGGTCACGGCGTACGGCTTCGCGTGGGCGGAGACCTTCTTCATGGCCGACCCGTCGATCGCCGAGCAATTCACCTATCGCGACCTTCCGCGCATGCTGCGCTGGGGGTCGCTCTTCTACGCCTGCTACTTCTTCGTGAGCTTTCCGATGATCTACCGGCTCGACGAGGAGCCCGGCGAGGACTGGTCGCTCGGCCGCGTGTGCGTGGAGGCGCTCGCCGCCGGCATGCTGCTGCTCCTGCTCCTGGACAGCGTGTCGCGCTTCGTCGGGCGCCTGTATTGATCCGCGCGTCCATGCTCACCGGGCGAGACGCTTCCCGTGCGAGCACCTGCACTCCCTCGCCTAGGTGCCGTTGGTCCTTCTCCCTCTTCTTCCCTACCCCCTGCCAGAGCGTTTTCGCGCGGGCGACTGAAAAGTCACGGATCTGCGGCAGCTCGGCGGTGCAGAAATGCTCGTGCGTGCTCGATCCGTATCGCCTCCCGTAAAGACGGGCGTTGACGCCTCGGGCGTGCGGGCGTAGCGACGGCGGGTGGGAACATGGAGGCAAATCATGAGCGACGACGAAGCGCGAGACGATGAACGCGATGAGATCGAGCGCGAGGACGACGAAGCGCGGCTCTTTTCGTCCTTGGACGGCGAGCGAAATCTTCTCACGCCGCTGTGGCGTGACGCCGATCTCCTAGGGTAGGCGCGTCCCGGCGCACGAGCTCGAGGATCGAGTCGGCACGTATCGGCTCGAGCCGTCCTTCAGGATGTCGCCCGTCGCGCGGAGCGTGAAGTCACGGCGGACGCAACTTCCGTCGGGTCGCGACGACTAGCCGTGCTGAAACAACTCATCGCGGGTCTTGCCCGCCAGCGTGGCCTGCAGCTGTGCCAGCGCCTCCTCGGCGTTCGGCGCGAGCGCCATCAGGTGGTGCTCGGCGCGCACCATCGTCAGGTCGCACGGCACCGCCGACACGAAGCCGTTCGGCAGGCTCGACACCATCACGAAGAACGCCGTGCCGTCCTGCGCCCGAAGCTGATACCACTCGACCTTCTGCACCACGTACGCTGCATCGCTCATCGCCGACTCCTCCCGTGAGGGTCATACCTTACTTCGGTGCTCATGCATCTCTCCCTCCCTCGGCGTCCTCTGGGCTAGATCTCGCCTAGACGGTGCGGTCAACGGCCCGCTGGTGGTCATCGGCACCGTCGCGCCAACCCGCTCACAGGACCTCTTCGGCTTTCGTTGCGCTCGCTAGTCGTTGCTCTTGTTGACCGGGGTCGAGATGCTCGCAGAGAAGTGGGAATCGGCGCGATCGCGAAGGGAGGCGAAGTCCTCGTCACGATACGACGGGCCGCGCCACGCGGAGATGGAAGCGTCCTCGTCACCCCCGGTTGGGGTGGAGGAAACCACTTTCTAACCTCCTTCTAACCGCAATCTCACGTCCGTTCCATCGTGCGCGACCCGCCGCGAGCCGTATCATCGTTCCCATGCGAACGGAAGCCGAACAGTCCTCGATCGCATCCAGCGCACGACCTCCAAGACGCCCGCGTTCGAATTGCCACCCGACCGCGCGTTCGTCCTCCACCTCGACGCGCGCGCCCAACCGCCGCGCCGCGTCGCCGGCCGGGTCGAGCACGTCACCTCCGGACAGGTGGCGCACGTCACCTCGCTGCGCGAGCTGCTGGCCTTCCTCGCGGATGGTGCTGCGCAACGGGAACCGGGGAGACCGAGATGCCCACGCAACCTTGGACCGGAAGGAGCACGCGATGAGCGACGAGTTCGAGTCGATGCTTTTCGAGGCGGAGTGATCTGCCGGCGCAGAGGGCCTGGGGTGAGCGCTGCGCTGGCGAACATCGGGACCGATGCGCCCTCATGCTCGCCGATCCTGGAAGAGGCGCCAGCGGTGCATCGAGCGGGGACGCCAGCGCCGCCACCCAGCAAATCCGCAAGCTGGCCGCCGAAGCCGAGGCCTGGGTGCGCTGCGACAGTCGTGGGTGGCCGTTCGCCTTTGCCAGCATCTGCGACGTGCTCGGGCTGAACGTCGACGCCGCGCGCGCCCGTTTCCTCGCCAGCCCCGAGCACCCGGCGAGCGGCTGGGCCGGCGGTGCGACGCGAGGTCAACGAGCCATCGGCGCCGCCGGCGCCTGCCTGGTGCCGCAGCGCGGAGGACACGAGGATCATCGCCGTCCCGACGCTCGGGCGCCGTCGTGGCGCACCGGTAGCGGCCGGGAAACTGGAGCCGGCGTCGGCGTACGGGTTGCATGAAAATCCCGAAGTCCTCGCGCGCCACCGCGCACGGCCACACGTGCGCGGCCGCTCGACCTTCGCCGATCGTCGCGGCCGTCGGCGTCGAGATCGACTCACCTTGGAACCCGAGGCTGCCGCCCGCCTTTGTTCCCGCCTCCGACACGCAGAATCCGGCGAACCGGCGCCGCGGCGAGGAATGCGTGGCGCAGCGGGTCGTCGGGCGTGAACGAATTCGCGAGTGCGAGGATGATCGCTTCGGCACGCGCCCGGTGGGCTTCCGCGGCGGTTTCATCCTTTGCCTGTCGGTACAGATCGGACCGGGTGGCATGAACGCGCCACGCCGTCGTGGGAATCTCGAACCTGCTGCAGAACCGCGAGGCCCTTCTCGATCTTCTCCTCCGCACCTTTCCAGTCCTTCTCAGCCATCGCGACTCGTGCCCCCACCTCCCAGGCCAGCGCCTGCAGGTTGGGCTCGGCGGTTGACAAGGCGGACTCGAGAAAGCGGTCGGCTTCGAGCGCGCGCCTTGCGGAGATTTCCGGATGCCAGCCAAACGTTGCTCAGCCCAAGCTGGGCGTTCATTCGCCAGTACCAATGGAGGAAGAATTTGGTGCTTTTCTTCGGGTCGAGCACTTGTGCGAAGCTCCGCGCCGCGTCGTCGTATTTCCCCTGCTCCAGAGCGGCGTAGCCGGCGGCGATCCCGCCGATGGTGCTGTGATTGTCCGTGCCAGTATGCGTCGGCGCTCCGTGCGACGCATCGCCTCACACAGCTCGCGGGCGCCAGCGAAATCCAAAATCGCCGTACGCAGCCACGCTTCGCGGAAAACGAAAAGCCATGGCTCATTGCCGTTCTTCTCGGCGATTTCCCTTCCGGAGCGCAGCAGTTGCACCAGCTCGCCAAGCCGGCCCGAATACAGCAGGGCCAGCGTTTTCCCGCTGAGCGCAAGGAAGTGCACCACCGGGCTGGTGGACTCGTTCTCTTTTGGGATGCCGGCTTCGAGCGTTCTCGAGGGCTTCCGCGTAGTCGCCCCGCAGCATTTGCAGATGTGCGTAGATCACCTGTCAAATGCGGGCGGGCCAGCATCGCTCAAGCGGTGGATCGTCTCGCTGGCAGCCGCACAGATCTCCCAGTCCTTCTCTCGCCAGGTGTCGAACGTAAGCCTGACATAAGCGCCCAGCAGCTCGGTGCGCGCGTGCAGCAGCGGATCGTCCAAGTTGGCGCTGAGGTGCAGGGCCTGCTCGATCGCCGCCATGGCACGGTCCGGATCGATGAAACAAAGCGGACGCACCAAGCTGCTGAGTGCGTCGACTCGAGCAGAGGTGAGCCCAGTGTCGGCCGCCCGCGCCGCTGCGGCTTCGTAGGCTTCGGCGCACTCGATCATCGCGCCGCGCCCGAAGTGCGCATCGCCGATGCATTGCAGCAGCTCAATCTCAGCTTGGCTGCGGGCGTTCGCGGCCAGCCGGTGAACAAGCGATCGCGCATGCTCGAGCACGCGGATCGCGTCACCGTAGGCGCAGCGCCCGGCCGCGTTCTTTGCCGTCAGGATGAGGTAGCGGATGGCACGCTGGTAGTCGCCCGCCTCCTCGAAGTGCCATGCCAGCGGGCTCGCGATCGTCGTGGCGTCGGCGCCGTAGGTGTGCTCGAGCCATTCGCCGACCCGCTGGTGCAATCGCAGGCGCCGAGCCGGCCGGCACCCGCTCGGCGATGGCGTGGGGATACAGGCTGTGGGTGAAGCGGTAGCGCGCGACCTTCGTTCCGTCGGGTCGTGTCGAACAGCGCCGACTGCGGACAGGAACTGCCCTTGTCGTGCGAGCTCATCGCAGCGGTCTTCGATTGCCAGCGGATCCACGTCGAGGCCGGCCGCAACCGATGCCGATCGTGAATTCGCTCCCGAGCACGCTCGCCGCTTCGAGCAAGCGCTGCGCCTCAGGTTGCAGGCGATCGATCTGCTTCTCGACCAGCGCGCGCAGGCTCTCGGGGACGGCGCGGGCGATCTCGGCAACGGGTCTTCTCAGCCGCCAGCGGTCGTCCTCCGGCTCCAACACACGAAGGGCGACGAGCTCGTCCACCACCCGCACCATGAAGAGCGGATTGCCGTCCGTCCGCTGGTGCACGGCGCGCGCCAGCTCGGGCGGAAACGCATGCCCGCCGAAGCGTTGCGCCAGATACGCGGCGACATGCGGCTCGCGCAGGAACGACAGGGCGATGTCCTCGCACTGGCGCCGCACCCGCAGCTCCTGAATGAGCGCCCGCAGCGGGATGTCCCGCTCACGATGACATCCACCGAGCGATAGCTCCCGACCACGAGCAGGCGCGCCGACTCCTGCCGCCGCGCGAGCATCGCCAGCAGATCGAGCGTCGAATAGTCGCTCCAGTGCAGATCCTCGAGCACCAACAGGACGGGGGTCGTCGCGGACAGCGCCTCGAGGGCTTCCGCCATCTCGCGCAACATGCGCTCCTTGGTGACCCCGAGCAGCTGCCGGCGCAACGCCTCGCGATCGTCCCGGTCGTTCCAGCCACGGCAGCTGCACCAGCCATGTCGGGGCGTGGGTCTCGAGGACACGGATGACCCGCTCGGCCCCGGGCTCGCGCAGCAGTCGCCCAAACGCCTCGAGGACCGGCAGATACGCCTCCGCTGCCCCGTAGTGCTCGAGGCACGCGCCGCGCGCAATCAACAGATCCGGATCGGACGCGGCGCGGGCCAGAAACGCGTCGAGCACCGTGGTCTTGCCGATGCCGGCTTCACCGGAGAGGAACACGAGCTGGCGCTGGCCGGCGAGCGCGCGCGTGAGCCGGTCCTCGAGCTGCGCGAGCACTCGGTCGCGGCCGACCAGTGCGTCGCGCGGATCAGCCGCCGCCGCGACCTTGGCCTGACGGGCGCGGGGGGCGATGAAGCGGTAGCCCCGGCGCGGCACGGTCTCGATGAAGGACGGCGCCGCCGGATCGTCACCGAGCGCGCGACGGATCTCCAGGATGATCACCTTGAGAACACCGTCGCTGACGTGGGTCTTTGCCCACCCGGCCCGCAGCAGCTCCTCCTTGGAGACCAGCTGCCCGCCGTCTTCGATCAGCCGGCGCAGGACCGCAAATGCCTTCGGAGTGAGGGCGACGACCTCGTCCCGCACCAGAGCCGCTCGCTGGCGAGATCCAGGGAAAAGTCACCGAACGTGAGGCGTCGATCCGCTTCCATCGTCGCACCCGATGAGAACCACTTTCTAACCGCCTTCTAACCGCAATCTCACGTCCGTTCCATCGTCACCGCCCGGCAGCGCGCCGTATCTTCGCGTGCATGGAACGCAACCGCAAGCGCCGATCAACCATGCAACCGGCCCGGTCGAACTGGCCAGAACCGAAACAACGAAAAGGAGATTCGTATGAGATATCTGTTGGTGTGAGCCACGGTGACCGCCGGCGTGTGGCTCGCGACGCCCGCCTGGGCAGATCCTTTCTTCTTCAGCAGCGGCTCGACGGAAAGCTCGGAGCGCTGTCCCACCCCGGACCGGCAACCTCGAGACCGAGACCGCCCGGTTCGAGCGCGTCACATTCCCGGAAGTCACGCGGCTTGTGAACAATCGCGGCGTTTTCAACAGGAACGGCCTTGTGCCGCAGGTGCGGATCACATCGCCGCTCGATGGGGCCTTCATCGCGCCTGGCGATTCGCGCATCGGGGCCGGCGATCCCAACGGTACGGGATTCGCAATCGTTGCGGAGATCATCACGCGCGAAAACAACCATGTGACCGTCGACGAAGACGTCAACATCCGCAATGTCGAAGATCTCTTTGGCCTCAATCCCCAGTTCCCGGGCCTGTTTGTCTTCATCGACGAAGACCTGATCACGCCGGACGGAACGATCATTCCCGCCAACACCAATCTTGGTCCGCTCTTCAACATCGCGGGGACAGACGATACCCCTGGCCCCGGCGTGACCATCTGGGCCGGGTGGCATGTGCTCGAGTCAATCGACCCGCGAGAAGTCGACAGTTTCAACCTCACTGTCGCAGTCGTCGACGATGACCGCCGAATCGCGTTCGACAGGGTGAAAGTAAACGTCGATAAGTCCGTGACGGATCGATTCGGAACTTCAGGCAACGGCTTGACCCAGAATCCTGGTGAGCCGAACCGGGTCGTCGGCGGCACTGCACCGATCGTCGAAATCATCGCCCCGCGCGAGCCGAGCGCCGTGACCTTTGGTGAAGCGCCGCCCAATGGATCGCTTCATTACATCCAGGTCAATGTCATCGACAAGGAAGGCGACGTGGTCGTCGACGAACTCGGTGCCGCAGACGGCTTGCTCGATCCGACAAGCGCCAATCTCGCGGCCCAATTCGGCCGCATCGACGATGGCGCCGCGGGCGTTGGCAATCCAAACCGCAACGTTCCCGGTTTTGACTTCCGGTTCAGCGTGCCTTCCGGGGCGGCTGGCGGCAATGCGAATGTGAACGTTGCACGGGTTTTCAATGTGGCTGGCAGCGAAGTCATTCGCCTTGAAGACGGCACGCCAGCGGTGCGCACCGTCCTCAATTGGGTGGTGGCGGCGCCGTTCGTGGGGAGCGCACTCAATGAGAATTTCGTTACTTTCACGGCGACCGTGACGGACGCCAACGGCAATGTGGGCGTCGCCACGAGTAGGTTCCAGCTCACCGACTCTGCGGCCAACGGCGAAGAGTTGACGCCGCAGCCCCAACCAGTGACCACAGTAGAACGTTGACCGCCGGGCGTGCGACGAATTGTCGGGCTCCTGAGTACTCAGCCATTCATGCGTTGCTAGAGAGCTGACTCCGGCAGAAACATGGTCCGGCCTCCACGTATGGAGGCCGGACGTATTTAGCAGTTCTGCGGCGTCCTCTGGGCTAGATCTCGCCTAGATGTAGTGGCGCGCCTCGAGGACGTTGCCGTCGGGATCGCGAAAGTAGAAGGCGCGCGGCGCCAGGCCGCGGGCGCCGAACGACTGCTCCATCATCGGTGAGGTCGCGACCCCGTGCTCGGCGAGACGGGCGCGAAGCGCTTCGAACTCGGCCGTGCTCATCGCCAGGCACAGATGATTGACGGGATGACCGGCACTCCCGGCGGCGCCTGCCATCGCGTCGACCATGGGTGCGCCAGCGCGCATCATGAGGTCCACGATGGCGTCGTCGGCGATGCGGACGCTCGGGAAGGGCGCGCGCCCGGCGCGGAACTCCTCGACGCGGACGCCCTCGAGACCGACGACCTTCTCGTAGAACTCGACGGCGCGCAGCGGATCCTCGACCCAGAACACCACGTGATCGAGACGTGCCTGCATGGAGGCGTTAAACCCCGCTCGCCGGGAGATGTCCATGCCCCGGCGCTCCGCAGGCTGGCGTGACGGGCCCCGACTAGGATAGCTGTCGACGACGGGAGAGGGGCGCGACACGATGGTCGCTGGTCGCACACCGGTGCTGCGAGATCGGCGTTGGCGGCGCGCGTGTGTCGGGGTCGTGGCGCTCGCGCTCGCCGGTGTCGTCGCGCCGCCAGTGACGTCGGCGGACGTTCAGCCGGGCGACGTGATCGGGCGCGCCAACGCGGAGCGGGTGAAGGATCTCGTGTCGCCCGGTCTCTACTGGTGCGTGCAGCACGGCCTGCCGATGCGGATCGTCGCCACCAAGCCGGTCGCCTGGCCGCCGCTCTATCGCGAGGCGACGGAGAAGTACTCCGCGCAGGTCAAGCTCTCCGCCGACGGCCTCGCGCTCGAGGGCTACGTCGCGGGCGCGCCGTTCCCGCACATCGACCGCCGACGACCCCGCGATCGCGACCAAGCTGGTGTGGAACTACAACTACAAGCCGATCAACAACGACGACTTCGATCTCCACAACTTCGACGCCGACACCGGGCCGATCTCGGACACGCGTGGGATGGACGTCGAGCGCCACTTCGTGATCGAGGACTTTCGCCGCCTCTGGTACGTGAACCGGCTCTACGTCGATCCCAAGCCGACGCTGCCGAACAGCGCGGGGGTCGCCTACAAAGAGACGCTCCATCCGTTCATCGAGCCCTTCGACTTGAAAGGCGTCGGCATCACCTATCACCGCTTCCTGCGCGCCACTGCGCCACGACGAGATCTGGCTCTACTTTCCCATGTTGCGACGGGTACGCCGGCTCTCGACCGCGCATCGCTCCGATGCGCTGCTCTCGCAGGACACGGATCTCGACAGCTACTACGGCTACAGCGGCCAGCCCGGGTGGATGGAGTGGAAGTACCTGGGCGAGCGCGACCTGCTCGCCGTGCGCCACGCGGAGCGTTTCCCGGTCAAGTGGGCCGACCCTCCGGCCGACTGGGCGTTCGACGACGTGTGGGAGAAGATCCGCGTCTGGGTGGTCGAGGGCACGTCGAAAGTGCCGGAGTACGCGTACTCGAAGCGCGTGCTCTACATCGACCAGGACAACTACGTGGTTCCCTACGCCGACATGTACGACCGCGGCGGCGAGCTGTGGAAGATCTGGCTCAACGACGTCAACTACGCGAACAGCCCGTTCCCGGGAGCAAGGACGGCGATCTACCCCTTCGAGCAGCCGTTCGCTCCGTCGATCATCATGGTGGACGTGCAGCTCGATCACGCCACCAGGGCTGCCCTGCCGAGCCTGGCCTTCCCCGGGGAGGAAGGCTGGTTCTACAACATGGGCGCGCGCTCCGGCACGACCGAGGACCAGTTCTCGGTCGCCGAGCTGGTGCGATCAGGGCGCTGACGCTAGATCAGCGCACGGAGGGCGCGGATTGTGCAACGCGATCGATCGCTGACGAGCTCGAAGCGCACGCCGCCGATCACGACGCTCTCCCCTTCGACGCCGAGGCCACGCGTGCGTGCGGTCGCCAGCGCCCGCGGCGCGTCGACAGCGGCGACGCCGACCGCGACGACTCCTTCCCCGCGCTGATCGGCGGCGACGAAGCGAATCGCGCCGGGCTCGAGCTCCAGGCTCGATGACCGCGGCGCCGGGAGCCCCAGGACCTCGGCCCAGCGCGTCGCCATGGCCGCCGGATCGGAAGCCGCAACGGTGACGCTCGTGATCCCGCGCACGACATCGGTCCGTACCTTCGCCGGCCACTCCGGTCCGGCCCAGCGCCAGGATGCCGGCGGACGGGGCTCGTCGAGCGAGACGATGGCGCCGCCGACGTCACGCGGATGCAGGTGGACGGTGGCGATGTCGTCGAGCGCGATCTCCCATGCGATGCGCACACCGAGCGTCGCCAGACGGCGGCGGTCCGCGTCGAGATGCGCGGTCTGGAGGATCACCATGTAGCCGCCGTCGCCGCCGCGCTTGTCGAGGAGGCGTCCCGCGGTCGTGTCCGGTCGCACGGGCGACACCACCTCGAGAAACGTCTGCCCGACCGGCATGACGGCGTTGTGGAGGCCGAAGGCGGCGACGCCAGGATCGTGGAACGCGACCTCGATCCCGAGGACCGCGCACAGATCGGCGACCACCGGCTCGAGCGCGCGCGCCACCAGCGCGATCTGACGGATGTGCATCACGCTCACCGGCCCTGGAAGCGCGGCGGGCGCTTCTCGAGAAAGGCCGTCACGCCTTCCTTGTGGTCCTGGGTCTGGCCGCAGCGCAGGTGGGTGATCGCCTCGCGATCGAGCATGGTGCGGAAGTCGCTGGTGAGCGCGAGGTCGACGTTCTCCTTCATGTAGCGGTAGCTGACCAGCGGCCCGTGCGCGATGCGACGCGCGATCTCCTGTACCTCGGCGAGAAAGGTCTCGTGCGGAAGGACACGGTTCACGAGCCCGAGCCGCAACGCCTCGTCGGCCGGGATCATGTCGGCCAGGAAGAAGAGCTCTTTCGCCTTCGCCGGCCCGACCCGACGCGTCAGCTGCCAGGTGGTTCCGAAGTCGCCACCGAAACCCACCTTGGCGAACGCGGTGCCGAAGCGCGCGCGGTCGGAGGCGAAGCAGAGGTCGCACGAGAGCGCGATGCCGAACCCCGCGCCGGCCGCGGCGCCGTGGACGGCCGCGATCGTGACCTTCGGGATCGTCGCCAGCAGCCACGAGAGCTCGTGCATCTCGTGCTGGCGGTCGACGTGCTGCTCGAACGTCTTGCGGGCGCCTGCCGCGCCCATCGCCGAGACGTCACCACCGGCGCAGAAGCCGCGCCCCGCGCCGGTGAGCAGGACCGCGCCGACCTCGGGGTCGGTCGCGCAGCGCCGCAGATAGGCGACGGCGGCGTCGATCATCGCGTCGGAGAGGGCATTCAGCTTGTCGGGGCGGTTGAGCGTCACGGTCGCGAGGCGGTCGTCGAGCGTGAACGTGCAGTCGTCGGTGGTCGGCTCCATGGTCTCTCCTCGAGGCGTGGGTAACACGAAGGCGATGGCGAGGAGAAGGGGACGTGGCGGCAATCGAGCCCTCGGCGCGTGTGTGGCCCTTTCGAGCACGAGACCACTGAACCTGGCATCTGCAAGGTTATTGCTCTCGAGAGCCGGCTGGTGCATGACTGCCGGTATGACTCGCGCGTCCAGCTATCGGATCGGAGAGGTCGCGGCGTTCCTCGGAACCAGCCCGGACACGGTGCGACGATGGGCGGACAGCGGGCGACTGCGTACGCGCCGCACCGCGGGCGGCCAGCGCCTCGTGGACGGTGCCGTCCTGGCGCGCTTTCTCACGGCGCTCGGGAAGTCTCCGGAGCCTGACGCGGTCGCCGGACACTCGGCGCGCAACCGCTTTCCCGGCATCGTGACGCGGGTCGTGAAGGACAAGGTCATGGCCCACGTCGAGATCCAGGCCGGCCCTCACCGGGTGGTGTCGTTGATGTCCAGGGAGGCCGCCGACGAGCTCGGGCTCGCACCCGGCATGCGCGCGGTCGCCGCCGTCAAAGCCACCAACGTCCACGTCGACGTGCCGCGCAGTGAGCGCGCGACACGCAGGCGGGGTGTCGAATGAGCACGCGAGCGGCGATGGCGATCTGGCTGCTGGCGTGCGTGCTCGCGACGGCTCGCGTCGGGCTTGCCGGGGAGGTGATGGTATTCGCAGCCGCGAGCTTGACGGACGCGCTCCAGGAGCTCGGGAAGTCGTGGGAAGCAGCCAAGCCCGGAGGCTCGACGGACACGATCAGCTTCAGCTTCGGGGCGTCGAGCGACCTTGCTCGACAGATCAAGGCAGGCGCCCCCGCTGACGTCTTCTTTTCCGCCGACGTGGCGCGCATGGAGGAGGTGGAGCAGGCGGGCCTGATCGACCGCGGCGAGCGACGCGACGTGCTGTCGAACGTCCTCGTCGTGATCGTCCCCAAGGCCTCGACCATCGAGATCAAGGCTGCCGGCGACCTCACGAAGCTCGGGCGGCTCGCGCTCGCCAATCCCGACGCCGTTCCGGCCGGGGTCTACGCGAAGAAATATCTCGAGGCGCAGAAGGTGTGGGGTGCGCTGGCGGACAAGGTGGTCCCGACCGTCGACGTGCGCGCCGCGCTCGCGGCGGTCGAGTCGGAGAACGTCGATGCGGGCATGGTCTATCGCACCGATGCGATGATCTCTGAGCGCTTGCGCGTCGCGTTCGAGGTCGGACGCAGCGAGGGGCCGGCGATCATCTACGCGCTCGCGCCGCTGAAGAACCCGCGCAACCCGCGCGCGCGCGACGTGGCGCGCTTTCTCGCATCCAAGGAGGCCGCGCGCGTCTACGAGCGCTCCGGCTTCATCGTTCTCACATCGCCGTAGCCTGTGCTGGCGCCCGAGGATCTCCAGGTCGTTCTCTTCACGGTCCGTATCGCGGCGCTCGGGACACTCCTCATCTTGATTCCGGGGGTCGCTGCGGCGCTCGCCCTGGCGCGATACCAGGGACCGGGGAAGGGTGCGTTGGAGACCGTTCTTTCCCTACCGCTCGTTCTGCCGCCGACGGCGGTCGGCATCTTTCTGCTCGAGACCTTCGGCCGTCGTGCACCGCTCGGCTCGATGCTCGCCGCCTCCGGGATCGAGGTGGTGTTCACATGGAAGGCGGTGCTCCTCGCCTCCACCGTGATGTCGTTCCCGCTCCTGGTGCGCTCGGCCCGCACCGCGTTCGAGGAAATCGATCCGCGCCTGGTCGGCATCGCGCGCACGCTCGGCTGCGGTGCGATCGCGGCCTTCTTTCGCGTCACGCTGCCGCTGGCGTGGCGCGGCGTGCTCGCCGGCACCGTGCTCGCCTTCGCGCGGGCGCTCGGTGAGTTCGGCGCCACCGTGATGATCGCCGGCAACATCCCCGGTCGCACCCGTACGCTCGCGCTCGCCATCTTCAACGACTCGCAGATCGGCCGCGACGATCATGCCCGGCGTTCTCGCCGGCGTCACGGTTGCGTTGGCGTTTGCGACGCTGTGGACGGCGGAGATCGTCACGCGACGTCGTACGCGCAGGTCGGCGACGTGATCGAGCTCGACATCGAGCTGCCGCTGGCGGGCTTCGCGCTGCGCGTCGAGGCGCGGCTGCCCGGCGGAGTGACGGCGGTCATGGGCCCTTCGGGCGCGGGGAAGACGTCGCTCCTCGAGGCCATCGCCGGTCTCCGCCGTCGCACACATGGTCGCATCGCCGTGGACGGAGATCTGTTCCTCGACGCCGCAACCGGTGTAAACCTGCGGCCGGAGCGCCGGCATGTCGGCTACGTTCCCCAGGACGCCGGGCTCTTTCCGCATCTGACCGCGCTCGCCAACGTGTGCTTCGGCGCGCATCGGAACGAGCCGCACGTTCGATCCGCGGTCGAAACGCTGGCGCTCGCCCCGCTCCTCGATCGCTACCCTGCCACCCTGTCAGGCGGCGAGAAGCAGCGGGTGGCGTTGGCGCGGGCGCTGGCGACGGGCCCGCGGCTGCTGCTCCTCGACGAGCCGCTGGCCGCGCTCGACATCGGACTCCGCGAGCGCATCCTGCCGTATCTCCAGCGCATCCGCGTCGAGTGGAACATGCCGATCCTGTACGTGACCCACAATGTGGGTGAGGCGCTGTCACTCGCCGAGCGGGTGCTGCTTCTGCGCGCCGGCGCAGTCGAGGCCGACGGTCCGCCGCTCGAGTTGCTCGCTGCGCTCGGGCTCTCGCAGCAGGGAGACATCGAGAATCTTCTGCCCGCCCAGGTCATCGCCCACGATGCAACCGGCGGCGTCACCAACGTCGTACTCCCAGGCGGCACCTTGCTGTCCGTTCCGCTGGTATCCTCCCACCGCCCCGGTGAGGCGCTCACGCTCGCCGTCCGTGCCGAGGACGTCCTGGTCGCGATCGAGGTCCCGCACGGTCTCTCGGCGAGGAACGTGGTGGCGGCGCAGGTGGTCGCCGCGGAGTCGGTCGGCACCGACGTGCTGCTACGGTGCGCGGTTGCCGCGGAAGCCCGCCCCTGGCTCGTCCGTCTCACGCCGGCGGCGGTCGCGAGTCTCGGACTGACACCAGGCCGGTCGGTGTGGTTGGCGGTGAAGAGCCACTCGGTACGGATCGTCTGAAGCCGCTCCCCGCGCATGCGGTCCCTGAAGTTGATGGCTCATCGACTTTTCGACATGCTGCGGGTCCGTCGCGCCGGCTCGACGGCCGCACATCCGCTCGCCGAAGCGGCGGGCAGGAGGCTGAGATGAATCCCATGAATCGATTCGCTCTGTCGCGTGCCTCGTAACGGTTCTCGCAACCAGCGTGACGGCGAACGCCGAGCCACGATGGCTGACCCTGCCCGCCACGCCGACGCTGCCCAAGGCCGCGCGCAGCGGGTATGCGCCGGTGAACGGCGTCAAGATCTGGTACGCCGTCTTCGGTCACGGCGAAACGGTGATCCTGCTCCACGGCGGGCTCGGGCACTCCGACTACTGGGGCAACCAGGTGCCGGCGCTGGCGAAGCGCTATCAGGTCGTCGTCATGGACAGCCGCGGCCACGGGCGAAGCTCGCGCAACGAGGAGCCCCTCGGGTACCACCTGATGGCCTCCGACGTGCTCGGCGTGATGGACTTCCTGAAGGTCGAGAGGGCGGCGCTCGTCGGCTGGAGCGACGGAGCGATCGTCGGCCTGGACATCGCGATCAATCATCCCGATCGCCTGACCAAGCTCTTCGCCTTCGGCGCGAATTCCGACCCGAGCGGCGTGAAGGACGTCGCGCAGAGCGCCGTGTTCAACGCCTACATGGTGCGGGCCGAGAAGGAGTACGCGAAGCTGTCGCCGACGCCGGAGGGGTACAAGTGCGTTCCTCGATCAGACCATGAAGATGTGGGCGACGCAGCCGAACTTCACCGCCGAGCAACTACAAGGCATCAAGGTGACGACCTGGATCGTCGATGGCGATCGCGACGAGGCGATCAAGCGGGAGAACACCCTGTTCATGGCCGACCACATCCCCGATGCCGGGCTGCTGCTCCAACCCAGGGTCAGTCACTTCTCGCCGCTGCAGGATCCGCAGCAGTTCAACGAGGACGTGCTGCGATTCCTCGGTCAATAGTCGCCGCGGGAACGCGTGACGCGCGCGTCGGTTGGCGTCGAGTTCCTTCTCCCGCGGCTTGCTGAGGTCGGCGGCGAAAGCCGTGTAGAGGGTGCGCTTCGGAGCCGCGAAGACGTTCCGCACCATCGGCTCGAAGAAAGCGAGCGGCAGGATCTCACCTTTGGGATCGAACGCAGGACCGTCGTAGCGCTCGCAGAAGAGGGCCGTCCGCTCGAAGCACGGATGGCCGCGGAACTGCTCACGCTGATTCCGGTCCATGCCGAGGTGGTGGAAGAAGTAGTAGCCCTGGAAAATGCCGTGCTGCGCGACCATCCAGTGATTGGCCTCGGACACGAACGGCTTCAGTACCGCGGCCGCGACGTCGGCATGGTTGAACGATCCGAGCGTGTCGCCGATGTCGTGGAGCAGCGCGCAGACCACGTACTCCTCGTCCTCGCCGGCGCGATGCGCGCGGGTGGCGGTCTGGAGCGAGTGCTGCAATCGGTCGACGGCGAACCCGCCGTAGTCGCCATCGAGGAGTTGCAGGTGCGCCAGCACGCGGTCCGGAAGTCCCTGCACGAACCGCAGGTAGTCGGTACTGATGATGGCCCAATCTTCGGTCGTGCTGTTTTCCATGGTGGTGAAGCTGGCGCGGGGCGCGTCGGTGTGTCTCATGGTCTCGTCCTCCGTCGTGCTTCCCGGACGTAACACGCGACGGGTGCGTGTGGAAGAAGCCAGGCGTCCTCGGTAGCGCTATGCGCTCGGCTTGGCCGCGCCGAGGAACGCCGGCCGCTCGCCGCCGCCGTGCACCAGGACGCTCGCGCCGCTCACGTAGCGCGCGAGCGGCGAGGCGAGAAAGAGGCACACGTCGGCGACGTCGGCAGGCTCGCCCATGCGGCCGAGCGGCACGGTCGCGCCGACGGCCGCGACGCCGGCTTCGTCGCCGTAGTGCAGGTGCGCCTGCTCGGTGCGGATGAGGCCGGCGGTGATCGCGTTCACGCTGACCTTCGGCGCCCACTCGACGGCGAGCGTCTGGGTGAGATTGAGGAGGCCGGCCTTGGCGGCGCCGTAGGCGGCCGTGCCGGGCGAGGGCCGCGTGCCGCTCACGCTCGCGATGTTGATGATGCCGCCGCCTTCCGCCTGCTGCTGCATGACGGCGTTGGCGCGCTGGGCGAAGCAGAGCGGGGCGATGAGATTGAGGGTGATGATCGCGGTCGAGAAGCGCGGCGAGGCGGTTGCCGCGTCGGCGGGCGGCGAGCCGCCGGCGTTGTTCACCAGCACGTCGAGACGGCCGAAACGGTCGAGCGCGCCCTGCACGACGCGATCGATCTGCTCGACGTCGCGGACGTCGGCGGCGACGAACACGGCGCGGCGGCCGCCGCTCGCGGGAATGTCGTCAGGCTGGTTGCGCCCGCAGATCACCACCTCGGCGCCGCTCGCGAGAAAGCGCTCGGTGATGCCGCGGCCGATTCCCTTGCCGCCGCCGGTGACGACGACGACCGTGCCCGACATGTCGAAGCCGTTCGCCACGCCCAGCCTAGAGGCCGATCCGCTGCGCGACCAGCTCGCGGTGATGGCTCGCGTCGCCGAGAAGGATCGCGCTCGAGCGCGCGCGCTTGAAATAGAGATGCACGTCGTACTCCCAGGTGAAGCCGACGCCGCCGTGGATCTGGATGCTCTCGGCGGCGCAGCGAAAGTAGGCATCGGAGCAATACGCTTTGGCGAGCGACGCGGCCACCGGCAGCTCCGCGTCGTCCTCGGAGGCGGCCCAGCCGGCGAAGTAGCTCGCCGAGCGCGCCGACTCGACCAGCAACAGCATGTCGGCGCACTTGTGCTTGATCGCCTGGAACGAGCCGATCGGCCGGCCGAACTGTACGCGTTGCTTGGCGTAGGCGACGGACAGATCGAGGCAGCGCTGTGCGCCGCCGACCTGTTCGGCGGCGAGCGCGACGGCGGCGAGGTCGAGCGTCTTGCGAAGCACGCGCCAGCCTTCGTGTTCTTCGCCGAGCAGCGCCGAGGCCGGTACGCGGACGTCGCTGAGCCCGATCTCGGCCTGCTTGCGGGTCTGATCCATCGTGCCGAGCGCGCGGCGTTCGACGCCGGGCGCGCTCGCGGGCACGGCGAAGAGGCTCACACCCTCCTCGCCGCGCGACCCCTCGCAGCGCGCCGCGACGATGAGGAGATCGGCGACATGGCCGTCGATCACGAAGGTCTTGCTTCCGTGGAGCACGAAGTCGCCGCCCGCGTCACGGCGCGCGACGGTTGCGATCGCCGCCGCATCGGAGCGGCCGTTCGCCTCCATGTAGGCGAGGGTGGCGATGGTCTCGCCGCCGGCGATGCCCGGAAGGTAGCGTTGCTTCTGCTCCTCGCTGCCGCCGGCGATGAGGGCGTTGGCGGCGAGGCAGACGGTCGAGAAGAACGGGGCGCAGAGGAGCGCGGCGCCCATCTCTTCCATGAGCACGATCAGCTCGACGTGCGTGAGACCGAGGCCGCCGTAGGCCTCGGGGACGATCACCGCCGGCCACCCGAGCTCGCCGCCGATCCGCCGCCACACCGCGGCGTCGTAGCCGCGGGCGCTCTCCATGGCGGCTCGCACGTGCGTGCGAGGACGAGTGATCGTCGAGGAACGCGCGTGCGGTGGCGCGCAGCCGCTCCTGCTCCTCGTTGAAGGCGAAGTTCATTTCCGATCGAGCCCGCGGTGCCGTATCGCCGAGCGATCGCCTCCGCGTCAGGTGCCGTAGACCTTCTGGGGCGGGATCGCCCTGGCGAGCAGCTCGCGCACGGCCGGCCCGATCGCTGCCGGATCCCAGCGCGCGCCCTTGTCGACTTCGGGCCCCGTGCCGCCAACCGTCGGCGACGCTGATCTTCCCGCCCGCGACCTCGAAGAGCCGCCCGGTGACGTCGCGCGACTCGGCGCTGCCGAGCCAGACGACGAGCGGCGACACGTTCTCGGGCGCCATGGCGTCGAAACCTTCCGCCGGCTTGGCCATCATCTCGGCGAAGACCGTTTCGGTCATGCGCGTGCGCGCCGCCGGGGCGATGGCGTTGGCAGTGATGCCGTAGCGCACCAGCTCCGCCGCTTGCACCAGCGTGAGGGTGGCGATCGCCGCTTTGGCGGCCGAATACGATCCCTGCCCGACGCTGCCCTGAAGACCCGCTCCCGAGCTCGTATTGATGATGCGCGCGTCGAGCTTCTCTCCCGCCTTGGCGCGGTCCCGCCAGTAGGCGCAGGCATGACGCGCGACGCAGAAATGGCCCTTCAGATGCACGCGCACGACCGCGTCCCACTCCTCCTCGGAGGTGCTGACGAACATCCGATCGCGCACGAAGCCGGCGTTGTTGACGACCACGTCGAGGCGACCGAACGCGTCGAGCGCGCTTTGCACCAGACGGTGCGAGCCTTCCCAGTCGGCGACGTCGTCGCCGTTGGCGATCGCCTCGCCGCCCATGGCGCGGATGGCGTCGACGACCTCACCGGCCGGACCGCTCGACTCTCCGCGACCGTCGAGCGCGGCGCCGAGATCGTTCACGACCACGCGGGCGCCTTGCCGGGCGAACTCGAGGGCGTGGGCACGTCCGATGCCGCGACCGGCGCCGGTCACGATCACGACCCGGCCGTCGCAGAGACCGCCTCACGACAGGCGCTCGATGATGGTGACGTTCGCCTGGCCGCCGCCTTCGCACATCGTCTGCAGGCCGTAGCGGCCGCCGGTGCGCTCGAGCTCGTACAGCAGCGTCGTCATGAGGCGCGTGCCGGTGGCGCCGAGCGGATGGCCGAGGGCGATCGCGCCGCCGTTGACGTTGACGCGCTCGAGATCGAAGCCGGTCTCCTTCTGCCAGGCCAGGACGACCGAGGCGAAGGCCTCGTTGATCTCGACCAGATCGATGTCGTCGCGGCTGAGACCGCTGCGCTTGAGCGCGTACGCGGTAGCCGGGATCGGCGCCGTCAGCATCCACACCGGGTCGGCGCCGCGCACGCTCAGGTGGTGGAAGCGGGCGCGCGGCTTGAGGCCGTGCTCCTTCACCGCGCGCTCCGACGCGATCAGCATCGCCGACGCGGCGTCGGAGATCTGACTCGACACGGCGGCGGTGAGCCGACCGCCCTCGCGCAGCGGCTTCAGCTGCGCCATCTTCTCGAGCGAGGTGTCGCGGCGCGGGCCCTCGTCGTTGCGAGACTGCGCCGTACGGGACGATCTCGCGCGTGAAGCGGCCCTCGTCGATCGCGCGCAGCGCGCGGCGATGGCTCTCGAGGGCGAAGCGCTCCATGTCCTCGCGCGAGCAGCCCCATTTCTCGGCGATCATCTCGGCGGAGCGGAACTGCGAGACCTCCTGCGTGCCGTAGCGCTCGCGCCACCCCTGCGAGCCGGAGAACGGATCGGCGAAGCCGTACTGCTCGCCCGCGAGCATCGCCGCCGAGATCGGGATCATGCGTCATGGTCTGCACGCCGCCGGCGACGACCAGGTCGTTGGTGCCGCTCATGACCGCCTGGGCGGCGAAGTGCGCGGCCTGCTGCGACGAGCCGCACTGGCGGTCGATGGTGGTGCCGGGGACCTCGTCGGGAAGGCCGGCCGCGAGCCAGCAGGTGCGGGCGATGTCGCCGGCCGAGCGGCCCGATGGTGTCGACGCAACCGAAGAACACGTCCTCGACGGCGCTGGGGTCGATGCCGGTGCGCTCGACCAGCGCGCGCAGCACGTGAGCGCCGAGGTCGGCGGGGTGGACCTGGCTGAGGCCGCCCTTGCGCCGCCCGACCGGGGTGCGGACGGCGTCGATGATGTAGGCGTCTGCTGTCACGACGGTGGGAGCGGGTTTTCGTAACACGAGCGTGCCACGCTTGCCAAACCCAACCGCGACGGCGCGCTCGCGGCTCAGACCGAATCACTGCCCGACGGAGCGCGGGGGCGTGCGCGTCGAGTACAACCGTGGCATAAGCGCTGCGCATGATCGTCGTGACCAACCGCATTCCCGTCTCCAAGGGCCATGAGATCGACTTCGAGGACCGCTTCAAGCGGCGCCTCCATCTCGTCGATCGACATCCCGGCTTCATCCGCAACGAGGTGCACCGCCCGCGTCCGATGAAGCTCGATCACCAGCAGGGCACGTGGTCGGAGGATCCGGAGGGGCAGGGCTACTACGAGGTGAAGACGTGGTGGCGGACCTTCGACGACTTCGTCGCCTGGACCAAGAGCGCCGACTTCGCGGAAGCGCACTCGAGCCGTCCCCCGAAGGAGATGTTCGCCGGGCCGAACGTCCTCGAGGTGCACGAGATCCTCACCAGCACGGATCTGAAGCTCGACTGATCGCGAGGAGGTACCCGGGCTGCGCACGCAGTTGCACGCGTGTGCGCGGCGGTCGCGTGCGCCGCGGCTGCCCGCGGCATCGCGACTGCGACGGCTGCGCGCCCGCTAGCGCTTCACGATCACCGACGAGCCGTGCCCGAACAGGCCCTGGTTCACGGTGACGCCGAGCGTGGCGCCGTCGACCTGCCGTCCGGTGGCTTCGCCACGCAGCTGCCAGGTGAGCTCGCAGACCTGGGCGATGGCTTGCGCCGGAATCGCTTCGCCGAAGCAGGCGAGACCGCCGCTCGGGTTCACCGGCACCTTGCCGCCGAGCGTCGTGACGCCGTCGTTCAGGAGTCGCTCCGCCTCCCCCGGCTTGCAGAGCCCGATGTTCTCGTACCAATCGAGCTCGAGCGCCGAGGAGAGGTCGTAGACTTCGGCGACGTCCACGTCCTCGGGGCCGACGCCGGCCTCCTCGTAGGCCGCGGCGGTGATCGAGTCGCGGAACGCGACCGCGGGCGCCGGGACGACGGCGGCGGAGTCGGTGGCGAAGTTCGGCATCTCGATGATCGTGCTCGGATAGCGCGGCGTCACCGTGGATACCGCGGCGATGGTCACCGGCTTGGTCGTGTGCCGTTCGCGCGTACTCCATGCTGGTGAGGACGACGCGCCGCGCCGCCGTCGCTGGTGGCGCAGATGTCGAGCAGACGGAGCGGATCGGAGACGATAGGCGAGGCGAGGACCTCCTCGACCGTGACCTCCTTCTTGTAGCGGGCGTACGGGTTGCGGAGGCCGTGGCGCGCGTTCTTCACCTTGACGTGCGCGAAGTCTCGTGAGGTCGCGCCGTAGAGCGCCATCCGCCGGCGCGCGTAGAGCGCGAAGTAGACGGGGTTGGTCGCGCCGAGCAGACGGAAGCGCAGCCAGTCGGGGTCGGTCGGCCGGTCGCCGCCCTGCGGTGCGAAGAATCCTTTCGGCGTGCTGTCGGCGCCGACGACGAGCGCGACGTCGCAGAGGCCCGCCAGGATCTGCGCCCGCGCGACGCTGATCGCCTGCGACCCCGCCGCGCACGCCCCGTAGCAGCTCGCGACGCGCGCGCCCGACCAGCCGAGCGCCTGCGCGATGCTGGCGCCGGCGATGTAGCCCGGGTAGCCGTTGCGAATGGTCTCGCCGCCGGAGACGAACTGGACGTCTCGCCATTGGATGCCCGCGTCGACGAGCGCGGCCTGCGCCGCCTGGACGCCGTACTCGACGAAGTTCTTGCCCCATTTGCCCCAGGGGTGCATGCCCACCCCGAGCACCGCGACTTCGCGTTGGCGTCATGACCGGCGCGCTCCGGCGGGCTTCCACTTCCAGACCAGATACTCGTGCTCGGCGTCGACATAGAGCGTGTCGGCGACGAGATCCATGCTCATGCCGACCTCGAGCGTGTTGATGTCGACGCCCGGCGCTACCTGGCCGAGGACGACCATCTTCTCTTCGGCGAGCTCCACCGCAGCGATCGTATAGGGCACGAAGGGATCGGGGGATACGTACGGCGCGGGGGGCTGGTAGTGATTGTCGGTGAAGGACCAGAGCGTACCGGTGTCGCTGAGCGGAACGTCCTCGATGTCCCGCCCCTGGCACGCCGGGTTCCGGCACGCGAACGACTCCTTAGGGAAGAAGTAGCTCCGGCACGATTTGCAGCGGCTGCCGAGGAGACGCGGTCGCTCGACGTCGACGTCGAACCAGGCTGCCATCGCTGAGATCCGTTTCTTCACGAGGTGACCTCCAGGCGCGACGGAGCCTGCCACGAGACCGGCCGCTGATCAATCGAGTGGAGGTGCCTGCGCGCCCTTTGCTCGTTTGGCGGCCGCGTCGTTCAGCCAGGATCTGCTGCCGAAGAAGGTCTTCTGAGGGTCAGCGACTGGAAGTGCAGACCGTTCCAACCCTGCGGAATGCGTCGAAACGACTCCAGGCTGAAGAACTCCGCGGCCCGGGCGCACAGGTCCTCATCCATGTGGTGACAGAAGAAGCGCTTCGGTTCGAAGTCGTCCTCGTCCCACACACCTTCGAATTCGCGGCCTCCATAGACTCCGAGGTAGAAGGGTCCACCCGGTTCGACGATGCGGCTGACTCGTTCAAGAACCCCGCGCAGCTGAGACTTGGGCACATGGACCAGGCAGTTCATGGCGTACACAGCAGCGAAGGAGTCCGCGGGAAAACGAAGATCTGCCACGTCCATCACGTGCGCGACCAAGCCCTTGGCCCGGCAGCGTTCGACCATCTGAGGGGAGAGGTCGACGCACACGACATCGAACCCGTGAGCCTTGAAGAACGCCGCGTCGGAACCGGTCGCCGCCCCGAGCTCGAGCAGGGTGGTGCGCCGTTCCCCTTGAAGGAGCTCGAGGAAGTTGTCGCGCTCCACGGTCTCCCAAGCGGGAGCGGGGCGCCTACTGCGCGCCTTGACCCTGCGATCATAGGCGTCGCGGAGGCTTCGCGTCACGTCGTCAGTCATGTGCGTAGCGACCAAGGCTCAATGGTTGGATGAAGCCGAGCAGACGCACTTCTACCCGCGCCGCGTCGGCGTGGCAGCAATCAGTCTGGACGTGATGACGCGCGTGCGGCGCGTCTCAGTACCAGCGAATCGCCATCGCTCGCCAGAGCGCGAGCATCAACAGGCAGATCAGTCCGACGAAGAGAAGCTCGGACGGTACGCCCAGCTGCGTGTGCCGGCCAATCAGCGATCGAGACGGCTCTGTCGGTGGCGTGGGTGAGCTGGTCGAAGAGGGCGCGAAGCCATCCCGCGATGAGATCGAGCTGACGCTCCATCGCCTATTCCCCCTATGGCCCATCAGTGCCTCAGGTTGGCGGCCGGCGTCAAGGTTTTCGTGAGCCGCCCGGCGGGAGCAGCGCCTCGCAGCGGCGAAGCGTGGCGCCTCACGGGCGGTCGCGCCATTGCGAGGCGCCGAGAAAGATCACGCGCAGCTGGAGGACGAAGTTTTCCACCAGCTCCTCCTCGACCTTGGGCTGGCCGGGCGGTGAGATCGAGGATGTCGGTTGCCGCGTTCAGCATGGTGTTGACGACCAGGCCGCAGATCATCTGCAGCGTCGGCATGGACAGGGCGGGAAGGAGATTCAGCTCCCGCAGGTCTTGCGCCATCTCGGTGGCGAAGTGCTGGACTTCGTAGCGGATGGCCCGCCGGATGAGGGGCGAGCCGCCCCAGCGCTCGCCGGCCATGAACATGATGTGCAGTCGATGGTCGCCGACGAACTTCCGGTAGATCTGCACCGAATGACGGATGATGTGCATCGGCGGCACGCCCGCCTGCCGCGCCTCGCGTAGCAGCCGGCGCAGCGTGACCCCGGTTTCCTCGACCAGGGCCAGCGCCAACTCGTCCATGTTCTCGAAGTGGCGGTAGAACGAGGTCGGCACGAGACCCGCCTCGCGCGTGATCTCGCGAAGACCCAGACTGGTGAAGCTGCGGCCCTCGTTCATCAGGCGGAGCGCTGCCTCGAGCAGGTGGTTGCGGGTGCGCTGCTTGCGCTCGGCGCGTGTCACGAGGGCGCTGGCGCGGTTGTCGTCGCCAGGGTCGGGCAGGGACGGCGCCGTTGCCGGTCGTGTTCTCGCGCGTTTCACAGAACATTTGTTACTCCACCTAACGTATGAATATCAAGGCCTATTAGTCACTATCTGAGCGACTATACGGATTGTTGCGTGAGCGAATGTTGACTCGGGCATCCTATTCAGTTAACAGACGTTCACTCAAATGGGAGGGGCAATGGCCAATGCAACTCTGAGCCTCGAACCCGCGACCGCGCTCTGGCGCGGCGCCTGGCTGAAGCCGCTGAACGACATCGATGCGATCGATGACTTGCTGGCTCGGGTCCATTCCACGTGGTCACTCGGCCGCATCAAGGCGCGGGTGGTGCGTGTGATCGAGGAGGCTCCGGACACACGGACCTTCGTGCTGCGTCCCAATCGCAATTGGCCCGGGTTCCGCGCCGGCCAGCACGTGCTCGTGGACGTGGAGATCGGGGGCGTCCGCCACCAGCGGAGCTACAGTCTATCGGCGGCGCCGACAGCGGGCCGGAGGCTTGCCATCACCGTGAAGCGGCAGCCGGGCGGCAAGGTCTCCAACTGGCTGCACGACCAGGTCGATGCCGGCGACGTCCTCGTCGTCGGCGCGCCGAGCGGCGATTTCGTGCTGCCCGAGCCGGTTCCGGGCCGGCTGCTGATGCTGTCGGCGGGCAGTGGCATCACGCCGCTGATGTCGATGCTCCGCGATCTGCACGCCCGGGGCCATGCCGGTGACGTCGCGTTCGTCCACGTGTGCCGGAGACGTGACGAGGCGATCTTCGGCCGCGAGCTCGAGCGTCTCGCGGCTACCTGGCCCTCCTTGCGTCTGCAACTCCACGTCAGCGGCGACGTCGGACGGCTCGACGTGGACTCGCTGGCGCGACGAGTGCCCGACTACGCCGAGCGCCACACGCTGCTCTGCGGACCGCAGGGTTTCATGGCGACGTTTCAGCGGCACTGGCGCGCGCGGGGCCTGGAGGATCACCTTCAGGTCGAGCACTTCGGAGTGCCTCTGCCATCGCTCGCGGACATCTCTGGCGACGCGGGGTTCGCGGCGCGTTGTGCGCGCTCGGAACGAGTGTTCACGACCCGTGGCGGTGCGCCGCTGCTGGTCGAGGCCGAGCGCGCCGGCCTGCAACCGCGCTACGGGTGCCGGATCGGCATCTGTCACACCTGTCAGTGCGTGAAGCGCAGCGGCACCGTCGAGAATCTTCTGACTGGCAAGGTTTCCGCCGAGCCGGGCGAGCAGATCCAGCTCTGCATCACACGCGCCCGTTCGGACCTCGTGCTCGACATCTGAGGCCGGCACGACATGGAGGACACGATGCAACGACAAGCTTTGACGCGAGAAGAGACCGAGACGTTCGGCGCCGAGCTCGACGCGCTCTATCAGGAGGTCCGGGCGGATCTCGGCGAGCGCGACGCCCGTCACATCCGCTCGCATGGTGCGCGTCGCGCGCGCCAGCGCCATCACCGGCCGCAGCTTGCTGATGTTCGGCTTCACGCCCATCAGCTGGACGCTGGGCGTGGCGGCGCTCTCGCTCGCGAAGATCCTCGAGAACATGGAGATCGGGCACAACGTTCTGCACGGCCAGTACGACTGGATGAACGACCCGACGCTGAACTCGCAGACCTACGAGTGGGACAACGTCTGCGACGCCTCGCAGTGGCGCCACTACCACAACTACGAGCACCACACCTTCACCAACATCCTCGGCAAGGATCGCGACGTCGGCTATGGCTTGCTGCGCGTGAGCCCCGACCAGCACTGGCGGCCGAAGCACCTCGTGCAGCCGGTCTCGAACGTACTTCTGGCGGTGCTGTTCCAGTGGGGTGTGGGACTGCACGATCTCGATCTGTTCCGGGCCGTCAAGGGAGACAAGGACGCGGCGATCTTCCGCCGCAAGCGGCGGGAGTTTCTGCGCAAGGCCGGCCGTCAGGTCTTCAAGGACTACGTGCTGTTTCCGGCTGATCGCCCTGTGGAACGCGCCGCGCGTGCTGGCGGGCAATCTCGCCGCCAACATGGTCCGCAACGTCTGGACCAACGTCATCATCTTCTGCGGTCACTTTCCGGAAGGCGCCCGCGTCTACACGCTGGAGGAGACGCGCAACGAGACGCGTGGCGATTGGTACGTGCGCCAGCTCCAGGGGTCCGCCAACATCGACGGCGGCCGCCTGTTCCACATCCTGACCGGCCACCTGAGCCATCAGATCGAGCACCATCTCTTCCCGGACCTGCCGGCGCATCGCTATGCCGAGATCGCGCCGCGGGTGCGCGCCCTGTGCGAGAAGTACGGGCTGCCGTACAACACCGGCAGTCTGGTCAGCCAGTACGGGAGCGTGCTGAAGAAGCTGTTCAAGTACGCCTTGCCCGAGCGCAGACCTTCACCGGTCCTGGCATGAAAGACCGCGCCTCGGAGGGAAATCTTACAAAAGCTGCAATGCGTTTCTCGTCGATCCATTGTCGAAATCTCTTGTCTATTCAATCGAAATCGCGCCGTTCGTGAGCGAACACGGGTGGCATGCGCCATGCACATGCCCGGCCTCATGCTGCGAAACCGCACCGCCGTGATCTCGCTGATTTTGTTGGTCGTCGCCTCTGCCTGTGGTCACGGAGGAGGGGGGGATGACGGCGGCAGCAACGACAACGACAGCCCGCCGCTCACCCTCGAGGAGAGTCGCCAGTTTCGCGCCATCTCCGGCGTGTCGATGGGCGGCTACGGTGCCATGAACATCGGGACCAAGCATCCCGACATCTTCGGCACGATCGGATCCCTCGGCGGCCCCGTCGACATGACCCAGCTTCTTGCGCGACGCCGTCGAGGACAATCTCGAGGTGAAGCCACAGACGACCATCCCGCGCGCCGTCGGTGAGGATTTCACGTTCGACCATCTTCCGCCGTATCCCGATCGCGACTCGCGCGTCTCGATGTTCCAGGATCTGACGATCGCCTTCGGCAACCCGTTCCTGCATCACCCGGATCCCGCGAAGCAGTATCTCGGCACCGACTCCGAACCGGCGACCCTGCTGACCGACGACACGTTCGGGTCGTTTACCCTGCCGGCAGGCGCTGAGACCTTTCTCGATGGCGGAGACGGCAACGAGGACGGTCTCCGACAGACGGGCGAAGTCGCCGACCGAGGCGACGCAAGTGTCGCTGGTCGCGCGCGGCACGCTGCTCTCGATCGCCGGCGTCTCGGGGACGGTCATCGGCGACCGCGAGCTCGCCGATCTCGACGGCGACGGGATCTTCGACGTCGGGGATGGCCTGGTCGTGAATCTCTCGGAGCCGTTCGACGACGCCAACGACAACGCGATCTTCGACGCCGGCGAGAGCTTCAGCGACTTCGGCCTCGACGGCGTCGCGGCGAGCGGCGACTTCGGCGAGGAGAACGGGCAGTTCGACTACGATCCGGATCGCGCGCGCTGGATCGCCGAGGACCCGCTGACGCGCGTCGCGGCGTCGCAGGACATCGCCACCCAGCGCGTCTACATGGACGTCGGTACCGAGGACGAGTTCGAGTTCGAGCAGCACTACACGAACTTCGTCGCGGTGTTGCGCGCGAAGGGCCTGACCGTCGTCGAGGACAGCAACTTCCAGGGCAACTGCGTCTCGATACCCGAGACCAGCGCGCAGTACTTCATCACGCGCTATGACGGCGGCCACGTCGGTGTCGACGCGGTCGATCCCGGTGACCTCTTCTCCGGCGACGTGTGCGGCGAGACCATCATCTGGCAGCGCCTGCGCTCGCTGATCGGGTACGTCAACGAGAGCTTCCCGGGCGGTTTCTTCGGCGTCGGCGACGAGATCAGCTTCCCCCCCGATCTCGATCCGACCGGGGACATCGTCACCGGCGATCTGCCGTCACCGGCACTCGAGGCGGACGGCGGTGCTACGCCGATGCGCCCGATCGTCGTCTATCGTCCGCCGGCCTACTTCCACAGCGACGAGAGCTTTCCGATCGTGTACTTCCTCGGCGGCTACGGACAGGAGCCGGAGGACTTCGAGCGCATACAACTCGTGCTCGACACCCTCATCATCGCCGAGCAGATCCAGAACATGTACTTCGCGTTTCTCCCCGGCGACGGCGGCCGCAAGGGCTCCTTCTACGTGAACCACGTCGTGCCGGATTCGCAGGTGCCCGGCATCACCGAGGTCACGTCGGGCCGCTACGAGGACTCGATCATGCAGGACTTGATCCCGGTGATCGAGAACCAGATCCTCGAGGGCCGGATCGCGCGCTGACGGGCCGCGGTCAGGGCTGGCAGAAGGGCGCGTCGAGCGCCTGACCGACCAGGCCGAGCAGGTCGTCGATGCGCGGCGTCTCGAACCGCAAGAGCTCTTCCACCAGGCAGGTGTGGTGGCGCAGCAGGCAGAGCTCGTAGTCGGGAAGCGTCGCGACGTCCGGCACGCCATGGGCGGCACACGCATCCGCCAGCGCCGCGAGGTTGGCGCCGGTCCCGGCGCTGAGCGCCGCGAAATCGATGCCGCCGCATCCGCGCTCGATCGCCAGGCCGAGCTTGCCGCTGTCGTCGCCCGCCTTGGCGAACTCCGAGGTGCAGCGGCGCCGCGCCCGCTGGAAACATGAGCCATCGACGGGCTTCGTCTGCGCACAGGAGAAGACCTCGCTCGCGCAGCGTGTGATCCGGCTCAAGCGCTTCACCGCCATGCGTGTCGCGGCGCGCTTGACGGCGCGCGAGCAACGGACGAGGGCCCGTGACGACGCCGGGGAGTTGCCGCCGCCGCCGAGATCCTCGAGGCACGGGTCGGTGCCGAGCCCTACGCCCACGAGATCGAGCAGCTCGCCGGCGCGCGGCTGCTGCGCCATGAAGAGCGCTTCGGCCCCGCAGGCTTGCTGATCGGCGAGGCACTGGGCGACGCCGGCGGTATCGTCGATCGCGGTGCCGAACTCGTCGGCGCATACCTGCTCGAAGGTGCCGAAGCCGAGACCGGCGGTCGCGAGGAGACCGGGCGCACCGAGGGCGCTGCACTTGTCGATCAGCCGGCTCGTCAGTCGCGCCCGTTCCGCGGTGTTGCGGTCGAGCGCGCTCGTGCACTTGTCGCGCGCTCCGTCGAGGCAGCCCTGGACGCCGGGCTTACCCTGGACGCACTCGAAGATCTTTCCGACACACTTGTCGAGCACGGAGAGTCGGCGTGCGACGAACCGTCCGGTCGCGCGGCCGATCTGGCGCTGACATTCGTCGGCGGCCTTGGCGGCGCGCGGATCCTCGAGATTGGCGATCTGTGGCGTGAGGGTCGGTTTGGGTGTCGGCGTCGGGCCGGTGTGCGTGGCGGTAGGCCGGGCGGCGCGCACCGTCATCACCGCATCGCCGCCCGAATCAGTCGAGGTGATGCCCCGTCGGCGCGATGCAGAACCGAGATGGTGGCGACACCCGGGCGCGACGGCGAGGCATTCGCCCTTGTTGCCCACTTCGTTGGGGCAGACGACCACGTTGGTATCGCTCGAGCTGAACGTGACCTGTTGCGTGAACAGCTTGGTGTTGCCGTCGCTCATGGTCCCGATGGCGGTGAAATTCTTGGTCTCTCCCTGGATGCGCGTCACCTCCGCCGGGCTGACCGTCAGCTTCTCGAGTATCGGTGTCGCGGTGATCGTCGGTGACGGCGTGAGCGTGCGCGTCGGCGTCGGGCCGGTGCTCGTCGGTGTCACCGTGCTCAGCGGCGTGGGTGTGCGCGTCGGCGTGCGGCCGGTGTTGGTGGGCGTGGGCGTGCGCGGGATTCTCACGATCAAGGTCGCGTCGCCTCCGGAATCGGTCGATTTGATGCCGGTCGGCGGATGGAGCACGGAGATGGTGGCGATGCCGGGGCCGACGCCGAAGCATTCGCCCTTGTTGCCGACGACGTTCGGGACATGCGCCACCGCGGTGTTGCTCGAGCTGTAGGTGACGGCCTCGGTGAGCAGCCTGGTGATGCCGTCGTTGTAGAGACCGAGCGCGGTGAACTCCTTGCTGGTGCCGACGTCGCGTGTGGCGGTCTCGGGACTGAGCTTGATCGACTGCAGGATCGGCGTCGCGGTGATCGTCGGCGACGGCGTGAGCGTGCGCGTCGGCGTCGGTCCGGTGTGCGTCGGCGTCAACGTGCGCGTCGGCGACAGAGTGGGCGTCGCCGTGAGGCCCGTGCGCGTCGGTGTCGCCGTCCGGGTGGGTGTGGGCGTGCGCGTCGGTGTGCGACCGGTGTTGGTCGGCGTCGGCGTGGGCGCCGGGACGACGGTCAGCACCGCGTCGCCTCCCGAGGCGGTCGAGCCGATACCCGACGGATGGAGGACCGAGATGGTGGCCATGCCCGGGCTGACGCCGAAGCATTCGCCCTTGCTGCCGGGCGTGTTGGGACAGTTGGCGATTGCGGGGTTGCTCGAGCTGTAGGTGACGTCCTCGGTGAGCAGCCTGGTGTTGCCGTCGCTGAAGTTGCCGACCGCGGTGAATTCCTTGCTGGTGCCGACCGCGCGCGTCGCCGTCGCCGGGCTGAGCGTGATCGACAGCAGCACCGGCGTCGCGGTGACGGTGGGCGACGGCGTGCGTGTGCGCGTCGGCGTCGGCGTGCGCGGCGTGTGACCGTCGGCGTCAGCGTGGGGCGTCGGCGTCAGCGTCGGGTGGTCGGCGTGAGGGTGTCGCGTCGGTGGCGGGGTCGAGGTGGGCGTCGGCGTGCCCGCGGGCGTGGGTGTGCGCGTCGGGGTCGGCGTGCGCGTTCGGGTCGCCGTGGCGGTATCGTCGGGAGTCGGCGTCTCGGTCGGGGTTTCGGTCTCCGTCGGAGTCGGCGTCTCGGTCTCGGTCGGCGGTCTCGGTTTCAGTCGGTGTCGGGGTCTCGGTCTCTGTTGGAGTCGGCGTCTCGGTCTCGGTCGGCGTCTCGGTTTCAGTCGGAGTCGGCGTCTCGGTCTCGAGTCGGCGTCTCGGTTTCAGTCGGAGTCGGGTCTCGGTTTCTGTCGGAGTTGGCGTCTCGGTTTCCGTCGGAGTTGGCGTCTCGGTTTCTGTCGGGGTTTCAGTCGGAGTGGGCGTTTCCTCGTCCTGCGCGATGGCGTTGCCGGTGAGGGCAATCAGACACAGAAAGATCGCTGCCCACGTGCGGAACGAGGGTCTACCCTGTGCGCTATGCGCGAGCGGACGCGGACCACGCGGCGATGCGGGTGATGGCGAGATAGACCTTTCCCTTCCAGAGACGAGTGGCTGGGCGCGGTTCTGAGCAAGGCACGAGCCATGCGCGGTGCCAGGAATACGCTGATTTCCGCCGCTTACCGGGTCAGGACGCGGAGACCCCGATCGGGCGTAGGCGCGATGCTTTGCAAGTATGCAAGATCTACTCGCCCTCGCGGAACGATAGGGCTGTTCGACGATCAGCCCTTGACGGTGACGCTTGCGATGGCGCTCAGCCGCCGAGGATCGCCTGCGCGACGCGCGCGCGATGCCACGCGGTGCGTACCCCACGCGCGCATCGAGCGCCCAGGCGCGCTTCATCCAGATGTGGAGATCGACCTCCCACGTGTAGCCGATCGCGCCGTGCACCTGCAGCGCGGTCTTCGCGGCCTGCAGCGCTGCCTCCGCCGCGGCAACCTTCGCGTGCGAGACGTCGCGCGCGCGCGTCGCCGCGTCGCGCGCCACCGAGAACGCGGCGCGATAGACGACCGGTCGCGCGAACTCGAGACGCACGGCGACGTTGGCGAGCATGTGCTTCACCGCCTGGAACGAGCCGATGGGCCGGCCGAACTGCTCGCGCTTGCGCGCGTAGCGCGACGGCCAGGTCGACGAGCCGCTGCCCGACGCCGAGGAGCTGCGCCGCGGCGGCAAGCGCGCCGCGATCGAGCGCCGCGGCGAGCAGCCGGCGCCCGACCTCGCCGTCCGCGACGCGGGTAGCGCTCGTCCGGCGTCCACGTCACGCTGGAAGAGGCGGCGCGACGGATCGACGCACGGCTGGCGCTCCACGGTCACGCGCGCGCGCGGTACGGCGTGCAGCTCGTCGCCGTGCTGCGAGAAGCAGAAGGTCGGCGACGTGCGCGTCGGCGACCAACGGGTTGGCCGCGTGTCCGACGGTGAGGACCGCCTCGCCGCGCGGCGACGCGGCCCGAGCCAGCGCCGCGCGAGAGCGTGCTCCATCGAGGCCGTGCGAGAAGCGGAACGCCGACGGCGGCGCGTCTCGATCACCGGCTCGGGAAGCGCCGCGCGCCCGGTCTCCTCGAGCGGCAGGACGAGGTCGATGCTCGTCCATGCCGAGCCCGCCATGGCCGCTCGGGAACCAGGAGGCCGAGCAGTCCCATCTCGGCGAGCTCGCGACCAGCGCTCGGGCGAGCGTCCGGTCTCGCCGTCCCAGAGCGCGCGCACGTGCGCCGGCGTGCACTCGTTCTCGAAGAACGTGCGCAGGCTCGTCCTGGAAACGCCGCTGCTCCTCGCTGAAGGTGAAACGCATCGTGCTCAATCGCGCGGCAGGCCGAGAGCCGCTCGGCGATGACGTTGCGCTGGATCTCGTTCGTGCCGGCGTAGATGGGACCGGCGAGCGAGAAGAGGAAGCCGTCGAGCCAGCCGCCGGCGTCCTGGCCGGCCGCCGGTCGCCTCGGACAGCAGCTCGGCGCGCGATCCGAGGAGCGCGAGCGCGGTCTCGTGCATGCGGACGATCCATCTCGGACCAGAAGATCTTGTTGAGGCTCGCCTCCGCGCCGATCGTGCCGCCGGCGATGCAGGCGCGACGCCGTCCAGTAGGTGTTCAGCGAGTACGCCTCGGCGTCCATCCACGCGCGCACGACGGCGTCGCGCAGCACCGGGTCGGCGTGCGCGCCGCGTGCGCGCCGATAGAGCGCGGCCAGGCGGCGCGGCGGTCGCCTGGAAGCGCGCCGGGCTGCGCAGCATGAGGCCGCGCTCGAAGCCGGCCGTCGCCATCGCGACCTTCCAGCCCTGGTTCTCCTCGCCGAGACGGTTCTCGCGCGGCACCCGCGCGTCGTCGAAGAACACCTCCGCGAAGCCGGTCTCGCCGTCGAGCTGCGCGATCGGCCGCACGCGTCACGCCCGGCGTGGCGAGCGGGACGAGGATGAAGGTGAGACCGCGGTGGCGCTCGGAGCGCGGATCGGTGCGGAAGATGCCGAAGATCCAGTCGGCGAACGCCGCGCGCGAGCACCACGTCTTCTGGCCGTTCAGCACGTAGTGAGTCGCCGTCGAGCGGTCGCGGTGGCGCGGATGGCGGCCATGTCGCTGCCGGCGTTCGGCTCCGACCATCCCTGCGCCCAGATCTCGTCGCCGCATGCCATGCGCGGCAGGTAGCGCGCCTTCTGCGCCGGCGGTGCCGAACTCCATCGAGCGTCGGACCGAGGAGGAAGATGCCGTTCTGGTTCACGCGTCCCGGCGCGCCGGCGCGATAGTACTCCTCCTCGAAGATCAGCCACTCGATCAGGTTGGCGCCGCGGCCGCCGTACTCGACCGGCCACGAGCACCATCGCCCAGCGGCCTTCGTTGAGCGTGCGCTCCCAGGCGCGGTGCTGCTCGAAGCCCTCGCGCCGTATCCATGGACGCGAGGGGAGTCTTCGGCACGTGCGCCGCGAGCCACGCGCGCGCCTCGCGGCGAAACGCCTCCTCCTCCGGCGTGAAGGTCAGGTCCATCGCGGGTTACTTCTTCGTCTTGTCGGTGAAGGTCGCGTCGCGCTTCTCGACGAAGGCGGCGCGCGCCTCCTGCGAGTCGGGCGACGTGTAGAGCTCGAGGGTGAAGCCCTGCTCGAAGCGGTAGCTCTTCTTCACGTCGAGCAGCTCGATGCCGTTCAGCGATTCCTTGGCGAGCCGCACCGCGCGCGGGCTCTTGGCGGCGATCTTGGCTGCGAGCGCGCGCGCCGCCGGCCGGAGCTCGGCGCGCGTCACCACCGCCTCGAGCGCCCCGAGACGATAGCGCCTCCGCGGCGGTGATCGGCTCGCCGGTGTAGAGCATGCGGCGCACCTTCTGGATCGGGAACATGCGCAGGAGATGCGACGCCGCGCCGAGCGCGCCGCGGTCGATCTCCGGAAGGCCGAAGGTGGCGTCGTCCGAGGCGAGGATGACGTCGCACGAGCCGACGATGCCGATCCCGCCGCCGAGCACGAAGCCGTGCGCGGCCGCGATGACGGGCACCGGGCAGTCGTGGATCGCGGCGAACGCGTCGTAGCAGGCCTTGTTGACCTGGGTGATGAGGCTTCGAGTCGCGGGCGAGCTCCTTGATGTCGACGCCGGCGCAGAAGCCGCGGCCTTCGGCGGCGATGACCAGGACGCTCACGCGCGTCGTCGGATCCCAGCGCGGCGATGGTCGCCGCGAGGTGACGCCAGCCGGCGCTGTCGAGCGCGTTCACCGGCGGATGGTCGAGCAGCACCTCGGCGACGCGGTTGGCGACGTTGGTGCGCACGTACACGGCAGGTACCTCCCTCTAGCCGATCTACGCGAAGACGCTGGCCCGCAGGTCGTGCGGGTCGAGAACGGTGCGGATGAGGCGGAGCTGCTCGGTCGTCGGCGCGCGGCGTCTCGTCGACGTCTCTCCGCGACCGCGAGCGGGAAGCCGGTCTGCGCTTGGACCTGGTCGACGGTGACGCCGGGATGGAGCGAGCGAAGGCGCATGGCGTGCTCGGGTCCGCCGAAGTCGAGCACGGCGAGATTCGTGACGACCAGGCGGAGCGTCGCGGAAGTCGCTGCGCACGCCCGGCGCCCAACGCTCGGGGTCGTAGCCGACGCCGGACACCATGTCGACGCGCTCGACGAAGCACGCGTGGTGTATGGTCGGGGACGAAGAAGCTGCACGGGTGGTTGATGGTGTTGCCGGGGATGCCGCGCACGCCGAGGAGCTGCACCTTCGGCTTCGGACGGGGTCGCGTCCGATGAAGCTGATGTTGATGTGACCGAAGCGATCGATCTGCGTCGGCATCGTCATGGCGTGACGGCGGCCGCTCCAGAGCGAGGTCGAAGACCTTGCGGAACGGCATCCAGCCCTCGACCAGCGGCCGGTAGCTCGCCGCGCGGTCCGACGGGCACGGGCTCGGCGACCAGCACCGCCTCGCCGTCGGTCATGCAGGAGGTCGGGGCTGAAGGTGAGGCGGGCGAGGCTTGCCGCGAGGCGCGGCACCAGGCCGAGGCCCGACGCCAGGACCTCGCCCTCGCCACGCCACGCCTCGGCGGCGGCGGTGATGCAGAGCTCGGCGAGCGTGTAGTCGTGCTGTCGCCATGGTCATCAGAAGATCGTCGGCGGGATCGCGGCGACGCGCGCCGCGCCGCCGACGGCGTCGGTGTAGCGTTGCCTGATCCGACGTCGACGAAGCGGGTGGCGGTAGTCCGCCCACGCTTCGGGCGTGGTCGCGCGCCGCGTAGCGTCTTGAGGTGCTCGAGATCGATGCCGTACGCGGGCGTGCACGAGGTGGGATGCGCGCCGAACGGCGCCTCGACGACGCCGTCGACCATGCCGCGATCGAGATGCAGCGTATGGATGCAGCCGCAGCTCGGTGAGCGCCGCGGTCTCGACGATGCGCTCGCAAGCTGACGAAGCGTCGTTTCGCGGCGCCGCAGAAGAGATCGTCGAAGTAGGGGTCGGGTCCGAGGATCTGCGCGTTGCCGCGCTCGTCGGCGTGATCGACGTGCACCAGCGCCGCGTCGAGCTGGAGCGCCGGCATGGCGAGCAGCACCTCACCGTCGGCGTAGGGCGAGCGGACGGTTTCGAGCTGCGGGCTCAGTCGCGCGACGTCGGTCGCGAGCCCGGCGCGCGTCGGCAGGAAGGGGAGGCGCAGCATCGCCGCACGCAGTCCCCACTGGAGCATGCCCTCGTCGAGCTCCATCACCTCGAGCGCGCCCGCCTGACGGGCGGCGCGGAAGTGGGGATCGAGCGGGATCACGTCGAGCGAGACGAAACCGAAGACGAGGCTGCTCGACCTTGCCCGCCGCGCACAGCATCCCGACGTCGGGGCCGCCGTAGGAGACCACCGTCAGGTCCTTGAGCGGCGAGCGCACGATCTCGCGCACCAGCGCCATGGGCTTGCGGCGCGCGCCCCAGCCACCGATGCCGATGGTCATGCCGTCGCGGAGCTCGGCGACGACGTCTCGTGCGGACAAGCGCTTGTGTGGCAAGGCACGCTCTCATAACAAAGGGTCGCGTTTTGGCAAACGAGCCGCCGGTACCGTCCGGCACTGCTTGTCTCCCCCGTATTTCCCTTCCGACTCCCCAGACTTGTCGCGCGTAGCTCCCCGCCCTCGGGGGCGCGTGCGCGAAAATCCCCGGTATCATCCACGCTTCCAATCACGCTCGTGCTGAAGGAGAGACGCATGCGTCGTGCACACGCCTCGCGCATCATTGGCTTCACGCTTGCCGCCATCCTTGCCGGTGCGCCGTCCGCGCACGCGGCGCTCGTCCTCAACGTGTTCGGGGGACGTGTTCCATGTCTCGTGCAGCTCGGCGTGCAGTTCTGTTCCGGGACCGTGCTCACGCGCGTCGAGAGCTGGGATGGCGTGCCGATCGACGTCAACGTGACCATTCCACCGTTCAACGTGAACGGCCCGTTCCCGTTGATCGTGGATCTTCATGGCTGGGGCATCGGCAAGGCGAACCAGCCCTTCGTGCAGGAAGCGCTCGACGGCTACGTCGTGCTGAGCTACTCGGCACGCGGCTTCCACGAGTCGTGCGGCTTTCCGCCCTCGCGACTGCCCGACCCCACGCTCTCGAACCCGAACGTGTGCAACGAGCGCGGCTGGATCCACCTCGCCGACGCCCGCTACGAAGGGCGCGACACGCAATACCTCGCGGGGCTGCTCGCCGATGAAGGGCTCGTGCTGCCCGACAAGATCGGCGTGACCGGTTCATCGTACGGTGGCGGCCAGTCGATGATCCTCGCGGCGCTCAAGAACCGCGTCATGCTGCCGAACGGCACGCTCGTGCCGTGGAAGAGCCCGGGCGGTCTCGACATGCAGATCGCCGCCGCCGCGCCGATCATTCCGTGGTCGGACCTCGCCTACGCGCTCACGCCGAACGGACGCACGCTCGACTATCTCAGCCTCAATCCCTACGGTCTCCGCGGCGGCGTCTCGAAGCAGTCGTACGTCGACTTCCTCTACCTTCTCGGCCAAGTGACGGGTTTCTACGCGCCACCCGGCGTTGATCCGGCCGCGGACATTCAGAGTTGGAACGCGCGCCTCGACGCCGGCGAGCCCTACGACACCGACCCGGTTCTCGTCGGCATCCTGGACGAGGTGACGAGCCACCACTCCGCGTACTACATCGACGATTCCATCCAGCCGGCGCCGCTCTTCATCTACAACGCCTGGACCGACGATCTCTTCCCCGCGACCGAGGCGTTGCGCTTCTGGCGCAAGACCAAAGCGAAGTATCCGGCGGCCGAGGTCGCGCTGCAGTTCGCCGATGGTTTCGGCCATCCGCGTGCGAGCCTGGCCGGCAGTACGGCGACCTATACGCCGCGCGTGGCGGAGCTGTTCGCCCGCCATCTCAAAGGCTCGGGGCCGGCGCTGCCGCCGCTCGAGACCTATACCCAGGCGTGCGGAAGCTCGACGCAAGCGGGGCCGTTCGCGGCCGCCGATTGGGACGCGATCCATCCCGGTGAGGTGCGCTTCAGCGACGCGAGCCCGAAGACGTTCACGTCGGCGGCCGGCAACGCGTCGAATGCCACCAACGTCGACCCGGTCGGGCCCGGAGCGCTCACCGCGTGCCGCAGCGTCTCGTCAACCGACGACCCTGCGGCGGCAACCTACCGTCTCCCGGCCGTCACGTGTGCGTACACACTCATGGGCTCGCCGACCGTGATCGCCGACGTCACGGCGAACGGCTTCGCGCAGGTCGCGGCACGCCTCTGGGACGTCGCGCCGGACAACACCCAGGCGCTCGTGTCGCAAGGCTTCTATCGCCCGCGCACCGACAATCTCGGACCGCAGGTGTTCCAGATCCCCGCCAACGGGTGGCAATTCGTCGCCGGCCACGTGCCGAAGCTCGAGCTGCTCGGACAGAGCTCGCCCTTCGGGCGGGCCTCGAACGGGACCTTCTCGGTGACCGTGCAGAACCTCGAGCTCCGCTTGCCGACGCTCGAGTCGGCGGGCTGTGACGTGCTGTCGCCTGCGCCGCCGGTGCAGCCGCCGCCGGACGCCGAGCCGCCGATCTGCAACCCCACGCCGCACACCGGCTGCCGGGCGCCGGTGCTGCCGCAGAAGTCGAAGATGCTGCTGGTCAACAACCCGACGAACGCGCTCGATCGCTTGAGCTGGAAATGGCGAAAGGGCGCGGCGACCACCAAGGCCGAGTTCGGGACGCCGCTCGCCACGACCAGTTACTCGCTGTGCGCCTACGACGGCGCGTCGAACTTGATCCTCACCGCGACCGCGCCGGCCACCGGCGTGTGCGCCGGTAAGCCGTGCTGGGCCGAGAAGACCCGCGGCTTCAAGTACAAGGATACGGATCGTACTCCGACCGGCGTGCAGCGGCTGCAGTTCCAAGAGGGTTTGAGCGGAAAGGCGCAGATCACGCTCAAGGGGCGCGGCGCCGATCTCCCCGATCCCAACATGCCCGTGCAACTTCCGCTGACCGTGCAGCTCGTGAACACCAACGGTGCGTGCTGGACGACGACGTTCAGTACCGCCAAGCGCAACGACGGCGGCCAGCTGAAGGCGACCTCAGACTAGCGCAGCCAGAGTAGCCGGGCCGTCGCGTCTCGACGCCACGGCCCGTGGCGACCGCGTCCACCGCGAGAATGCGCGCCGGGGCGGGCCGCGCTCGGTGGACAAAATTATTGAAACATGTTTCAGTAATGAAATGGCGATGCGCGCGGGGGCCCGATTGGGAGCGCCCGACTCGGTAGTCGGCGAAGGGGCTCCGGCCGGTCGCCTCGCTGCCAGCCAGCAGCGGCGACGCCGGCGGATCGTCGACGCGGCGGTGCGCTTGGCGGAGAAGGGCGGCTTCGAGGCGGTACGCTTGCGCGACGTCGCCGAGGCTTCCGACGTCGCGCTCGGAACGCTCTACAAGTATTTCCGCAGCAAGGAGGACATCCTCCTGTACGCGCTCACCGAGGCGGTCGAGGGGCTGGAAGCGTCGCTGGCCGCGCAGCCACCGCAAGGCCGGTCGCCCTTGGCCCGCGTCACCAGTTTCTTCCAACGCGCCATGGCCTTCCTCACCCGCAAGCCCCGTTTCGCGCGCGCCCTCTTGCGCTCGTTGGCGTCCGGCGACGCGGAGACGGCGCACAAGGTCGCCGCCTTCCATCTGCGCATGACCCGCCTCATCGTCGCCGCGCTGCGCGGCGAGGCGACCCGATCTGAGCGCCAAGCTCACCGCGGCGGCCGGCAGCAAATACGAGCGCGACGTCGCGTTCATGCTGCAGAACGTGTGGTTCGCGTCGCTCGCGGGTTGGGCGGGGAGTCTTCATCCCGCACGCGACGTCGCCGAGCACGTGCGTACCGCCGCCGCGCTCATGCAGGTTCCGGCGACGGAGGACTGACATGGCCGCACGGGACACATCGGTGCCGCGCCTCACGGCCTCCCACGTCCTCGAGTATCCGTACCGGCGCTCGGTCGGCCCGATCATGGGAGGCTTCTTCGCCGCGCTGATCGAGCAGCGTCTGCTCGGTGTCCGGACGGCGAGCGGCGCGCGTGCTGGTACCGCCGGTCGAGTACGATCCCGAAAGCGGCGAGTCGCTCACCGAGCTGGCCGAGGTCGGGCCCGGCGGAGTGGTGACGACCTGGGCGTGGGTGACGGCGCCGCGTCCGAAGCATCCGCTCGACCGTCCGTTCGCGTGGGCGCTCATCAAGCCCGACGGCGCCACCAGCGCGCTGCTGCACGCCGTCGACGCCGGCAGTGCGAGCCGCATGCGCACCGGTATGCGGGTGCGGCCGCGCTGGCGCGACGAGCGCGTCGGCGAGATCCACGACATCGCCTGCTTCGAGCCGGAGGAGTGACGCAGTCATGAGCAAACCGGTCGAGAGCATCAACACGCCGATCCGGCTCGACTACACGTACAGCGCCGGGCGCGCGACGGCGCGTTTCCTGCACGGCATGGCCCAGGGGCGCATTCTCGGCCAGCGCTGCCCGACGTGTCGCAAGGTCTACGTACCGCCGCGCGGCTCGTGTCCGATGTGCGGCGTGCCGACCGAAGAAGAGGTCGAGGTGTCGGGGAAGGGGACGGTCACGACGTTCTGCATCGTCCGCATCCCGTCGGACAGCCTCTCGGTGCCACCCCCGTTCGCGTGCGCGCACATCCTGCTCGACGGCGCCGACATTTCATTCTTTGCGCTCGTCTACGAATGTCCCCTCGAGCAGGTCCGCATGGGCATGCGCGTCGAAGCGGTGTGGGTGCCGCCCGACAAGCGGGGGCCGACGTTCGAGAGCATCTCGCACTTCCGTCCGCTCGACGAGCCGGACGCGCCGTTCGAGTCGTACCGGGAGCATCTGTGAGAGACGTCGCCGTCGTCTCGTTCGCGCAGTCGCCGAGCGTCCGGCGCGAGACCGAGCGCAACGAGGTCGAGATGCTGATGCCGGTGATCGCCGCCGCCGTCGAGCGCTCCGGCATCCCCAAGCGCGACATCGGCTTCACCGTCTCGGGAAGCTGCGACTACCTCGCGGGCCAGCCGTTCGCGTTCGTCAGCGCCCTCGACGCCGTCGGCGCGTGGCCGCCGATCGTCGAGTCGCACGTCGAGATGGACGGCGCCTGGGCGTTGTACGAGGCGTGGGTGAAGCTGCAGACCGGCGAGGTGGACTCGGCGCTCATCTACGCCGTCGGGAAAGCCTCGATGGGCGACCTCCCCGAGGTGCTGACCCTCCAGCTCGATCCCTACTATCTCGCGCCGCTCTGGCCGGACGCGATCTCGCTCGCGGCGCTGCAGGCGCGCGCGTTCCTCGAAGCGCGCGGCCTCACCGAGCGCGATCTCGCCGAGGTGGCGGCGCGCAACCGTCGCGCCGCGCTCCGCAATCCGATGGCGCAGGTCGCCGGCGATTTCGCCGTCGAGCGGCTCCTCGAGGCGCCCTACCTGGTGGCGCCGCTGCGCAAGCACGACTGTCCGCCGATCTCCGACGGATGCGCGGCCATCGTGCTGGCCGCCGACGACCTGGCGCGGCGCGTGGCGAAGCGGCCGGCCTGGATCCGCGGCATCGATCATCGCATCGAAGCGCATGCGCTCGGTGTTCGTGATCTCGCCCGCTCGCCGTCGACGGCGGAAGCCGGCAAGCGGGCGGGTGTCGCTCGTGGCAAGGTCGACGTCGCCGAGCTGCACGCCCCGTTCAGCCATCAGGAGTTGATCCTGTGCGAGGCCCTCGGCCTCGACGGTAGCGTGGCGATCAACCCGTCGGGCGGCGCGCTCGCCGCCAATCCGATGATGGCGGCGGGCTTGATCCGCATCGGCGAAGCGGCGAGTCGCATCCTGGCCGGCGAGGCCGCGCGTGCCGTCGCGCACGCGACCTCCGGGCCGTGCCTGCAGCAGAATCTGGTCTGCGTGCTGGAGGGAAGCTAGTGGCGGAACGCTGCGCCGTCGTCGGCATCGGACAGACCAGGTACGACACCAAACGCATCGACGTGTCGCTGCCCGGTCTGCTGCGCGAGGCCGTCACGCGTGCCTTCGAGGACGCCCAGGTTTCGTGGCGCGACATCGACGCGGTCGTCATCGGCAAGGCCCCCGACATGTTCGAGGGCACGATGATGCCCGAGCTGTATCTCGCCGACGCGCTCGGCGCGGCCGGGAAGCCGATGCTGCGCGTGCATACCGCGGGCAGCGTCGGAGGGTCGACCGCGATCGTCGCCGCCAGCCTGATCCAGGCCGGCATCCACCAGCGCGTGCTGACGGTTGCCTACGAGAAGCAGAGCGAGGGCAACGCGATGTGGGCGCTCACCGTGCGGATCCCGTTCCAGCAGGCGATCGTCGCCGGCGCGGGCGGCTACTTCGCGCCGCTCATCCGTGCCTACATCGCGCGCTCGAAGGCGCCCGAGGACACCGGCGTCAAGGTCGCGCTCAAGGACCGACTGAACGCGCTCAAGAACCCGTACTCCCATCTCGTCTTTCCCGACGTCACGCTGGCGATGATCGCCGACTCGCCGATGCTGTGGGACCCGATCCGCTACATGGAGACCTGCCCGTCCTCGGACGGCGCGTGTGCCATGGTGCTCGCGAGCGAGTCCGCCGCCGCGCGCTCGCCGAACCCGCCGGCGTGGGTATGGGCGACGGCGATGCGCAGCGAGCCGATGATGTTCGCGGGCCGCGATCTGGTGAATCCGCGCGCCGGACGCGATTGCGCCGCGGCACTCTACGCCAAGGCGGGGATCAGCGATCCGCGGCGCGATTTCGACTGCGCCGAGGTCTACGTGCCGTTCAGCTGGTACGAGCCGATGTGGATGGAGAACCTCGGGTTCGCGCCCGAGGGCGAGGGTTGGAAGATGGTGCAGGAAGGCGCGACCGCGCTCGACGGCGATCTCCCCGTGAACCCGTCGGGCGGCGTGCTCTCGTCCAATCCCGATCGGCGCCTCGGGCATGATCCGCTTCGCCGAGTCGGCGCTGCAGGTACGCGGACGCGCCGGCGAGCATCAGGTGGAGGGTGCGCGCAAGGCGCTCGGGCCACGCCTACGGCGGCGGATCGCAGTTCTTCGCGATGTGGGTCGTCGGCAGCGAGAAGCCCTGACGGGAACGTTCTCGGAGGCGCGGCGATGAGATTCCTGCAATCGGTCGCGTTCACGGAGCCCGAGCAGCTGATCGCGCTCGCGCGCCTCGTCGAGGAGGTCGGCTTCGACGGCGTCCTGATCTCCGATCACCTCTTCTATCCGGCCAAATTGGTCTCGAAGTATCCGTACTCGCCCGATGGGCAGCCTCCCTTCGGACCCACCACGCCGTGGCTCGACGCGTGGTCGCTGATCGCGGCGATGGCGGCGGTCACCACCCGCCTGCGCTTCGTGACCGGCGTCTACATTCTGCCGCTCCGGCGCCCGCTCGAGGTGGCGAAGGCGACCGCAACGGTGGCGGTGCTGTCGGGGAACCGCGTCGTCCTCGGGGCGGGCGCGGGATGGATGAAGGAGGAGTTCGACGCCCTCGGCGCCGAGTTCCGCCGGCGCGGCCGCCGCCTCGACGAGATGATCGTCGTACTGCGCAAGCTCTGGGCCGGCGGAATCGTCGAGCATCACGGGGACTTCTACGACTTCGACGGCTTGCAGATGAGTCCGGCCCCGAGTCGGCCGGTTCCCATCTGCATCGGCGGTGTGAGCGACGCGGCGCTGCGACGTGCGGCGCGTCTCGGCGACGGCTGGATCGGCTCGGGCAACACGCCCGAGGAGGTGCCGCAAGTGCTTCGCACGCTGCGCGAGCTGCGACGCGAAGCCGGCCGCGACCGGCTGCCGTTCGAGGTCGTCGTTGCGCTCACGGTGCCACCTGACGTAGACGTCCTGCGCCGTCTCGAGGACGAGGGAATGACGACGTGCGTGAGCTGGCCGCTCGCATACACGGTCGGTCCGACCTCGACCCTCGACGAGAAGCGGCGGGCACTCGAACGCTATGGCAACGAGGTGATCGCGCGGGCCGGGGGGCGGTGAGCCGCGCCGACGCCGCAAGGGGGGAGCGATGATCGACAGGAAACGGATTCTGATGCGAGCCGGGTTGGCGGCGATGCTGGTGGCGGCGGCATGCACCAGCAAGCCGGAAGTCCCTCTCAAGATCGCGGGCGTCGATCTCAGCCACGAGATCGACGAGCACAACGAGCCGCGCTCGGCACGCGAGATGTTCGCGCCGAGCAGCACCGTGTACGCGGCCGTCGCGCTCGAAGGTACCGGCAAAGGTACGCTCGCGGCACGCTGGACCGACCCCGAGGGG
Source organism: uncultured delta proteobacterium (assembly GCA_963846105.1). Classification (GTDB taxonomy): domain Bacteria; phylum Desulfobacterota; class Binatia; order UTPRO1; family UTPRO1; genus CAWJUT01. The sequence continues at coordinate 171,893 of CAWJUT010000019.1, forward strand.
AAGGTGCTCGCGGAACAGACGCAGGAGATCAACGCGACGCAACCCGATCCCAAGAGCCACCAACGTTTCGAGCACCACCTCAAGCCCGAAGGCGGCTGGCCGATCTCCGAGGGCCGCTACAAGGTCGTCATCACCTTGAACGGCAAGGAGCCGAAGACACGCGAGTTCGGTATCCGCACGACCCAGTGAGCGCGTGCAGTTCATGGTTTCACGACACTTCCGTCATGATCTCGTAACGACGATTGCGTATCGTCCTGGAAGGAAAAAAAGGATGAAGAAAAGGACGAACGCATGTACGACGGGAACACGGCGCTCACGCAGGGCGTGGAGCGGCGCTTTCTCACCTCGCTGGCCCAGGATGCCGCGGACGTGCGCGCCGCACAGCGCCTCCGCTACCGGGTCTATAGCGAAGAGCTGAAAGCCGCGCTCCCCGATCGGGGGGCGGCGATCGATCGCGACGAGTTCGACGCGTTCTGCGACCACCTGCTGGTCCGGGACGGCGAAACCGGCGAGGTCATCGGCACCTCCCGTATGCTCGGCGCCGAGCAAGCGCGCGCGGCGGGGGGCTTCTACTCCGAGACCGAGTTCGACGTCAGGCGCGTGCTCGATCGCGTCACCACGGCGCGCGCATGCCTGGTGGAAGTGGGACGGGCGTGCGTTCATCCCGACTACCGTCGCGGCGGCGTCGTGGCCTCGTTGCTCGCGGGGCTCACCCACTACCTGGTGACGCGGCGCTGCGAGTACGTCATCGGTTGCGCGAGCGTCAGCGCCGCGGACGACGTCCAGCTCGCGGCTCGGGTCTGCGCGCGCCTGACGCGCGAGTACCTCGCGCCCGCCGAGTGGAGGGTTTTTCCTCGCGAGCCGTTCTTCGTGACGGCGATCGGAGACGGCGCGACGCCCGTCCCGCCCCTCATCAAAGGCTACCTCCGGCTCGGCGCGTACGTCTGCGGCGATCCGGCGTGGGACGAGAGCTTCAAGACCGCCGACCTCCTGCTCCTCCTTCCCATGACCCGCATGAGCCCTCGCCACCGCGCGCGATTGCTGCGCGAGGGGGCGGCGGCGTGAGCGTCGACCGCCGCGCTGACCGGGCGTCACGTCGAGCGTCACTCGCGTGCGACGCGTACTGCGCATGGCCGGCCGGGTGCTCGCCACCTGGGTCGGCGCCGCGACGTTCGAGCGCTACCTCGACCAGGACACACGCCGGCGCCTGCTGCGCCGGTCGTCGCGACGCACCCTGGAGATCCTCGGGGTGCGGACGACCCTCGACGGAGCGGACCCGGTGACGGAGGGGCCGCTGCTGCTGATCGCCAATCACGTGTCCTGGCTCGACATCTACGCCCTGAATGCGATCGCCCCGTCGCGCTTCGTGGCCAAGAAGGAGGTGCGTGACTGGCCGGTCGTCGGATCCATTGCGGCGCGTTCCGGTACGTTCTTCATCGTGCGGGGAAGCTGTCGCGACGCCGCACGCGTCAAGGACGCGATCGCCGCCGCGCTCGAGCGCGGCGAGCGCGTCGCCGTCTTTCCGGAAGGAACGACCACCGACGGGACGCGGCTCGCTCCCTTCTATGCGGCGCTCCTGCAGGCCGCGGTCGATGCCGGCGTCGACGTGCAACCGGTTGCGATTCGCTACCTGGACGCCGACGGCGCGCCCTGCGCGGCGGCGTCGTTCATCGACGACATGTCGTTCGCGTCGTCGCTCGTTCAGGTTTTGCGCGAGCCGGTGATCGAGGTCGCGTTGACCTTCGGGTCGCCGATACCGGCACTGGGCAAGACCCGCCGTGAGCTCCGGGACCTGACCCGGGGCTTCGTCCTGAGCGCGCTCGGTCTGGTCGAAGGCCGCGTACCGCGACAGCGGTTGGCCGCGCTCCGTCGGCGCGCCGCCTAGGTTTTGAAGTAGACACCTGCGCGCGCAGCGCCCGGCGCCTGGCCGTGGGCGCCGGGCGTGGACGTTTCCCCGACCTCGGCCGCCCCTTTCCCCAAAAATGAAACATGTTATAGTTCGGTTTCGACCGTCTCGACGACGGAACAACGTTCTCCCGCGAAGGAGCCTGCATGCACACTTCCATCTGTGACACGTTCGGGATCGAGTTTCCGATCTTTGCCTTCAGCCACTGTCGCGACGTGGTCGCGGCGGTGAGTCGCGCCGGCGGGTTCGGCGTGTTGGGTGCGCTCGCGTTCTCGAACGAGCAGCTCCAGATCGAGCTCGACTGGATCGACCAGCACGTCGACGGCAAGCCTTACGGCGTCGATGTGGTGATGCCGGTCGCCTACATGGGCGTCGAGCAGGGCGGCATCGACAAGGGCCAGCTCGAGGCGATGATTCCCGAGAAGCACCGCCGCTTCATCGAGGACACGCTCGCCCGCCACAACGTCCCCAAGCTGCCGGACGGAGAATCGGCGCACGAGGCGCTGCTCGGCTGGTCGCACAACGCCGCCCGTACACAGGTCGACGTCGCGCTCAGTCATCCGATCAAGCTGGTGGTGAATGCGCTCGGGACGCCGCCGCGCGACGTCGTCGACAAGGTGCATGCCCACGGCGCGCTGGTGGCGGCGCTGGTCGGCCGGCCCGATCAAGCGCAGCGCCAGGTCGAGGCGGGCGTCGACGTGATCGTCGCGCAGGGCAGCGAGGCGGGCGGTCACACCGGCGAGATCGGCGACCATGGTGCTGATCCCCGACGTGGTCGACGCGGTGCACCCGACACCGGTGCTGGCCGCAGGCGGCATCGCTTGCGGGCGTCAGGCGGCGGCGGCGCTCGCGCTCGGTGCGCACGGCGTCTGGACCGGCTCGATGTGGCTCACCGTGAGTGAGAGCGACCTTCATCCGGTCGCAACCAAGAAGCTCCTCGCCGCGACCGCGCGCGACACGGTGCGCTCGCGCTCGATGACGGGGAAACCGGCGCGCCTGCTGCGTACCCCGTGGACCGAAGCGTGGGAGTCGCCCGAGTCACCCGGCACGCTGCCGATGCCGCTCCAGTTCATGGCGACCGCCGACGCGATCACCCGCATCCACCGCTACGCGCACCTCGAGCAGTACGGTGCCAAGGACCTGGTCGGCAGCCCGGTCGGTCAGGTGGTCGGGCGCTTGAACTCCGTCCGTCCGGCACGCGAGGTGATCTACGACATGGTGAACGAGTACCTCGACGCGGTCGGGCGGATCTCCGAGACGCTCGCCGTCGGCGAAGAGCGACGGGTGTGAGGGTGGCGCGGATGCGGAGGGGGTGTGATGGCTGAGCCGGCGCTCCTCTACGAGAAAGCGGGGCACGTCGCCACGCTCACGATGAACCGGCCCGAGGTGCGCAACGCGCTGAACGCGGAGATGCTCTGCCGTTTTGCCGACGCCTGGCAGGACGTCAACGACGACCCCGAGATATGGGTCGCGATCCTGACCGGCGCCGGTGAGCAGGCGTTCTGTGCCGGCGCCGACCTCGACCGCCTGGTGCGGATGATGCAGGGACTCCGTCCGCCGGAGACCGAGTTCGACCGTCGCATCATCGACGACGTCCCGCTCATCTACAAAGGGCTTGGCGCGCAGCATCGAGATCACGAAGCCGATCATCGCCGCCGTGAAGGGTTACTGCGTCGCCGGTGGCACCGAGATCCTGCAGGCGACCGACATCCGGATCGCCGCCGAGGACGCGCGCTTCGCGATCGCCGAGGTGAAGCACAGCCTCTTCCCGATGGGCGGCTCGACCGTCCGGCTGCCGCGCCAGATCCCGTTCTGCCACGCGATGGAGATCCTTCTCATGGGCGAGCAGTTCTCGGCCGCCGACGCCCTGCGTGTCGGACTCATCAACCAGCGTCGTGCCCGGCGCGCGAGGTGATGGCCGAAGCGCGGCGCTGCGCCGACGTCATCGCCCAGAACGGCCCGCTCGCCGTGCAGGCGGTGAAGCGTTCCGTGCTCGCGGGCCTCGGCCGCCCGACCGCCGAGGCGCTCGACAAAGAGCTGGAGATCGGCATTCCGGTGTCGATGTCGGAGGATGCGCGCGAAGGGACCAAGGCCTTCAAGGAGAAACGCAAGCCCGTCTTCCGGGGTCGTTGATGCCCGGTCGCGACGAACCCGTCTCGGTCGCTGCATCGCACGAGTCTCGATCGCCGATCTGTCAACTGCCGCGAGACACGGCGACGCGATCGTGTGGCGCGACCGCGTCCTCACGTACGCCGATCTGCGCGGCGCGCAGCCGGCGCTTCGCGCACGCGCTTCGCGCCCGCGGCCTCGGCTGCCGCAGCGAGCGCGACGCGCTCGAGCCCTGGGAGTCGGGCCAGGACCACGTCGCGATCTATCTCTACAACTGCCCCGAGTACCTCGAGGCCATGTATGGAGCGTACAGCGCCCGCGCGACGGCGGTGAACATCAACTATCGCTACACCGCCGACGAGTTGCGCTATCTGCTCGCCGACAGCGGCGCGCACGCGCGATCGTCTACCACGGCGCGTTCGCGCCGGCGCTGGCGGCGATCCGTGACCAGCTGCCCGAGTTCGAAGCACTTCATCCAGGTCGCCGACGAGTCCGGCGAACGCGCTGCTGCCGGGTGCCGTCGAGTACGAGGCGCTTCATCGGCGCCGCGCCCGCGCGATCCCCCGCGCCTGCCGTACACCGCGGACGATCTGTACGTCCTCTACACCGGCGGCACGACCGGCATGCCGAAGGGCGTCCTCTGGCGGCACGAGGACGTCTTCTACAACGGCCTCGGCGGCCACGTGCCGGGCTTTCAGCGCCTCGAGACCGAGGACCAGCTGCGGGCGCACGTCGAGCTCGGCATCGGCGGCCGCGCGCTCATCTGCCTGCCGTTCATGCACGGCGCCGGGCAGTGGAGCGCCTTCAACACGTTTCCATCGCGGCGGGACGGTCGTCCTGCCCGACGAGACCCGCCGGCTCGACGCGCACGCGGTCTGGCAGGCGGTCGTGCGCCACGGCGCCGATCAGATCGGCATCGTCGGCGACGCGTTCGCGCGTCCGCTGATCGCGGCGCAGCGCGAGGGCGCGTACGACCTCTCCTCGCTGCGCGTGGTCGTGAGCACGGCGGCGGTCCTGTCGCGCGCCGTCAAGGAGGAGCTGCTCGCCGTGCTCTCGCCGGGAACGATGCTGATCGAGAGCATCGGCGGCTCGGAGCTGGGCATGCAGGCGATGAGCTACGACACCGAGTCGGGGCAGGCGGGTCTGCCCGCCTATCAGCTTCGCGCCGGGTACGGTGCTCCTCAAGGAGGACTTGAGCGGCGTGCTCGAGCCGGGCACCGACGAGACCGGATGGATCAGCAGCACCGGCCACCTGCCGCTCGGCTACTTCCACGATCGCGAGCAAGACGCGACGGACCTTCCCGACGATCGACGGCGTCCGCTACGCGGTCGGCGGCGATCGCGGCCGCTATCTCGCCGACGGACGCGTGCTCTTCCTCGGGCGCGAGACGTCGTGCATCAACAGCGGCGGCGAGAAGATCTACGTCGAGGAGGTCGAGCGGGTGGTGAAGAGCCATCCCGCGATCTACGACGCGCTCGTCGTCGGCTTGCCGAACGAGCGCTGGGGGCAGCAGGTGACCGCCGTCGTGTCGCTCGCGCCCGGCCAGCGAGGCTCCGGCGCTCGACGAGCTGCGCGCGCACTGCAAGCCGCCAGCTCGCCGACTACAAGATCCCGCGCGCGCTGGTCGACGGCGCCGGAGATCGTCCGCAGCCCGAGCGGCAAACCCGACTACGAATGGGCGAAGCGTCACGCGTCGGAAGGGGAGCGCGGACCGGCGTGAACATCGGGCGCGTCGGCATCTGGAGCTTCCTCGACCTGCATCCCGCGGCACGCGTCCGGGAGGCGGCCGAGGAGATCGAGGCGCTCGGGTACGGAGCGCTCTGGATTCCGGAGGCGCTCGGGCGCGAGATCTTCACCGCGTCCGGCCTGCTGCTCGCCGCCACCCGCCGGCTGGTGGTCGCGACCGGGATCGCCAACATCTGGGGTCGCGACGCCGTCGCGATGGCGGCGGCACAGCTCACGCTCTGCGAGGCCTATCCGGAGCGCTTCCTGCTCGGCCTCGGCGTCAGCCACGCTCCGATGGTGGAGGCGTTTCGCGGTCATCACTACGCGCGTCCGCTCACCGCCATGCGCTCCTATCTCGACGCCATGGACGGCGTGCCGCTCATGATGGCGCGTCCGGAGACGGCGCCGGAGCGCGTCATCGGCGCGCTGCATCCGAAGATGCTGAAGCTCGCCGCCGAGCGTACGGCGGGTGCGCATCCGTATCTCGTGCCGCCCGAGCATACCGCGCGCGCCCGTGCCGCGCTCGGCGCCGGCCGGCTGCTCGCGCCCGAGCAGGCGGTCGTGCTCGAGACCGACGCCGCGCGCGCCCGCACGGTCGCGCGCAGCCACCTCGCGCCCTATCTCTTCTTGCCGAACTATCAGCGCAATCTCCTGAGCCTCGGCTTTCGCGACGCCGATCTCGCGGACGGCGGCAGCGATCACCTGGTCGATGCGCTGGTCGCCTGGGGCGACGTCGACGCGATCGCGAAGCGAGTGCGCGCGCACCACGAAGCCGGGGCCGACCACGTCTGCGTGCAGGTTCTGAGTGCCGACCCGCAGACGCTGCCGCGCGCCGAATGGCGCGCGCTCGCGCCGGCGCTGCTCGGGTAAGGTCGTTCATCGGCGCATGCCGGTCGCGCACGACGAGCTCCGCTTCCGTGGTCACGAGGACCTGACGCTCGTCGCCGACGCGTGGGGGGATCCGAGCGCGCCGTCGGTCGTGCTGCTGCACGGCGGTGGTCAGACGCGCCACGCCTGGGGACAGACGGCGGAGACGATCGCGACCGAGGGCTGGTACGCGCTCGCCCTCGATCTGCGGGGCCACGGTGACAGCGAGTGGTCGCGTTCGGCCAACTACAGCGTCGACGCCTTCGTCGCCGACGTGCATGCCGTGGCGGCCACGCTGCGTCACCCTCCGGTGCTCGTCGGCGCTTCTCTCGGCGGGATCACGGCGCTGGTCGCCGCGGGAGAAGCCGCGGCCGCTGCGCCGGGACGACCATTCGCCGGGCTCGTGCTCGTCGACATCGCGATCCGCATGGAGGAGGACGGCACGAAACGCATCCGCACCTTCATGCTCGCCCGCCCCGACGGCTTCGCCAGCGTGGCGGAGGCCGCCGGCGGCGGTGGCCGAGTACCTGCCGCACCGGCAGCGTCCCAGCGACACGAGCGGGCTCGAGCGCAACCTCCGCCAGCACGAGGACGGCCGCTGGCGATGGCGCTGGGATCCGAGCTTCATCAACGGCCCGTGCCCCCCGGCCGACGTCGCCAACCCGGCACGGCTGACCGCCGCCGCCCGCGCGCTCGCGCTCCCCACCGCGCTCATCCGTGGCCAGCGGAGCGACGTCATCAGCGAGGCGGGGGCCCGGGAGTTCCTAGCGTTGGTTCCCCACGCGCGCTATGTGGACGTCTCCGGGGCAGGGCACATGGTCGCGGGCGATCGCAATGATGCGTTCACCCTTGCCGTACTCGGAATTTTGCGCGAGCTTGCGAGTACGGCCGCCCCGGCCGGTTAACGAGACAACAGGAGGCCCACCATGGTCAAAGCAGCAGTGATGTACAACTTCATGGAGCCGCTCAAGATCGAGTCGCTCAAGGTCAAGTCTCCGCGCGAGGACGAGATCGTCGTCAAGATGGCGGCGAGCGGCGTGTGCCATTCCGATCTCTCGGTCGTGCAGGCCAAGATCCCGATTCCGCCACCGTGCGTCCTCGGCCACGAGGGCGCCGGCATCGTCGAAGAGGTCGGCAAGGGCGTCAAGGATCTCAAGCCCGGCGACCACGTCGTCCTGGCGTGGGTGGCGAACTGCGGCAAGTGTCACTACTGCACGAACGGCCGTTCGCACCTCTGCGAGGTCTCGATCCAGTCCGCCATGCTGGGACAGGAGATCGCGTTCGAGAAGGATGGGCTCGACATCTCGCGCATGGCCGGCGTCGGATCGTTCGCCGAGCGCAGCGTGGTTCGCGCGACGTCGGCGATCAAGGTGCGCGAGGACGTACCGCTCGATCGCGCATGCCTCGTCGGTTGCGGCGTCATGACGGGAGTCGGCGCGGCGATCAACACCGCCAAGGTCCGGCCCGGTCAGACGGTCGCCGTCTTCGGCTGCGGCGGGGTCGGCCTGAACGTCATTCAGGGCGCGGCGCTCTGTGGCGCCTCGCGCATCATCGCCGTCGACCTGGCGCCGCAGAAGCTCGTGCTGGCGGCGCAATTCGGGGCGACCGACACGATCAGCGCCAAGGACGCGGGCGACGTGCCGAGCGCGATCCGCGAGCTGACCGACGGCCTCGGCGTCGACTATGCCTTCGAGGTCATCGGTTCACCGGCGGTCATCCAGCAGGCGTACCTGTCGGTGAAGCGCGGTGGCGCGGCCGTCATCGTCGGCGTGCCGCCGATGGGCCAGGAGGTCTGCCATCCAGGGCATGATGCTCGCGCTCGAGGAGAAGTCGCTCCTCGGCTGCCTCTACGGCTCGGCCAACGTTCGCCGCGACATGCCGCTGCTCATCGATCTCTACATGCAGAAGCGGCTCAAGATCGACGAGCTGGTATCGCGACGGATCAAGATCGACGAGGTGAACGCCGCTTTCGACGCCATGGAGCGCGGCGAGGTCGCGCGCAGCGTCATCGTGTACTGAGCCGTCTTTTCTCCGCTCGCCGGCCGTGTCCTCCGGAACTCGGAGGGCGCGGCCGGTCGCGGTGAGGCTCAACCGGAGAAGATGCGCTCGAAGGTCGCGAGGTCGGCGGCGTAGGGCTCTTCGCGGCGCGGCCAGTGCACGACCAGGTCGGTGACGCCCGGATGCAGGCCCTGCGTCCGTGGTATCGGGCGACGCCGCGCACGACACACGCGTGACACAGGCCCGTGGATCGGGCTACTGTCGGTGCCGTCATCTCGACGTGAGGAGGCCACCGGATGATCTCCCCCAACCGAGACTTCGATCGCGCGACGCTCGATCTCGTCACCCCCGAGCACTACGAGCAGCAACGGCTACCCGCACGCCGAGTGGACGTGGCTGCGCCGCAACGAGCCGGTCTTCTGGTACGAGCGCCCGAACGTCGAGCCGTTCTGGGCGATCACCAAGCACGCCGACATCATCGAGATCGGCAAGCAGCCCGAGCTCTTCCTGAACGCCCCGCGCCTCGCCGTGTTCACGCTCGATCTGCCGCCGCCGCCCGAGGGCGCGGTGCGCCACCTGCTCAACATGGATCCGCCCGACCACGCGCCGCTACCGGCGCGTGACCAGCAGCTGGTTCACGCCGCGCGCCATCCGCGGCATGGACGAGCAAGGTCGCGCGCGTCACGCGCGAGGTGCTCGACGCGGCGGCCGAGAACGACGCGGGCGACTTCGTGCAGGACATCTCGGCGCGGATCACGATCGCCGTGATCGCCGAGATGCTCGGCGTGCCGCGCCGCGACTGGGATCTGCTCTTCCGCTGGACGAACGAGATCATCGCGCCGCAGGATCCCGAGTTCCAGCACGGCGCGACGGCGAAGGAGACGATCGACCGCGGCGCGCATCGAGCTGTTCGCCTACTTCAACGATCTGGCCGAGGAGCGCCGGCGCGCGGCCCGACCGACGACATCGTGAGCGTGGTCGCGAACGGCCAGGTGAACGGCGCGCCGCTGCCGACCGGTCGAGCTGCTGTCGTACTACTTCCTGCTCGTCGTCGCCGGCAACGAGACGACGCGCAACGCCATGACCGGCGGCATGCTCGCGCTGCTCGAGAATCCCGGCGAGTGGGAGAAGCTGCGCGCGATCCCGGCGCTCCTCGACAGCGCCGTCGAGGAGATCGTGCGCTGGACGACGCCGGTGATCCAGTTCTCGCGCACCGCGACGCGCGACTACGAGCTGCGCGGCAAGACCATCCGCAGCGGGCAGGCGGTGTGCCTCTTCTATGCCTCGGGCAACCGCGACGAGGAGGTGTTCGCCGACCCGTTCGCCTTCCGCATCGACCGCGAGCCCAACCCGCACATCGGCTTCGGCATGGGCGAGCACGTCTGCCTCGGCGCCCACCTCGCGCGCCTCGAGCTGCGCCACGCCTTCGCGCAGCTGCGCGAGCGGCTCGAGCGCTGCGAGCTCGCCGGCCCGGTCGAGCGCGTGCGCTCGAGCTTCGTCGGCGGCATCAAGCGCGCGCCGATGCGCTGGCGCATCGCACGGGCGCCGACGGTGCCGGCGCGCGCGCCGCGAGCGTGAGCTGCCGGCGGGAGCCCGGCCGCGCCGCGCGCCTCAGGGTGAGCCTTCAGCGGAAGTTTTCCGTGAAGACCATCTGCGCGACCGACACGACGCGTGGCGTGAGCGGCGGAAGGTTCTCGGCTCGCATGAAGTCCGGGTCGAAATCCCAGTTCCGGGTTGGCGGGTTGTAGATGCCGCAGCCGCCGCCGGTGCCGCACCAGGCGCCGTTGTTGTGGCGCGCGGTCCCGAGACTCACGAACGAGCCGCGGTAGGTGAGTGTGCCCGACCAGCCTTCGTGAAAGCGCGGATAGTTCTCGAGTCCGCCGTTGTAGTTGCCGGGCGTGGTCACGTCGATTCCGGCGATGAACGCCGAGTTGACCGTCGCCGAGGTCCCCGGGCGTGAGCCGAGAGCCAAGCGGCTCTGACAATCGTTGCGGCACGCGGCGGTTCCCGACCAGTTGTCCGAGATGATGTTGAGCGCGTCCCCCATGACCGCCGCCGGTTGTTTGGGGATACCTCCCCCACCCGCGTTGTAGGTACCTTCCACGTACATCGCCTGATCGGACACCACGTCAGCGCCGGTCGGGTAGGGGTCGAACGGAAAGGGGAGGCGTGGTGAGCCGAAGACGCGCGCGCCCATGCGCGGCGAGGGGATCGCGGCCGCGCCGTCCTCTTCACCGAGAGGAAGACGACGAGCCCGCCGTGGGTGCGGTCGGCAGGATCGAAGAGACGGTTCTCAGGCGCCTGCGCGGCGTTCCAGACGAGCAGATCGTGGAGGTTCAAGTTCAACATGCGGACCCAGGCGTGCTCGCGGTTGTTGTAGAAGCCGCCGCGCCGCGCCGTGCGCCCGCGCCGGATGGGAGCGGCGTGTTCTGAACCGTCGCGCAACGCCCCGTAGAGGTTAGGTCGCTGCCACCGCACGGATAGACGCTCGCCGCCGTGGGGAAGTCCGGGGTCGTAGCTGGCCTGGTTGCAGTACGAGTTCGCGTTGCCGCAGGCGCTGGCGACGTCTTTCCCCGCTTCTGGGATGGTCGGTGTAGAAGAGCCGCCCGGGCTTGGCGACCATGAACTGCTGCAGCGCGCGGTCTGCGCGACGTCGACCGCGCCGCCGGCGCTCTGCACGACGATCGGGATGAGTATCCGCCGTCCAGGACATCGACGTCGAGCACGATACGGAGATCCGCGGCCTGCCAGAATGACCCGGTGCCACGCGCGATCTCGTCCGGGGTGGGTACGCCCACGAACGACTGGTGCACGCGCATCGCGCCGAGCCAGGTCGCGACCTGCGCGTCGGAGAGCACCCCGGAGCACGGCACGGTTTTCAGGTCGAGCGCACCGTCCTGATTGGAGTCGGTGAGCTTGGCAATCCGCACCGTGCCGTTGCACGCGACGGCGTCCTTCCGGCCGCGGAACAGGTCGCCGACCGCGGAGACGTTGACGGAAGGAATGGTCGGTGGCAGGTCGGCGATGGTCAGCGAGTTCTCCGCGTTGAGGTAGAGGGTCCCGTTGGTGTGGACGGGACCGTGCATCGTCATGGCGGGACCGGGCAGGATCTCGAGGTCCCCCGAGTAGAAGGCGAGGAACTGGAAGAGCGGGATGTAGCCGACGTCGAACTCACTCCCGAGGGTGGCTTCCATGTCGCCGGTGACGCCCTCGGCCGCCGAGGTCACGGTGTAGCGGTACTGGATCTGGTTCAGCCCCGCGAATTGTCGTCCCGCCGGGACCTGCACCACGCGCGGGTTCCCGGGAATGTCCGCGAGCTGGTAGTGCACCCCGCGCGAGCCGACCGGGAAGGTTCGCGCATCGAAGTCGTGACCGGTCGGCACGTTGTAGCCGAGAAAGATGTTGCGAAACTCGCCCATGCCGCGGTTGAGCCCGGCCTCGGCGGCATACGAAGGACGTCATCGTGCGTTGATGCGCACCCCGTATCATCGTCTCCGAGATGACCGACGAATGAATCGCGGCGCCGGCACCGGCGAGCAGCAGCATGGTCCAGAGTACGACGAGGAGCGCGAGTCCGCGCTCGCCACGACGGCATGGCGCCGTACCGGCTGACACCCGACGTGCGTGGCATGCGCGCGCACAAGCGATGCGGACGGGACCGGATGTCGTCGACACGGGATCCTCCTACTCTCGTCTACGGCAGCAGGTTGCGGACCTTCGCGGCACTGGTCGCGACCAGATCGGGTTGCGCTGGGCTCACGCCCACCGCCTGCGGCGGACGGACCGTCGCCGTGAAAAGCACGCTGTGGACGATGCGCCACTCGGCGGTATCGTCCGGCAGATCGACGACGTCGCACGGGGAGACAGTTGCGATCGAGGAGGTAGCGCACTTGCAGATCCTGGAGCCCGCCGGCGAACGGCCGGGGCACGCCGCGATCGATGGTGAGCGTGAGGATGGGATTGTCGGGATCGCTGCGGTCGAGCGCATAGGTGCGCTCCTCGATCGCGTAGACACTGCTGCCGACCGGGAAATTCTGCACCAACCCCTCGTTGAAGCCGAGCCCCACGCCTTCCGCGGCGGTGATCTCGAACAGTTGTCCGCCACCGTTCGGGTGGCGGATGTACGCGATCATCTCGGGGCGGAAGCCGACCGCGCTCTCGACCTCGACTTCCGTTCCGCCGACGGGGGCGGCTTCGGTGAGTGTGGTGACCACGCAGGTCTGATCCTCGAAGATGCCGGCGCGGATCGTGATCGTGTCTCCCTCCGCGCCGTCGGTGCCTTCGAGCGCGATGAACTGCCCGTCGGTCGGCAAGCAGGCGCCGCCGACCCGGGTGTCACGGGTGAGCGTGTCGAGGGTCGCCCGCATCGCTTGGTGCGCCTCGAGGAAGTTGGTGTGGCGCCGCCCGGTGCGCGTCTGCGTCGCGGTCATCGAGACGGCGCTCGCGAGATGAGCCCGGCGACCCCGAGCGTCGCCAGGATCTCGACCAGTGAGAAGCCGGCGTGGCCGTACGCCGCCCGACCCGGCGACCGGCATTCAGCCGGTGACTTCGGTGAAGATCGTGTCGATGGCATAGGTGTGTGGTCCTGCACGATCGTTCCAGCTGATCGCGATATTGATGCTCTTCATTCCTGGTGCGGGGGTGTCGTCGTTGACGGTGGTGTTGATGGTGAATACCTCCCTGTCGACGGCGTTCGTGCTCGTGCGTCCCGTGATGTCATCGTACGGAAGCGCGCGTACCGCTTCCGCCTCCTGCTGGGCGAGCGTGGCCGCCACGGTGCCGTGCCGATTGCTGACGCTCTGTCTCAAGCTGCCGACCGTGAGCACATTGACCGCGAGCCCGACCAGGGAGAGGAGCGTCGCGGCGACCAGGACCTCGACCAGGGTGAAGCCGCGCTGGCGCTCGACGATCGACGCGCCGCTCTCGTCTCGCGTCACTGTTCCCGCACCACCTGGCCCGATGGCCAGACCCGGACGGCTTGCGTGAACCCGGTGCGTGAATCGACGAGCCGCAGCAGTCGAGCGGCGTCGGGATCGGTGAGGAGTCGCGGGTGTTGAACTCGAAGCTTCCGTCGGCGCCGGCGGTGATCGCCACGCCATCGGGCAACGTGCGGCTGCGCGGCGGCCCCCCTTCGGTCCACACGTCGCCAACGAGGCTCAAACGCCAGGTGGAGTAGGTGTGCGCGTCGGTTACCGTGAAGCGAGTGTGATCACCGGAGGTCATTGCCTCGGCGCGCGCGCGGCGGAGATCGGCAAGGAGCAGCGCGTGGCCCCGGGACAGTCCGAGGTCACTCCCGAAAAGCCGTGGGACGCCGATGCTGGCCAGGATCGCGAAGAGCATCGTCCCGACCAGCAGCTCCAATACAGTGAAGCCTCGGTCGCGAACCCATTCCCGTCGGCGCCCCGCTCGTACTGACGATGCGGTCCGCACTCATGCGATCTAAGGAGGGAGCAAGGGACGTGCCCTGGAGCGGCTCCAGCCGCGCATGAGGGCCCAGTCGCTCTTTTGCGCGCGCGAGCGGGCTACAGACGGGAGCGGAAACGGAGCCTTATGGGAACCCGCATGGAACGGACACGGGGAGTGCCATCGCGGCACGCATGGTTCGGCGCAACGCGACGCCCGAAGCCACCGACAACGGACCGTGCGACTGGAGCGTCATCGCCCGCCGCCGGTGGCGATTGCGTGACGGCGGGGAGATTCATCATCCGCTGACGGACGTGTACGCACCAACCGAGATGACATGACCGACGCCGTAGTCTCTCATGGACGACGATCGATCCAGGGAAATGCGTGATCGCTCCGACGGCAAAGCGGGCTCGGCGACGTGAGTGCCGCCGAGCCCGCCATCGCGATGTCCGCGACCCGCGTGGTTCAGACTACGGACGCGCCTCGAGCACCAGGTTGAACGGCGTCTCGGTCGCGCGCCGGATGCGCGTGAAGCCGGCCTGCGTCGAGCACGTCGCGCAGCCGCGCCTCGCCGGCCTGCGCGCCGAGCGCCGAGGCCGACCTCCTGCGCCAGCGACGCCGGCGTGCAGACGAGCGTCGAGACCGAGTAGAAGAGGCGGCCGACCGGGTTCAGGTTGTCCTCGACCTGGTCGTCGCGCGCAGCGGCTCGACCAGCAGCCAGGTGCCGTCGGGCGCGAGCGACTCGCGCACGTGGCGCGGCGGCGCCGACCGGGTCGCCCATGTCGTGCAGGCAGTCGAAGAACGCGACCAGGTCGTAGTCGTTGCCCGGGAAGGCCTTCGCCGCGGCGACCTCGAAGCGGCACGCGGTCGCCGACGCCGGCCTGCGCGCGCGCGCTCGCGCGCGCTGCTCGATCGACGCGCTCGTGGTAGTCGAAGCCGACGAAGGTCGACTTCGGGAACGCCTTGCGCCATGATGATCGTCGACGCGCCGTGCCCGCAGCCGACGTCGGCGACGCGCGCGCCGCGCTCGAGCTTCGCCTGCACGCCGTCGAGCGCCGGGATCCACGCGTCGACCAGGTTGGCGTTGTAGCCGGGGCGGAAGAAGCGCTCGACGCCGACGAAGAGGCTCGGGGTCGTGCTCGTGCCAGCCGACGCCGCTGCCGCTGCGGAACGCCTCGGCCACCTTGCGGCTCGGCGCGCATCGCCGCCGTCATGCCCTGGAAGCCGCCGAGCACGCAGGCCGGGCTCTCCTCGTCCGTGAGCGCAGACCGCGTGCTCCGGCGGGCAGCGTGTAGCGCCCGGTCGCCGGATCGTACGTGACGTAGCCGGCCGCCGCCTGCGCCGCTCAGCCACTCGCGCACGTAGCGCTCGGTCGTTCCCGTGCGCGTCGGCCAGCTCGGCCGGGGTCGCCGGACCGGCCGCCGCCAGCGCCTTGTAGAGCCCGAGCTTGTCGCCGATCACCACCAGCGACGCCGTCAGCGCCGCCGCCGACGTCGCCCGAGCGCCTTGTGAACGAACTCCTCGACTTGCCTTGATCGCGCCATCGCTGATCCCTCCTTCGGACGTGATGTGTGTCCTGCCTTCGCAGCGGACGGTGCCGATCGCCATGGCAAGTCCGTGCCGCTCGCGAATCGCCTGAAGATCGTGCCTATTCGCAACCGAGGTCGGTCGCGGCCACGGGCCACTTGTGGCCGCTAGGGCCACGAGTGGCCGTGGCCCACCAATGGCATCCACCCCACCGACTCCGATCCTCGGCGACGCGCCCGGCGATCGCGGCGCTGCGCGACGCAGATCGGCCGCCTCGCCGCCTTCGACACGGCCCGGCAACCCGCACGTCCCGACCGTCCTGCTCCAGGGCGAGACCGGCACCGGCAAGGGACTGGTCGCGCGCGTGATCCACGAGAGCGGCGGCCGGGCGGCGCGGCCCGTTCATCGACGTCAACTGCGCCGCCATTCCCGAGACCATGCTCGAGGCCGAGCTGTTCGGCTTCGAGGCCGGCGCCTTCACCGATGCGCAGCGCGCCAAGCCGGGCCTCTTCGAGGCGGCCGTCGGGCGGCACGCCTCTTCCTCGACGAGGTCGACGCGCTGCCGCTCGCCGCTCCAGAGCAAGCTGCTGAAGGCGATCGAGGAGAAGACGCGTCCGCCGCCTCGGCGCCGTCGCGCCGCACCGCGTCGACGTCAAGCTCGATCGCCGCGACGCAGCAGGACCTCGCGCGAGCTGGTCGGCGCCGGCAGCTTCCGCGCCGACCTCTACCATCGCCTGGCGCGTCGTCATCCTCGAGCTCCCGCCGCTGCGCGACGCGCGGCGACGACGTCGCTGCGCTCGCCGAGCACTTCCTCGCGCACGCACGCCGCGGCGCACGGCGCTCGCGCCGAAGCGGCTCGACGACGGCGCGCGCGCCTGGCTCCGCGCGCTACGACTGGCCGGGCAACGTGCGCGAGCTCGCGCACCTGATGGAGCGCGTGACGCTCCTCGTGCCCGAGACGCGACGTCGACCGCGACGACGCTCGAGCGGCTCGCGCGTGCCGCTCGCGCCGCCGGCCGGCTGCCGGCGCCCGATCGCAGCCCCGCCGGCGCGCCGACGCGCCGACGACGAGGCGGCGCGCATCCGCGACGCGCTCGCGCGCGCCGGCGGCAACGTCGTCGCGCGCCGCGCGCCTCCTCGGCCTCGGCCGCAACGCGCTCCGCTATCGCATGCGGCGCCTCGGCATCGAGCGCCCGACGCTCGACGAGCTGGCGCAGCGCGCCGGCGACGCGCCGGACGCCGCGCGCGCGGCCGCGCGGCCGCCGCCGCCGCGCGGCCGACGCCGCCGGAGCCGACGCTGGGAGCAGAAGCCGGTCGCCGTGCTGGCGATCGACCTCGTGCTTCCCGAGCCGCGACGGCGCGCACGAGCCGTGGACGGCGGCGCGGCGCTGGCAGCGGACGATCGAGGAGCGCGTCGCGGGCTTCGGCGGCGTCTTCGTCACGCGCACGCCCGTCGCGCCTGACGGCGGCCTTCGGCATCCCGCGCGCGCTCGAGCAGCTCGCCGCAGCGCGCCGTGCAGGCCGCGCTCGCGATCCAGCGGCTGGTCGCCGAGCGAGCCGCGCGCGAGCCGCGGCCCGAGCTGCGGCAGGCGATCCACGTCGGCGCGGTGCGCGTCGACGCGCACGCCGCCGACCCGGCCGGCGCGTCTGCTCGCCGTCGGCGACACGTTCGCGCTCGCCCGAGCGGCTGCTCGGCCACGCCGGGGCGGGCGAGATGCTGCGTCTCGCCGCCGGTCGGCGCGCCGCGTCGAGGCGCTCGTGCGAGCTCCGCGCCGCGCGAGCTGCGCGTCGGCGAGACCGGAGCGGCTCGACGCGCCACGCGGTCGCTCGGCACGGCGCGCGCCGGCGCCGACGCCGCCGGCGGCGGCCGGCACGCAGACGCCGCTTCGTCGGCCGCGAGCGCGAGCTCGAGCTGCTGCGCGAGCGCCTTCGAGAGCGCCGCCGCGGGCGACGGGCCAGGTCGTCTTCGTCGTCGGCGAGGCCGGGCATCGGCAAGTCGCGCCTGCTGGCCGAGCTCCGCCAGCCGGCCTCGCGAACGAGCCGCACCTCTGGATCGAGGGCCGCTGCGCCTCGTACGGCACGACGACGGCGTTCCTTCCGGTCATCGACGGCCTGCGCCGCTACTTCGGCATCGACGACCGCGACGACGAGGCGGGCGCCGCGCGCGAAGATCGCAGCGCGGCGTCGCCGCGCTCGGCGCCGACCTCGCCTGGACGCTGCCGTTCGTGCGGCAGGTGCTCGTCGCTCGCAGGCGGGCGACGCCGACGTCGCCGCGCTCGACTCGGCCAGCCGGCGGAGCGAGATCTTCCGCGCGCTGCAAGGCGCTCACGCTGCGCGCCGCCGAGCGGCAGCCGCTCGTGCTCGTCGTCGAGGACCTCCACTGGATCGATCCGGCCTCGGAGGAGTTCCTGGCCTTCCTCGCCGACGCGATCCCGGCGACGCGCGCGCTGCTCGTCTGCTCGCTATCGGCCCGGCTACCGGCACCGTTCGGCGACCGCAGCTACCACGTGCGCGTGTCGCTGCGGCCGCTCTCGGCGGCCGAGATGGCGGACGATCACCGGCTCGCTGCTCGGCACCGCCGCGGTGCCGCCGAGGCGCTGCGCGACCTGATCGCCGCGAAGGCCGAGGGCAACCCGTTCTTCGTCGAGGAGGTGACGCGCTCGCTCCTCGAGGACGGCTCGCTGCGGCGCGAGGACGGGCACGGTCGTGCTGGCGCGCGAGCTCGCCGAGATCGCCGTGCCCGACACCATCCAGGACGTGCTCATCGCGCGCATCGACCGGCTCGCCGACGACGCGCGGCAGCGCGATCCAGGTCGCGTCGGTGATCGGCCGCGAGTTCGCGCTGCGCCTCCTCGAGCGCATCACCGAGGCCGGCGACGGGCGTGCGCACGCAGGTCGAGGAGCTGCGCGCGCTCGAGCTCATCTACGAGAAGGCGGCGCATCCCGAGCTGGCGTACATGTTCAAGCACGCGCTCACGCACGACGTCGCCTACGAGAGCGTGCTCGCCGAGCGGCGGCGCGGCCTGCACCGCACCATCGGGCTCGCCATCGAGGAGCTCTACGCCGACCGCCTCGCCGAGCTCTACGAGACGCTCGCGCATCACTTCGAGCCGCGCCGAGGAGTGGGAGCGCGCGCTCGCACTACCACGAGCGCGCCGCGGCGAAGGCGGCCGACGACTTCGCCAACCGCGCCGTCATCGCGCACTGCCGGCAGGCGCTCGCGATCGCCGACCGCCTCGGCGACCGCGTGTCGCCCGACGCGCCGGCGCCAGCGCTCGAGGAGCGCCTCGGCGCTCGCCTGCTTCTACGTGAGCGAGTTCGCGCGCCTCCGCCGACGCGTTCGAGCGCGGCCGCGGCGCGCAGCCGCCGAGCCCGAGCGCGCGCGCGCCTGCGACCTCGCGCACGCCGCGCTCAGCGCACTTCTGGGGGCACGCGCTACGACGCGCGCGCGACGCGACGAGCGACGCGGCGCTCGACACTCGGCGCGCCGCACGGATCGCGCGCCGGCGGAGGCGCTCGCGTCTGAACGCTGCAGGGCTGGCAGGTCGGCGTCTGCGACGGCGACATGGACGGCTGGGAGCGGCGTCTCGACGCGCGGCGCTCGGCGTCGCGCGAGGCGGCGGGCAACGAGGCGGCGCGTCGCGCTCATCCGCTTCCAGCTCGCCATGCTCGCCGAGTGGACGCGGCGACTACCGGCGCGCGATCGCGCTCAGCGAGCAGGTGCATCGCCGCCGGGCGGCGCCTCCGGCTGGCGCACCTCGTCGTCTGGCCGGCCTGGTTCCTCGGCAAGGCGTACTGCTGCCTCGGCGACTACGGCGCGCGCGCATCGCCCGGCTGACCGAGGCGCACGACGTCTGCGACCGCATCGGCGACCGCGCCTGGAAGAGCCGCCTGCTGAACACGCTCGGCTGGTGCTTCGCCGAGATCGGGAGCCCGACGCGCGCGCGCGAGTACAACGAGCGCGCCGCCGGCGCTCGCGCGCGCGATCGGCGACCCGGAGATCGTCGCCAACTCCGAGATCAACCTCGCCGGCAACCACCTCGCGCTCGGCGACGTCGACCGCGCGCGCGCGCTACCTCGAGCCCGATCCGAGCAGCGCTCGCGCACGCCCGGGCGACCCCTGGATGCGCTGGCGCTACGCGCTGCACGCCACCGACGTGCTCGGCCGCATCGTGCTCGCCGAGCCGCGCCCGAGCGTGCCGTCGCCCTGGCCGACGAGGAGGAAGCCGCCGTCTCACGCCATCACGTCCCCAAGGTCGGCGTCCGTGCCGCGCTGCTGCGCGGCGCCGCGCTCCTGGCTCTCGAGCGCGACGACGAGGCGGAGTCGGCGCTCACCGGGGCGGTTGCGCGGTGCCGATCGCATTGGCTACCCGCGTGCAGCGTGGCAGGCGCTCGGACTCCTGGCCGAGCTCAAACGGCGCGCCGGGAAGCTGACGGAAGCCGACGCCTATGCCACCCGGCAGCGTGCGCTCGTCGAGCGTCTGGCGCTCTCGCTTCGGGAGCCCGAGCTGCGACAGCAACTGATCGCCGTCGCGACCGCGTCGCGAACGGATCGCTAGCGCCGTCCGCGTCCGTCTTCTCGTCTGCTCGGAGCCGTGGACGCGGCGCCGGCGTCTCGTCAGGCCGGCGTGAAGTCCCCGGTCGCGAGGTTGAGGACGAAGTTCGCCTGGCGTGTTGTCGTCGAAGGTCGCGACCACGCTGGCGGTGGTCGCTGCTCGTGACCGTGAAGCTCACCCGTTGCAGGTCGAAAATGTCGTTCGGGTCCTCGGCCCGGCCTCCGCCCGAGGTCGGGCGGCCCTCGTGTCGAAGGTCAGTTGGTCGACGAAAAGAGTGATGTCTCCCTGCGCTGTCGTTATCGTGATCGGACCACCGGTGATGACGAAGCCGCTGCCGGACTGGGCGAAATTCACGAATGCCGCTCGAACTCGAGCCGACGTCGACGACGCCTCCTCGGTGACCGTGAACAAGAACACCGCCTGGAGCTGGGCGAAGTTGACGGAGATCCGGCCGTCGAATCCATAGTTGCCGAGGCTCGCCGCTCCGTAGCGGCACTGGTCGAGCTCGACACGAATGATGCAGCAACCGTCCTGGAACTTGGTGCGCATCCCGCTGAGGGGACAGTCCTCGCTGTTTCCGCCCGCGATGCTCGCGTTCGTGGCGTCGGAGATGCTGGCGTCCGTGACGCCGGCGAAGGCGAATCCGAGAAAGGGTGCGATCGTGCCCGTCACGACCTGCTCGACTTCCGCGTCGACGCCAGCTGCCACCCGGACACGAGTTCGGCGCCGACAGACCGGCCGACTTGCGCAGGACGTTGACGCCGTCGTTGATGCCGATCGTGCCGCTGCCGTCGAGGTCGCAGGTTGCGTTTACGCAACTACTCGAGAGGGAAGCGGCGGCCCGCAGCGCCTGAATGCCGTCGGCCACCGTGGTGGAGCCGTCGCCATCGGGGTCGCCGCACGTCTGTGCGCTCGCCGGCGATACCAGCAGCCACGCGAGAAGGCCGACTGCGCTGAGAGCCTGGAAGATCCGTCCGTGCATGCTTCCCCCGTTTCGGCCGCGGCGCGACCTGAGTTTGTTCACAATTCAGTTAGCGAAGCGCCGCACGGCTGACAAGAGGTCGTCTCGAACTAATCGCGCTACAAGAAGTGCTCCATTCTGGCGCAGTCGATGCGCTGCGTCGTTCGCTTCTCGTTGACAGAGCGCACGCGTTTATCGCAGTATCACGCCATTCCAATCAGTCGACCGACCAACGTGACGACTCGCCACCCCCGACCCCCACGAGTGCGCGCCGGAACCAGGCCCGCCTTCATCGCTCCGCGAACACCGCGGTAGGCGTAGGAGGACGACTGACCCCCCCTTCTTCGGCTTTCCTCGCCCTCTGCGAATCGTATGCGCGGTTGCAACCTTTCTCGTTCTCTCTGACGCGCGCACCGTCTTCGCGCGCGAGAGCGGCATCCAGCGCACACAGGATGGCAACCATGTTCTCGTCAACAAGGACGTCAACGCCGAGCGCCTGGGCGATCAGCCGGAACGCCGACGGCACCCTGACCGGGAACGGCTTCCGTACGGACGGCGGCGCGCCCGCCTTCATCATGCATGGGCGGATCGTGACCCCGAACGTCGGGCGTGATCTGATCGTCGCGTGATGGCACAGAATCGCCAAGCGAGCTTCGCGGGTTTCTCGGTGACAGCGGATCAGCACGGGTGAGACGCTGGTGTCATCTGGCACCTTGATCGTGAGCCGGCAAGGACGACGGGTGTCAAGATGAATGGCACCGTGACGCGATCGAGCAACCTTCTTGGCGAGTACGAGTGAAACGTTACGGATGTGGTGGGAGTCGAGAGCGGCGACCAGGTCGCGATGGCTGCGGGGACCGTCCTCACGACGGTCACGCAACGGTCTTGGGGTCGTTCACGAGTGTCGACAGCGCATGCAAAGCCATATCCGTGGGACCGCAACTCGTGATCGTGGACGTCACCTTTCAGGACGACGACCCACCAGGTCACCATTCATGAAGTCAGTGACATCGGGCTGTGCGATCCGTGCGCGACGAATGCCGACTGCGATGCGCAGCTCGCGTGCCAGCCCTGTGTGGACAATTGCACAGGGGCGCCCAAGCGCTGCAGCGTGGACTTCCAGAACTTCGGCGCGCAGTGCGAAGACGGACTGTTCTGAGATCGAGCACGGAGAATGCCATGACCAGACGATCATACCTGCGGCACGCGTGCGCGATCCTGTGCGCGATGCGGTCCTTACTGTTCGCCCGCCGCGGGCAGGCCGCCACGCGAGGCCGAGAAGGCCGCGAAGGCGCTGAACAAGTGTCAGAAGGCGATTCTCAAGAGCGGCACGAGCTTTCTCGGAACAAAACTGAAGAGTCTACGAAAGTGCACCGATGACATCTTCGACTGCATCCAGACCGATCCGGGTGCTAACTGCATCGCCAGCGCGCGGAAGAAATGTACGAAGGAGCTCGCGAACGATTCTCAATGCCGAAGGACAGTTTGCGACAGTATCACGAAAGCGTGCGCCGACGTGAGTGACGATGACATGGTCGCGAACGGACAACCTCGGCTACAGGCCTGAACGCGACCGCGTGCTTGGAGGACTTCGGCGCGGATGCTGTCGACCCGTGACGGAATCGTCACCTGCATCGTGCGCCAGCATGCGCGTGCTGCCGAGCGGCATGTTCGCCGCTCCAGCAGGCGCGCACGGTACATCTGCTCGAGTTCGCCCGTGTGAGCCGGGTCACCCTCTGCGACGTACCGCCGAACGCCGACTGCAACGGCTGCGCCATCACCAACCCCCCCGGCACGCGGCGCGGCCATCGCGAAATGCGACGGCCAAAGTGGCTAAGGAGGGTTCAGCATACGTGACCAAGCTCACAGGCCGGCTCGCCGAGTGTGCGAAGGAGAGCGTTCAAATGCGCGACGACGCCGGCGACACCTGCGAAGCAGGCCGAATGTCGTCGAGAAGGCGACGGAGAAGTGCGTCAAGAAATTCGGCAAGATTGCTGAAGCGCGCGGCAAGCTCGACGCGAAGCTCGCGACCAACAAGAACAGTGCGGGGAGGTGCTTCTTCGAAGTGCTGGCCGAGGTCGGCGCACTCAACCTCACAGCGCTCGAAGCCGGCCTGCGCGGCCGCCGGCGTCGCGATCGGAAGCCTGGAGGACTACGCACGCTGTCTCCGGCAACAGCACGAATGTCGCGTGCAGGAGCTGGCACCCTTCGCGATCCCACGCATCGTCGAGCTGCTCGATGACATCGGAGTAGCCGACCCGCTTTGCACGGAGCCGGTGCCACTGACCGTCGCCAGCATCATCGAGCCCCTCCTGGTCGCAGCCGGGGCGGGAGGACCGGATACGACCGACATCGTTCGCTCCGTGAACAGTCCTGGCGGTGGGACGGGTGACTCGACACCTGGCGGCTTCAAGCCGCCGACCATGGGCGCGAGCAATGCGGTGAGCGGCGTCGAAGGCAGCGTCGTCTTCCGGCCCGGGCGGCCCAAGCCGATCAAGATCGCCTACAGCCGCTGCGCAGATCCGAGCATCACGCCGGCGTTGCTGGTGTCGGTAAAGGACGAGAACGACGCGCTCCTCCCGGGCTTCTTCGAGCTCCCGCTTCCCGAGTGTCGCCGGCGAGGAGAACGAGGCGGATGTCGAGGTGACGTTCCAACCGGACGTCGCCGGCTGCGTCCGCTTGGCGTTCGCGACCGACTGCGGTGCGGGGGGTGTCAGCGCGTACGTGCGGTTCGAGCAGGTGCCGAACGTCGATCCGAAAGAAACCGTGTCGCCGACACCCACAGGGACGGCCGTACCAACAGCCACACCGGTTCCGACCCAGACGTCGACGGTCGTGCCTACCGCGACGCCTCTACCCACGGTGACGCCGACGGATACGATCACGCCCACGGCGACGCCGACGGATACGATCACGCCCACGGTGACGCCGACGGATACGATCACGCCCACGGTGACGCCGACAGATACGATCACGCCCACGGTGACGCCGACGGATACGCCCAAGCCCACGGGGACCCCCACGGCGACCGCCACGCCGACCGCCACGCCGACAGGAACGCCCACGCAAACGCCGACTGCTACGGGAACACCGACGGCGACCCCCACGCCTACCGCGACGCATACTGCGACGACGACACCGACCCCCTCAGCGACGGTAACGCGTACGGTGACGGCAACGCCGACGGCAACCCTGACCCTAACCCCCACTCCGACACGCACCGCGACACGTACCGCCACGCCGACACTCACCGTGACGCCGCACAGTGACGCCGACCCGGACCGTGACTCCGATAGCGACGCTGACCGTGACTCCGATACCGACGCTGACAGCCACACGTACAGCGACACCCACCGTCACGGTGACGCGCACCCCAACGCGGACACCCACACCCACCCGCACGGCGACGCCGACCGCAACGCGGACTCCGACGCCGACCCCCACGCCGGCGCCGACGCCTCCCGTCATCTTCAACGGAAGTCACAGCTTAGTTCAGCTCAACGACGCGGGCTTTTGCCCGTTTCCCACGGGTCCGCCGGGAAGCCACTTCCATCTCGACTTCGACTTCACTGATGTGCAATGGTGACGTCGTCGAGCCTGGTGCGGCGGTCAGGGTATTGCTGGGTGGAGGAAACGAGCTCAACCTCCCCTTCTTCAGCATCACCGGTACGGGTTACACGGGCCACGTTACAGCCAGCATCTGTATACGCTTCAACGACGGCTTCAGCGCGACGGAGAACGTCGTGCTGGATGATGCTGCAGGCATTCGCAGCAACACGATCGCCATAGTCATTCCGACGTCCACCAGGTGCCAACTAGCGAGCGTCGCAGACGGACTTCAGGCGAGACTTGCTAGGTCGGGTGGGAAGCCGCGCCGCGCGAACTAGGACTAGATCGCGCGCTCGCGGCCCTGCCAGTACGGATCGCGCAGCTTGCGCTTGTAGAGCTTGCCGTTCGGGTCGCGCGGCATCGCGGCGATGAAGTCGATCGAGCGCGGGCACTTGTACTTGGCGATGTTGCGCGGCGCAGAAGGCGAGGATCTCGTCGGCGAGCGCCGGGCCCGGCGTCGACGCCGGGCGCGGGCTCGATCACCGCCTTCACCTCCTCGCCCCAGTCCTCGTCGGGAATGCCGAAGACGGCGGCGTCGCCGACCTTGCGGGTGCGTGAGCAGCACGGCCTCGATCTCGGCGGGATAGATGTTGGCGCCGCCGGAGATGATCATGTCGATCTTGCGGTCGCAGAGGAACAGGTAGCCCTCCTCGTTGAGGTAGCCGACGTCGCCGACGGTGAAGAAGCCGTCGCGCCGGTTCGCCGCCGTCTTCGCCTCGTCCTTGTGGTACTCGAAGTCCTGCGCGCCGAGCGCCATGTAGACCGTGCCGGGCTGTGCCGGTCGGGCAGCGCGTTGCCGTCGTCGTCGAGGATGCGGATCTCGGAGCTCGGCCAGGCGCGGCCGACGGTGCCCGGGTAGCGCGAGCCACTCCTCGGGCGTGACCAGCGTGCCGCCGCCCTCGCTGGCGGCGTAGTACTCGTAGATCACCGGTCCCCACCACTCGAGCATGCGGCGCTTGACGTCGACCGGGCAGGGCGCCGCGGCGTGGATCATGTGGCGCAGCGACGAGACGTCGTAGCGCGCGCTTCACCGTCGTCGGGCAGCGCGAGCAGGCGATGGAACTGCGTCGGCACCATGTGGCTGGTCGTGACGCGATGGCGCTGCGATCGACGTCGAGCGCAGCTCTCGGGCGTCCACTTGTCCATCAGCACGACCGTGTGCCCGAAGTGCAGCGAGCAGCCGGCGAACACCAGCACCGCCGTGTGGTAGAGCGGCGAGCCGACGAGGTGGACGTTGTCTCGCCTGCGGCTGGATGCCGAACATGCCGAGGAACATGGCGAACATCGAGACCACGGTGTCGGGATCGAACGGCGTGAGCGCGCGGCGCACGCCCTTCGGGCGGCCGGTCGTGCCCGAGGTGTAGTTCATCACCTGGCCGGCGGCGCGATCGCTCGGGCAGCGTCGCCGGCTGGCCGGCGGTGAGCGTCGGCGTAGGGCCGGAAGCCGGCGATCGCTCCGACCGCGAAGCGCGCCGCGCGCCGGGACGCCGGCCTCGTCGGCCGCGGCGCGGCAGGCGGCGGCGAAGCGCTCGTCGGCGACGAACGCCTTGGCGTCGCGAGTCTGCGACGATGTAGCGCGATCTCGGCCGCGGTCAGGTGGTGGTTGATCGGCGTCAGGTACCAGCCCGCCTGCGTGGCGGCGAGGTACAGCTCGATCATCGGCGCGCCGTTCGGCAGCACGGTGGCGACGCGTCGCCCTGCGCGAGGCCGAGGCGCGCGCAGCCCGTGCACGAGCCGGTTGGCGCTGCGCGAGGAGATCGCCGGCCGTGCATCGCTGCGGCCGTCGGGCATCGATCAGCGCAAGGTGGTCGGGGTCGGCGGTGGCGAGCTTCCAGAAGCCGAGGTCGGTCATAGCGGGCGTCTACATAGCGCATCGGTGTGGCGGTGGACAGGTGACGAGGCGCTTTCGGCCGCGATGCCTTCCACGGCGGACTACGCGCGCTTCGGATCGAGCACGACGACCGGGATACGCCTCGTCGTCCGTTGCGCATAGGTCGCGTACCCGTTCTCGCGGCGCACGAACTCGTCCCACAATCGGGTCCGCTCGTCGCCTTCGGCCTCGCGCGCGAGGCCGTCAAATGCCACCATGGTCTGCCGGTCGACGTCGGCCGGCGTCGCTACCCGTGGTGTCCTTGACGGGGAAGCTTGCGCTCGTTGTTCCCCACCGAAACCATCAACGCTTGCAACGTGTCAATGTCCGGCGGCTTGATGAGGTGGTAGTCGATGCCTGCCGCGTGTGAGCGGCGGCGGTCCTCGTCCTGACCCCAGCCCGTGAGCGCGATCAGCGTCAGGTCCTGAAACTCGGGGTGCAGCCGAATCCTGCGCGCCACCTCGTACCCATCCATGCCGGGCATGCCGATGTCCAGCAGCACCAGGGCAGGATGAAAGGTCTCCAGTGCATGGAGGGCAGCGGGGCCATCGTGCACGACGTGGACCTCGGCACCGAGACACTCGACCAGCATGCCGAGACTGTCGGCCGCGTCGTAGTTGTCGTCGACCACCAGGACACGCACGGGCGCGAGAGCAGAGGGCGCGCGCTTGGGCGGTGCCGTCTCGGCCGGAAGGATGTCCGCCACAGGAAGACGAACGACGAACTCGCTCCCCTTTCCCAGACCTTCGCTGAGAGCCGCAACGGTCCCACCGTGCAACTCGATCAGGCTTTGCACCAAGGTGAGGCCGATTCCGAGACCGCTTTGGATGCGATGATGCGAGCTGTCGACTTGCGTGAACATGTCGAACACGCGCGGCAGCATGTCCGATGGGATCCCGATGCCGGTGTCGCGGATGGTCACGACGATGCTTCCGTTCTCGCGACGAGCCGTGCACCAGATCTGACCGGCCCTGGGGGTGTACTTCGCTGCATTGTTGATCAGGTTGGCGAAGACCTGAGCGAGTCGTACCGGGTCCGCGTGCAGGATGATGGGCTCATCGGGAATGTCCAGGACGAGCGTGTGGCCCGCGGCGTCGACGACCGGCTGGCTGGTTTCGATCGCGTTGTGGATCACGTCAGCGAGGTGGACGCGCTCCTTGCGCAACTCGATCTTGCCCCGCGTGATGCGTGAGAGCTCCATCAGGTCGTCGACCAGACGGACCATGTGATTGATCTGTCGTTCCATCATCTCGCGGACCTGCTCGACGGCGGGGTCGGAGCTTCCTGACAGTCGCAGGAGATGGAGCGAGTTGCGCAGCGGGGCGAGCGGGTTGCGGAGCTCGTGCGCGAGCGTGGCCAGAAACTCGTCCTTGCGACGATCGGCGTCGCGCAGGGCCTGCTCGGCCCGCTTCTGAGCGGAGACGTCGCGGGCGACCTTCGAAGCGCCGACGACGCGGTCGGAAGCGTCGCGGATCGGGGAAATGCTCAGTGAGACGTCGATCAGCCTGCCGTCCTTGGTCACGCGGACGGTGTCGAAGTGCTCGACGCGTTCGCCGCGCCGCAGCCGCTCGAGGATGTCCTGCTCCTCGTCGCGCCGGTCGTACGGGACGATGATCGTGATCGGCTTACCGATGACCTCGAGCGCGGAATAGCCGAAGATGCGTTCGGCGCCCGCGTTCCAGGTGAGAATGGTCCCGTCGAGCGTCTTGCTGACGATGGCATCCCCGGAGGACTCGACGATGGCGGCGAGGAGCGACTGGACCGCGAAGCGGTCGCGGAGCTCGTACTGCCGACTACGCGCGCGCAACGCCGTCTGCGCTGCGCTGACCAGGGTCGCGACGTGCAGCGGACGCTCGAGCAGGCTGACGTTGCCGATACCCTCCAAGGACGTGGCGACGGCCGCAGGATCGGCACCCTGGCGGGTGAGGACGAGCAGCGGGAGATCGGACCACCGGGGTTGGCTCGCCAGGGCTTCGCTCAGCACCTGCCGGGTCTCGGCCGTGAGCGCCTCTTCGGCCACCAGGATGCAACCCACTCCCGCTGGCATCTCGCGACGCAAGCACTCGACGTCGGGGCAGATGAACGTCTCGATGCCCGCCTTCTCCAGGACTTCCTGCGCCAGCTCGGCGTCCTTGCCCGTGGGGGCCAGAACCAGCACGCGACGGTCGGCGTTCCGGTCAGCGTCGATCATCGCTTCCTTGTTCCATGAGTGTGGTGCTCCGGCCCTCGTACACCGGAACCCCCGTGAGCACGCCGCGAAACGCACGCAAGGGATCGCCGACGCGGATTGCGCCGCGGTCGAGCCGGTACTCCCGGATGGTCCGCTCGTGCTCGCCGCCGCGCTTCTTGATGACCGAGATCGCCTGTCGCACTTCCCCGGATGCCTCGAAGTAGCGCAGAAGAATGACCGCGTCCGCGAGGTACGTGGCCTCCACGGGGGTACTCATGTTCTGACCGATCAGGCCGTGTTGGGCTGCCACGATCACCGTCGCCACATCCAACTGGCGAAGGTAGCTCAACAGCTCGTGCAGATGCATGTTGAGGAATCGTTCGTCCGGCATGGCGTTGAGATAGCCGTTCAGACTGTCGAGTACGACGATGGCAGCGCGATCGACCTCGACTGCCCTGCGGATGGCTTCGGAGAGCTCGCCTGGAGATAGCTCGGCGGGATCGACTTGCCGCACAGTAACGGTGCCGTCCTCGACGTACTTCTGCAGATTCGCGCCCAGGCTCGCCATGCGGGTCAGCAGCGTCTGGACGCTCTCGTCGAATATGAACATGGCGGCACGGCTGCCATTCTGAGCCGCGTTGGTGACGAACTGAGCGGCCAGCGACGATTTGCCCGTCCCCGGCGGTCCGGCGATCAACGTACTGGTTCCTTGCTCGATGCCGCCGCCTAGAAGCTCGTCCATTTCGAGGATCCCGCTGGCCATCTTGGCCCCGACGACGGCCTTGCGGTGCTCCGACGCCACCAGTCGCGGATAGACCTCGACCCCGCCGCGCCGGATGTCGAAATCATGGAATCCGCCGCGAAACCCCACGCCGCGATACTTGACCACCCGCAAGCGCCGACGCTCACCTCCGTATCCGGGGGTCGCCTGATCGAGGAGGATCACCCCGTGAGCGATACTCTGCACCTGGAGATCGCGCTCCGTGGCCGTCAGGTCGTCGAGCAGCAGGACCGTGGTTTGTCGGCCGGCGAGATACCGTTTGAGCGCCAAGATCTGTCGCCGGTAGCGCAACGCCGTTCCGGCCAGCAGCCGCACCTCCGAGAGGGAATCGAAGACGACGCGCGCGGGGTTGGTGCGCTCTATTTCGTCCACGATCTGCTGCGTGGTCTCGTTCAGCTCGACGTCGGCGGGATGAAAGATGGTGTACTGCTCTTCGGACGGAGTGGCTTCCTGGGGCGCGATCACTTCGTGGATGTGGATCCCATCGAGCGACCAGCCGTGCGAAGCGGCGGTCGCGCGCAGCTCGGTTGCCGTCTCGGAAAGCGTCACGTGCAGGGCCTTCTCTCCGAGCCGGACACCTTCCAGGAGGAATTGCAGCGCCAGCGTCGTCTTCCCCGAACCCGGGACGCCTTCTACGAGATACAAACGATTGCGTACGAGGCCGCCGCGCAGGACGTCGTCGAGTCCCTTGATTCCGGTCGCTGCGAGCGGTCCCAGCGAATCTTCTTTCGACTGGTTCGGTATCGCGGTCATCGAACGGTCTCCCTGGCTCAAGAGGGGAGTCGGAGATCATCAGTTGGCCACAGCGGTCACAACCCCCGGATGTAGGGAATTCGCTCGACATCTCGGCGGGGGTGGCCTGGATCCGGATGGGCTGGCGGTTCGTCCGCCCTTCGTCCTAAGCCCTGATTTCTGCGCGATCTTCAGGAGGTTGCCGTTCGCTATGCGCTCAGCGGCGCCTGCGTGTAGACTCGCCACCCGAGAGGTGACCTCGATGCGATCATTGCTCTGCGTGCTGTCGATCGTGCTGCTCGCCGCTGTCGTACACGCCGGCGGCGTCCTCGCGCCTGGCGCTGCCTTCCCGACCGTGGGATCTCGTCGATCAGACAGGGGCCAAGGTCGACGTCGCGAGATCTCGCCGGCAAGTCGTACCTGCTGTGGTTCTTCCCGAAGGCCAGCACGCCCGGTTGTACGATGGAGGGCAACGCGCTGCGCGACGAGTTCGCCGAGTTCCAGAGCGCGCGGCGTCACCATCCTCGGGGTCTCGTTCGATCCGCCCGCCGACAACGCCGTCTTCGTCAAGGAGCAGGGCTTTCCGTTCCGCCTGCTCTCGGACGCCGACCGCAAGCTCGCCGTCGCTGTCGGCGCCGCCGCCGACCCGAGCCAGGCATACGCTCAGCGCATCTCCTACCTCGTCGGATCCGACGGCAAGGTCGTGAAGGCGTACCCGCAGGTGACCCCGAAGACGCATGCGCAGGAGGTTCTCACCGACCTCGGGTCGAGTCCTGCTGCCCCGAAGCCCGCGCAGCCCTGAGCCTCACCGACCCCGTGCGGCAGCCTGCCTTCGTCGTGCGTGCCCTCGGTCTTCTCCTGGCGGGGTGTGCTCTCGACACGAGCGCTGCCGCCGCTGCGGAACCCGCACCGGACAAGAGCCGGTACTCGCTGCTCGATCCCACGCCGCGCCAGTATCTGCGCGAGATGAGCACCGATCGGCCGGACAAGACCGAGAGTGCCTACACGGTCGACGCCGGTCATTTCCAGATCGAGATGGATCTCGTGACGTATGGCCGCGATCGTCACACGACGGACGACACGCGGGTCGAGAGTGTCGCGATCGCGCCGATGAATCTGAAAATCGGATTGACCAACCGAGCCGATCTCCAGATCGTGATCGAAAGCTACACGCACGTACGTACGACCGACCGGACGACCGACGCGGTCGTGCACGATCATGGGTTCGGCGATGTGACGGTGCGTCTCAAGATGAACCTCTGGGGCAACGACCAGGGCAAGAGCGCCTTGGCGGCGATGCCGTTCGTGAAGGTGCCGACGAACCAGGACGACCTCGGGAACGACGCCGTGGAAGGGGGGCTGATCTTTCCGCTCGCCATCGCATTGCCGTCCGATTGGGGAATGGGCTTGATGACGGAGCTCGATTTCAACGAGGATGACGACGGGGACGGATATCATCCGGAGTTCGTCAACACCGTTACCCTCGGCCACGACATCATCGGGGACCTGGCGGGCTACGTGGAGTTCTTCAGCCTCGTCAGCAGCGAACGCGATTCGGAATGGCAGGGGACGGTCGATTTCGGACTGACCTATGCGTTGACGGAAGACATCCAGCTCGACGGCGGCATCAATTTCGGGTTCACCCATGCGGCCGAAGACTTCAATCCGTTCCTCGGGCTCAGCGTCCGGCTCTGATCAACCCGGGAAACCGCGCAGCGCAAGTCCACTCCACGCCGCGACCAGCACGGCGACCAGGCCGGGCACGACTTGCCAGGCGAAGCGCGCGCCGCCGACCGTGGTCGCCAACACGATCTTCGTGACGGTGTTCGTGGTGATCGCTACCAGGATCGGGATCACGGCGGCGTCCGGCTCGATCCGCCCGGCACTCGCGAGCGAGGCGACCGAGATCGCCCCCGCGTGCGCGTCGACGAATCCCGCGAGCCCGACGGCAACGAGGAGGCCCGCTTCCCCGAACGCGTCGGTCAACGCCGCGGAGAGCATCAGCACGACGCCGATCATGGTCGCGAACAGCAGAGCGGATTTGAGATCGAAGGCGCGGCCGAGCGTGCTCGCCGACTCGGCAACCCGGCCCGATCCACGAACGGCGAAGGCCGCGCCGTAGCCGATCGCCACGACACCGGAGAGCACGAGGGGCCATGTCATCGCCGCGAGCACGGAGCGCGACGCCGCCCATAGCACCAGCACCATCTGGATGATGGTGGCGGCCGTCGAGAGGACGGCACCTCCGACGGCGGCGCCGACGAGCGTCGGCTTCTGTCCGGCTCGCGCTCCCATGGCGGCGATCGTCGCGGAGCTCGAGACGAAGCCGGACGCAAAGCCCGCGAGCGGCAGCCCGTAGCGCGCCCCAAGGGCTCGCACCGCGACGTGCCCGGCGCCCTGAATCCCGAGCATGAGGACGACCAGGCGCCAGAGCGTGCGCGGGTTCAGCACCCCGTATGGGCCGACGGGGTCGGTCCGGGGCGAGCGGCAGAACGACCAGCGCCGCCGCCGCGAACAGCAGCGCGTCGTGCAGCTCCTGTTCCGTCAGCGCCTGCCGGACGAAGCGATGGAGACGCTGGCGCGATGCGAGCACGATCGTCACCACGACCCCACGCCCGCCGCTACCGCTGGCTCGCGGACGGCGAGCGCGCCGAGCAACAGCGTCGTCAGCAGAGCCATCTCGGTCGTGAGGCCCGGGTCGGAATCCGCGCTGCGCCGATACGCGAGGGCGGTCAGGACCGCGGCGAATATCGCCGCAGCCACCAGCACGAACTCGCCGCCGACCCAGAGACTGAGGGCGCCCGCCAGCGACGTCAGCGCGAAGGTGCGGACACCGGCGGCGCCACGTGAGGTCCGCTGCCCTTGCGACGCTCCCGCTCGAGGCCGATCGCCAATCCCGATGCCGAGCGCAACCGCGAGACGCACGGCGATCGAGTCGGACCCGGGCACCGGGCGACGCTACGGGCGCGCCGCGATCATCGCAAGCTCACGGCGTCACGGGAGGACCACGTTCGCCAGCGGGGCAGCGAGATCGTCGAGGGCGTGCGCCTGCACGCGCTCGGTGCTGATCGAGTACACCACGTCGTCGATGAAGAGGCCGCGCTTCATTTCTACGAACGTTGGACAAGCCTCGAACTCGAACGGCGGTGCGCAGGGCGCGAAACCTCC
Source organism: uncultured delta proteobacterium (assembly GCA_963846105.1). Taxonomy (GTDB): domain Bacteria; phylum Desulfobacterota; class Binatia; order UTPRO1; family UTPRO1; genus CAWJUT01. The sequence goes on from CAWJUT010000019.1 coordinate 205,279, forward strand.
GCCTCCGTGTCCGATCTCGCCCCGCGTCTCGAAGCCGGTGATCGGGTCGACGGCGATGAGCAGCAGCTTGGCGCCGATCGACGACGCCGAAGAAGCTGGTTGAAGGGCAGGGCCAGGAGGCCGAGCCGGGTATCGTACGTGAAGGCCAGATGGTTGGTGGCGGCCGGTGTCCATCCGCCGTTCGGGAGGAGCTGCTCGGCCGTCAGTCTCGGCGCGGTTCGGTCGCTCACGTCGAAGATCCGCAATGCGCGCGCCCGCCACCTGTCCCCCTCTCACGTCGCTGCCGATCGTCAGCAGATGATGGTCGCCGAGCGGGTGCAGGTATTCGCTGAAGCCCGGAAGCTCGACCTCGCCGAGGACCGTCGGGTGCGCCGGGTCGCTCAGGTCGACGACGAAGAGCGGATCGATGCGCAGAAAGGTGACGAGATAGGCGAGATCACCGAGGAAGCGGACGGCGAAGAGTCGCTCGCCGGGCGCGATGTCGCCCGTCGATCCGAGTGGCACCAGGGTGTCGCCCTCGAGGCGAGCGGTCACGACGCGGGTGACGTTGCCCACGGAACCGTTCCACGCTCTCCGTGGCGATGCGCAGGACGTCGTCCTTGGCGTCGATCGCGAACTGCGAGAGCAGGGTGCCGGATACGAAGCCGGAGCCGCGATAGACGGTATCGAGCGAGTCGGCCGGCAGCGCGAAAACGTGGAGCGCGGTCTGCGTACCGCCGTCATCGAGCGGCGCGACGTCCCATTCGGGGTGGGCGAGCACGAGGGTCTCGCCGTTCGCGTAGATCTGCGAAGCGCGTCCCGTGAGGAGGGTGTTGTGGACCGGCGCGTCGTCTACGCGCATGTCGAGCCCGACGATCACGGTGGTGCCCTGCTGCGCGAGTCCGACGGCCGTGACGTGCGCGTTCTCGCAGGCGAAGGGGAGGTCGATGAGCGAGCCGGCGATGCGCTCGCGCTCGGCCGGCAACCAGTCGGCGAGTGGGCTGGTATCGATCGCGGCGATCGCCTCTTCCTCCCAGCGGTCGACGCGCGCGATCGCGTCGGCTTCGGAGGCCGGTGGTATGCGGCGACATGATGAACGACCAGGGCTCGGGAATGCCCGGTGCCACTCCCCAGTCCCGTTGCACGATGGCGCGCACGCGATCGCCGTGGCGGCGCGCGCCGACGTAGTACCCCTCCACGTAGAGCTCGCGCGCCGTGCGCGCTGCGTCCCCCGTCAGGTCGAATAGGGTGAGCTTGACGAACGGCGATGCGCAAACCGGCACCAACGGCGGGACGAGATCGCTCAGCGGGTCGACGGGAGCGAAGACTGGCAAGGGAGGGCCAATGGTCGTGCAGCGATCGTCGCCGCCGAGATCGCCGGTGTCGTAGACTTGCGACAGCACGAGCGCGCGACCGCCATCGACGAACATCGCAATCGGGCTGCCTTCGATCGTGACCCGTTCCGCGATCGCGGTGGCCTCGGGCGGGAACGAGCGCAGGATCACGAGCGACGCCCCCGTGGAGAAGATAGATGTGGTTCCCGTCGGTCTCGACGACGTCGGCTTCGTCGACGCCTGGCACCTGCGTGTTGGTGTCGGTGGCGTCACGTGGCGGCGCGCCGGCGCCGGGAGCGGGGGTCGATGCGCCCCGGCGTCTGGGCGGCCAGGGGCGTCGCCGGCGACTGCTCCCACCGCCGCCGAACGTCCAGGCCTGGGCGCGCAGCATGTCGGCCTGGACGGCGATCTTGTGACGCGCATCGGCGCGCAGGGTCTCGTGGAGCTCGTCGCAGTCGGCCACCTGCGACAGGTTGGCGCGCGCGGGCACCGGTCCGGTCGTCCCGCCACCACCACCGCCGCCGCCACCGCACGCCGCCACGAGCACTCCGCCGAGCACGATCCCGATGGTCCGCGTGGTGCTGGTCATGGCTCGTCCCTCCTTGGCTGTTGGCCGTTGGCATTCACGGCTAGAGTGTGTATAGTTCACACAATGTGTGAACGTCAAGAGGAACGGGCCTGGGACGCCGGGCGAGGGGTCCGGTAAACCTCGCCCATGGTCGAGAAGAGGAAGCCGCGCGACATCGGCGAGGTGTTCTACGAGACCCGGGTGCTGCAGGGGCGACGGTGGTCGCTGCGCCGTTTCGCGACCGAGGCGCTCGACGGCCGGATCGAGCCCGTGATGCTGAGCTACATCGAGAAGGGCGAGCGCTTTCCGAGCGAGGACCTGGTGCGGCACCTCGCCGCCTTTCGGCGGGAGGATCCCCAGGCGTTGCTCGCGCTCCTCTGGCGCGGCCGCGTGCTGTACGCGGTCACGCGCGAGATCGACCGCGCCTTTCAGGCCGCGCCGGCGGTCGGCGACGTCGACGACGGTGCGCTGGCGGTACGGGTGAGCCGGGCGATGGCGGCGCTCCCCGACGACGGTAGCTGGATCGCCATCGAGCGCTGGCGGCGCGAGTTCCGCCGTGACCGCAAGCGCCGCCACCGGACGGCCGCGGAGGAGGCTGCTCTCGACCAGAGCGTCGAGGACATCCTGAAGCGCCACGACCTGGTGGAGCGACGCGCCGGCAAGGTACGCCGCAAGGGCCGGCATCTGCAGGCCGAGGGTGTCGACGAGCGTCGGGCGGTGGCGCGACAGTTCGCCGGTCTCTTCGCCAAGGGACTGATCGATCGGGTCGCGTTGCCGGACGCCGACACCGGGACCTATTTGCGCAATCACTACCTCAACGTGGAGCGGGCGCGGTTGCGCGAGTTCCACGAGACCCTCGACTCGATGCTGCGCGCACTCACGGAGCGCTTCGCGGCTACTCCGTCGCGTGACACCGAGTTCATGAACGTGTTGACGACGGCCACTCTGGAATGAGGGATCGTCGGCTGCGGAGGCTACGATGAACGAGCGTCGCGTGATCGTGGCGGGCATCGTGCTCGCTGGCCTGCTCGCCGCGTGCGGCGGCGGCAGCGGGTCGACCGGGCTCATCACTCCCGAACAGGCGTTGATCGACGACGTCCGGCAAACCGGCACCTGCGGTGAGCTCGACGGCACACCGTACTGCGCGACCGACTCCCCGAACGCCGGGGCGCCCGGCGGTCAACGCGCCAGCGTGCTGACGCCCGTCCCGAGCCCCCAGCCCACTTCCACTGCGGGCGAGACGCCCGGAGCGGGTGCGCCGACGGCGACACCCGCGGCTGGGAGGCGCCATCACCCACGCCCGCTGGAGGTGATCTCCCGACGCCGTCAGCGATCGCGACACCCAGCGCGCCGCGCACCGTGACCGTCAGCCTCGAAGGGTTCGAGACGGGCGCGGCCTGTGCGACGGCCGCGCGCACCGCCGGGAGCGACGACGCGTGGCGGACGGGGGCCCTGGTTCCCGTCGACGATTCCGCGACGCCCGTGACGTTCCCCGTGGCCAGCGGAGTCGTGGAGCCGCTCGATCTTGCCCTGGTGTGTTTCGACGACGCGCCCGCGACGCTGGCGCCGGAGCTCGAGACGCTGGCTGACGCCGAGCCGACGGTGGTCTTCGTGCTGCCGGACTCCTGAAGGGCCGCGGCGGCGGGCTCAGCGGCGCCGGTCGCGCACGAGCGCTCGGCGGCGCCGGCAGAACGTGAGCTCGCCGGACTCTTCAGAGCAGCGCTTCGGCGAGGAGCCTGAGCGCCACCGGGTCGCGCGTCCCGGCGATGAGTGTCGTCACCGGGCTCGACTTCCAGACCTGCAGCCGCTCGCGGATGCGTGCGGGCGGCCCCGCCAGCGAGATCTCGTCGGCGAGCGCGTCGGGCACCGCGGCCGCCGCCTCGGCGCGCTTCCCTTCGAGAAAGAGCCGCTGCACGACACGCGCCTCCGCTTCGAAACCGAGGCGCGTGATGAGATTCAAGTGGAAGTTCTTGGACGCCGCGCCCATGCCGCCGATGTAGAAGGCGAGCATCCATTTGACCGGCAGCAGCGCCTGCTCGAGGTCGTCGCTGACGACGACCTGGACGGTGCACGCGATCTCGAAGCCCGGCCGCGCGCCGCGCAGCGAGTCGGCGTAGACGTCGGTGCGAAACGGCGAGTAGAAGAGCGGCAGCCAGCCGTCGGCGATCTCGGTTGCGAGCGCGACGTTCTTCGGTCCCTCGGCGCCGAGATAGATCGGGATCTCCGAGCGCAACGGACGCACGATGAGCTTGAGTGGCTTGCCGAGTCCGGCGCCGCCGGGCAGCGGCAGCTTGTAGTGCTCGCCCGCGAAAGTGACCGGCCCCTCACGGCGGAGCATCGTGCGCACCAACTCGACGAACTCACGGGTGCGTCCCATGGGACGCGGGAAGGCTTGGCCGTACCAGCCTTCCACCACCTGCGGACCGGAGACACCGACGCCGAGCAGCAGCCGCCCGCCGCAGAGATGGTCGATGGTCGCCGCCGTCATCGCGACGCAGGCCGGTGTACGCGCCGAGAGCTGCATCACCGCGGTGCCGAGCTTGATACGGGTGGTGCGGGCGCCGATCCAGCAGAGCGGCGAGAACACGTCGGAGCCGTAGGCCTCGGCAGTCCACACCGAGTCGTACCCGAGGCGCTCGGCTTCGAGCACGAGGTCGGTCGGATCCCAGGGGTCGGGCATCCAGTACCCGAGCATCAAGCCGAGACGCATGACCGCCGCCTGTAGCACCTTCCCGGGTGCTTGCCAAGAAAACTAGAACACGTTTCAGTTAGCGCGCCAGCCGCAGAACGCCAGCCGCGCGCGCCCGAAGCGCATGCTATCCTCGCCGCGTGCTGTGCCGGATCGTCACCCGCTGTCGCGTGCCGCGCGCGCTCGAGTCGGTCACCACCGTGCGCAGCGGTGGCGAGGTCGATCCCCGCCACCTCGGGCTCGACCCGGCGGCCGTGCAGCGCATCTGGACCGCGACCGAGAACCTCTACCGCAGCGGCATCCACCCGGCGATCGCCCTCTGTGTGCGGCGCGATGGCGAGGTGTTGCTCGACCGCGCCATCGGTCACGCCTCGGGCAACGGCCCTGGTGACTCGCCCGACGTCCCCAAGGTGCTTGCCACCCCCGATACGCCATTCGGCATGCTCTCCGCCGCCAAAGCCGTGACCGCGATGGTCATCCATCTCCTCGACCAGCGCGACATGCTGCGGCTCGACGATCCGGTGTGCGAGTATCTCCCGGCGTTCGGGGTCGCCGAAAAGCGCTGGATCACGATTCGTCACGTGCTCGCGCACCGCGCCGGACTGCCGATGCCGCCGGCCGGGGCGATGGACCTGGAGCTGCTCGGCGTACCCGAGCGCATCTCGCAGATCCTCTGTGAGATGCCGCTCGCCTCGCGACCCGGACGTCAGCTCGCGTACCACGCGGTCACCGGCGGCTTCATCCTCGGCGACATCGTCGAACGGGTGACGGGCAAAAGCATTCGCGAGGTGCACGACGAGGCCATCCGCCGGCCGCTCGGGTTGCGCTGGCTGCGCTACGGCGTCGACGCCGCCGATCTCGGGCTGATCGCCACCAACTACTTCACCGGCTATCCGGCGCTGCCGCCGGTCTCGACGATCTTGCGGCGCGCGCTCGGTGTCGGCTTCAAGGAAGTGGTGGCGATGTCGAACGACCCGCGCTTTCTCTGCGGGGTGGTGCCGGCGGCGAGCATGGTGACCACCGCCAACGAGCTCTCACGCTACTATCAGTTGTTGCTGAACGGTGGGGAGCTCGACGGCGTGCGCGTCTTCGACCGCCGTACCATCATGCGGGCGACGGTCGAGCAGTCGTATCTCGAGTTCGATTTCACGCTCGGCCTGCCGCTGCGCTACGGCATGGGCTTCATGCTCGGCGGGCGCTACTTGAGCTTCTACGGCCCCGACACCTTGCACGCGTTCGGCCACGTCGGCTTCACCAACGTGATCTCCTGGGCCGACCCGGAGCGCCGGGTCGCCGCCGCGCTCATGACCAGCGGCAAGCCGCTCTTCTATCCGGCGATCTACCACGCCTTCGATCTGCTGCGGCAGATCGGGATCGCATGCCCGAAGGTCGGAGCGTGACGGGGCTGATGGACGCCCGGCGCCCTGGCGTGATTGTTCAGGGCTTTTGAGCGATTTCGCCTCCGATTGAACGCCCATCGTCCGTCGTGACGCGGCGCGAGCAATAAAGAGTGTGGTAGGCGAGACCGAACGCTGATAGTTCGGAGGAGCCATGAAGTGCCGTCACCACGCGGCCGCTGCCGTAGCGGTCGCCTTGGGTTTCCTTGTCCTAGCTGCCGCCGCGCGGGCTCAGTTCAACGAGTACGCCCTCCCTCCGACCTCGCCGTGGGACATCACGGCCGGGCCCGACGGCCACCTGTGGTTCACGGAGACCGCCGACAACAGAATCGGCAAGATGACGACCACGGGTGTCGTCGTTGCCGAGTTCACACTTCAAGCATCGGTGTTTGGCATCACGGCCGGACCCGACGGCAACCTGTGGTTCACGGAACCCAACGCGAACAAGATCGGCAAGATCACGCCCAGCGGTGTGATCACCGAGTACACGATCCCGACCGCCGCCAGCTTTCCGCGCTACATCACGGCCGGTCCTGACGGCAACCTCTGGTTCACGGAAGGATCTGCCAACAAGATCGGCAAGGTGACGACTGCGGGGGTCTTCACCGAGTACACGATCCCAACTGCCGCCAGCAGCCCGACCGGCATCACGGCCGGGCCCGACGGCAATCTCTGGTTCACGGAAAGCTTCGCGAACAAGATCGGCAAGGTGACGACCGCGGGGGTCTTCACCGAGTACACGATCCCAACTGCCGCCAGCAGTCCAAGCGGCATCACCGCCGGGCCCGACGGCAATCTCTGGTTCACGGAGTTTGCGGCGAGTGCGAACAAGATCGGTAAGGTGACGACCGCTGGCGTCTTCACCGAATACACCGTCCCCACCGCCAACAGTCAGCCCCGCTGGATCGTGGCAGGCCCCGACGGCAACCTCTGGTTCACGGAAAGCTTTGCGAACAAGATCGGCAAGGTGACCACCAGCGGCGTGTTCACCGAATACCCGACCACCGGGGTTCCCACCAACATCGCGCTCGGACCCGCCGACAACCATCTCTGGTACACCGCGAGCGTCGGCGACAAGATCGGGAAGGTGACGCCGAGCGGCGACCATCACCGAGTTCGCGCTCGTGCCACGCCAACCCATGGAGATCGCGGCTACCGATCGCCTTTGGACCACGCTGCGACACAGCAACAAGATCGTCAGCGTGCTCACCAGCGGCGGCACCAGCACGTTCCATGTCCCGACCGCCGATAGCCTCCCGACAGGCATCACCGCCGACCCCGACGGCGACATCTGGTTCACGGAGTTCAACGCCAACAAGATCGGCAAGCTGAGCGCTGGCGTCTTCACCGAGTACGCCATCCCGACCGCGAACAGTGGCCCATTGGGCATCACCACCGGTCCCGATGGCAATCTCTGGTTCGCGGAGTTCAACGCCAACAAGATCGGCAAGGTGACGCCCGCCGGCGTCTTCACCGAGTACACCATCCCGACCTCCGACAGCTTCCCGTCCGACATCACGGCGGGCGCCGACGGCAACCTCTGGTTCACGGCGTTCGCCACGAACAGGATCGGCAGGGTGACGACCGCTGGCGTCTTCATCCAGTACTCCATCCCGACGCTCAATAGCGGTCCTGAAAACATTACGGCCGGGCCCGACGGCAACCTCTGGTTCACGGAAGACGAACGCGAACAAGATCGGCAAGGTGACGATCGCTGGCGCCTTCACCGAGTACACCATCCCGACGCTCAATGAGCGTTCCGCGAGAACATCACGGCCGGGCCCGGCGGCAACCTCTGGTTCACGGAAGAAGACGGGAACAAGATCGGCAAGGTAACGACGAGCGGCGTCTTCGCCGAATACACCATTCCGACGGCAGGCAGCGGCCCGGTCGGCATCACGACCGGCCCCGACGGGAAGCTCTGGTTCACGGAGAGCCTCGCCGACAAGGTCGCCAAGCTCGATCCCACGGTCGCAACGCCGACGGCGACACTGACACCGACCCGGACACCGACACCGACTCTGATGGTCACGCCGACGCGCGACGCGCGACGCGCGACCCCGACTCCGACGCGCACCCCGACTCCGACACTGACGGCGACCCCGACGGAGACGCCGACTCTGACGGTCACTCCGACCCGCACGCCGACGGAGACGCCGACCCCCACGCTGACAGAGACCCCGACGCCGACGGAGACGCCGACCCCCACGCTGACAGAGACCCCGACGCCGACGGAGACGCCGACCCCCACGCTGACGGAGACCCCGACGCCCACCGCGACGACGACGCCGGACGACACCGCGACTCCTACCGAGACCGCGACGCCGACGGAGACCCCGACCGAGACCGCGACGCTGACGAGACCGCGACGCCGACGGAGACGCCAACGCGACGACGGAGACCCCGACGCCGACCGCGACACCCACCGAGACCGCGAACGACCCGACCGAGACGGCGACCGAAACCGAGACACCGACGCCCACCGCGACGGAGACACCGACCCCGACCGTCACCGCCACGCCAGTGGGCTGCGGCAGCGGGACCCTCGACGGCGGCGAAGAGTGCGACGACGGCAACACGGCCGACGGCGACTGCTGCTCCGCCACCTGCCAGTACGAGGCTGCGGCGAGTCCCTGCGACGACACCGACGCCTGCACGCAGGTCGATAGCTGCGACGGCGCCGGCGCCTGCGTCGGTGCTGATCCCGTGATCTGCCCGCCGAGCGATGCGTGTCACGATGCGGGCGCCTGCGACCCGGGGTCGGGGTGCTCCGCGCCCGCGAAACCCGACGGCACGCCCTGCACCGACGGCGACGTGTGCTCCACCGGCGAGACCTGCCAGAGCGGAACGTGCACCGCCGGCGGCGCGCTGCCGAACGGCAGCACCTGCGACGACCACGACGCGTGCACGGCGATCGACACGTGTCTCTTCGGCACATGCATCGGCGGCGACCCGGTCTTCGACGGCACGCCGTGCGACGACGGCAATCCGTGTACCGCCGGCGAGACCTGCTACGCGGGGTTCTGCTTCAGCTTCGCCACGCTCCCCGACGGCACGGTGTGCGACGACGGCAGCGACTGTACCGGCGCCGCGACCTGCGAGAGCGGCACCTGCGTCGGCAGCAACCCGGTCGCCGACGGGACGCTCTGCGCCGACGGCAACCCGTGCACGGCGGCGGCGAGCTGCGCGGCCGGCGTGTGTGTCGTCGACGGCACGGTGGCCGACGGGGCCGCGTGCGGGACCGGTGCCGAGTGCCTGGCAGCGGGCACCTGCCTCACGGGCGTGTGCACCGACGTGCTCCCCGTCATCGACGGCACGGCGTGCGACGACGGCGAGATGTGCTCGAGCAGCGACGTCTGTCTGGGCGGCGCGTGTACCAGCGGGACGCCGGAGGCCGAAGGCATCCCCTGCGACGACGACGAACCGTGCACGCAGAACGACTCGTGCGCGGCCGGCTATTGCAGCGGCGCGCTCAGTCCCGACGGCAGCGGCTGCGACGATGGCGACATCTGCACCGCAACCGATATCTGCCAGCAGGGTGTGTGCACCGGCGCCGATCCTCTCGCCGACGGCACAGCGTGCGACGACGCCACGCTCTGCACCGACGCCGACGCGTGTCAGGGCGGGCGCTGCAGCGGTGCGGTCGTTCCGCGTCCCTGCCGCACCCCGGTCGCCGCCGACAAGGCGATCTTCCGGCTCAAGGACAAGGCCGGGAGCGCGAAGGATCAGGTGCAGTGGAAGTGGAACAAGGGCGCGCCGACGATCCTCGGGGACTATGGCGACCCGACCGACGGAACGGTGACCGGCACCGACTACGCGCTCTGCGTCTACCAATCAGGGCAGCCGCGACCCCTGCTGGCACTCGATGCGCCGCGCGGCGGGACGTGCCCGAACGACGCCGACTGCTGGGTGCTCAAGGCGGACAAGTACAAGTACAAGGACAAGGCGCTCACCCCCGACGGGCTCTTCAAGGTCCAGCTCAGGTCGTCAGCGACGCCCGGGAACGCGAAGATCGGGGTGCTCGGCAGGGGTGCCCTGCTCGGCGTGCCGCACCCGCCGTTCACGGGCGCGGTGCGCGTCGAGCTCCGCAACTCGAGCGGGAGCCTCTGCTGGGGCGCGGATCAGACCACCGTGCAGAAGAACACCCACACCCAGTTCAAGGCCAAAGGCGACTGACCAGCGACCGCAGCACGCGAGATGCCGCGCCCCCGCGTGGCCCCTGACGCCAGCTCGCCGACCACGCGGTCGCCGGCGGCTTCATCCAAGAGCGGACGCCCCGTTGGTCCGTGCGTTCCACACCGTGCATCTAGTAGAGCACGCGCGATGCGAAGCTGGAGGTCTCATCGCGCGGCTGAACGTCTATCCGGGTGTGCTCCTCCTGACGCCTGGTGTTCGCCGGGGTTCTTTCTGGGCGTCACGGGCCTTCTGCGGGCGCCGTCAGCGCCGCGGCCGCCGTCCAGCGGATGGACCCTTCTCCCCCCGCGTGGCGCGAGCGCCGCGGTCTGCCGGGCGCCTTGCTGAGATCTGATTCGATCAGATCCCGGATAGCCTCCGCGTGTGAAGCGATCAGCGCGCTCGGCGAGACGACGATCACGCGGCCGGTCGAGCGGCTCCGCACCGCAGAGGAGATCGAGCCCGAGGGCTTCGCAGGCTCGCCACGCTGCGAGCGCGTTGTCGGGATCGAGTGGGAGTAGCAGGTCGCGGTCTTGAGTCAGGAACAGCGTGTGCGCGGATCGGGCGTAGTAGTTCGCGCCGGAAAGCCCGATGACGACGAACCGGACGGCCCCCTTCAGAAGTGACCGGACCAGGCCCTCGAACGTATCCACCCGTCAGCGAACGCGCACGGCCCTGGCGTAATGCTGGTGCCAGGTTCGCAGAGCCCGTTCCACCCAGCTCTTGTCGGCTCCAGACCGATTCTCGGGTAGAGACTCGAGCTTCTCGACCGCCCGCAGATAGGCGTCGTCGAGAGCGATCGCGGCGCCGTCGCGCGATCGTGATGTGCGCGCGCTCCGTGCGTCCATTGGCTGCCGAGCTTAGATGACGCAGCCGAGGAAGGAAAGCGCGGTGGAGCGCACCCACGCGCAAGCCGCAACGGCAGGGTCAGAGCGCGGCGGGCGCGAGTCGCGGCCAGGGTTGCAGCCGCTCGAACGCCGCCGCGAGCGCGAGCACGCGCAGGTCGTCGTGGCGCCGCCCGACGATCTGCAGGCCGACCGGCGCTCCGCCGACCATGCCGGCCGGCACCGAGATCGCCGGATGGCCGCTCAAGTTGAAGACGTAGGTCTGCGCGACGGTCGCGAGCGGCGCCATCGATCGTCCCGCGATCTCGCTCGGCATCGGCCCCGCCGCGGCGAACGCCGGGGTCGCGGTGGTCGGGAGCAGGAGCACGTCGACCTGCTCGAAGACGTCGGCGAGCGCCTGGACGATCGCGTCGCGTAGCAAGCCCGCCGGTCCGAAGTCGCGCATGCCGAGACTCTGCGACGCCGCGACGATGAACGCGATCAGCGGATTCACCTCGTCGCTGCGCGCCGGGAGGAAGGGCGCGTAGACGTGGACGAGGTCGGGAGCGCCGAGGACACGCCACGCTTCCTCCGGATCGGGCAGCTCGACGGCGATCGCGTGCTCCACGAGGCCGACGCCGCGGACCAACGCGCTCCGCGGCGGCCCGCGCCGTGCGGGCCACCTCCGGATCGCAGACGCCGAAACCGAGGTCCTCCGTCCAGGCGACGCGGGTGCCGTCGACGTCGGTGGTGCCGAGCCGCTCCTCGAATGAGAAGCCGGGATGGGGAAGCGAGAGCGGATCGCGCTCGTCGGCGCCCACGACGCAGTCGAGATAGCGGGCGGTGTCGCGCAGCGTGCGCGTGAGCGCGCCGTAGTTGCGGATGTTCGGCATCCCGACGTAGCGCGGGCCGCGCGCCACCCGGCCATAGGTGCCCTTGAAGCCGACGATGCCGCTGAACGCCGCGGGGATGCGGAGCGAGCCGCCCGAATCCGAGCCGGTCGCGAGCGGCACCAGGCCGAGCGCTACCGCCGCGGCCGATCCGCCGCTCGAACCGCCGGGAGTGAGATCGGTATTCCAGGGATTGCGACACACCCCGTGCAGCAGCGACGCCGTGAACGACGCGGCGCCCATTTCGGGCGACGCCGTGAGGCCGACCGGAACGGCGCCCGCCTGACGCAGGCGCGTCACCTGCGTGGAGGTGGTGGTGGCGACGCGGTCGGCGAAGATGCGTGCCGCCATCGTGTGCGGCCAGCCCGCCACGTCCTCGAGCTCCTTCACGCCGAACGGGACGCCGGCGAGGCGGCCGGGGTCGTCGCCGCGCGCGACACGGGTGTCGATCTCGCGCGCCGCTGCGCGCGCGCCTGCGGGATCGCGAAACACGAACGCGCCGACCCTGTCGTTCAGTCGCTCGATGCGGTCGAGATGGTGCTCGAGCACCTCGGTGGCGCTGAGCTCGCGCGCGCGGACGGCGTCGGCGATCTCACACGCCGTGCGCGTGTGCAGAGGCGCTGCCGTCATTGGCCGCGGCGGGGTGGAACGAGGCCGCGCAACGACTCGGGTCCCATCAAGCGCTCCACCATGCTGTCGATGCGCGGGCCGCGGCGCAGCGTATGACCACCGTCGACCGCGAAGCACTGACCCGTGACCCAGGAGGACTCGGGCCCTGCGAGCCAGCGTACGGCGGCGGCGATGTCCTCCGGGGCTTCCGAGTCGGCTGATCGGCATCTGATCTCGATAGTCCTCGACCACGACCTGGTCGTCGACCAGCGGTGCGGCGAGGTCGGTGGGCACGAGGCCCGGCCGCACGGCGTTGGCACGGATGCCGAGCGGCCCGAGCTCGTCGGCCGCGACCTTGATCAGCATCTCGAGCCCGGCTTTGCTCGCGCAGTAGGCCGCCATGAAGCGGTGGGTGAGCGCCGCCGCGATCGACGAGATGCCGACGATCGCGCCGCCGCCGGAGTCGCGCATCGCCAGCGCCGCGTGCTTGATGGTGAGGAACGCGCCGGTCAGGTTGACGTCCATCACGTAGCGCCACGCCTCGACGTCGGTCGAGAGGAGCGGTCCGCCGGCGCCACCCCCGGCATTGACCACCGCGATGTGGAGGCCGCCGTGCGCCTCCGCCGCGCGCGCGACCGCCGCGCGTACCGCCGCTTCGTCGCTGACGTCGCACGCCACCCACTGGACGGACGCAGCAGGGAAGGCGCCCGAAAGCTCGGACGCGGCCGCTTGCAGGCGGCCGGCGTTGCGGCCGGCGATGGTGACCGCGGCGCCGTCGCGGAGGAGGGCGCGCGCGCACGCGAGCCCGATACCGCTGCCGCCGCCGGTCACGAGCGCGGCCCGTCCGTCGAGCGCCGTCACGGCGTCTCCGTCCTCAATCGTTCACGACCGACAGTGCTTGACGCGGGCAACGCCGCACGGCGGCCTCGACCTTGGCGCGCAGGTCCTCGCCGGGGCGCTCGATCAAGAGGTGGGCCTGGTCGTCGTCCTCGACCACGAACACCTCGGGGCACTCCTTCACGCACACGGCATTGCCTTCACACAGCCCGTAGTCCACGACGACGCGCATCGGCACCTCCTTGGCGCGGCCAAGGGTGCACCCTCGGCACGCCTTCCGTCAACCCGCCTCGCGTGGATAGAATCCGCGCCCGCCAGGAGGGACCCATGCTGACGCCACAACAGACGAGCGATCACATCGAGATCACGCAACTCCTCTATCGCTACGCGACCGCGATCGACACGCGCGACTTCGACTTGTTGTCGTCGCTGTTCACTCCCGACGCCACCATCCACTACGCGGTCGCCGGCGGCACGAAACTGCGCCTGCCCGAGGCCGTGCAATGGCTGCGGCGGGCGCTGCCGATGTTTCGCGCCACCCAGCATGCGTGCAGCAACCCGCGCATCGAGCTCGAGGGCGACAGTGCGCGCGCGGCGACGTATGTCACCGCCGCGCACGTGCAGCTCGGTCGCGACGGCACCGAAGCCTACGCCATGCTGCACGGGGTGTACGTCGACCAGCTGGTACGCACGCCGGCCGGTTGGCGGATCACGGATCGCCGGCTCGATCACATCCACACGCAGGGGCGCTTCTTGAGCCCGGCGGACGTGGTGAAGTGATGGGACGGCTCGACGGCAAGGTGGCGCTCATCACCGGCGCGGCGCGCGGGCAAGGGGAAGCCGAGGCGCGTCTGTTCGCGGCCGAGGGCGCGCGCGTCGTCCTCGGGGACGTGCTCGATGCCGATGGAGAGCGGGTCGCCGCGTCGCTCGGCGAGCGCGCCGTCTATCGTCATCACGACGTGAGCACGGAGGAGAGCTGGACCTCTTTCGTCGGGCTCGCGCGCGAGCGCTTCGGGAGGATCGACGTGCTGGTCAACAACGCCGGCATCCTGCACGTCGCCCCGATCGCGACGATCGCGCTCGCCGACTACATGCGCGTCATCTCCGTGAACCAGGTCGGTTGCCTGCTCGGGATGAAAGCGGTCATCCCCGCCATGGCGGAGGCCAGACGCGGCTCGATCGTCAACATCTCCTCCACCGCCGGCTTGCAGGGGACGGCCGGACTGGTCGCCTACGCGTCGAGCAAGTTCGCGATTCGCGGCATGACCAAGACGGCCGCTCTCGAGCTCGGGCCGCTCGGCATCCGGGTGAACGCCATCTGTCCGGGTGGCATCGACACCCCGATGGGGCGCGGCGAGGATTTCAGCGGTGTCGACACCTCGAACGTCTTCGCCACGTTGCCGCTCGGCAGGATCGGCGCGCCCCGCGAGGTCGCGGCCATGGCGCTCTTCCTCGCCTCCGACGAGGGGTCGTACTGTACCGGGGCGGAGTTCGTCGTCGACGGCGGGATGCTCGCCGGCCCGAGCTGGGGCATCGCCGAGTAGCACGGGGCTCGGCGAGCGCGCGCCGCGGAGGTGCCGCGTCGGATGGCATGCCCGGGGGGTCCGTCACCGGCACCCGGGCCGCAAAATGCCCTTGCTCACAAAACTGAAACATGTTCTACTTCCGTCCATGCATAGACCGTTGGGAGAGCAGGAGGCCGCGGAGCGCAGGCTTCGCAACCACCCGTCCACAGCGTTCTCGATCCCGAGCTCTATCTCGGCGATCCGCATCCCACCTACACCTGGTTGAGACGGCACTCGCCGATTCACTGGGACGAGAAGAACGAGCTGTGGATCCTGACGCGCTACGCGGACGTCGTGCACGCGTCGCGGCACCCGCAGATCTTCTGCTCCGGCAAGGGCGTCCGGCCGAACAGCGACCAGCGGTTCTCGATCGTGAGCATGGACGAGCCGCGACACGGCCAGTTGCGCCGGCTGGTCAATCAAGGGTTCACGCCGCGCATGGTGAGCGTGCTCCAGCCGCGCGTCGAAGCGGTCGTGAAGGAGAGCATCGACGCCATCGCCCCCAACGGCCGCTGCGATTTCGTGCGCGACATCGCCGTCGACCTGCCGCTCATGATGATCGCCGAGATGCTGGGCATCCATCCCGACGACCGGGGGAAGTTCCACGGCTGGTCGGACACCATGATCGCGGCCGGCAGCGACAACCCGTCGCCCGAGGTGATGAACGCCGCCGTCGGCGCCTTCCACGAGTTCGCACAGTACCTGACCACGATCTTCGAGGATCGCCGCCGCCAGCCGAAGGAAGATCTCGTGAGTGTGCTGATCGCGGCGCAGGACAGTGGCATCCTGGCGGCGGACCAGGAGACGATGTCCAACGACGAGCTGCTGATGTTCATGACGCTCCTGTTGGTGGCGGGGAACGAGACCACCCGGAACGCCATGAGCGGCGGCATGATCGCGCTGATGGAGAATCCCGCCGAGCGCGCCAAGCTGATCGCCAACCCGGCGCTGATACCGATCGCGGTCGAGGAGATCGTGCGCTGGGTGTCGCCGGTCATCAACTTCAAGCGCACCGTGACCCAGGATACGGAGCTCGCCGGCACCAAGATGCGCGAAGGGGACCAGGTGGTGCTGGTCTATCCGGCAGCCAACCGCGACGAGGAGCACTTCGAGGATGCCCTCCGGTTCAAGGTCGATCGCGATCCCAACGATCACATCGGCTTCGGGATCGGCAATCACTTCTGTCTCGGTGCCAACCTGGCGCGTCTGGAGCTGCGCGTGATGTTCTCCGAGCTGATGCGCCGGGTGCCGGACATGGAGCTCGAGGCCGGGGGCGCGCCGGTCTTCGCCGCGTCCTCGTTCGTGCGCGGCATCACCGAGCTCCCGGTGGTCTTCACACCCGCCCCGTGACCGCCGGCCGCGTCGCGAGCGCCGCCCCGGCGGCGTACACGATTCAAGGCCGCACCGTCTCGCTTCCCGTCGAGGTGCGCGACGCGCTCGTCACCACCGCGATGTTCGTGGTGCCGGCGGCGGCGGTGCGCGCGCTGCTCCCGACACCGGACTTACACGTGCCCGAGATCCTTCCCGGCCGCACCCTCTGTGTGCTGGCGGCCGTCGAGTATCGTGACAACGACCTCGGCCAGTACAACGAGGTGGCGGTCAACTTCTTCGTCAAGCACGGCGGCGAGCGGCCGCGGCCGCTGCTCGGTTTTCTGGCCGGCTTCCGGCGTCGTGAGATCGGCGTCTACGTCCACTGGCTGCCGGTCACGACCAGCTTCTCGCGCGACGCCGGGCGCGACATCTGGGGCTTCCCGAAGACCGTCGACGCGATCGCGTTCCACGACGAAGGCAAGCACCGCGTGTGCACGGTCGCGGTGGAAGGCGTCCACGTCCTCACCCTGTCGGTGGTGCGCGGTGGGCGCCGGAAGCTTCCGGTCATGCCTCAGGACTCGTATGCGTGGCGCGACGGCACGCTCTTCCGTACCCCATCGCTGATGAGCGGAGAAGGAGTCGGTATGCGGCTCGGCGGTGCCCGGTTGCAGCTCGGCGCGCATCCGCGCGCCGAGGAGCTCAAGAGCCTCGGGCTTCCACGCCGGGCGTTCAGCAGTACTTCGATGGAGCACATGTGGGCGCGTTTCGAGGCGCCGCAGGTGCTCACAGGGAGTGGGTCATGAGCCTCGCCGACGTCGATCTCGCCAATCCCGATACCTTCGTGCCCGGCGTGCCGCACGATGCCTTCAAGCGGCTGCGCGCCGAGCAGCCGGTGTTCTGGCAGCGCGAGGAGAACGGCAATCGCGGCTTCTGGGTGGTGACGACCTACGAGGACATCCTCGCGGTCTCGAAGGATCCCGCGACCTTCTCCTCGGCGCGCGGCGGCACCAACATCTTCGAGCTGCCGGAGGAGGAGCTGCAGACCATCCGGACGATGATGGTGAACATGGACCCGCCCCAGCACACCAAGTACCGCCGGCTGGTCAATCAGGGATTCACACCGCGCATGGTCGCGATCCTCGAGCCGCACATCCGGAGCATCTGCACGCGCATCGTCGACCAGGTGGCGGCTGCGGGCACGTGCGACTTCGTGACCCAGGTGGCTGCGGAGCTGCCGTTGCAGGTGATCGCCGAGATGCTCGGTGTCCCGCAGGAGGATCGCCACAAGGTCTTCGATTGGAGCAACCGCCTGATCGGCTTCGACGACCCCGAGTACCAGACCTCGTTCGCCGACGGGAAGGTCGCGGCGGCCGAGATGTGGGGCTACGCGAACCAACTCGCTCGCGCCCGTCGCGGCAAGCCGCGCGACGACTTGATCTCGGCGCTGCTACGCGCCGAGGTCGATGGTGAGGCGCTCACCGAGATGGAGTTCGACTCCTTCTTCCTGCTGATTGCCGTTGCCGGGAACGAGACGACGCGCAACCTGATCTCGGGCGGCATGCTGGCGCTCGTCGAGCATCCAGAGGAGCGTGCCAGGCTGATCGCCGAGCCCGACGCTCCTCCCGACCGCGGTCGAGGAGATGTTGCGCTGGGTGACGCCCGTCATCCATTTCCGGCGCACCGCGACGCGCGACACGGAGCTGCGCGGGACGCAAATCCGCGCCGACGACAAGATCGTCCTCTTCTACTCCTCGGCCAATCGCGACGAGCGCGCGTTCCCCGCGGCCGACCGCTTCGACGTCGGACGCACCCCGAACGACCATCTGGCCTTCGGGTTCGGTGAGCACTTCTGCCTCGGCACCACGCTGGCGCGGCTCGAGATCCGCATCATGTTCGAGGAGTGCCTGCGCCGCCTCCCGGACCTCGAGCTGGCCGGACCGGTCGCACGCCTGCGCTCGAACTTCATCAACGGCATCAAGCACATGCCCGTGCGTTTCACGCCCGAGCGGCGACCGGCCGGCGCCTGAGCGCGGCCGGCGCCGGCTCGTGATCGGCGCTATGACTTCGGCTGCGGGACGACGCGCAGGTAGGGCTTCGGCGCTTTCCAGCCGCCCGGGTATTGCTTCTTCGCGTCCTCGTCGGTGACCGAGCCGGCGATGATGACGTCGTCTCCCGGCTTCCAGTTGACCGGCGTCGCGACCTTGTGTTTGGCGGTGAGCTGCAGCGAGTCGATCACGCGCACCACCTCGTCGAAGTTGCGTCCGGTGGTCATCGGGTAGACCAGGATCAGCTTGATCTTCTTGTCGGGACCGATGACGAAGACGTTGCGGACCGTCGCGTTGTCAGCGGCGGTGCGCCCCTGCGAGCTGCCGGGCAGCTCCGCGGGCAGCATCCCCCATGCCTTGGCGACCTTGAGCTCCGGATCGCCGATCAGCGGGTAGTTCGGTGCGTGACCCTGCGTCTCCTTGATGTCCTGCGACCACTTCTGGTGGGAGTCGACCGGGTCGACGCTGAGGCCGACGATCTTGACGCCGCGCTTGTCGAACTCGGGCTTGATGCGCGCCATGTAGCCGAGCTCGGTCGTGCACACGGGGGTGAAGTCCTTCGGATGAGAGAAGAGAACCACCCAGTTGTTGCCGACGAAGTCGTGGAACTTGATCGTACCTTCCGTGGACTCCGCGGTGAAATCGGGAGCCGTATCACCAATACTCAGTCCCATGCTGATGCCCTCCTGGTCTCCTCCGATGGCACTATCCGGGCCGAGACTCAAGTATGGCGGCCCACCGTACTAGGGGAGCAGCATCTGGAAGTAGAACTTCTGCGCCGCGTCCCCGGGCTCGCCGACGTGGATGTGCTTGATCTGCTGGTACTCCGCCAGCCCCCACGGTCCGAGCTCGCGGCCGAAGCCGCTCTGCTTGTAGCCGCCGAACGGGAAGCGGACGTTGAGCAGGTGGTAGTCGTTGATCCACACGGTGCCGGCCTCGATCGCCCTCGCCATGCCGAGCGCGCGCTCGGTATCACGCGACCAGACGGCTGCTCCCAGGCCGTAGAGGGAATCGTTGGCGATGCGGAGCGCCTCGGCGTCGTCCTTGAAGGGAATGACGGAAACCACCGGGCCGAAGATCTCCTCCTGCGCGATGCGCATGGAGTTCTCGACCCGCCGGAAGATCGTGGGCTCGTAGTAGTAGCCGCGCGCGAAGCCGGCGGACGCTGGCCTCCGAGGACGAGATCGGCACCCTCCTGTTTGCCGAGCGCCACGTAGCGCTCGGTGTTGGCGCGTTGCCCCTCGCTCACCAGCGGTCCCATGGTGGTGTTCGGGTCGAGCGTGTCGCCGATGACGATCTCCTTGGCGGCCGCGACCATCTGATCGATGAACGCGGAGTAGAGCGAGGCGTGCACCAGCACCCGCGTCCCCGACTCGCAGACCTGACCTTGATGGAAGAACGTGCCGAAGAGCGCGCCGCGCACGGCGCCGTCCAGGTTGGCGTCCTCGAGGATGATGTTGGGTGACTTGCCGCCGAGCTCGAGGGTGAGCGCCTTCAAACCCTTGGCGGCCGCTTCCATGACCTGCCGGCCGACCTTGGTCGAGCCCGTGAACGCGATCTTGTCGACGTGCGGATGGGTGACGAGCGCCTCGCCGAGGTCGGCGTCGGGTCCGGCGACCACGTTCACCACACCGGCGGGAACGCCAGCCTTGTGGCAGATCTCGGCGAGCATCAGCGCCGTGACCGGCGTGTGGGGCGAGGGCTTCAGGACGAGCGTGTTGCCGGCCGCGAGCGCGGGCGCGATCTTCCACGACGCGGACGCGAGCGGAAAGTTGAACGGCACGATGCCGGCGCAGACGCCGATCGGCTCGCGGCGGATGATGTTGCGACTCGTGACCGGCACCGCCTCGGCGTGCTCCTCCTCCTCGGCGTGTTGCCGCACGAGTCCGGCATAGTAGAGGAAGGTTTGCGCGGTCGCCGGAATGTCCGCGGTGTTGGCCTTGCGAATCGTGCCGCCGCTGTCTTCCGCTTCGGCGGTGGCGAGCTCCGCTTGGCGCTCGAAGACCGCCATGGCGATCGCCTCGAGCACGTCGGCGCGTTCCGCCGCCGACTTGGCTCGCCAGCGACCGTCCCGATGTGCCTGCCGGGCTGCGGTCACGGCACGTTCGACGTCGGCGGGACGCCCCGCGGCGACGCGCGCCCACGGCTCGCCCGTCGCCGGGTTCAGGCTCTCGAACGTCTTGCCGTCGCTCGCGGCTTGCGAAGCTCCGTCGATGAACAGGCCGAATTCTTTCATGACGACTCCTTGACTGTCGCAACCATCAGCCGCGCAGCAGCACGTCACAGAAGAGACGCACACGCTGCACGACGCGGCCGAACGCGTTGTGGTCGATGTTTCGCCGCAGCATGACCAGCAGCCTTCCGCTGCAGACGGTAGCGGTCGAAGAAGGCGGGCGGGGGCGCAGGCCGCGCGCCGTCGCGCGCCGCCGCTTCGACCGGCGCGAAGAACGTCGCACGCGGGAACCCCCAGGTCTCGAGGTCGGCGTCGTCGAGGCGTCCGACCATGTCGCGAACGATCGCGAGCTTCGCGGGATCGCCGGCGAGCTCGTGCGCCCATTTCTCGACCGAGTCCGTCACCGGCCGTGAGTGTCGTCCGACGCCGAGCGGGTCGCCAAGTCCCTTCGCTTCGTGCTCGTGGCTCCCGTAGTCGATCGCGCCGGCTTCGAACGGCACGCTCAGGAACTCGAACACGCGCCGCATCTCCTCCTCGGGTCGCTGGACCAGGTCCTCGTACGCGACGCGCACGATCGGCACCGGCTGCTCGCGCAGGAAGCGCGCCATCGCCGGGACGTAGCGGTTGAGGATCGGGTTGAACTTGCGCGCCGCCACGTAGTCGCCGTCGAAGAACGAGTTGGCGTAGGAGCTCCAGATCGCGGCCGGATGGCGAGTGAGGACGACGTAGCGGGCGTGCGGATAGAGCTTGGCGAGGAAGGGGAGGACGAGCGCGTTTGCCGGCGTCTTGTCGAGGAAGAACGCCTTCCCCTTGCCGCGCGCCTCGAGCATGCGGCCGTAGAGGACGTCGGTGTAGGCGCGGCAGGCATCGAGGTAGTCGGCCTCGCCGCGCGGCAGGTCGGCGACGAACTCACGCGCCGACTGCTGCGCCTGCAAGTGGTCGAAGGGCGCCTTGTCGACGGCGTCGTAGAAGCCGAGATGGGCGAGCGGTGTCAGCAGATGCGGCTCGGCGCGGCTGTAGATCTGTGAATGCGAGCTCAGCATCCGCATCAGCAGGGTCGATCCGGAGCGCGGTGGTCCGATCACGAAGATGAGCTTGGTTTCCACGGGTAAGCGCCGATTCTAGCGATGCTTGGGGGTGGGCGAAAGATTGACTATCGCCGTGCACCGCAGGCATGAAGGGCCAGGAGGACGCAGTCATGAGATCGTTGCTGGCTGGCAGGTGGCTCGTGTTGGCAGCCGCGGCTGCGACCCTCGCTCTCGCCGCCCCCGCACGGGCCCAGATCGACGACTGCGAGGACGTCGACCACGATTGCACCGCCGACCGCTTCGTCGCGCGCGGCATCAAGAAGGCCGGGACGACATCTTCTCCGCTGCGTCGATCAAGGGATCACGCCCTGCGACCTCACCGAGGATCTGGAGAAGATCACCAGCCCGGATTGCCGCTTCGCCGTCGAATGTGAGCTCGCCAATCTCTTCGCCGATCGTGGGTGACGCCAGCAGCGACTGCGTCCAGCGCCTCTTCAAGGAAGGCTACAAGTTCATGGCGAAGAAGGCGACGCGCATCGATCGCGAGCGCCTCGACAAGATCCCCGAGGATCTCGTGAAGTGCAAGGAGAAGGCCGGCCGGCGCTGCATCGATCCGATCGCGCCGCCGCTCACCGACGACTGTGCCGGAGAGACGACGCCGCTCGACGGCGCCGACTGTATCTGCACGCAGGCCGACGTGCTCTCCAACCTCATGCTGCTCACCCCGGCGACCTGCGAGCCGCCGCCCGCGCCGCTTGCCGATGCTGTGGCCGCGGCGCCCTTCCAGCCGGTCGAGCTGCCGGGCGACGCCGTCGGCGCCGGCGGCTTCGGGAACCCGAACATCATCCTGATCCTCACCGACGACCAGCGCTGGGACACCGTCGGCCCGACCCACTCCCTGAACGGCATGGTCGACGTCATGCCGTACGTGCAGACCCGGCTCGCCGCTTCGGGGGTCGACGTTTCCGAACGGATACGTCACCACAGCCGTCTGTTGCCCGAGCCGCGCCAGCATCCTGCGCGGCCAGTACGCGCACAATACCGGCATCCACAAGAACACGCCGCCCGACGGCGGTGCCGAGGAGTTCGACGACGAATCGACCATCGCGACATGGTTGCAGGCCGACGGCTATCGCACCGGCTTCGTCGGCAAATACCTGAACGGGTATGCGACGCTCTCGCCGTGCGTTCCGCCGGGCTGGGATGAGTGGCACGCGTTCGTGCAGGTGAAGTTCTACGACTACGACTTCAACGACAACGGGGTGATCACGCACTACGGAACCACCACCCCCGAATACTCCCAGACGATTCTCAACCAGCGGGCGCTGCAGTTCATCGATGACGCCGTCGACGACAACCGTCATTTCTTCCTGTACTTCGCCCCCAAGGCGCCGCACGGTCCGGCGACGCCGCGCCCGGATCACGAAGGGCTCTTCCAGACGCTCACCGACTTCCGGCCGCCGAACTACGGCGTCGTTCCCGTGAACGGCCCGACGTGGACGCAGAGCCTCAACTGGACGACCAACGAGATGAACAGCACCGACCAGTTCCGCATCGATCAGCTCGAGTCGCTGCAGGCGGTGGACGAGGCGGTGCGCGACATCATGGACAAGCTGGTGGCGCGCGGCATCGACGACGACACGCTCGTCGTCTTCAGCTCCGACAACGGGTTCTCGTGGGGCTCGCACATGTGGCGGCCGAAGACGTGCCCGTACGAGGAGTGCATGCACGTGCCGATGATCATGCGCTACCCGCCGTCGGGCACGACCGCCCGGGTCGACGACAGCTTCGTCCTCAACATCGACTTCGCGGCCACCTTCGTCGACCTGGCGGGCGCACCGGTGCCGCCCGGCTACGCCCTGAACGGCGCCAGCGTCGTGCCGCTGCTGTACGGCTCTCCGACCACCTGGCGGAGCGACTTCCTGAACGAGCACTGGGGCGGCCAGATCCCCGACAACGTGCTGGTGCGGACGCCGGACTACAAGTTCGTCGAGTACTACACGTTGAACCCGGTCGAGACCGAGCTCTACGACCTCCGGCCGGGGTTCGACCCGTACGAGCTCGACAACGTCACCAACAACGCCGGCTACGCGGGTATCAAGGCGACGTTGAAGGCGCGGCTCGACGATCTGCGGGACGACTAGCGGATGGTGGTGGCGGGTGCCGGCCGCTCCGGCCAGCCCCCGCCGCTAGCACACGACCGCTGCGGGCCGGACTTGTGCGCCGGGCCCGTCCTGGCCTATCGGCAGGCGTGCTTTTCTATTTCGACTGGCGGATCTACCTCCGCATGTTGCGGCTCGGCTTCCGGGAAACGAACCCGGCCGGGCGCCGGCGCCTGCTCTTCATGCTGCTCGTCGTCGTACCCGTCGTGTCGACCTTCCATGCGGTCTGCTTCTTCCTCGACCGGATCTTCTTTCCGGGGCTCCGTCGGGTCGAGGTGCGGAACCCCGTCTTCATCATCGGTCACGCGCGCAGTGGTACGACGCTCATCCATCGCTTGATGAGCAACGACGGGCGCTTCAGTTGTTTTCTTCTCTACGAGTTGTTCTTCCCCTCGCTCATCCAGAAGAAGCTGATCCGCTTCGTCGGCGCGTGCGATCGACGCTGGCTCGGAGGGCGGATGGACGCCGCACTCAAGCGGTGGGAAGCGAGAAAGCTCGCCGCAACCCAGGACATGCATCGCACCGGCCTCACCACGCCCGAGGAGGACGACTTCCTCTACACGTTCTCCTGCGCGTCCGGGTTCTGGATCGTTCTCCTTCCGTACATGGGCGAGCTCGACTTCTACTACGTCGACGAACGTCCACCGAAGAGCCGCCGCCGCATGCTGCGCTTCTACGAGGAATGCGTGAAGCGACAGCTCTATCTGAACGGCGGGCGCGCGGTTCATTTGAGCAAGAACCCGACGTTCTCGGGGCGCGTCGAAAGCCTGATCGAGGCGTTCCCGGATGCGCGCTTCGTCGTCATGCTCCGCAACCCCAACGATACGATCCCGAGTCTCTTGAAGCTGTTGAAGACCGCGTGGGAGCTGCGGCGCTGGGACGAGGACAGCATCAGGCGCTCGCTGCGCGTCCTCGCCGCGCAGTCGTTTCATACCTATCGCTATCCCCTGGAGGCGTTGAGCCGCCATCCCGAGACCAAGTACGCGCTGCGTCGACTACCGCGACCTGGTCGCGGAGCCGCGGCGAACGGTGACCGACGTCTATGCGCGCCTCGGCTTTCCGCTCGAGCCGTCCTTCGATCGCCTGCTCGAGGCGGAAGAGAAGCGGGCACGCGTGCACGAGACCACGCACCGCTACAGTCTCGAGGAGTTCGGTCTCAGCGCCGATGCGATCCGTACGGAGCTCGCCGACCTTTTCGACCGCTTCGGGTGGGACGACGACGCGTCGGCGCGATCGACGGGCGAAGGGGGACGGCGATGAGCACGCAGGACGAGCTTCGTCGCGCCTGGGACGGATTGCTCGCGGCGCTCGGGCGGGCGCGGGACGCGGTCGACGATCCGCGGCTCCATCCGCCGCCGCCGAGCGAGCGGAATCTCGCCGAAGGCTATCGCTACCTGCTCGGCTTCCTCTTCGGGGCAGTCGAGCGCGCGTTTGCCGATCCGGAGTTCCCGTACTTTCGCCGCGCGATCCAACCCACCGACAAGGCGACGATCGACAATGCCGATGCGATCTACCTGTGCGCCGAGCTCGCCGAGGGCACGTACCGGGTCACGGGAAGGGTCCAGGATCATCGCCATTGGCGCGGCGAGGCGCGGACGGCGGGTGGGCGCAAAGCACCCCAGTACGTGATTTTCGAGGCGACCACGGCATACGCGGGGGACAGCGGGGACCTCGCGGAGCTCTCCCCGGCAGTCCGCACCAACACCGGCACCCTCGACTCGTCGAAGCTCGCCGTCCAACCGGACGGGACGTTCGAGATTCTCGTCGCGCCGGAGCGTCCCAGCGGGTGGAGCGGCAATTTCATCCCCACCAAGCGCGCCGAGCACACGGCGCGCTATCTCGTCGTCCGCGAGCTCTTCTACGACTGGGAGCAGGAGGACGCGCTCGAGCTCGGCATCGTGCGCACCGCCTCGGAAGGCGCACCCGCGCCCGTGCTGGACGCCGCCACCGCCGCACGACGGATCGCGCGGGTCGGCGAGATCGTCGAGAACCAGATGCGCTTCTGGAACGAGTTCTACGCCATCATTCTCGAGACCTACGAGGACGTGAACGGTGACGGCCAGCGCTTCATGCCGCGCAACGCCTTCAACGCGCCGGCGGCGGCCGGAATCCAGACCGGTGGAGGCCAGAGCACGAACGTCTACGCGGGAGGAGTCTACGAGCTGGCTGACGACGAAGCCGTGGTCGTCGAGTCGAGTCTCCCGGTCGCGCCCGCATACTTCGGGTTCCACCTTTCGAATCTGTGGGGCGAGTCGCTGGATTTCGCCAACCACGTGAGCAGCCTGAACGCTTTCCAGGCCGAGCGCGACGCCGACGGTGCCTTCCGCTACGTGATCGCGCACCGCGATCCGGGGATCCCGAACTGGCTCGACACGACGGGTCTACCGGAAGGGTACATGGTGGCGCGCTGGACGTACTCGGCGCCGCCCGAGCAGCTCCCGACGATCACCGCGACCAAGGTGCCGTTCGTCGAGATCCGCCGGCACCTTCCGGCGTCGGTGCGGAGCGTATCTCCGGAGGAGCGGCGCGCACAGGTCGGCATGCGCCAGCGCCACGTGCAGCGGCGGTATCGCCAGTACTAGGCCTCACTCCCGTTCGAATTCCCCGCCTGAGGCCTCCTGAGGCACGCTGGCAGTGAGCACTGATCGGGACATGCGCGTAGAGCCGGTCGACTTCCAAAGACTCAATGCACGGCGCGGCGATGCTCCGGCCGATGCACCTGCGAGCGCCGACACGCCCACCCATCTTTGGTCTCGGTGGATTTACCTCCGCGTACTCGCGTTCCTCTATGCCGTCTCGTTCTTTTCACTGTCTTCCCAGATCGTAGGGTTGATCGGGCCTGACGGGATTTTTCCCGCGCGGGACATTCTCAGCACCGCGGCGCACCGAGCGCCCGGCTTCGGTCGTTTCTTTGCGGCCCCCAGCTTGGCGTGGCTGAGCGCGGAGCCGTAGGCGCTGCGAGGCATCTGCTACGTCGGCTTGGCGGGCGCGCTCTTGGTGCTTTTCAACCGGCTTCCCCGCCTCGGTCTCGCGCTTTGCTGGACGTGCTTTCTGTCGTTCGTTGCGGTCGCGCCGAACTTTGCCTGGTACGCCTCCGATGCCCTGCTCCTCGAAAGCACCATGCTAGCGATGTTCGCGGCTCCGTCGGGTCTGCGTCCGGGCCCAGGAGCGTATGCCCCTCCTTCGCGAGCGGTCATGTTTCTTTGCACGTGGCTCTTGTTCCGCCTCATGCTCGAAACCGGAATGTCGAAGATTCTGAGCGGCGACGCCATCTGGCGCTCGCTCACGGCGATGGAGTTCTTCTTCGAGACTTCGCCGTTTCCGACCTGGGTTGCATGGTTCGCGCACAAGCTCCCGCACGCCGCTCACCGGCTGATGACGGGATACGTGCTCTTCGCGGAGATCGGATGCAGCTTTCTTCTCTTTTGCGGCAAGCGCGCGACGTTGTTTGCCGTGGGCGCGTGGACGCTCATGCAAACGGGCATACTCCTTTCGGGCAACTTCAACACGTTCAACTATCACTCGATCGCGCTTGGCGTATTCCTGGTTGACGATGCAGTGTTGCTGCGACTGTTGCCGTTGAGCATCTCGGCGAAACTACGGGCAAGAAGCTCGTCTGAAATCCCACCAGTGCCGTTCGGGGACCGTCGGCCACGGCGGACATGGAGAGCGCGCACCGTGACTGCGGTCCAAGGCTTTCTCTTCGTGATCACCCTGCTGATGATGCTCGAATTCTTCCGTGTCCCGCTTCCAGGACCGCTGCCGGCGCTAATCGACATGACTCGGCCCTTTCGCAGCGCGAATCACTACGTCCTCTTTCCGACAATTCCGTTGGAGCGCAGGATGATCGTTTTCGAAGGCTCAAACGACGGCGGCACGACGTGGCGGCCTTACGAGTACCGGTATCAGGCGCAACGTCTGGACGTTCGCCCGCGTTTTTTCGCACCCGCTAGCCCGCGCTTCGACCGCGAGTCGGCACGTTCCGTCGAAGTGGAGCCACCACTGCCCTACACGCAAGTCCCGTACGTCTGGCGCACGGCACGAAGGCTCCTAGAAGCCGAGCCGTCAGTCGTGGCGCTGTTTGCACGCAACCCGTTTCCGGGCACTCGTCCCGACATGGTTCGAACGCTGCTCTACAGGTATCAGTTCAGCGACTGGCCGACTCTCGTTGCCAGCGGGAACTGGTGGACGTGCGAGTCGCTAGGCGAGTACTCCCCGGTCGTCGTTCGGGATCCCTCAACCGATGAAATTTACGTGGGCCTCGGCTTCAGGGAAGGTAGGAAGAGGTAGGAAAAAACGAACGTCCGAGAACGCGTGTTACGTCAAACAACAGGCCGTTCATCCGGCCTATCAACCTGAAACGCCAGACTCAACGCGAGCGACTGTCGTTGCTGCGAGAACACGATGCCCTCGACAACAGACCGCTCCAAAATCCGCCCGCAACATTGAACGGTTCCACTGACCTTCGATTACTGCCCTCATGATTTCAGAACCAGCCGGCATTCTTACTTCCGATGGCCTTGTTCGGCGGCAGCAGGCCGGGCATGCCGATGTCCACAGGTCAACCGCGTGCGCGAAGGCTGAGGAGCTCTGGGGCTACGATGTCTACGCGGCCACGCTCGACGATAATGAGGGCGTCGCGCTGTAGTCGCGTCAGCGCGCGGCTGATCGTCACCCTGGTGACGCCAAGCAGATCTGCCAGGGATTCCTGACTGCCGGGAAGGGTCACGCGGCTGTCCGACGTCCTTCCGGCCTGCTCTAGCAGCCAAGCTGCCAGGCGGGTTTCAGTGGACAACGTGGCGGTTGCCACGAACCGCTCTTGCTCGTGCCGCGCGTGGTCTGCGAGCACGCGGAGCACGTGTCGACGCGCTGCTGGCGCACTATCGATCAGTGCGTAGAAGAGATCACGAGGCAGGCTCCGCACCGCGCAGGCCGTGAGCGCTGTCAGGGTCGCGGTGTGGCCGCGGCCGTCGATGACAGCGACCTTGTCCAGGGCGCAAGGCGCGGCAAAGTCGCCGAAGCGAACGATCCGCCCCGCAGAGGTCGTGACGGTAGCGGCCACGCGACCATGCAAGAGCAGCAGGAGATGCGTCGCCGGGTCGCCCGCGTTGCGCAGCACCTGTTGCGCGACATAGCGGTGGGGTCGCGACCTCGCCCAAAGTGTCCGCAGCCGGACCTCTGTGAGCATTCCGAGCAACGGTATCTTGGCCAGCGACCGCCAATCGGAGAGTGTATCGGCCGATACAGACCGGATCATGCCCAGGCCTGTACCGTCAGATGCATGCTGATCGTTGAACTCGCCTTCACCGCTTCCTCGGAGCGCCTCGCCGCCCGCCCGGCACACCGTGCCGTTCTTGCGCGCCTCCACCATGAGGGCCGGCTCGTCGCGGCAGGCCCCTGGGCCGATGACATGGGCGCTATGCTCATCTTTGACGTGCCGCGTGAAGAACTGGACCGAATCCTCGACGCCGATCCGTATTATCACGTGGCGGGCGTGGAGATAGTCCGCATTCGAGAATGGACACCAATCGTGCGACCAGAGGACCGGCCCGGCTAGTCACGGTTGCTGTTCCGCCCCTGCGACGATCGATGCCCACCATAGAGAGGCGCGCCATCGTATGGAATATCCGCCGAACGCCGGTTGATAGGCCGGATGAACGGTCTGTTGGTTAACGTAACGTCCGTTCTCGGACATTGGCTCTTCTATTCCCTCGAGCCAAGCGACGCGCCGCAGCTTCCGCCGCCTGCGGGAGCTGCGGCGCCGTTCACTCGGAGAACTACTGCACCGAAACCTTGAGATCGGTGTTCCAGCTGACGTCAACCCGATCTCCCACCTTGATCTTTTCGAGCACGGCCGGATCGACGACATGTCGGCTATACTTCCAGCCGTTCGGCCCAGTGAAGGTGATCGCGGACGTGTTCTTGTCGATCGTGGCAACGGTGACCGTCATGGTTTGCTGTATCGAGGTCGTGCCCCCAGGCCGCTCTTCCTGTCCCATCGTGGACTTCTTGCTCACCGTATCGACCGCGGGCTCGCCGGGCGGCTTCGCTCGCACTGAGACGCTGTTGTTGTACGTCACCGAGACCTTGTCCCCAACCTTGAGCTCATCGAATCGTTTTGCGCTTGTTGGTACGTCGATAGTCTCGAAGATGCCGTCGGCCGTCCTGATGGTCACGGCGCGTTTGTCATGATCGATGGCTTCCACGGTGCCGGCGAGAGTAACGGTATGTGTCGGGAGCTCTTTGACCTGCGCCCAGCTGGGTAGAGAAAAAATCAAGACCAACGCGGAACCGCTCAGGATTGCTTTTGCTGTGTTCATATTTCTTCTCCTTTTGACTTTGCAGTCCGTGAGTTTCGGGGTCCTCACCACCTTCCGTTTCGAAGTGTTATGCGGATTTGACCGATTCCGTGGAACTCGTCTCGCGGACAGGAGGCGAGCGGCCGAAACCTCCTTGCCGAGGAATCAGCGACGATCTGTGCCTCCTGATCTCGGACTCCGCCGCCGCACCTGCAAGGCCGTGGCCATCGAGCCGATCGCCATACCGACGGCGCCGCCAATGATTGCAGCCGCCGCTACATCCCCGTCGTTGTGGTACGCGCCGCCATGGTAGTGGTCGTCGAGGTCGTCGAGGGCCGCACGTTGATCGGTCCGACGAGCTGGAGACTCTGGTCACCCGCGCCACCTCAATCGGTTGTCGCGTCGAACGAATCTTCTCGGGGGAGAACGACCCAGCGTACCACGTACTACTACTGAGGTCGGGCTAGGAGCAAGGTCTGGAGCCGTGTGGCGGCTCGACGTCGCGCGAACACGCGCGAACGTCCGGTAAGGGCAACGATGTCATCCAGCCCGAGCGCAACACCGCCAAAGATGCATATCAACAAGGGAAAGTAATCCCAATTCGGGTCGTACTTCACGGAAAGATACGACTGCATCGCCCCGACCGCGACCGACATTGTCCGGCAGCGGTGCGGCCCGCCCGACGATCCCTTGAAGCAGCGGTTCCAGGCACCTTGCGTTCTCATCGCAGCAGCACCTGCACGGCAGAGATCTGTCCGACGGCGTACCCCGTCGCGATGGCGAGGTCAAAGTCGGGATGAACGGCCTTCGGTTGACGTAACCGGGCGTTCTCGGCCTTCGCCTTCATCCGCTACGACAGAGGGGCGCGTCGATGATGGCCGCGAGGGTAGTGGCAGCGAGGAAGGAAATGTGGCGGAAGTGGTGAACGACCGAGATCGACGCCGGAAATGTTGCGTCGGGACGATATACACGGAGGCGCCAGCCGTTCGTCGCGCTGCCGACTACGAAAGCGGCACGCTTGCTCAGGGATTGATCCGGATAGTACGGCGGGTGCTCTCACCGCGAATGTTCATCGTCGACGTGGAATCGGCAGGGCCCGTGAAGCTGCCGTCGTTATATGACATGACGTTGAGCTGAAGGTCGAGACCGGTCGGCAGGTCAGCGATGGGAATGGTGGCCGTACGCGAGGAGCCAGGTGCGTCATACACCTGGCGGTTCCGCAATTGGGGCCGCAGGACCATTGCGCCATGATCTTGAACCGATCGGGATCCGTCGCGCTGGTCCACGTCACGGCGATGGGGCCCGTCGCGGGAAACGTCGCGCCGTCGGGCGGCGCGGTAATCACCGGGTTCTCAGGCACCTTGCCGAGGCCCGCAATCGTCATCGCACCGATGGCGACGTGCAGTTGAAGCGGGTTGCCGGCCGGCACGCGGACGGGCAACGTGACGTGATAACCCTTGTCCGCGGCCACTGGGGCCGGCGTGCCATTGACGCTGACGGTGGCGTTATCGATCAGCGTCGTACCGCGAAAGACGTATACGTGCTCGAACTTGAAGCTCATGTCCTGCCCGACGATGCGGTACGGCTCCGCGACCGTGATCGTCGGATAGCCGACGAACGCTTCGCCGCGAATGTTCATCGTCGAGCCGGATGCCGCCATCCAGTTGAACGCCCCATCGTCGTACGCGAAGGCGCTGATGACGATCGGCAGGTCATTCGGTAGATCGCCCAGGGGGATCGTCAACGAGCGGTCGGCACCGCTCGCGTGGTAACGCTTGCCGGTCGAACAGTTCTGTCCGCACGAGTACTCGGCGTTGACTTGGAAACGATCGGGGTCGGTGGCGCTCGTCCAGCTCACCGGAATCGGCTGCCCGGGGGTGAACGTTGCTCCATGCGGCGGAGCCGTCATCACCGGCGCCTCGGGTACCGTCCCCTGTCCATGGATCGAGAAGAGTCCCGAACCCACTCGGACGAAGAGACGGCCGCCGACCGGCAGCGCAGACGGCAGCGTGGCGTGGTAGTGCGAGTCTGCACCCAGCGGAGCTGCCGTCCCGTTCACGCTGACCGACGCGTTGTGACCGGTATCCCGTCGCGCGTGACGCGCACGTCTCGAATTTGGGTCCCATGTCTCGGCCCTGGACCAACGTGCAGGAGCTGGCCGCCAAGAGAACAAGGAAACGCCGATTGCGTTTGCCGAGCGCGCGACACCACCTGCATGGACACCTCCTACCGCGGGCGCGACACTGCGGCGGCCCTTAAGGCGCCACTTCCCTACAAGTCAGCGATGGCGCGTATTTTAGGGTTTTCCGTGACGGCGGGCCGCAGGCGAACGATGGACCCCCTTGTGATCGGCCGGAAGCGCGGTAACTGTCTGATCATCGATCGCAAGAGGTTCGTCTTATGAAAATCGAGAGCATTCGCGAGGTGAAAGCCAACCTGAACAAGATCGTCGGCGCGCTGCCAGAGGAAGGGTCGGTCGTGATCACAAAGAACGGACGCCCGTGTGCCGTGTTGATGCCTGTGACCGAAGACACCGACCTGGAGATCGTGGCAATCTCGCAGAACAAACGCTTCTGGCAGACCTACGATCGTGCGCTTCTGCGCGCCGAGAAAGAGGGCTGGACCTCGCTCGACGACGTCTAGCGCGACGTCGGCGCGGTAGTGACTCAGTCTGAGTCACTACCGTCGACGCCAGGCACTAAGACCCAGAGTCCCCGACGCTGAGCCCGTACTTCTTGAGGCGTCGGGTGGAAGCAGCGGCCAGAGGCTCACCCGATGATCGAGCGCGCGCGCGAGCCGCTCGTTGACATCGGGATCGGTCGTCCGGCAGGTCGAGCCGTCGGGAAGCGTGATGACGGTGGGGCTCGAGCCTTCGGCAGCCGGCGCGCTCGGATAGGCGGCGGAGAACCGCATGAGCGCGGGGATCTTCTTCGCGCCACCGATGCCGCCCCGCATCTCGTCGCGCACGGCCCAGGCGCGGTCTCCCGGGAGTCCGCGCGCACCGAGCGGGGTCGCGTCGAGCACCTCGCTTTCCCTACTCTTGACGGGGTAGCGCCGGATCTCGATCACCGCACCCAGGGTCGCCATGGGTGGCCTCCGTGTCGTCAGCTCGTCGCCGTCTTGGGCGCGAACATCGAGCCGGCGAGCTTCGTGATCACGCTCCGCGGCACGAGCCGTGTCGTGACCGGCACGACCTTGTTCATCAGACCCGGTACGAGGATTCGTCTCCCGGCCTTCGCCGACGCGATCGCCTGACGGACGACCTCCTCGGCAGTCATGTAGCTGAACTCGGGCACGTTCTCCGTGACCCCGGCGACCTCTTGAAACTCCGTCTTGGTCGCGCCGGGGCAGAGCGCGAGGACGGAAACCCCCGTCCCTTCGACCTCGGTCGCCAGCGCCTCCGAGAAGGAGAGGACGAAGGCCTTGGTCGCGGTGTAGGTGGCCATGTACGGGGTAGGGATGAAGGAGCCAACCGAGCCGAGGTTGATGATCCGCCCGCGCTTCCGGGCCACCATGCCCGGGAGGTACAGGCGCGAGAGTGCGACCAGCGTCGCGACGTTCAGGCGGATCTCCTCGATCTCTCGCTCGAGCGGAAGCTCGGAGAAGCGCCCGTTGGTTCCGAAGCCCGCGTTGTTCACGAGCCAGTCGATCGCAAGCCCCGCCGATTCCGTTTCGCGAAAGATCTCCGCGGGAGCCTCGAGGCGGCTCGCATCGGTCGCGATGATCCGGCAGCGGACGCCATGCGCCTTTTCGATCTCCGACTTGAGCTGTTCGAGCCGGTCGACGCGGCGGGCGACGAGCACGAGGTCCATCTTCTCGGCGCCGAGTTGGCGTGCGAATTCGGCGCCGAGGCCTGCCGAGGCGCCGGTCACGAGGGCGGTTTCGTTGGCCATGTTCTCCTCCAAGGCGGGGGGGTCCGTCGGTTCCATCACGGCCGGTCCACGCGAGTCAATCAACTGGAGCGCGCCTCTCGACGCGCCCCAGCAAAAGGAAGCCCGGCACCGAGAGGAAGGTCACGGCGGCGGCCAGGAGCAGCGCCGTCGCGATGCTGTCCCGTCGCGCCACGAATCCGAGGGCGAGGGAGACCCAACGCCCCGCCGAAGGTCCCGCACATCGCGTTCACCGACAGCACCGTCGCCCATCGCTCCTTCTCGATGTGCTCGTTCAGCCATGCACCGAGCGACGGCAATGTCATGCCCATCGCGAGCTCGCTAAGCCACAGGCTCGCTGCCGCAACGGGGAAGCGCCGGGTGGGGCCAGCAATGGCACCTTGACTTCGAAAGCATGGATATACATCATGCCGCTACATCATGGCGGCCACGACTGAAAAGCGCACGCAGATCTACCTCACCGCAGCGCAGCACGGCGCGGCGATGGCGCTGGCGCGTGACCGCAGGACGTCGCTGGCGGGAATCGTCCGCGAGGCGCTGGACCGCTACCTCGTTTCTGAGACCGCGGGATCCGGGCCGACCTGGGAAGGGGATCCGGCTCTCGCGCTGATCGGCAAGCTCACCCTCACCGGTCGTCGAGGATCCGGGAACCTCGCCGAGGAGATCGACGACACCATCTATGAGGAGGACGACGCGTGGTCTTCGCGGACAGCTCCGGCTTCATCGCAGCGTTCGACGCGCGTGACGCCCAGCACAAGCAAGCGGCGGCAGCGTGGCAGCAGATCGCGAAGGCACGACGCCGGCTCGTCACCACGCAGCTCGTCCTAGCCGAAACGGTCACCTTTCTGCGGCGGCGCGGGAGCTGGGAGCTGTCGTGTCGTGCCGGTGCCGCGATCCTCGAAAGCAGGGCGATCGAGGTCGTCGCCCTCGACAGCGAGCAACTCGGGGCCGCCTGGCGTGAATTCGTGCGCGATCCGGACCCGAAGCTCTCGCTCTGCGACGCAGCCTCCTTCATCGTGATGCGGGATCGCAACCTCCGCTGTGCGTTCACACTCGATCGACACTTCGAGAAGGCGGGATTCGACATCGTCCCCTGACGTGGTGCGAATGTGCGAACGCGCGGACGCGGCCCGACCGATCGTGCGAAGCGCCAGCCGGACGCGTCTACGGCCAGACCGAGGCGGTCGTTCCATATGGTCTACGACGCCCGCGAGCCGCCTTCGACGAGCGACGCCGGTGGAATCGCCTCGATCGCGGGCGTGACCTCGGGATCCACACGCGCGGAGGTGACGAGCACCACCGCCGCGACGACGATGATGCTTCCCGCGACCATCTCGAGCGTGAGCGCTTCGCCGAGGATGAGCCAGCCGAGGATGACGGCGATGACGGGGTTCACGTAGGCGTACGTCGCCACCCTGGCCGCGGACGCGTGTGACAGGAGCCAGATGTACGCGGTGAAGCCGATCCACGATCCAACGGTGATCAGGTAGGCAAGCGCGATGAAGCCGTCCCGGCTTTCGCGCCACGCACCGGGGGCCTGCAACGCCCGGAGCCACAGGTCGAGACTGCCGTTGGCGAGCGCGAGCCCGAGCATCATCGCGCCACCGAAGAGCATCTCCCATGCGGTCGCCGTGAGGGGGTCGGCAAGGATCCCGGCGCGCCGGGAGTAGAGAGACCCGCACGCCCAGGAGAGCGACGCTACGATCAACGCCAGCTCACCCCAGAGGTAGCCGGCGGGGCTGCGCAGCTCGGGCCACACGAGCACGACGACGCCGAGGAACCCGAGGGCGATACCGGCGACGGCGCGCCCGGTGAGCCCTTCGCGCGGCGGGAGGAGCGCCGCGAGGCCGCTCATCCAGAGCGCGACGGTAGCGACCAGCAGCGCCGTCAAGCCGGACGGGACGGTTTGCTCCGCCCACATCACCAGGCCGTTGCCGCCGACCAGAAGCAGCGCCGCGACGACGAGCAGAGGGGGCACGTCACGGATCCGCACGCCCACCCGACGACCCGCAACCCGCAGGGCGAGCAGCATGCCGGCGCCGGCAATCGCGTAGCGCAGGCCGCCGAGGACCGCGGGCGGGAAAGTCACGACCCGACGCGGATCGCGAGATAGGTCGAGCCCCAGGCGACGTAGACCGCCGCGAACGCGAGGATCAGAAGACCGCGCGGCGATTCGCGCAAGCGGGACATGGACGCCAGAGTTCCCGCGCCACGACGCCCTGTCAAATGCGGCGTCGCTCGCCGGCGCCGCCGCGGACGTTCTCAGGGCGTGACGACCACCTTGCCGACCTGCAGATTCGACTCGAGACGCCGGTGCGCGTCCGCGACGCGATCGAGCGGGAAGTAGGAGTCGATGACGGGCGAGAAATCGCCGCGCTCGAGATGCTGGGCGACGCCGGCGATGGCGCGCGCGCGTCGCTCCGGATCGCCGAGCAAAGGGCCGATCGTATAGCCCTGCAGGCGGATCTGCTTGCGCAGCATGCCGCCCAGCTCGAGCGTCAGCGGCGTGAAGTCGAGGGCGCCGTAGACGAAGACGACGGCTTCGCGACAGGCGGCGCGGATGTGATCGTTCACGATCGGGCCGTACACGGGGTCGAAGATGACCCGGGCACCGGCACCGCCGGTGATCTCCTTCACGCGCTCGACGTACGGCTCACTGCGCGTGTCGACGATCGCATCGGGCGCGAAACGTCGGAGTGCCTCGACCTTCTGCGCCGACGTGGTCGTGGCGATCACGCGCGCCCCGCGCGCCCGACAGAGCTGAATCGATGCGATCCCGACCGAGCTCGAGGCCGCGGGGACGATCACCCAGTCGCCCGGCCCGACGGCGGCGATCTCCACCAGCGCGCCCCAGGCGGTCAGATACTGCATCCAGATGGTGCCGGCGTCGCGATCCGTCACAGTGCGCGGGGTCGGAACGACGACGGCCGCTGAGACGGTCATCGACTCGGCGGCGGCGCCTTCGTTGACGACGTCGAAGGAGGAGGGGAGGACACCGACACGATCGCCGACGTGGACGTTCGTGACCGCGTCGCCGACCGCGGTCACGATCCCCGCGCCTTCGAAGCCGCTACGGCTCTCGCCGGGCGTGCGAAGCAGATACTTGCCGGCGCGATAGTTGGCGTCGGCACGGTTCAGGCCCGCCGAGGTGACGCGGATCTGCACTTCGCCAGGGCCAGGCGCCCGCACCGCGCGCTCGACGACGCGAAGGATGGAAGGATCTCCCGTGCCCGTGAACATCGCCGCTCGCATGGTCGCCTCCGTCGCGCTCGCGCGACCCGGGTGGTCTACGGCGCTCGGCGTGCCCATGCAACAGGCCGAAACGATCCGGCGGCGCGCACACGCGTTCGCGGTAGCCGCCGTGCCGAGATAGGCTCGCGGGCCGTGACGACGCCGGACACGCGCTGGATGTCGGCGGCGCTTCGCGAGGCGGAGCGTGCTGCCATGGAGGGCGAAGTGCCGATCGGCGCCGTCGTCGTGCGCGGCGACGACTGCCTCGCCGCCGCCGCGAACGCGCCGATCGCACGCTGCGACCCCACGGCGCATGCCGAGGTGCTGGCGCTGCGGGAGGCGGCGCAGGCGCTCGGCAACTATCGACTCACCGGCTGCGATCTGTACGTGACGGTGGAGCCGTGCGCGATGTGCGTCGGTGCCGCGCTGCAGGCGCGCATCCGCCGGCTGGTGTTCGGATGCTTCGATCCCAAAGCAGGTGCAGCCGGCTCGCTCTACGATCTGACGAACGATTCCCGTCTCAACCATCGGATCGAGGTCGTCTCCGGCATGGAGGAGCAGCGGTCCCGGGAGTTGCTGCAGGCGTTCTTCGCGAGCCGGCGCGGGTAGCGGAGCCTCGCGCGTCGCGAGTCGGGCCCGGGCACGCCCTAGCGGGCGGCGGGGCGACGGACCCGCATCGACGACTCGAGCTGGCGCTCGAGCTCTCGCACCTGCGTCTCGAGGTCCATCTCCCGCTTGGCGGCGCGCTGGCGCTCGACGAGCACCGCGCGGCGCTTCTCATCGAGCTCGACGGCGACGCCGCGGGCATAGCGCTCCGACTCGCCCAGTTTGCGGAGCGCGCTGTGGGCGATGACTGGCTGCCGCGGCCAGGACCAGGACGAGCACTACTCCGAGCGCGCCGAGGAGGTGCGACCAGCGTTCCAGGCCTGCCAGCCGCTCGGCGCGCCGTTCGGCGGTCTCTGCCGCCGCTCTGGACTCGCCGAGCTCACGATCGAATCGCTGCGCGCGTGCGCGGAGCTCGGTGAGCTCCTTCTCGAGCGCGCCCGCCTTGGCCTCGGCGGCGGCCGCGCGTGACGCCAGCGGATTCGGAATGCGAAAGACCTGGCCGATCGTGATGCGTGTCGGATCCTTCACGCCGTTTGCGGCAAGAAACGCGGGGATCTCGTTGGCGTCGATGCCGAACATCGCGGCGAGCGTACCCGGCTGATCACCCGGGCGGGCGGTGTAGAGGAACGCCGATCCGTCTTCGGTCAACGTGAAGGGAGGCTCCGCGGCGAACGGCGAGCCCGCGCAGAGGAGGAGGGGTACGGCGAGTGTGAGTATGCGTAGCAACGACATGATGGCGCCCGAGCAACATCCACGACATCCACCACCACGTTCAGAAGGAGTTTATCTCCTGGGCATCACCTTGGGCAAGGCCGCAAGCATCACGTGTCGCAACCGTCGCGGGACGGAACACTCGCCACGCAGACACGATGGCCTACGCCGCGGAGTTGGCTTCGCGACCCATCCACGGTAGGAGAGGGGCGCGAGCGCGGGTCGATCGGGTCTCGTCGGGCTCGAGTATGCGACGGCTGTCCGATCTGGAGAGGTGCGTGAGCACGGTTGAAACGGCACGACTCGAAATCGTGTGAGGCTTCGGCCTCCGTGGGTTCGAATCCCACCCTCTCCGCTCTTCATGGACGGCCGTGATCGCGGGAGGATCACAGGATCGCAACGTCGGAGAGGTGTCCGAGTGGCTGAAGGAGCACGCTTGGAAAGCGTGTGTAGGGTAACACCTACCGTGGGTTCGAATCCCACCCTCTCCGTTCCATTCACGCCCTGACGACCACGCCCTCGCGCGCGCCGGTGTCACCGGACGCGCGGGTCGAGCGCTGGTCAGCCGAGCCGCGGCTTCATGCGCCACGTCACTGCCGCGAGCATGACCGCGAACATCCCCATCAGCACGAGAGTCGGGAACAGCGACGTCGGCGAGACCGGCGCCGCGCTCGATGACGCGGCGGGCCGCGATCTGGTACCAGCGCAGCGGCAGCATCGCGCCGAGCTGGCGCACGCCGTCCGGCATGAGCTGATAGGGCATCATGACGCCCGAGAGCACGAACGACGGCAGGATGAAGAAGACGGAGAGAAAGACCGACTGGGTCGAGTTGTTGGCGACCGAGGAAATGAACGTCCCGAGCGCGAGCGACGCCAGTATGAACGGCAAGGTAATGAGGAACAGCGTGAGCCAGCTACCCTGCGGCCAGTAGCCGAAGACGAGCCCGATCGGGATGAGGGCGACCAGCACCTCGATGTAGCAGAGGACAACGTAGGGAAGGAGCTTTCCGAGCACGATCTCGACCGGCGTCGTCGGCAACGCCAGCATCTGCTCGTAGGTGCCGTTCTCGCGCTCGCCGACCAACGCCAGGCTGGTGGCGGAGAGGCAGAGATTGGTGAGCAGCATGGCGGCGAGCGCCGACATGAAGAATTCGCGGTCGCGGAGCGTAGGGTTGAACCAGAAGCGCTGGCGCACCTCGATCGCGCCGGGGCGCCGGACCGGAGCGGCCAGCGGGTTGCGCTCCGGCGGTTCCGTCCGGAACGCCGCGCTCACTTGCGCGATGATGCCGCCGACGCGTGCGGCCGACAGCGGATCGGCGCCGTCGAGCAGCACCTGGACGCGCGGTCCTCCGCGCTCGAGATCGCGCGCGAAGTCGCGCGGGATGACGAGAAACGCCAGGGCCCGGCGGTCGCGCAGCATCGCACCTCCGGCGTCGTAGCTGGCGGCCGGTGCGGGCGGCAGGAAATAGCCGGTGGCGCCGATCTCGTCGATGAGCCGACGCGACTCGCTGGTGTGGCTGCGGTCGAGGACCGTCCACGGGACGTTGGCCGGCTGGTTGGAGACCGCCGAGAAAATGGTCATCATCATGATCGGCTGCACGAAGGCGACGGCGAGAAAGGGTCGATCGTGCCGCATGACGGCCGCTTCCTTGTAGGCGACCGCCAGGAGATTCGACCAGAAGTGGCGCCGTCCGGGTCGCATGGTCAGGCCCGCGCCGCGACGGTACGGAACGCGATCGCCATCAGCGCGATCCCGAACAGAGTCAGAAGGCCGAGCTCGGGCAGAGAGTCATCGGCCCCTCGGCGCGCAAGTAGATGGCTCGGCTCACTGCGATGAAGTGCGTCGCGGGCAAGAGCTCCGAGAGCCACTGGAAAAACGGCGGCATGTTGCGAATCGGAAACAGGAAGCCGCCGAGGAAGATCAGTGGAATGCTGAACAGCACCGTCTTCTGCACCGCCTCGGCCGCGGTGGCCGAGGTCGCGGAGAAGATGAGGCCGAGCGACAGCGAGACCAGGACGTAGAAACCCGCGACGCCGACGAAGAAGACCGGGTTGCCTGCCGGCCACACTCCCAGCAAGAGGCCGGCGATGAGCACCATGAGCACGACGTCGACCACGAAGACGGCGCCGAGCGGCAGGATCTTCCCGAGCACGATCTCGGCCGAGGTCGCGGGCGTCACCTGGAGCTGCTCGAACGTGCCCGACACACGCTCGTTCACGATCGACACCGCCGTGATGAGCGTGGTGAGGAAGGAGAGCACGAAGCCGAAGGTGCCGGCCACCATGAACGGCGTGCCGTCGAGACGCGGGTTGAAGAGCGCCCGACTGACGACCTCGACGCCTTCCGGTCCCGGGGCGCCGTCGCCGGGCGGAAGCAAAGCCGGTGTGGTCGCGCCGATGATGCCGCTGCAGAAACGCTTCGGCGTTGCCGGCGACGACGGTCTCGCCGCCGTCGTAGAGCACCTGGATCTCGGGGGCGTGCTCGCCGACCCCTCCGCCGAGCGCGCGTTCGAAATCCGGCGGGATGACGATGGCGGCGCTCACCGCACCCGAGACCATGCGCGGTCGAGCGCCGTCCGGGTCGCGAACGGTCGCGGCGCGAAGCTGCCGGTGGCGGCGAGGTCGGCGATCAGCCGGCGGCTCGCGCTCGTGCCGTTGGCGTCGTGGACGCCGAGCGGCAGGTGAGTGACCTCGGTCGAGAGCGTGTACCCGAAGGCGAGGAGCGCGGCGAGCGGCACGGCGATGAGGATGGTCGACGGTGAACGGGTCGCGGAGCGTCGCCCGCACCTCGCGATGCATGAGCGTGCGCAAGCGCCGCCAACGCGCCGCGAGCGCGCCGCCTGGCGCCCGCGTCCCGGCGTCGCCAGTCGTCGCGGCCGCTGGCGCGGGCGCAACCGTCGCGGCCGCGTGCGGATGCCGGCGCGGTGTCGGAGGCGCGTCCGTCGACTGCCGGCGGGTCGGTCGGGGCTTGCGACATGAGCGGCGGAACACGTCGGTCATCGTCGGCTGCTCGACGTGCACCCGGCCGTCGGTGCCGCGGCCGCCCGCGGCGGCGAGCGCCGCGAGCATCTCGGGCGTGAGCGCCGGCGAGAGAGAGCGCGAGGCCGTTCGGTCGTCCGCGAGCTCGCCAGCCCGGCGGCTCGCAGGCGGGCCGCGGCGGCGGTGCGCTCTCGGAAGCAGGTCGAGACGGATCGCGATAGCCCGTCCGAGTAGCGCTGGCGGAGCGCCTCCGGGGTGGCGTTCGGCGATCAGGCGGCCGGCGTCGATGAAGGACACCCAGTCGCAGTAGTCGACCTCCTCGAGGAAGTGCGTGGTGACGAAGACCGTGACCCCGGTCGCGCCTCGTCCTGGATCAGCTCCCAGAAGAGCAGCCGGTTCTCGACGTCGACGCCGGCGGTCGGCTCGTCGAGAAAGAGGACGCGCGGCTGGTGCAGCGTGCTGAGCGCGAGCCCGGCGCGCTGGCGGATGCCGGCAGGCAGGTCGCTCGCGCTTCTCGTCTCGGCCTCGGCGAGCGCGAAGCGCTCGCGGAGCGCGCCCCAGCGCTGCTCGAGCGCCGCGCCCGCGAGGCCGTACAGCCCGGCGTAGAACTCGACGTTCTCGCGCAGCGAGAGCCCCTGGTAGAGGCTCACCTTCTGTCCCATGTAGCCGATGTGGTCGCGCACCCGGCGCGGCGTGCGGATGACGTCGACGCCGTCCACCTCGATCTTGCCCGCGGTCGGCTTCAGGAGGCCGATCAGCATGCGGATGGTCGTGCTCTTGCCGGAGCCGTTGGCGCCGAGGAAGGCGAAGATCGTGCCCGGCGCCGACCTCGAAGGTCGAGATCGTCGACGGCGGTGAAGTCGCCGAAGCGCTTGGTGAGGCCGCGCGTGCGGATGATCGGGGCGGCTCACGACGTCATCGCCCCGCGCGAGCGCCAGCAGCGTCGACTCCATGTCGACCGGCGCGCTGCTCGACGAGACGAACCGGACCGACGCCGAGCGCCGCCAGATCGCGCGAGGACGCGCGTCGATCCCGGCGTCCGGCGCGCGCGGCACCTCGACGCGCGCGAAGCGCCGGCGCGCGCGCGCACCTGCGACGTAGGGCAGGGCGCGCGCCGCGCGCGCGATGGCGCGCGGCGTCGTCGCCCCAGGCGCGGTAGAGCTCGAGCGGACACGCCGGCGCGGAGCTCGCTCGGGCGTGCCGGTCGCGACCACGCGGCCGTCGTCGAGGTACACGAGGCGGTCGCACGCGGCGGCCTCGTCGAGATAGCTCGTGCTGACGACGACCAGCGCGTCGTCGCGCGCGCTCGTGCGAGCATGCTCCAGATCTCGGCGCGCGCGCCGACGTCGACGCCGGCGGTCGGCTCGTCGAGGATCAGGAGCGCCGGGCGCGGGCAGGAGCGCGTTGGCGATCGC
Source organism: uncultured delta proteobacterium (assembly GCA_963846105.1). Classification (GTDB taxonomy): domain Bacteria; phylum Desulfobacterota; class Binatia; order UTPRO1; family UTPRO1; genus CAWJUT01. The sequence goes on from CAWJUT010000019.1 coordinate 247,994, forward strand.
GAGCTTCTGCTTCATGCCGCCCGAGAGCGCGCCGGCGCGCGCGGTCGGTGAACGGCGCGAGGCCGGTGCGCTCGAGCAGCGGCGCGCACGCGCGCCGGAGCTCCGCTCTCGCGGGAGGCGGTGGAGGCGCGCCGTGAAGCGCAGGTTCTCCGCGACCGAGAGATCGCGATGCAGGCTGAACGCCTGCGGCACGTAGCCGATGTGCGCCTTGAGCGCGCGTCACGTCGCCGCGGAGGTCGTAGGCCGAGCACGCGCGCCTCCGCCGCCTCGATCTCGAGCAGGCCGGCGAGCGAGCGCAGCAGCGTCGTCTTGCCGGCGCCGTCGGGCCCGACGATGCCGACGATCTGCGGTCCGTCGACGACGAGGTCGATGCCGGCGAGCGCGCGCCGCGCGCCGTAGCGCTTCGCGAGCCCGCGGAGACGGAGCCGAGTGCGACTCGCCACCGGGCGCGCTCGCCTCGCTCCGGGCATGGCCTCACGCCGATCGACGGTTGCCGCGTCGCCCGTCACCGGCAGCAGGTAGACGTTGCCCTCGGTGCCCGGGCTGGAAGCGCTCGACGCCTCGAGGATGCGGACCTTGGCGCGATAGACCTGGCCGAGGCGGTCGCTGCGCGTCTCGATCTTCTCGGGCGTGAAGTTCGCCTGATCGGCGACGAAGCTCACCTCGCCCGGGACGCGCCGGCCGGGCTGGCTGTCGAGCTCGATCTCGACCCGCCGGCCGACCTGGAAGCGCGCCGACGTCCGCGACCGGCACGTAGACCTGCACGTACTTGTCGGCCGGGTCGAGGACGCGCGAGGATCGCCGTGCCCGGCTGCGCCAGCTCGCCCGGCCAGATGAACTGCGTCTGCACGACGGTCGCGACGGCGGGCGCGTGGATCGTCGTACTTGGCGAGCGTCACCTCGAGCTCGGCGAGCTCGGCGAGCGCGAGCTCGCGCTGCTCGCGGAGCACGTCGAGCTCGTGGCGCGCGAGCGCGATCTCGCGCTCCCGCGGCCTCGGCGCGCCAGCGAGCTCGCGCGCGCGCTCGAGCGTGCTCGCGCGCCTGGTCGCGCGCCGCGCGCGGCTCGTCGAGGTGCTGCGCCGTGCTGGCGCCGGTCGTGACGAGCGCGCTGCTCGCGCGCGAAGGTCCGCGCGGCGAGCGCCGCCGCCGGACTCCGCCTGCCGCACGTCGGCCTGCGCGCGCCGAGCTCGTGCTCCAGGTGCGCCTCGGTGAGCGTCGATCTGCTCCTCCTGCGGCGCGACGTCGGCGTCGAGGACGGCGATCTCGCTGGCGCTTCGCGGCGACCCGGCTGCGGATGTCGTCGTCGTCGAGGCGCGCGACGACCGCGCCCGGCGGCACCGCGGCGCCCTCGGCGAACAGCCACCTCGAGGACGCGGCCGGTGACCTCGCTGCGCAGCACGCGCTCCTCGCCCTCGACGAAGCCGGTGTAGCGCAGCCGAGCCGTCGTCGCTCGCAGATACGAAGAGCACGGCGACGGCGGCGGCGAGGAGCGCGGCTCCCGCGAGAAGGACGACGAGGGCGCATGGACGTCACGAGCTCTCGTCCATGACCGCTGTCGAGCGGCGACCCATGAGCTGCTGCAGCTCGGCGCGGCGGGTGTGCGCCTGGTAGAGCGCGCTCGCCAGCGTGGCGCGCTGCGCCGCGAGCAGCGCCTCGGCGTCGAGGACGTCCTCGCTGGTGGCGCGGCCGGCGTCGAACTGCTGCTGGCGGATGCGCAGGTTCTCCTCCGCCTGGCCGACGGCGACCTCGGCGGCGGCGAGCGCGGCCAGGCGCTCCTCGGCGGCGCGCTGGGTGGCGCGCACCGCTTCCTCCAGCTCGCGGAGCTCGCGCTCGATGCGCGTGCGGTTCTGTCCGGCGGCGATGCGGGCCTCGGCGATGCGGGCCTCCCGCCGCCTGTCGGTGCCGAGGTCCCAGGCGAAGCCGACGAACCCGGAGCCGATGAGGTTCGGCTCGACCACGTCGGACGTCGACTAGTCGACGGTCGCGCCGCCGGCGAAACGCGGCAGGCGGCTGCGCGCGAGCGCCGTGGCGTCGGCCTCGAGCCGCTGCTGCTCCTCGACCAGCCCACGCAGCACGGGGTTCTCGCGGTAGGCGACGGCGAGCGCGTCGCCGCGCCGGGCAGCGTCGGGCGTTGCCGGACGTCGATCACCCGCGTCGGCGCGTCGACCGCCAGGCCGAGCGCTTCGTTCAGCGCCCAGCGCGCCTGGTCGATCGCGAGTTGCCGCTGCAGGGCCTGCTGCTCGGCGTTGCGCAGGGCGACCTGCACGACCAGCAGCTCGTTCTTGGTGAGACGGCCGCTGTCGAAGCGGTCCTGGGCGTTGGCGAGCTGCTGCCGGTGCAGCGCGATCGTCTGCGCCGTCACGTCGTGCAAGCGCTCGGCCTCGAGCAGCGTGAAGTAGGCGCGGATGACGACCACCTCCTGCTCGAGCGTGGTCGCCCACACCCGCGCGCCTCGCCGCGGTAGCCGGCCTGCGCGGCCGCGAGCACGTGCCGGATCTCGCCCGAAAGATCGAGCGGTATGGTGAGCAGGCCGCGGAGCTCGCCGAGCTGTTGATCCCGAACCTCGATGGTGTTGGTGACGGCTGCGCCGCCGGGGGTGGTGGCGAGCGTGACGCTGTTGGTCTGGGCGTCGCTGTTCCAGGTGTAGCGCCCCGTGCCGGTGGTGGCTGGAAAGAGCCGGCCGCGCGCTTCCCACACCTGTTGGCGGGCGATCGCGAGCTGCTGGCGGGCCTCGGCAAGTCGCCGGTTGCCATGCGCGCAGCGCGCCAGAGCGGCGCGCAGCGTCAGCGGCTCCGCGGAACCCTCGCTCGCCGCTTCGCCGTCGCCGTCGGTCGACGGTGCCGTGTCGGTCTGGCCGACGTCGACGCCGGCCGCGTGCCCCAATTGCTCGACCTCGCGTGCGCGGCGCTCCGCGCTCCAGCCACCATCACCTTCCGGTCGGGTCAGCATGGCGGCGGTGCTGCAGGCGGCGACGAGCGCCAGCGGCGCGAGGCGCGCGACCCGCGCCCAGCGAAGCGCGAGCGCGTGCGGGCGCGGTGCGATGCGGGTCCGGTGATCAACGCGCATGACGTTTCTGTCGATGCGTCGCGCCGACACGGGCGAGGCCTCCGAGCGAGAAGTCGGTGATGTGATGCACCAGCCGGCGTGTGTAGCCGGGCGGGAACGCGTCCCGGCCGAGGAGGCGCAGCACGATCGGAAGGTTGAAGCGGTAGAAGAGCACCTGGCCGATGATGCTGAATACCGCGCGCCGGACGGCGAGATGGCTGGCGCGCGGCATCAGCCGCGCCACGACCGCCTCCATCTTGTGCAGTTGCGGGCGGATGAACTCCTCGACGATGATCGGCAGCGCGTCGGTCGGATCGCACATCTCGCGCAGCAGGAGGGCGCCGTGCGGCTCCGGGGGCGGGCCGAGCATGATGTCGATCATCGCCCGGATGCGGGCTTCGAGCATTGCGATCAGCTGGCGCCGGGTGGCGGCGCGCAGCGCGTGCGCCGAGGGATCGGCGCCGTGCCGCTCGAGGTTCGCGCGCGCCTGTGCGAACTGCGCGCGCAGCACCTCCACGTAGAGACCGCGCTTCGAGCCGTAGTGATAGTGACCGGCGGCGACGTTGGCGCCGGCGCGCTCGGCGATCTCGCGAATCGAGGTGCCATGAAACCCACGGCTCGCGAACAACTCGGTCGCGGCGGCGAGCAGGCGATGGGGGGTGGGCCCGGCTGGGCGGGGGGTGCCGAGAGCGGGGAGCGCCATGAACGAGCGCTTAAAACATTCGTTTCAATCACGCAAGGCGTACCTCGAGGGTGGCGATGGCCCTCGCGTCGGCCACCATGGTCCTGCTACGACTGCGCGCGGGAGGAGCGATCGATGAGCGACATCGGACTGTTCGAGGCGATGTACCAATGTCGAGCGATGCGTCATCTCAAGCCTGATCCGGTGCCGGACGAGATCGTCCGCAAGGTGCTCGATGCCGCCATCCGTGCCCCGAGCGGCTCGAACCGGCAGGCGTGGCACTTCCTGGTGGTGAAGGACGCGGCGGCCAAGAAGACGATCCAGGGGTACTACAAGCAGGCCTTCGACGCGTACGCCCAGATGATGGCGTCGGCGCCGCCGCGTGCGGGCGTGAGCGAGGCGACGATGGAGCGCGTGCGCAAATCCGCGACGTACCTCGCCGAGCACCTCCACGAGGCCCCGGTGCTCCTCATTCCGTTGCTCGTGAACGAGCGCGGCAAGATCAAGGGCGACGGGCCGTTGCAGGACCTGGCGCGCAAGTCGACGTACTCGTCGATCTATCCCGCGGTGCAGAACATCCTGCTCGCCTGCCGCGCGCTCGGCCTCGGTGCGTGCCTGACGACGCTCCACCTGATGTACGAGTCGGAGATCGCGAAGCTGCTCGGCCTTCCCGATGACGTCGAGACCACGTGCCTGATTCCGATCGGTTGGCCGCGCGGCAAGTTCGGCCCGGTCACGCGCGTGCCGGTGGAAGAGGTGACGAGCGTCGATCGTTGGGGGCGGAAGCTCTAGCGCCGCCGCTCGCCGGCGCGCGTCTGACGGCTCGCGCGCTGCTCCTCGAGCGCGTCGAGCGTGCGTGGCCAGTCGCCCTTGAGGAGACGCGAGAGGGCGCGGTCGGCGAGCAGCGTTCCCCCGGTCTGACAGCGCGCGCAGTAGTTGGTCTCGTTGTCGGCATAGGAGATGCGCTGGACCGGCGCGCCGCAGTCGGGGCAGGGCTGGCGGTAGCGACCATGCACCGCCATGCCCTCGCGGAAGGCCGTGACGTGCTCGGGGAAATCCTTTCCCGCCTGGCGGCGCAGCCGATCGGTCCAGTCGCCGAGCGTCGATCGGGCGGCGGCGTACAAACCGGCGATCTCGTCGTCGGTGAGCTGGTTGGTGAGCTTCACCGGTGAGAGTCGCGCCCGATGCAGGATCTCGTCGGAATAGGCGTTGCCGATTCCGCTCAGCAGGCGTGGATCGGTGAGGGTCCGCTTGAGGGTGTGGTTCTCGCGCCGGAGCGTCTCCGCAAAGCGCGCCAGGTCGGCGTCGAGGATCTCGAGTCCGCCAGGATCATGCTCGGCGAGCGCGGCTTCACCGCGCACGACGTGCAGGGACGCGCGCCGGCGCGAGCCTGCCTCGGTGAGCAGCAAGGTGCCGGTGGGAAAGTCGAAGGCGGCGAGTCCGCGCTTGGCCGGTGTGCGGGCGCGCGGCGGGCGCCAGTGCAGGCGCCCGGCGATCATGAGGTGCAGGACGAGGAACAACTCGTCTTCGAGCGCGATGACGATGCGCTTGCCGAGGCGGCGAAGGCCGACGACCCGTTTGCCGTGCGTGGCGCTGAGGGGAGGATCGACGCTGCGGAGCAGGAACGGGCTCGCGAGCCGCGCCGCGAGCAGCGGCTCTCCGACGATGCGCGGCGCGAGACACTCGAGATAGACGACGACGTCGGGCAGCTCGGGCACGGATCGTCACCGCCGCGGCGCGGCCCCCGACCGCATCACGGGTGAGCGCCGTGTCCGGGGTCGGATCGCTGGTCCACGCGTGCGACGTTACTGCTGGCGAGCGGGGCACCGCCGCGGGACGGCATCACGACCCACAGCGCGACGTAGATGATGATGCCGACACCGCCGCCCAGCAGCGCGCTCAACAGGAACGCGAGGCGGACGATCGTCACCGAGACGTCGAATTGCTCTGCGAGACCGGCGCACACGCCGGCGATCATCTTGCTGTCGGAAACGCGGTACCAGGTGCGCGAGACCGGTGAGCCTCCTTCGACCAGACTGCCGCAGTAGCGACATTTGCGCGCCTCGGCGCGGATCTCTTCGGCGCAGTAGGGACACCGTTTGCTGTCGTCAGCCATACATTTCCTCGTGGCGCAGCCGCATTTGCCGATCGGCGAGCAGTGGAATCGCACCGTACGTGAGCGTGAGGAGGAGCGCGACCAGCGCACCGTAGTTGAAGACGAGGTAGGTGCTGAGCGCGCTCGGGAGGAGCGTTTGCAGGACCTCGTGCGCGGTGCGCACGAGATAGGCGTCGATGAGAAGCACGAGCGGGAGCGGCACCAGCGCTGCTGCGACCGGGCGCAGCACCGCGGACCAGGAGATCCGCCGTGCGTTGTGGGCGAGCAACGGTGCCGCCGCCCGCAGCACGCGCGCCTGAAGAGCCGCCGGCGGCGCGACGCCGGCATCGGCCGCGAGCGAGCGTCGGAGGGCGCGCACGACGGGCTCCATCTCGCGGCAGCGTGCACAGTCGCGGACGTGAGCGGCCGCGGTGGCGTCGAGCGTGTCGTGGAGCAGCGCACGGGCGAGGATGTCGTTGCAGTCGCTCACGATTGCTCCGATCGAGGACGCGCGAGCGCGATCAGCCGTGCCATGGCGGTGTGCAGCCGACTCTTCACCGTACCACGCGGGCAGTCGAGAATCGCGGCCACCTCGTCCTCGCTGAAGTCGTGGAAGTAGCGCAGGATGACGACCGCGCGTTGCGCCTCCGGGAGGTCGGCGAGCAGACGGCGCGCGTCGAGCGCCGCTTCGCTCGCTGCCATCGGATCGTGCGGTGCGACGTTGCGCGCGTCGGTGTCGATGGCGACCGGATCGATCGCCTCGGGGGGCGGACGGCGATGCCAGTCGCGGCTGAGATTGACGGCGATCTGGAAGAGCCAGGTCGAGAACCTCCGTCGCGGGTCGAACCGGCCGGCGGCGCGCACGACGCGCAGCCAGGTGTCCTGGTAGAGATCATCGACGTCACGACCTCCCGTGTGGCGGAACAGAAACTGGTAGAGCGGCCGCTCGTAGCGCCGGCAGAGCTCTTCGAGCGCGCGCCCGTTCCCCGCGGCGACCGCCGTCATCAGATCCTCGTCGGTCGCCATGGGCGCCCGGCGCTCGCTCTATCACGGAAGCAAGCCCTCAGGCACGCCCGCGGATTCCGCGCTCGCGGACCCGTTGGTGGGCATCCCGCCGCTCCGCCGATCCCTCGCGTCTCGCCGCGTGTGCGCGAACAACTGCTGCGCCTTGGCGAGACCACGCGTGAACAACGGCTCGTCGCCGGGCGCGAACGGGATCAGCAGCCAGAGCGCGCCGTACAGAATGGGGCCGAGGAAATGCAGGAACGTGAGTACGAGGAAGCCGAGCTGCACGACGCCGATCGGCAGCGCGAGCCCGTGCGCCACCGCGGACGCCACGCCGGCCAGGCGGCGCTCGGGGTGGTCGCGCTGCCAGCGCGCCGGGTCGAGGCTCACGAGCAGGCTGCGGCAGTAGCGGCAGCGGGTGGCCGCCGCGCGGATCTCCTCACCGCAGTAGGGGCATGTGACGGTTCCGTCCATGGTGATCTCCTTTCTGTACCGTGATACGTGCGGACGGACGGAAAGGTTCATTTCACATCCGCGTGCCGGCCGAGGTCCCACCGGTCGGATCGATAGATGACGACGCCCGCCGCCTCGTTCAGCCACCTCGTCGAGCGCCATCGAGGCGAAATCCTCACGTATCTCGTGCGTTTGCTGGGGCACGAACAGGACGCACAGGACGTCTGCCAGGAGACCCTCCTGCGCGCGTTTCGCGCTTTCGGCAGACTCGACGGGAGCGCCAACACCCGCGCCTGGCTCTTCAAGATCGCCACCAACCGGGCGTTCACGGCGCTGGCGCGGCGCGGCCGCGGCGCGGCACGCGCCAGCGACGTCGACCCCGAAGGGCTCATCGCGCCGGCCGGCGCCGGCGCCGAGGGGCGTGAGCGATTGCAGGCGGTGCGGCGCGCCGTCGATGCGCTGCCCGCGAAGCAGCGCGCCGCGCTCATGCAGCGGCGCTTCCACGGCCTCGGATACGAGGAGATCGCGCGCAGTCTCGGGTGCAGTGCCGAGTCGGCACGCGCCAACGTCTACCAGGCGATGAAGAAGCTGCGCGCGTTGTTGGAGGACTGACCATGCACACGACCAAGAGCCGCGCGGACGAGATGATCGCGCTCCTGCTCGGCGACGGTACGCCGTCACCGCGCACCCGGCGCTGGCTCACCACCAAGGAGGGACAGCGCGAGATCGATGCCTATCGGCGCACCCTGCGCGCGCTCGATCGGCTGGGGATGGTGACGGCGGTCTCCGCGCGGCGCCCAGCCGGTGGACGAACGGCTTCCGGCGTGCGGCCGATCTACTACACGACGCTCAGCACGCCGATCGGTCGCGTGTTCGCGGCTGCCGGCGACCGCGGCCTGGTGCGGGTCTCGTTCCGCCGCCCCGAGCCGACCTTCGTCGCGGAGCTCAAGCAGCACTTGCGCGCCGACGTGGTCAAGTCCGAGACCCACATGGCAAAGGTCGCGACGCAGCTCCGCCAATACTTCGCCGGTCGGCGCGCACGCGTGGACGTGCCGGTCGATCTGCGGGCCGTCACGCCCTTCCAGCGCCAGGTGCTCACCGCGACGCGCCGCGTACCGCCCGGAAGGGTGGTCTCGTACGGTGAGATCGCCCGCCGCATCGGCAAGCCCAAGGCGAGTCGGGCCGTCGGGCAGGCGCTCGGACACAATCCGATTCCGATCGTGATTCCGTGTCACCGTGTGGTCGCGGGCGGCGGCAAGCTCGGCGGCTACACCGGTGGGCTGGCCATCAAGAAGCGGTTGCTCGCGATCGAGGGGCTGCGGGTCGCGTGAGGCGCGGCCGCCACGCGCCGTCACGGCGCGGGCGCCGGAATCGCCGTGCCCCGTTTCATCTCGAAGCGCCACTTCCAGATCGCATAGAGCACCGGGTACACGGTCAGCTCGAGGAGGAACGACGTCGCCAGACCGCCGACCATCGGCGCCGCGATCCGCTTCATGACGTCGGAGCCCGCGCCGACCGACCACATGAGCGGCAGCAGCCCCATGAAGGCCGCGGTCACGGTCATCATCTTCGGCCGCACCCGCTTGACGGCTCCGTGGACGATCGCCTCTTCGAGGTCGGCGCGCGTGCGCATCGTGCCGCGACGCACGCGCTCGTCGTAGGCGAGGTCGAGGAAGAGCAGCATGAAGACTCCCGTCTCGGCGTCGAGGCCCATGAGGGCGATCATCCCGACCCAGACCGCGATCGAGGTGTTGTAGCCGAGAGAAGTACAGCAGCCAGACGGCGCCGATCGCCGAGAACGGGACCGCCAGCAGCACGATGCCGGTTCGCACCGCCGACTTCGTGTTCATGTAGAGGAGCAGCGCGATCAGGAAGATCGTGAGCGGCACCACCACCTGCAGACGCTCGGACGTACGCGCGCCATGTTCTCGTACTGTCCGCTCCAGACCAGCGCGTAGCCCGTAGGCAGATCGAGACGCTCCTCGACGTGTCGCTTCGCCTCCGCGACATACCCGCCGAGGTCGCGCCCGCTCATGTCGACGTACACGTAGCCGGCGAGCTGGCCGCCTTCGCTGCGGATCATCGCCGGTCCCTCGAGACGTTTGATGTCCGCCAGCTGTGCCATCGGGATGTGCGCCCCGCCGGCGTCGGCACCAGCATGCGCTGCAGGTCGGGAATGTCGTCGCGGAAGTCGCGGGAGTAGCGGACGTTCACGCCGTACCGCTCCCGTCCTTCGACGGTGGTGGTGACGTTCTCGCCACCGATTGCCGATACGATGATCGTGTTCACGTCCTCGACCGTCAGCCCATAGCGGGCGAGAGCTTCGCGATGCAGGACGAAGTCGACGTAGTAGCCGCCGGCGGTGCGCTCCGCGACCACGCTGCGGGTGCCCGGCACCTCCCGCAGCACGCCTTCGAGCTGCTCGCCGATCGACTGGATCACCTTCAGGTCCGGGCCGAGCACCTTGATGCCGATCGGCGTGCGCACGCCGGTGGCAAGCATGTCGATGCGGTTCTTGATCGGCATCGTCCAGATGTTCGGAATGCCGGGGAAGCGCAACGCCGCGTTCATCTCGTCCTGGAGCTCCTCGAAGGTGATGTGCGCCGGCGTGAACCGCGCCGCCATGCTCTGGACGAAGCGCGGCAGGTCCGAGTACCAGCGCTCGACCGTCCGCCATTCGGACTCCGGCTTGAGCACCACCGTGGTCTCGACCATCGAGAACGGCGCGACGTCGGTCGAGGTGTCGGCCCGTCCAGCCTTGCCGAACACGCTCTCCACCTCGGGGAACGTGCGCAGGATCCTGTCCTGCGCTTGCAGCACGCGCTGCGCTTCCGTCACCGACATGCCGGGCAACGCGGTCGGCATGTAGAGGAATGCTCCCTCGTTGAGCGGCGGCATGAACTCGGACCCGAGGCGGAGGTAGACGGGTATCGTCAGCGCGATCAGGGCGAACGCCGCCGCGAGCGTCGTCGCGCGATGGCGCAGCACCCAGCGGCAGACCGGCTCGTAGACGGCGAACAGCACACGGCTGATCGGGTGCCGCTCCTCGGGGTAGTAGCGTCCGACGGTCAGCGTGTTGACGACGGCCGCGAGCCAGCGCGGCCGGAAGTGCACGACATCCATGCGCGTGAACATCATGCGCAGCGCCGGATCGAGCGTGACGGCGAGGATGGCGGCGAGCGCCATGGCGAGGTTCTTGGAGTAGGCGAGCGGTTTGAAGAGGCGGCCTTCCTGATCGACGAGCGTGAACACGGGCAGGAAGGCGACCGCGATGACGAGCAGGGAGAAGAACACCGCCGGCCCGACCTCCTGGAGCGCCCGCAGGCGCACCGCGTGGTAGTCGCCTTTCCTGCCTCCCGCCACCCACTCCTCGAGCCGCTTGTAGGCGTTCTCCACCTCGACGATGGCGCCGTCGACGAGCACGCCGATCGAGATTGCGATGCCCGCCAGCGACATGATGTTCGAGCTCAAGCCCATGAGGTAGAGCGGGATGAAGGCGAGGAAGACCGAGACCGGGATGGTGACGATCGGAATGATGGCGGACGGGACGTGCCACAGAAAGAGCAGGATCACCGCGGACACGATCAGCATCTCCTCGGTGAGCGCGGCGAGCAGCGTGTCGATGGCGCGCCGGATGAGACCGGAGCGATCGTAGACGCTCACCACCTCGACGCCCGCGGGCAGCGTCGGCGCGAGCTCGCGCAGCTTGGCTTTGACCCGATCGATGACCTGCAAGGCGTTCTCGCCATGTCGCATGACGACGATGCCGCCGACGGTGTCGCCGAGACCATCGAGATCCGCGACGCCGCGCCGGATGTCGGGGCCGAGCGTGACCTTGGCGAGATGCTTGACCAGGATCGGCGTGCCGGACGTCGCGTCCACGCCGACGGCGACGTTCTCGATGTCGTCGATCGATCGGATGTAGCCGCGGCCGCGCACCATGAACTCCGTGCCTGCGAACTCGAGCAGCCGACCGCCGACGTCGTCGTTGCCTTTGCGGATGGCGTCGACCAGGCGCGGAAGCGCGACGTCGTGCGCGACGAGCAGATTGGGATCGACGTTGACCTGGTATTGCTTGACGAATCCCCCCACCGCCGCCACCTCGGCGACGCCGGGCACCGCTTGCAGGTGGTAGCGAAGGTGCCAGTCCTGCAGGCTTCTGAGCGCGGCGAGGTCGTGGGTGCCGGAGCGGTCGACGAGCGCGTACTGATAGACCCATCCGACACTGGTGGCGTCGGGACCGATCTCGGTGCGCACGCCTTCAGGGATGCGCGGCAGGATCTTGCTCAAGTACTCGAGCACACGTGAGCGCGCCCAGTAGAGATCGGTGCCGTCCTCGAAGATCACGTACACGTACGAGTAGCCGAAGTCCGAAAACCCCCTGACGGCGTGCACCTTCGGCGCCCCGAGGAGCGCGGTCACGATCGGGTACGTGACCTGGTCCTCGAGGATGTCGGGGCTTCGATCCCAGCGCGAGTAGATGATGACCTGCGTGTCCGAGAGATCCGGAATGGCATCGAGCGGGATGCTGCGGACGGCCCAGGTCGCCGCCACCATGGCCATGGCCGTGAAGACCAACACCAGGATCCGGTTCCTGGCGCTGAAGGCTATGACGCGCTCGATCATTGCGGCTGCGCTTGCGCCGGGGCCTTCGAGAACGCGGCGACGGCGGCGCGAAACCGTGACTCGGAGTCGATGAGAAAGTTGGCCGACGTCACCACCTGCTCGCCGGCGATCACCCCGGCCAGGACCTCGTGGTAGCCGCCGCCCTCCCGGCCGAGCGTCAGTGAGCGTGGCTCGAATTTCCCGTCGTCGCCCACCACGAAGGCGATCTGGTGCTCGCCCGTGTCCAGTACCGCGTCCGCGGGGACGGCGAGCATCTCGCCGAGCGGCACCTCGATCGTCACGTGCACGAAGCTTCCGGGTCGGAGCTTGCGATCGGGTGTCGGCAGCGGGATGCGCACGCGTGCGGTACGCGTCGTGGGATCGAGCGTCGGATCGATGCTGGCGACCCGTGCGGTGTATGTTTCGCCGGGGCTGGTAGGGGAGGTCACCCGCACCGTCTGTCCGGGCTGCACGAGATCGAGCTCGTACTCGTACACCTGCGCGTAGACCCAGACGCTGTCGCTCGGAAGCAACAGGTTGAGTGGCGATTCGCGATGACGCGCCATCTCGCGCAACTGCTCCTCCGAGAGCCCTTGCTGGCGGAGCTTGAGCGCCGCCGATCGAACCAGCGCATCGGCTCCTTGTCGGGCCTCCGGTGAGAGGCTGTCCTTCAGCTCGGCGCGTGCGCGCTGCGCTTCGCGATACTCGGTCAGGGTCTGGTAGAGGGCCGGATCGTAGGCGACCTTGCCGGCGGCGCGGATCTCGCGCGCGAGGTTTTTCGTCTCGACGCGGGCTTTGGTGACCCCGATCAACTGCTGGCGCTCGGCGGACAACGTGAAGGGCGCCCGTCCCGGGACCTCGCCCGGCTGCGCGCCACTCGCCGCCGCCGGCGCACGCGCCGGCGCACCGACGGTCGAGCCATGGTCCACCCGCTCGAGCCTCATGTGACAGATCGGGCAGAAGCCGGGCTTGTCCGACACGATCTGCGGATGCATGGAGCATTGGTAGAGCGCGGCGTGCGCGGACGTCGTCGACTCCTCGCGATCCGTCCTGTGTCCCACCATGCCTCTCCAGACGACCCCGGCGCCGACGACCACGACGAGGGCAATGGCGACTGCCGCACTCCAGCGTGTCTTCATGGCGTCATTCCTCCGGACGCGGGAGCTGCGTCCCGACCGCACGCTCGAGATCGGCGTACGCGTTCTCGAACTCGCCCTCCGCCTCGGTGTGCTCCACGTGCACGGCTTCGATGGCGCGGACGGTGTCGATCAGTGAGAGGAAGTCGGTCGACCCGGCCTGGTAGCCGCTCTCGCTCGCGCGCAAGGCTTGCTCCGCTTGCGGGAGGTGGGTGCTCACGAAGAGATCGCGATGCAGCAGGGCGCCGCGGGCGCGCAGAAACGCCTGGGTGACCTCGCGCCGGACACGATCGCGTGCCCGCTGGAGATCCGCTTCGGCCGCGACCAGTCGTGCTTTCGCTTCCGCGAGGCCGGCGTCGTACTTCGAACGGTACGCCAGAGGGATCGAGATCGAGGCCAGGGCGCCGAAGCCGTCGGCCTGATCGAAATTCTGGAAGCGCGCCACGCTGACCTCGAAGTCGGGGAAGTAGCTCCGCTCCGCCAAGCGAACGTTGCTGCGCTCACGGGCGACGGTGGCCGCCTCGGCGGCGAGCTCGGGTCGCTGTGCGAGGGCGCGTTCGACGAGCGCCTCCGGACTCGGGTCCAGATGCGGGGCCGGCGGGTTCTCCGGCACGCCGGAGAGCTCGTCCGGGGTGCGGCTCGCGAGCGCGCTCAGATCGGCGCGCGCGGCCTCGATCGCGAGCGCCTCGGTCGTGACCCGGTGCGCGAGACGGGTGAGCTCGACCTGCGCCCGCAGCAGCGTCGGACTGCGTCGCCGTCCCCACCGCGTATCTCTCCTCGGCGAGGCGGATGAAGCGTTGCACGATCGTCTTGTCGCGCTCGTAGACGTGGAGCTTCTCGTGCCGCTGCCAGAGATCGTAGTAGGCGCGCTTGACGGCGGCCACGACGTCGAGCTCCACGCCGTCGGCGAGACGGCGCGCCGCCTCCGCCTCGTGCCCGGCCACTTCGCCAGCCAGGGTGCGCTTGCCGGGAAACGGCACCTTCTGCGACAAGCGCAGGATGTTGTTGTCGGCCTGATCGACGCGCAGGGACTCGGGCATGTTCCACGACTCCCAGGTGAGTGTGGGATCGTCGTACGCGGAAACGCGCGCCGGGATGGACGCCATCGCTTGCGCGCGGGCGCGCGCGGCGCGCACCTCGGGGTTGCGCGCCAATGTGTCAGCGACGACCTCCGCGAGGCGCAGCGTCCGCGGGCTCTCGCCGTGGGCGGCGCGTACGGCGCCCATCCCTACTCCGATCGTCAGACCGACAGCCATGATCATCCGTCGCGACGGCATACAGTCGTCTCCCTTCGCACTCCGAACCATGGGCGCCGCCCCGAGCGGGGCAGGGCCCTTCACGAGCATTCGCTGCATGCGCGCACGCGAGCATCATCCCGGGCTCCGTGCGACCGGCGCGACGAGCGCGCTGGTGGGATGCTACCCGCTCGGATGCCCTGGGTGTTTCGGCGTGCCGCGAGTGGCGCGCGTGTGCGCGCCCGTCAGCGATGCGAAGGAATCAGCGAAGGAGAGCGACGTGCTGGACGAAAAGCGACTGCCCGGGCGGGGCGCGACCTTCGACGGTCGGGGATACGCAGACGCAGGCGACCGGTGACGCGACAGGGCCGGTCACCATGCTCGAGACGACGTGCGCGGGTGCGGTCGCGTCCTGGGGCGACGCCTTGCTGAACGCGACCGAAAGCATGGTCAGGTGGGTGCTGCAACAACGCTCGGCCTCACCCCCGCTCGGCTGCCGCGAGTGCCGGCAGTTCGACTTGCAGCACTGCCGCGGTCCCATCGCGCTGCGATAGGCCGCGTAGCTCGTGGTGGCGACCAGAGAAACGCCGAGCATGCCGACGAGGGCGACCAACAGGCGGAGGCGCGGTCGCTTCATGGTCCCCACAGTGGATCCGGACCCCCGCGGTTGTCAAGACGGTTTTGCCGGCTCGGCGCGGGCGATCGCGGTTGGCGCGCACGACTCGCACGGTCGCGTTGTAGTCGGGTTCGCCGCTGGCGGGATCGAGTCGCCGGCCGATGAGGACGTTTCCCTCGGGCCAGTAGACCTGCAACGAGCCGGGCTTCACGGGTGCGATGTGGCAGCGGCCCTCGAAGGTCCCGTGGGCGGACACGAGACGCAGCGCCCCGCCGTCGTCGAGGCCGAGTCGCGCGGCGTCGGACTCCGCCATGAAGACCGCGTCGCGGCCGACGGTTCCGGTGAGGGAATCGTCGCCGGCGTAGGTCATCGAGTTGAATTGCTTGCCGCGGCGGGTGGCGAGCTGAAACTCGTCGGGCGCGAGAGCGGTCGACTCCGGAACGACGACCGGTGAAGCGGGCGCGGCCGTTCGGCAGGTCCGGACACACGCCCCCCTGGCAGAGGATCGGCCCGCCGTACTGGAACGAGTCGCCGGCGCGCCGGAGCCCGGCGATGCCCGCGTAGAGCGGCATGACGCGTTCCATCTCGTCGCGCACCGCCTGCGCGTCGACGAACTCGAAGGCGTGGCGGCGCGTGTCCTCGACCGCGCGCCGGCCGATCGCGGCGAGGATCTCCCATTCGGCGCGCGCCTCGCCGATCCGTCGGCCGGGGATCTCGGGTGTGAAGCGTACCCGCCGCTCGGTGCGTGGTCGACGTGCCGCCGCCGCGCTGCTCGTAGCGGGTCGCGGCCGGCAACACCAGGACGCGCTCCGCCTCGACCAGGGTCGAGGTGTTGAGCACGATGTCCTGGTGCACGCGCAACGGCACCCGCGCGAGCGCGTCGTGACAGTAGGTCGGGATCGGGCATGGTCTCGAGAAAGTTGCCGCCGAGGAGATAGAGCACGTCGAGCGCGCCGCGCGTGCGCGGCGTCGAGCATCGCGCTCGTCATCATTCCGGGTGTCGTCGGGATCGGGAAGCGCCAGACCGTCTCGCAGCTGCGCCCGCGCCTCGGGGTCGTCGAGGGAGCGCCGCCGGGAAGCAGATTCGGCGCGCTGCCGCACTCGGCGGCGCCCTGCACACCGCTGTGGCCGCGGATCGGCATCAAGCCCGCGTGCGTGCGTCCGAGCATGCCGCGCGCGAGCGCGAGATTGACGATGGCGGCGACGTTGTCGACGCCGAAGCGATGCTGCGTCAGTCCCATGCTCCAGACGAAGACGGCGCTGCGCGCGTGCGCGTAGAGTCGCGCGAAGCGCGCCATCTCCGCACGCGGCAGGCCCGACTCGCGCTCGAGCATCTCCCACGGCTGTCCGTCGAGCGCGGCGCGCAGCTCGTCGAAGCCGGTCGGTGTGCGCGGCGATGAAGTCGCCATCGAGCGCGCGGCTCGCGATCAGCTCCTTGAGGACGCCGTTCACGAAGGCGCGATCGCCGCCGATCCGTCACCTGGAAGAACTCGTCCATGATCCGGGTGCCGAAGAGCGCGCTGCGCGCCACCGAAGGCACCCAGTAGCGCTCGAGTCCGGGCTCGCGATACGGGTTCACCACGACGATCCGGGTGCCGGCGCGCTTGGCGTAGTGGATGTACTTGGTGCTCACCGGCTGGTTGTTGGCGAGGTCGCTTCCCCACATCACCAGGAGATCGGTGCCGATCCAGTCCTTGAGCGAGCAGGTGGCCGCGCCGACGCCGAGCGTCCGTTTCATCGCCGTCGTGCTGGCGGCGTGGCAGAGGCGGGCGTCGTTGTCGATGTGGTTGGTGCCCAGCGCGCGCGCCAGTTTCTGCGCGACGTAGTAGGTCTCGTTGGTCAACCCGCGCGAGGTGGTGAAGAACGCGATCCTGTCCGGCGCCGCCGCACGAAGACGCGCCCCCGCGAGCTCCTCCGCGGCGCTCCAGGAGATGCGGCGGAGCGGCGCGGGCGCCGCGCTCGAGCAGGAGCGGAAACGGCACGCGGCCGAGCTCGCGCAGCTCCGCGCTCGTCATCCGCCGCAGGCGACGCGAGGTCCTCGAGCACGACGGGGTCGAGCGACGGCATGGTGTTCAGGCGCAGAAGCTCGAGCCGCGTCATGCACAGGTGGACGCCGTCGATCACGTCGTCGCGCAGGCCGCGCGGCCCGAGCGCGCAGCCGTCGCACACGCCGTCGCGGAGGATGCGCCAGGCGAAGCCGAGCTGGTCGCGGTTCTGCCACGCCACCCGGAGCATGTCGCGGTAGTGGTGTGGCTTGGCGGCGCCGAGGCCGAAGGGAAGGCTCACGGTGCGTCTTTGACGACGGGGGCGAAGGGTCGCGGCGCGCGGCCGGTGCGCGCGATCACGCGATCGTCGAGGTAGCGACCGAACGGCTCGGACGCCGCGCCGGCCAGACGCACCAGGCACCGGCGCTCGCCGAGCGTGAGCGCTTGCCAGTCGGCGAGCGAGATCTTGCGCGCCGCCGCGTCGAGGGCGGTCCGTACCTCGCGTGGAATGAGCGTCGAGCGCGGCGTCGTCGACCGCGGTGACGACGCGGTCGCCGCCGGCGTAGAGGTTGAAACGTCCTTCGCGTACGAACCCGGCGAGCGTGAGCCCGGCCTGCCGCGCCAGCGTGACGGCGAGGTTCGACGGGGCCGACACCGCGGCCACGATCGGGATACGGCCGGCGAGCGCCTTCTGGACGATCTCGAAGCTCGCCCGGCCGCTGACGAGAAGGATGGCCGCCGTCTCCGCCGGCGCGCCGGCGCCGGCGGGTGTCGCGGCGGTCGCCGCCTGGGCAGCTCTGAGACGCCACCCGAGCGCCTTGTCGGTCGCGTTGTGTCGTCCGATGTCCTCGCGCGCAACCAGCAGAGTGCCTTCGCTGTCGAACAGCGCGGCCGCGTGCAGTCCTCCCGTCTTGCGAAAGAGCGGCTGCCCGGCGACGAGGCGCTCGGGAAGCTCAGCGAGCATGCCGGCGGCGACTCCCGGGCCGGGCGGAACCGGAGGGCGGTGGGCGAGGATCGCCTCGATCGCGCTCGCGCCGCACAACCCGCAGCTCGAGGACGTGAAGGACTGGTGCGGGTGAGCCGCGCTTGCAGCTCGCCGAGCGGGCGTGTGAGCCGCGACGTCGGCGACGTTGGCGAGCTCGGGCTCGTCGGGATGACGGGTGAAGAGGATGGCTTCGACCTCGGCGGCGCTGGTGATCACGCCCTCGCTCGCGAGCAGGCCGACGATCAGGTCGGCATCGTCACCGGGCGTGCGCATGGTGACCATCCAGCGCCAGCCGTTCAGTCGAATCTCGAGCGGCTCCTCGACGGCGACCGTGTCGGTCGCGGACTCGATCGCGTCCCCGGTCACGCGCTGCAGATCGACCGCGGCGCCGGTATCGCGGGCCGGTTCGCGAACGACGGTCGGTCCAGACATCGCGGCGAGCATAGCAACCGCCGTGGCGCCGATCCAATCGCACGACCCGGCCGCCGCTCAGGCCTCGCCGGGTTCGATGTCCGCCCACGCTTCCACGGCGGCCGCGTACTCCTCGGGAGTGTTGACGGTCCGGAAGCTCACGCCGTCCGGATCGCAGCGTTCGCAGATCGTCGGCGGTCACGACGCGCACGCCGGGCAGGGCCGCGACGCGTGCGAGGCGTCGCTCGCCGGCGGCGACCAGCGTCCGCGAGCGGCGCGGCGAGCCGGCGGTGATAGAGGGCGACGAGCGGTTGCGGTCGGCCGTCCCAGAGCGGAACGACGGCGTCGGCATTGCCACGCAGGTCCGCAAGCCGTTCGAGCAAGGCGCGGCGAACGAACGGTGTGTCGCAGCCGAGCGCGAACGCGTACGGGGTGGCGATCGCCGCCGAGTCCGAGCGCGAGCGCCGGCAGCGGACCCGAGATCCGGGCTCGCGATCGCGCACCATGCGGCGCGGCGATCGGGGGGAAGGTCCTGCCCGTCGGCGGCGACGACGACGATCTCGCGCGCGAGCGGACGGACGCGTGCCGCCATGTGCGCCAGCAGCGGGATGCCGCCGAGCGGCGAGCCACGGTTTCGGCCGCCCCATGCGACGACGAGCGGCCGCCGGCGAGGATCACCGCGGAGCACGACGCCGCGAGGTGGGCGTCGCGTCGCACGGTGCGTGAGTCGTCGGCGTCGGTCATCGCGCCGGTCCTCTCGTGTCCACGGCCCTTGCTGGCGCCCGCGCAGCGAGCATGCTATGCAGAGGTCGGTTCCGCAATCGGTGGTCGTCCGTTCCAGGTGGTGGCTAGGTCCCGCGCAAGAAAGCGTCGCGAACTCCGTCAGGTCCGAAAGGAAGCAGCGGTACCGACTCCCTTTCTGTGCCGCGGGGGCGCCTGGCTGCCACCTCGAGCGGACGATCTCTCCGAATGCGGCGGGGCGAACGGCGAAGAGCGAGCGGCGGCAGAACGTAGCGGCGAGGAGCGGCACATGGCGTATCTGGTACTGGCCCGAAAGTGGCGGCCGCAGCGATTCGAGGACGTCGTCGGCCAGGACCACGTCACGACGACGCTCCGGAACGCCATCGCGCAGGGGCGCATCGCCCACGCGTTCCTGTTCTCGGGCCCGCGCGGGGTCGGCAAGACGACGGTCGCGCGGCTGCTCGCCAAGGCGCTCAACTGCGCCGAGGGCCCGACCGCCGAGCCGTGCGGAACGTGCGCGAGCTGCACCGAGATCGCCGCCGGCAACGCCCTCGACGTCGTCGAGATCGACGGCGCCTCCAACACCGGCGTCGACAACATCCGCGACCTGAACGAGAACGTCCGCTACCGGCCGGCGGCGGCGCGCTTCAAGGTCTACATCATCGACGAGGTCCACATGCTCTCGACGGCGGCGTTCAACGCGCTGCTGAAGACGCTCGAGGAGCCGCCCGAGCACGTCAAGTTCATCTTCGCGACCACCGAGGTGCAGCAAGCTTGCCGCCGACCGTGGTCTCGCGCTGCCAGCGCTACGAGTTCAAGCGCATCCCGATGGCCGAGCTGCTCGAGCGCCTGCGGCAGATCATCGCCGACGAGAAGATCGAGGCGAGCGACGCGGCGCTGTTCGACATCGCGCGCGAGGCCGACGGCAGCATGCGGGACGCGCAGTCGTTGCTCGACCAGGTGATCGTGTTCGCCGGCAAGACCATCGGCGAGGCCGAGGTGCGGGCCGCGCTCGGCGTCGCCGACCGCTCGGTGCTCTACCGCGTGACCGAGGCGATCCTCGCGCCGCGATCCGGCGCCCTGCCTCAGCGCCGTCGACGAGCTGCACCGCTACGGCTACGAGGTCGCCGCGGTTCTGCCGCGACCTGGTGCGGCAGCTGCGGCAACCTCACGGTCGCGGCGCTGTTCCAGCGATCCGCGCCTGCTCACCGACCTCCCGGACGCCGAGGTGCAGGAGACGATGCGCCAGGCGGCGCTGCGTCCCGTCGGACGATCTGCAGCGGCTCTTCCGGCTCGCGCAGGACGGCGCCGAGGAGATACGGAAGTCGCATGCTGCCCGAGCTCGTGCTCGAGATGACGCTCGTGAAGATGGCGACGATGCCGGACGCGGCGCCGGTCGAGCGATCTGATCGCGCGCCTCGAGGAGATGGAGCGGCGGCTCGCGCGCGGCGCCGCTGGCGGCCGCGCCCGCCGGACGTCCGCCGAGCGAGCCGAGCGCGCGCCGCCGCGCGCGCCGGCCGCACCGCGAGCGCGCCGGCGCCGAGTACGGCACGCCGCGGTCGACGCTGCCGCGGCCGGCGTCCGCGCGCGCGCGCGGCATCCGCAGCGACGCCGCGCCGCCGGCGCCGCCGCGCCACGCGCGGCGTGCGGCGACCGGCAGTCGGCTGGGAGGCGCTTCTCGCCGCCGCGCAAGCGAAGGTCAGCCTCAAGGTGTACGCTCGACGGCAGCCGGCTGCTCGAGGAGAGCGCCGAACGTGCTGCACATCGGCGTCGAGAACGAGCTTCGCGAACGCGCGCTCAGCGAGCCCGAGCAGCCTGGCGTCGCTGCAGGAGATCGCGATGCGCTGCTACGGCGGCGCGCGGCGCGATCGTGGTGAGCGTCGCGAAGCCGCCGGCGCGAGGAGCTCGCGATGCCGGATGGCCGCGGAGGAGCGCGCGCCGGCGCGAGCTCTCCGAGCGCGCCCGAGCCAGCGCGAGCGGTGCGCGCCGGCGCTCGACATCCTCGGCGGCGAGGTCACCGACGTGCGGCCGCGGAGCCGCGGGAGGGAACGCATGAGCCTCGGCGATCATCGGCAACCTCATGAAGCAGGCGCAGCAGCTCCAGGAGCGGCTCGCCCAGGTGCAGGACGACGTCGCCCGTCGCACCGTCGAGGCGTCCGCCGGCGGCGGCATGGTGCAAGGTGGTCGTGAACGGCAAGCACGAGGTGCTGTCGACTCACCATCGACCCGGCGGTGCTGAAGGAGGACGTCGAGCTGGTGCAGGACCTGGTGCTCGCCGCCGTGAACGAGGGCATCCGCAGCGCGCAGAAGATGGTCGCCGAGGAGATGACCAAGGTCACCGGCGGTCTCAAGATCCCGGGCCTCGGCTGAGCGACGGCACGGCATGGCCTACACCCCGTCGATGACACGGCTGATCCAGGAGCTCGCGAAGCTCCCGGGGATCGGCGAGAAGACCGCGGCGCGGCTGGCGTTCCACGTGCTGCGCGCCGACCGCAGCCTGGCCGACGGCCTCGCGCGACGCGCTGCGCGTCGCTGAAGGAGCAGACCCGGCTCTGCTCGACCTGTCACGGGCTCACCGAGACCGATCCGTGCCCGATCTGCGCCAACGCCGAGCGCTCGGACGACGTCGATCTGCGTCGTCGAGGAGCCCGCCGACCTGATCGCGATCGAGCGCTCGAAGCGGCTTCCGCGGTCGCTACCACGTGCTGCACGGCGCGCTCTCGCCGCTCGACGGCGTCGGCCCCGAGGAGCTGCAGATCGGCGGGTCTGCTGCAGCGCCTGCGCGGCGACACGGTACGCGAGGTGATCCTCGCGACCAATCCCACCGTCGAGGGCGAGGCGACCGCGCTCTACCTCGCCAAGCTCATCAAGCCGCTCGGCGTGCGCGTGACCCGGATCGCGCACGGAATTCCCGATGGGCGGCGACGTCGAGTACGCGGACGTCGTGACGCTCGGTCGGGCGCTCGACGGCCGTCGCGACATGTAGTCGGCGTGATGTCGATCATCTCGGTATCGTAAGTATCTGATTTAGCAGGTTAGAAACATGCAGGCTTGACTGTTTGTGAATGGTCGGTCTATTGAAGGGCACCATGACGCAGCCCGCACTGAAGGAGCGATCGCGGCGGACGCAGGCGGAGCGACGCGCCTCCACACGCACCAAGCTGCTCGACGCCACGATCGAGTGTCTGATCGAGCTCGGCTACGCGCGCACCACCACGACCGAGATCGCCGAGCGCGCGGGATTGTCGCGCGGCGCGCAGCTGCACCACTTTCCCACCAAGGCCGAGCTCGTCACCACCGCGGTCGAGCATCTCTTCGAGCGCCGTCACCGCGAGTTCGTGCAGGCGTTCGCGCGCCGTCCGGCGGGGGCCGACGCGGCCGCGGCGGCCATCGACATCCTCTGGTCGATGGTGTCGGGCCCGACGTTTCACGCCTGGCTCGAGCTCGCGGTGGCGGCGCGCACCGATCCCGAGCTGCGTGCGCGTCGTGGATCGGTCGGCCGGCGGTTCATGCGAGACGGTCGAGCAGACGTTCCGCGAGCTGTTCCCGGTACGGCGGAGCCGCCGACCCGCTGTTCGACGTCGCGCCCCGCTTTGCTTTCGCGCTGCTCGAAGGCCTTGCCCTGCACCAGCATCGCGGCGCGCGACGATGGTCAGGTCGAAGACATGCTGGGCGCGCTGAAGACGATCGCACGACTCGTGATGTGAGGATCCAGACCCACCCCCTGAACGGAGCAGACGATGGAAGCCACATGCGACCGACGATCCTGCGGCCCGCAATACCTCGTTCCCGAGGAGGAGCGCGCGTCGACCGCGCCGGACGCGAGTCCTTTCCGGCGCTGGTCGCGCGCCTTTCCCGGCAGTCGGTCGTCAAGCACTTCGACGCCTACGCCGACATCCCGTGGGACGAGCGAGGAGTTCCGCATCGATCCCGACGGACCCGCGCTGGGAGCTGGCGGAGGACGACGTGCTCGGCGCCACCGCCTGGTATCGCAGCCAGCCGCAGCCGGTGCGCGCCCGCATCGGTCTGCACATGGTCGCCACCTTCATGAAGATCGGCCTCGAGTTCGAGGGCGTCCTGAAGCGCGGACTGCTCGAGTTCGCCGCCAACCTGCCGAACGGCGCGCCGGAGTTCCGCTACGCCTACCACGAGGTGATCGAGGAGGCGCAGCACTCGCTGATGTTCCAGGAGTTCGTGAACCGCACCGGCTTCGACACTCCCGGCCTGACGCGGGTCGCTGCGATTCCTGGCGCGCAGCCGCGTGACCCGACTCGGGCGCACGGTTCCCGGAGCTGTTCTTCGTCTTCGTGCTCGGCGGCGAGGACCCGATCGACCACGTGCAGCGCACCGCGCTGCGCAGCGGACGCGAGATCCATCCGCTCCTGCGCCGCATCATGCAGATCCACGTCACCGAGGAGGCGCGCCACCTCTGTTTCGCGCGCCACTACCTGAAGCAGCACGTGCCGGCGCTCGGCCGGATACGCAAGCTCGCGCTGGCGCGTGCAGGCGCCGATCATCCTCGGCATCATGGCGCAGATCATGATGCGGCCGTCGTCGCAGCTCGTCCGCACCTACCGCATCCCGCCCGCCGTGATCGCGCGAGGCGTACACGCGCAACCCGCGTCACCGCGCCAAAACGCTCGAGTCGCTGCGCAAGGTGCGAGCGTTGTGCGAGGAGCTCGGGATCGTGACGCCGATGACCGTACCTCTGTGGCGGATGCTCGGCATCTGGGACGCGGCACCAGCCGCCGCATGATCCGCGCGGACACCGGTCTCGTTGCGGTCTCCGGCCGCGTCGTCTATACAAGCCGGGTTCCATGTTCCCCGGTAGCTCAGTCGGTAGAGCGTTCGGCTGTGGTGTTCGCAGCCTCGTCGGGAAACCGGCGAGTGAAAAGCGGGTGAATTCAGGGAAGCCTACGTGCGCGACGCATACGGGAACCCTGAGCCAAGCCCTCCAATGTCCCGGCAGGATGCCGGCAGGGGGGAGGGAAGGTGCAGAGACTAGGGAGTGACGAAAGAATAATCTCCCCACGAGCGCCCGCCACCTACGTCCCGATCGGGATAGGGTGATGAGATAGTCCACGCCCGTCGGAAACGACGGGAGCACGTGTAACCGAATGGTCGCTGGTTCGAGTCCGGCCCGGGGAGCTCGAGATCTCGCCGGTCCGCAAAGGGATGGCGGGACGATGCAAGGCCCCGATCGACGCGCGTCGATCGGGGCTTTGCTTTGTGCGCGACGGACGTGATCAGGCGTCGCCGTCCCAGATCGCGAACGTCACCGCGCCGACCACCAGCATCGTTGCGGCTGTCGTGAACATCGCGGGATATCCGCCGAAATGGATGACGAATCCGAGCGCCGGCGCGCCGACCAACACCCCACCGTCGAAGAGCGCCGTGAAGAGCGACATCGCGGCGCCTCGCTCGGCGGGCCGCGCGCGGTTCACCACCAGGCCGGAGAGGATCGGGAACGTGTACCCGTGTCCGAGGCCGCACAGCGTGCCGGCGACCGCGACCGAGGCGGGAGTCGAAGCGGTGGCGAGCAGCAGAAACCCCACCGCCAGCATGGCGAGCGAAGGATAGAGCACCCGCTTGGGCCCGAGTCGATCGGGCACCCAGCCAAAGAGGACCCGCAGCAGCACGCCCGCCACGGAGTACGTGCCGAAGAAGAGACCGACCGAGCCGACGCCGGTCTCCATGACGAACGTCTTCATGAACGTGAAGGTCGACGCGATGGCGGCGGCGAAGAGCGAGCCGAGAAACCAGACCGGCAGGAGATTGGGCTCTCCGATCGTGTGAAAAAAGCCGCGTGCCGGCAGATCGTCCTGGGCGCGCGGGTGGTCGCGGAGCGCGAACGAGAGCAGCAGGGAGCAGAACGCGAACGCGGCGGATACCTGGAAGAGCTGCGTGTAGGCGGCGCGCGCGAGAATGATGTCGCCGAGCAGACCGCCGAGGGAGATCGGCAGGAACCCGCACGCGCCGAAGATCGCGATACCCTCGGTCCGGCGTGACGGCGGCACCAGATCGGCGGCGTGCGTGAAGAGACCGGCGAACAGCATCGCTTCGGCGATGCCGTGAACGACCCGGACCAGATAGAGCCACGGACCGAGCGTGCCGACGGTGGCGTAGGCCGCGCAGACCAGCACGTTCATGACACCGCCGGTCACGATGATGACGCGCCGGCCTTCGGCGTCCATGATGCGACCGACGGTCGGACGCGCGAGGATCGCGGTGAGCGCGGTGAGCCCGAAGATGGCGCCGATCCGCACCTCGTCCGCCCCGAGGTCCTTCATGAAGCCGGGGAGATGGAGATAGAGATTGAACGCCAGGCTCTGCAGGAAGTTCGCGGCGGCGGAGAGAACGAAGGGTCGAGTGAAAAGCCGCTCGCGAGACATGAACGCCGCATTGTAGCGACGTGCTCGCGCGGAGTACAGCGGGAGAGCGCGCTGCCGGCTTGAATCGCCGGCCGTCTCTTCGCTAGGGTCCGCGCTTCGGACGTCTATCGTCGCGACAGACGAAAATACCAGTCTGGTTCGTCTGATGGGGAGGTGGGGAGTGTCCGCGTACGAGCGATCGGCTGAACTCGCGTCGGGCTTCGGGCTCGTGCTGGCGTTCTACCATCGCGACCCGGCCTACGCGCTCGGGCTCGCCACCTTGTCAGCGTACACGAAGCGCGCGATCCCCGGCGTCCGTGTGCATCTGGTTCCGATCTCGCAGCATGACGACGTGAGAGCAGTGGCGATGCGCGTCCGCGAGCTCGCACCCGATCTGATTGGGATTCGGCGATGTCGCCGACCTGGCGCCCCTGGATATCCACCTGCGCACGATGAAGAACGTCCTGCCGGAGTTCCGATCTAGTCGGTGGCTACCAGGCGATCGTTAGCCTTGACCACACCATTGCGCATCCCGCGGTCGACCATGTCTGTGTTGGCGATGGTGAGGAGCCGATCGTCGGGCTCATTCGTCGGATAAGCGGGGAGAGCAACGCCGACGCGCCTATCCGCTGGCCTTTGGGACAAGAGCTCCGACGGGTCGATCTCGCGGACGCCGCCCTGGTTGGTGCAGGACCTCACGCGCTTCTTTCCCCGACTACACGATCTTCGCGCGCAATGGCGACCTCAGTTATCGAGCCCGCACGCGGTCGAATCAAAGCGGCTCACGACGTTGCCCGTCCTGAGCGGCCGCGGTTGTCCGTATCGGTGCTCCTACTGCGCTACACACGACATTGCTCGACCTGTACGGCGTGCGCGGAGGATTCCCGCAAAGTACGAGGCCCGAACCTGATAGACGAGTTGGCGTGTCTCCGCGAACGTTACAGGATCGAGTTCTTCCAGTTTTAGGACGAAGAGTTTCTCTACGATATGCGCTACGTGCGCGTTGCTCGACGCCTACCGACGCGCGATGGCGCTTCCGTTCTCGATGTTCGCGCGTCCGAGAACATGACCGATGAACTCTGCCGCTTCGCGCGACGCGGGATGTGCACACGGATGCGGTCGGCATGAGAGCGGCTCGCCGTCATACCGGCGGCAGTAACTCAACCGCCGCGTCAGCAACGATCGTATGCTCGAGGCCGCCGCCACGGCGCGCCGGCATGGCATCAAGATGATGGCCTTCAACATGGTCGGGCTGCCTTGAGTGCGCGAACGACTGCCGCGGAGACACTTGCGTTCGTCCGCGCGCTCGATCCCGAGTTGGCGATCTTCAGCCAGTACGTGGCGCTACCAGGGAACGCCGCTGTATGAGCTTTGCCGGCAACACGACTGCTTCTCCCGCCGTCGGGAGAGCATCAGAGTGGCCGGGCCTCGGTCGTGTCAACATCAAGGAGCACGTCGGCGGCATGACGGCCGACGAGATGCGGGACGCTGGCGAGGAGATCGATGCGCTATCTCGAGACGCACAGCCGCTTCGACGTGTGATGGAATGTGCCCGACGCACGTCGCGATCGATGATCGCCCGGCCGATCGTCTCCTGGTCGACGGGTGGAGCTGCTGAGCGGCTGGATAATGGGGCGTCGACGGCGAGTTCGCGCTCAGCGCCGCGTGCGGCACGCGGTCGCTGGTCGTACGACAATGCTGGGCATCCGGATGCGCGCGACACGCCAATGTGCGCGGCTTTTGGGGTTGGCGCCATGGTGCGAGCGCTGCGGAAGCGCGGAACGGCGTCCTCGCGATCGATCTCGCATGGAACGAGACCCATCGAGACATTTTATTGCGGAGTTCGCCCGCGGGCTGGCACGACCTGGCGCGAAACACCGTTGAACCTCGCCGCCTACCGGTCCCGGCCGCTGCGGGCGCGCCCGAGTTGCGTCCCTACACGCGCGGTGTTTCCAGGGTCTGCGGCGCCAGTCGGCGGCGCATCGCTGAACGCGCTGCTGCGCCGCACGATGCTTGAGCGGGATTGGCCGGTGCAGTGCCACTGCGAGGCGAACGACGAGAGCTGTGGAGGGCTGCGCGCAGCACGCGCGGACCGGTGCCGCGATGGATTGACGGCCACGCATGCTATGCGGCTGATGACGATCTGGGCGCGTCGTTCGCACGCGTCACGCTCCTTCGCGATCCGCGCGTCGATTGCTCTCCATTACGAGTACAACACGCTGGTTCACCCCGAGAGTTTCCGCTTCGCTGCGTTAGACGAATTCCGCGCACTCCGAGCGCCGTACGCTACACGCAGGCCGCGGCGCTCTTGCGCTGTGCTGGCATCGAAGCCGCACGACCTGGTCGCCGGTGAGCTGTACGCGAGCGCGCGCGACGAAGAACTCCGACACGACGTGCTCGTGGGGTCACCGAGGCGTTCGAGGAGACGATCTTCCTGCTATGTCAGCTCGGCGGCTAAAACGAATACGATCGGGATGTGGCTGGAAGGTGCTCTCAGCTCCGTCTGGCGTCGCCCGAGCCCGATGTCCGCGACGACGCGCCGGTGACTCGACGACATTCTGGCCGCCGACCTGCAACTCTACGACGAGGCGACACGTTCGCTGGACGAGCTCGTCGGCGCGATGAGGCCTCGGCACAGCGCTCGCGCGCTATAAGCGCAACGCGGCCGGCGCGCGAGCTGACGACGTAAGCAGTTGCTCGAGTGCCTGCGCTGGCGGCAGGTGCTCACCGACGCCGAGCTGCGGGCAACTGCGCGCACGCGCACAATGATGGGCACAGACGAAGCCGAAGCCCTCGCGGAGATGCGCGGCCGGTCGCGCACGGCCGAAGGTGCTCGGCTCGGCACACTTCTCGGTCGACGAATCGGCGACGCGCGCGCGGCACCGTCCTGCGGCGTATCCGGATGGCGCTCGCGGCTCCCCGGTTGCGGTGCGAAGCTCGGCGTGATGAGCACGGCAGCGACCACCGGCTCGCAGAGCGGGACGCTATCGCAGCATTCTCGACGTCGCGAACGATCCTGCCGACGTATGGGCGCGGCGATCGACCGCGTCGCTGCCACGCTCGAGGTGGAAAGCCTCGACAGGAGATCGTGTCTTCGTTCAGGAGATGGCAGGCGAGGTCGCGGCGAGCGGGGTGATCACCACGGATGATCCCGCCGCTGGACGATACTGACGATGTGCATTCGAGTATGACGACTCCGGGCGGACCGACGCGGTCGACGGCGAGTATCGTCCTTCCTCGTACGGTGGTGATGTTTCGGCGGTACGCGCCTGCGCGACGTGCGATCGCGGCCTATGCGGCGCCTTCTCGGCGTCACGCGGGAGCTCGAGCGCGTCACGGCGCGGCAGGCCGCTCGAGGTCGAGTTCGCTGTCGGCCGCGGCGGCAACGTCGCGGTGCTCCAGGTACGCCCAGCTTACTAACGGTTCGCCGCCGCCCGGCCGCCACGCGACGCGTCGCCGCCACGCTCGCTGGGATTGCGGACGTCGTGCCGCGCGGCCAATCGCCCACATCGAGCGCTCGCGGGCACGAGCACGATCCTCGGCCAGATGCCGGACTGGAACCCGGCCGAGTTGATCGGCCCATCCATCACCCTTGCCATATCGCGCTTCCGTGAGCTGATCACCGACGACGTGTGGCAACGGGCGCGCGCGGCATGGGCTACCGGCCGGTCCCTGGGGTGCCGCTCATGGTGACGCTTGCGGGCCGACCCTACATCGACGTGCGCGCAAGCTTCAGCTCGCTGCTTCCCGCCGACCTGTCACCGCGGGTCGCGACTGCACTGGTCGATGTATGGCTGGATCGGCTCGACTCACATCCGGAGCTGCACGACAAGGTCGAGCTCGAGGTCGCGTCAGACCGCGTTGGATTTCTCGTTCGCGACCGACTTGCGCGCGCGCTGCACTGGCGTCCTCCGTTGCGGCCGACTCGCAGAGTTCACCGACGTGCTTCG
The DNA here is from genome assembly GCA_963846105.1 of uncultured delta proteobacterium. Classification (GTDB taxonomy): domain Bacteria; phylum Desulfobacterota; class Binatia; order UTPRO1; family UTPRO1; genus CAWJUT01. The sequence continues at coordinate 277,309 of CAWJUT010000019.1, forward strand.
CCGGGGTGACGACGCGCGCCGTCATGTCAGTGAAACGCGGAACGTTGGACGCGGGCGCTGTGGCTGCGAACGCGAAGGGGGATGACGGTACCCTGGCGATGCACTGGCTCGCATCACGCGTTTCGTCTTCTCGATGCGTGCCGACGACGACGGAACGTTGCCAGTTCGCGATCGTCGCGCGTCATGCGTTTCATCGCCGAAGCCCTCCTCCGCTCCGCGGTCGCACGCGGCGCGCTGACGCCGGATCGCTTGGATCGACTTTCGCCGTTCGCTTGTCACCATCGCCCGGTCCTCTGGCGTGCGACGTCGCGGCCACCGCCGCGGGGCGAGCTGACCGAGCGGCGAATGCCTCGCGCGGTACGGACACCTCCGGCCGGGCTCGTTCGACGTCACTTCTCCGCGCTACGACAGTCGGCCCGGCCTGTTGATGTCGGAGCCACGTTGCACCCCGGGTGGTCGAACGGACCACGCCCTTCGTGCTCCGCGTGACGAACGCGCCGCCCTCGACGCGCTGCTGGGCGAACGCGGCCTCAGCATTGATTCGGTGACCGCGCGCTATGCCGCCGCGGCGATCACGGGCCGTGAGCATGTAAAGCTTCTCTTCACGCGTCCGCTCTCGGCGCGCTCGAGTGCTCGCGGCGTGGCGAGCGCACGCGCTTGCGCGTGAAGACGTCGCATACCTGACCCTCGGCGATCTGCGGTCGTGGCGCGCTCGTAGCAGAACGCGCCGTGGCCGCGGAACCGCGCCGTAGCCATCGAGCAGCGTCGCGCCGCCTACGCGGATGAGCGGCCCATCCGGCTAAGCGCGCTGAGATCCGTGGAACCAGCGACCTTTACGTGCTGCCGATGCTTGCCACGCTACCGACCTTTGTGACGGCGCGGGCGGTCGCGGGCGCGGCCGCTGCGCTCGACGCTCACGCCCGCGCTCACGTCGATCGCCGCATCGTCTGCGTCGAGCATGCTGATCCAGGATTCGATTGGATCTTCGCCGGGCCGATCGCTGGTCTCATCACTCGGTTTGGTGGCGGCAACTCGCACATGGCGATCCGCTGCAGACGAGCTCGCACTGCCTGCGGCGATCGGCGTCGGAGAGGAGCTCTTCGCCAGACTCGAACACGCCTCGCTCATCGAACTTCGGTGCGGAAGCGGATAGTGGAGAGCGATGTGAGCGCGATTGCTCGCTCGACACGTGAAGGCTGCGCCTGCCGCCAGCCGGTGCCGCGGCCTGATCCTCGCCGCGGGGCGCGGGGCGCGACTGCGACCGCTGACAGATACGAGGCCGAAGTGCCTCGTGCGGCTCGGAGGCCGCACATTGCTCGACTGGGAACTCGGGGCGCTACGCGATGCCGCGATTCATGAGGTCGCCATCGTCGTCGGCTACCGTGGTGCGCAGGTGCGCCCGCGGGGCGTCGCCACGTTTGAGAACCCGGCGTTCGCGGTGTCCAACATGGTAGCCTCGCTTTGGCACGCGCGCACCTGGCTGCGCGACGCTCCCTGCATCGTCTCGTACGGTGACATCGTCTATCACCCGCGCATCGTACGCGCACTCGCGGTGACCCCTTACGCGATCGCCATCGCCTACGACGTGGCGTGGCGGGCGTTGTGGGAGGCGTGTTTCGACCATCCCGAGGACGACGCCGAGTCCTTGCGCGTAGGCGGTGGCCGCATCGTGACGATCGGCGATCCGCTCAACGACCTTGAGGCGGTGGACGGCCAGTACCTCGGCCTGCTGCGATTCACTCCGCGAGGGTGGCGACGCATCGAGCGTCGTCTCCTTACGCTCGGCAAGGATGCGATCCGAAGCCTCGAGATGACCGAGCTCTTGGCGCATCTCGTCCGCGCCGGCACCGAGATCGGCGCCGTGGCGATCTCCGGCGGCTGGTGCGAGGTAGATTCCGTCCGCGATCTCACCGTGTACGCAGCAAAGCTCCGCGGCCCTGCGGGTTGGTCGGCATGATTGGCGGGTGACACGTCGTGACGGCTGATGGAGCCGGCTGGGTGTTCTGGATCACCGGTCTGCCGGCAAGCGGGAAGACCACGATCGCGACCTTGCTCGTCTCGCGCCTGCGCGGCCGCCACTCGCACGCCGTGCTCCTCGACGGCGACGTTTTGCGGGAGGTGTTCGAGCACGATCTCGGCTATTCCCTCGAGGATCGCCGTCGATGCGCACGCCGTTACGCGCGGCTGGGCCGCATGCTAGCCGTCCAGGGGGTGCACGTCGTCACAGCGACGATCTCGCTGTTCGAGGATGTCCGGCGTTGGAACCGGGCGCATTTGCATCGCTACGTCGAGGTGTACGTACGCGCGCCGCGGCTGTGCGGGGCGCGCGCGATCGGGTCGAGGGGACGGACACCGATTCCGTACGACGGCCCGTCTTCGAGGAACCGGCCACGCCGGACTTGGTCCTCGACAATGACGGATCCGCGGCTGTCGACGAGCTACTTGAGCGCCTGTGGCGGCACGTCCGCGGCCGGCTCGGACACGATGTCGCTTGAATGGGACTATGGCGCAGTCGCGCAGTCGTATTCGAAACGGCCGCCATATGCGCCGCAATTGATTGCCGACTGCTTGCGCGCGACCGGAGCGTACGGCGGCATGCGCGCCTGTGACGTAGGAGCCGGCACCGGGAACATGACGCTGCCACTGGCGACGGCGGGCCTCGATGTCGTCGCCCTCGAGCCGAATGCGGCGATGCGCGCGCTAGGCCGATCGCGCATGGCCGCGAGCGCGAACGTCCATTGGGTGGCGGCCTGTGCTGAGTCGATCCCTCAGAAGCGAGACCTGCGAGCTCGTGACGTTCGCGTCGTCGTTCAACGTCGTGGACCGGGGGCGTACCCTCAGCGAGACAGCGCGGGTATCTGAGACCGGAGGCTGGTTTGTCTGCCTGTGGAATCACCGTCGCTTGGACGATCCGCTCCAGGCGCGTATCGAGTCGTGATCCGTGGCTTCATTCCCACGTACACCCATGGTCGACGCCGCGACGACCAAGCGCCGCTGATCGCGCACAGTGGTGCCTTCGGTCCCGTACTTCAGATTTCCGGCGCATCGTCGTACATCACGTCCGGATTGACGACTGCCTTGAAGCGTGGCGATCGCATCTCACGTTGCGCCGCCAGGCGGGCGAGCGCCTTCCCGATGTACTTGCCGCGATCGGCGCGCTCCTACTGCGTGAGCGGCGGGCGGAGATCGAGGTGCCGTATACCACGTGCGCCTGGCTCGCGCGTCGTCACGTGAGTTGGCGATCCCGACCCAGTAAGCGCCAATCCGAAAAGGCCCCGCGCTGAGTGGCAGCAGAAAGCGAGGGTCCGCGGCGCTGGCGTGCGGTTCATCCGCAAGCGCGGCAACGCCGTCGCGCTCACGCGGCGCGCAGCGCCGGGCTGCTACACCCGCACCTCGTAGTGGGCGTTCACCGGGTTGTCGAAGTCGTGGCTCGTGAAGCGGGTGAAGCCCGCCTCCGCGGTCATGCGTCGCGCCACCGCCTCGGTGAAGCCGAGCGTGCCGAGACCCTCGCCGTCGGGCTCGGAGAGCGCCGAGGACATGCAGCTCAGGACCGAGAAGCCGTACATCATGCCCACCATCGGGTTGTCGGCGAGGTTCTCCTCGAAGGTCGGCTTGCTCTTGATGTCGGCGATGAACCAGGTGCCGTCGGGCTTGATGGCGCGGCGAATGGCGCGCATCACCCACGTCGGGTGCGCCATGTCGTGGAGGCAGTCGAAGGTGGTGATGAAATCGAAGCGCGCGTCCTCGGGAAGCGTGTCGCCGCTGGCGTCGTGGAAGGTGACGTTGGTGACGCCGGCCTCGCGCTGATTGACCGCGGCGCGCGCCAACGCGTGCTTGGAGATATCGTAGCCGTGGAACGTGCGAGCGCGGATACGCTTTCGCCATCTCGATGAGCGCCACGCCCGCGCCGCAGCCGACGTCCGCGACGGCGGCGCCCCGCTCGAGCTTGGCGACGACGCCGTCGAGACGCGGCAGCGCCACCGGGACCAGCATCGTGCGGTACCAGGGTCCGAGCATGCGCTCGACGCCGCGGTTTCCCTCGAGGCCGAAGGCGTCGTACGGAAGCCCGCGGCCGGTGCGGAACGCTTGCGGCAAGCGCTCGAGCACGCCCATCTGACCGGGCAAGCCGCTGAACGCGCCCGCCGAGAAGGCCGGGCTCTGCTCGTCGGCGAGGACCATCGCGGCCTCGAGCGACATCTCGAAGCGGCCGTCTCCACGGTAGTCGAGCAATCCCGCGCCCGCCTGGCCGCGCAGCCATTCGCGTATCCAGCGTTCGTGCAAGCCGGTCTTGCGGGCAAGATCCTCGCTCGTGACCGGGCCGGCGCCGGCGAGCGCGCGATAGAGACCGAGGTGATCGCCGAGATAGATCATGCCGGAGATCACCGCGCCGCCGAGAATGCCGAACACGTGCTCGACGGTTGCTTTGAGCTTCTCGGGATCGATCGGGCGGGGCTCGTTGGCCATGGCGGGCTCCTCTCGCGGACGTTGGCTGGCGCGCAGTATGCCTCAGCCGTCAGGGCGCACAAAGGGATGGCGCGCGCATCGCGGCGGCCGTGTCCACCCATCATCGCAGCTCCTCTTGACGATCGTCCCCGGCCCAGCCATCTAGCAGGAGGAATGAGCGCTCCCTGTGCGGATATCGTTCCCGCCGGCACCGGCTTCACCTGACAGCCGGTCCCTGTTCGCGTGCCGAATCGCCCCTAGAGTCTTGGCAAGACGATCCGACGCAGCGACGTGACGGTCACGCGCGCGCGTGCGACCGCGCGTCGGGAGAATCCCATGCCTCACGTGTACGGCCTCGACGAGTCCGCTCAAATCATCGCTTCCCGCGCCGCCGCTCTGGCGGCCGACGTGGTCGCCGCGCGTGCCGCCGATGTCGACGCGCACGCGCGCTTTCCCGAGGAGAGCATCGCGGCTCTCGCCGGCGAGGGCTTGCTCGGGCTGTGCGTGGCGTCGGCGCTCGGCGGCAAGGGGCAGGGCCCGCGCGCCTTCGCGGCCGTCACCGAGGAGTTGGCGCAAGCCTGCGCTTCGACCGCGATGGTGTACGTCATGCACGTGAGCGCGGCGCAGGCGATCGCCGCGTCGACGACGCTCGCCGGCCGCGACGACCTGCTCCGCGACATCGCCGGCGGCCGGCACCTGTCCACGCTCGCGCTCTCCGAGCGCGGCTCGCGCTCGCAATTCTGGGCGCCGGTATCGCACCTCGAAGAGCGCGACGGCGGCTACGTGACCAGCGCCGAGAAGTCGTGGGTGACGGCGGCCGGCCGCGCCGACTCCTACGTATCGAGCGCCCAGAAGCCGGCGCGCCGCCGCGCCGCTCGAGTCGACGCTCTATCTGGTGCGCCGCGGCGCCGGCGGCGTACGCGTCACCGCGGGTTTCGACGGTCTCGGGTTGCGCGGCAACGACTCGGCACCGGTCGCGATCGAGAACCTCGCCGTCGCCGCGGGCGACCTGGTCACCGCCCCCGGCGCCGGCGCCGGGATGATCCTCGACGTCATCCTGCCGTGGTTCGCGATCGGCACCGCCGCGATGGCGCACGGGCTCTGTCGCGCCGCGATCACCGCCACCGCGCGCCACCTCGGCGCCCAGGGCTTCGAGCACACCGGGACGAAGTTGCGCGATCTTCCGAATCTGCGCAGCCGGCTGGCGCGCATGAGCGTACGCACCGATCAGTCGCGCGCGCTCCTCGGCTACACGCTCGCGTCCTTCGAGCAGCCCTCCGACACGACCGCCCTCTACCGTGCTGCAAGCGCGGCTTGCCGCTCTCGAAGCGGCCGTCGACGTCACCGATCTCGGCATGAAGACGTGCGGCGGCGCCGCCTTCTCGAAGCATCTCCCACTCGAACGTCTCTTCCGCGACGCGCGCGCGGGCTGGGTGATGGCGCCGACCGTCGACCATCTCGAGGACTTCATCGGCAAGGCCTTGACGGGCCTGCCGCTGTTCTGAAGGGAAGGGCCACCCATGAGCGATTCGACGATTCTTCTCGGCGCCGTCGCCTACGACCCCAAGGTGGTCACCATCTGGGAAGGCATCCGCGAGCACTTCCGCGCGCAAGGGGCGCCGATGGATTTCGCGCTGTTCTCCAACTACGAGCGGCAAGTCGAGCGTCTGCTCGGCGGCCACATCGACGTGGCATGGAACACGCCGCTGGCGCACGTCCGCGTGCAGCGCCGCACCGAGGGCCAGTCGCTGGCGCTCGGCATGCGTGACAGCGACCGCGATTTCCACGCCAAGATCATCGTGCGCAAGGCCGCCGGCATCCGCACGCTCGGCGATCTCGCTGGCAAGACGCTCGCGGTCGGCAGCCGCGACTCGACGCAGGCGCGCATTCTGCCGCTGCACTTCCTGAAGCAGCAGGGGGTCGATCTGGCACGCGTCAAGCTGCTGCCGTTCGATACCGACATCGGCAAGCACGGCGATACCGGTCGGAGCGAGCTCGACGTGCTGCAGGCGCTGCACGAAGGGCGCGCCGACGCCGGCACGGTCGGCGACCTGGTGTGGATCCTCGAGCAGGCCGCGGGGCACGTCGACCTGGGTGCCCTCGAGGTGCTGTGGACCACCCCGGGGTTCGATCACTGCATGTTCGATGCCCTGCCGACGCTGGCACCCGCCAAGCGTGACGGCTTCACGCGCGCGCTCTTCGCGATGCGCTGGGACGAGCCCGCCCACCGTCGTCTGCTCGAGCTCGAAGGCTTGAAGCAATGGATGCCGCCGCGTGAGGAAGGCTACGACAGCTTGCGCGCGGCGCTCGACGAGCAAGGAGGCTGGTGAGCGACACATCGCCCGCTGCCGTCGCCGTCGCCGCCGTGGACGGCGGCGATCTCGCGCCCGGTTCGGGACTGCTGGCGTTGGTGCGGCCCGCGCTCGGACTGCTCGCTCCAGGTGGAGTCCTCGCCGTGCTCTCGTCGTCGCGCGCCGCCCGCGAGGACCTTCCGTCATGGTGCCGCGCCGAGGGGCACGCCTATCTCGCCTGCGAGACGACGAGCGACGGCCGCGATCGCCATCTGCTCGCCCGTGGACCCTATGCGGTACCGCGTCGGCCGGCGGCGGGCGCAGCGCAACCGGGCGAGCTCCTCGCGCTTCGCGGCGGCGCGCTCACGGCCGCCGCCGTCCTGGCGGCAGTGCCGATGCCGGCGCGCGCCGATCCCGCCACCGGCTTCGCGCCTCGTGACGCGTCGGTCGAGCCGGGCGGACCGCGCTATCCCTTCGCGCTGCTCGAGCGCGACCATGTGGCGCCGCCGGAAGTCGCCGAGCTGTACGATCAGGCGGTGGCCGGACAGTGGGATGCGACGCGCGACATTCCATGGGAGGTCGTCGGCGACGCGCCGCCCGCCCTGCAAGCCGCGGTCGGGCAGGTGATGACCTTTCTCGCCGAGAACGAGCTGGCCGCCCTGTACGTACCGGCGCGGTTCTTGCCGCGCATTCATCCCGCGTACGTCGAGGTGGCGATGTTTCTGGCCACCCAGCTCGCGGACGAGGCCCGCCACATCGATGTCTTCCTGAAACGCGCCCGTGTCGGCCCCGCCGGCGTCGGCGTCTCCTCGGCGACCACCTCGCGCTCGCTGCTCTCCTTGCTCGAGCTCGGCGATTTCACCGAAGCCGCCTTCCTGTTGTCGGTGCTCGGCGAAGGGACCTTCCTCGACCTGCTACGCTTCGTCGAGATCCACGCCCCCGACGCCGCGACGGCGGAAATCGCCCGCCGCACGCGCAACGACGAGTCCCGTCACGTGCATTTCGGCCTGGCGCACGTCCGCCACGCGCTCGCGCACGACGCGACGCTGTTCGAGCGACTCGAGGCCGCGGTGCGCCGCCGCGCGGCGACGCTCCATGATGCCGGCGGCGTGCCGGCCGCGCTCCAGGACGCGCTCACGATTCTCGCGGCGGGCGGCACCGAGCCGCGCGCGGTGGCACGGGGACACGAGGCGTTTCGCGATCTGTTGCGCACCATGCACGAGGCGCGGGTGAAGCGGCTCGAGCGTGCCGGTTTCACCCCCGAGCAGGCGCTGGTGTTCTCCGAGCTGCACACGTCGAACTTCATGTGATCAACGCGATCCAGGGACGTGGCGCGGCGTTCCGGTCGTTCAACCAGCGCTATTGCACGTACCCGAGGGCGCGCAGACGTTCTTCGGCCACCGCGTCGACCGCGATCGCCGGTGCCGACGTCGTGAGCGCGTGCTGCGCGGCAGCGGCGAGTCCGACCAGGGCGTCGTGCAGCGCATCGTCGCTCCCGGCTCGATACGCGCGGCGATCGCGCTCTTCGGGATCGACCGTGCGATCGAACTCGCCGGCGTAGCGGTAGCCGGCGTCGAGCCAGATGGTCCGACGACGGGTGCGGACGGCATAGAGAAGACCCCGGACACCCATGGAGTGGAGATAGCGCGCTTCGCTGAAGGCGAAGCCGTCGTCGCCGGCGACGTCGCCGAGCACGACGCCGGAGAGATCCCGACCGTCGAGGTTCGCGGGCGCGGGGACGCCGAGGAGCCTGAGCAGCGTCGGGACGAGATCGGCGAGTTGAACGGTCGTGGTGATGCGCGTGCCGCTGCGCAGCGCGCCCGGGAGCCGCCAGACGAGCGGGACACGGGTCTCGGCCGGGTCGAAACTGCGTCCGTGGCCGAAGACGTCGCTCTCGCCGAACGCCTCTCCGTGGTCGGCGAGGAGGATGACGTGCGCGCCCTCGAGCGCGTCGAGCGCGTCGAGGCCGCGCAGAAGCTGCCCGCAGAGGCGGTCGGCGCTCGCGATCTCGGCCGCGTAGAGTGCGGTGTAGACGCCGCGGTCGAAGGAAGGTCGCCGGTGGGCGAGCGGAGCCTCGTGCTTGCTCATGTTCAAGACGTTGAACCAGGGGCCGTTCCAGCCGTCGTTTTCGGGACGCAGGTCGGCGGGCGGCAGGTACGGCCAGTGCGGCGCCATGAGATGCACCCAGAGCAGGAAGGGCCGCGGCGGCCGCGTCCGCACCCAGGCGAGCGCGCCGTCCACCGCCTGCGGGTCGGCGGTATCGAGCAGCAAGCCGTCCTCGCGTTGCTGCGAAGGCAGGTAGCGGAAGGTCTCGAAGCCGCGCGCGAAGCCGAACGGCTCCGAGAGCGTGACGTTGGTGACGAACGCCGCGGTCGAGTAGCCGGCACGCGTCAGGGTCTCGCCGAGCGTCGGCACCCCGGTTCCGAGCGCCATGCGGTTGTAACGCACGCCGTGCCGGAACGGGTAGAGGCCGCTGAGCACGGTTGCCATGCTGGGGGCGGAGTTCGGCGATTGCGTGTACGCATCGTCGAACACCAGCGATTCTCCCGCAAAGGCGTCGAGAGTGGCGCTCGGCCCTGGAGCGGCGCGCGCGCCGCTGTACACGCCGAGTCCGTCGCGGCGCAAGGTGTCGATGCTCAGAAGGATGACGTTGCCGCGCGCGAGTCCCTGAGCTGGCGGAACGTCGGGAGGGCGAACGAGCGGCGCGCGCGGCGCGGCGAGGCGCGGTGGAACGAGGGCGAGGCCATGGCCGAGAAGCCGTCCCACGGCGCTCTGGCGCTTGATCAGCGCTGTCGCGACGTCGGGACGGGCGAGGGCAGCGGCGAAGGCGAGCGTTGCGCCGACGGTCGTGAGCGTGGCGAAGGCGGGCGGGGTGATCGACGCGCGCCGCAGCAGCGGCTTCGCGGCACGGCGAGACCAGACGAGCGCACCCGCGGCGGCGACGATGGCGACGATCGGCCAACCGCCGAGTGCCTGTGGTGCGTGGTGGTAGACGAGGCAGGCGAACTCGAACGTCACGGCGATCGCGGTGCCGGCGACGAACGCGAAGCGGGTGACGTTCCGCGCGCGTGTCGGATCGGCCCATGCGAGGGCGAAGGCGCCGATCAGCCGACCCGCCTCGGCGCCCCATCCCGCCAACACGACGGTCATGAGAGGGAAGAGCCAGAGCTTCGTGGTCGGGGCGAGCAGCCGGCTGTCGACGCGGAGAAAGATCTCCCAGCCGGCGATCGTGACACACAGCGCACGCCACCAGCGCATCGAAGCCTGTGCAAGCGACTCTTCGGATGGTGAAGGTCTACGCACGGGGACTGCTCGCGCTGCGAAGCGGAGATGCTAGCGCGGCGGGTGCTGCGTCACGTCCGGCAACGCGTCCACCGCCGCCAGGATGGTGCTCGGCCTCGGCCGCACACGCAGGTTGTCCCCGACGACGGTCCACCGCACTATTCCCTCACCGTCGATCAGCACCGACGCCGAGTGGGCGATGTCGCGGCCCTCGTGGGCGTTGCGGTGACGGAGTCCGTAGGCGTCGATCATCGCCAGCGCTGGATCGGCGAGAATCGGATAGCCGAGGCCGAGGTCGCGGCTGAGCGAGGCGTTGATCTCCGGCGGATCGACCACCACGGCTGCAACGGCACAACCGCGGGCGCGAAACTCGTCGATGCTCAGCTGCAGACCCTGCAGCTCCGAAAGACAGAAGGGTCACCAGTGTCCGCGATAGAAGACCAGCAGGAGAGGCCCGCCGCGGAAGTCGGCGAGCCGGACCGTGCGGCCGTCGGGGGCCGCGAGAGCGAAGTCGGGCGCCGCCGCGCCGAGCACCGGGCCGGCGGCCGAAGGCAGGGACGGGATCACATAGAGGAACCAGGCGAAGACGGCGGCGAGACCCACGCTCGTCACCGCGAGCAGGCGCGACATCGTGCGGCCGCGCTCGGACGCCCGGCGCATGCCGATCGCGGAGCACCCGAGACCCGCCGCAATCGCCGCCCAGTTCGGGAGCGCCCAGTCGCGCACGGCGGCCAGCGTCGGGGCGTGGAAGACCACGACGAAGTAGCCGACCACACCTGCGGCGCACAGGAGCGGGCCGAGGATCGCAGCCCAGTTGCGCCGGCGCGACCCGGTTGCGCCCGCCGTCGATGCCTGCATCGCGCCGCACGATAGTGCGGAGCGGCGCTCGACGCAACGCGCGTCGATCGCCGAGGCTTGACCCGACTACCGGCGCGGCATAGTGCAACGCCGTCCCGGCACGCGAGACTCCAACGAACGATGGACGCCGAGCTTCGTGGCGAGGCGCTCGGTCCGAGGTGGATGCGATGCGGAGGTTTACGAGACCGATGCGAAAGGGGCTCTTCGTGCTGACCGGCATGAAGCGCCTCGTCGACAGCCGCCCGCTGCACGCGCAGGTGGTCGTGACCTACGAGTGCAACCTGTCGTGCGAGTACTGCCACGAGTACACGCACGGCGCGCCGCTGGTGCCGTTCGACGAGCTCGCGCGACGCATCGACGCGCTCGCGGCGCTCGGCGCGTTCGTCTACGACCTCCTCGGCGGCGAGCCGCTGCTGCACCCCGACATCGTCGCGATCGTCCGCCACATCAAGCAACAGCGCCGCGGCGTGAACTTCGTCACGATCATCACCAACGCGTTCAAGCTCACCGAGGAGCTGGTCGACGGGCTGAACGACGCCGGGCTCGATTGCATGCAGGTGAGCGTCGATACGATCGACCCCGAGCCGGGTCTCCCCAAGTCGCTCCGGTCGGTGCTGCCGCGCCTGGCGCTGCTGGCGCAACGGGCGCGCTTCCGGGTGAAGATCCAGACCGTGCTCACCGAGGAGAGTTGGCGCGACTATGCGGCGTTTCGCGAGCTGCTCTCGCCCTTCGATTTCGAGTTCGGGTTCTCGTTGCTGCACGACGGCAAGGGGCGCATCGGCATCCGCGGGGCGCACTTTGCCGACCTGCTGCGGCACCACGAGCTCTTTCCCGGCATGGCCTTCTTCCGTCGTCACGCCGCGGAGATGCTGGTAGGAGATTTCAGTCGACCGTGGAAGTGTCTCGGGGGGTTCAAGTATCTCTACGTCAACGCCGGGGGACGCGTGCAGTATTGCAGTCAGGTGGCCGGATCGCAGCTCGAGGTCGAACGTGTGACACGCGCCGATCTGCGCGCCGCCGACGTCCACAAGCCGTGCGAGGCCGGGTGCGCGCTCGGCTGCGTCCGCACCGTGTCCCATGCATTGGCGAGCCCGCTCGCGTCGCTGCGTCCGTCGGTCGAGATCCTCGGCGACTTCATGCGTCCGCGCTCGCTTCCCTTGGCAACCGCGGCGCCTTCGACGCGCCTGTCGCAGCCCTGAGTCATGGCGCGCCGCGCGCGAGATCGGGCGCCAGCGCAATCGGAGACGCGCCGCCTCGTGGTGGCGGCGGACGCGGCCAGTCGCTTGGCACAGGCGGTGGAATGGTTGCGCGCGCGCGAGCCCGGAAGCGAGGTGCTCGTGCTCGCGCCGACCTGGGAAGCGTGCGACGAGGTCGTGCGCACCGCGGCGCTCGACGCCGGCGCGCTCTTCGGGGTGAGTCGACTCACGGTCGCGCGCCTGGCGGCGCTCCTGGCGGCGCCGGCGCTCGCCGGGCACGGCCGCATCCCGGTCGGCGGCCTCTCCCTCGACGCGGTCGCGGCGCGCGCGGTGTACACGCTCGCGGGCGACCGCCGCCTCGGGTACTTCGCGCCGGTGGCGCAGCGTCCCGGGTTTCCGCGCGCCGTTGCACGCAGCGTCGAGGAGTTGCGCATGAACGCGGTCGCCGCCGCGACGCTCGGCGAGCTCGACGAGGTCGGTGACGCGCTGGCGGCGCTGGCGACCGCGATCGAGCACGAGCTCGGCGCGGCGGCGCTCGCCGATCGCGCCGAGGTGTTCGCGGCGGCGCTGGCCGCCGTCGAAGCGACGCCACCACCCGCCCTGGTCGGGATCCCGCTGCTCGCGCTCGACCTCCCGCTCGCAACCGTACGCGAAGCCGAGCTGGTCGCGTCGCTGGCGCGTCGCGCGCCGGCCGTGCTCGCGACCGCGGCGGCGGGTGACGCACGCGCCGTGGCTCGCCTCAGCGCCGGGCTCGGATGTCGTGCCGAGACTCTTCCGCCGCCGGAGGCGCCGCACTCGCTGCGCGCCCTCCAGAGTCATCTCTTCGAGGACTCCGCGCCGCCGCAGAAGCGCCCGCTCGATGCGAGCGTACGGCTGAACTCCTGGCCGGGCGAGGCGCGCGAGAGCGTAGAGATCGCGCGCGACATCCGCGCCGAGGCAGCGCGCGGAGTTCCGTTCGACCGGATGGCCGTACTGCTGCACGCGCCGCGCGAGTACGCCGCGCATCTCGAGGAGGCGCTGCGCCGCGCTGACATCCCCGTCTTCTGGGCGACCGAGGCGGCGCGTCCCGACCCGAGTGGGCGGGCCCTGCTCGCGCTCCTGGCGTGCGCCGGCGAAGGACTCTCGGCGCGGCGCTTCGGCGAGTATCTCTCGCTCGCGCAGGTGCCCGATCCGGAGGATGCGCAGTTCCGCGCCGCCGATCCCGAGAAAGTCTGGACACCTCCGGCGCACGACCTCCTGCCGGAGCGGGGCGATCCAGGCGGGACGCCGACCGCGACGCTCGATGCCGCGAGCGGGGGCGCAGGGCGGTTCCGAGACGGTCGCGGACCCGCTCCCCATCGATCCGGCGCGGACGGCGGTCGTCGCCGGCAGCGTGCGCGCCCCCTGGCGCTGGGAGCAGCTCCTGGTCGATGCCGCGGTGATCGGGAGCCGCGAACGCTGGGCGAAGCGGCTCGACGGACTCGAGCGCGAGCTCGAGATGCGCCGCCAGGAGCTCGGAGACGAGGACGAGGCGCGTGCCGCGCGCGCCGTTCAGGAGATCGCCGATCTCCGGCATCTGCGTACGTTCGCGCTGCCGATGATCGACCGTCTCGCCGCGCTGCCGGAGGCGGCGCCGTGGGGCGAATGGCTCCGGCATCTGCGCGCGCTCGCCGCGGTCGCGCTGCGTGATCCCGCGCGCGTGCTGGCGACGCTCGCCGAGCTCGAGCCGATGGCTCCCGTCGGTCCGATCGGGCGCGACGAGGTCGCTCTCGTTCTCGGCGAACGCCTCCGCGAGCTCCGCATGCCGCCGCCGCGGCGCCGCTATGGCGCGGTATTCGTCGCCCCGATCGCCGCGGCCCGCGGTCTGGCGTTCGACGTCGTGTTCGTGCCCGGCCTTGCGGAGCGCATCTTCCCGCGCCGGATCGTCGAGGACCCGATTCTTCTCGATGCGCGACGGCACCGGATCGACGCCGAGCTGGTGACCCAGCGCGATCGCGTGGCGGCGGAGCGCCTGGCACTCCGCCTCGCCGTCGGCGCCGCCCGCGCCCGGCTCGTGCTCTCGTATCCACGCGTCGACATGGAGCAAGCGCGCCCGCGCGTGCCGTCCTTCTATACCCTCGAAGCGCTGCGCGCCGCCGAGGGACGGCTGCCCGGCTTCGAGGAGATCGCCGGGCGGGCGCAGAGCCCAGCGGTGCGTGCGCGGCTCGGGTGGCCGGCCCCCGAGCGCCCCGAGGACGCGATCGACGACGCCGAGTACGATCTGGCGTTGCTGACGCCGCTGCTCGGCGCCGATCCCGCGACGACGGTCGGCACCGCGAACTATCTGCTCAGCGCCAATCCCCACCTCGGACGCGCGCTGCGCGCTCGTGCTCGCCGCTGGCTGCGGCGTTGGACCCCTGCCGACGGTTTGGTCGATGTCGACGAGCTCGGCCGCGAGGCCCTCGCGCCGCACCAGCTCACGGCGCGCTCCTACTCGCCGACGGCGCTCCAGAACTTCGCCGCCTGTCCGTACCGCTTCTTCCTGCAGGCGATTCACCGTCTCGAGCCGCGTGAGGAGCCGGTGGCCATCGAGGCGCTCGATCCGCTCACGCGCGGCGCGCTCTTTCACGACGTGCAGTTCGCGGTGCTGACGAAGCTCAAGGCCGACGGTCTGCTACCGGTCCGCGACGCCAACTTCGCGCGCGCGCGGACCATCGTCGACGAGGTGCTGGCGGACGTCGCCGCGCGCTACCACGAGGATCTCGCGCCTGCGATCGAGCGCGTGTGGCAGGATGGCATCGAGGCGATCGGTGCCGATCTCCGCGAGTGGCTGCGCCTGGAGTCGCAGAGCGACGGAAGCTGGGTTCCGCATCGTTTCGAGCTGTCGTTCGGCCTCGCGGGACGTGGGCGCGCCAACGCCGACCCGGCGAGTGTACCGGAGCCGGTACCGGTGACGGGAGCGCTGCGGCTGCGCGGCGCGATCGACCTCGTCGAACGGCACGTGCGGGGCGCGGTGCGCGCCACCGACCACAAGACCGGCAAGGTGTGGGCCGGGAGGGGAGTGGTGGTCGGAGGCGGACAGATCCTGCAACCGCTGCTCTACGCGCTTGCCTGCGAGCGGCTGTTGCCGGAGCCCGTCGAGGCCGGGCGGCTCTACTACTGTACTGCCGCCGGCGGCTACACCGAGCGCGTCGTTCCTCTCGACGAGCGCGGCCGGAGAGCCGCGGCGGAGGTCGCGGCGACCGTCGAGCGCGCGCTCGTCGACGGCTTTCTGCCCGCCGCCCCCATCGAGCGCGCGTGTACCTATTGCGACTACCGCAGCGTCTGCGGACCGTACGAGGAGATGCGCGTGAAGCGCAAGCCGACGGATCGGCTGACCGGGCTCTTGCGTCTCCGGGGCATGTCATGACGGCGACACTTGCCGATCGCGAAACGCGCGAGCGCATCCGGACCGATCTCGACACGACGTTGATCGTCGAGGCGGCGGCCGGGACCGGCAAGACGACGGCCCTGGTCGGTCGCATGGTCACCGCCCTCATGACGGGGCATGCACGGCTCGACCGCATCGTCGCCGTCACCTTCACCGAGCTGGCGGCTGGTGAGCTGAAGCTGCGTTTGCGGACGGAGATCGAGCGTGCCCGCGGCGACGCCGAGATCGACGGGGCCGCCCGCAAGCATCTCACCGATGCCTTGCCGCAGCTCGAGGAGGCGCGCATCGGGACGATCCATTCGTTCTGCAGTGAGCTGTTGCGTGAACGCCCGGTCGAGGCAGAGGTCGATCCGCTGTTCGAGGTGGCGCCGGACGACGTCGCGCGCGAGCTCTTCGGCCGCGCGTTCGACCGCTGGTTCGAGAAACAGCTCGAGCAGCCGGGCGAGAGCGTCCGACGCATCCTTCGCCGTCGCGTACGCGACGACTCCGGTCCGCGCAAGCTGCTTTCCGATGCCGCCTGGGCGCTCTCGGAATGGCGCGACTTCACCACGCCCTGGCAACGCGCGCCGTTCGAGCGCTCCGGGGCGATCGCCGCGCTGCTGGACGAGATGGACGGCCCTCGGCGCGTATGCCGCGGCGGGCGACGCGGATGACTATTTCACCAAGTCGCTGGCGGCGATCGCGACCTTCGCCGCAGAAGTGCGGAGGCGCGAAGCCATCCGCGGCGGCCGCGACGACGACGGCCTCGAGGCGGAGCTGATCGGAGTTCGCGCGCGAGCGGCACTGGGGATGGACGGGCTCGCAGCGGTCGTACGGCGGGTTCCCGAAAGCGGAGCTGCGCGCCCGTCGCGACCGGCTGTACCAGGATCTGGAGCGCTTCATCGATCGCGCCGGCGCCGATCTCGCGCCCGGGCTGCGCGAGGAGCTCTGGCCGGTGCTCGAGCGCTACGCCGAGCGCAAGGCGGGTGCGGGGCGGCTCGACTTTCTCGATCTCCTGTTGAAGACGCGCGATCTCATGCGCGGCAATGCCGCCGTCCGCCGTGAGCTGCAGGCGCGTTTCACGCATCTGTTCGTCGACGAGTTCCAGGACACCGACCCGCTGCAAGCGGAGATCCTGCTCCTGCTCGCCGCCGACGACCCGGCGGAGACCGATTGGCGGCGCGCTCGTCCGGTCGCAGGGAAGCTGTTCGTGGTCGGCGATCCCAAGCAATCGATCTACCGCTTCCGCCGCGCCGACGTCGCGCTCTACGAGACGATCAAGCGCCGCCTGATCGCGGCGGGCGCCGCGTGTCGAGCATCTGACCGCGAGTTTCCGCGCCGTCCCCGAGATTCAGGAGGCGGTGAACGCGGCGTTCGCGCCGCGCATGCCGCCGGGCTCGCCGAGCCAGGCCGCCTACGTGCCGCTCACTCCCGTGCGCGACGCGGTCGCCGGTCAGCCCGCGGTCGTCGCGCTCCCCGTCCCGGCGCCCTACGGCGACTGGGGCAAGATCTTCAACTGGAGGATCGACGCTGTCGTTCCCGGACGCGGTGGCGGCGTTCGTCGAGTGGCTGGTGCGTCACAGCGGCTGGACCGTCAGCGAACGCGGTCAGCCGGGCGCCCGGGTGCCGCTCGACGCGCGCCACGTCTGTCTCCTCTTCCGGCGTTTCCGGTCCTTCAGTCGCGACGTGACGCGCGACTACGTCCGCGCCCTCGAAGCACGCCACCTCCCACACGTGTTGGTCGGCGGCAGCTCGTTCCACGAGCGCGAGGAGGTCGAGGCGATCCGCAACGCGCTCGCGGCCATCGAGCGACCCGAGGACGATCTCGCCGTCTTCGCCACGTTGCGCGGGCCGCTGTTCGCGCTCGGCGACGCGGCGCTGCTCGCCTTTCGTACCCGCTTCTCGACCCTGCACCCGTTCCGTCGCCTGCCGTCCGACCTGCCGCCCGCGCTCGCCGAGGTCGGCGAGGCGCTCGCGGTGCTGCGCGATCTGCACCGCACGCGCAACCGTCGTCCGGTCGCCGACACCATCGCGCGTCTGCTCGCGGCCACACGTGCGCACGCCGGCTTCGCGATCTGGCCCACCGGCGAGCAGGCGCTTGCCAACGTCACCCGCCTGATGGATCTCGCGCGCCGCGCGGAGCGCGGCGGACTGCTGTCGTTTCGCGCCTTCGTCGAGCGCTTGCTGGCCGAAGGCGAGCGCAGCGAGGCGGGCGACGCGCCGATCCTCGAGGAAGGGACGGGCGGCGTCCGTCTCATGACCGTGCACCGTGCCAAGGGTCTCGAGTTTCCGGTGGTCATCCTCGCGGATCCGACGTGCAGAGAGATCGGCGCCAGCCCGAGCCGGCACGTCGACGCCGAGCGCGGCCTCTGCGCCATTCGGCTCGCGGGCGCCGCACCGCCCGAGTTGCTCGCGCAGCGCGCCGCCGAGGAGGAGCGCGACCGTGAGGAAGCGGCGCGGCTGCTCTACGTGGCGGCGACCCGTGCCCGCGATCTGTTGGTCGTCCCGGTGATCGGCGATACGCGTCACGACGGCTGGCTCGCGGCGCTGGCGCCGTCGCTCTACCCTGACGATGCGCGACGCCGCCAACCCGAGACCGTGCAACCGCCCGGCTGTCCTGCGTTCGGAAGCGACAGCGTCGCCGTCCGGCCCGACCGGGGCCCGAGCCCCGAGCGCGCGGTGGCACCGGGTCTGCACCGGCCGGAAGCGGGCGCGCATCGCGTGGTGTGGTGGGATCCCAACGGTGCTCACCCTGAACGTCGAGGAGACGGTGGGGCTGCGGCAGCGGACACTTCTCGAAGTGGACGAGAAAGGCACGCGCTCGGAGCAGGGTATCGCGGCGCACGCCGCGTGGCAGCGCGCGCGTACCGAGGTGCGCGCCGCCGGTGCGCGTGCCGAGCGTCGAGGTGGCGACGACGACGGAGTGGGCGGGGCACGCGGGCGCCGCCGATGCGACGATCGCGGTGCGCGTCGAAGCGGTCGGCGGCGTCGGCGCGCGCCCGCATGGCACAGCGTTTCGGAACGCTCGTGCACGCGATGCTGGCCGCCGTCGATCTCGATGCCGGGCATGTCGAGGTCGAGCGCGTCGCGGCGCTGCAAGCACGCCTCCTCGGCGCCCCGCGACGACGAGCGGGCGGCGGCGACCGAGGCGACGCTGGCGGCGTTGGCGCATCCGCTTCTCCGCCGCGCCGCTCGGGCGGCACGTGCCGGCGCCTGCCGCCGCGAGACTCCGGTCGCCCTCCGGCTCGACGGTGGCACGTTGATCGAAGGCGTGGTGGACGTCGCATTCCGGGACGGGGCCGAGAACGCGTGGACGGTGGTGGACTTCAAGACCGATGTCGAGATCGGCGAACGGCTCGGCCGCGTACCAGGCACAGGTCCAGCTCTATGCGCGCGCCGTCGCGCGCGCGACCGGGGCGGCCGTCGAAGCGGTGCTGCTCCGTGTGTAGCCCGACGGCGGCCGACTCCGCGGGCGCGCCAACCCGCTGTGCGGGCGCTTACACCCGTCGCCCGGGGGCGTGCGCGGTCGACAGTGCGGGCGCGCGGCGCCGCTACTGCAACGAGACCGGCGGCTTCACTCCGCGGGCCGCGAAACGCACCGGTGAGGACTCGTGCGAGCTCTGCGCCGGGACGTGCGGCTCCCCGTGCGTGACACGCACGGGCGGAAGGAACCACCGTGCGGCGCGATGCTTGAGTGTGCGTAGACGTTTCGTGATCATTCGTCCCTCTGCGCGCAACCTACCGGGCCGAGCGTCCACCATTCGCCCTCACATCCTCCGCGTAAAAGTATGGGAAGTGCCGAGAGATGCGTCAATGAGAATACACCTGACACGCATTTCTTTTTTCGCGCCAAAGTGGCGCAAATTGACGTGAGACGTGCGCAGCATTTGGGGGAGGTCCGCGTGGCCATTGGCCCCCGTTTGCGCGCTGACGGCGCGCGGCGCATGCTGTCGGCGCCGATTCGCCTCGCGAGTCGGCGGGATCAGAGTAGAGGGGGCTTTTTCGATGCCGAGCGACACGCTGAGCGTGACCGACAATCGCACCGGTCGCACCTACACGATTCCGATCAAGCACAACTCCATCGCCGCCGGAGATTTGCGTCAGATCAACACGTCTGCGCAGGACGGCGGGCTGATCTCGTACGACCCGGCGCTGCGCCACACCGCAACCTGCCAGAGCGCCATCACGTACCTCGACGGCCGCAGCGGTACACTCAGGCACCGTGGCTATGCCATCGAGGATCTGGCGGCGCACGCGAGCTACCTCGAGGTCGCGTACCTGATCCTCGAGGGCGATCTGCCGAGCGCGCCCGAGCTCGCGGACTGGCAGCGGCGCGTCGCCGCGCATTCACTGGTCCACGAGTACGTCACGCGCTTCATCGACGGCTTCCGCTACGATGCGCACCCGATGGGCACGCTGGTGAGCACGGTGGCGGCGCTGTCGACGTTCTATGCCGACGCGGCGCGCGTGGACGATCCCGAGATCCGGCACCACCAGATCCTGCGCATCGTGGGGCAGGTGCCGACGCTCGCCGCCTTCGCCCATCGCAAGCGCAACGGGCTGCCGTACGTCTATCCGGATCCCGAGCTGTCCTACGTCGGGAACTTCCTGAGCATGATGTTTCGCATGACCGAGCTGCGGTACCGTCCGGACCCGGCCATCGAGCGGGCGCTCGACGTGCTCTTCATGCTGCACGCCGATCACGAGCAGGCGTGCTCGACCACCACCATGCGCTGCGTGGGAAGCGCCAAGACCGATCCCTACTGCGCGGCGGCGTCGGCGGCGTCGGCGCTCTACGGTCGCTTCCACGACGAGGCCTACGAGGCCGTGCTGGCGATGCTGACGCGGATCGGCGGGCCGGACGGCGTGCCGGGATTCGTCGACGAGGTGCGCGCGCAGCAGGCGCGAGCCGCCGGGCTTCGGACACCGCGTCTACCGCACGACCGATCCGCGCGCGCGCATCTTGCGTGAGCACGCCAACCAGGTCTTCGCGGTGACCGGACGCCCGGCGATATTCGAGACCGCGCTCGTGCTCGAGGAAGCCGCGGCTGCCGATGAATATTTCGTCGAGCGGGCGCTGTATCCGACCGTCGATTTCTACGAGACCATCATCTACCACGCGATCGGCTTTCCGACCGAGATGTTTCCCGTCCTGTTCGCCATGCCGCGGTTCATCGGGTGGTTGGCGCAGTGGGACGAGATGCTGCGGGATCCCGCGCAGCGAACCTACCGTCCACGCCAAATCTACGTCGGACGCGAGGCACGTCCGTACGTGCCGATCGCGCGCCGCGAGGCCAAGGAGCGTCGTGCATGAACGTCCTGGATCTGAAGAAGCAATTGGTCGACGTCTGTCACCGTGCCAGCGAGCGTTGGCTCACCGCCGGCTCGGGCGGCAACATCAGCGTCCGCATCCCGAACAGCGACCGCTATCTGTGTACGGCGACCGGCGTCACCTTCCGCGACACGGCGGTCGACAACATCGTCGAGATGGACCTGGAGGGACGCAGCGCGGCGGCGACCTCAAGCCTTCCAAGGAGCATCGCTGGCACGCCGGCATCCTCGCCCTGCGCGCCGAGGTCCACGGCGTCGTGCACACCCACTCGACCGTGACCATGGCCTTCGGCATCGTCGGCATGACGCCGCCGCACCTGACCGGTCAGGCCCGTGTCCACCTCGGGAAGATCCAGATCGTGCCCTACGCCGACGCCGGCTCGGACAAGCTCCGGGACCTGATGGTGGAGGTCTACCGCGCCTACCCGGAGACGCGGATCGTGCTGATGGCCAACCACGGTCTCGCGGCGACGGGGCCGACCCTGCTCGAGGCGTACAATCGAGCCGAGATCGTCGAGGACTCGGCGCAGGCGTCGTTGTACTGCAGGATGCTCGGGCGCGAGCCGAACGTCGATTTCTAGGAGGCGCCGGACAACGCCTGTCGCGGCGCGCGTCGTCTCCCGCTGAAACGAAACCGGCGGCCCGCGCGTTGATCGCGGGCCGCCGGTGTACTTCTGACTGGACCTATCTGGCCGAGCGGCCTAGTCGCGCGGGAGCGTGAGCCTCCAGCCGTTTCTGAGACGCGCTTCCAGTCGCTGGTGTTGACGAAGGCGTCGTCGCCGATGCGGATCTGGAACGTCATCTTCGGCACCGTCGCCAGCGCGAGGTCTCCGTACATCGTGACGTAGAACTGGTAGCCTTCGAAAGCGCCGTGCCGCGTGAGCTTCTTCGACAGCACGAACCGCCCGACGCCGTTCCGCGCCCTGGTGTTCTCGCTGTTGCGGTGGAAGAACTTGCCGCTCTTCGATTCGAGGACGCCGGGTTGGAGGACGGCCGTGTAGGAGAGGCCGTTCTCGTTGGTGAGGACGAAGCCGATCTCCTCGGTCATCGGATCGTAGTCGGAGAGCGGCAGGACCAGGCCGTGCACCATGAGCTTGTCACGGCCCGCGCCACGCGGTTTCCCGAAGAGAATCTTGCCGGGATCCTCACCGATCGGCTCGCAGTCGCAATCCGGATCCTCGCAGTCGATGAGGCCGTCGCCGTCGTCGTCGGCGCCGTTGGGGCAGATCTCCGTACCGCACTGAGGCGGCGCCGGGTTGATTGCCTTGCAGACGCCGTCCGCTGGATCGCAGACATTGCACTCCGGCGCCTGGCATTGCGTGATGCCGCCCGCGTCCTGGTCGCACGTGCCGCTCACGCACGCCGCGTCGGTGCACTGCGACTGATCGGTGTCGGTGCACGGCGTGCCATCGGAAGCAGGGACGTGGTTCTGGTCGCAGACGCCTGCGCCGTCACAGCCGGCGGCGGCGCACTCGTTGCCGGTGTCCCCACAGGGTTTGCTGTCGGGCATGACGTGGCTCTGGTCGCAGAGACCGGCGCCGTTGCACCCGGCCTCGGTGCAGGGGTTGCCGTCGTTGTCCGTGCACGGTCCGCTCGGCGGATCGGGGGTGTGGAGCTGATCGCAGACCCCGGCGCCGTTGCAGCCGGCCGCCGCACACTCGGTACCGTCGTCCGCACACGGCTTGCTGTTCGGGAGCACGAGGTTCTGGTTGCAGACGCCCGCCGCGCAGCCCGCTTCGGTACACTCGTTGCCGTCGTCGTCGGTGCACGGCGTGTTGTCCTGGACCGGGGTGTGGACCTGGTCGCAGACACCAGCGCCGTTGCAGCCCGCGGCCGCGCACTCGTTGCCGGTGTCGGTGCAGGGCGTGCTGTTGGGCAGCGTGTGGTTCTGATCGCAGACGCCGCTGGCGTTGCAGCCCGCTTCGGTACACTCGTTGCCGTCGTTGTCGGGGCAGGGCGTGCTGTCGGGGCAGATCAGGCAGTTGTTGGCGCCGCCGCCCGGAATGCCGCAGCCGTCGAACGGGGTGGCGTTGCCGTCGTCACACTCCTCGCCGAGCTCGGAGTCGGCGAAGCCGTCGCCGCACACGCCCGGGAAGAAGAGCGGCGCGCTGCCCTGGCCGGAGCCCGCGCAGGTCAGGCCGGTGCCGATGAAGATGTTGCCGGAGCCGGTGTCGGCCACCAGGAAGAACTTACCGTCGGTTGGGTTGACGATGTGTTGGCCAGGCTCGGCGTGCAGATTGAGTGTCGCGAGGATGGTGGTCGTATCCGCTGCGAGCTGCACGCCGCCGCCTGTCGTAGATGATCTGCACATGATTGGGATTCATCGGATCGAGCGCACAGGACGTGACTCCCGGCTCTGGGGTGCAGGAGTCGAAGGTGAGGGCGGCCAGCTCGGACGCGCACGGAAACTCGCTCGAGCATGCGAGGAAGACCGTCGTCGTGCCGCGGACTCTGGCCTGGACCGGCTGCCCGGCGACCGTGGTGGTGTTGAAGATGCCGACGTCCGACGCTCAGGGTTTCACTTTGCTCTAGCACGTCGCCCGGGGGGTCCTGCCCCTTGTTCGGTGACAGGATGACCGAGCCGCTGCATTGTGTCTGCGCCTGGGCGCTCGTCGTCCAGCCGAAGCCGAGGATGGTGAGCAGCGCAAGCATCGCGAGTGCGGTAGAGCGTCTTTTCGTAGAGCGCCTTTTCAATGGGTGGCAAGAAATCGTCGGCATTCGCATCGTCTCCTTTGGGGGCCGTTTCTCACGTCGCAGCCGCAAGGGCGCGACGGTCGGGGTGACAGTGCAACTGATATGCCATGGGTTGTCGGGAGACTTTTGCGCCTAGTTTGGGCGTTTTTCGGCCGAACGACTGTGTCGAGAGTGTGCAGCGGAGCGAGATGACGCAGCGATGCGTGATTTCCGATGGTCGGCGCCTCCCAAACTCTAGCGCGCCTGCATGAACGCGGATGCTGCAGACTTTCATAAGATACTGAACTCACTCGACACCCAGGGGACGCAGTCCCCGGAGGCGGCGTGGAGGGCACCCGGACCCAGGTTTTCGAGTTTTTGAGGGGCGGAGGTGCCTCGAGCAGGAGGCTTTGGGGGGTGCGCTACGCTAGCCGTTCGGTGAGCTAGGCGGCGAGCCGGGCAAGGAACCCTTTGTCCTGCTCGATCAGGGGGGCGATCGTCGGCCGGGCCGCGATCCGGGCGAACCACCTCGACAGCGCCGGATAGGTAGCTCGGTCCACCTCGACCCCTGCGTGACCCAGGTTGATGAGCTGCGATGCCACACTGATGTCGGCAAGCGTGAAGGTCCCCGCGACCAGGTACTCGCCGGCGCCGATCTCTCGCTCGAGATAACCCAGAAACCTCGGGAGGTCGGCCAGCCCACTGGCGACGATCTTCTCGTCCGGCGGGCTCTTCAGGAGCTTGGCGCTGATCACCCGCTGGAAGAAGACCTTCGCCGTCAGGCTCGGCGCCATGCCACCGTCCGCATACTCGTCGAACCAGCGTACACGGGCGCGGTCGTATGGATCCTTGGGGAAGAGCGCGGGGGTGGGAAAGCGCTCCTCGAGATACTCGACGATCACAGAGCTGTCGGCGAGGTGCCGGTGCTCTTCGTCCTCCAGCGCCGGAATGCGCCCCAACGGACTCAGCTTGAGGAAATTCTCCGATTTCTCGAACGGGTTCGCCGGAACGAGCTCGTACTGGACCTGTTTCTCGGCGAGCACCGCACGGACCTTGCGGACGAAGGGCGAGAGCAGCGCTCCATAGATCTTCAGCATGGCGGCTCAAGTACCGGGGTGGTTTGGTTGAAGCAACCCCTGGGGGCGGAGTATTGCTCGAGGGACCGCCGCGGCCAGAAGGAGCCTCCATGTCGTTCTTTCAGACGCCTCCCGTGCTCGGAAACCAGTACCTCGACGACCGGGTGCTGCAGAGCGTTCTGCGCCGGCGCATTCCCGCCACGGCGTTGGCGGCGATCACGCCCGAGCTCGAGCGCATGGGAGCACGCGCGGTCGGCGACCTCGCGGTGATCGCGGCCACGGGAAGGGGCGACGAGCCCGAGCTGGTGCAGTGGGACGCCTGGGGGAATCGCGTCGACGAGGTGCGGCGTGCCGGCGGCCTGGGAGGCCTTCGCCCGCGCCGCTGTCGAGGACGGAGTGGTCGCGACTGCCTACGAGCGCGCCCATGGTGAATACTCGCGGCTGCACCAGTTCGCGTTGGTCTACCTCTTCGCCAGCTCCACCAAGGTCTACACGTGTCCGCTCGCGATGACCGACGGCTGCGCGCGCACGCTCCAGCTCGTCGCCGCGCCCGAGCTTCGCGAACGGATCGTGAGCCGGCTCACCAGTCGCGATCCGGCGCGCGCCTGGACGTCGGGACAATGGATGACCGAGCGCACCGGTGGATCGGACGTCGGTCTCTCCGAGACCGTGGCGCGGCAGACACCAGAGGGGTGGCGCCTCTACGGCACGAAGTGGTTCACCTCGGCGATCACCGCCGACGTGGCGCTCACGCTGGCGCGCCCCGAGGGCAGCGCACCCGGGGGACGAGGCCTGGCGCTCTTCCTGGTCGAGACCCGCGATGCGGCGGGGCGTCTGAACGGCATTCGGGTGAACCGTCTGAAGGAGAAGCTCGGCACGCGCATGGTGCCGACCGCGGAGCTGACGCTCGACGGTACGCTGGCGACTCCCGTCGCGGGGTTGAGCGACGGCGTGCGCAACATCAGCCCCATGCTCAACATCACGCGCACCTGGAACGCGGTGTGCTCGGCGGCGAGCATGCGGCGCGGCATCGCGCTGGCGCGCGACTATGCCCGGCGACGCGTGGCGTTCGGGGAGCCGCTCGCCGAGAAGCCGCTGCATCTCGATACCCTGGCTGGCATGCAGGCCGAGCACGAAGCGGCGTTCCATCTCGTGTTCCATGGCGTCGCGCTGCTCGGACGCGAGGAGGCAGGAACCATCAGCGCCGAGGAAGCGTCGTTGCTGCGTCTCCTGCAGCCGGTCGCCAAGCTCACCACCGCGCGTCAGGCGGTGGCGGGCGCGAGCGAGACCCTCGAGGCGTTCGGCGGTGCCGGCTACGTCGAGGACACCGGCCTTCCCGAGATCCTGCGCGATGCGCAGGTGCTGTCGATCTGGGAAGGCACGACCAACGTGCTCGCGCTCGACGCCCTGCGCGCGATCGGCCGCACCGACGCGCTGCCGCAGTTCGCGCGCGAGATCCGCCGCTGCGCGGCGGCAGCGGAAAGTGAGCCGACGCTGCGCGGCGCGGCGCACGCCGCGCGGCGCGGCGATCGAGCACGCCGAGCGCTGGCTCGCCGAGCGAAGCGCCCGGGGTGGCGACGCGCTCGAAGCCGGGGCCCGGGGGTTCGCGCTCACGCTCGGGCGAGCCATGGCGCTGGCGCTCCTGGTCGACCACGCCGCCTGGGCGCTCGCGCACGAGCGCGACCCGAGGCCCGGGGCGGCGGCGAGGCGGTTCGCGGCGGCGGGCGTGGATCTGCTCGCGTCCGATGACGGCGACGCCAGCAGCGACAGCCGGCTGCTGGCCCTCGACGCGACGACCTGACGGTTTCCCGCTGCTGGCGGCGGCCGCCGATCGGTGGCGCGCGTGCACCCATCGCGTCAGAGCGTCGTCGTGCGCAACCTGAGCGCGTTCACGATCACCGACACCGAGCTCAGGCTCATGGCGGCGCTCGCGATCATCGGGTTGAGCAGCAGCCCGAACGCGGGATAGAGCACGCCGGCCGCGATCGGCACGCCGATGGCGTTGTAGACGAACGCGAGGAACAGGTTCTGACGGACGTTGCGCATGACGGCGCGACTGAGACGGCGGGCGCGCGCGATGGCGCGCAGGTCGCCCTTCACGAGCGTCACGCCCGCGCTCTGCATCGCGACGTCGGTGCCGGTGCCCATGGCGATGCCGACGTCTGCCTGCGCCAGCGCCGGCGCGTCGTTGATGCCGTCCCCGGCCATGGCCACGACCCGGCCCTCCGCCTGCAGCTTCCGGACCGCCTGGATCTTCTGTTCCGGCAGCACCTCGGCGACCACCTCGTCGATGCCGAGCGTGCGGGCCACCGCTTCGGCGGTGGTGCGGCTGTCGCCCGTGACCATGAGGATGCGTACGCCTTCGGCGTGTAGCAGCTGGACCGCCTCCAGGGACGTGGTCTTGATCGGGTCCGCCACGCCGATGAGACCGGCGAAGGTGCCGTCGATCACGACGTGGATCACCGTCTGCCCGTCGCGACGCCAGGACTCGGCACGCTCGGCGTGCGCACCCGGGTTGGCGCCCAGCTCGGCGACGAGCCGCGGATTGCCGAGCGCCACCGTATGGTCCGAGACCGTTCCGACCACGCCGGCGCCGGTGATCGAGCGGAACGCGCTCGCGCCGGGAACGGTGAGGCCGCGAGCTTTCGCTCCCGCGACGATCGCCGCGGCGAGCGGGTGCTCGCTCGCCTGTTCGAGGCCGGCGGCGAGCGCCAGCATCTGATCCGCGTCGATGCCGGAGACGGACGACACGCCGGCGAGCCGCGGACGCCCTTCCGTCAGCGTGCCGGTCTTGTCGACGACCAGCGTGTCGACCCGCTCGAGCGCTTCGAGCGCTTCGGCATTCCTGATCAGCACGCCGGCGTGAGCGCCGCGACCCATGCCCACCATGATCGACATCGGTGTCGCCAGCCCGAGCGCGCACGGACACGCGATGATGAGCACGGCGATGGCGTTCGCCAACGCGTAGGCCAGCCGTGGCTCGGGACCGAACACGCCCCACACGAACGCCGCCAGTATGGCGACCAGCATCACCGCCGGCACGAACCAGCTCGAGACCAGGTCGGCCAGGCGCTGAATGGGTGCGCGACTACGCTGGGCTTCGGCGACCATGCGGACGATCTGGGAGAGCAGGGTCTCGGCGCCGACGCGCTCCGCACGCATCACGAAGCCGCCGGTGCCGTTGACCGTGCCGCCGGTGACGCGGCTGCCCGTCGTCTTCTCGACCGGGATCGGCTCGCCGGTGAGCATCGATTCGTCGACGGCGCTCGCGCCTTCGAGCACCACGCCATCGACCGGGATCTTTTCCCCTGGGCGGACGCGCAAGCGGTCACCCGGCCGGACATGCTCGAGCGCGACGTCTTCTTCCTGCAGGTCGTCGCGCAGGCGTCGCGCCGTGCGCGGCGCGAGCCCGAGGAGCGCGCGCAGCGCCCGCGACGTCGCGCCGCGCGCGCGCAGCTCCAGGACCTGACCGAGCAGCACCAGCGTGGTGATGACCGCCGCCGCCTCGAAGTACAGCCAAGCCCCGCCACCGTGGTGCTGCATCGTGTGGGGCAGGGCGCCGGGAAAGAGCACCGCGAACACGCTGTACGCGTACGCTGCGCCGGTGCCGATGGCGATCAGCGTGAACATGTTGAGCCGCCGGCTCGCGAGTGACGCCCAGCCGCGCTGAAAGAACGGCCATCCGCCCCAGAGGACGACCGGCGTCGCCAGCGCAAACTGCAGCCAGGCGATGGTGGTCGTGCCGAGCATGCGCTGCATCGGCTCGCCGGGGATCAGGTCGGACATGGCGAGGAACAGCGTCGGAGCCGCGAACACCGCGCTCACCCAGAACCGGCGCGTCATGTCGGTGAGCTCGGGGCTCACTTCCTCGGCCGCGCTCACGGTCATCGGCTCGAGCGCCATGCCGCAGATCGGGCAACTGCCGGGCCCCGATCGCACCACCTCGGGATGCATCGGGCACGTGTATCCATTGGCGTCCGGCGGCGAAGGCGGCGGCTTCGATTCCGGCGGCGTCAGATACCTGGCCGGGTCGGCCGCGAACTTCTCGCGGCACCCCACACTGCAGAAATGATACGTGCGGCCGTGATGGGTGTGACTGCCGCCCTTGGCGGCGCCCGCGGCGACCGTCATGCCGCAGACCGGGTCACGGGTGTCGTCGGGGCCGGGTTGGTGCTGATGAAAGGGATGCATCGACTCGGACGAGTTATAGTCGAGTCGCCGACGGTCGCGGAAGCCGTGACGGATGCGTTTCCTTGACCCGGCCGCGACGCGCACGCTAGCGTGCCGCGCATGGCGATCGAACGATTGCGTCCGACGGCAAGCAGCGGCGAGGTCGCGGCCGTCCTCGCCCGTGACGGGTGCGTGGTCATCGAGCGGCTGATGTCGCGTGAGACGCTCGCGCGCGCCCTTGCCGAGATGCAGCCCTACATCGACGCGACCCCCACGGGGCCCGACGACTTCGCCGGCCGGCGTACGCGCCGTACCGGCGGCCTGCTGGCGCGCTCGGCGACGTGCCGCGAGCTGGTCATGCATCCGCTCGTGCTCGAGTCGGTCAAGGCGACGCTGACGCACGCCACCAGCATCCAGCTGCACCTCACGCAGGTGATCGCGATCGGCCCCGGTGAGCCGGGACAGCAGATCCATCGCGATCAGTGGGCCTTCGATTTCTTTCCGTTTCCCTCCGGGTACGAGGTGCAGTGCAACACCATCTGGGCGATGACCGACTTCACCGCCGAAAACGGCGCGACGCGTGTCATTCCCGGAAGCAACGCGCTCGCCGACCGGCTCGAGTTCACGCACGCCGATGCGGAAGCGGCCGAGATGCCGGCGGGATCGGTGCTCTTCTACACCGGCTCGCTCTACCACGGGGGCGGCGCCAACCAGTCGAGCCAGATCCGCTACGGGCTCAATCTCACCTACGCGGTCAGTTGGCTTCGCCAGGAAGAGAACCAGTACCTTTCGGTCCCACCCGAGATCGCGCGCGAGTTTCCCGAGCCGCTGCTGCGCTTGATGGGATACGCGCGTGGCGCCTACGCGCTCGGCTACGTCGACGATCTGCGCGATCCGCTCGACGTCCTGCTCGGTCGCCGCTCCGACGGCAGCGGCCTCGGCGATCTGACCGCGGCCACCGACCGCATCCGCCAGCCGGCGCGGTAGGAAACCTCGGCGACGGGCGCGCCGTCCGCGCTCAGCGCGCCGTCAGCGCTGCCGAGAGCTCGGGCGCCAGGCGCCGGACCGCGGCGGCGTCGATGCGGAGCTGCTCGCAGGCTTGCGCGGTGGTCTCGCGCGTCTCGTCGGTGACGCGCGCGGCGAGGAACGCGCCGACCTCGTCGGCCGTTTCGACGGGCGTGAGCTGCGCCATGGCGCGGATCACGTACTGGCGCAGCATCGGGTCCATGCTGAGGATGCGGTCGTTCCAGCCGTCGCGCACGAAACGCCACGCGGCGAGCCGCGAGGCGCGCCCGCCGAGCAGACGGGCGACCACGAAGGCGCGATCCTGCGGGCGGACGTCGTCGGTGAAGGTCAACTCGAGCGTGCGGTCGATGAGGTGCGGGGCCTCGAAGCTGGCGAGGGCGAAGAGGAAGCGCTCCTCCTCCTCGGGGTCGTCGGCGGCGCTCGCGCGTTTGCGCTCGAGATAGCGATCGTACAGCGCCTCGTCGCCGTCACGGGCCGCGAGGTTCGCCACCACCGGCACCACGTTGGGGTCGAGCGATGCGCGGTCCTCGAGGTAGCGTTCGAGCCGGCGGCGCGCCTCGCTGCGAACGGTCGGCGACACGCGCCAGGCGACCGAGCGCGCCGATCGCCGTCGCGCGACGCAGGCGCTCGTCGGCGGACTCGCCCGGCGCGCGGGTCCCACCCGAGCGCGGCGAGCTGGGGCGCGAAGAGCTTCTCCGACGAGGGCCGCGAACGCCGGGCGCGCGGCTTCCTCGAGCGACGTGCGTCTCGAGCCAGGAGAGGCGCTCGGCGATCGCGTCGATGCACGGCGCGGTCGGTCTCGCTGCGCGAAGCCGCGAACCAGGGTGACGAACTGCGCGACGCTCGCGATGCCGGCCTTCACCAGCGCCCACTGGTTGCCGATCAGGTTCAGGCGCTCCTCGGGGCCGAGGGCGCGTCGCGAGCGTCTGGCTCAGGCGGTCGATCGCTCCGTCGTCGAGCGCGAAACGGTAGAAGCCGGCGCCGCCGCCGTTGGGATAGAACCAGCGCGCGCCCGCGAGTGTCAGCTCCGCCGCGGCTCGTCGAGCAGAAACGCGCTCCTCGCGCACGCCGGTCGCGGTGCCGACCTTCAGGACCAGCGGCACCGGCCAGCGCTGTGCGGGCGCGACGCGTGCCGCGTCCGCATCGGCGAAGAAGCGGCGCTGGCCGCACGCGCAACGTGCGCGCCGCGGTCGTCGAACGCGGCCGTGATCTCCACCACCGGATGACCGGGCTCGCGGATCCAGGCGTTGGCGATCGCGGTGACGTCGCGTCCCGACGCGCTATCGAGCTCGCGCCAGAAATCGTCGGCGGTGGCGTTGCGCTCGGCGTAGCGCTGGAGGTAGCTGCGCACGCCGTCGCGGAAGACGTCGGCGCCGAGGAAACCCTCGATCATGCGCACCACGCCGGCGCCCTTCCAGTAGGTGATGACGTCGAAGCGCTCGGCGGCCTGCCGGGCGTTCGTCGACCTGGAACGAGATCGGGTGGGTCGAGACCAGCGCGTCGAGCGCGAACGGACGTGCGAGCGTGGCGACGAAGTCGCGCCACATGCCCCATTCCGGCACCAGGTCGGCGGTGGCCTTCCAGCCGACGAAGGTGGCGAACGACTCGTTCAGCCAGAGGTCGTTCCACCACGCCATCGTCACCAGATCGCCCCACCACATGTGGGTGAGCTCGTGGGCGGCGGTATAGAAGATGTCCTTCAGCGTGTCGGTCGACGCCTGCGGTCGGCGTCGGCGGCGATCGACGGTCAGGCGATAGGTGATCGCGCCGGGATTCTCCATCGCGCCGGCCTCGAAATCGGCGAGCCCGATGGCGTCGACCTTGCCGTACGGGTACGGGATGGCCGGTGTAGCGCGTCGAGGTACTCGACGGCGCGGGCGTGCGCGTCGCGGGCGTAGAGTCCCTTGTCGGCGAGGCCGCGCGGCAGCCACACCCGCACCGGTACGCCGCGTCGGGTGTCGTGACCGTCGGCGTCGCCTCGAACGGCCCGACCGTGAACGCGACCAGGTACGACGAGATCGGCGGCGTTTCGCTGAAGCGAACCTGCTTCCGCCCGCCCTCGACTGCCCGCTCTTCGACCACCGCGCCGTTGCGCGATCGCGGTCAGCTCCGCCGGCACCGTCAAGCGTGAGCGCGAAGCGCGCCTTGTACTCGGGCTCGTCGAAGCACGGAAAAGCGCGGCGCGCGTCGGCGGCCTCGAACTGGGTGGCGGCGTAGCGGGCGCCATCCTTGATGCGAGCGATAGAGGCCGCGCAGCTTGTCGACGATCGCGCCGGTGAACTCGAGCACGAGCGTCGCCGACCCGGGCGTGATCGCCGTTGGAAAAGACAGCGTCACGGCCTCGGCGCGCGGATGCACGACGACGGCGCTCGCGCGGCGTCGGCGGTCCCTCCCGCCGGCTCGACGCGCGCGCTCGTGATCTCGAGATCGAGCGCGTGCAGCGTGATGGTATCGGTGCGCTCGCGCAGATCGATCGTGATCGCAACCGTGCCGGTATGGCGCCAGGCGTCGAGGTCGAGCGCGAGACGGACGTCGTACCGCACCGGCCACACCTGCCGTGACAGACGGAAGTTCGGACCGGGATCGGCGATCGATGGCGAGGTCATGGCGCCGCACTTTGGACGAGCGGCGCACATGGCGCAAGCTGTGGGACGGCGCGGCAGTCGGCGATGGCGCCTCTAATTCACGGACACCCTGCGGGCGGCACGGACGGGCTGAACGGCGGCTAGGCGGCGCGCTCGAGCACGGTGTCGATCATCGCCTGGACGATCGCGCCAACCTCGCCGTCCTTGGGGGTGAAGACGTGGCGCACGCCGAGGCCGCGCAACTTCGGTTGGTCGGGCTCAGGGATGATGCCACCCATGACGACCGGGATCGTTACGCCGGCTTCGCGCAGGCCGCGCTCGACCTCGGTCGCGATCCAGAGATGCGAGCCCGAGAGGCTCGAGATGCCGATGATGTCGACGTCTTCCTGGACCGCGGTGGCGACGATCATCTGCGGCGTCTGCTTGAGGCCCGTATAGACGACCTCCATGCCGGCCTCGCGGCAGGCGAACGCCAGCAGCTTGACGGCGTTCACGTGTCCATCGAGTCCGGACTTGGCGAGCAACACCCGCATCCGCCGTGGCGCGCGCGGAATGCGCAGCGCGGGCGCGTCCTTGATCTCGGAGCCGAGCGGAGCCTGATACCGAGGTCCGAGCGCCTCCTCGAGCGCCGCCGTCCACTCGCCGGTCGTGCCGCCCGCCTCGGCGAGGGCGATCGAAGCCGGTAGCACGTTGGCGCCGCTGGATGCCGCGCTCTTCAGATCCGCGAGCGCGCGCTCGACGGCGCGCGCGTCGCGCCCGGCCTTCCAGCGGGTCACGTCGGCGACGCGCGCCGCGACCTTCGCGGGGGTCACGGCGTCCTCGGCGCGTACCGTGGCGCCGCCCGAAAAGGCGCCGAGCTCGCCGGTGAAGGCGTTCACGCCGACGACGATGCGCTCACGACTCTCGATCTGCTGGCGCCAGCGCACCAACGACGCGGTGAGACGGGTGGCGATCCACGGGATCGACGCGGCGTAGCCGATCCGCTCCATGTCGGCGATGATCGCGCGCGCCGCGGTCTTGAGCGCCTCGGTCTCGCGCTCGATGACTTTCGAGCCCTCGAAGATGTCCGGATAGTCGGCGATGCCGGTCTCGTGCATCAGCACCTGCTGGGTGCGGAGCGCGAGGATCTGCTCCGCCGGATCGGGGAGGCCGAGGGCTTCGCGAAAGCCCGGGAGCTGCAGCGCTCCGACACGCGCCGAAGCGGAGAACACGACCGGCAACGCTTGGTAGGCGATGCGGATGATGTTCACCTCGGGCTGCTGCTCGGTGAGCGTGAGCGAACGCACCTGGCACCCGGAGCGCCATTTGGTGGCGACCCCGTAACGCTCCTGGCAGATGGCGCTCCACAGTTGGCTGTAGGCGCGCACCTTGCAGATCTCCGCGACCAGCTCGATGCCGGAGTTGATGAAGAAGCTGATGCGATCGACCACGCTCGCGAACGCGGCCGCGTCGAGCGCCGGGCGGATCGCTTCGAGGATCAGGATGGCGTTGCCGATCGCGTACCCGACCTCTTCGGCGGGCGAGGCGCCCGATTCCATGTAGTGGTAGCCGCAGCTGTTCATCGGATTCCACTGCGGCGTCTCGCGGGCGGCGAAGACGATGAGGTCGGTCGTGAGCCGCAGCGACACCGCCGGATCGAAGACCGAGGTGCCGCGCGCCACGAACTCCTTGAGGAGATCGTTCTGGGTCGTCCCACGCAATTGCGCGCGGGCCACGCCACGCCGATCGGCGACCGCGACGTAGAGCGCGTAGAGCCACGGCGCGGTGGCGTTGATCGTCATCGAGGTATTGATCGACCCGAGATCGATCTCGTTGAAGAGCGCTTCCATGTCCCCGATGTGGGAGACCGACACGCCGGTGCCGCCGACCTCGCCGGCGGCCATCGGGTGGTCGGCGTCGTAGCCGTTCTGCGTCGGCAGATCGAACGCAACCGATAGCCCGCGCTGTCCCTGCGCGAGGTTCTCGCGATAGCGGCGGTTCGACTGCTCGGCGTCGCCGAAGCCCGCGTAGGTGCGAATGATCCAGGGGGTGCGTGTGCGATCGGCCATGGGCGTGCTTCCGGCGCGTGATTCTCGCGCGGCGGGCGACATGAGGCAAGCCGCGAACGCGATCAGGCGGGCGGTGTGAGCGGCGCCGAGGCGGCGGTCTCGGCGGCCGGGAATCCCTGTGAGGCCGCGACCAGCGCGCCACCGACGGCGAGCTCGAAGGCCGCGGAGAGCCAGCCCCACACGCCCGGACGTGCCGTCGACGAGCACGCCGAAGAGTCGCCCGCCGCACGCGCCGAGCCAGAGCAGGCCGACGAAGAGAATGCGCGCTCGGTTGGCGACCGGATCCATCGCGGCCAGCACCGTCGCGACGCCCATCACGGAGAAGAGACCGCCATAGGCGGCGCGCACCTCGCCGCGCACGAAGTTGGCGCTGAACTTCGGGTCGACGGTGAAACCCAGCACCGTCGACATGATGAACTCGGGATAGACCAGGCCGAGCACGCCGAGAATGAGCGTGAGCAGGCCGCACACGGTGGTGGTGATGCGTGGATTCATGTCATCCTTCCCATCGCCGCAGCACCATCGCCGCGTTGGCGCCGCCGAAGCCGAACGAGTTGGTGAGGGCGCAGCGTACGTCGGCTTTGCGGGAGCGGTGCGGTACGTAGTCGAGGTCGCACTCGGGGTCGGGGTTGTCGAGGTTGATCGTCGGTGTGATGACGCCGGTCTCGAGCGTCTTGGCGGTGATCAGGGCCTCGAGGGCGCCCGAGGCGCCGATCAGATGTCCGGTCATCGATTTGGTGGCGCTCACCGCCAGGCGACGCGCATGCGCGCCGAAGACGAGCTTGATGCCCTGCGTCTCGTTGATGTCGCCGAGCGGCGTCGACGTGGCGTGGGCGTTGACGTAGTCGATCTCCTCGGCCCGGACGCCGGCGCTGTCGAGCGCCGCCTGCATGGCGGCGGCGACGCCGACACCGTCGGGGAGGGGAGCCGCGATGTGGAACGCTTCGCTCCCGGTCGCGTAGCCGACGATCTCGGCATAGATGTGCGCGCCGCGCGCGCGCGCGTGGTCGAGCGACTCGACCACCGTCATCGCCGAGCCCTCGGAAAGCACGAAGCCGTCACGATCCTTGTCGAAGGGGCGGCTGGCGCGCTCCGGCTCGTCGTTGCGCGTCGTGACCGCGCGTGAGTTGCCGAAGCCCGCGACCTCGGTGGGGTCGATGAGCGCGTCGGTGCCGCCGGCGAGCACCGCATCGCAGGTGCCTTCACGCACGTAGCGCCAGGCCTCGCCGATCGCGTTCAGCCCCGAAGCGCAGGCGTTCCCGATGGTGAAGTTGGGACCGTGGACGCGCAGGCGAATCGCCACCTGGGCCGCGCTCATGTTGGTGGTGATGGCGGTGATGTAGAAGGGGGAGACCGAGCCCGGTCCTTCGGCGTTGAAGCCCGGTCACGGTCTTGAAGATGGTGCGCGCGCCGCCGTTGTTGTTGCCGAGCAGCACGCCGATGCGGCGGTTGTTCTCGAGCGTGATCGGAGAGCCCGGCGTCCTCCACCGCCATCACCGAGGCGGCGACGGCGTAGCGCGCGAAGTCGTCCATGCGCTTCAGGTGCTTGGCCGGCATGTAGCGACCGGGCTCGAAGTCGCGCACCTCGCCGGCGACGCGGCACAGCTGGTTCGAGGCGTCGAAGAGCGTGATCGGGCCGATGCCCGAGCGTCCGGCGCACGCGCTCTCCCAGATGGGCACGACGCCGTTGCCGATCGGGGTGACTCCCCCAAGGCCGGTGATGACGACTCGTCGGTACTCCATCGGACCGCGCGTATATGTAGGTGCAGAGCGCGGGTGCGTCAAACCCCCATGCCGCCTGCGGCGTGTCGAGGGCGGCGACGCTCCGACGGCGAGGGAGCGCCGTCAGAACGTCGCGGTGATTCTTTCGTCGACGCCGATCGCGACGTTACGCGCGGGCGCCGTGCAACTCGCGCTCGAGCCGGTCCGCCACCGCCTCGTCGGCGGCGTTCGCCTCGTCGGGATCGATCGACGCGTAGTCCATCACCCCCATGTCGATGAAGGCGTCCTGGACCTTCTTGCCCCAGAGGCCGATGTCCTTGAGCGTCGGCACGATGCGCATGAAGAGCACCGCCGCGGAAGCCCACCAGCAACTTCGAGTCGCGCACGTAGCGGACGCATTCCTCGCCATCGTAGTCGAGGTTGCGCCACACTTCCTCGGCGAGAAAGCGATCACGCATCAGATAGCAGGCTTCGACGGTGAACTCCTCACGCTCGCGCCGCTCGCTCTCGGTGAGCTGGGGATAGTAGTCACGCAGCGCGAGACGTCCGAAGGCGACGTGACGGGCCTCGTCCTGCATGACGTAGGCGTTGACCTCGCGGGCGGTCGGCTCGGTGGCGTTGTCGCGGATGGTGGCGAACGCCGCGAGCGCCAAGCCCTCGATCAGGATCTGCATGCCGAGGTACGTGAAGTCCCAACGCGAGTCGCGCACGATCTGGTCGAGGAGCGTGCCGAGCGGCGGGTTGATCGGGTAGGCGAGCTGGAGCTTCTCGCGGATGTACCGCGAATAGGTCTCGACGTGGCGCGCTTCGTCCATCACCTGCGTGCCGGCGTAGTACTTGGCGTCGATGTCGGGCACCGTCTGCACGATCTTGGCGGTGCAGATGAGGGCGCCTTGCTCACCGTGCAGGAATTGCGAGAACTGCCAGGCCGCCATGTGGTGGCGTACCACTCCTTTTTCCTTCTCGGTCAGACGATCCCACACCTTGGAGCCGTAGATCGGGATGAACGCGTCGGGGACGCCGAGCGGGTTCTCGGGGTTGATCTCCCGGGTCCAGTCGATGCGCTTGTTCGCGTCCCACTGGCGATCCTTTCCCTTCTGGTAGAGGTTCGCCATCTTCTCGCGGCGAGTCCGCGTAGTCCCAGTCGAACATCGTGGTGACGCTCTCGCTCGGGATCGACCAGGCCTCGTCCTCGACGGGCAACGTGTAGCTCTGCATCTTCATGGCGGTGTCCTCTCTTTTGTTTCCGGTGCGCGGCATCTCGCACCGCAGGGGTCGTTGAGTTGGTGAGTGATCTATCAATAGCACTTCGGTCTTGTCAAGAGGAAAATAATCAAGTAGAAATGGGTCAATACGATGGGTATGGATAGACGATCCTCGTGCTTGTAGAGTCCAATAATGATTAAGCGCTCGCCAACGTCCAGGTCTTCGGCTAGTGGTGAGAGCACGGCAACCGTCCGGCCGCGCGCGAATCGCCTGGCGCCGACGGAGCGCCGCGCCCAGCTGCTCACCTGCGCCGTGCGTGTCTTCGCGCGCCGTGGTCTCGGGCGTGCGACCCACGCCGAGGTCGCCGCCGAGGCGGGCGTCGCCGTGGCGACGGTGTTCGCCTACTTCAAGACGCGCGCGGCGTTGGTCGGCGCGGTGCTCGAAGAGGCCGAGCGCTTTCAGCTCGATCTGGTCGACGTCCACCATCGTACAGGCGTGCCTGTGCCGCGCGCCCTCCTCGATCACGCGATCGCCTTCGCGGCGTCGGTCGACACGCACCCGGATCTTCTCCGCGTCCTGCTCGAATGGAGCACGGCGGTCCGCGAGGAGATCTGGCCGCTCTACTTGCGCTTCCACGACCGCATCGTCCAGAAGGTCGCGCTCACGGTCAGGCGTGGTCAACAGGAGGGCAGCGTGCCGGGCGACCTCGACCCCGAAGACACTGCGCTGCTGGTCGTTGGTGCGGGGCACGTGGTGGCGCAAATGAAATTCGCTCGCCAGCCGCCCGGGAAGGTACACCGCTTCCTCCTCGCCCTCCTGCGCGGCGCGATCGGCCCGCAGGCGGTGGCGGCGGCTCTCGGCTGAAGGCGCGCGCGTCGCGGGCGCCGCGCGGCTTGGCTGCAGCGTCGCCCGGCGCACAAGTTTGACTCCCTGGCGCCAGAAGTGACGGCCGCCTTCCGGAGATCCCCGCCGCGACGCATCGGAGCGCGCGAAAAAGCGCGACATGCCGGGCTTCCTGCGCTTTGGCATGCGCCTTGTCGCCTTGGCATGTGCCTTGCGGATGCGTGCCATGTGGAGGGGGTTCCTTTCAGACGGCGCGCGTGGACGGTCGGTGCGGCTGTGCTGGTCGTCATGAGCAGCGTCTGTCTCGTCATGTCCGAGCACTCGGCCGATCGCCGGGAAGCGCTGGTTGCCGAAGAGATCGGGCGGCTGGCGACGAGCGTCGATCATCCGCATCGCGACTACCTCGAGCCGCGCATGGGGCTGGCGAGGCAGGTCATCGCGCTTTTCGCGGACGAAGCGGCCTCCGACCCGTCCGCCATGCAACGCATCGCCAGCGCCGCGCTCGACAATCTGCCGGGCGTCGCGCTGCTCGCGTATCGGAGCACCAACGGCTCGGACTCGTGGAGCATCGACCAGGGTCATCTCGGCGACGACCTGCGACCGGTGGAGCGCTGGCTCGACGCCTCTTTCCGCGACAATCCGAAAGAGGTCCATGCGCTCGCCGTCGATGCCGGCTCGTGGGGACGTACCCTGGTGCTGCGCTTCGCGCTTCCGGGCGAGCGGGGAGACGACTCGGTTCTCGAAGCGATTCGACTCGATCCGCTCTACGACGCCCTGTTCCCGGCCGCACTACGCGCGACCTTCGTCGTCCAAATCTACGACGAGACCGGTCTGGTGTGGGGCGAGCTGGCGGAGCCACCGCTGAACGCAGCTGTGGTCACCCGGAGCTTCCCGGTCGCGCGACAGCGCTGGACGATTCGCGCCTGGCCGCGGCCCGAGCGGCTCGCGGCCGAGCGTGCCCAGGAATGGTGGGCGATCATCCGTGTCGGCTTGCCGGCTGCCGCACTGCTTGCGGCACTGCTGGTGCGGTTGCTGCTTTCGCGGGAGCGGCTCACGCAGAAGACTCCTCGTCGCCGAGCACCGCACGCGCCTGATCGTCGATCAAGCGCTCGATGCGATGGTGAGCATGGATGCCGACGGCGTGATCACCGATTGGAACGCGCAGGCGGAGCGTGCGTTCGGCTGGTCGCGGCAAGACGTGGTCGGGAAGACGCTGGCGGAGACGATCGTCCCGCCGCGCTACCGTGCCGCGCACGTCGAGGGCTTGCGCCGGTTTGTCGCCACCGGCGAGGGGCGCGTGGTGAACCAGCGCATCGAGGTCGCGGCATGGCACCGTGAGGGCTACGAGTTTCCGGTCGAGCTGACGATCTCCCCGATCCGTCTGCGCGGTGGCTACACGTTCACCGCGTTCGTACGCGACATCACCGAGCGCAAGCGCGTGGAAGAGGAGCTGCGGCGCGCGAAGGACGCCGCCGAGGGCGCCAACCGCGCCAAGAGCGAGTTCCTCGCCAGCATGAGCCACGAGATTCGCACACCGATGAACGGTATCTTCGGCATGACCGAGCTCGCGCTCGACACCCACGACGAGACCGAGCGTCGAGACTTCCTGGTGCGGGCGCGCGCTTGCGCCGAAAGCCTGATGACCATCATCAACGACGTCCTCGACTTCTCGAAGATCGAGGCCGGCAAGCTCGACCTCGAGGCCGTCACGTTCGACGTTCGCGATGTCGTCGACGGAGTGCTCGATACGCTGGCCATCGAGGCCGCGCGCAAACGGTTGGAGTTGGTCGGCTCGGTCGATGACGCGGTGCCAGCGGGACCGTTGGGCGATCCGGGACGTCTGAGACAGATCGTCATGAATCTTGCCGGCAACGCGCTCAAGTTCACCGACCACGGTGAGATCGTGATTCGCGTCGAGACCGTGGCGCCGTCCGCCGTCGGTGGGACAGCCACCACCGGCAACCTCGAGGGTGCGATCGTCGAGGACGGGACGACGGGCGCGGTGGCGTTGCGGTGCACGGTGCGAGACACCGGCATCGGCATCCCGCACGACAAGCAGGCGGCGATCTTCGAATCGTTCACGCAGGCCGACAGCTCGACCACCCGGAGGTACGGCGGCACGGGTCTCGGCCTTGCGATCTCGCAGCGCCTCGCGGCCATGATGGGGGGCGCGATCGGGGTCGAGAGCGAGCCTGGACGCGGCAGCACATTCTGGTTCACGGCGCGCTTCGCGCCGGTGTCGTCGGCACCGGTCATCGATGACTGTTCGATGCTCG
This sequence comes from uncultured delta proteobacterium, assembly GCA_963846105.1. Taxonomy (GTDB): domain Bacteria; phylum Desulfobacterota; class Binatia; order UTPRO1; family UTPRO1; genus CAWJUT01. Next base: position 317,702 of record CAWJUT010000019.1, read on the forward strand.
TCGGCTTGCGGGTGCTGGTCGTCGACGACAACGCCACCAACCGGATGTTTCTCTTGAGGACCCTTCAGGGGTGGGGCTGCCGCCCGGCGCTCGCCGCCGGCGGCGCGGAGGCTTGCGACATCGTGATGCATGCCGCGCGCAACGGTGAGCCCTTCGCCGTGGTGTTGCTGGACATGCAGATGCCCGATCTCGACGGCATCGCGACCGCGAAGCGCATGCGTGCGACGCCGCTCACGCGTGGCGTGCCGATCATCGGTCTCAGCTCGATCAATCGGAGCAACGGCGAACGTGCCCAGGAGGCCGGGCTCTCGTTGCTGCTGCCGAAGCCGATCAAGCAGCCGCAGCTCCGCGAGGCCATGCTGGCGCTCGCCACTCCGCCGACGCGTCGCTCGAGCGCGGCGGCAAACGGCGAGGGTGCCGGCCGATCGGCGCGCATTCTCGTCGTCGACGACAACGAGGCCAACCGCATCGTCGCCGAGACCATTCTCAAGCGGGCCGGCTACGAAGTGCATCTGGTGACCAGCGGCCAGGAAGCGATCCTCGCGGTTCGCCGGCTCGCGCCCGACCTCGTGCTGATGGACGTGCAGATGCCCGGCATCGACGGTCTGGAGGCGACGGCGACCATCCGCGCCGGTGAGGATCCGGCTCGACGCACGCCGATCGTGGCGCTCACCGCCGCCACCGGTGGCGACGACCGTGAGCGTTCGCTCGCGGCGGGCATGAACGGCTACGTCGTGAAGCCGCTCAAGGGGAAGGAGCTGTTGACGATCGTGCGGACGACCCTTGCCGAAGACCCGGGGAAAAGCGGAAGGCGGAGCCGAGCGCGCTTGCCACTCTGGTCGACGACATGGGCATCGATCACGAAACGGCACGCGTCCTCACGCTTCGCTTCCTCGACGAAGCGATTCGACGGTGCGAGGCGCTGCGCTGTGCCGCGGGGAGCGGCGAGGCCAGGACGGTCGAGCACCTCGGGCACTACATCAAGGGTGGCGCCGCCCAGCTCGCGATCGACGCCGTCCGTGACCTCGCTGCAGCGCTCGAGGCGATCGGCAGGAGCGGCGACCTCGCAGCGGCGGCGAGGCTTCTGACGGCGCTCGAAAGCGAGATCGCGAGCGCGCGCGAGCGTCTCGGCGGGCAGCCGGTGGTCTAGGTTCCCTGGCCAGGTCGCTCGGCCGCCGCGTCGGCACGCAGCTGCTTGAGAATCGCCGACGTCGCGGGCGATTGGTTCAGCGTGTAGAAATGGATGCCGGGCGCACCGCGCCGCAAGAGCTCCCGGCACTGCTTGATCGCGTGCGCCACCCCGATCTCGAGGGCAGCCGCGTCGTCGCCGCGCGCGCGATCGAGGTCGGCCTGCAATTCCGGTGGGATGCGGGCGCCGGACAGCGCGGCGATACGCTCGATCTGGGCGACGTTGGTGATCGGCATGATCCCCGGCACGATCGGGACCGTGATGCCGATGGCGCGCGCGCGCTCCGTGAAGGCGAAGAAGTCGTCGTTGCCGTAGAACATCTGGGTGATCACGAACTCGACGCCGGCGTCGACCTTGGCCTTGAGATTCGCCAGATCGGCCTCGGCGTCCGGGCACTCCTGATGCTTTTCCGGGTAGCCGGCGCCGCCGAGACAGAACGGAAAGGCACGCTCGCGGATGAAGCCCACCAGCTCGCTGGCGTAGCGGAATCCGTCCTCGGGCCGGACGAACGGCTGGTTCGGTGGCGGGTCACCCCGGAGCGCCAGGACGTTCTCGATACCGGCATCGCGAATGAGGCCGAAGATGCGTGCCATTTCGTTGCGACCGGCGGTCGCGCAGGTCATGTGGGCCATCGCCTCGATGCCGACCTCGGCCTTGATGCGGGCGGTGATCTCGATGGTCTTCTCGGGAGGCTTCGAGCCGGTCTTGGTGACCGACACGAAGCTCGGGCCGAGGGCCTTCAGGCGATGCACCGTCTCGAGCAACTTGCGCTCGCCCTCGTCGGTCTTGGGCGGGAAGAACTCGAAGGAGAACACCGGACCGTTGCCGGCGAACAAGGCGCGGATCTTCATGGGGCCCCCACCTTACACAGAGGCTGGGCGGCTGTGCCAGTCGCTCATCGGACCGATTCGTCGTGCCGGAGTTTTGCCGCCGCCGCGGCGATGCTATTCTCGACGGCGATGAGCAACCGGCCTGGATGGCGCGAGGACTCCGCCGACACCGCCACCGACACCCGCACCGAGCGGCGCCTCAAGAAGCCCAAGCTCTACAAAGTCCTGCTCCACAACGACGACTACACGACCATGGAGTTCGTGGTGTACGTGCTGCAGGGCATCTTCCACCGCTCCGAGACCGAGGCGATGCAGATCATGCTGCACGTCCACCGCAATGGCATCGGGGTGGCGGGCGTGTACACTCGCGAGGTGGCGGAGACCCGGGTTTCGCAGGTCGAGGCGCTCGCGCGCGCCAACGAGTTCCCGCTGCGTTGCAGCATGGAGGAGGCATAGACGACATGCGCATCAGCCGTGAGCTCGAGATCACGCTCAATCTGGCGGTGAACGAAGCGCGTCGCCGGCGCCACGAGTTTCTGTGCATCGAGCACGTTCTGTACGCGTTGCTCCACGACACCGACGTCGCCGACATCATCCGCCACTGCGGCGGCGACGTCGCAGGATCTGAAGCAGGCACTCGAGCGTTTCTTCGACGAGAAGCTCGAGGCGCTTGCCGGAAGGGTCCGGGGCGACCCCGCAGCAGACGCTCGGGTTCCAGCGCGTCATCCAGCGCGCCGCCGCGCACGTGCAGTCGGCCGGCAAGGACGAGATCCTCGCCCGCAACGTACTGGTCGCGATCTTTCGCGAGCCCGACTCGCACGCCGCCTACCTCCTCGAGCAGCAGGGCATCACGCGCCTCGACGTGGTGAGCTACATCTCCCACGGCGTCTCCAAGATCGCCGAAGAGTCGACGGTGATCGCCGAAACGCGACGACGCCGAAGAGCGACGACGACGAGGAGGCCGACGGCGAGACGCGCCAGCGATCGCAGAAGGACCCGCTCGCGCTCTTCACCGTCGATCTGGTGGCGCGCGCCGCCGAAGGCAAGATCGATCCGCTGATCGGCCGCGAGGAGGAGCTCGACGCGTACGGCGCGCGTGCTCTGCCGGCGGCGCAAGAACAACCCGGTGTTCGTCGGCGAGGCGGGCGTGGGCAAGACCGCGCTCGCCGAGGGACTGGCGCTGCAGATCCACGAGGGCAAGGTGCCGGCCGCGCTCAAGGACGCGAAGGTCTACGCGCTCGACATGGGCGCGCTGCTCGCCGGCACCCGTTTCCGCGGCGACTTCGAGCAGCGCCTGAAGGCGGTGCTCGGCTGCGCTGCGCAAAGAGCCGGGCGCGATCCTCTTCATCGACGAGATCCACACCGTCGTCGGCGCCGGCGCGACCAGCGGCGGCTCGCTCGACGCCTCGAACATCCTGAAGCCGGTGCTCGCCTCGGGCGATCTGCGCTGCATCGGCGCGACGACCTACCACGACTACAAGAGCTACTTCGAGCGCGACCGCGCGCTGGCCCGCCGCTTCCAGAAGATCGAGGTCTCCGAGCCGACGGCCGAGCAGACGCACGAGATCCTGAAGGGCCTGAAGACGCACTACGAGAGCCATCACGGCGTCACCTACACCCGCGACGCGCTGCGCGCCGCCGCCGAGCTCTCCGCCAAGCACATCAACGACCGCCACCTCCCCGACAAGGCGATCGACGTCATCGACGAAGCGGGCGCCATCATGCAGATGCAGCCCGCCGGGCAGCGCAAGAAGACCGTGCGTACGAAGGACATCGAGCAGGTCGTCGCGACGATCGCCCGCATCCCGCCGCGCAGCGTGTCGGTGTCCGATCGCGAGCGGCTCGAGACCCTCGAGCGCGACTTGAAGCTGACGGTGTTCGGGCAGGACGAGGCGATCACCACGCTCGCGGCCGCGATCAAGCTGGCGCGCGCGGGTCTCGGACACCCGGAGAAGCCGGTCGGCTCGTTCCTGTTCGCGGGTCCGACCGGGGTCGGCAAGACCGAGGTCGCCAAGCAGCTCGCCTCCGTGCTCGGCATCGGTTTCCTGCGCTTCGACATGAGCGAGTACATGGAGGCGCACACCGTCTCGCGGCTGATCGGCGCGCCGCCCGGCTACGTCGGCTTCGACCAGGGCGGACTGCTCACCGACGCGATCCGCAAGACACCGCACGCCGTGCTGTTGCTCGACGAGATCGAGAAGGCGCATCCCAATCTCTTCAGCATCCTGCTGCAGGTGATGGATCACGCCACGCTCACCGACAACAACGGCCGGCAGGCCGACTTCCGCAACATCATCCTCATCATGACCACCAACGCCGGCGCACAGGAGATGGCGGCCGCCGCCATCGGCTTCGGCGGACGCTCCAACGCCGAGAAGGGCGCAAAGGCGATCGAGCGCCTGTTCAGCCCCGAGTTCCGCAATCGGCTCGATGCCAGCATCGCCTTCGCCTCGCTGCCGCCGCCGGTGATCGAGCGGGTGGTCGACAAGTTCATCATCGAGCTCGACGCGCAGCTGAACGAGAAGCGCGTATTCATCCATCTCACGCCCGCGGCGCGCCGCTACCTCGCCGAGAAGGGCTACGACGCCACCTTCGGCGCGCGCCCGATGGCGCGCCTCATCCAGACCGAGATCAAGCGCGTGCTCGCCGACGAGATTCTCTTCGGCCGCTTGCGGGAAGGCGGGCGGGTCGAGATCGACGTCGCCGATGACGCGCTGGTGTTCAGCTATGCGCCGCCGGCGGAACGAGCGGGTCGAGCGACGGCGGCCGCCGAGGAGGAGGACGCCGCCGCCGAGGCGGTGGAGCCGTCGGACGCCGACGATCCGAGCCAAGGAGTGACGGCGCCCGTCAGCGCTTGAAGGCGCTCTGCTCGTCCATCCAGCCGATCTCGCGCACCACCGCCGCGCGCTCGCCCTCGAGATAGTCGGCGACCGCGCGCGCCAGGCGCGGATCGGTGAGGAAGTGCATGCTCACGGTCGGGCGCGCGTCGAAGCCGCGCAAGTGCTTGAACTCGCCACCCGCGCCCGGCTCGAAGCGCGCGATGCCCTGGCCGAGGCAGTACTCGATCGCCGCGTAGTAGCAGACGTTGAAATGCAGGTAGCGGTGCTCCTCGAACGCGCCCCAGTAGCGGCCGTAGAGGACGTCGTGCTTGCGGACGTTCACGGTGCCGGCGACGATGGTGTCGCCGCGGCGGGCGACGATGAAGCAGAGACGATGCTTCCAGCGCCGCCGCAGCAGCTCGAAGAGCTCGGCGTTGAGGTACTGGCGGCCCCAGTACAGCTTGTCCACGGTGGTCTTGTAGAGACGAAACATCGGGGCGAAGAGGGCGTCGGGAATCTCCTCGCCCGCATGCGCGGCGATCTCGATGCCCTGTGCGGCCAGCTCCCGTCGTTCACGCCGCACCTGGGTCCGGCGTTTGCTGCGCAGTGCCGACAGGTACTCGTCGAAGCTCTGCCACCCGGGGCTGATCCACTGGAACTGGTAGCCGGCGCGCGCCACGAAGCCGAGCTCGCCGAGCGAGCGTGGCCTCGTCGGAAAGACAGAAGTTGACGTGTACCGAGGAGAAGCCGCTTTGCCGGCAGATGCTCTGCAGGGCCGCGCCGAGCGTGCGAATGACGTGGGCGCGGTCGGCGTCCGGATGGGTGAGAAAGCGGGCGCCGGTCGCGGGCGTGAAGGGCGCCGCGACCAGCAGCTTCGGGTAGTAGGAAATGCCGCCGCGCTGCGCGGCCTCGGCCCAGCCGTGATCGAAGACGAACTCCCCCTGGCTGTGACCCTTCACGTAGAGCGGGCACGCGCCGATCAGACGGTCGCCGTCGCGCAGCACGAGGTGCTGCGGCAGCCAGCCGGTCGCGGCCGCGACGCAGCCGGACTCTTCGAGGGACGCGAGCCAGCCCCACTCGAGAAAGGGCGAGCCATCACCGACCAGCGTATCCCATGCCTGCGGGTCGACCGCTGACAGGCTGTTCAGGATCTCGAGCTTCATGTGCCTCGTCTCATTGACTTCGCGTCGCACCGGACTAGTCTACGGCCGACCGATAGCACGCCTGCCTGGGTTTCGATTTCAAGGAGGACGTATGAGCCAGCCCGCGGTCAAGATGCCAGAGCTCAATCCTACCGTCGTCAGCTACCTCAATGGCAAGCCGAAGCAACTCCTGATCGGCGGCAAATGGGTCGACGCGGTATCGAAGAAGACCTTCGCGACCGTCAATCCGACGACCGGTGAGACGTTGGCGCAGGTGGCCGAGGCCGATGCTGCCGACGTCGATCGCGCGGTAACCGCGGCCCGTGCCGCCTTCGAGAGCGGCTGGGGACAGAGCAACCCCAGCCACCGCAGCCGTCTGCTCACGCGTATCGCCGAGCTGATCGAGACGCATCGTGACGAGCTCGCACAGCTCGAGACCCTCGACAACGGCAAGCCGATCTTCGAGTCGCGCAACATCGACGTTCCGGGTGCCGCCGAGACCTTTCGCTACTACGCCGGCTGGCCGACCAAGATCTACGGCGAGACCAATCCCAGCGACGCGTCGTTCTTCAGCTACACGTTGCGCGAGCCCGTCGGCGTGTGCGGGCAGATCATCCCGTGGAACTTCCCGATCCTCATGGCGGCATGGAAGCTCGCTCCGGCGCTGGCGTGCGGCAACACCGTGATCCTGAAGCCGGCCGAGCAGACGCCGCTCACCGCGCTGCGTCTCGGCGAGCTCCTGCTCGAGGCGGGTGTGCCCGAGGGCGTGGTGAACATCCTGCCCGGCTTCGGGGAGACGGCAGGCGCCGCCATCGCCTCGCATCCGGGAATCGACAAGGTCGCTTTCACCGGCTCGACCGAGGTCGGAAAGCTGATCCTCAAGGCCTCGACCGGCAATCTCAAGCGGGTCTCTCTCGAGCTCGGCGGCAAGTCGCCGAACATCGTCTTCACCGACGCTGATCTCGACGCCGCGACGGTCGGCGCGATGATGGGCATCTTCATGAACCAGGGACAGGTGTGCTGCGCCGGCTCGCGCGTGTTCGTTCAAGAGCGCGCCTACGACGAGTTCACGGAGAAGCTCGGCGCGTTCGCGCAAGGGATCAAGCTCGGGCCGCCGCTCGATCCGCAAACGCGCATGGGGCCGCTGGTCTCCCAGGAGCAGTACGAGCGCGTGAAAGGCTATCTCAAAGTCGGCAAGCAGGAAGGCGCGACCGTCAAAGCAGGGGGCGAGCCCGCGACCGAGGGCGACTTCGCCAAGGGGTACTTCGTGAAGCCGACCGTCTTCACCAACGTGAAGAACTCGATGCGCATCGCGCAGGAGGAGATCTTCGGCCCGGTGGTGGCGGCGATTCCGTTCAAGGACGAGAACGACGCCGTGCTGCAGGGCAACGACACGCTCTACGGGCTTGCCGCCGGTCTCTGGACGCGCGACGTCTCCAAGGCCCACAAGGTCGCGCGCGCGCTCAAGGCCGGCACCGTGTGGATCAACTGCTGGGGACAGATCGACCCGTCAGCGTCGTTCGGCGGCTACAAACAGAGTGGTTTCGGTCGCGAGCTCGGCCGGCATTCGCTCGATCTCTACACGCAGATCAAGCAAGTCTGGCTGAAGGTGTGAAGACCGGCCGCGTCCGCGCGCGCGGGCTCGATTTCCACACGCTGGAAGCAGGGGACGGGCCGCTCGTCCTCTGCCTGCACGGCTTTCCGGATCACGCCCGCTCGTTCCGGCATCAGCTCCCGGCGCTGGCCGCGGCCGGCTACCGCGCCGTCGCGCCCTACATGCGGGGCTACGCTCCCACCGCGGCGGCACCGGACGGCCGGTACCAGTCGGGGGCGCTTGCCGCCGATGCCGTGGCGCTGGTCGAGGCCCTTGGATACGAGGACGCGATCGTCGTGGGGCACGACTGGGGCGCGCTGGCCGCCTATGGTGCCGCGCTTGCCGAGCCGCGTCGGGTACGCAAGCTCGTGACCGCCGCCGTTCCGTACGGCCCACAAGTCGGGATGGCGCTCGCTGGCAACTACGACCAGCAGAAACGCTCCTGGTACATGTTCTTCTTCCAGTTGCCGCTCGCCGAGGCGGCGGTGGGCCAGGATGACTTCGCGTTTCTCGAGCGGCTCTGGCGGGACTGGTCGCCGGGGTGGCAATGGCCGGCGGAAGAGATGACGGCGCTCAAGGAAACCTTCCGCCAGCCGGGCGTGCTCGAAGCCGCGCTCGGCTACTATCGGGCAGCCTTCAACCCTGCCCTGCACGATCCGGCGTTGGCCGATCTGCAGATGCGCTTGATGGGGATGATGGAGCCGATCGAGGTGCCGACGCTCTACCTGCACGGCGCGAACGACGGGTGCATCGGGCGTGAGCTGCTGACCGGGATGGGCGATCTCTTCCCGCGAGGCCTGCGCGTCGAGGTCGTGGCCGGGGCAGGGCACTTCCTGCACCAGGAGCGTCCGGACGACGTGAACCGCGTGCTGCTCGAGTTCTTGCGCGCCTGATCCGGATCAGAAACCGGCCCAGGCGACGACTCGGCCGGCGCGGTCGAAAGTGACGCTGCGTCCCCCACCGTAGAGCCACACGCTGCCGTTCTGGGGGCCGCGCGAGATGCCGACCGGATCGCCAAGCGCGTCGCGCACGTCGGCGGCCGGGGTGCCCACCGCCAGCGCAGGTGCTTCCTGGCGACCGGCGACGGCTTGGGCTGCGAGCGTCTGCTCGATCGCTCCCAGGCGTCCCTCGAGCGCCCCGAGCCGCGCCTCGATGACCGACAGGGTCTGGGCGATCGTCTCATCGAGCGTGGGCGTGGGAGAGGTACGAGGTGTCGCGGTCCCGGGCGGGATCGGGGTCTCGCCCGGAGCCAGCGCCAGCTGGACGGGGTCGCGCAGAGTCATCTCGGGCTTGCCCCGGTACTCGGTCACTTGCCCGCTCACCCGCACCAACTTGTCCCGGTAGCGCTGGTCGAGGTCGGTCGGGAACTTGGAGCGATCACCGGCGAGGATCTTGGCCGTGAACCCCGCGAAGTTTGCGTTGAAGGCGAGGACGGTCGCGAGGTGCGAGCTGTGGGTCGCGACCACCCGTCCCTCGATCGTGACGTCCTGACCCACGTGCTCCACGGCGCGCGCCGCGGGCACCGGGTCGCCCGCGGCCGCGACGCGGGCCGCGGCCATGGCGACGACCGCCAGTAGCATCGATACCCGGCGCCGCGTCATCCCCAACATCCTCGCGTCCGTCCTGGGAGCTGTCAAGAAAGGAAAACGCGTGGTACTGAAACCGCATGCCCGAGCAATCGCGACGGACGACCATGACCGCCCTCAAAGAGGTGGGGCGCTACGCGGTCGGGATCGTCTGGGCGGACGGGCACGAGAGCATTCTGCCTCACCGTGACCTGCGCGCCGGCTGCCCATGTGAGGCATGCGCCGATCGTCGCGCTGAGACCCCACCGGCCGGCCAGCAACTCGTCGACCTGCAGCGCATCGGCGACGCGACGCTTTTCTTCCGGTGGGGCGACGGTCACGAGACCCTGCTGGTGGCGGAGGAGTTGCGAGCGCTGTGTCGCTGCGCTCACTGCGTTGGCGAGCCGAACTACCCGATCACCAACCAGTAGCCGAGGTGATCACGGGGCGGTGGAAACGGTGTGGATCGCCCGTGAATTGCTGGTGCAAGCGCGCGCCATGACAGCTCCCACAAACGCTCCACAGCTGTGGACGACTGCTTCGTCAGTCGAATGTGGAGCGTTGCGGTCCCGGCGACAGTGGACGACTGCTTCGTCAGTCGAATGTGGAGCGTTGCGGTCCCGGCGACAGTGGACGACTGTCGATGACTACTTCGGCGCTGGAGCGTGCAGCGTTGCGCTCGCTCCCGCCGTAACCCGCAAGGTCACTCGATAACGGGCCGAGCCATCGGGACAAAACTGAGGAATGACGACCACGCCCGCACCTTCGAGCGTTCGCAACGAACGCGCAGCGCGCGTCAACGCGCGTCGCACCGCATCGGCGATGGTATCGTTCGAAGCTCCAACGAATTCGACAACTCCCGGCCGCTCGCCGTTCATCGCTGCGTGCGAGCCGTTGCCGTTGTGGATCTCAGGGGACACGAGTGACTCGTTCATGGGTCCGGTTCATGGGTTCCGCTATTCGAGAGTGAGTGATTGAAACGCTGGCACTACGGACCAGCGGGCTCTCCTGGCTACGTTACGCTGGCACCACCCGGACCCCGCCGTCCGCTATCGGGCGGCGAGAACTACCGGCTTTCCGGCGTCGATGTCAAGGAAAAAGTGCTCCATCTTGGAGCAGCCAGCGATCGGCACGGATTCTTGACATCGCGCAGGGTCTCGTCATCAGCCGCCGCGACCTTCGCCGTATGCCTCCCGCGTTTCCGTCTGGCTTCCAGCGGCTGACAGCGCGAGCCAGCGGGCGGTATGCGAGCGGCCCGGTGTCCGGATCAACTCCTCGGGATTACCCTCGGCGACGACCTCCCCACCAGCGTCGCCCGCCTCCGGCCCGAGGTCGATCAAGTGGTCGGCCGCACGCAGGACATCGAGGTTGTGCTCGACCACGACCAGGGTATGGCCACGGTCGACCAGCCGGTGGAAGGCGGCGATCAGACGCTCGACGTCGGCGAAATGGAGCCCGGTCGTCGGCTCGTCGAGCACGAAGAGCGTGCGACCAGCGCCGCCGCGGCCGAGCTCGGCGGCGAGCTTGATGCGCTGCGCTTCCCCGCCGGAAAGCGTGTTGCTCGACTGTCCGAGCGTCAGGTAGCCGAGGCCGATCTCGGACAGCAGGGCAAGCGGGCGCGCCAGCGACGGTACCGGGGCGAAGGCCGACGCCGCCTCGTCCACCGTGAGCTCGAGGACCTCCGAGATCGTCTTGCCGCCGTAGGTCACCTGCAGGGTCTCCTCGTTGAACCGCCGCCCGCCACAGGTTTCGCAGGGGACGAAGGTCTCGGGCAGGAAGCTCATTTGCATCCGAATGCGTCCCTGGCCGGCGCACGCCTCACAACGCCCGCCGGCGACGTTGAAGGAAAAGCGCCCCGGAGCGTAGCCGCGGGCGCGCGCATCAGGGGTCTGCGCGAACAGCCGGCGGATCTCGTCCCAGAGGCCGACGTATGAGGCCGGGACCGAGCGCGGAGTCCGTCCGATCGGGCTCTGGTCGACCTCCACGACGCGATCGATCGCGTCGTGCCCCGCGATGCGTCGATGGGCGCCCGGACGCGGGGCGATCATTCCTTTGGCGCGGCGAAGCCCGTCGTAGAGAACGTCCTTGACGAGCGTGCTCTTGCCGGAGCCCGAAACGCCGGTGACGCACGTCCACGCCCCGACCGGAAACCGTACCGTCACGCTCTTCAGATTGTGGGCGCTGGCGTCGTGGATCGTGATGTGGGGCAAGGACGCGGTCGGCCGCGGCGGTCGCTGGCGGGAACGGGGCGCGGACAGGTATCGACCGGTCAGGGAGGCCGGATCGGCGGCCACCGCGGCCGGCGATCCGATCGCCACCAACTGGCCACCGGCCCTCCCGGCGCCCGGGCCGAGATCGACCACGAGGTCGGCGGCGGCGATCGTGGCCTCGTCGTGCTCGACGATCACCACGGTGTTGCGCCGCTCCGTGAGCGTCCTCAGGGTGGCGAGCAGCATCGCGTTGTCGCGCGGATGCAGACCGATCGTCGGCTCGTCGAGCACGTAGCACGCGCCCCGGAGGTTCGAGCCGAGCTGCGCCGCCAGCCGGATGCGTTGCGCCTCGCCGCCGGAGAGCGTGTCGGCACTGCGGTCGAGCGTCAGGTATCCGAGGCCGACCGCCGCGAGGAAGCGCAGGCGCGGCGCCACCTCCGCGAGGATGTCGCGCGCCACCTGGGCGTCGCGTGCTCCGAACTCCCAGGCTTCCAACGTCGCCATGCACTCGAGCACGGTCTGGCCGCTGAGCGTCGGGAGGGCGAGTCCCTGCACGCGCACGGAGCGCGCACGTTGGTTCAGACGGGTGCCGGCACAGGCCGCGCAGCGGCGGTCGCTGACATAGGCCCGGTACGGCTCGGCGACCAGCTCCGCGCTCTCCGCGTCGTCTTCGCCTTCCTCGTAGAACGCGTGCCGGCGCAGGAGCGGAAGGGCGCCCTCGATCCCATCGCCGTTGCCCTCGAGCACCACGCCACGCTGCCGGGTCGTGAGGCGGCCGAACGGACGATCGAGCGGGACGCGCGCCGCTTTGAGCGTGCGCAGCAGCCGTCGTGCGTCGGCGACGAGCCCGAGCTCGTGAAGCGCGGTCAGTGCCCCGTCGCGAAGCGAGCGCGTGTGATCGGGGACGACGAGGTCGGGGTCGATCTCGGAGGTGACGCCGAGGCCGCGACACGTCTCACAGGCGCCTTGCCGGCTGTTGAACGAGAACATCCGCGGATCGAGCACGTCGTAGCCGACGCCGCAGGGCGCGCAGAAGAGACGCTCGCTGAACACGTGCTCTGCCCCGCGGCTGAGCGCGACCACGACGCCGTCGCCGAGACGGAGCGCGTCGTGCACGGCACGGACGACCCGCTCAGCGGACGCGCCCGCTGGCAGCCGTGCCACGACGAGGTCGATGTCGTGCTCGCGATAGCGGTCGAGAGCCGGGAGCGGCTCGAGGGCGACGAGGCGGCCGTCGATGCGCGCGTGTTTGTACTTGAGACGGCGCGCGGCCCGCAGCACGTCGCGGTGGAAGCCCTTGCGGCCGCGGACGACCGGCGCCAGCAGCAGCGCCTCCGCAGCCGCGACCCGCGCGCGAACGCGGTCGGCGATGTCGCTGCGCGGCAGCGGCCGAATCTGCCGCTCGCAGCGTACGCAGTGCTGGACGCCGACCTTGGCGTAGAGCAGCCGCAGGTAGTGGTAGATCTCCGTCACCGTCGCGACCGTCGACTTGCGGCCGCCCCGGCTGAGGCGCTGCTCGATGGCGACGGTCGGCGGGATACCCGTCACCAGATCGACGTCGGGCCGCGGCAGGATCTTCATGAACTGCCGGACGTAGGTGGAGAGGCTCTCGAGGTAGCGACGCTGCCCTTCGGCAAAGATGACGTCGAACGCGAGCGTCGACTTGCCCGATCCGGAAAGGCCGGTGACGACGATCATCTGGTCGCGCGGCAGCTCGAGCGTGAGGTTCTGCAGGTTGTGCTCGCGCGCGCCGGCGATGCGGATGAGGTCGCGATCTTCGATGGTTGCCATCGGCGCGTGCGCCACGGCGCTACCACCTGGCGTGCGACGTGCCAGCAGCGGGCGCAAGTAACGGCCGGTGTGGGACTCGGCGCAGGCGGCGATGTCCTCGGGCGTGCCGCAGGCGATGACACGTCCCCCCTCGTCGCCGCCTTCCGGGCCGAGATCGACGACGTAGTCGGCGCACTTGATCACCTCCAGGTTGTGCTCGACGATGAGGAGCGAGTGGCCGCGCTCGACCAGCGTGGTGAAGGCGCCGAGCAAGCGCTCGATGTCGTGCAGGTGCAGCCCGGTCGTCGGCTCGTCGAAGATGAAGAGCGTATGGGCCTTGCCGTCGCGCCCGAGGTGCGCGGCGAGCTTGATCCGTTGGGACTCGCCAGCCGAAAGCGTGCTGAGCGGCTGTCCGAGACGGAGGTAGTCGAGGCCGACCTGCACGAGCGGCGCGAGCCCACGCAGGATCTCGGTCTCACCCGCGAAGAAGGCGCACGCCTCCGCGACCGTGAGATCGAGCACGTCGGCGATGCTCTTGCCGCGGTAGCGTACCTCCAGGACCGCGGGCGTGTAGCGCCGGCCTCCGCATGCCGGGCAGACGAGCAGCACGTCGGAGAGGAACTGCATCTCGACCCGCTCGAAGCCGTCGCCGTGGCACGTGTCGCAGCGCCCTCCCTCGACGTTGAACGAGAAGGTCGCGGCGCTGAAGCCGTGGAGGCGCGCCTGATCGGTGGCGGCGAACAGGCGCCGCACCGGATCGAACATCTTCATGTAGGTGGCGGCGTTGGCGCGCGGCGTCGAGCCGATCGGGGTCTGATCGACGAAGATGACCTCCGCGACCTTTTCTGCGCCCTCGATCGTGTCGCACGCGCCGGGCGGTGCCGTGGGGAGCCCACGCCGCCGCAGCAGCCCACGATGCAGCACCTCCTCGACCAGCGTGCTCTTGCCCGAGCCGGAGACGCCGGTGACGCACACCATGCGGGCGAGCGGGATGCGGACGTCGATGTGACGGAGATTGTTGGCGTGCGCCCCACGAACGACCACCTCGAGTGTCGGGACCGGCGGTCGGCGCCGGCCGGGCACGGGAATGCGCAAGGTGCCCGCGAGGTAGCGGCCGGTGAGTGAGCTGGTGTTGGCCTTGATGTGCTCCAGCGGTCCCGCGGCGACCACCTCGCCGCCGGCGGCGCCAGGCCCCGGCCCCATGTCGATGATGTGGTCGGCGGCGGTGATCATTTCGGGATCGTGCTCGACGACGACCACGGTGTTCCGTCGCGCGCAGAGGTTGCGCATGAGACCGATCAGACGCGCGCTGTCGCGCGGGTGGAGGCCGATCGAAGGCTCGTCGAGTACGTAGAGGGTGTTCACCAGCGACGAGCCCACGGCGGTGGTGAGGTCGACCCGCTCGAGCTCGCCGCCTGAAAGGGTGCGGGACTGGCGGTCGAGAGTGAGATACCCGAGCCCGACCTCGAGCAGATAGCCGAGCCGGGCCCGGATCTCGGCGAGGATCATCGCCGACGCGGGATCGCTCGCGGCATCGACCGCGAGCGCGCCGAAGTAGTCGGCCGCCGCCGCCACCTGCATGCGATTCACGTCGGCGATCGAGCGTCCGGCGATGCGGAAGTCGAGCGCTTCGGGCTTGAGTCGGGTGCCGTCGCAGCGCTCGCAGGTCCGATACGATCGGTAGCGCGAGAGCAGCACCCGGACGTGCATCTTGTAGGTCTTGCGCTCGAGCCAGCGGAACCAGCCGCGAACGCCGAAGAACTTCTCGTCGCCGTCCGCGACCAGGCGGCGGTGCTCCGGATCGAGCGCCGCGTAGGCGACGTCGACCGGGATCTTGCGGCGCCGGCAGAACTGCATGAGGGCGCGCCGTTCCTCGGTGGTGGAGGCCGTCGTCCAGGGCTTGATCGCGCCTCCCTCGAGCGACCGCGAATGATCGGGGATCACCATGTCGAGATCGAGGTCGATGGTGCGCCCGAACCCGCGGCAGGCGTCGCACGCCCCGAGTGGGCTGTTGAACGAGAACAGGTTGGGTACGGCATCGCGGTAGGCGATGCCGCACGGGGCGCACTCGAGCGCCGCGCTGTAGTCGCGCCGCTCACCGGCCGTCACCGCGACCACGGCGACGCGACCTTTGCCGTAGCGCAGTCCCTGCTCGAGCGAGCCGACCAGTCGCCGCCGGCCGTCCGGCTTGAGCGTGAGGCGGTCGACGACGATCTCGAGACGCTCACCCGCGGCCGCCGTGACGCTCTCGACCGGGGTGACCGCCGCGCCGACGAGCACGCGTACGAACCCCTCGCGCGCGAGACTGCTCGCCACCTCCGGCCACGGCAGCCCCGGAACGGTGAACGGGAAGGTGAGCACGACCGCCGTGCCGCTCCACGCGTCGAGCAGCTCGCTGGCGATGGCGGGGGGCGCGCTCCGCTGGACCGGGCGCCCGCATTGGCGGCAGTGCAGGACGTCCGAGATTCGCGAACAGGAGCTTCAGGTGGTCGTGCAGCTCGGTCATCGTTCCCACCGTCGAGCGCGAGGTGGTGACCGGGCGGCGCTGGTCGATCGCCACTGCCGGCGGGATGCCCCCGATGTGCTCGACGTCGGGCTTTTCCATGCGCTCCAGGAACTGTCGCGTGTAGGTGGAGAAGCTCTCGACGTAGCGGCGTTGGCCCTCGGCGTAGAGGATGTCGAAGGCGAGCGTGGACTTGCCCGAGCCGCTCACGCCGGTGACCACGGTCAGGCGGTTGAGCGGAATGTCGACGTTGACGCCCTTCAAATTGTGCTGGCGGGCGCCGCGGATCTCGATGTGGTCGCTCGGCATGGAGGTACTGCGCTCCCGGACAAACGCACCACTATAGTGAGAAACGGCGACGAGTACACACCGCTCGCCAAAAAGAGTAGGGCTCGCGTCGATGCCGATCATCGCCGGCTACCCTGCCGTGGAGTCTCGCATCACGCTCCCGAGTGGCGACGTCGCGATCTATACGGTCGACGATCTCGAGCGTCTGGTCGATCGTGGCGCGCTGCTACGCGGAGAGACCGATCCTCCCTATTGGGCCTACCTGTGGGCCGGAGCACGCTGCCTCGCCGAGTACGTCGTCCGCTGGGTGGACGTGCGCGGACTCCGCGTGCTCGAGATCGGCTGCGGACTCGGCCTCCCCGGCCTGGCGGCGGCGCGCGCTGGTGCCGAGGTGCTCTTCGCCGACGCGGCCGCGCCGGCGCTCGCCTTCGTGCAAGCGAGCGCGCAGTTGAACGACGTGCGTTGCCAGACCTGGTGCGGCGACTTGCGGACGTTCGACCCGCACCGTTCCTTCGACGTGATCCTGGCGGCGGAGGTTGCCTACGAGCCGGCCGGCTTCGAGTGGATCGCCAACCTGTTCGCGCGGAACCTCGTGCCGGGGGGAATCGGGCTGCTGGCGGACGGCTTCCGTACCGACACGCGCCCGCTCTACCGTGAGCTCGTCGCGCGGCGGCTCACCACACGCGCGATCGAGTTCCAGCCGAAGGAGGAGGGGAACCAGATCCGGATGCGGCTGACCGCGATCAGCTCGGAATGACGGCGACCGTCACGCTGGCTCGCCGAGGCACGTCGCGACCACGTGCTTCAGTTGATCGGGGTCGACCGGCAGCTGCAGGCACTGGACGCCGTCGATGCCGCTCAGAATCCAGCGCGTGCGTTCAGTGTCCGATTCGGAAAGCAGCACGAAAGGGATGGTACGCCCGCGTTGGCGGCTGTTGCAGAGGACCGTGATCCCGCACATTCCCGGGAGGCCTACCTCGCTCAAGACGAGGTCGTATGGGTCGCGCTCGAGCGCGTGCACGGCCTCTTCGCCCGAACACGCGAGATCGGTCGCGTACCCGCATCGACAGAGGATCCGGCTGATGGTTCGCCGGAAGTTCTCGTCGCTGGCGACGATGAGGATGCGCCGCGTACCCGATCCGATGCAGCTCATTGACCGGGTCTCCGGGAGCAGGAAGCGTGCCACCCGAGATGGACCGCATGGTCGCCCTCAACGTACCGGCGGCCCACGAGAATCACATCCGGGTGCGCGCTGGGCTCCATACCTAGAGGGTAAAACACGACAGCCGGGCTCACTCCAGATGGTACTTTTCGAGCTTCCGGTAGAGCCGCTGGCGATCGATTCGGAGGATGCGGGCGGCCTGGTTCTTGTTCCCGCCGCTCTTGCGCAGTGCGGCGACGATGAGGGAGCGTTCGGCGGTCTCGAGCGTGGGCACCTCGTCGCCGAACTCCAGGGTCGCCGCCGGGGTCCCCGGATCAGCGCGCAAGCTCGCGGGCAGGCTGGCGACGTCGATGCTCGCCGTCGGGGCAAGCGCGAAGCAGCGCTCGATGACGTTCTGCAGCTCGCGAACGTTGCCCGGCCAATCGTACCGGACGAGGCATTCGAGGGCGGCCGGCTCGATCACCTTGGGCGCCACCCCGAAGGCATTGGCGTAGCGCCGCACGTACTCGTCCGCGAGCAGCGGGATGTCGTCGCGGCGCTCGCGCAACGGTGGGACGGCGATCGGCACGACGTTCAAGCGATAGAAGAGGTCGGAGCGAAAGCGCCCATCGCGGACCTCGACGTCGAGGTCGCGGTTGGTGGCCGCCAGCAGACGCACGTCGACCCGTACCGGGCGCGTCGATCCGAGCGGGACGATCTCGCGCTCCTGCACGGCGCGCAGAAACTTCACCTGCAGCCCGAGCGGAACGTCGGCGATCTCGTCGAGGAAGAGCGAGCCGCCGTCGGCAGCCTGGAAGACTCCGATCGTGGTCGGCGACCGCGCCGGTGAAAGCGCCGCGCTTGTGGCCGAAGAGCTGGCTGTCGAGCAGGGTATCGGACGCCGCCCCGCAGTTCATCGCCAGAAAAGGATGGTCCGCGCGCGCGCTGCGGGTATGGATGGTGCGCGCCACGAGCTCCTTCCCGGTGCCGCTCTCGCCCGTGATCAGAACCGTGCTGACGTTCTGCGCGACCGCGTCGATGGTGGCGTAGATCGCCGTCATCGACGGACTGGCGCCGACCAGCTCGCCGAACCCCTGGGTGCGAGCGACCTCGGCGCGCAGGCGGCGATTCTCGTGCTCGAGGGCGCCGACGTGCAGCAGATTGTCGATCGTCATCAGCAGCTCGTCGGGATTGCACGGCTTCACCAGGTAGTCGTGCGCGCCGAGCTTCATGGCTTCGACCGCGGCCTGCGTGCTGCCGTGGCCGGTCAGGACGACGGTCGGGGGTGAGATCAAACGGCGCTCGCCCGCCGTCGCCGGTTCGGGCTGCAGGTGGCGCAGGAGCTGCATGCCGTCCATCACCGGCATGTTGAGATCGGTGACGACGGCGTCGAAGTGTCCGGCGGCGAGCAGCGCGAGCGCCTCCTGGCCATCGGCCGCGGTTGCGATGCTGTAGCCCTTGCGTTCGAGGATCTTGGCGAGAGTGCGCGCCATGTTCGGCTCGTCTTCGACGAGCAGGATGCGCGCCGCTTTGGGACGTGCGGTCGTGCCGGCCTTCACACGGTGGCCGCCTCGGAGCCCTCACAGCCACACGGCAGATCGATCGTGAACGTGGTGCCGACGTTGGGTGTGCTCCGAACCTGAATGTCGCCGTGGTAGCGGCGCACGACTGAATGCACGACCGAGAGCCCGAGTCCGGTTCCCTGACCGGGTGACTTGGTGGTGAAGAAGGGATTGAAGATGTCCTTGAGCTGGTGCGCCGGGATGCCGATGCCGGTGTCGCTGAACTCGAGCCGCATGCGGCCGCCCGCGACCAGCGCGGTGCGGATGCGGAGCTCGCCACCGTGGGGCATCGCCTGCACGGCGTTGGTGATGAGGTTCAGGAAGATCTGGCGGAGCGCGTTCTGGTTCGCCGAGCATTGGCCGATGGCGGCGAGGTCGGTGACCACGCGCACGTCGCCGCTCTGCAGATACTTGTTCATCAAGAGCAGCGTCTTGCGGAGCAGGTCGTTGACGTCGACGGGCTCGAGGTCGACCTTCGACTCGCGCGAGAACTCGAGGAGGTTGTTGATGATCGCCTGGACGCGGTCCATCTCTTCGCGCGCGATGCGCAAATCCTCGCGAACCTCGGCGCTGCCGCCGTCGACGAGCTCCGAGAGATCGTAGAGCGCATTCATGATGATGCCGAGCGGGTTGCGAATCTCGTGCGCGATACCAGCCGCGAGCTGGCCGATGGCGGCCATCTTTTCGGATTGGATGAGCTGGTCTTCGAGGCGCTTGCGATCGGAGATGTCGACGCAGATCTGCTGAATGAAGCGATGCTCGCCGTACTCGATGACCCCCGAGTTGATGAAGGTCGGAATCAGCGACCCGTCACGGGTACGCAGATGGAGGTCGTCGCGGCTGGCGTTGCCCTTGCGGCGGGTCTCCTCCCACAAGCGGGTGGCGGCATCGCGCTCGCTCGGCGGGTGCAGCTCCCAGCTCCGCATCGAGTGCATTTGCTCCGATGTGTGCCCGAGGCTCTGCTCGGCGACGAAGTTGGCGGCGAGAATCGCGCCATCCTCCCACGCGATCTTGAAGATCGCCGCCGGCGCGTTGTCGATCGACCGCCGGTGCGTCGCTTCCTGCTCGCGCAGTTGCTCCTCGCGCGCCTCGACGAAGAAGTCGGTGATGTGCAGGATGCGCTCCTCGAACTCCTGCGCGAACAGCTCGAGAATCTCGGCTTGCCGGGCACGATCGGACGCGTAGCGTTTGCGGAGCGCGTGGACCATCAGCTGGAAGACCTTGATCTGACCGCAGAGAAAACGCGACGCCGGGAACTTCGAAATGAAGCCGCGGCGAGCATGGCTACGGAGGAAGACGTAGGTGTCGCAATCCTCCGGATCGGCGATGTGGCGAATCCAGCGGCGCAGGGCCTCTTCGATGTCCGCCGAGAGCCCGGGCCACTGCGACGGCGGGATCACGAACGCCTGTCCGATCTGGCTCACCCAGGCCTGCACGGCCTCGGGCAGCATGTCCTCGAGGGCGCGGGCCAGCTCGTCGCGCAGCGGGCTGCGTGTGCGCGGGAAGCGCAACAGCACACAGCCTTTCATGTAGGCCTCGATGCGCCGCAGATGCTCGGCGAGCGCCTCGTCGTGGCGTGAGTCGCTACTCATGCAAAGCGGTCGTGCCCGCCCAAGTCCTCTTACCAACTCGGAAATCCCGTTGCCAGCCGATCGACAATGGGTATAGACGGAGCTGGGTCGAAAAGCCGCACGAGGGGCACGAATCCGCGCAACCACTGAAGGAGGTAGATGTTGAAGTCGCGCAATTTGCCCCTCGCTGTCCCCACGTCCGATCCGGACGTGCAGTTGATGCTGCGCTTCCGCGCCGGGGACGAAGAGGCATTTCGCGAGCTATTCGAAAAGCACAGCAGGGCGATCGTGAACTTTGCATATCATTTCGTCGGCAGCCGTCAGCGCGCTGAAGAGCTGGCTCAGGACGTGTTCCTGCAGATCTACAAGGCGGGATCTCGCTACGAGCCGCAGGCGAAGTTCACCACCTGGTTGTATCGCATCGCCACCAACGCCTGCTTGAACGAGGTGCGCCGGCCCGAGCATCGCTATCGCACCCGCCCCCTCGAGTACCAGCAGGAGGACAGTCGCGAGCGCTCCGAGATCGCGTTCCCGGATCCTACGGCGGTGCCGGGGGAGAGTGCCTTGGCCGGGCGCCAGCTCGCGGATAGGATCGAAGAGGTGATGGCGACGCTGCCGGAGAATCAACGGGCGGCGCTCGTCTTGAGCCGGGTCGACGGCCTGTCCTACCAGGAGGTCGCCGACGCCCTGGAGGTCAGCGTGAGCGCCGTGAAGAGTCTCGTCTTCCGCGCAACCGCGACCATGCGCAAAGAGTTGGCGGAGTTCCTATGAGCAACCTGCGTTGCGAAGATCTGACCGAAGAGCTGGTCGCCTACCTCGACGGCGAGCAGCCCGAGGACGAGCGGGTCCGTATCGAGGCCCACGTCAGCACGTGCCTCGCGTGCCGGCGGGAGATCGACCGGCTGACCAAGGTGCGCGGCTGGGTGCAAGATCTTCCTCGCATCGAGCCGGCGGACGACTTCGAGGAGCGTATGTGGCGTCGGCTCGAGGCCGACGCGCCGCTCGATGGGCGCCGGCGGGGCTGGCGACCGGCCCAGTGGGGCGTCCCCGCTCTGGCGGCGGCCGCCGCTGCTCGCGTTCATGCTCTACTCTTCGATCGAGCGCGCCGACCAGGTCGCCACGGCACCGCCGAGCGCTGACCCGGCCGTGGTTGCGAAGGCGCCGGTGGCTGCGCCCGAGCAACTTGCTGCGCGCGAGGCTCGGGAAGCGCCTGTCGCCGAGGAGCGTGTGGCCGATGCCGAGCTCGCGCCGGAGGATCTCCCGCCCGACCTTCTCGAGCATCCCGAGTTCTTCTTGCGCTACCCAGTGGTGCGTCGCTTGAACAAGCTCGAGCACTTCGAGGAAGTCCGCCGGCATGACGAGAACGAGCCGCTCGGCTGAATCGTATGATGCGCCCCCGACCCCTCGCCTCGTTCGTGCTGGCACTCGCGCTCGTGATGCTCGTGGCGAGCGAAGGAGGCGCCCATCCCCGGCAGCCCATGCGGGTGGCGCAGCAATGGGACGACATGTCGCCCCAAGAGCGCGGCGAAGCGTGGCGCAACTATCAGCGTTACCGCAAGCTCCCTCCCAAGGAGCGCCGCGCGGTCGAACAGAACTACGACCGATGGCGTCAACTTCCTCCGGCCGAGAAGCAGCGGTTGCGTGGCAACTACGAACGCTACCGCCAGCTGTCACCTGGCGAGCGCCGCGACTACCAGCGTCGATACGAGCGCTGGAAGGGCAAGCACTGAGCGTCCGGGCGTGCGGCGACGAGCGCGTCCCGGCGCGCCGACGCGTACGTCGTCCGACCCGCCCCGCCGACGGCCCCGCGATGTCTCTTGATCCGCCTCGGCGCGCGTGATTACGCCGTAGGCGCGTGGGGAGTGAGACCTTCATCCGCCGGGTCCTCTGGATCAGCGCCGGCTTCAATCTCGTCGGTGCGCTCCTCTTCGCGTTCCCGGGCACCCTGGGTCGGCTCGCCGGCCTGCCCGTGCCGGTGCCGCGCCTCTACACGGTACTGCTGGTGTGGTTCGTGCTGCTGTTCGGTGCGTCGTACGCCTGGCTCGCGTCGCAGCCGATCATCAATCGTCCGATGGTCGCCCTCGGCGCGTTCGGGAAGGCCGGTGCGTTCACCGTCGCCTTCATGTGCTGGCTCGCAGGCGAGGCATCCGGGCTCGGCGTCCTGGCCATCAGCGGCGATCTCGTGCTGGCAACGCTCTTTGCATCGTGGTTGCTGTCGCGGGCAGAAGCATGAGGGAGAGCCTCGCGCGGCTCGTCTATCTGCTCACCGTCGTCGTGCTCGGGATCTCGGCCGGTTCCTTGGTCGTGGAGGGAGCCGTGCTCGTTCCCTGGTGGCGCTCGATACCACCGGAGTCCTTTCTGACCTGGTATCAAGCGAACGCCTCTCGGCTGTTCGACTTCTTCGGGCCACTGGAGATCGTCAGCGCGCTCCTCGCGGCCGCGGCCGCGGCGCTCCGTGGATATCAACGTCGCTCCGGGAGCGCTCTGTTCATCGCCTCGGCGGTCCTGGCCGTGGCTGTGCTGCTGGTCTACCCGCTCTACTTCCAGGGGGTGAACGCCGGCTTCGCGGCGGGCACCACGCCGTCCGATCAGATGCCGGCGGAGCTCGCTCGGTGGGCGGCGTGGCACTGGGCCCGCACGACCATCGGGATCGCCGCCTTCGCGGCCGCCGTGCTCGGGGTGCGGGCTACGGGTGCCGATGCCGTCTGACGACTGAAGGCGAGTCGTGGTGGACGGCTCAGGGTGTTGGGAACGGCGTCCGCGACTTCAGAGCCACGCGTAGGCGCGCCGGAGGACCTCGCGACCGCCGCTCTCGATGCTGTCGCCGTGGGCGAGGACGATGCGATCGGCGTTCCAGGCGAGCATGCGGTCGATCTGCTCGCGCGCCGCGGCGCGGTCACGTATGAGCACGCGCTCGAACAGGGTGGCGCCCGGCTTGATCTGCCCCATCGCCCGCGCCACGATGCGTGTGAGCAGCGACGGGTGATTGGCGAGGTTGAAGATCGCGTCGGCGCAGATGAGGG
Organism: uncultured delta proteobacterium; assembly: GCA_963846105.1. Classification (GTDB taxonomy): domain Bacteria; phylum Desulfobacterota; class Binatia; order UTPRO1; family UTPRO1; genus CAWJUT01. The sequence goes on from CAWJUT010000019.1 coordinate 340,909, forward strand.
TGCCGGTCGCGCGGTGGAAGAAGACGACCTCGCTCTCCATCGGGCGCGCTCCGAAGAAGACCTGCTCGATCTCGCCGCGCCATTCCTTCTCGGGCTCGTCGCCGAGCTGGCGGGCCCATCGCACGTCGGGCCGCTTGCGCTCGAGTCCGGGGCACGCATACAGCGCCGCGTCGGGATATGCCGCGCTCCACTCGCTGACGTAGAGGTGGTGAAAGCGGCTGGGCGCCACCACCGCCTTGACCGGTCCCAGGGCGTCGATCGCCTCGCGCGTCGCTCTGTCCAGATGGATGGGCGAGTGGACGAAGAGTCCGCCACCGCCGAGCCGCACGATGGTCATGCGGGTGCCCGTCTCGACCCCGAAGAAGCGGAGGGGACGGGTCTCGGTCCAGAGATCGGCGGCAAACGGCTTCAACATGGGCGTCCGATCGCCAGTCTCGCAGGATGTGCCCGGAGCGTCAACGAATCGGCGATCTCTGGAAATCGCTATGCCGTCGGAGGGCTAACGGCCGAGAACGATGAGTTGCCCGCCGACATGTGCCGGATGGAGCTGGCAGTAGATCGGAAACACTCCGGCCTTGTCGGCGACGAACTCGACGCTCTTCGTCTCGCCCCGGTTCACGACCTCTTTGACGTTGAAGGCGTCGATCGCGAACCCGTGATTCGGTGGCTCCGAGGGAATCTTGTTGATCAGATTCACCTTCACCTTGTCGCCCTTGTGGGCGACGATCGTGCCCGGCACCCAGAGTTTCGTCCCCTCGTACTCGACCCCGGCCACCGTGATCTGAACGGTCCCCGCGGACTTGGACGTCTCTGCCGCCCCTTGCGTGCGGTGTGCCGCGCAACCCGATCCGACGATCGCTGCTACCGTGAGACATCCGAGCGCGAGCGCGCTCGCGCCAAGGCCGCTTCGTGTCCGCATGGTGCCCTCCGTTCGGCGGATCATTCCAGAAAGATCTGAGCGCGACAACGACCAGCTACTCGCAGCGGCCGTCGCGCGTTGGTCGCGCCGTTCGTCACGGCTATACTCGCGCCGTGGAACGCCGACCGGGTACCTTCCGACTCGCCGCCGACTTCACGCCGCAGGGCGATCAGCCGCAGGCGATCCGCCAGCTGGCCGCCGGTCTCCGCGAGGGCGTCCCGGCGCAGGTCCTGCTCGGCGTCACCGGCTCGGGCAAGACCTTCACGATGGCGCACGTCGTCGCCGAGGTGAACCGGCCGACGCTGGTGATCGCGCCCAACAAGACGCTCGCGGCGCAGCTCTACCACGAGTTCCAGACGCTCTTTCCCGACAACGCCGTCCGCTACTTCGTCAGCTACTACGACTACTACCAGCCCGAGGCGTACGTCCCGAGCACCGACACGTACATCGAGAAGGACGCGTCGATCAACGACGAGATCGACAAGATGCGCCACTCGGCCACCAAGGCGCTGCTCGAGCGCAACGACGTGCTCATCGTCGCCAGCGTCTCCTGCATCTACGGCCTCGGCTCGCCCGACGAGTACTTCGACAATGCTGGTCTTCCTCGAGCGCGGCGGCAGCGATCGAGCGCGACCAGCTGCTGCGCAAGCTGGTCGACATCCAGTACGAGCGCAACGACTCGACTTCCACCGCGGCACGTTCCGCGTGCGCGGCGACGTCGTCGAGATCTTCCCGGCCTACGAGGAGGCGCGCGCGCTGCGCGTCGAGTTCTTCGGCGACACGGTCGAGGCGATCACCGAGATCGATCCGCTGCGCGGCAAGGCGCTGCGCGGACTCGCAGCGCGTCGCGATCTATCCGGCGAGCCACTACGTCACCGAGCCGAGCCGCGCTTGAAGCGCGCGGTCGACGGCATCCGCGCCGAGCTGCGCGAGCGCCTCGCGGAGCTGCGCGCCGAGAACAAGCTGCTCGAGGCGCAGCGGCTCGAGCAGCGCACGCTCTACGACCTCGAGATGCTCGAGGAGATGGGCTTCTGTCCCGGCATCGAGAACTACTCGCGCCATCTCGACGGCCGCGCAGCCCGGCGAGCCGCCGCCGACGCTGCTCAACTACTTCCCGAGCGACTACCTGCTGGTCATCGACGAGAGCCACGTCACCGTGCCGCAGATCGGCGGCATGTACCGCGGCGACCGCTCGCGCAAGGAGACGCTGGTCGAGTTCGGCTTCCGCCTGCCGTCGGCGCTCGACAACCGGCCGCTCAACTTCGACGGAGTTCGAGCGCGCGCGTCGGGCAGGTCGTCTACGTCTCGGCGACGCCCGGCGACTACGAGCTGCGAGCAGCAGCGGCGGCGTGGTCGTCGAGCAGCTCATCCGGCCGACCGGCCTGATCGATCCCGAGGTCAAGGTGCGCCCGGCGCGCGACCAGGTCGACGACCTGCTCGAGGAGATCCGCAGGCGCGTCGAGGGCGACGAGCGCGTGCTGGTCACGACGCTCACCAAGAAGATGGCCGAGGACCTGACCGACTACTGCCAGGACGTCGGCGTCAGGGTGCGCTACCTCCACTCCGACATCGAGACGATCGAGCGCGTCGAGATCATCCGCGACCTGCGCCGGGGCGACTTCGACGTGCTGGTCGGCATCAACCTGCTGCGCGAGGGCCTCGACCTGCCGGAGGTGTCGCTGGTGGCGATCCTCGACGCCGACAAGGAAGGCTATCTGCGCTCGGCGCGCTCGCTGATCCAGACCATCGGCCGCGCGGCGCGCAACGTGCAACGGCACCGTGATCATGTACGCCGACGCCGTCACCGACTCGATGCGCGCGCGCCATCGACGAGACCGACCGCCGCCGCACCGTGCAGCAGGCGCTACAACGAGGAGCACGGCATCACGCCGCAGACGATCCAGAAGGCGATCGGCGAGTCCGCTGGTCGCGATCGCCGAGGCCGACTACGTCGACGGTCCCCGCTCGCTGACGGGGACGGCGACGAGGATTGGCCGGCGCCGAGGACATCCCCGCCGACGCGTCGCAGCGGCTGCGCAAGGAGATGCGCGCAGGCCGCGGCCGCACTCGAGTTCGAGCGCGCCGCCGAGCTGCGCGACCGCATCGCGCGCGCTCGAGCGCGCGCCGGCTGCGGGCGTCGCGCGGCCGAGACGAGCGCGAGCCGCCGCGCACCGATGACGCGCAACCGACCGTCGAGAACGGAGCTCGCCGCGGCCGACGAGCCGATCTCGACGGACGCGCTCGCCGCGCGTGCCGCCGCGCGCCGGGCGTCTACCTGCTGCGCGACGGCAGGGCAAGGTGATCTACGTCGGCAAGGCGAAGAGCCTGCGCAGCCGGGTGCGCACCTACTTCCGCGGCGGCGACGAGCGCGCGCAGGTGCCGTTCCTGGTGCGCCGGGTCGCCGACTTCGAGACGCTGGTCACCGCCAACGAGAAGGAAGCGCTGATCCTCGAGAACAACCTGATCAAGCAGTACAAGCCGCGCTACAACATCCGGCTCAAGGACGACAAGAGCTACGTCAGCGTCAAGGTCGACGGATCGCAGCGACGTGGCCGCGCCTGCTGGTGACGCGCAAGATCGTGAAGGACGGCAGGCGCTACTTCGGGCCGTTCTCCTCGGCGTCGCGCGTGCGCGAGACGCTCGACACGCATCCGCAAGGTGTTCCCGCTGCGCACCTGCAGCGACGCGGTGTTCCGCAACCGCGCGCGGCCCTGCATCGAGTACCAGATCAAGCGCTGCCTCGGCCCGTGCTGCCTGCCGGTCGATCGCGACGGAGTACGAGGAGCATCTCGCGCCAGGCGATCGCTGCTGCTCGAGGGCAAGAACCAGCAGATCGTTCGTGACGCTGCGGCGCGCGCATGCAGGCGGCCGCCGAGGACCTGCGCTTCGAGGAGGCGGCGCGGCTGCGCGATCAGCTCGCGCGCCATCGAGACGACGCAGGAGCGCCAGCAGGCGGTCGCGCACTGGGGCGGCGATCAGGACGTCTTCGGCCTCTATCGCGAGGGCGGCTTCATCGAGGTGCAGGTGCTGTTCGTGCGCGGCGGCAAGCTCACCGGCAACCAGTGCCTACAGCTTCGAGGATCTCGAGTTCCCGGACGAGGAGATCCTCGGCGTCCGTGCTGACGCAGTTCTACCAGGGCGAACGTCCGATGCCCGACGAGATCCTGGTGCCGCGTCGAGCTCGAGGACGCGGACGTGCGCGCCGAGTATCTGAGCGAACGCAAGGGCCGCGCGGTCGAGATCCTGTGCCCGCAGCGCGGCGACAAGCTCCGCCTGGTCGAGATGGCGCGGGAGAACGCGCGCCAGAGCTTCGCCGAGCGCCGCGACGTCGGCGCGGCGGCGCGAGCGCATGCTCGAGGAGCTGCGACGCAAGCTCGCATCTCCGCAACGCGCCCAAGCGCATCGAGTGCTTCGACATCTCGAACATCCAGGGCGACCTGACCGTCGGCGTCGATGGTGGCCTTCGACGAGGGCGAGCCGTGCAGGGCGCGCTATCGGCGCTATCGCATCCGGACGGTCGAGGGCAGCCGACGACTTCGCCTCGATGTACGAGGTGCTGAGCCGGCGATATCGGCGCGCGCGCGAGGAGCGCGACTTTCCCGACCTGCTGGTCGTCGACGGCGGCAAGGGCCAGCTGAACGTCGCGGTCGAGGTGCTTGCGCGAGCTCGAGATCGGCGACGTCGACGTGGCATCGGGCTCGCCAAGATGCGCGTCGAGCGCGATGCGCGCGCGCCCGAGGTGCACGCCGTCCGACGAGCGCGTCTTCCTGCCCGGACGCAAGAACCCGGTCGTGCTGCGGCGCAACTCGACCGCGCTCTTCCTGCTGCAGCGCGTGCGCGACGAGGCGCACCGCTTCGCGATCACCTACCACCGCGAGCTGCGCCGGCGGGAGCGGCTGCGTTCGTCCCTCGAGGACATCGCGGGCGTCGGTCCGGGACGGCGCCGGCGCTTGCTGCGCCACTTCGGCAGCCTGAAACGGCTGCGCGGCGCCAGCGAAGCCGAGATCGCCGCCGTCCCCGGCATCTCGGCGCGGCTCGCGGCGGAGATCCGCGCCCAGCTCTCGACCGCCGACTCCACCACGGAGCCGGAAAGACACTAGACGATCGCGGCGGGGTTCCCTCCTCGTCGACTCAGATGTCGCGCGCACAGCGCGTTGACGGCGCCTCGCTCGCCGGAGGTGGCAGATCGAGGTGTCGGCGGTGGTGGCGGACGCGCCCCGGAGCGCGCATGTCGTCGTACCGTTCGCGATCGGCGTGGTCGGCGGCGGCGTCCTGGCCACCTCCGCCGGCGCGCTGCCGGCGCTCTTCTGGACGGCGGCGATCGACGTCCTGCTGCTCGCGGTTGCGGCCGTATGCTCCGCCCGGGTTCGGATCGGATGCGGCGCACTCGGCGCCGGACTGCTCGCGATGGTGGTGGCGACGCTCGTTCGGGCGGGGAAGCCGTCCTGTGGATCACATCGCGCATCGCGTGTCGTCCGCGACGGCCGCGGTCGAAGGGGTGGTGGTTGCAAGCGAGCGCGCCGGCCAGGCGCTCCGCTTGACGCTGCGTGTGGACCGGTACCGTGACACGCGCGAACAGCAGATGGCGCGCGGCCTGCTCGGTGTCACCGTCGCCCACCCGCGACGCGAGTGGCCGGTCGGCACCCGCGTTCGCGCCGTCGGCCGCCTGCGCGCGCCGCGTAACTTCGGCAACCCGGGCGGCTACGATTTCCAGCGCGCGCTTGCCCGGCGCGGCATTCTGGTCACCATGTTCGTCTGGGACGACGACGCGCTCGCGCTGATCGCCCCCGCGGAACCGGCCGTCGGGTCGGCCCTGGCGGCGCTGCGGCGCGACGTCGAGACCCGCATCGCCGCTGAGACCGCCGAGCCGGCACGAGGATTCCTCACCGCGGTCTTGATCGGAAACCAGAGCGCGCTGGCTCCGGAGATGCGGAGCATGCTGGCGCGTACCGGTCTCTCGCACGTCGTCTCGGTCTCGGGGTTCCACCTTTCGGTCGTCGGCGGTGCGGCCATTGTCGGCATCGGCTGGCTTCTCGCGCGCTCCGAACGGCTGCTTCTCTCCTGGCACATCCAGAAGCTCGCAACGCTCGCCGGCGTCGCGCCGGTGCTGCTGTACGGCGAGATCGCGGGCGGCTCCGTGCCGGCGCCAGCGCGCCCTGCTCATGTACGCGGCGGTGGTGGCGGCCATGCTCGCAAACCGGCCGGTCGACGGTCTGCGCGCCCTCGCCGCGGCGGCTGCCGCCCTCGCGATCGTGGTGCCCGACGTCGGCGCCGACATCGGGTTCGAGCTGTCCTTCGTGTCGGTCGCGGCGCTCGTCGTGACCATGCGATGGCGTTCCGGGCGGCGCGCGCTCGATGCTCCATCGCCAGCGCGCCGTTCGGCGATCGGACGTCACCTGCTCACCGCGCTGAGTGTCTCGGTTGCCGCCGGCCTTGCGACGGCGCCGCTCACGGCGTGGCACTTTCAACAGGTGTCGCTGATCGCTCCGCTCGCGAATCTCCTCGTCCTCCCGCTCCTCGGTCCTGGCACCTTGCTCCCCGGGCTCGCGGCGCTGCCGTTGGTTCCCGTCGCGCCATGGCTCGCCGATCTCTCGCTGCGACTCGCGGGCGGTGCGGCTGCTCTCGGCCTACGCATCGCCGCCGGTCTCGCCGCGGTCCCGGGCGCGGCGGTGACGACGCCGATGCCGAATCTCTTCGAGGTCGCCCTCTGCTACCTCGCGCTCGCGTTGCCGTTCATCCCCCGCGACCTTCCATCCGTGCGTGTCGCGTGGCTCGGCCGGCCACGTCGAATCGTGGCGTGCGCGGCGATGGTCGCCGCGTTGGCTGACGTCGGCGTATTGGACCTGGGAGCGTTTCGGCAATGCGCGCTTGCGCGTCACGTTCCTGTCGGTCGGGCAGGGCGACGCCGCGGTGGTCGAGCTGCCGCGCGGTCCGGTGATGGTGATCGACGGCGGCGGGTTCGCCGGATCGTTCGATACCGGCGAGCGGCTGGTGGCGCCGTTCCTACGGTCGCGCAAGATTCGGCGCATCGATGCGCTGGTGCTCTCGCATCCACAGCTCGACCACTACGGCGGCTTCGTCTACCTCGCCGAGCACTTCACGCCTCGCGAGTTCTGGTGGAACGGCGTGCGCGCAAAGGCGCTCGGCTTCGCGCGGCTCGAGGGTGCGCTCGAGCGGGCAGGGACGCGCTCGGTCGTGCTGCGGCGGGGAACGCCGCCCGCGTCATACCGCGACGTCATGGTCGAGGTGCTGCATCCGCGAGCGCCGTTGCCTGACGACCTCAACAACGGCTCCCTCGTCCTGCGTCTCACGCACGGTGCCGCGACGCTTCCTTTTCAGCGGCGACATCGAGCGCGAAGCCGAAGACGTGCTCACGACCACGCTGAACGTCGCCGGTGGACAGCTCGGTGCGGCGGCGGGCGTCGTCTCAAGGTGCCGCACCATGGCAGCGCGACGTCCAGCTCCGCGGCGCTGCTCGACGCCGTTCGTCCACGTGTCGCCGTGATCTCGGCCGGCGCCGACAACCGCTTCGGCTTTCCCGCGCCGGCCGTTCTGCACGCGCCTGCACGCCGCCGGTGCGGCGGTGTGGCGCACCGACCTCGACGGTGCGATCCGCGTCGAGTCCGACGGGGTGCATCTGACCGTCACGACACCGTGCGGTGAGCGCCCGGTTGCGGAGATCGATTTGAAATCCCACCACCCCCCTGATAGCTCTTGACGTTTCCGAAAGGCGCTCGATGAAAAAACTCGGTGGAGTGAAAGGATTCCACGACATCGTGCCACCGGAGAGCGAGCGCTTCACGGTGATCGAGACCCGCCTGCGCGGTGTCTTCGCCGCGTACAACTACGACGAGATCCGTACCCCCATCGCCGAGCGCACCGAGCTCTTCGCGCGCTCGCTGGGAGAGACCACCGACATCGTCGAGAAGGAGATGTACAGCTTCGACGACCGCGACGGCACGCTCGCTCACCCTGCGGCCGGAAGGCACGGCGTCGGTGGTACGGGCTGCGGTCGAAGCCGGACTCGCGCAACGTGACCAGGTCGCGAAGCTCTTCTACGCGGGCCCGATGTTTCGTCGCGAGCGGCCGCAGAAGGGACGATCCCGGCAGTTCCACCAGGTCGGCGCCGAGTTGATCGGACGCGACGACCCGCTCGCCGACGCCGAGATCGTGGCCTTGCTCGCGGATTGCCTCGCGGCCGCTGGAGTGAGCGGCGCCGAGATCATGCTCAACTCGCTCGGCGACGTGACCTGCCGGCCCGCCTACCGGGCTGCCCTCGCGGCCTACGGGCACGCGCACGTCGGCGAGCTCTGCGCCAACTGCCGCCAGCGCCTCGAGCGCAACCCGCTCCGTCTTCTCGACTGCAAGGAGGAGGGATGCCGGCGCGTGATGGCGCACGCGCCGCTCGTGACCGACCATCTCTGCGAACCGTGCCGCGCGCACTTCGGCGAGGTCGAGCGCGTGCTCACCGCGGCCGACGTGCCGTACGTCAAGAATCCGCGCCTGGTTCGCGGCCTCGACTACTATGTACGGACCGCGTTCGAGGCGTCGGCGCCGAACCTCGGGGCGCAGAACGCCGTCGGCGGCGGCGGGCGCTACGACGGTCTGGTGGAGGCGCTCGGCGGCCCGCCGCTCGCTGGCGTCGGCTTCGCCCTCGGACTCGAGCGCGTCATCATGGCGGCCGGCGAGGAGGCGCTCGATCGCCGTCCGGATGTGTGCGTGATTCCGCTCAGCGATAGCCGCCAGCACGGCGGCGTTCGGGCTCGCCAGACGCCTGCGCCTCGCCGGCATGCGCTGTGAGCTCGACGCGGCCGGCCGCAGTCTGAAGAGCGCGATGCGCCGAGCCGACAAGCTCGGCGCGCACTTCGCGCTGCTGCTCGGCGAGGACGAGCTGCGCGCCGGCCGGGCGACCGTCCGCGACATGCGCGTGCAAGCCGATCATCGGTTGGCGCTTGCGCTCGACGGCTCCGGACCGGCGCTGGTCGCGACGCTGCGCGGGCTCGGCGCGACCGGTGACACGGCGCACGCCGCGGAGGCCGATCGTGGCTGACGTCGTCGAGAGCCTCGGCGACTGGGCGCGCAGCAACTACTGCGGCGATCTCCGCGCCGGACGATGCCGGGCGCGACGGTCACCGTGATGGGGTGGGTGCACGGCCGCCGCGACCATGGCGGCGTCATCTTCCTCGACCTGCGCGATCGCAGCGGCCTGGTGCAGGTCGTGCTCGATCCGGAGCGCAGTCGCGACGCGCACGCGCGCGGCGCCGACGTCCGACTCGAGTACGTCGTCGCGGTGCGTGGCCAGGTGGTGCCGCGCTCGCCCGAGACCGTCAATCCCGAGCTGCCGACCGGCGCGATCGAGATCGTGGGGCAGGCGGTCAAGCTGCTCAACACGGCGCGTCCGAGCCCGTTCCCGGTCGAGGACGACATCGAGGTCGCGGAGACGGTCCGCTTGCGCTACCGCTACATCGACCTCCGCCGGCCGCGCATGTTCCGCAACCTGTGGCTCCGCCATCGCATGGCGGCGCGTACGCGCGACTACCTGAACCGCGAGGGCTTCGTCGAGGTCGAGACGCCGATGCTGACGCGCAGCACGCCCGAGGGCGCGCGCGACTATCTGGTGCCGAGCCGCGTCAACCCCGGCGCGTTCTTCGCGCTGCCGCAGTCACCGCAGCTCTTCAAGCAGATCCTGATGGTGGCCGGCGTCGACCGCTACTACCAGATCGTGCGCTGCTTCCGCGACGAAGACCTGCGCGCCGATCGGCAGCCGGAGTTCACGCAGATCGACCTCGAGATGTCGTTCCTCGGACGGGAGGCGATCTTCCGGCTGATGGAAGGATTGGTCGGTGAGCTGTTCGCCGAGGCGGGTGTCGCGATGCCGCCGATGCCGCTCCCGGTGCTCGGCTACCGGGAGGCGGTGGCGCGTTTCGGCACCGATCGTCCCGACACGCGCTTCGGACTCGAGCTGGTCGATTGCTCGACGGTGTTCGCCGGCTCGGGGTTCAAGGTGTTCGCCGCCGCGCTCGCGGGCGGCGGAGTCGTGAAGGCGATCGTCGTGCCCGACGGTTCGTCGCTCTCCCGCAAGGATCTCGACGATCTGACGGAGTTCGTCGCCATCTACGGCGCCAAGGGGCTGGCGTGGATCCGCATCGGCGAGGACGGCTGGCAGTCGCCGATCGTGAAGTTCCTTTCCGATGCCGAGCGCGCGCGCCTCGCCTCGACCGCGGGACTCGCCCCCGGCAACGTCGTGCTCCTGGTCGCCGATCGGCCGCGCGTCGTGCACGACGCGCTCGCCAACCTTCGTCTGCGTCTCGCCGACAAGCTCGGCCTGATTCCTGCCGGCACGCGCAGCCTGCTCTGGGTCACCGACTTTCCGCTCCTCGAGTACGACGAGGAGAGCCGCCGCCACGTCGCGGTGCACCATCCGTTCACGGCGCCCGTCGACGAGGACCTGGAGAAGCTCGAGCGCGAGCCGCTCGACGTGCGCGCCCAGGCGTACGATCTGGTCTTGAACGGCACCGAGATCGGAGGCGGCAGCGTTCGTATCCATCAGCCGCAAGTGCAGGAGCGGGTGTTCGCGATGCTCGGCATCGGCGCCGAGGAAGCGCAGGCGAAGTTCGGCTTTCTGCTCGAAGCGCTGGCGTCCGGTGCGCCACCGCACGGAGGTTTGGCCTTCGGGTTCGATCGGCTGGTGATGCTGCTCGCGGGTGAGGAGTCGATCCGCGAGGTGATCGCCTTTCCGAAGACGCAGAAGGCGATGGACCTCATGGTGGACGCTCCGAGTCCGGTGGCGCCACGCCAACTGCGAGAGCTCGGCATCAAGCTCGATCGCTGAGGAGGAGGGGACATGCGGATCGGGGCACGTGTCGTCACGCTGCTTGGAGTGGGGGTGTTCGTCGCCGGCGGGTACGGATGCAATCCGACACCGGTCAACGTCACCGCGCGTCGACTCGCGGCGATCCCGCAGGGCGAGATCCGCCGCATCGCGGTGTTGCCGTTCGCGACCGGCGAGGACGGTGCGCCCGCACGAGCGCGCGGCCGGAGAGGAGCCGCTCGCCGAGCCGCCGGCCGAGACCGTTACGCGCGCCGTCGACGACGAGCTGCGGAAGTCTCCCGACTGGCAGATCACCGACGCCCTGGTTACCGGCGAGGCCTTCCGCCGGCTCTACGGCGAGGTGCGCGCGCCGACACGGGTCGAGGCGGAAGCCGTCGGCAAGCTGCTCGCCGTCGATGCGGTGCTGAGCGGTCAGGTGACGGAGTTCCAGGAGCGGGTGGGCGCCGAGCTCGGGGCGCAGAAGCCAGCACGCGTCGGGTTCGTGGTCGAGCTGATCCGTATCCCGTCGGGCGAATCGGTGTGGCAAGCGGTGTACGCCGAGACGCAACAGGCGCTGACCGAGAATCTCTTCAACATCTCCGGATTCTTCAAGGCCGGTGGCCGCTGGGTACGGGCGGGCGAGCTCGCGGGGATCGGCGCCCAGAAGGTCTCGGCCGAGATGCATACGGCCCTGTTCGGCACGTCGACCGCCAAAGCCGCCGCGCCGCGCTGACCGACCCGGGACCTAGATCGGCAGGCCGAACGCCGCCGCGACGCCAGGATGGCGCACCACCCCGTCCGCCACGTTGACGCCGCGACGCAGCGCCGGGTCGCCCTCGACGGCCGCGGTGAATCCACGATCGGCGAGCGCCAGCGCGTACGAGAGCGTCGCGTTGGTGAGCGCGTAGGTCGAGGTGTGCGGGCACGGCCGCCGGCATGTTGGTGACGCAGTAGTGCACGACGCCTTCCTCGACGTAGATCGGGTCGCGGTGCGACGTCGGCCGCGAGGTCTCGGCGCAGCCGCCCTGGTCGATCGAGACGTCGACGAGCGCCGAGCCCGGCCGCATGGCGCGCACCAGCGTCGCGCGGCAGAAGCTGCGGCGCCTTCGCGCCCGGGATCAGCACCGTGCCGATGACGAGGTCGGCGCTCGCGCACCTCCTCCTCGATGTTGGCGCGGTTCGACATCACGGTCGTGACGTGGCCGCCGAGGATGTCGTGCACGTAGCGCAGCCTGGCCGGGATTGCACGTCGAGGATGCTGACGTGCGCGCCGACGCCGACGGCGACCTGGCAGGCGCTCGTGCCGGCGATGCCGGCGCCGAGGATCACGACCTTGCCGGCCGCACGCCGGCGACGCCGGAGAGCAGCACGCCGCGGCCGCCGTTCTGGCCTCGAGGCACCACGCGCCGACCTGGATCGCGAGGCGCCCGGCGACCTCGCTCATCGGCGCGAGCAGCGGCAGCGAGCCGTCGTCGAGCTGGATCGTCTCGTAGCCGAGCGCGCGCACGCCGCGCTCGATCAGCGCGCGCGTCAGCGTCTCGTTGGCCGCGAGGTGGAGGTAGGTGAAGAGCATCAGACCGGGCCGCAGATGAGCGAGACTCCGGCGCAGCGGCTCCTTCACCTTGAGGACCAGCTCGGCGCGCTCCCACACCTCGGCGGCGCATCGGCGAGCGTCGCGCCGGCCGCGACGTAGGCGGCGTCGTCGATGCTGCTGCCGCGTCCGGCGCCGCGCTCGACGAGGACGCCGTGGCCGTGCGCGACGAAGCGCGGCGACGCCGCTCGGGGTGAGCGCGACGCGGTTCTCCTCGGCCTTGATCTCCTTCGGGACGCCGACGCGCACAGCCGTGCGATCTTACGGCCGCGAACGCGTCAGCTTTACAACGCCGGACGTCCGATATATACAGACGCCGTTCTCCGAGAGACACGCGATGGGCAGACGATTCTCGACGGCAAGGCGGTCGCGCAGCGCGGTGCGCGCAGGAGGTGGCGCGCGCGCGTCGAGGCGTTGCGCGCGCGCCGCGGGATCGTGCCGGGTCTGGCGACGGTGCTGGTCGGCGACGATCCCGCCTCGCGCGTCTACGTCGGCACAAGGAGAAGGCCTGCGCCGAGGTCGGCATGGAGTCGTTCGGCCACGCGTCTCGCCGGCCGACGACGTCGCACGGCCGAGCTGCTCGCGCCTGGTCGCGGAGCTGAACGCGCGCGCCGACGTGCACGGCATCCTCGTGCAGCTGCCGCTGCCCGACGGCATCGACGCGCGACGCCGTGATCGAGGCGATCGCGCCGGCGAAGGACGTCGACGGCCTGCACCCCGTCAACCAGGGCCGCCTGCTGGCCGGCCGTCGCCGGGCCTGCGGCCGTGCACGCCGCTCGGCGTCATGCGCCTGCTCGCGGAGACCGGCGTCGAGCTGCGAGGGCGCCGCGCGCGGTCGTGGTCGGCCGCAGCCACCTGGTCGGCAAGCCGGTCGCGCTCCTGCTGCTCGAGCGCCACGCGACGGTGACGATCTGCCACTCGCGCACGCGCGATCTCGCGCGCGAGGTCGGCGCGCGCCGACGTCGTGGTCGCCGCGGTCGGGCAGGCCGGCGCTGGTGCGCGGCGAGTGGATCAAGGCCCGGCGCGCGTGGTGATCGACGTCGGCATCAACCGCACCGCGAGCGGCAAGCTCGGTCGGCGACGTCGAGTTCGCGGGCGCGCGCGAGCGCGCCGCGCTTCATCACGCCGGTGCCGGGCGGCGTCGGGCCGATGACGGTCGCGATGCTGCTCGCGAACACGGTCGCGGCGCGCGAGGCACGGGCGGCATGAGCGCCGGCGCTGCAAGCGGACGCCGCTCTACGACGCGCACCGCGCGCTCGGCGCGCAGCTGGTCGAGTTCGCCGGCTGGGAGATGCCGGTGCAGTACCGCGGCATCATCGAGGAGCACCGCGCCGTGCGCGGCGCGGCGGGCCTGTTCGACGTCAGCCACATGGGCGAGATCGAGGTGCGCGGGCCGAGCGCCGCGGCGGCCTGCCAGCGGCTCGACCACCAACGACGTCGAGTCGCCTCGCCGACGGGCAGCGCGCAGTACACGCTGCTCTGCCGCGACGGACGGCGGCGTCGTCGACGACGTGACGTCTACCGCCGCGCCGCGGACGCGCTACTTCTTCTGCGTGAACGCCGTCGAACATCGCGAAGGACGTCGCGTGGATCCGAGCGAGCACGCCGGCGGCGCGACGGTCATCGATCGCAGCGACGACGACCGCGCTGCTCGCGCTGCAGGGGCCGCGCGCGGCGCGCATCCTCGCGCGCCTCGACGCCGCTCGACGCTCGACGACGCTGCGCGCGCTTCCGCTTCGCGAGCGGCGAGGTCGCGGGCGTGCCGGCGCTGGTCGTCGCGCACCGGCTACACCGGCGAGGACGGCTTCGAGCTCTACGTCGACGCCGCGCGACGCCGCGGCGCTGTGGGCGGCGCTCCTCGACGGCCGGGCGCGCCGACGGCGCTCGCGCCGGTCGGCCTCGGCGCGCGCGACACGCTGCGGCTGGAGGCGGCGCTGCCGCTCTACGGCCACGAGCTCGACGACGACGACCACGCCGCTCGAGGCCGGGCTCGGCGGGCTCGTGCAAGCTCGACGGCGACGACTTCATCGGCCGCGCGGCGCTGCTGCGCGAGCAGGCGAGCGGCGCGCCGCGGCGTCTGGTCGGCCTCGAGCTGCGCGAGCCGGGCGATCGCGCGCGCACGGCTACCCGGTGCTGGCCGACGGCGCCGCCGGTCGGCGAGGTCACCAGCGGCACGCAAGTCGCCGACGCTCGGGCGCGTCATCGCGCTCGCGCTACGTCGACGCGGCCGCATGCGGCAGCCGGGCACGCGCGCTCGCGGTCGAGATCCGCGGCCGAGCGGTCGCCGCGCGAGGTCGTGCCGATGCCGTTCTACCGGCGTCGGCGCAGCGCGGCGGCGACGGCGGCCGGAGCGCCGCGACGGACGAGCGACGTCGAGAAGGAGAGCGCGATGGAGTTCCCGAGGATCTGCGATACACGGCAGAGCACGAGTGGGTGTCGGTCGAGGACGGCGTCGCGACGGTCGGCATCACCGACTACGCGCAGGAGGAGCTCGGCGACATCGTCTTCGTCGAGCTGCCCGCGGTCGGCGACAAGGTCGACGAAGGACGACGACGCTCGGCGTCGTCGAGTCGGTCAAGGCGGTGTCCGACGTCTACGCGCCGGTCAGCGGCACGGTGATCGAGGTCAACGAGGAGCTCGCCGAGCAACCCGAGCTCGTCAACGAGGATCCCTACGGCGACGGCTGGATGGTGCAAGATCGACGCTCAGCGATCCGGCCGAGGTCGACGAGCTGATGACCGCCGCAGCAGTACCGCGACGTTCGTCGCGCAGGAGAAGGCGTAGGCAGCGCGAGCGCGCGATGCGCTATCACGCCCCACACCCCGACGCCGAGAGTCGCGGCGATGCTCGCGCGCGATCGGCGTCGCGAGCGTCGCGGAGCTCTTCGCGACATTCCCGCCGCGCTCCGCGCGCGCGGCGGCGCTCGGCCTGCCGGCCGGGCTCGAGCGAGCACGAGGTGCGCGCCGAGCTCGCGCGCGCTCGCGGCGCGCAATCGCACCGGACGGCGGTCGCGTCTTCCTCGGCGCCGGCGCCTACCCGCACTTCGTTCCGGCCGCGGTCGAGCAGCTCGCCGGCGCGCCGAGTTCGCCACCGCCTACACGCCGTACCAGCCCGAGGTGAGCCAGGGCACGCTGCAGGCGATCTTCGAGTTCCAGACGTGGTCGCGGTGCTCGTTCGGCCTCGAGGTCGCCAACGCCAGCATGTACGACGGCGCGTCGGCGGCCGCCGAGGCGGTGCTGATGGCGCTGCGCGTGCAGCCCGGGCGCGCCGCGCGTCCTGGTCGCGCGCTCGCTGCACCCGCAGTACCGCGCAGGTGATCGCGACCTACTCGCGGGCGTCGCGCGACGTCGAGCTGGTCGAGGTGCCGTTCGGCGCCGACGGCACGACCGACGCTGCCGGCGCGCCGAGCCGCTGCGGCGCGCCGTCGTGCCTGGTGCTCGGCTACCCGAACTTCTTCGGCGTCGTCGAGGATCTCGCGCGCGCCGCGGACGCCGCGCACGCCGCGGAGCGCCTGCTGGTCACCGCGACCACCGAGCCGCTGGCGCTGGCGCTCGCTGCGAGCGCCCGGCGCCGCGGGCGCCGACATCGCGGTCGGCGAGGGGCAGAGCTTCGGCATGCCGCTCGTCGTACGGCGGCCCGGCGTCGGCCTGTTCGCGACCCGCGAGCAGCTTCGTGCGCAGCATGCCGGGCCGGCTGGTCGGCGAGACCGTCGACGGCGACGGCCGGCGCGGCTACGTGCTGACGCTCGCGACGCGCGAGCAGCACATCCGGCGCGAGCGCGCGACGTCGAACATCTGCACCAACCAGGGCCTGTGCGCGCTGCGGTGACCGTCTACCTGCTCGCTGCTCGGCCGGCACGGGCTGCGGCGCGCTCGCCGAGCGCAACCTGCGCGGCGCGCACGCGCTCGCCGACGCGCCTCGCCGCGCGTCGGCACGCCTGCGCGTTCGCGGCGCCGTTCTTCAACGAGTTCGTGCTCGACGCTGCCCGACGCGCGCGCGGCGCTGGCAGCACGCGCCGAGCGCCGGCGTGCTCGCCGGGCTGCCGCTCGGCGACTGGTATCCGGAGCTCGAGGACGCGCTGCTCGCTCTGCGTACCGAGATGCACGACGCCGCACGCGACGCGATCGCCTGGTCGACGGCGCTGGCGGACGGCGCGACGTGAGCGCGACCGCCGACGGTGCTGCGCCCGGGCTCGCTGCCCGAGCCGCTGATCTTCGAGCGCGGCTCGCCGGCCGGACCGGCGCGCTCGTCGACCTGCCGAGGCCGGCGGCCCGGCGTCCGCCGACGTGCTGCCCGCCGGCGCTCCGTGCGCGACGACGACTCGACGGGCTTCCCGAGGTGAGCGAGCCCGAGGTCCTGCGCCACTTCCTGCGCCTCTCGCAGTGGAACCTCGGCGCCGCGACGACGTTCTATCCGCTCGGCTCCTGCACGATGAAGTACAACCCGCTGGTCAACGAGGTGGTGGCGCGGCTGCCGGCTTCGCCGGCCTGCATCCGCTGCGCCGGACGCGCTGGCGCAGGGCGCGCTCGAGCTGATGGCGCGGCTCGCGGGACATGCTCGCCGAGGTCAGCGGCATGCCCGAGCGTCACCTTGCAGCCGGCGGCCGGCGCGCACGGCGAGCTCACCGGCATGAAGATGATCCGCGCCTATCACACGCGACCGCGGCGACCCGCGCGCGACGCGTGCTGATCCCGGCGAGCGCGCACGGCACCAATCCGGCGAGCGCCGCGCTGTGCGGCTACGGCGTGACCGAGGTCGACGGCCAACCGAGCTCGGCATGCTCGAGGCCGAGGCCGTGCGGCGGCGTGCTCGATCAGCGACGTCGCCGCGCTGATGATCACCAACCCGAACACGCTCGGGCTCTTCGAGCGCGAGATCGTCGCGATCGCCGAGGCGGTGCACGACGGCGGGCGGGCTGGTCTACTGCGACGGCGCCAACATGAACGCGCTGCTCGGCGTCGCCAAGCCGGGCGACATGGGCGCCGACGTCCTGCAGTTCAATCTGCACAAGACGTTCTCGACGCCGCACGGCGGCGGCGGGCCGGGCGCCGGGCCGGTCGGCGTGCGGCGCGCCTCGCGCCGTATCTGCCGGCGCCGCGCCTGGTGCGCGACGGCGACGGGCTGCGCTGGAGCGAGGACTTCCCGCGCGCCGATCGGCCGCGTGCGCACCTTCCACGGCAACTTCGGCATGCTGGTGCGCGCCTACGCTACATGCGCGCGCTCGGCGGCGACGGCCTCGACGCGAGGCGACCGCGATGGCGGTGCTGAACGCCAACTACATGCGCGCGCGGCTCGCAGGACGTCCTCCGCTCGCCGTACACGACGCCGTCGCATGCACGAGTGCGTGTTCACCGACGCGACGCTCGAGCCGCACGGCGTCAAGACGCTCGACGTCGCCAAGCGCCTGCTCGACTACGGCTTCTACGCGCCGACGATCTACTTCCCGCTGGTCGTGCCGGGCGCGCTGATGATCGAGCCGACCGAGACCGAGAGCAAGGAGACGCTCGACGAGTTCATCGCCGCCATGGAGGCGATCGCCGCCGAAGCGCGCGAGACGACCCGGACACGGTGCAGACGCGCCGCACGCGCACCCTCGTCGGCCGCCTCGACGAGACGCGCGCCGCCCGCCGCCCGGTGCTGCGCTGGAAGAAGCCCGGAGACGTCGACCCGCGGAGTCGAGCGGCAGCTGAGCGCACTAGGCAGTCAGGCCGATGCTCAGTCGGCTCTCGACCCGACTCGGCGCCCGCCCTGGCCGGGCGCGAACGTCCGCAGCTGCGCCTGGAACACGAACTCGTAGTTGCCGTCTGAGTTGGCCGCGGCCAGCGGCGGGTTGTTGTCGAATGCGGCCGTGTTGAGCGCGTCCGACAGCGTGTCGTCCATGGAGGCGCTGCCGGAGTGACTGTCGATCTGACCGACTTGAGCTTGCCGCGCGAGTCGAGGAGGACGCGCATCTTCGACCGGACTGCGTGCGCCAGGATCTGTCCATCTCGAGCTGGCGTTGCCGGATGACGAGGTGCTGGAAGACGCGTTCGCCGACGCGGCGCACGAACGGGCGAGAAGACGCTCGCCTTGGTGTTGAGCAAGGTCACGTTGCCGCGCTGGATGTCGGCAGATAGTCGAACGTGCCGCGCGTACCGGGGAGCGACCACTCGGGGGCGACCGGCGGTACTGCGAGCGCGACCCGCTGCCGTCGCTGGCCTTTCCATCGGTGGCTTTTTCGCGAGCCTTCCGCTCGCGCCCGGCACGCTCCGCCTCCACCAGCTCGTCGGTCGATGCGAAGAGATCGTCGAGCTCGGGTCCGTGCCCTTCATGCGCTTCCGGTGCTTCCTCCTCGTGCGCAGACTCGGCGCGGGCGGCTTCGGCGCGCTTGGCGGCCGGTCGCGGTGGGGCGGGTGGCCGCTTTTCTGCGGCGCCGCCCGGCTCCCGGGTTCGGCACCCGGACTCACGGTCTCTTGCTGTACGGTGTTGTCGCGATCGCTTTCGAAGCGCGTTCCTCCGGAGTCTGATCGTTGACGGTGTCGGGGGGCGCGACCATCTGCCGTGGTTCCGGAGGCGACTCCGGAGCGTCTCGGGAGCCGGCGTGACTCGGGGGGGAGCAGCGCGACCTCGATCGGGGGCTCATCGCGCGGCGTTGCCTGTCCTTCGGGAATCTCGACCGCAAAGAGCGCCAGCGAGTGCAGCGCGGCGGAGAGCGCGAGGGCGAGCAGCAGCGGGTGGCGGCGACGCTCCTCGACGAGCCGGCGATCAAGCGGTGGACGGGGATCGACCATTCCACGCTTCACGTAGCACAACTCGTGATCGCGTCGCACGACCCGCGCTCGGGGTAGAACGCCCTATTGCGGCTCTGCGAAGGCTTCCCCTATACTGATCGTGCGATGCCGTTTGGAATCATGGAGATGCTGGTGATCCTGGTGATCGTCCTGATCATCTTCGGCGCCGGGCGACTGCCCGAGCTCGGCGAAGGACTCGGCAAGGGCATCCGCAACTTCCGCAAGGCCACCAGCGAGCCCGACGCGATCGACGTCACCCCACCGAAGCCGGATTCCGCGTCCGGTTCGACGGCGGAGTCGAAGCCCGACCCGTCGGGCGGACACTCAACACCCGGGAGCTGAACTCCCTCAGTCCGCCGGCGGCTCGAGAAAGACGACCAGAAGGGCGTCGATTCACCCGGCGCGAGCGTCGCGTGCGGATCGAGTCCTGGAGCATCGACGATCGCGCGCTCCGAGAGCTCGGCGAGCTGAGCGTGGCCTTGTTGCCGGTCATGACGATCTTCTGATCCGACCTCGCCGTCACTGCCGTAGAGCGTCGCTTCCACCTCGATGCGCTCGACGGCGGAGAGCGAGTTGTTGCACCGCCTCGCCGGAGATCACGAAACCGCGGCGCGCGTTGCGCAGTGACTGATAGCCGCCGCGGACGTTTCGCAGCGTGATCTGACGGTCGAGATCGGGTCGCTCGGTCAAGCGCGGACCGACCACGGGCAGTGTCGCCAGCCATTCGCTCGCGCGCTCGGGATCGCTGCGGGCTGCGAGCGTGAGCAGGCCGAACAAGGCAACCATCGCGAACAGCGTTCGATAGATCGGCGAAGCACTCATCGGGCTCTCCTCGTGTAGAATCAGGCTCGAAGGCGGTGGGGGTGGCGTGATCCCGTCGTCGAGCAGGTAGCGTTCGTCTCGGTCTGTTTCCGTCTCGAAGTCTCTTTCCAGGTCCTTCTCCAGGCGTCGGATGAGAGGCGGTGCGGACGGTTCGGGAGGCGCCTCGGAGTCGAGCATGCTCGGCTCGAGCAAGACCTCCGGCGCCGGCGTCTTCGCCGGCTCCGGCTCGCGATTAGGGAAGATGAACTCGAGATTGTCGGGCGCGGGCTGCGGTTCAGCGCGCTGCCGGCCGCGCGCTGCCGCGGTCGCCTAGTCGGCGCGCCCGGGAAGCGCGGGAAGATGTTGTGGCATCGCCCGCACTTGAAGGTCGGGTTGTCAGGTCGCCGGCTCGGCGACTCGCCACCGCGTCGAGCACCGAGGACATTGGATGATCATTCGCGTACCCTCCGCCTCTCCACCGCCACCCGCCCCGCTCAGGGCCTCGCCCGACCAGCACCGGCAGGACGAGTGCGAAAGGGGGGACTTGAACCCCCACGGGTTTTACCCCACAGGATCCTGAATCCTGCGCGTCTGCCAGTTCCGCCACTTTCGCGCGAACGCGTACGCCTACTTAGCACGGTCCCGGCAGGCTGCAACAGTCCGTGCGGCCGCGGGAACGAATTGGTGCCACCTGTCACTGGGTTCGACCGGCCGAACGCCGGTCCGTCGCTACGGGAGGCTACCAATCCACGCCTGCATCGTGTCCAACGTGCACCCGAGCTTCGATTCCTGTTGCCCGTGCGTCCCTCCGCTGGCGGCGAGGATCTGCTCACAGCTGCAGCCGCCGGTGTCGGCGGTCGTGACGACCGGGCCGGGCTTCTTGTGAACCTCGCTCGGCGTGTCGAAGACGACCACGCCGCTGCCGTTCCTCGTCCCGTCACGATCGCGTAGCGATTGAAGTTCAGATGATGGTCGAAAAACTCCTCGGGGATGCGGGTCAGCAAGCAATGATCCTCGACGTCGAGGACCCCGTCGTTGTCGTTGTCCCTCGAGGGCGCAATCCGATGAGCAGCCGTCCCCGTTTTCGTCGTTACCGTCGTCGCACTCCTCCCCCGGATCAACGCATGCGATCCCCGCACACCTGCAAGTTGAGCCATCCAATGACGCGCGACACGCCCTCGGACGATCCCGGCGAGACGCAGAGCGACCGCGCGGTGCATGTGGGTATCGGGTTGCTCGAGGATCCGTCGAAGGCGCAGAATGTCGAGAGGCCCGTCGAGGGTTTCGACGACGAGGTGCACTGAGCCGAGCCGCAGCCCGGCCGCGCCTTCGCGAACATCGACCGCGAAGCT
>CAWJUT010000020.1:0-201193 GCA_963846105.1 uncultured delta proteobacterium
GCCTCGCCTTCGATAGCCCAGTCGCTTGCGCAGCGCCGCGATCGGGGCGACACCGCCGCTCGCATCGAGCTGCGCCATGGTCCATGCGACGGCCTCGTCCATCACGTGGGCCCGCATGAAACGCCTGCCGATCCACTCCGCGACAACGCGGAACCGGCCGGGTACCGAGCCCGCCGCTTCACACCGATCCGCGAGCTCGTCGGCCGACCGTCCGATGACGTCCGCGAGCGCGACCGACAGGCCCGTCACCTCGTGCACGGAGACGCGACGACCGCGCGGGCGCCAGCGGGACGGAGCCGGACACCGACGACGTGCTGGTACGCGGGCTGCTCGATCACCATGGGACCCGCCTGCAGCCCGCCGAGCCACGCGCTCCGGCAGAGCTCGGCGCCGTTGCCCTCGAGGAGCCGATACGGCGCGCCGAAGTTCAGGATCAGCTCGGCGCAGCTGTTCGGGAAGATGCGCTTGCGACGATGGGTGCTCGGACCGGTATAGGCCCAGAGATGGTCGATGAGTCCTCCGAGCTGCGGCGGCCGCCAGACGCTGTAGCTCCAGGGGCCCAGCGCTGAACCGCCTCGTACCGTCTCGATGCTCATCCGGCCCGCGACATCGCGTTCCATGAGATCACCTTTGTCGCTGTCCCAGCGTACGCTGACGCGAGATTGGGTCAAGTCGCGGAGATAATGACTTACGCGGCTCCGTGCGCCGAGTGGGGTTCTGGCGAACCCGGGGGGTCAGCGAGCGTTCCCGGGAAGATGCTCGAGGTCCCGGGATACCGGGACCGCTTGTCCAGGTCTTGGAAAAAAGTCCCGCATGCCGCCGGCGCGATTGGGGGCTCGCGCCGCCGTGACCGCCTCACGGATGCGCCGCCGTGCGTCGCCGATCGAGCGGGCGAGGCGCGAGCCGCCGAACTCGTCGTTGCCGACGTGAGGGAATGTGACGTCGGTCACGCCGATGAAGCGGAATACCGTGCGCAGGTACGGATCGAGGTGGTTCTGCTTCTCGTAGCGCCCGCCGGTCTTGTACCCGGTGTCACCGGTGGCGACAACGACGAACACCCCGCTTGCCGCGTACGAGTGGCTTGTACGGCTCGCCCGCGTCCTCCGGCTCGAAAGCAAACGTGCGTCCGACGCGCACGATCTGGTCGATGTATGCCTTGAACCCGGAGGGGACACCGAAATTGTACATCGGGACACCGATGACCCAGACGTCGGCCGCGAGGAGCTCGTCGATCAGCTCGTCGCTGGTACGCAGCGCCGCGTGCATCGCCCGTGTGCGCTCGGCCGGCGGCGCGAACGCCGCCGCGATCCAGGCCTCGTCGACGTGGGGAGGCGGGTCGTGGCCGACGTCACGGTGGGTCACCGTGACGCCCGGATGCCCCGCGCGCCAAGAGTCGACGAGCTCTCTGGTCAGCCGTCGGGACTGCGATCGCTCGCCCCGGGGGCTGGCGTCGATGTGGAGCAGATGAGTCATGGTTCGTTTCCTCCTCTGCTCCAGGATCCACACGTGCAGAGCCGACGTAAGTACGCACAGCGTTCATACTGATTACCAAGGGTGATACTGATGCCGGCGGAGGAGACATGCCGAAGCGGAAGCACGACGAAGCGAACGAGTGCCCGATCGAGACGACGCTCGACGTCATCAGCGGAAAGTGGAAGGGCGTGGTGCTGTTCCGGCTCCTCGACGGCGTCGCACGATTCAACGAGCTCAGGCAGCTGATGCCGAAGGTGACCGCGCGGATGCTGACCCTCCAGCTCCGCGAGCTCGAGCGCGACGGCGTGATCAGCCGCAAGGTCTACGCGGAAGTGCCCCCGAAGGTCGAATACTCGCTCACCGACTTCGGGCGAAGCCTGGAACCGATCCTGACGCTGATGGGGGAGTGGGGCACGCGCTACCGTGGCCGGGTCCCTATCGGGAGACTGTGAAGCGGGCGCCATCGAGATAGGGCTTGGCGCCGAGCGACCGGGAACCTGACATCAGCGTCTCCCGCTTGAACCGCAGCAGTCGTACTCGATCTGCTCGTCCGCGTGCGGCCGCCCCCCGGGCGTCAGGTCGAACAGCGTCCAGAGCGGCTCGACGGTGCCCAGGTGCCGCATGTCCTGGCCCGGATCGCTCGGCTCGAAGACGAGCTCGGATGCCCAATGCGGCCGGATCGCCCCGTCAGGCCACCGCTTGAATACGGTCATGATCGGGGCCTGCTGGCCGCGGCGTCCTCGCCATGGTAGTCGCGCTTGAAGGTGTTGTTCGCGGCTGACAGCAGCCGGGCGTGCTTCCATCCCTTGTCGCGCGCGAACGCCGCGACCCGCTCGATCGGGGCCTTTGCGACCACTGCGAGGTTGCCGCCGAGCCCCTCGAAATGGGGGATCGTTCCCTCCCACATGTCGATGAGCGCGGTACACGAAGGGCACGGCCCTCGGCCAACGGCACCTGCGCCATGGCTCCCACCGTCGGCCCCGGCCGATGGTCCCGGGCATGCCGGGGAACATGTAGTGGTAGAGCATCAGGGTGTCCCCGCCGCGGAACAGCTCGGACAAACGCACCTTCGAAGGCGCGCCGTCCGCGCCGATGCAGTCGAACAAATAGTCTCTGGCACTTCGCCGCCCGGCGGCAGCGCCCTCAATTCAGTTGCGACGGCCTCCATTTCCCGTCGCAGCGCACCTCGCGCTCCAGCAGCGCAGCACGCGCGCTCCGGTAGTCCGGCGTTTCGTTCGGGAAGGTCACACTCATGGTCCTCTCTTTGGTTTCAGAGCCTACCACCATGTCGAACCGGGACGAGCGGATTTCGACGTCACCCAAAGAGGAGGCATGCGCACTCGGCCGCGCATTGGCGCGCGGTGCGCGGTCTCGCGTCACCTGGACGGCAGAGCTGGGAGTGTCGTCTCGTGGGGAGATGCTTCGCGTGCAATGAATCCGGCCCGAGGCCGACTCACCTCTCGCGCGAGCGCCAGGGTTTCTCGAGAGTGGCGATAGACGTCGAACGCCGAACGCAATTCTTTCAGCGCAGCAGTCGCGTCACGTGGGGGCGTCGGTGTGCGCAGAAGGCTTTGAACCTCCGACTCGGCATCGCGCGCGCGCTCTTCTAGTCGTTCCTGTCGCATGGGAGCCACGTATCGGAGAGGCCGTGGCTCCGCAAGCCTCCTCGCCAAACGTGCGATTTTCCGACCTCCAGTGGACAAGTAGAGCGAGAATCGACTAGTCGGCGAAACTGCCTCGCGTCCAAGATCGTGAAGGGTTCCACGCTCAAGACGTATGCTGGCGCGTCGCACGGCTTGACCGCCACCCACAAGGACCAGGTGAACGCTGATCTCCTCGAGTTCTTTCAGAACTAGGACGGCGAGCTCGCACTCAAGAAAGGAAGGACCACTGGAAACTATTTCTGGCGCCAGAGCCTGAACAAGGTCGCTACTGAACGGCCAACGCCGCACCGAACGCCACCGTGGCGGCCGCCGTGAGGACCGTACGAACGTGGTTCCAGAAGGTCCAATCCGTCAGGTACTTCGCCCAGAGCGCGGCCGCCTCCGCCGTCCCGGGGTTCACGGCTGCGAGCGCTTCATTGAGTGGCACGTTGCAGAACCGCGTCACGCCGATCGACCCGACGAGATAGAGCACACACCCGCCTACCAACAGCCCGGCCGGCCCCGCCCCGCGCACCAGCGATAGAACGGCGAGCGCAATGCTCGCGACGCCCGTTCCGAGGAAGAGCACGAAGAAGCCCGGATTCAGCACCGTAAGGTTGATCGACTGCATCGCCGCAGCTCCTTGCACCGCTGGCAGACGGCCAAGCGCCGCCATGACGAAATTCGAGAACGTGAACCAGATCCCTGCGACGATGCCGCTGCCGACTGCAACGGTGAGCGTGAGCATGAACATCTAAGCCTCCGATGGCGGCGACGGCGCACGGATCACGTCGAGATCGACGGCGCCTCGTTCCGTCATGCCCCCATGATGGAGCAGCTCGGGCGCGTGCTTCACGAAGAACTCATCGCACCACAGGCACTGATTGCCGAGCTCACGTGTACGGCGGATGCCCTCCGCTTCGCTGATTCCGAGGTACTCGCCCATCTTCTCGGGTCGGCCTTCGTTCAGCGCCCGGTAGACCGGGTGCTGCGCGCAGCGGTCGAGCATGGCAATCAACGGTTCGGTCGATAGATCTCCAATCGGACGGCAGGTCATCGGACAGCAGGGATACACGTCGGCGAGTTGGACGTTCACCTCACAACCCTCGCCGCGGTAGTTGAGAAAGTTCTTCGCGCCACTCCACCGCGCGCAGAAGTCGTCCTCGGGCGTCGCCTTCGTGAGCCGAGACGACGGGCACGTCCGCGCGGCCAGAGGGGTCCGATCCAGAGGTCCTCGGTGGCGCCCCAGAAAGCGTAGGTCAGACGCCGGCCGGCGTTCATCTCGTGTCCCGCCGTGCGGGCGATCGAGCCCGCCTCGACCATGCCCCGCGATTCGAGGAGACCCGTCAGGTAGTCTCGACGCTCGAGCGTCGTCTTGGGATGGTATCGATCCATGCTCGAGACGTCGATCCGTGAGACGTGAAGGGCCAGGAGCCGATCCAGCACGGTCTCATCCAGCAGATCGCCATTGGTCTGGACCATCAACTTGCTGTGGTCGCGGTAGCGCTCGTAGAGGGCGGCGAGAGCGTGAAAGAGGAGATCCTGCCACACCAGCACCTCGCCACCCGAAATGATGATCCGGTCTACCGGCACGTCGTCGGGATCGGCAGGTTCGCGATGCAGCATGACGCCTGCTCGCGCGTGAGTCCTGGCGCGCCCGGCGCCGAGTCGTTGTAACAGTGCGGGCACCGCTGATTGCAATCGCGGGAGATCACCCAGTAGATCGAGTCCACGGCATGGAGGTTCTTCGATCGCCCGCTTCGCGTCAAGCGGTCCGCGGATTCGTCCTCCGGTCGCCAGGGCTCGGCGCAGAGTGTAACACTGCGTCGACAGCTCGAGGAGGTCTTCCATGACTCAGGTCAACGGTCCCGCGTGTGAGATCTGGTTGGCCGCCGGCGTCAGGACGCCCTTCGCGAAGGTCGATGGCGCGCTCGGTCGGCTCGATGCGATCGAGCTGTCCGTGCCCGTCGTGCGCCACATGATCGACCAGCTCGACGGGGCGATGCCCGAGTTCGCGGTGTGGGGAGCCGTGATCCCGAACCTCGCCTGGAGCAACATCGCGCGCGAAGTGCTCATGGAAGCGGGCGTCCGCCGACGATCACGGCGTTCTCCACGATCATGGCGTGCGCGACGAGCATGGTCGGCGCGATCGAGGCCGCCGGGATGATCGACGGCACGATCGCAACCTCGCGCTCGTCGGCGGCGTGGAGAGCATGAGCCGGGTCCAGTCGGCCTCGGCCAATCCCTCTCCGACTGGGTGCGCAAGTTCCAGCAAGCGCGCTCGCTCGGCGAGAAGGTCGGCGCACGATCCGGCGCTCGAGCCTCGGCGACATCAGCTCTACATTCCAGCGGTGACCAATCGCACCACCGGCATGAGCATGGGCGAGCACACGGAGATCACCGCGAAGGAGTGGAGCATCCCGCGCGAGGAGCAGGACGCATCGCGCTCGAGAGTCACCAGCGCGCCGATCGCCGGCTGGGAGCGCGGCTTCTTCGACGACCTGGTGATCCCGATCGGCGACTTCCGCCGCGACACGATCCCGCGCAAGGACACCTCACTCGAGAAGCTCGCGCGGCTGGCGCCGTCGTTCGATCGAACGAGCGGACAAGGCACCCTGACCGCGGGCAACTCGTCACCGTTGACCGACGGCGCGGCGAGCTCTCTGGGTCGCGTCGCCGCAGGGCTCGCGAGGCTGCCCGCGGCACGCCGCGCGGCGAAGCTGGTCGACTGGGAGATCGCCGCCGTCGACTTTCGCACCGAGGGCTTGCTGATGGCGCCGGCGTTTGCAATTCCGCGCCTCCTCGCGCGCCACGGCCTGGGCTACGCCGACATCGATCTGTGGGAGATCCACGAAGCGTTCGCCGCGCAGGTGCTGTTCCACATCAAGGCGCTCGAGAGACGAGGACTTCGTGCGCTACAAGGCCGGCGTCGACGCCGATCTCGGCGCACCTTCCCGCGCGAGCGCGTGAATCCGAACGGCGGCAGCGTCGCCCTCGGCCACCCGTTCGGCGCAACCGGGGCGCGCATCTTGAGCCAGGCCGTGAAGGAGCTCGCGAACGGCCGACCAGGCGCGTACGCGATCGTCAGCATCTGCACGGATGGCGGTCAGGGCGCCGTGGTGCTGTTGCAGTCGGCTGACCGACCGTAGTGAGGAGCGCACTTCGCCAGATCCTGCTGGTTTCGCTCATCACATGGGTCGCGACGTCGACCGCCACCGCTCAGGACCTCGAGCCACGCGCGTACACGAACACGCCCATCGGCCTGAACTTTCTGCTCGCCGGCTACGTC
Organism: uncultured delta proteobacterium; assembly: GCA_963846105.1. Classification (GTDB taxonomy): domain Bacteria; phylum Desulfobacterota; class Binatia; order UTPRO1; family UTPRO1; genus CAWJUT01. Next base: position 6,406 of record CAWJUT010000020.1, read on the forward strand.
TACCAGGAGGGCGAGGTCGCCACCGACCCCTCGCTGCCGTTCGACGACGCAAGCCTTCACGTCCACAGTGCCGTCCTCGCCTACGCGCGGTCCCTGTCTCTACTCGGCAAGTCGGCAAAGGTGGACATCATCGTCCCCTACAGCTGGCTGGACGGCTCCGCGACGTTCCAGGGAGAATCCGTGGAACGCATCGTCGATGGCTTTGCCGATCCTCGCTTCCGCCTTTCCGTCAATCTCTACGGAGCGCCCGCGCTCGCACTGGACGAGTTTGCAAACTATCGGCAGGACGTCATCGTGGGGGTAAGCCTCCAGTTTTCGCCCCCGCTTGGCCAGTACGATCCGGACAAGCTCGTCAACATCGGCAGCAATCGCTGGACGTTCAAGCCCGAGATCGGCATCTCGAAGGCGTTCGGGCCGTTGATCCTCGAGGTCGCGCCCAGCATGATTCTCTATACCGACAACGACGACTTCCTGGGCGACAAGGTCCGCGAGCAGGACCCATCTATGCCGTGCAGGCGCACCTCATCTACCGGTACAACGACGCGCTCTGGGGCGCGGTGGACGGCACGTACTACGGTGGGGGAAGGACGAGCATCGACGGAGTGGAGAACGACGACCGGCAATCGAACACCCGCGTGGGCGCGACCGCCGCACTCGCGGTCAGCCGGCATCATTCGATCAAGCTCTATGTGAGCAAGGGCACCTCGACGCGCATCGGCGGCGACTTCGATGTCATCGGGATGGCATTGCAGTATCGCTGGGGAGGCGGGCTGTGAGTGGGCCCCCGAGGGCTACCGTTTGGACCGAGGCGAGCCTTCCAGGACGACTCTGGCTGATGCACATTGACGCAAGCGTTTGGACCGGCCAGAGGTTCGCTCGGCGAGAAGGCTCATTGACAACCGCGCGCAATAGGCGAAGGCTGAATGTGAGGCCGCGAAGGTGCGCGCCTCGTTGATCGAACTCCGAAAGGAGGTCCGTCGAAACGATCGAGGAGCAAGGGATGGACACGCCACCGGATCAGATCCGGTGCCGTCGAGCGTAACCTCGCCGACGGCACCTTCCGACTAGACTCATCGTCGGATACTAAAAGATACTCCGGTTTCCATCCGGAGATACGACGAGCCGATGAGCCGTCGTGATGAGAAGCCTGACCACGGAGGCCACGTGGTCAGGCTTCTCTCTTTTGCATGCAAGACGCCGTCTCGTTGCGCGTTGCCCCGTGCGGGCAAGCGGAGTGCTGCTTCCAGCAACGTCACTTGACTGCCCGGACGACGCCGCATGCGATCCGCGCAGCGCCCCCGCCGAGCGGTTTGGGGGTGTCGCTGTAGTTGTCACCACCCTCGTGGATCACGAGTGCCTTGCCAGTCACATCCGCGAGCCTGAGCCCCGGGACCTTGAACTTGGCGTCGGCGACCCCCTTCGAGTCCACTTCGAGCTTGGGCAGATCGCCTTTGTGGCCGCCTCCACCCGGACCTTTGTGGGCTTTGGTGGCCTCGGGATCGTAGTGGCCGCCCGCCGCCCCGCCCGCCGTCGGCTTTCCATCCTTGTCAGCGGGCGCGCAGCTTCCGTTCTCGTGCAGGTGGAAGCCATGCTCACCGGACGGTAGCCCCTCGAGGTGCGTGTCCAGTTCGAGCCCTTCGGCTGTTTCCTTGAGGGTGACGGTCCCGGCCAGCTTCCCGATGCCGTTCGCGTCGATGAAGTTGACCATGACCGTGATCGGCATCGGCGCCTTGGCTGCACCCGCTGTCGCAGCGGCGCAGACAACGAGCGCTCCCATCGTGATCGCTACAACGACTACCTCGAATGCACCGCCGGCTTTTGCCACCTGGACGACCTTCATCGTGGCCATGATCACTCCTCTGAGCGGGCGAGGTTCCACATCCACAGACTCAAGGCCCCCAGGATGACGACGGCCACCGCACTGGGCCAGAGCGGCAGCGGACGACCGGCCACCAAGATTTCGGGCCGGATCGCGAGCCGCAAGACCTGCGCCAGAGTGATGAGTCCGAACACGAAGCTCGCGACGCGCAATCCGCTGGTGCGGGAGTTCATACCTCGATCATGATCGCGCGCCACACCGGACGCAAAAGACTTGCCGCGCTCGCCCGCGGCATTGACTGGAGCACGCGCTCGCGCTCTATGTGCCTCGCGCGAGCCCAGCATTGATTCTCGCAGTGATCTATTGCTTCGTGTTTCTCTACACCGCGGCGCTCGTCGTTCTCGTTCTCATGATCGTGGTGGGAGCGCATGCGCTGCGTATGCAGCCCGGACTCGCGCTCTCGCTGGAAGCTCTCCAGGCCTGGGCCCATTTTCGTTCGTGCTTGTCGAGGGTGTCGCCGTGATCTCCGAGTTGTCACCGTCAGCCATCCTGCCGTGGACTACCCGCATAGCGAGGCGTTACATGGGCACGGACCAAGCGGAGGCGTACGGCCGACGTAACGCCGTCGAAGGCGAGCTACTAGTTCGCGTCCCTCTCACAAGAGTCACTGCGCGGTCCGGGATCGCCGATTGGTGACCGGCACAACTTCCCGGCGCCGGAGCAGGACGTAGAACACCGGCGTCAGGAAGAGGCCGAAGAGCGTGACGCCGAGCATGCCGCTGAAGACCGCCGTCCCGAGCGCCTGGCGCATCTCGGCGCCGGGGCCGCTGGCGCGCGCGAGCGGCAGCACGCCCAGGATGAACGCGAACGACGTCATGAGGATCGGCCGGAGGCGCAGCCGGCACGCCTCGACGGCGGCCGCGAAGCGGTCCCTGCCCCGCTCTTCCTGCTGCTGCTTCGCGAACTCGACGATCAGCACGGCGTTCTTCGCCGCCAGTCCGATCAGCACGATGAAGCCGATCTGCGTGATCAGGTTGTTGTCCATGCCGCGCAGCCAGGTGCCGAGCGAGCGCGAACGGCAGGCACATCGGCGCGATCAGGATGATCGCGAGCGGCAGCGACCAGCTCTCGTACTCGGCGGAGTGGACGAGGAAGACGAACAGGACGCAGAGCGGGAAGAGGAAGATCGCGGTGTTGCCCGCGAGCTTCGCCTGGTAGGCGATGTCCGTCCACTCGATCTGCATCCCCGGCGGCAGCACCTGCGCGGCGAGCCGCTCCATGGCCGCCATGCGCGGTGCCCTGGCTCCCGCCCGGCGCCGCGTCGCCGTTCACCTCGGCGGCCGGGAACATGTTGTAGCGGACGATGCGATCCGAGCCGCTCCGCCATTCGAGGTTCACCACCGACCCGAGCGGAACCATGCCGCCCGCGACGTTGCGCGTCTTGATGCCGCACGACGTCCTCCGGCTCCGCGCGAAACGCGCCCTCCGCCTGCGCGCGCACCTGGAACGTCCGGCCGAAGCGATTGAAGTCGTTGACGTACACCGACCCGAGATAGATCTGCAGCGTGTCGAAGACGTTGCCGAGCGGGACGTTCGAGCTTCTCCGCCTTCACGCGATCGATGTCGGCATAGAGCTGCGGGGCGGAAGCGCGGAAGGTCGAGAACACCCCGGCGACGTCCGGATCTGCGCGTGCCGCGTCGACGTAAGCGTCGGTCGACCTCCTGGAGCGCGCGTGTCGCCCTGTCCGCCGCGATCCTGAACGAGGAGCTTGAAGCCGCCCGCCGTGCCGAGTCCTTGCACCGGCGGCGGCGGGATCACGAAGATGCTGGCCTCGTCGATCTCGGCGAGGCGCTCCTGCAAGCGTCGCGCAGCAGCTCGTCCGCGGTCGGGCCGTGCGCGGCGCTCTTCGAAGGGCTTCGGGCCGACGAAGATGGCGCCGGCGTTGGCGCTGTTGGCGCGCGTCGCGCCCGAGAAGCCCGCGAACGCGACGGCGTAGTTGACGCCCGGCGTGGCGAGGATGATGTCGCTCGCGCGGCGCACGACGGCGTCCGTCCGCTCGAGCGACGCGCCGTCGGGGAGCTGGATCGCGACGATGAGGTAGCCCTTGTCCTGGGCCGGGATGAAGCCGGTCGGGATGGTGCGGAACCCGACCACCGTGAGCACCGAGCAGCGCGCCGTAGACGGCGAGCGCGACGCCGGGCCGGTGGACGATGCGGCCGACGCTGCGCCCGTAGCCGTGCGCTGCGTGCGCTCGAAGGTCGCGGTTGAAGGCAGCGAAGAAGCGCCCGAACAGGCGATCCCACAGGCGCCCGAGCCAGTCCTTCTCGGCGCCGTGCGGCTGGAGGAGCAGCGCGCACAGCGCCGGGCTCAGCGTCAGCGAGTTGAACGCCGACAGCATGGTGGCGACCGCGATCGTGAGCGCGAACTGGCGATAGAACTGCCCGGTGATGCCGCCGAGGAACGCCGTCGGCACGAACACGGCCGAGAGCCCGAAGGCGATGGCGATCACCGCACCGGTCACCTCGTCCATCGCCCGGTGCGCAGCCTCGCGCGGCGTGAGGCCGGCGGCGATGTGACGCTCGACGTTCTCGACCACCACGATCGCATCGTCGACCACGATGCCGATCGCGAGCACGAGGCCGAACAGCGACAGCATGTTGAGCGAGAAGCCGAAGGCCGCCATCGCCGCAAACGTGCCGACCAGCGACACGGGAATGGCGAGCAGCGGGATCAGGCTGGCGCGCCAGGTCTGCAGGAACACGAGCACGACGAGCACGACGAGCCCGATCGCCTCGTAGAGCGTGTGCAGCACCTCGGTGATCGACTCGCGGACGAAGATCGTCGGGTTGTAGACGATGCGATAGGTCGAGCCCTTCGGGGAAGCTGCTGCGACAGCTCCTCCATCGCGCTCTCGACCGCGTCCGCGGTCGCGAGCGCATTCGAGCCCGGCCGCTGCGCGATCGCCATCGCGACCGCCGGCTCGTTGTTGAGGTAGCTGTTGACCGAGTAGTCGCGCGCGCGCGAGCTCGATGCGCGCGACGTCGCGGATGCGGGTGATGCGTCCGTCGGCGCCCGTCTTGACGACGACGTTCTCGAACTCGCTCGGGCTCGCGCAGCCGGCCGAGCGTGGTGACCGGGAAGCTGGAAGGCGTGCCCGGCCGGAACGGGCGGCTGGCCGACGACTCCCGGATGCCACCTGGATGTTCTGCTCGCGCAGCGCCTGCACGACGTCGCTGGCCGTGATGTTGCGGCTCGACGAGCCGCGCAGGATCGAGCCAGACGCGCATGCTGTACTCGCGCAGCCCGAACAGGTTCACGTCGCCGACGCCGTCGAGCGCGCTGCAGCGCGTCGCGCACCTGGATGAGCGCGTAGTTGCCGATGTAGAGCTGGTCGTAGCGCTTGGTCGGGCGACAGGAGATGCACGACCATCAGGAGGTCGGGCGACGACTTGAGCGTCGTGACGCCGACCCGGCGGACGTCCTCGGGCAGGCGCGGCTCGGCGATCGCGACGCGGTTCTGCACCAGCACCTGCGCCTTGTCGAGGTCGGTGCCGAGCCGGAACGTGATCGTCAGCGTCATCTGCCCGTCGGTCGTGCTCTGCGACGACATGTAGAGCATGTCCTCGACGCCGTTGACCTCCTGCTCGATCGGCGTCGCGACGGTGTCGGCAATGACCTCCGGCGGCGCGCCGGGGTACGAGGCCTGCACGACGATCGTCGGCGGCACGACGTCGGGGTACTGCGCGACGGGCAGCGATTGGTAGGCGACGCCGCCGAGGATCAGCGTGACGATCGACAGGACGGCGGCGAAGATCGGCCGGTCGATGAAGAAGCGCGAGATGTTCATGGCTGCCCGTCCCCGGAAGCCTTCGCGGAGCCGCTCGGCGTCTACTGGTTCGACCGCCGGCGGCGGGATCGTCTCCTGCTGCGCGTCGACCGTGAGTCCGGGCCGCACGCGCTGCAGACCGGCGACGACCACCCAGTCTTCCGGGCGTGACGCCCTCGCGAACGACGCGCAGGCCGTCGACCAGCGGCCCGATCTTCACGGTGCGGTACTGGGCCTTGCTCTCACCGTCGACGACGAAGACGAACTTCTGCGACTGGTCGCTGCCGATCGCCTCGTCGGGGAGGAGAATCGCCTCGATACTTGCCGCTGCCCGGCAGCCGCAGACGGGCGAAGAGCCCGGGGATGAGGCTCAGGTCGGGATTCGGCAGCATCGCGCGGGCGACCATCGTGCCCGTGCCGCGATCGAGCTGGTTGTCGACGAAGTCCATGCACGCCTTCGCGCGGAAACCCTTCCTCGTCGGCGAGTGCCGACGCGCACCGGGTTGCGGTGCTCGCGCGAGCTCGGTCGTTGTCCGGCGCGGGCGAGGCGCTCGTACTTGAGGACCGACGCCTCGTCGGCCTCGAAGTAGGCGTAGATCGGGTCGAGCGACACGATCGTCGTGAGCAGCGTGCTCTGGGTGCCCGACGCCGCCGTTGATGAGATTGCCTTCGGTGACGAGCTTGCGCGCAATGCGCCCGGTGATCGGCGCCGACACCGTCGTGAACTCGACGTCGAGCTTGGCGGCTTCCACTGCCGCCTGCGCCTCCTCGACCGACGCCTCGCGCCTGCGCGCAGCGAGCGACTCGCGGGTATCGGCCTCCTCCTGCGAGATCGCGTGACTCGCGAGCAGAGTCCGCGGCGCGCGCGAAGTTCTTCTGCGCCAGCGCGAGCCGTGACGTCGCGAGCGCGAGATCCGCCTCGGCCCGGCGCAGCACCGCCTCGTACGGACGCGGGTCGATCGTGAAAGAGGCAATCGCCCTTCTTGACGATCGCGCCGTCCAGGAAGTGCACTTGACTGGAGATAGCCGCTGACCCGTGGGCGGACCTCGACCGAGTCGACGGCGTCGAGGCGCGCCGTGTACTCGTCCCACTCGATGATCTCGCGCGCGACCGGCTGGACGACCTTCACCTTCGGCGGCGGAGGCGCCGGTGCAGACCCACCGCCGCAGGAAGAAACGATCAGCGCGGCGGCGAGTAGGACCCATGGTGTTCTTTGAGCCTGCATCTTACGCTCCGTCCTCTCGTCAGAAGTTGTGCGTCGCCCACGGCGACACGCAGTTCACGTCACGCCCGATCCGTCTCCTCAAGCAGAGGTCCGCGAAGAAGTCGCACAACTCACATACAAGCTCGAAGGGGCGATCGACCCGCATGAAGATCGACCGAAATCCGGTCGCCAGCGGTCCGCGCATCGCTGGGCCGCCGCCCGCGCGTTACGTTCACGGCGCTATCGTAATATCGCCGTGCCTACTCTGACGCCAGAAGGGCAGATGGCCGTTTCGGATGCTGGCTCGCAGCGAAGGGGGAACGGTTCGATAAGAACCGGTTGCTTGATACGATGAACACGCCAGGCGTAGAAAGTCTAGCGTACCCGCTGCAGCGCTTTCTGGTGAGGAATATCTCGGGCCTGGCAGAGAAAGCCGGTCGACCGGAACTCATCCCGATGTGGGCAGGACAGAGTGCGAGCCTTGCTCACCGCTGCGTGGCGATTCATCGAAAGGAGACTCGTATGCCGACACGGAAAGCGGAAGCGGAATGGAAGGGCAATCTCGCCGAAGGCAGCGGGCGGCTGAAGGTCGGGAGCGGCGCCTTCGAAGGCCCGTATTCCTTCAAGTCCCGATTCGAAGAAGGCCAGGCGGCGACGAATCCCGAGGAGCTGATCGGCGCGGCCCACGCCGGCTGCTTCACGATGGCGCTGACGGCGCAGCTGTCGCGCGCAGGTCTAAAGCCGACGCGGATCCACACTGAGGCCAGAGTGAAGCTCGAGAAGGTGGGCGATGCGTTCGCGATCACGACGATCGAGCTCGTGACCGAGGGCGAGATTCCCGGGATCGACGACGCGGCCTTTCAGAAGCACGCGCTCGACGCCAAGCAAAACTGCCCTGTGTCAAAGGCGCTTGCCGGCACGGACATTCGTCTGAGCGCTACCTTTCTTCAGCGATGAGCGAGCCACTCTACCTCGACGACCTTCGGGTCGGGCAGCGCTTCACGAGTGGCACGCACGCCGTCGACGAGCGACAGATCACCGCGTTCGCGCGCGAGTTCGACCCGCAGCCGTTTCACCTCGACGCTGAGAGCGCGAAGGGAACCGTGTTTCGTGGGCTCGCGGCGAGCGGATGGCATACCGCAGCGATCACCATGCGGCTTCAGGTCAACGGCGGCCTACCGATCGCTGGCGGCCTCATAGGCCTCGGCGGAGAACTCGCCTGGCCGACGGCAACACGACCCGGCGATGTGCTCCACGTCGAAAGCGAGGTCGTGGAAGTCGTGCCGTCGCGTTCGCGGCCGGACCGCGGAACGGTCACGGTGCGGAGCGAAACCCGCAACCAGCGCGGCGAAGTCGTGCAGACGACGACGGTCAAGCTGCTTGTCCCACGCCGTTCGAAAGGAGATCTTCGATGACACGGGCCAACGGCCTTCGATCCGAGATCTTGTAACATGACGACGGCCTTCGTCTTCGCTGGCGGCGGAAGCCTCGGCGCGGTCGAGGTCGGGATGCTGCAGGCCCTCGTCGAACGCGGAGCCCCTCCCGACTTCGTGGTCGGAGCGTCGGTCGGCGCACTCAACGCCGCGTACTACGCCGGTCGGCCGGATGTCGAAGGCGTGGAGAGTCTCGCCGCGATCTGGCGCGGGCTCCGCAACGCCGACGTCTTCCCGTGGTCGTCGCTCCACAGCATGCTCGGCTTCATCGGCCGGCGCAGGAGTCTGGTCGATCCAACGCCCCTGCGTTCGCTGCTCGCCCGGGTGCTGCCCTACGAGCGACTCGAGGACGCGCGCGTGCCGGTGCGCATCGTCGCGACAAACGTCCTCGACGGGACCGAGGTCGCGCTCTCGTCCGGCCCCGCCGTCGAGGCTCTGCTTGCGAGCGCGGCCATCCCCGGCGTGTTCCCGCCCGTCGAGCTCGACGCGAAGCATCTCTTCGACGGAGGAATCTCGAGCAACACTCCGCTCTCGACCGCGGTCGAGCTGGGAGCGAAGCGCATCGTCGTGCTGCCGACGGGCTTCTCGTGCTCGCTCGAGAAGCCGCCGCACGGAGCGGTGGCGATGGTCCTCCACGCACTCACGCTGCTGATTGCGCGCCAGCTCGTGATCGACGTGGTGCGCTGGCGGGAGAGGGCCGAGATCGTGGTGGTACCCCCGCTCTGTCCAGTCGAGTCGTCTCCCTACGACTTCTCTTTCTCGGAGACGCTGATCCGGCGGGCCGCGGCGAGCACGCACACGTGGTTGGCCACTGGCGGCCTGGAACGGACCGAGCTGCCGCACGAGCTCACCCCCCACGATCATCTGACGATCTAGGGATTCGAACCCCCGAGGGCGAGAACTCCTCGACGAACCGTTTTACCGTCATCCGAGCGCGGCTGCTCGCGCGATCAGAAACAACCCTGCCCCGACGACGACGCCCCCGACGGCTCGCGCGACGCGTTCACCGGCCGGTGCGAGACGTTCGACCGTGATGGCTCCCGCCACGACGACCATCGCGCGAAGGTCCATGACCCCTATGACCAGGAGGATCGCCATCAGACCGGCACAACAGTAGCCGCAGTGGAGCCCGAGGCGCAGGCCGTGTCGCCATGCCGTGCCGGCGTCGGGCGAGAGCGTACGCCCGCGCTCGGGCAACTCCCGGCAGCAGGCAAGGTGATGCGCCTTCCACGCGGTGAACTGGAGGGAGCCGGCGAACAGGACAACCACGCCGATCGAGATCGGCACGGCGCGCGCCAGGGCCGGCTGTTGCATCTCGACCGCCGCCAGCGCGACGCCCAGTGGGAAAGCGACCATTCCGAACACAGTCCAGACGACGAAGTACCCCACGCCCACGAGCGCGGTCAGCCAGCCGAGGTGCGTCTCGCCCGTACGACCAACGGCCTGGCGGTAGCGCCACAGCATGGGGACCAACGACGGCAGCATCATCGCCACCATCATCACGACCCACATGCCGAGGAATGTCGCTGCAGCGCCGGGCCACGTCTGTCCGGGCATCCGCATCCACGCCATCGACATCGTCCAGCCGCCGGGCATCGGCATATCGCCCATCGCCGACATGGACGCGCACCAGAGGATCGTTACCGCCGCGCTGGCAGCGAAGAGCAGCGCCGAGACGCCAAGAAACGCTTGCTGGGAAGCTCGCTCGGAAGACATACGTCGCGAGATCTCAGTCCCACAGTGGCGCCACGACAGCCACGACTTCGCTCAGCCCTTGTCGTATTCGTCGTGGCGGCGCCACCAGGCGCTCGTCTCGTTGCGGCCCTTGGGTGCGCGGTCGAGCCACTGGTACATGCCCCAGAGGCCGTCCAGTCCACGCGAATAGGTGGAATAGGTGTGGTAGACGACGCCGTCCTCGAGCACGAACGTGCTCATGCCCGGTCTCTCGCGCGTGTATGTGGCCCCGTCGGTTCCGGACATCGCCGCAAACTTGCGAGCGTTCTCGGCCACGCTCCGGACACCAAGCGGGGTGACGGGCCGGAAGTTGTATTCGACGCTCCCCTCGCGCTGTTGCTCCTCGGTGACCGAGACGTTGAAGTCGAAGTTGAAGTCCTTGCCGAACGAGGACGCCCAGGGAAACGTCCACCCCATCCGACTTTTGTACGCCTGCAGCTTCGCGAGAGGCGCCCGCGACACCGCCCAAAGCATGACGTCGTGGTTCGCCAGGTGAACGACGATGCCGTTGAACCCGTCCGCGATGGCCGAGCAGGACGGACACCCTGCCGTGTAGTCGGGCCCGAACATGAAGTGGTAGACGAGGAGCTGTGAGCGCCCTCGAAAGAGGTCTGCCAGCGAAGCGCTCCCCTCGTCGGTCTCGAATCGATACTCTTGGTCGATCCGAACCCACGGCAACGCCTGCCGCCGCCCCGCCAACTCGTCGCTACGCCGCGTCAGCTCCTTCTCGACCTCGAGCAGCTCGAGCCGCGCTGCGAGCCACTCTTCACGTGTCCCAGTTCTGTGCTTCGTCATCGCGCTTTCTCTCCTTTCTTCGGGTGAGGCATGGCTCACGGCGACGTGGCAAGTTCGCTTTGGCGGTTGTTGGTCATGAGATAAATTTAGCGTCGCGCGGCGCGTTGGCAAGGTAGAAGGGAGTGACAAGTGTGACGGGATTCCGATGGACTCGCTGATCACGGCCGCGGCGCGTGCGCTCGTGGTGGGCGATCCGCTCGGCGCATTGAAGCGGGTCGCCTTGCGCGACGACGCGCCGGCTCTCGCGCTTCGAGGCATCGCGATGGCGCAGATCGGTGATTTCGTCCGAGCGAAGGCCCTCCTGCGACGTGCTGCGCGTGCTTTCGGTCCGAGAGAGGCCGTGGCCCGCGCGAGGTGCGCGGTCGCCGAGGCCGAGGTCGCGCTCGTCTCGCGTGATCTGGGCTGGCCTGCGAGGGCGCTCGACGCGGCACGTGCGACGCTCGAAGAGCACGGCGACCGGGTGAACGCCATGTATGCGCGATATCTCGAGGTCCGGCGTCTCCTCCTGATCGGGCGCATTGACGAGGCCGAGGGTACGCTCGCCGAGCTCGACCCCGCGCCTTTCCCTCCCGCGTCGAGAGCCGTCCACGAGCTGGTGGTGGCGGGGATCGCGATGCGTCGCCTCCGGACCAAGGTGGCGCGCGCTGCGCTCGCTCGGGCCGAGCGTGCGGCGCGCCACGCACGTATTCCTGCGCTGACGGCTGAGGTCGAAAGCCTAGTCCTCGCACTGAACACGCCCGCTGCGCGTCTGATTACGAATGGCGAGGAGCGACTCCTCCTGCTGGAAGGGGTAGAAGCATTGTTGGCGTCGAAAGCATTCGTCGTGGACGCGTGCCGTCTTGTCGTGCGTGCCGAAGGCACGGTGGTCTCGCTCGCAAAGCGTCCGGTATTGTTCGCGCTCGCACGCGCGCTGGGCGAAGCGTGGCCGGGAGACGTACCGAGGGACACGCTCATCGCGCGCGCATTCGGATCGAAGCTCACCAATGAATCGCATCGTGCTCGGTTGCGAGTCGAAGTCGGGCGGCTCCGCAAGGTGCTTCGGACGCTGGCCGGCGTGAGCGCGACGAAGCGAGGGTTTGCGCTGGCGCCGCGCCGCGCACGCAAGGTCGTCGTGCTGGCGCGGCCCGTCGAAGAGGAGCATGCGGCGGTACTCGCCTTCCTCGCCGACGGTGAAACGTGGTCGAGCTCGGCCCTTGCGATTGCGCTCGCAACGAGCCAGCGCACCGTGCAGCGGGCGCTCGACTCGCTTGCGACAGTCGGCAAGGTGCAGTCGGTCGGTCGCGGGCGAGCTCGTCGTTGGATGACCCCACCCGTGCCGGGATTCACTACGACCTTGTTACTCCCCGCTCCCCTGCCGATTGACTAGGATGGAAGCATGAGCCGATCAACCGCCGAGATCGTCCGTGAGTATGGACCCTTTTCGGGTGCCGACGAGGTGCACGGAGTCACCTTCGACGGTCAGCACGTCTGGTTTGCTGTCGGAGACAAGCTGATCGCTCTCGATCCTGCGAGCGGGAGGACTCTGCGCTCGATCGATGTCGCCGCGCATGCAGGAACGGCCTTCGACGGCCGGCACCTGTTTCAGATCGTCGAGGATCGCATCCAGAAGATCGATCCGAAGACGGGCCGTGTGCTCGCCACGATCCCGGCGCCCGGCGGCGGCGGTGACTCGGGGCTCACGTGGGCCGAAGGGACGCTCTGGGTGGGGCAGTATCGGGACCGGAAGATCCATCAAATCGATCCGCAAACAGGGGCGATTCTTCGCACGATCGAGTCCAACCGCTTCGTCACCGGGGTCACCTGGGTCGACGGAGAGCTCTGGCACGGCACCTGGGAAGGTGACGAGAGCGACTTGAGGCGAGTCGATCCTCGAACGGGAGAAATCCTGGAAACGCTCGAGATGCCGCCGGGAGTGAAGGTCTCGGGGCTCGAGTCCGATGGCGGCGATCGGTTCTTCTGCGGAGGCGGAACCAGCGGGAAGGTGAGGATCGTGCGCCGGCCCAAGCAAGGCGGGACTGTGCGAGCGTCGACGAAGAAGTCGTTGCGACGGTCGCCGTCCGGCTCGCTCCCGAGGAAGTAGAGTCACGCGGCTCCGTGCGCCGAGCGGGGCTCTGACGAACCCCGGGTGGGTCAGCGAGCGTTCCCGGGAGGATGCTCGCGGAACCACTGCGCGATCTCCGGCATGCTCGACTCGAAGTTCCCGGGGACGGAAACGTTGAGCACGCCGGCACGGGTCTCGCCGCGATTCTCGAAGTCGTGTGTCATGCCGCCGGGTGCGAGGACCAACGATCCGCGCGGCGCGTCGATCCAGCGGTCCCCGAGCAGGATGCTCATCGTGCCTTCGATCACGTAGAAAACGTCGTCCTCGTCGTGCATGTGCGGGCCAGGACCTTTCGTGTTCGGCTCGAGCCACCACTCCGAGATCGAGTACCGGTCGTCCGTCTCCGCGCCATCAGCCAGGAACATGCTCGCGATGCGCCCCATCGGATACGCCCGGCCGCCGCCCGGGGGAACGAAGATCCCTTTTCGTGTCATGAGGTCCGCGATACCAGGACCGTTTGTCCGGGTCTTGGAAAAAAGTCCCAGTTCTACGACCAGGCGCACATGAACGCCGAGTTCCGCGCCCTCGGCGGAGTCACCCCGCGCGAATTCCTGGCCGCGCGACACCCGGTCGGCGACGGTTCGACCGTGAGCGACGGCCCACCCGCAGCCTGAAGTACGCCATGGCTCGAGGTGAAAGGTTGAATCGATGGCATCCGGTTGAAGCACACTTGATTGAGCCTCACGAATGACGCAGCCTTCACGCATGGTCACGAGCATGTCGGGTCACAACGTCGGGGCTGTCTGATGGCTTCGACCATCGACTATTCGCTCCGTCCGGTCGGCTTCGTCCGATCTCGGCTCACTGATCGGAAGGACGCCCCGAAGCAAGGATCGGAAGGAGCGCCCGAGGCGTGGATGGACATCGATCCGGTTTTCGCGGGAGCTCTTGATGGCATCGCCACTGGTCAGGAGGTGATTCTCGTGACGTGGCTTCATCAAGGACGCCGTGACGTCCTGCGGGTTCACCCTCGAGACGATCCTGCAAACCCGATGAAGGGAGTCTTTGCCACCCGCTCGCCGGATCGGCCGAACCCGATCGGGCTGCACCGCGTCCGCGTGTTGGAGATCGCCGAATCACTACGCTTGCGAGTCGAGCCCCTGGAGGCAGTGGACGGTACGCCGGTCGTTGACGTCAAGCCGGTGCTACCGGGCTCGATCGACGCGTGAGAAGTCCGGAGCACTCATGTCACGACAATCCGACCATACCCATGGGATGATCGACCGCACGTTCGCGGCCACCGAGCATGGTATCTGGGCGGCGAAATGGTCGTTCAGTTGCTCGTGCATTCGCACGCGTAGTCGCGGCTAGAGTGACATGGAACTGGATCCCGCGCCGCCTCGCGTCGTGTCGTCGATGCGCGACGCAATCTTGGATGCGGGCGGTCGCGCACCACGGACCGCCATCGACACAGCCGCGCCGCGCCGCTAGGGTCCGACGCGATGACGGTCGATGTCGCGCAACTCGAGCAACACCGCCCGGCATTGACCGGGCACTGCTACCGGATGCTGGGCTCGCCCTTCGACGCCGACGACGCCGTTCAGGACACCATGGTGCGTGCCTGGCGCGCCCTCGACCGCTTCGACGGGCGATCGTCGCTACGCACCTGGCTCTATCGGATCGCGACAAACGTCTGTCTCGACGCGCTGTCCGAGCGCTCGCGCCGTGGACGCCCGATGGAGGATGGCCCCGAGTGCACCGTCGACGACCCGCTCGACGTGCGCCCGCGGACGCACTGGCTGGAGCCGGTCCCCGACGCCCGCGTCGTGCCGGCGGGCGCCGACCCGTCGGAGCAGGCGGTGCTGCGGCAGAGTATCCGGTTGGCGTTCGTGGCAGCGTTACAGCATCTGCCACCGAAGCAGCGCGCGGCGTTGCTGCTGACCGAAGTGCTCGGATGGTCGGCGAGCGAGGTCGCCGAGACGCTCGAGATGTCCGTAGCGGCGGTGAATAGCGCGCTCCAGCGCGCGAGGGCGACAATCGCGACCCGCGATCTCAGTCCGACATGCGCCGATCTCTCGGATGAACAGCGCGCACTGGTGGATCGCTACGCCGCGGCGTTCGAGCGCTATGACGTCAGCGCATTGACCGCCCTCCTGACCGAGGACGCGACCCTCTCGATGCCGCCCTATACTTTCTGGCTCCGCGGGCACGATGCCATTCAGACGTGGCTGCTCGGACGTGGCGCGGGTTGCCGTGGGTCGCGGCTCGTGCCGACGGAGGCCTGCGGAATGCCGGCATTCGGACAATATCGGCAGGGCGGGGTCGAGCCCTGGGCGATCATCGTGCTCGAGCTGCAGAGGACCGGATCGCAGGGATGACGTCTTTCCTGGATACCGCCTCGTTGTTTCCCCTGTTCGGCCTGCCCCGTCAGCTCGCTACATAGGGCGGGCATCCGGCCGGCGGGCAACGGCGTGGACGACCGATGAGTTTGGTTGGTCGCGAGGGTCTAAGGATCAAAACCCCAACGGAGGTATCCCATGACCGCAACCCATGTGCTGAATCGCTACGCCGTCTCGATCGGTGACGACGAGCAACGCCGTAGCAACCCCGCGAGTGCCCTGCCCGACTTCAAGCCCTCGGGCTTGGCGCTCTGGGGAGGCCGAACGATGAGCAGCTTCGCCGTGCTGTTCCTACTCTTCGACGCGGCAGTCAAAGTGCTCCAGCTGCCGATGGCCGTCGAGGCGACGACGCAGCTCGGATACCCAAGCGGCGTCCTCTTCTGGCTCGGGCTGCTCGAGCTCGCGTGTCTCGCCGTCTATCTGTTCCCGCGCACTGCCGTACTGGGCGCGGTGCTGTGGACCGGTTACCTCGGCGGCGCCGTCGCGACGCACGTGCGCGTCGGCAACCCGCTCTTCAGCCAAGTCCTCTTTCCCGTCTACGTCGCGCTCCTTCTCTGGGGCGGCATCTGGCTGCGCGACGAGCGGCTGCGCGCGATCCTGCCGTTCCGCGCGTCGAAGTGACTATCGGCGAGCCAATCGACACGTTCTAACGGAGACCACAAAGGAGACCACGATGACAACGAATTCCGCTCGCAAACTCTTCGTCAACCTCGCCGTCCGCGACCTGGCGAAGTCGAAGGACTTCTTCGCCAAGCTCGGCTTCCGGTTCGAGCCGAGGTTCACCGACGAAAACGCAGCCTGCATGATCGTCAACGAGGACGCGTACGTCATGCTGCTCGGAGAGCCGTTCTTCCAAACCTTCACCAAGCGCGAGCTCTGCGACACGACCAAGCACACCGAAGGCCTTTTCGCGCTGTCGTGCGCCAGCCGCGCCGAGGTGGACGAGCTGGTGAAGAAGGCGATCGCCGCCGGCGGCCAGCACGCGATGGACGCGCAGGATCACGGCTTCATGTACGGCTGGAGCTTCTACGATCCCGACGGTCACCACTGGGAGGTGGTGTGGATGGACCCGGACGCGATTCCCCACGCGAAAGACACGGTGTCGCACCCGGGCACCGTGTCGGAGGCACACTCATGAACCAGACGAACAGAGCAGCAGAAGAAACGCCACCGAGATGATGCGGCTGCCCGGGCGCACAACGAGGTGACTCATGTTGACGCTCTACCACGCCCCGCAATCGCGCTCGTCGCGCATCGTCTGGCTCCTGGAGGAGCTCGCGCGCCGACTACGTCCTCAAGATCACGGACATCCCGAGGATGGACGGCGCCGGCGCGCCCGATCCTGCCAACCCGCATCCCGACAAGAAGGTGCCGGCGCTCGTCGACGACGGCGTGCTGATCACGGAGTCGATCGCGATCGTGCAGTACCTCACCGACAAGTTCCCGGCCGCGGATCTCGGGCCGCAGCTCGGCGACGCGAAGCGGGGGCCGTATCTCTCGTGGCTCGCCTACTACGCGGGCGTCATCGAGCCGGTCGTGAACCTCGAGTTCGCCGGCCTGGCCGACAACGCCGTGATGCAGCGCACGTTCAGAGATCGCGCCGCAATGGATCGGCGCATCCTCGGCGCGCTCGAGGCCGGCCCCTACATGCTCGGCGAGAAGTTCTCCGGCGCCGACATCCTCATCGCCAGCATGGGCCACTTCGTGCGGACGATGTTGCCGGCCGGTGCTGTCGTCGATGCCTACCTCGAACGCTGCAACGCCCGTCCCGCACTCGCGCGCGCGAGGGCGAAGGACGCCGGCTGAGGGGATCCGACGAGTATGGCAAAGCTTTCCGCCCGCAACCGTAACTCGGCACCCGGGGATTGGTACGTGGACACGCTCTGCATCGATTGCGGGGCGTCGCGCAACGTCGCGCCCGGTCTCGTCGTCCGCCGCGATGAGCTCTCGGTCTTCGCCAGGCAGCCCGGGAACCCCGAAGAGGAGTTGGCTGCCTGGCGCGCGGCGCTGGTCTGCCCGACGGCATCGATCGGCAGAGAGCCACGCGCGAAGCCGCCGGGGCTGTTTCCGCAGGAGCTCGCCCCGGGATCTTCCGCTGCGGCTACAACGCGCGCTCTTCGTTCGGGGCGCATCGTACTTCATTCGCACGACGCGGCAATCTGCTCGTCGACTCGCCGCGTACTTCACACGCGGTCCGACGAGATTCGAGGAAATGGGCGGCCTCGCCGACATCCTTCTTACGCATCGCGACGATGTCGCCGATGCCCGCCTGTTACGCGGAGCATTTCGGGGCACGCGCCTGGGTGCACGAGGACGACCGTGACGCCGCGCCGTTCGCGTCGGAGATCCTGCAGGGCATCGATCCGATGCCGTCCGCGACCGGCTGCTGGCGATTCCAGTTCCCGGGCACACACGGGGCAGCGTCGTGTTTCTGCTCGACGAGCAATATCTCTTCACCGGCGATTCGCTCGCCTGGAGTCTCGAACGCGAGGATCTCCAGGCGTTTCGTGACGCGTGTTGGTACTCCTGGGAGGAGCAAACGAGGTCGTTGGCGCGATTGGCCGCGCACCGGTTCGAATGGGTGCTCGCCGGCCACGGGGGCAGCATGCGACGGCCGGCAGCCGAGATGAACGCACGGCTCGTCGACCTGGTCCGCCGCATGACCGATTAGCGACAGCGGCGCTGAAGGGGACGCACGTCAAGGAGGACACCATGCGTGACACGCTCGCGAATCTCCCCCCGGTCGTCTCGAAGCAGGAATGGGAAGCGGCGCTCCAAGAGCTCCGTGCAAAGGAAAAGGCCGCGACTCGAGCGCGAGATGCGCTCGCAGCGGAACGCCGCCGCTTACCGAGGACGCGGATCGAGAAGGACTACGTGCTGGACGGCCTGAAGGGAAAAGCGAGACTCGCCGACCTCTTCGACGGGCGCCGTCAGCTCATCCTGTATCATTTCATGTTCGGCCCCAACCACGACAAGGGCTGCGACGGCTGCTCGATGGTGATCGACGGGGTCGGCCACCTCGCGCATCTCCACGCGCGCGACACCTCGTTTGCCGTCGTCTCGCGGGCGCCGATCGCCAAGATCGAGGCCTACCGGAAACGCATGGGCTGGACGATTCCGTGGTTCTCGTCGTTCGAGACCGATTTCAACCACGACCTCGGGGTCGGACCCGAGCAGCCGGAAGCCGGCAAGTACCAGGACGGCGAGTCGTTCGGCCTGAGCGTGTTCCTGCGCGACGGCGCATGAGATCTATCGAACTTACTTCACGGCGGGTCGTGGCGTCGAGGCGCTGGGCAGCGTCTGGACGTTTCTCGACCTCACGCCGCTCGGCCGTCAGGAGGAGTGGGAGGATTCGCCGGAAGGATACCCACAGACGCCGCCGTACAAGTGGTGGCGCCGCCATGACGAGTATGGCGATTAGGAGGTAGGACGTGTCGAGACTGAGCGCGACAATCTCGATGTCATTACTCGCAGTGGCCATTCTCGCATCCGTCGCGATGGTGACGGCCGGCAGCCCGCCCGGCGGCGCCGCCGCGAGCGCCCCGCGGCGGCCGGAGCTCGAATACCTGGAGGCGGTCAACCGCGCCGCGCCGCCCTCCGATCCGCAGCTCCTGTTCCTGCTGATGGGCCAGTACGCGAACGCGAATCTGCACGGCGAGGGCGCTGGAGTTCTTCGACGCGCGCCTGAACGAGTTCGCGCCGCGGCTGTCCGATCCCCAGAAGGCGCTCTATCTCGCGGCGATCGGGGTGCTGCGAGCGGGCCATGCGAGCCAGCGTTCCACTCTGGCGCCGGCTCGGGTGGGTGAAGGAAACGATCGCCATGCTCGACGAGGCCAAGCGACTCTCGGGCGGGCAAGGTGTACGTCGTGCGCTGGATGTCCGGGGTCGTCAACGCGCAGCTGCCGGGCTTCTTCGGCCGCGATGATGTCGCGCTCGAGGATCTCACCTGGTGTCTCGAGAATGCCGACCAGGCGCCGCACCTCGGGTGGTCGCGCGAAGTCTACTACCATCTCGCGCGCATCTACCGGCCGGCGCGGCGATTCCGCGCAGGGCAAGCGACTTTCTGCGGCGCAGTGGCTTCACCGATTTCGACAAGCCGGTGAGTCTTCACGACCCCCTTCGCCGAGGATCTTCAGACGGGCCATACGTTCTCGCCGAAGCACATCGCCGAGATCGTGCCGGGGAAGGTGTTCGCGCTCTCGGGATTCGAGTTCACGGAGTACTACTTCGTCGTCTCCGACGATGGGCGCGAGCTGATCGCGATCGACGCCGGCACGCGACCGGATTCCGCCAATGCGGCATACGAGGCGCTGCGCGCCCGAACCCCGGGGTTGCCTGCGCTGACGACGGTGTTCGTCACCCACGCCCATTGGGACCACGTCGGCGGCCACCAGTACTTCCGTAGTCTGAATCCACGGGTAAGATTCTATGCCCGCTCCAATTACGGCGAGGAGCTCGCGCGCTCGCTCGCGGCGCCCGCTGCCTTCGCCACGCGGTTTTTCGGCGAGCGCTTTCGGATGCAGG
Organism: uncultured delta proteobacterium; assembly: GCA_963846105.1. Taxonomy (GTDB): domain Bacteria; phylum Desulfobacterota; class Binatia; order UTPRO1; family UTPRO1; genus CAWJUT01. Next base: position 26,183 of record CAWJUT010000020.1, read on the forward strand.
ACGTCGCGAGCTTCCGGCCCGACGTGATGGTCGAGCGCGAGACTAGGGTCACGATCGGCGGTACGCGCTTCGATCTGATTCCGATCGCAGGCGGTGAGACGAACGACGGGCTGTTCATCCACATGCCAGACCAGCGCGTGCTCTTCGCCGGAGATTTCATTATGCCCTATCTCGGTGCTCCGTTCGTCGAGGAGGGAAATCTCGACGGCCTACTCGCCGCGATCGACGTCGTGGAGCGGAAGAATCCGCGGATCTTGTTGCACGGTCACGAGCCGCTGACGCGCCTTTTCGGGTCGGTCGAGACGCTCGCCCGCCTGAAGCCTCGTCTCGCGTGGTTGCGAGACGAGGTTCTTGCTCGCATTCGGCGCGGCGAGGATCGCGCAGCGATCCAGCAGGCGAATCTGATTCCGCCCGGCCTGCTCGAGGACGGAGCAGAGGTCGAGCTGCCGTTCCTGCTGCTTCGCGAGAACGTAATCAACCGACTCTACGACCAGAACGTCGGCTACTGGCAACCCGACCTCGAGGGCGTGGACTATCTGGGAGCGCGCCGACCGCGGATCGATGCTGGTCGACTACCTGGGCGTTTCCGAGGGACAGCTCGCGAAGGCCGTCGAGCCGCATGATCGAGGACGGGAGGTACGAGCTTGCGGCGAGCAACACTGCGGTGGTCCGAGGGCAGGTTCGCTGGCAGCGTCAGGTTGCGGGCGGCCGAGCGCCTCGCCTACTGGAAGCTCATGGAGAAGTACCAGGAGTTCAATCCGTTCAAGTTCATCATCTATTCCGGCAGAAGCGGTACACCGGTGCCGCAGATGGAGCCCGACGGAAGCGGAGAGGCGCCACTATGATCAAGGGATCTTGTCTCTGCGGTCGCGTGCGATTCGAGATCGCGCGCGTGCTCCCGTTGTTCGAGCTGTGTCACTGCAATCGCTGCCGGAAAGCGACGGGCTCTGCGTTCTCGGCGGCCCTTGCGGTGCGACCGGAGGACTTCCGCCTCGTGCAGGGAAAGGAGCTGATCACGAGCTACGAGGCGCCGATCCTCGACGCACCGCCTCCGTATCGCGTCTGCTTCTGCCGTCGGTGTGGCTCGCACGTCCCGCCTCCCGACGTCGATCCCGCGTGGAACTGGTTCAAGATCGATGCCGGCCTGCTCGACGACGATCCGGGCATCCGCCCGAACCGGCACATCTTCACGCACCTGAAGGCGCCGTGGTTCGAGATCACGGACGAATTGCCGAGGCCGGATTGGGACACCCTTGTCGAGCTCCGCCGTCCGCTGCGACGGTCGTGAGCTTGGAGACCTTCATGTCGGATTCTGCGCAGGTAGCCGTTGTCCGTCGGCTCTACGAAGCGAGGGGTAACCCCGACGTCATTCGGCAGGTGCTGGCGCCGGACATCAGGTGGGAAGTAGTCGAGGGCTTTCCGTACGGCGGCGTGTATGTCGGACTCGACGACGTCCTCAGCAACTTCTTCGGTCGCCTCTTCCAGGACTTCGAGAGCTTCGTCGCCGTGGGCACGGAGTTCTTCGAGTCCGGTGATCGCGTCATCGCCCTGGGAAACTACACCGGCCGGGCGAAGGCCACCGGGAACAGGTTTACTGCCCGCTTCGCTCACGTTTGGACCCTGCAAGGCGGCACGATCGTCCGGTTGCAGCAGTGCGCCGATACCGTTCAACTCACTCGTGCACTGGCCGGGCCGTCGATTTCGCCCGGGGCCGTTCGTCTGAAAGGTAGCTGAAAGAAGAGTGCAGCTACTGAAAGGAGGACGTCATGAAGAAGTTCGTCGCCATCTACCTGGGCTCGGCCTCGGGTATCGAGATGTCCGCATGGATGAACCTGGAAGAAACGAAACGCAAGGAACGCGAGCAGGCTGGCATGCAGGCCTGGATGGATTGGGGGAACCGTCACGAGGCGTCCATCGTCGACATGGGCGCCCCCCTCGGAAAGACGAAGCGCGCCTCAGCAAAGGGGATCTCGGATACGAAGAATGCGATGACGGGCTACGTGATAGTGCAGGCGGAGTCCCACGAAGCGGCCGCGAAGCTGTTCGAGAACCATCCACATTTCACGATCTTCCCGGGTGAGGCCGTCGAGATCATGGAGTGCCTGCCGATTCCCGTGCGCTAAGTTGGATTGCCCCTCAATCGGGCTCGCGGTCGCGGCGGATCACTGGCTCGTAGAGGATGCCGTCGCGCTCGATCGGCTTTAGGTACGACCAGCAAGCGAAGCAGACGGGGCAGCGCGGCTCGCCCACCGGCCCGCTCGTGGGCTCGAACGTCACGACGAGGTGGGTCCTGCAGCCGCCGGAGCAGCAGCGGCCACGGAGCACATGATGCGGCTCGTACTCGTCGAGCGAGCGGCGACAGAACGGGCACCCGAAGCCCGCTGAGATTACGAGGGCATAGTAGAAGCGCATGCAATGGTGGCAGTAGAGTCGGCCCATACAGTCTCCTTTCGTTGGTTGCGGACGCGGCACCGCAACGCGGCGCCCGCCGATGCGGAAGCGCCGGACGGTCCCGGCGCCGGGTGTCTCTGTTCAGGAAGGTTGGCGATCGGGTGTTGGCCGTCGCCGACGACCGACGCGCTCAGTCGTCGAGGCGGCCGAAGATGGTCGAAATCTGGCGGCGCAGCTCGTCCCGACTTACGGAACGGTCCGTCTTCGCTAGGAGGCTCTCCACGAACCCGCGCATCGGTCCCAGGCGCGCCAGCTCCGCGGGTGTCAGGATATCCAGCGCGATGCTTGCCGTGGCCGTTGCATTCACAGGATCTCGCCGCACGAGCCGCAGCGGCGGCGGCGGAGGTGGTACGCGGTTACCAAGCCACGGCACCGGCAGTTGGTGGCGCGCCGCCGCGCGTTCGAGCACGCGTGAGATATCAGGCCAGTCGTCGGGACGGTTCGCCGGTGCGGCGAACTGGATGAGCAGCTCCTCGATGTCTGCGCGGGTCGGGTGTGGTACATCCACTTCCTCTTCGTCGCTGAACCTCGTTCTCCTCCGACGGCGCGGGAGTTGCCGGCGCTTCGCGAGTTCGTCCATTTCCTGCTCCTTTTCGTCCGCGACTTTGGTGGCACGGGCACTCGCCCGCGCTACTTGAGCGACCCCCGTTCCAGCTTGTCCATTCCTGATCCTTTCGGGTGATCGGGGGCGACGGATGTGCCGCCAATCCTATTGATCTGAGGCTGGTACACCCCGGGGAGCGCAACCCATCGACCGATGACGACCAGGACGCACTATCCAGACGAAACGGAGTGAGCGCGACGGTCGTTCTGCGGGGTGGTTCGGGATGGAGTGGTAGCAGCGCAGTAGCAACCTGACCGTCCGCGAGCGTCAGGCAGGAGCAGACGCGCGGGACTCAAAAGCCTCCGGCACGAAGGAATGAGCGACAGCGTGCGACCCTGAGCGTCACCACTCCGCGCGCTTGCCGCGACGCAGGTGCGCGGAGTGTCGCTCGGTGTCCGCCAAACCGCTACCCGATCAGCTACCCTTTTCGCCTCGTGCTTCGCCGCGCTGCGTCGCCCTCCGAGCCGTCCCATTTTCCGTCGGGGCATCGTTCGGGCGACTTCTGCGCGGATTCTCCTCGACACGCGGCCATCCGCTGTGCGAGGGTGCGGGAACGCTGAAGCGGCCGCTGCAGCCCCCTTTGCCAATAGCTCACTGAGCGAATCGTCAGTCGGCCCGGTCACCGGTCGCACCGTCCTCCGCTGCGCGCGCGCTCGCCAAACCCCGAAAGGATCAGGCCATGTCGTTCCCCCGTCGACTGCTGCCCGGTCGTTACCTCGCTGCCATTCTCCTTCTCGCCGGCCCCCTCGGTGCCGCTCCCGCATTCGCCCAAGTGCAGGACCACCTCCAGTGCTACCGCGTGCACGACGACGTGGGACTCCATGGCACCGTGGACATCGACAACGCCCAATTCGGCTTGTCCCAGGATTGTCGGATCAAGCGCACGCGGTTCTTCTGCGCGCCGGCCGCGAAATCGGACGTCCAGGTGAACGTCGGTCCGCTGCTGCCCGTGTTCGCGCCGCCCGCGCCGGGGGATTTCGTCTGCTACAAGGCGATCTGCCCGAACACGAATCTCCCGGATCAGACGGTGACCGATCAGTTCGGGACGCGGGTGATCAAGCTCAACCGCCGCTCGTTCCTGCTCTGCGCGCCAGCGGTGAAGGGCACGGAGTATTGCGGGGACGGCATCACGAACGGCAACGAGATCTGCGACGGCAGCGACGCGGCCAGCTGTTCGGGGGCGTGTCAGCCGGACTGCACGTGCCCTGGCGCGACGCCCGAGCCCTGTGCGACGGGCACGCCCGCCCCCACGGCAACGCCGGGCCCGCGCTTCGTCGACAACGGCGACGGCACCGTGACCGACAATCAGACGGGGCTCCAGTGGGAGAAGAAGGTGGGCAATACCTGTGACGCAGGCGGAAACGCGGGCGCGTCGTGCACGGTAGCGTCGGAATGCCCGGGAGGAACATGTTCCTGTCCGGCACCGCACTGCGTGAACAACACGTACACCTGGAACACGACCTTCGGCGGCACGACTCCGAACGGGACGGCGTTCACGGACCTTCTCAATACGCTGAACGGCGGCGTGACGGGCGTGGGCAATTGCACGAGCAGCGACGGCACGGCCGTGACCACCGCCGGCTTCGCCGGGCACTGCGACTGGCGGCTACCGACGATCCAGGAGCTCAAGACCATCGTCGACCTCGGTGCGGCGGGGTGCGGCTCTGGCAGTCCCTGCATTTACCCCATCTTCGGGCCGACGGTCGCGAACAGCTACTGGTCGGGTACTACGCACGCGAGCGGCCCGGACGACGCGTGGTTCGTGGACTTCTTCAATGGCTTCGTGTTCAACTTCAGCAAGGACTTCGACAGCCGCGTCCGGGCAGTGCGTGCCGGCTCGTGATTGATCCTTTGATGATTTGATCGTTTGACCCTTTGATCTTCGGGGGGTCTGGGGGGCATGCGCCCCCCAGATCAGTCCGTCGCATGGCTCAGACTGAGCACCTGCCGATCTACAAGGCGGGCTACGACCTCTGTCTCTACCTGGAGCAGACGGTCGTGAAGTTTGCCCGCACGCACCGGTATGGGCTCGCAACCCCGCGCGGGATTCGCGATCCCGTGCAGTGACCCGCTACTTCCTTGGCAGCGCTGGAGCCGCCGGAGCGAATGATCCCCTGCGGTCCAACGATGGCGTCAGCGTACAGCTCTTCCACCACGAACAACTTCATGGGTCCGCTGTTCGGGTTTCGGAAGCATCAACACCTTCGGCCCGAGCGCAGCGTCGTGACGTGTCGTGGTCGGCTGTCGCCGTGCCTGGCGTGGTGGCGTGCTCGAACGCCTCGCCGTTGAGCGTCCAATGGATGCCGAAGCGCCCGCCTTGTGTGAACTGGCCTTCGCGCTAGTTGCCCCGGATCAGATCGGTCATCCACCTCATGGGAGCGTCGATGTGGGCGAGGTGTCGGCTTGGCCGACCGAGCGCTCTTCCCGCCGTGGATTCGAGGAGCCGTACCCACGTGCGCACGGTGCGCAGGGGTTGCGGGAGACCGGCGGGAGCGAAAGCTGCGAAGAGGTTCGGGGATCCGTCCGGCGGGGGCAACACTCGCTCGAGCTGCCGCAGCGCTGCGTTCTCGGCGATCAGTGCCGCGTGGGAGGTGCGTAGGGCCTCGTTCGCACGCGTCAGCGTCTCCTCTGCTTCGCGGCGGCTCGCGTTCTCGGCGACGAGCCCGGCATTGACGGCCTGCAAAGCCTCGTTCGCCTGCACCAGCGTCACCTCTGCCTGTCGGCGCTCAACATTCTCCCCCAGGAGTGCGGCGTTCGCGTCACCTAGGGACTCGTTGGCCTGGCCAAGCACCGCCTCGGCTCGCCGGAGCTCGGCATTCTCGGCGACGAGCCGCGCGTTTGCGGTGCCTACCTCCTCGTTCGCCGTGGTGAGGACCGCCTGCGCTCGGCGCAGCTCCGCGTTCTCGGTGAGGAGCACTGCGTTCGCCGCGCCGAGCTGCTCGTTCGCCGACGCGAGCAGCGCCTGCGTTTGCTGGAGCTCCGCGTTGGCGGTGACGAGCGTGGCGTTGACGGCGCGCAAATACTCATTCGCGTGCGAGAGGGTCGCCTGCGCACGCCGGAGCTCTGCATGCTCGCTGACCAGGTGTGCGTGGGTGGTGCGCAGGTACTCATTCGAGTGGGCCAGCACCGTCTCCACTCGCCGGAGCTCGGCGTTCTCGCTGACGAGCGCGGCGGTCACACCGTCCAGGTGCTGGCCCGAGCGGACCGCCACTTCCTCCGACCCGCCGTACGGTGCGCACGCCGAACGTGGGTCAGACGACACGCTCGGTTCGAGAGCCGTGCGCCCACCACCGCCCATCGGTGCGACCATGATCCCACGATGCGAAGCTGTCAAGAGAAATCTGGGCATGCCCCCATTCGGCCAGGCCGCGCCGGGGGTCACGTCAACTGAGTAGGGAATCTTCCCTGCTATCAGCGCGGCGGAGTTGAGAGTAACAAGACGCTCGGGTGCAACGAGAGCGGAAGCGGGGAGTGTTTGGCGAGGCGACCATGCGACACGGGGTGGCGAAGATCTCCAATCAGGACTGCATTCTGCTTGTGCCAGCCGATACTCCCTACGATTTTCAGGCGCTCATGGATGAGCTCGAGTGGCGTGGGACGCGTGGTCCCACACGGCTCGAGCTCGACGGGCGCACATGGGTCGTCCTGGCTCCGAGCACGGAGCCGATACGCTGCGCGCGCTGCACGCAGCCCGTCCGCCTCCGCTACGTGAACAGCTCCCACATCACGCTCTGCACCGCGTGCGCCCGGAGCGAGTTCCGTGCGTCGGGGCGCTGGGGATCGTTGTTGAGAACAGCGGCGACCTCCTAGTCTCTCGCCGCGCTCAGCCGACTGTACCGGTCGCGGCGAGTTGGCCGGCGGTGTATAAAGTGCCGAGTCCGTCGACAGGCCGCATGAGAGACCCCGGTCGCCCCGACATCATTCGCATCTCGTACACGTTCCGCCTTCCCGACGGGACGGCGAGGCGGTTCGCGGTGCAACTCGACGCCGACACGTTGGCATCCGTCCCCGCGGAAGGCGTGCCGCGGCCGGCGTGGACCAGGCTCAAGTATTTTCAGTGCGCCAACTGCCCGCTGGGCGACGATGTAGAGCACTGCCCGGTCGCGGTGAGCCTCTCAGCCATCGTGGAGACCTTCAAGGACGCCGTGTCGTTCGAGGACACCATCGTCACGGTCGAGACCGAGGATCGGGCATACGAGAAGAAGACGACGTTGCAAAAAGGACTCAGCTCGATCATCGGCATCTACATGGTAACGAGCAACTGCCCGATCATGGACCCGTTGCGCCCGATGGTACGATTTCACTTACCGTTCGCGTCGATGGAGGAGACGATCTATCGCGCTGTGGCGATGTATCTGGTCGGGCAGTATCTCCGCATGCGCAAGGGCAAGAAGCCGGATTGGGAGCTCGCGCGACTCGCCGACATCTACCGAGAGATCACCACGGTGAACGAGGGCATGACGGAACGGCTCCGTCATGCATCGACCGAAGACGCGAACGTGAACGCTGTCGCCATCCTCTCCATGCAGGGCGGCATGATCCCCATGTACTTGGAGGACAGCCTCGCCGAGATGGAGCACTGGTTTCGTGGATTCATCGATGCAGAGTCCTGATTCCGCCGTTGTGCCGCCGCTGGCGAAGCCGAATCCGTAGGCACCCGAAAACGGGACGGAGGGGGAGGGATTCGAACCCCCGAGGGCTTGCGCCCTGCCGGTTTTCAAGTGCGGCGACGGTGGTCCGTCGGCGTCCCCGCTCGTGACGCCCAGTTCGTTCCTATCCGCAGTTGCAGCCGCTGACGTTCCGCGCGCCGAAGACGCATGACAATCGAGACCGAGCACTCCTTTCCAGCTCCAGAGGCATCGCGCATGCGTCGCGAGCCGTTCCGGATCTTCTTCCCGCTCGCTGTGCTTCTCGGCTGGGTCGGCATCGGCCACTGGCTCTTGTACGCGATCGGCACAACCGCGTCCTACTCGTGCCTCTTTCACGGCATCGTCCAGACGCAGGCCTTCATGATGGCGTTCGCCGTCGGCTTCCTGCTGACGGCCGTGCCACGCCGCACGCAGGGAGCGCCGCCCGCGGCGCTCGAGCTGATGGCGGCCGCCGCGGCGCTCGTCGTGACCACCGGCGCCGCCGCCGCCGAGCGCTGGCTGCTCGCCGAGCTCGCCTACGCCGCGCTCTTCCTGCTTTTGCTTCAGTTCGCGATGCGGCGATTCATCGCGCGCGCCGCGGGACGCCGCCCGCCAGCGGCCTTTGTGCTCATACCGCTCGGAGTCCTCCACGGCCTCGCGGGCGCAGCTCTGATCGCGACGTCGACCGCGCCGGCGGCACCGGTCTGGATGATGGGACTCGGCCGGCTGTTCGTCGAGCAGGGCGTCTTCCTCTGCTTCGTCGTGGGTGTTGGAAGTCTCGTGCTGCCGCTCATGAGCGGCATGCCGCCGCCGCCAGACGTCGACGCATCGCCTCGCGAGCGCTGGAAGGCGCTCGCCTACGCAGCCGCCGGCGTGACCATCTGTGCGAGCCTCATCGCCGAGCAGCTCGGTTGGCTGCGTGCCGCCCCGGTGCTCCGGGCGGCGGTAGTCGCGCTCGCTCTCGGGGTCGGCGGCGGCGCCTGGCGCCCTCCCGGCAAACCCGGTCTACATCGACGGTTGGTCTGGCTCTCGGTGTGGCTGATGCCGATCGGGCTCGGGGCCTCGGGGCTCTGGCCGGACTATCGGGTGCCGGCGCTCCACATCCTCTTCATTGGCGGCTTCAGCCTGTTGGCGTTCGGCGTCGCAACCCACGTGACCCTCAGCCACCTCGACCTCGAGCGGCTCGCGCTCGGCCGCCCGCCGGCGGTGGCAGTGCTCGGCGGCGCCCTGCTCACCGCAATGTTGGCCCGTGTCGCCGCCGATTTCAGCGACACGTATTTCGACCACCTCGGCTGGGCCGCCGGCCTCTGGCTCGGCGGTACGGGGGTGTGGCTCGCGTTTCTCGGCCCGAAGCTGCTGCGGCGCTGACATCATTGTCGCCGCTGCGAATCGAGAGTAACTGAATTCCCAACCGCGAATCGGCGAGCGGCTCGATCGAGGCGGCAGCGCCTGGGGAGCAACGATCATGGGACCCGTGCAACACTATCTCGCCGACGATCATCTGCGTCTCGACGCGCTCCTACGGCGGGCGGTCGTCGCGCCCGGGCAGGTTGACCCAGCCCCGTACGCAGAGTTCCGCGCCGGTCTCTTGAGGCACATCGGCATGGAAGAGAAGGTCTTACTTCCGGCGGCGCAGCGCATGCGCGGCGGCGAGCCTCTCCCGGCCGCCGCCAAGCTCCGTCTCGATCACGGAGCGCTCGCGGCGCTGCTGGTGCCTACACCGACACCGGCCATCGTCGCCACGATCCGTACCATCCTCACCGCCCACAACGCCGTCGAGGAAGGATCGGGAGGTGTCTACGACGTCTGCGAGCGCCTCGCGGCCGACGGCGGCGAACGTCTGGCCGCCGAGCTGCGCGCCGCGCCCGAGGTGCCGGTCGCGCCGCACAACGACGGGCCGCGCGTCGTCGCGGCGACGCGCCGTGCCCTCGCGCGCGCGGGCTACGATCTGGACGATTTCCAGACCAAAGCTGATGAGACTGACGGAAGTAAGTCATGAGGCAGCCATACGGCGAGGAGATCTTCCACTCGGTAGCACGTTGTCTTGGTCTTCCCGTCCAGATCAGCGTCTCAGACTGGAGGGAAGGAGTGGTTGGACGGTTATCCTCCCGCGAGTCTCCCGACAATGTCACGCGCACGTCACAATGCAGTGATTTCGTTGTTATGCAATCGTGACTGCTTATCGCGCGCGTGTCGCGGAGGACTTCGGTGACGCGCGGGGAGGGGTGACATGAGCTACCGGACGGTGTGTATCTCGGGCACGATTGCGAGCGGTGGAGACGTGGTGGCAGAGGCCGTGGCACAGCGATTGGCGTTCCGTTACTGCGATCAAGAGATCCTCGAGGTGGCGGCGAAAAAAGCGGGGCTCGAGGTCGAGGTGCTAGCGCGGGTCGAGCAGCACCAGTCCATGGTGAAGCGGCTGATCGAGATGGCAGGCCTGTCCAAGATCGCTTCCGACCCGTTGGCGTATCTCACCCGTGCACCGTTGGAAGAGCGCTACCCTTACCGGCTACGGCCGCTGCCCGAACCCCTGCCCGACGATCACCGCCAGCTGATCAGGGATGCCGTGCGCGAGATCGCGTCCAAAGGCGACGTGGTCATCACCGCGCACGCCGCCTCGATTGCGGTCGGTGCGGTGCCGGGTGTCCTTCGCGTTCTGGTAACGGCATCGGCCGGGACACGGGCGGCACGCCTCTCGCGCGCGGACCGCGAGCTCGGCGAACGCAGGGCGATCGGCTTCGTCGACGAGGACGACCGGCGACGGGCGGAGTACTTGAGGCGCTTCTACGACGTCAGGGAGGAGATACCGACCCACTACGACCTCGTCATCAACACAGACACGCTGAGCCCCGAACAAGTGGTCACCGCAATTGTATCGGTGGCGCGCACGTAGCAAGACCGATTGCCGAGCCGGGTGCGTTCGACTACATGGTGCGTCGGCCCGTCGGCGAAACGTTCCGGGTCGTCCAGGTGAACGTTCCTCGACAAGCGCGCCCCAAAGCGGAGGGGGATGGGTTCGCCCTGCCGGTTTTCAAGTGCGGCGAGTGTCGTCCCGCCGCGTCCCTCACGGTCCCCTCGGGTGTGCTGCAACAAGAGCCCTGCGGGTCAACGTGACTGCTGAGCTCCGCGTGGAGCTCTACTACGCATCGCATGTGCCCCGCGTCTACGCGCTCACGCAGTCGAGGGCTCGTGGCGGTGGGCGATCACCCGGCGTGGCCAGCGGCCGAGAGCCGGCGATCGAGATCGAAGGCGGCGCTGATGAGCGCCAGGTGCGTGAACGCCTGAGGGAAGTTACCGAGGTGCTGCGCCTGGGGGCCGAGCTCCTCGCCGTACAACCCCAGATGATTGGCGTAGCCGAGCATCTTCTCGAAGAAGAACCGCGCCTTGTGCAGATCCCCCATGCGGGAGAGACACTCGACATACCAGAAGGAACACATCGAGAACGTGCCTTCCTCCCCGGTGAGTCCGTCGGAGAATCCACTCGCGAGGCGATAGCGATAGACCAGCGAGTCGCTCACCAGCTCGCCCTCGATCGCGTGCAGCGTCGAGATCCACCGCGGGTCGGTGGGGGATACGAAGCGGACGAGCGGCATCAAGAGCGCCGCGGCGTCGAGCGTGGTGGCGCCGACGTGCTGGACGAACGCGCGCCGCGTCGGGTCCCAGAAGCGGGTGAAGACCTCCTGGTAGATCGTATCCCGCGTCTCGTACCAGCGCGCCAGCGGGGCGGGGAACGAGCGCTTGGTCGCGAGCCGGATGGCGCGGTCGATGGCCACCCAGCACATCACCCGCGAGTGGAGGAACTCCTGCCGTCCGCCGCGCACCTCCCAGATGCCCTCGTCCGGCCGGCGCCAGTTGGCGCAAACCCAATCCATCGCCCGCACGACGTTCGTCCAGGCGTCGTACCCGATGGGAGAGCCGTACTTGTCATACAGGTAGACCGAGTCCATCAGCTCGCCGTAGATGTCGAGCTGGAGGTTGTCGAAGGCGGCGTTGCCGACACGAACGGGACGCGACCCCATGTAGCCCTCGAGGTGGGGAAGAGCCTCTTCGGGCAGTGCGTGACGGCCGTCCAGCCCGTACATGATCTGGAGCGAGCCGTCGGGCTCGAGCTCGCGGCAGCGTGCCATCACCCAGCGCATGAAGGCGGCCGCCTCGTCCGTGTAGCCGAGGCGCATCAGCCCGTAGAGGGTGAACGACGAGTCGCGGATCCAGGTGTAGCGATAGTCCCAGTTGCGCCCGCCCCCGATCGTCTCGGGGAGACCGAAGGTCGGCGCGGCGACGATCGAGCCGTGCTGCCGCGAGGTGAGCAGCTTCAGCGTCAGCGCCGAGCGGTTCACCATCTCGCGCCAGCGCCCGCCGTAGGTGCTGCGCGCGATCCAGCGGCGCCAGAAGTTCACCGTCTGCTTGAAGGCGTCACTCGCGTAGTCGGGTTGCTCACAGGGCGACGGCTCCTGCGTGAGCACCACTTCGAGGACGAACCACGCCGAGGCGTCGGCGCCTAACGTGAATTCGGCCACGGCCGCGCCGTTCTCGAGACGCATCGGGACCGATGACCGCAGACGCAGCACCAGCTCGCCGTCGCCGGACCGCCCGACGAAGAGGACCTCCGTGTCGCTCCGACGCTCGGCCGTATGGGTGGAGCGCGCATAGTCGAAGCGCGGATCGCAGCGCATCTGAAAGCGCACTTCGCCCCGTACCGTCTTTGCCCGCCGCACCAAGTTGTGCGCCTGCCCCGTGTCTTCCACCGGCATGAAGTCGGACAGCTCGGCGAGGCCGTTGGCACCGAGGAACCGCGTCAGCAGCACATTGCTGTCGGGGAGGTAGAGTTGCTTCCGCGCGGCGCCCTCGAGGAGCGGGGCGATCTGGAAGCGTCCGCCACGCTCGGCATCGATGAGGGCCGCGAAGACCGACGGCGAGTCGAAATTGGGCAGGCAGAGGAAGTCGATCGATCCGTCCATTCCGACCAGGGCGACCGTATAGAGGTCGCCGATGACGCCGTATTCCCCGATGGGTGCGTAGCGACGCACACTGGCGCCCATTCTCAACCGACCTTCCTGAGCGTTGCGCTTTTCTCCCGCAAGCATGCAAGCAGGTCCTCCCAGGACTTGACGAACGCGGCGGCGCCTTCGCGCTGGAGGCCGGCCGCGAGCGCGTCCACGTCGACGCCCGCCTGCGTGAACCGATCGAGCACCTCCTCGGCGTCGCCTCCGTCGTGCGGCAGCATGGGGCCGATCTCGCCGTGATCCGCGAGCGCGAGCAGCGTCTTTTCGGGCATCGTGTTGACCGAGTGCGGCGCCGCCAGCGACTTCACGTAGAGGACGTCCGGCGCCTTCGGATCCTTCGTGCCGGTGCTGGCCCACAGCAGACGCTGCGACCGGGCGCCGACGTTAAGGAGCCGGAGCCAGCGATCGGAGGCAAGGAGGTCCCGGTACGCCTTGTAGGTGCGCTTGGCCATGGCGATGCCGAGCTGGCCATCGAGAGTCGTCGGTACTTTCCCCGCCACCGCCACGTCCCAGCGGCTCACGAACAGAGAGGCGACGGAGGCCACATGGGGGTTGAGACCGGCGGCCACCCGCCGCTCGATGCCCCGGACGTAGGCCTCGGCGGCCGCGAGGTACTGCTCGCGCGAGAAGAGGAGCGTCACGTTGATCGGCACCCCGGCGAAGATCGCTTCCTCGATCGCCGGAATACCCTCCTTCGTCCCGGGGATTTTGATGAAGAGGTTGGGACGATCCGCCGCGGCGTGGAGCTCCCGGGCCGCCGCGATGGTGGTCGCCGTATCGTAGGCGAGTGTCGGCGAGACCTCGAGCGACACCCAGCCGTCGACTCGGTTGGTCGCCTCATGCACCGGGCGGAAGAGATCGGCGGCCTGCCGGAGATCGTCGAGCGCCAGCTCGAAGAAGAGCGCCTCGCCCGCCTTCCCCGCCGCCGTCTTCTCGCGAATGGCGGCGTCGTAATCCTGACTCTTCGCGATCGCCTGATCGAAGATCGTCGGATTCGAGGTGAGCCCTGTGATCGAGAGCTCCTTCACGTAGCGCGCCAGCGAGCCGCTCGTGAGGAGCTTACGTGTGATGTGGTCGAGCCAGATGCTCTGGCCGGCGTCGTGGAGCCGCTGGGTTGCCTTCATGGTTCCTCCGTTCCCGGCGCCGCGGTGAGCAGCGCCGGGAGGTCGTAGTGGAGCAGGTCGCCGATGCGCTCGATCGTGTAGTGCTCGGCCGGATAGCGTCGCTCGACGTCGTCCAGCTCCCGCTCCTTGTGGATATGGATCAGGACTCGGCCCTCTACCGCGTCGAACAGTCCCGAGCGCTCGACCTTGCGTGGTTGGAAGACGATCGGATGGCGTGGCTGCCTCATCTCGGTCCTCTGATGAGCACGTCGACGTGGCCGTCCGGGTACCCGACAAGCACGCGCTCGGCGGTGCCGAGGAAGAGGCCCGTGTCCACCACGCCCGGGATCGCGCGCATCGCAGCCTCGAGAGCACGGGCCGCCGTTCCGTCCCGGAGCGGCGCCTCGGGGGCGCAGTCGAGCACGAGGTTGCCGTTCTCCGTGATCGCGGGTCGTCCGCCATCAGCGCCCGCTCGCACCGACGGCCGCAGGCCGAGCGATCGGACCCGGCGAATCGCCAGGCCCAGCGCAAACGGGATCACCTCGACCGGGATGCGACCGTGCTCGCCGAGGGCGTGGACGAGCTTGTCGTGTCCGACCAGGATCACCTGACGCCGCGACGCCGACGCCACGATCCGCTCGCGTACCAGCGCCCCACCCCACCCCTTGATTAGGTCCAGGTTCGGCGCAACCTCGTCGGCGCCATCGACGGTGATGTCGAGCTCGACGTCCTCACCCAGGTCGACGAGCGGGATGCCGAGCTCGCGCGCCTGCCGCGCCGTCGCCTCCGAGGTCGCTACGCCGGCCACTCGGAGCCCCTCGCGCAGGCGTGCGCCGAGCCGTGCGATGAAGGCGGTTGCCGCTCGCCCCGAGCCGAGACCCACCCGCGCACCGTCCTCGATCAGGTCGAGCGCACGGGCGGCAACCGCCTCCACGGCTCGATCGTCGCTTTTGCCGGTCATCGTTTCGCCCGGACGCGCCGTGGAGACCCGTCGACCTGCGCCCACCGCTCGTCCCACAGGTCGTACTGCCAGTCCGCAACGAGCCGCTTCACCGCCTCGACCATCCTGCGCGCGGTCATCGTCGGACCCGACGAGATCTGGCGCGACGTGCGGTGTCCGGTGGCGAGCACCTTGACGTGCGTGCCGCCCACGTCGACGACGAGGACGTTGCGACGCGCCCGCATCAGCATGTCAGGCAGTGCCACCCGCCGATCTCCGCCGTCAGCGCTTCGGCCTCTGCGGGGCCCCAGGTGCCGGGCGTCGTACTCGTGCACGGGCGTCGCGGACCCGAGGATGGGATCGACGACCGCCCACGCGGCCTCGACGGCGTCCTCGCGGGCGAAGAGCGTCGGGTCGCCATCCATCGCATCGCCGAGGAGGCGCTCGTAAGCGTCCAACTCGTCCCCGTCTGCGTGGTGCACCACCTGCAGCTCCGTCGGCTCGCTGATCATCTGCTCTCCAGGCAGCTTCACGCGGGCGCCGATGGCGATCTTCACCTGCGGGCTCAGCTGGAAGTGGACGTAGTTCGTCTCGCGCGGGGAAAGCCGGCTGAGCGGCGGCCGGCGTAGCGTGACCAGCACCTCGGTGGTGGTGGTGGCGAGGCACTTGCCCGCCCGGATGAAGAATGGCACGCCTTCCCAGCGCCACGCGTCGATGTGAAGCCGGAGGGCTGCGAACGTCTCGACGGTGGAGTCCGGGGCGACGCCTTCCTCCTTCCGGTAGCCGCGGAACTGCCCGCGGACCAGGTCGTCCGGGCTGAGTGGGCGGATCGTCCGGAAGACCTTCACCTGCTCGTCACGAATCGACTCGTGGTACGTGGTCGCCGGGGCCTCCATCGCCAGGAAGCCGACCACCTGGAGCATGTGGTTCTCGACGACATCGCGGATCGCGCCCGCCTCCTCGTAGAAGCGGCCACGACCCTCGACGCCGAAGCTCTCCGCCATCGTGATCTGCACGCTCTCCACGTAGTTGCGGTTCCAGATCGGCTCGAGGAACGTGTTGGCGAAGCGGAAGACGAGGAGGTTCTGCACCGGCTCCTTCCCGAGGTAGTGGTCGATGCGGAAGATGCGCGACTCGTCGAAAGCCTCGTGGAGCGTTGCGTTCAGCGCCCGCGCCGAGGCGAGGTCACGGCCGAACGGCTTCTCGACGACGACGCGCGCGTGCTCCGTGCAGCTCGATCGCTGGAGCCCCCGGATCACGGTCTCGAACAGGCTCGGAGGAATGGCGAGATAGTGGAGCGGGTGTTGCGCCGCGCCGAGCGCTGCGCGGAGCGCCTCCATCGTAGATGGATGGCCGTAGTCGCCTCGAACGTAGCGCAGCCGCTCGCGGAGCCGCGCGAAGGTCGCTTCGTCGAAGCGTCCGTGCTGCTCGATGCTCTCGCGGACGCGCGCCTGGAACTGCTCGAGCGTCCAGTCCGACCTGGCAACGCCGACGACTGGCACGTCGAGATGGCCGCGCCGGGTCATGGCCTGGAGGGCGGGGAAGATCTTCTTGTAGGCGAGGTCGCCGCTCGCCCCGAAGATGACGAGCGCGTCGGAGCGGGGCGGGCTCATGTGCCGGGCGCCTTCTCGATGTGGCCGCCGAACTCGAACCGCATCGCGGAGAGCAGGCGGTCCTGGAAGTCCGCCTCGCCCCGCGACGCGAAGCGCTCGAAGAGCGCGGCCGCGAGGACGTGGGCAGGCACCGCCTCGTCGATGGCCGCGTCGAGGGTCCAGCGTCCCTCACCCGAGTCCGACACGCGCCCGGTGAAGCGCTCGAGCGTCGGGTCGGTCGCGAGGGCCGCCGCCGTCAAGTCGAGGAGCCATGAGGCGACCACGCTGCCGCGCCGCCACACCTCGGCGATCGCGCTAACATCGAGGTCGTACTGGTAGTACTCGGGATTGCGCAGTGGTGTCGTCTCGGCATCCGTCGCCCGGGGCCGCTTGCCGACGTTGGCGTGCCGCAGGATGTTGAGGCCCTCGGCGTAGGCGGCCATCAGCCCGTACTCGATGCCGTTGTGCACCATCTTCACGAAGTGCCCGGCGCCATTCGTGCCGCAATGGAGATAGCCCAGCTCCGCCGTGCCGCCCTTGCCCTCCGGGGTCTGCGGGACCGTACCGGCGCCAGGTGCGAGCGTCGCGAAGAGCGGGTCGAGGCGGCGCACGATCTCGGGCTCTCCTCCGATCATGAGGCAGTAGCCGCGCTCGAGACCCCACACGCCGCCGCTCGTCCCGCAGTCGACGTAGTGAAGGTTGCGTGCCGCGAGCCGCTTCGCGCGCTCGATGTCGTCGCGGTAGTACGAGTTTCCACCGTCGACGACCACATCAGCGGCCGCGAGACGCGGCACGAGCTCGTCGAGTGTCGCATCGACGACCCCGGCCGGCACCATCAGCCAGACGATTCGCGGTCGCTCGAGGCTGGCGACGAAATCGTCGAGCGATGCGGCGCCAGAGGCGCCTTCCCGCACCAGCGCCTGCACGGCGTCCTGTGACCGATCGTACACCACGCACGCGTGACCACCGCGGAGAAGACGCCGCACCATGTTGGCACCCATGCGCCCGAGACCGATCATTCCGACTTGCATCGTCGTCCTCCTCGGAGAGGGTTCGTCACCGACCCCGTAACTCTCCTATGCTGGGCTCGTCTCCACGGCGAGTCCGCGAGCGGCTCAAGGCGGGATTCGAGGTGGCGGCGTTCGTCATGGAAGAACGATCGCCGTCGGTCACGAGGTACTGCAGGTCCCGGATCTGCGGCCGGTCGACCGTGGGATAGTAGACCTCGTTCAGGATGCCGGCAGAGACCGTGAACCAGACCGTGCTGCCCGCCGAGTACGCCGTCCCGATCGCGTCCTTCGTGCCCTGCGTCCATCGCGGCGCGATGCCGGGGGCGCCGAACGCGCGTGCCGCACCTAGCAGGATCGCCATGTTCGCCTCTGCTCGAACGCCTGACGGCTTCAGCCGGACTGTGCCCTACATCCGGGTCGGCGGGAACCCCTCCGCCCGCAGTTGCGCGGCAGCCTCGGCGTCGACAAACCAGGCAAGCTCCCCGTCGCAGGGAGCTATCACTTGCGCCGGGAGGGTGTCGGGCTGGGACGGTCCGTCGAGTACTCGGTGCAGCATCGCGGCTTTCTCCGCCCCAGACACGAGGAACAGGACGTGCGCGGCGGCGTTCAGCACGGGCGGCGTCAGGGTGACGCGCCACATAGACGTCTCCGCGATGTGTTCGGCGACCACCCATCGCTCCTTTTCGCGGACCGCGGCAAGGCCAGGGAAGAGCGACGCGGTGTGGCCATCATTGCCCATGCCGAGCAGGACGAGGTCGAAGCGTCGTCCCGGGGCTCGGCTCGGCGGCCCCTCCCGCGTGGCGAACGCCTCCCGCAGCTCCTGCTCGTACGCGCTCGCGGCGCGCGCCGGTGCATTCTCGCCGTGGATGCGGTGGACATTGGCCTCGGGTACGGGAATGCGGCCGAGGAAAACCTCACGTGCCATACGATAGTTGCTCGTCGGGTGGTCCGATGGGACGCAGCGCTCGTCACCCCAAAAAAAGCAGACCCGCGACCACTCCACAGCTGCGGCATATTGCGGCGTGGCGAGCAGCTCGTAGAGCCGCCTGGGCGTCGAGCCACCCGCCAGCGCGACGACGAAACGACTCGACTCACGGATCGCCTGCGTTGCGACCGACACGAACCGCTCGGCGGCACCGGCCATCAGAGCGTCGGTCGTCGGAAAGCATTCGATGCGCGCCATCTGACGCTCTTCGCCTTGCGAGCGGAGAATCGGGAACATCTGCTCCCGGCGCGCTTCGATCAACGGGCGGTTCGGCGGCCGCATCGTCACATCGATGAAGTCGCCTCAGCTAGGAGGGAGCGTCCCCGTGACCTCGTGGACGTAGCACCAAGTGAAGCCTCCCGGCAACTCCCCTCTCTGCAGTCGTTTGCAACGGTATGCAAGCATCGTACGTGTCTAGTCTTGGCCTGATTGCAGACGGTTCGGTCGCGGCATCGACCTGCCAAACCTGGCGGTCGATCAGGTTGACAGAGCCACTACGAGCCGTCCGCCGAGAGACTCTGGAGCAACCTCGTGAAGTCGGGAGACTCGCGGAGGATCCGACCCGCCACCGCACGCAAGCGGTCGATCTCGGCGTCGGACATGTCAAACGAGGTCGGGATCCCAGCGAAAGACCGTCGCTCGTAGTCGTCGGCGAGCTGGTCGAAGCTCACGTCGATGACGAAGTGCTCGACCGGCGGCTCGCCCGCCGTGACGAATTCCTGGGACGCCTCGACGAGGGTCCGCCGGAGCAGCTCGAGGGTCTCGAAGTTGTAGCGGTTCACCGTGACGGTCGTGACCGCATCCAAGACCGTCGTCAGGCCCGGTGTCGAACGCGCCAGCCTTCCCCAGCGCGTATCGGGGACCGTCTGCGCGTTCACGATGACAAACACGATCCGGCGAGCGCGAACGATGCCGCGGACCCGCAAGAGCTCCTTGAAGCTGCCGCGATTCGCGACCGCATCGAGCACACGATGCAGACCGAGGTTGTCCGAGACGGCACCATCGACCAGATAGAGCCAGGGACGTGTCGAATGATCGGCATAGGCGTGCAGGTGTCGCGCGTTCTGGAACCTCCGGCCCGCTCGGGGTCCTTCGGAAAGGGCCCGCGCGATCCAAGGGGGCTCGTGGTACGCGCAGCCGCCGGCATGGTTGCGGAGCACGATCGGGGTGAAGACGAGGGGCACGGCAGCCGACGCTGCTACCGCACGTGCGATCGGGAACCTCGCGATGTCCGAGCAGATCAGGCCGAACGTATGCGCCGAGAAGCCGAAGCGGGTCCCCTCCAGCAGGTCGGTCGCCTGGACGGCGATGAGTGGCCCAGGTCGCGAGTTGATCTCGGCAAACGTCGCGCCCTCGAACAGAGCATCGTCATAGACCTCGGCGGCCAGGTCGCTGCGGTCGAAGTTGGGCGAAGCCAGCCGGACCCAGTTGAGGGGAGAGAGTAAACGGCGCACCAGCGCGCGTCCGATGTGTGCTCGCAAGAACCGCGGCTCGAACTCGGTGAAGATCCGATCGCCCACCAACCCGTAGTAGGCAGCGACGAAGCTACCGCCGGAAACCGACGTTATCAGGTCGACTTCGTCCAGCAGCCGGTGCGGATGCGGGTGCGGGACCCGTATGGCCGCCAGCGTTTCCAACACGCCGTAGGCGAGCGCGGCAGCACGTGTCCCGCCTCCGGAGAACGAGAGAACGAAGACCGTGTCATTCAGGTTCTCAGCCGTAGGCGGGCGTTCCCGCGCTACCTCGGCTTCGGGAAGCGGACGCTCGAGGCGAGGGTTGAGCGGTGCGCTGAAGCATCCCGCCAGTCCGAGGAAACATACGGATGCGGCGACCACGTATCGGCGCGTGGTGCCCGTCCCCACGTCGCCTGCACGTGCGGAGATCATTCGCGCGCGATCAATCCGCCGGAGGCCGACGCGTATCGGAGCCGCTCACAGAAATGCCAGGAGAGCGTCGCGCGTCTGCTGCGGTTGCTCCTCGGACACCCAATGGCCTGTATCCTTGAGCACGACGGCCTTCACATCGGTCGCGACCAGTTGCGCTTGGCGCGCAAGCACGTCACCCATCGACTTCTCACCACCGATTACGAGCAGCGGCATCGGGAGTTTCGTCTTTGAAAGCTCGGCAAAGTACTTGGCCGTGTTCGGGAACGACTGGAAGTACGCCCAGCCGGCGCGCATGCGACCTTTTCCGGCATAGGAGGCCGTATAGGCGCGCCGATCCGCCTCGGGGATCGAATGATTGCGATCTGCGGCGAAATCGTTCCAGAAGTGCTCGAAATACGTTCGCTCACGTCCGCGTACCAGAGCCTCCGGCGTCGGACCGTAAAATCGGAAATGCCAGATGCCCGGAGAGTTATAGACGGCATCGCCTTCGCCCACACCAGGGAGAAATGCGTCCATCAGGACGAGCTTCTCGACCTCTTCAGGAAACTGCGCAGCATAGGCATACGCCACCATCAGACCAATGTCGTGCCCGACTACTCTCGCCTTCGATATGCCCAGCGACTTCGCAAGCGCGCGGATACGAACCGCAGACGTCTTGATGTCGAGACCGTCGGGTGGGATTCCTGACGCGCCGATCCCGGGAAGGTCCGGCGCAATGATCGCAAACCTCTTGGCGAGCTCCGGCATGATCGGTCGCCACATCCTCGACGTCTGCGTATAGCCGTGAAGCAGGATGAGGCTCGGTCCCTGCCCCGCCTTCAGATAGTGAAGTGTCACTCCGTCGATCTCCGCGGTGTGGTCGGAGATCGTACCACCTGCGGCGATGCAACTCGGAGAGACGGCCAGCAAACCGACAACGACCACCGCCGCCCCGACGCAACTAGTCCAACGAATGCTCATCGCTGCCTCCCTATCCCTGCAGCACCCATGGCACCGGCATGCCCGTTGTGGAATACCGCAACGCTTGCAGGCCGGGAAGGCCGTCAATGAGCGCGGCTACCGCCGAGAGCACGGCGGCAAGCCCGACCGCGATCGTCAGGCGACGAAGCAATCGCAGCCGGTATCCCGGAACGGTGCGGACGCGACCCGCGCCACGGCGCGGTGATACCCGCCAAACGTTTCGACGGGCGACCAGTCCGGACGGACGGGCAAGGGCGGTGGTGCGAGCGCCGCGTGCTCTTCAGTTGCCCACACGACCGTGCCACCGACGACGGTGAGCACGGACTCGATGGTCGCGATCTCGGACTCCGGCACGCCGAAGTAGTCGCGGCTCAAGACGACCATGTCCGCGAGCTGGCCGGGCGCGATCCGTCCCTTCTTGTCCACCTCGCCCGAGAACCAGCTGCTGCCGACGGTGTAGAGCCGCAGCGCCTCCATCCGATCGAGACGGTTCGTTTCGGGATAGAGCGCGAGCCCGCCCACGGTACGGCCCGTGACGAGCCACGCCAAGGCGACCCACGGGTTGTAGCTCGCGACGCGCGTTCCGTCGGTGCCCGCGCCGACCGGAATACCCGCACGCAGCATCGCGGCGATCGGCGGCGCGTGCGCGGCGGCGTCGCGACCGTAGCGGTCGACGAAATACTCGCCTTGGAACGCCATCCGGTGCTGGATCGCGATGCCGCCGCCGAGCGCGCGCACACGGTCGAGGTTGCGGGCCGAGATGGTCTCGGCGTGATCGAAAAACCAGCGCAAGCCCGCGAAGGGCACATCGCGATTCACGCGCTCGAAGACGTCGAGGAAGCGCGTGATCGACTCGTCGTAGGTCGCGTGCAGCCGGAACGGCCAGCGGTGCTCGGCGAGGAGACGGACGACCTTGTCGAGGTCGGGCTCGAGGGTCGGCGGAAGATCGGGACGCGGCTCGAGGAAATCCTCGAAGTCGGCCGCCGTGAAGACCAGCATCTCGCCGGCACCGTTCATGCGGTAGAAGTCATCACCCCGTCCAGGCGCCGTCATCCCGGCCCATCTGGTGAAATCGTCGAGCTCCTGGCCGGGCCGCTGCGTGAAGAGGTTGTAGGCAACCCGCAGCGTCAGCTCGCCGCGCCGGTGCAGCTCCTCGATGACGGCGTAGTCTTCCGGATATCGCTGGTAACCGCCGCCGGCGTCGATGACGCTCGTCACGCCGAGTCGATTCAGTTCGCGCATGAACTGGCGGGTGGAGTTCACTTGATCCTCGCGCGCGAGCTTCGGACCATGCGCGAGCGACGCGTAGAGGATGCTCGCGTTCGGCTTGGCGATCAGCATGCCGGTCGGGTTACCGCGCCGGTCGCGCTCGATGACGCCGCCCGGCGGCGCCGGCGTCGTGCGGTCGTAGCCCAGGGCGCGGAGCGCCGCGCGATTCAACAGCGCGCGGTCGTAGAGGTGCAGCACGAAGACCGGTACATCGCCCGAGACCGCGTTGATCTCGGCGAGCGTCGGCATGCGGCGCTCGGCGAACTGGAACTCCGTCCAGCCGCCGACGACCCGCACCCACTGCGGCGCAGGCGTGCGTCGCGCCTGCTCGCGGAGCATGCGGAGCGCGTCGGCGAGAGCCGGCACGCCATCCCAACGGAGCTCCATCGTGTAGTTCAGGCCGCCGCGGATGACATGAAGGTGCGAGTCGTTGAGCCCGGGCACGGCCGTGCGACCGCGGAGGTCGATCACGGTCGTCGTCGGGCCGCGCGTCGCCATGACGTCGGGATCGTCACCGACGACCGTGAACCGTCCGCCCGTGATCGCCGCGGAGCGCACGAACGGTCGGCGCCGGTCGAGCGTTGCGATCCGGCCGTTGGTGACGACGACGTCGGCGGTCGCTGGAGCGCGCCGCGCGAGGGCTGGTGCGCACGCCGTGGGTCCGACTGCCGCGGCGAGCGCCACGCCGAGCCGCAGGACGTCGCGTCGCGTGTACGCAGTGGTCACAGCGACCTCAGCCTCAGTGCCCGGCCCTCTGCCCCGGACACCGTCTTGGCGTACATGATGCCGAGTCCGTACACGCCGTCGTGTTCCTTCGCAATGCCGGGAGCGCAATCGGAACCGCGGGATGTTCGACCACCAGCTTTTGCAACCGAAGCGGCGCCTGAACTTGCAGTCGAGCGCGGGATGGTACTATGCGTCGCTTCTCTTTGGCGACCGTCTCGCTCATCGGTCGAGACCGAACGGCGAACCAACGAAAGGATGAATTCATGTCGATCTCTTGCAAGCAAGCCGCACGTGGGCTCGGTGTCGCGCTCGCGATCGCCATCCTGTCTTTCGGTTCAAGCGCCCTTGCCCAGGACAGTGGTAAGTCGAGCGTGTTGCCGACCGGCGGCGGGAAGATGCTGCTCGACCCTTCCGACTCGGTCATCCTGTTGCTCGACCATCAAGCCGGGCTCTTTCAGACCGTCAAGGACGTCCCCGTCGACGATCTGCGCCGGAACGTCGTCATGCTCGCCCGGCTGGCAACGCTACTGAAGATCCCCGTCATCACAACCGCGTCGGAGCCCAACGGGCCCAACGGCCCGATCATGCCGGAGATCGAGCAGTTCGCGCCGCAGGCTACCTATGTGCCGCGCAAGGGCGAAGTGAACGCGTGGGACAACGAGGACTTCGTCAAGACCGTAAAGGCGACCGGCCGGAAGACGTTGATCATGGCCGGTGTCTGGACGAGTGTCTGCGTCATGTTCCCGGCGCTCGATGCCCAAGCGGCGGGTTACAAGGTGTACGCGGTGATCGATGCGTCGGGCGACCCGAGCGAGATAGCCTCGCAAACCTCGCTCGCACGCTTTGCGCAGGCAGGGGTAATCCCCACCTCGACGAATGCGGTGCTGTCGGAAGTGCATCGCACATGGAACCGTCCCGAGGCGGCCGAGCTCGCGAAGCTGTACGCGCTCGTCGCGCCGAACTACGCCGCAGTGGCGGAGAGCTACCAGAAGGCACAGGAAGCTGCGAAGAGTTCGCGGAAGTAAGGCCGATCGCGAGGCGCCGGCGAGATCGCCGGCGTCGAGCTGCGTGTCCGCGGCAATTGACGATGCGGAGGATCGCGCCTGCGAGCGCGCTGGCCGCTATTCCTGATGAAATGCCACCCGAGGAAGCGGGACCGTTCATGTGCGCAGGCGTCACGGTGTACAACGCTCTCCGCCATTCCGGGGCACGCGCTGGTGACATCGTCGCGGTACACGGCATCGGCGGACTGGGCCACCTGGGAGTTCAGTACGCGCGGCAGATGGGATTCGAGACCGTCGCGATCAACCGAGGAAAGGACAAGGAGCAGCTCGCGCGCAAGCTGGGCGCTCACCATTACATCGACGCAACTGCTGAAGACGTGGTGGCGGAGTTGCTGAAGCTCGGAGGCCCGAGTGTGATCTTGGCGACTGCTCCGAACGCGCAGGCGATTTCGCCATTGGTCGATGGATTGTCGCCGGACGGCACGCTGCTGGTACCGGCGGCACCGGCCGAGCCACTCACGATCAGCGTGTTCTCACTGATCACGGGGCGACGATCAGTCAGGGGCTGGTACGCGGGTACAGCGAAGGACTCTCAAGACACGATGGAATTCAGCGCCGTGAGCCGTGTGCATCCGATGATCGAGAAATATCCGCTTGAACGAGTGGTCGAAGCGTACGAGCGAATGCACGGTGGAAAAGCGCGATTCCGTGCCGTCCTTACAATCGATAGGTGACCCATGAAGATGGCAGGAGCAATCGAGTTCACGATCACCGAATGGACTCCTGAGCGTGTCAGCGGTGAGATGCCCGTGAAGGCGGGGACTCTCAATCGGAGCCGCTCACAGAAATGCCGATGCCAGGGCGGGGACATGATCGACACGACGCTGACGAAACAAATTCTTCTGACGCGCTCATAGGCGACCTGGACGGTCGGGGTAAAGTGCGGCCATGAAGGTCGAGCATGTAACGTTTGCCGGGAGCAGCGGAGACCAGCTCGCCGCGCGCCTTGACGCGCCGGACGACGCGCCGCGCGCGTACGCGCTCTTCGCGCACTGCTTTACTTGCGGTAAGGACGTGGTCGCGGCCAGCCGCATTGCGCGGCGGCTTACTGAGCACGGCATCGCCGTGCTGCGCTTCGACTTCACCGGCATCGGCGCGAGCGATGGCGAGTTCGCCAATACCAACTTCTCCTCGAACGTGGCCGACCTCGTGGCGGCGGCAGGGCACTTGCGGCAGGACTATAAGGCGCCTGCGCTCCTCATCGGTCACAGCCTCGGAGGAGCCGCCGTGCTCGCGGCTGCCGGCGAAGTGCCCGAATGCAAGGCGGTCGTCACCATCGCCGCGCCGAGCGACGCCGCGCACGTAGTGGGGCTCTTCCGCGACCGGGTGCCGCAGATCGAGGCCGATGGTGACGCCGAGGTGGTGCTCGCGGGACGGCCGTTTCGCATCAAGCGTCAGTTCCTGAAGGACGCGGCAGAGCAGAATCTTGCGCCCAAGATCGCGCGGCTCGGACGCTCGCTGCTCGTCATGCATTCGCCGAGGGACACGATCGTGGACATAGACAACGCGACCCGCATCTTCACCACCGCGAGGCATCCGAAGAGCTTCGTGTCGCTCAACCGCGCCGACCACCTTCTCGGCGCGAGGGCCGACGCCGTGTACGCGGCCAACGTGATCGCGGCGTGGGCGGAGCCCTACGCCTGGAGCGGTCTGACCTAGCGGCGGGGAACGAAAACGTTGCGGATCGAGACCTGCACCGCTTCGCCGCGCTGGTTGAGCGTGGTGGTCTTCACCTTGACGATGCCATGTCGTCGCGCGACTTGAGCGGCCGCACTTCGAGTATCTCGCTCTCGACGCGCAGCTCGTCGCCTGGGCGCACCGGCAGCGGCCAACGCAGCTCGTCGAACCTCGCACCGACCGTGTCGCCGGGGGGCTTGAGGTCGCTCTCGGTGAGGCGCATGGTCAAGGCCTCAGTATGCCAGCCGCTCGCTGCCAGTCCCATGAATCACGGAAGCGGCAGCAGCGTTTTCGTCCAGTGAAAGAACTGAAAGGCCGAACTCTGCGGCAAGGCTCAAACCCGCCCTTCGCATGCCGTAGGCGAAAACCAGAGAGGAGAGAGTTTCCATGGCAACAATCAAGCAAACGGAACTGTTGGCTCGGGAGGAGCGGAGTGGCGGAACTGCCATGCACTGGATCGGTGGCCAGTGGCTGGATTCCGGTGAACACCGGGAAAGCATCAACCCGGCGACGGGCGAGGTGATAGGCAGCTACGTGAAGGGCGGCCGCAAGGAGGCCGAACTGGCCGTGAACGCGGCGCTGCGGGCATTCCGGGAAACGGACTGGAAAGACAACCGCTCGCTGCGCGCCCGTGTGCTCAATGCGATGGCCGCGCGGTTCGAGGCTCGCGCCGAGCACCTGGCCCAGCTTCTGGCCACCGAGGTTGGCAAGATCCTCCCGCACGCGCGGTTCGAAACGGCCACCGTTCCCTTCAACCTGCGTTTCAACGCCGCCCTGGCGTTGACGGAATACGGTCGCGCCGCCGAGGTGGGTGAGGACAGCCTCTCGATCGTCATTCGCCAGCCGGTCGGTGTGGCGGGCATCTTCGCGCCGTGGAACGCGCCCATCGCGCTGGGGATTCGCTCCCTGGCGCCGGCCCTGGCCGCTGGCTGCACCGCCGCCGTTATCCTGCCGAAAGAGACCGCGCAGGTGAATGCCCTGATCAGCGAGGTGATTTCCGATACCGACGACTTGCCCCCCGGTGTGGTCAACATCCTTACCGGCGGACGTGAGGGGATGGAGTACCTCGTCGAAACGCCGGACGTGCCGGTGATCAGCTTCACCGGCAGCACCCGGACCGGGCGGGCGATCTCCGCCGCCGGCGCGGCCCGTCTCAAACGGTTCGGCCTGGAGTTGGGCGGCAAGACGCCGATGGTGATCTTTGATGACGCCGACCTCGACGCCGCGGTGGCGAAGGTCACGGCGGGGCTGACCGTCTTCGCGGGCCAGTTCTGCATGACCGGCAGCCGCGCCATCGTCCAGCGAGGGATTGCGGATCGGTTCCGAACCGCGCTGGCGGAGCGACTGAAGAAGGTCAGGGTTGGTCCAGCGTCCGATCCGCGCAGCGAGATGGGGCCTCTCATCGACAAGCCAAATGTAGAGCGCGTGAACAAGATGGTCGAGGACGCCATCGCGGCCGGCGCGAAAGTCATCGTGCGCGGCGGCCCCGCGACGGAAGGGCCTCTGGCGAAAGGCGCCTTTTATAGGCCAACTCTTCTCGAGGTGACGGATTCCAGTCTGCCGATCGTGCAGCAAGAAGTCTTTGGGCCGGTGCTGACGATGCAGGTCTTCGATACAGAAGCTGAAGCGGTTTCGCTGGCCAACGACAGCGAATACGGGTTGGCCGCCAGTGTGTGGTCGCGTGACGTGGACCGGCCGCTGCGCGTGGCGCGCGTGCTGCAGGCCGGGACGGTCTGGATCAACGATTGGGCCAACATGCACGACGAGTTTGAAGAAGGCGGCTTCAAGCAGAGCGGCCGGGGTCGTCTGCGCGGGCAAGCAGGTTTGGATGACTTTCTTGAATGCAAACACATCGCCTTCAAGCCGGGGACGATCAAGCGTTGAAGCCGCGCCCGGGTACGCCGGAGACCATGAAGGCGATCCGCATCCACCGCCGGGGAGGCCCGGAAGCGCTCGTCTACGAGGATGCCCCCATTCCCGCGCTCCAGCCGGGCGACGCGTTGGTTCGCGTCCATGCCGCCAGCATCTCCCCGGCCGAGTTCACCTGGCACATCTGGGAGACGCCCGACGGCCGCAGCCGGCTTCCGTTCATACCCTCCCACGAAGTCTCCGGCGTCGTCACGGCTGTCAAACCGGACGTACGAGATGTGGAGGTCGGCGATGCGGTCTACGGGCTGACCGATTTTTTCCGGGACGGAGGAGCGGCCGAGTACGTAGCCGTGCGCGCCGCCGACCTCGCCCCGAAACCCCGCAGCGTCGACCATGCGAGCGCCGCGGCAACCCCGCTCTCCGCCCTGACGGCCTGGCAGGCTCTCTTCGACCACGCGCGGCTCACGCCCGGGCAACGGGTGCTGATTCATGGTGCTGCGGGCGGGGTTGGCAACTTCGCCGTCCAACTCGCCCGCTGGCGCGGGGCCCACGTCATCGGGACGGCCTCCGCCCGCAACGTCGACTTCGTGCGCCAGCTCGGCGCGGACGATGTCATCGACTATGGTGCAACGCCGTTCGAGACCGTCGTGCGCGATGTCGACGTGGTCCTCGACACCGTCGGCGGCACAATTACGGAGCGGTCCTGGTCCGTCCTGCGGCGGAACGGGCTGCTCGTCACCATCGTCAGACAGCCATCGCCGGAGTGGATGGCCGGTCGCGCGGCGAGAGGGTTGTTCTTCATCGTGGAACCGCGCCGCACACAATTGAACGAGCTTTCTCGCCTGATCGACGCCGGTACGATCCGACCGATTGTCGAAGCGGTTCTGCCGCTCGACCAGGCGCGAGAGGCCTATGAGCGCGGGATCAGGGACCACCCCCGAGGGAAGCTGGTCCTCGCGGTGGTGAGCGACGACGGAGGCATGTCCGGGGAGCGATGAAGGCGTGGGGGGAAAGAACATGGCGACTCCCATTCTGGTCACGGGCGCGGCAGGCCGCGTCGGCGGCATAGGGCGCACGATCACCGGACTGCTGTTGAAGCAGGGCAAAGCGGTGCGCGCCATGGTGCGAAATGAAGACCAACGCGCGCAGGCCTTGCGCGACATGGGTGCGGAGGTCGTAGTCGGGGACCTGCTCGACCTCGGGTCGATGCACAGGGCGATCGCCGGCTGCGAAACGATGTACTTCGGCATGTCGGTTTCGGATACCTACCTGGCCGCGACGGTCAATGCGGCGGCGGTGGCGAAGCATCACGGCGTGAAGGCGTTCATCAACATCTCGCAGATGACGCTCTCACAGATGAGCATCACCGAAACGACCCCGAGCCCGCAGCACAAGCTGCACTGGCTCGCCGAGCAGGCGCTGAACTGGTCCGGCCTGCCGGTCGTGCACGTGCGGCCGACCGTGCTTCTCGAAGGCTTCTTCCTGATCTTCACTCCCGATTCGGTCCGGGAATCAAATCGGATCAGGCTTCCGTTCGGCGAGGGCAAGACTTCGCCGGTCGCGGTGGAAGACGTCGCCCGCGTGGTCGCCGCGCTGCTCGCCGATCCGCAGCCGCACATCGGCAAGGTCTATCACCTGACCGGTCCCCAGTCCGAGAACATGCATTTCTTCGCACAGGAGTATTCGAACGCGCTCGGCCGCACGATCACCTTTGCGGACATTCCGGTCGAGGCGTGGCGGGACGGGCTGCTCGAGCGCGGCTTGCCGGTTCACCTGGTGGACCACCTCACAACGATGGCCGATCTGCACCGCGCGGGACGCTATGACCGCATGTCGGACGACGTGCGCACGCTAACGGGGCAAGGGCCGCTGAGCGTCCAGGATTTCGTCAGGAAGAATTCGGCGACATTCACGGCGTCGGCAAAAGCGGCCCCGGCTGCGTCCAAGTGAGCGTCCAGTGAGGTACCCGGAGCATCAGCGCGTTCTACGGAAGCGGAGTCTGTAGGGACTCCCCAAACGAAAGGAGATTGTGGTGTCCAGCGTTGACGTGAACAACAAGACAGAGGCGGCGCCGAAGGCCGAACCGGTCGACATGAAGCTCGAGGTCGTATTGCTCGGCGTTTCCGACGTCGACCGCGCGAAGGCGTTCTACGAGAATCTCGGCTGGCGGCTCGACATCGACGTCGCGGCGGGCGACTTCCGCGGCGTGCAGATGACGCCGCACAACTCGGCGGCCTCGATCATCTTCGGCAAGGGAGTCACCTCGGCCAAGCCCGGCTCGGCTGACAGCCTGGTCCTCGCCGTGGACGACATCGACGCCGCCCGCGACGACCTGACCGCCCGCGGCGTCGACGTGAGCGAGGTCTTCCACTACGCCGGCGGGCCCTTCAACAACACGGTGGAGAACCCGCGCGTGGCCGGGCGCGACCCGCAAGGTCGTTCCTACTTCTCGTTCGCCTCGTTCGAGGATCCGGACGGGAACGGCTGGCTGCTCCAGGAGATCACGACGCGGCTTCCCGGCCGCGAGTGGAAGTCGACGCCGGCGCCAGCCACGGACGTCGCGACCCTTGCAGAGCTCCTTCGCGAGACGGCGGAGCACCACGACCGCTACGAGAAGACGCACGCCGAGCACCACTGGTCGGACTGGTACGCGCCCTACCTGAGCGCGCGTCAGAACGGCAGCAGTCGGGAGGCGGCGGCAGCCGCCGCTGACCGCCACATGGAGGAGTTTCTTCAGGTTCTTCCCCGATGACCGCCGGCGACGTGACTTCAGTGGCTGAGTGCCAGCAGGATCAGTAAGGCCACAAAGCCGACGACCAGCAGCAGGCCGTTGAACTGGGGCGAGCCGTGGAACGCTTCCGGGATCATCGTTTCCGAGACCAGCGCCAGGATCGCGCCCGCTGCGAACGCCTCGCACGTCCCCCGGACCGCCGGCCCTGTGCCCCGGAGCACAAGCCCGGCAACAGCCGCTGCGAGGCTGATCATCAAGGCGATTCCAATCCACACGCCGAACACGTAGCGCGCGGACCGTCTCGCTCGCCGCATTCCGGCGCTACTCGATAGGGCTTCCGGGATGTTCGCCAGGAAGAACGCCGCGACCGTCCCCAAGCCGGGCGCGCCGTGGTGCAGCACGCCCAACCCCAGCACCACCCCCTCAGGAACGCCGTCGAGAAACGTGCCGGCAGCGATGGCCAGTCCGCTACCGGGCTGCCGCTCTTCTTCCGGCTGCTCCACGCATTCGCCGCAGCGTTTTCGATGCTGTGCCCCGCGGCGGGAGAGTCGCCAGTTGACGGAACTGAACACCGCCGCGCCGCACAGCAGACCCGTGACCGTCCAGTGCAGGCTTGCCGCGCCACGCGCGTTGGTCACCAGGTCCACCGCCACCACAGCCAGAAGTACTCCTGCTGCGAACGTCATCACGCGGGCGATGGTGGTGTGCTGAAGTGACGTGTAGTAGCCGCCCACGGCTCCGATCAGCAGGCCGGATGCAGACAGGGCTCCCCAGCCGGCCGCTTGCAACCAGCCGGGCAACTCCGCAAGCAGTCCCATCACCGTCTGATCGTTCATTTACCCGAAGCCTTCTGTCAACTGGGCCGACGCCGAAAGACCCGTTCATGCGGACTGGCGATCGCGATCGCCGGTGCGCTCCTGGCTATTTTGGCCTTCGACAGCCGCCTCAGCGCGATCTGATCCGGGCGGTCAGGCCGTCGACCGCCGCGTTGAGTCGGGATGAGAGCGAGAGGACGCACGAGGACTCGACTGGCGATGCAGAACGATGCGGAAGTACCTGGAGCCTGATATGGTCGCTCGACATCGAGGAGGGCCCATGAAAGACGTCGCCGTCGTCGCGTACTGTCGGACCGGCATCGCGCGAGCCACGCGGGGCGCGCTCAACCAGACGCATGGCATCCCGATGACGGCGCACGTGCTGCGTCACGCGGTGAAGCGCGCCGGCATCGATCCCGTCGAGGTCGAAGATGTCGTCGTCGGTTGCGGCCTCCCCGAGGGGGCTACCGGCCACAACATCGCGCGCAACGCCGCGCTCGAGGCCGGGTTCGGAGACGCCGTGCCAGGAATGACGGTCAATCGCTACTGCGGCTCGGGGCTGAGCGCGGCATCGATCGTCGCGAGTCGGATCGCTGCCGGCGAGGCCACGATCGCGATCGCCGCAGGCGTCGAGAGCATCAGCCTCGTCCAGTTCAACCTCAACATGAACGGCTTCTTCTACGCTCCGCTGCAGCAGCGCATGCCGGCGGTGTGGTGGACGATGAACCAGACCGCCGACTTCGTCGCGAAGAAGTACGGCATCAGCCGCGAGGCGCAGGATGCTTACGTCGTGCAGACTCAAGCGCGGGTCGCCGCGGCGGCGGCGGCCGGCAAGTTCGCCGAGGAGATCGTCCCCTTCACGACGACGATGAAGGTGACCGACAAGGTGACCAAGGCCAGTCACGAGCAAGAGGTCACTCTCGATCGCGACGAGGGCCCGCGCCCCGACACGACACTCGCAGGCCTCGCGGCGCTCAAGCCCGTGTACCCGGGGGGCACGACGACGGCCGGCAACGCCTCGCAGCTGTCCGACGGCGCGGGAGCCGTCGTCATGATGGACGCCGACCTCGCCGCGCGCCGCGGACTACCGATCCTCGGACTGTTTCGTGGCATGCAGCTGGCCGCCGTCGCCCCCGAGGAGATGAGCATCGCGATCGCACCCGCGATCCGGAAGCTCATGAAGCATCACCAGCTCGTGATGTCGGACATCGATCTATGGGAGCTCCACGAGGCGTACGCGGTGACCACGCTCTACAACCAGGCACAACTCGAGACGCCGTGGGAGATCACGAACGTCAACGGTGGCGCGGTGCCGCTCGGCCACCCGTATGGCATGTCGGGCATTCGATACCTTGGATCCACGCTGCTCGAGCTCGCGCGTCGCCGCCGCCACTGCGCGATCGTCGGCGTGTGCACGGCCGGAGGTATGTCGACAGCCGCCTACCTCGAGCGCCCCTAGATGTGGTTCGTCTCGGAGCATCTCGGCGACGTCCCGCTGGTGAAGGCCGACTGCGCTCGGATAGAACGTCGATAGAGCAGTGAGATGAAAGACGTGGAGACAAGCGAGCGCCTGCCGCCCGGGCAGGTCCTCACACAGAAGTGGCCCGTCCTCACCTATGGAGAGACACCGCGCGCCGATCTGCAGACCTGGGCCTTTCGGTGCTTCGGCCTGGTCGACGAAGAGCTCTCGTGGACGTAGAAGGAATTCCTCGACCTGCCGAGGGTCGAGGTCACGTCCGACATTCACTGCGTGACGCGCTGGAGCCGATTCGACAATCGGTGGGAGGGGGTCGCCGTCGCAGAAATCCTTCGCCGCGTGGGTGTTCGACCTGAGGCCATCGCGGTGATGGCTCACAGCGAGGGAGGCTACACGACAAACATCCCTCTCGCGGACCTTCGGGGCGACGACGTCCTCCTGGCCTACAAGCACGACGGGAGAGACCTTGCGCCCGAGCACGGGGGCCCCTGCCGGCTCGTCGTGCCAAAGCTCTACTTCTGGAAGAGCGCCAAGTGGATCCGGGCCTTCGAGT
This sequence comes from uncultured delta proteobacterium, assembly GCA_963846105.1. GTDB lineage: Bacteria > Desulfobacterota > Binatia > UTPRO1 > UTPRO1 > CAWJUT01. The sequence goes on from CAWJUT010000020.1 coordinate 59,526, forward strand.
TCCTCGACGTCAACGCTCCCGGATTCTGGGAAGTCAACGGCTATCACCTTCACGCCGATCCCTGGAAAGAAGAGCGCTACTCCGAGCACGAGACCGACGCCATGCAGCGGATGCGCTCCGAATCGGCTCGTCGCCGTCGTGGCAGAAAGGAGTCTTGAAAGCGGAGGGGGAGGGATTCGAACCCCCGAGGGCTTGTGACTCGGCAGCCGCGAGGGCGATCTGCTGGAGGGTGTCGCCGAGCACGGCACGGCGATAGAATCTTCGTGAGCGTGCCACGGGGTCTCGTGAAACCACGAGAGATCGTTTCAGCAGCGACAGTTACATTGGGTAGTTGCCGCTGTATGTGGCGTGCTCTTGAGTCGTCAGCACCTGAGTATCAGGCACGGGAGGCAGTACTTTTGACGAAGAGCCAAGGAGGGCACCCATGAGCACGATAACGACGAAGGATGGGACGCGGATCTACTTCAAGGACTGGGGCAAAGGCCCCGTCGTAACGTTCTCTCACGGCTGGCCGCTGAGCTCCGACGCTTGGGACGGCCAAATGCTCTTCCTCGCGCAGAACGGCTTCCGCGTCGTCGCACACGACCGTCGCGGCCATGGTCGGTCGAGTCAGGCCTCTTCGGGGAACGACATGGACGGCTATGCCGACGATCTTGCCGCCGTAATCGAGGCACTCGACCTCAAGGACGCCACGTTGGTGGGCCACTCCACCGGCGGCGGCGAAGTGGCGCGCTACATCGGCCGCCACGGGACGAAGCGAGTCGCCAAAGCGGTCCTCGTCGCTGCCGTGCCGCCGATCATGGTGAAGTCCGCGACCAATCCGGAGGGGTTGCCGCTGGAGGTGTTCGACAAGCTGCGGGACGGGATCACGAGGGACCGCTCGCAGTTCTACAAGGACCTGGCGGCACCGTTCTATGGCGCCAACAGGCCGGGGGCCGCGGTCTCCCAGGGCACGCTCGATCAGTTCTGGCTCTGGAGCATGCAGGCCGGCCTCAAGAACGCCTACGAGAGCATCAAGGCCTTCTCCGAGACCGATTTCACCGAGGACCTCAAGAAGATCGAAGTCCCGACCCTGGTCATGCACGGGGAGGACGACCAGATCGTTCCGGTGAAGGACTCAGCGAAGAAGTCGGCTAGGCTCATCAGGGGCGCAAAGGAGATCTACTATCCAGGCGCGCCACACGGCCTCACGGCCACGCACCAGGACCAGGTCAACGCCGATCTGCTGGCCTTCCTAAGGGAGGGTAAACCATGAAGATCGTCGTCATCGGCGGCACCGGCCTGATCGGCTCGAAGACCGTCGCTATTCTGCGCCAGGGCGGTCACGAGGTCGTCGCCGCCTCGCCCAATACCGGCGTCGACACCATCACCGGCGAGGGCCTCAAAGAGGCCATGGCGGGCACGCAGGTGGTGATCGACCTCGCCAATTCGCCCTCATTTGAAGACAGGGCGGTGCTGGAATTCTTCGAGACCTCCGGTCGCAACCTTCTCGCGGCGGAAGCCGCAGCCGGCGTCCGGCACCATGTCGCGCTATCCATCGTCGGAACCGACCGGACGCCCGACAATGGCTATTTCCGCGCCAAGGTCGCCCAAGAGAAACTGATCGAGACCTCCGGCATCCCCTACACCATCATCCGCTCGACCCAGTTCCTGGAATTCCTCGGCCGCATCGCCGATTCAAGTGCGGATGGAAACCTGGTCAGGCTTTCGCCCGGCCTGTTCCAGCCCATCGCGGCGGACGACGTTGCTGCCATCGTCGCCGATGTGGCACTCGCGGCGCCGCGAAGCGGCATCGTCGAAATCGCCGGCCCGGAACGAGCACCGTTCAACGAAGTCGTCACCCGCTATCTGAAGGCGGTCGGCGACCCGCGTGAGGTCGTGAGTGACCCCGAGGCGCGATACTACGGCGGCCGGGTCGAGGAGCGCTCGCTCGTGCCGTTGGGCGAAGCGCGCCTCGGCCGCATCGGTTTCGACGAATGGCTCCGCCGCTCACAGGCAAGAGCCTGATCCTGCATCCGAGGTTACGCCCAGGGATCTCACCCGCTGGCACGAGCTGGCTGGCAGGTGCTCGGCACTTCGCGCAAACATTCAGACTGAGAAGATCCGGCGCAACGGTGCCGGCGCTGACACAATCGGTGCGGTTTGCCCGCGTAACCGCCTCGGTCATGGGCGATCAAAATGAAGATGACCGAGAGAGAATGCGGCCGAGGAGGCATTCCATGGGAGACGATCTTGCCACATCTAACGTCAATCGCTCGTATTCGCTCGCCGCGACGAGCATCGCGATCTTCACGTTCATGCTGTTCTTTCTGCATCCGAAGTTCGCGAGCGGCGAGATCAACGCCTTGCTGTTTCAAGCCACGTTAGTCGTGATGGGTGTGGCGACGTTCTCGTTCGTGTTCGCGTCCTTCTATTACTACTGCTCCTCGCTTGGCAGCCGGATCGATGATGGCGAGCGGGCTCTGTACTCCCAGCGAGGCGATCGCTTCTGGCTGCTCGGTTACACGCTGCTGTTCCTCGATCCGAGCCTGATCCTCTTCTCGGTTGGGCTTCTTGCCGTCGGGTCTGCGTGGTTCGCACTCTGGCTGGTGTACTTACTCTTCGTGATCCGCCACTTCCCCAGGGTCCAGACCGCGCGGAAGAGTTCTAATCGAGGTGAAGCGCGAGCGGATTGAAGTACTCGATTCGGTGCCGGGCACGTGCCCGCACCGCCGCTGAGATTGACAGGTCGCTGCCCTGGTGGGAGGTGTGCTCGACCGGAGGTCAGCAGAAGGAGACAACCATGAGCTTGGACAAGACCTCACACCCCGTTAGACCGGGGCCCGACGAGTTGGTTCCGTCGCGCTACGCGCTGCGGGTCGGCGAGATTGACGTGCTGGTGATCAGCGATGGGGTGTTTCCGCTTCCAGCCGATACGTTGGCCACCAATGCCGACCCGGCCGACCTGGCGGCCTGGCTGGACGACACGCTCCAGCCGCCCGACGTGTACAAGTGGCCGCTGAACGTGGTCGTGGTGCGGAGCGGCGGCCGGACCGTACTCATCGACTCTGGGGCAGGGTCGGAGTTCCCGGATTTCCCGGGGGTCGGGCAGTTGGCAACGCGACTGGACGCCGCCGGCATCGATCCCGCATCCGTGACCGACGTGGTGCTTACCCACCTGCACGTGGACCACGTTGGCGGGCTGCTCGCCGACGGGCTGAGGGGCCGGCTGCGTCCGGACGTGCCGATCCACGTGGCGGCCGCCGAGGCCGAGTTCTGGTCGTCGCCCGACTTCTCCCGCAACACTTTTGGCGGGTTTCCGGACGTGCTTCGGTCGGCTGAAGAGCGGTTCGTGGACAAATACCGCAGCCAGCTGCGGCCGTTCGAGAAGGAGTACGAGGTGGCGCCGGGGGTGGTCGTCTGTCGCACCGGCGGCCACACCCCCGGGCACAGCGTGGTCCGCCTGGCGTCCGGCGGCGACCGGCTGACGTTCCTCGGCGATGCCGTGTTCCCGAATCACTTCGATCACCCTGACTGGCACAACGCTTTCGACCACGACCCCGAGGAGGCGGTCCGCGTCCGGGTCCGTCTCTTGCGGGAGCTGGCGGCGACCCGCGAGCCCTTTGCGGCTGGTCACCTGTCATTCCCGTCCGTCGGCCGGGTGGCGGTCGCCGGTGACGTCTTTCGTTGGGTACCGGCCGTCTGGGAGCACTGATCGCTTGTTGGGTTAGCGCCGAACCAGGCGCCGCACCAGAGCACCCTACTTCGCATGGGTGGGCTTACCAGGGTCCACCTCTCCCGCCGTTGCTCCAGCCCCGGAACCTCGAGTCGACCGCCGGCCCCGTGGACCCCGATCACGGGCGCGTCCTGGTCCATCGGGACGGCCCCCGGGGCTGCCTCCTCCAAAACCGCCGTCGGCGCCACCCACAGCTGGGCCAACGTGCAGCTTCACCTGATCCATGACGCGCTTGCAGGCAACCTTGAACCTGACCTCGAGCACGCGTGTGTCTTCGACGGGCACCAGTGTGATCCGCTGCCACGCATCCTGCGCCTGTTCGACTGTGGTGCTTGCGGCACGCCACTTCGAATCGTCGGCGCGAACACCCATCGCATTGCTCGCGAGCGCCGACCGCAGCCGCTCCGCGAGATCCTGAGTAGTGGACCTGCTCGCCGGCGCGACGGGCTCTTCTTTCTTGATGAGGCGCTCGACCTTCGCGACGAGCTTCTCCATGCGCTCACGGATTGCGGCAGGGTCGAGGTCCGTGCCAGCGAACGCGGCTGGCCACCGGGCGACGAGCGCGGCAAGCGCCGCCTTCCACCGTTCGTGAAGCGCCTTCATCTCGGCGCCGTCGACGTGTGGAGCGTTGGAGATCGTCGTGCGCAGCGTCTGCACCTGAGCGGCGAGATCGGCGGGTGCCTCCTCGAGCGGGATGAGGCCTTCGAGCGCGACCACCAGCGCCGTGTGCTCAGCGATCTTTTCAGCGGCAGCGATCTTATGCCGGTTATGGTAGCGCTCGAAGAATTCGTCCGCGGCTGAACGGAAACGGTTCCACACTACCTCGCTTTGATCGTGGCGGACGGGGCCGATCGCCTTCCAGTCGGCCTGCAGTTTCTTCAGCTCGGATGCGACGGCGTCCCAGTCCTTCGATTCGGTCAGCTGTTCGGCGCGCTCGCACAAGGCTTCCTTGCGTGCGAGATTGTCGTTCCACTCCTTCTTCTTGGAGGTCAGAGCGTCGCGGCGACGGGTGAAGAACGTGTTGCACGCGGCGCGGAAGCGGCGCGCCAAGTCGCGCGCAGCATCGCGCGGCACCGGCCCGGTGTCCTCCCAAGCCTTCTGCAGCTCCTGGAGCTTGGCAGCCGTCTTGCTCCAGTCGGTTGAGTTGACCAGCGCTTCGACCTGCTCGATGAGCGCCGCCTTGGCTGCGAGGTTCGTGCTTCGCTCCTGACGCAACTGGGCGAAATGGATCTCGCAGCGGCTGCGGATGAAGTCCGTCGCGGCCTTGAAGCGATCCCACAACCGTTGTGCGGTGTGGTGCGGCGCGTCCGCCACTCCCCGCCATCGCAACTGGAGCTCACGAAGGGCTTTGGCCGTGGCCGCCAACTGGGTCTCCGTGCCCGCCTCTTCTTCGGCCTTCAGCGACGCGACGATGGCTTCAGCCATCGCGATGAGCTCTTCCTGCTGCTGGACATTGGCAAACCTGCGCCATTCGTCCATGTCGCGCAGTTCCTCCACGCGACGCGCCACCTGCTCCTGCAACGCGCGCAGGGCGGCAATGGTCTCGCCAATCTCCTTCGTCGTCTCACCTGTGCCTACTTCCTTGAAGGCCGCAGTGATGTCGCGCAGCAGTCGTTCTCCTTCACGCAAGGTGACGGTCTCCGATTCAGCCTTGTGCTTGCCGCGTGCGACCAACCGCACGAGCTTCGATCGCTGATCCCGTTTGGCTTTTGCGGCCGTTTCGCGTGCCGCCGCCGCAGCCACCTCGAATGCCCTCGCGACGACAGCCAGGCGATCCACCAAGTCGGAGGCCGGCCGCGACGCAGCGTTCAGCGCGGCCACCAGCGCGCGGGCTTCGCGGGACAGGACCCGCCAACGGGCGGCGGCTGCTTCATCGCCCTGACCGGGCAGAGCTTCTGCCTCGACAACGAGGGCGTCGAGCGCGTTACGGGTTTCCTGCAGTGCGGTACCGAGAGCGTGACGTTTGCGGCAAGCACTCACGGCCTGCGCGAATCGCGCCACGAGCTGATCCGCTTCCGTTTCATAGCCAACGAGCGGCGTGAGCTGGGCCCATTCCGCTTCGATCGGGACCAATTGTTCGAGGATGTCGTCCCCTTCGAGCGTTTCGATGCGCCGGCAGAGCGCCTCGCGGCTCGCCAGAGCTTCGCCCCGTCGACGTGCCGCTTCGAGCGCGGCTTCGATTTCGCTCCGGCGCTGCGTCATCCGGGCGCGAGCAGCGTCGACTCCCGCGGCGAATCGTCGCGCGGTCGCCGCGTCGGTGCCTTGCAGCGCGTCCCAGGCGGCACTCATGCGCGCAAGGTCCGCCGCCATGCGATCGGGATCCGTGATGTGCGCCAAACTCTCGACGGCGGCACACAGCAACGCCTCCTGCTTCCGCAGCTCGTCTTCAGCGACGCGCCGCGCATTTTCCGCGTCTTCGATTGCCCGCAGCATCGTCTTCGCGCGCCGCGCCACGGCCTTCTGTCGCGTGCGCGCCTCGATGGTCTTGAGGAGCGCAACGTCCGAGCCAGGCACCGGTCTCGACACTCACCACGCGAGCGAACGCGGCCAGCGCAACGTCGCGATGCTCGCTGTTCAGCACAGTGGAGAGCAGTTCGTCGGCTGAGGTCAGTCGGGCTGCGGCGGCGAGCGCCGTGCTCTCCACTTTCGCGTGACGGGCAACGCCGCCGAGCGCACGTTCATCCGTCAATCTGGCGAGCGCGACCTCACGAACGGCATCAGCCGCCGTGCTCTTCGCGATCAACGATACGCGCCGGACATCCGACAACAGACCAGCGGCTGTCGTGGCTTCGGAGATCGATGCGCCGAGGGCCACCCCAAGCAGGCGATCGGCGGCGACATCCTGAACGCCTGGGTCGGTATCCGATGTGAGCACTCGCCCCAGCACGACCGGGTCGTCGACCTTCGCTATGGCCGCCCTCCGGACCTTGGCGTCGGGGTCGCCCTCCGCCAATACCGCGAGCTCGATTGGGTCACCCAGCTCGGGGATCGCCTGCAGTCGAACGGCGGGGTCGGAGTGTTTCCAGCGGGGTTGCGGCTTCAGCCTGTCGAGAATTCCCATACGAGTGATTGGATGCCTTTGTCGTTCCTATACAGAAGAGCCGTGCCATACGCGAGCCGCCCGAGACCGGGCGGGTGTCCTTACTCGTGGCGCCGCCGACGACTACGTATACGCGAGCGCCGGTTCGCACACCACGCGTCGCGAATGGCGAACGGCACTATACGCGTAGGCTTCATGTCGACGGCTCGCCACGTGCTTTGACAGTCGAACGTAAAAACACGCGGTTACGGCTTGCACTGTACTGACCGCCAAGTTGACGTAAGGCATCCTGCGCCGCGCGCTGGCGGGCGAGCTGGATCAGTCCTCGCGCAGCACGCGCAGGAACGCGTCGCCGTAGCGCGCGAGCTTGGCGGGCCCGATGCCGGAGATCGCGAGCAGGCCGGCCTCGTCGATCGGCCGCGTCGCCGCCATGCGGGCGAGCACGGCGTCGCTGAAGACGATGTAGGCGGGCACGCCCTCGGCGTCGGCGAGCGAGCGGCGGAGCGCGCGCAGGCGCTGGAAGAGCTCGTCGTCCGCGGACAGCGCTGCCGGCGTAGTCGCGGCGCCGTCAGCGACCGCAGCGCTGCGCGCTGCGCCTGCGCCGCGCGCACCGGCGTCACCAGATCGATGAAGCGGGTTCCGCGACAGGCGTCGCACGCGCTGCCGCAGGGATCGATCGTCTCGTCGAAGTAGGCGACCAGCGTTGCTGCCGGCAGCCGGGCGCGTCGGCGAGCTCGAACATCGCACGCGTCTTCCGCGCGCGTCTCGCGCTGCAACGCCTCGGTCCTCGATGCGCGTCCTGGAAGCGCTCGTGGCTGATCACGTCGGCCCACGAGTAGAGCAGGATGCAGTCGCTCGGCAGCCCGTCGCGGCCGGCGCGGCCGATCTCCTGGTAGTAGCTCTCGATCGAGCGCGGCATCTCGCGGTGGATGACGTAGCGGACGTTCGACTTGTCGATGCCCATGCCGAAGGCGATCGTCGCGACCACGACGTCGACCTCGTCGCGCGCGAACGCGTCCTGATGGCGGGTGCGCACCGCGTCGTCGAGGCCGGCGTGGTAGGGCACGGCGCGCACGCCGGCCGCGCGCAGGAAGTCCGTCAGCGACTCCACGTTCCGCCGGCTGAGCGTGTAGATGATGCCGCTCTCGCCGCGCCGCCCGCGAACGTAGGCCAGGAGGTCCTTCCGCGAGCCGCGTCCGTCGCCTTTCTTGTGCGCGGTGAGCACGCAGGTTCGAGCGGAAGAAGGAGCCCTTGAAGCCGTCCGGCTTCACCATGCCGAGCTGGCGGATGATGTCGCCCACGACCTTGCCGCGTGGCGGTCGCGGTGAGCGCCAGGATCGGGAATGCCGCCGAGCTCCTGCTTGAGCCCGCAGGCGGCGGTAGGCGGGCCGGAAGTCGTGACCCCACTCCGAGATGCAGTGCGCCTCGTCGACGGCGACGAGCGACACGTTGACGCCGCGCGAGGAAGCCCCGGAGGCTGCCCTCGAGACCCTCGGGCGCGACGTAGACCAGCTCGTACTCGCCGCTGCGCAGCCGCTGCATGCGATCGCGCCGCGTCTCCCAGTCGAGCGTCGAGTTGATGACCGTCGCGCGGAAGCCGGTCCGGACGAGCGCGTCGACCTGGTCCTTCATCAGCGAGATGAGCGGGCTCACGACCAGGACGGTGCCGGGGAGGATGCGCGCCGGGATCTGGAAGGTGAGCGACTTCCCTGCGCCGGTCGGCATGACGCCGATGCAGTCGCGGCCGGCGAGGACGGTCGTCGATGATCTTCTCCTGGCCGGGACGGAAATCCGGCGTAGCCGAAGACGTCCGTCAGAACGCGACGTGGGTCGAGTCGAGGTACCACGGACATCTGCCGATCGCCCACCGCAATCACCATCACTCGACCCCCATCATGCCCGCACGCCTCCGCCGATCTGCCGCATGCGTCGGCCGGCGGCCCTTCTACCACAGCGCCTCGCCCGTCCAACGGCCACCGCCAGCGCGGTGGCTCAACCACGGGAGGACGCAATGGGGCAGAGCGGGGCAAAGCGAGCGCTGGTGGTGCCGAGTACGAGCCCGTCGAAATGAGTAACTTCGTAAAATCAAAAGCGGAGGGGGAGGGATTCGAACCCCCGAGCCCTTGCGGGCTGCCGGTTTTCAAGACCGGTGCCTTCAACCACTCGGCCACCCCTCCGTATGGGGCGAGGCACCTAGTTACAGCGCTCGCCGGGCGAGCGCTAGAACAGACGCTGTCGGTAGCGACAGAGGCGCGCCGGTTGAGGAATCGTTGCACGAGTGGCTCCCGGCTAGCAGTCACGATCCAACCGCGATGATCAGGAGATCATCGCGTCGGGTGAGCGCCGCAGACTACCCCGGAGCGGAGATGAAAGCGACTGTCTAGGGTATGAGTAACGTGCATCCGCCCTCGATCGTGTTTCCGAGCTCGTCGGACAGGGACAGCACGGAGCACGAGAACGATCCGACATCCGGAACAGGGCTGCCTTCGATACAGTCGAACTCGACCAGCATGAACGGTCCCGCAGGGGTGAGCTGCTCAATATTGGCAAAGACCGCCCGGAGGCGATCATCCGTCCCGTCAAAGTCGGAGTCCTGATCGTTCACCACCGTAAATCCACTCGGAATGAACGTCACCCTTTCCGAGACGGAAGCATCGTCGGCCGAGCCCGGTATGTCGACGACGTTCGGGGGATAGTCGAGCGCGATCGAGGCACCCCCGTATGGGGTGTCAATTGCGAACTCGACCGTAACCGTCTGACCCGCGACGCACCTTTCCTCACCCGGGGTATCGCACGGGAAGTCGGCACTCCCGGTGTGTCTCGCGAAGTTCTTCCTCAGCCGCTCGCACGATGGCCGCCCATCCACATGACATTGCTGTGCTTCGCAGTAGGCCTTGCAGAGACCTCCAGCCGCACCCGAGAGTCCGACGCAGGCGCCGCTCTCGACCTTCGCCGACGCCGGTTGCGGCATCATCATAGAGTACCGCACTCGCGAGACCGATGGCGAGGACGGCCAACGAACCTGGTACTTGTGTTTTCAAGCGCATGAGTTTGTCCCTCCATGAGGCCGTGGATGTAGATGGCGGCGCGCACGTTACTGCACGGGCAGGTCAACGCGCAACCGCGACGGGACGTGCAGGCAGACCTTCGCGAATGCGCGCGGAGAACTGGGGATCGGCGTCGGCCGCTTTGGCGCGAGCGGTGATCTCGCTCTTCGCCCTGAGCTCGGGGAAAGGCAGCTCCCGATTCACGTTGCCGCGCGCGTACAGAAGCTCATCGATGTAGCCGTTGGCGAGGATGCGCCAGTCCCAGGGATTTTGGATGCCGACGTGCTGCACGTGGATGCGGATCGCCGTCGTGCAGTTGTGCGTGAACGCGTTGTACCAGGTGGGCTGCTGCTTGAGCCGGTTCACCGCGGCGAGATACGCGAGGAGGAGCGCCCGCGCCCGTGCCGGCGAGGCAGCGAGGCGATACAGGTACACATTCTCGCCGCGATGGTTCGTCCGCAGCCGGATGACGTCGCGCTCGTCGGCCACGACGTAGTAGAGCTCGTACTGGCGGAAGAACCCGCGCAACGCCGAATACGACTCGCCCTGCTCCTTGCGGGTCTCGATCGAGATCGCGAGGTGCCGGCCGTCGGCGAACTCCCAGCTCATGATCGTGTGCGCGATCCACGGCGAGCCCCAGTAGGAGAGGAAGAGGTCGATGCCTTCGATCTGCGCGAGATCGTAGGTGCGGTGCTCCCAGCGCGGCGTGTAGTCCGTTTCCGAGCGGTAGTCGAAATCGCGCACGTTGGCGATCGTGACGCGGTCGCCCTCGATGATGGCCGCAGGGAGTTGCGCGACATCGGCGAGCCAGTCGCGATCGTTGCGAGGCTCGAGACTGAGCCACCATACGAGCAGCACCGCCCACAGCACGCCGCCCGCGACCAGCCCGCGGCGGCCGGCGAACAACGGCAGCCCCAGGGCAGCCACGACCAACCCCGCGATGAGTAGACCCGCAAGCGGCCGTGACGTCGGCCCGTCGAACCAGAACGCAAGCGCGCCCCACGCGACCATGCCGAGCCAGACGACGCCGAGGACCATTCGAACGGCGAGCGCCGACGAGCGGACGAGGAGAGGTCGCGGCACCGCCGTCATGAGGCGACGTCGCGACCATGAGCGGCGGCCGGCACGCCTCGCCTTCGAAGACCGCTGCGGCATGTTTTCTCAGGATGCGCCGTACCTCCTCGATCGTCGTCGGGTTCGACTGCGTGGAATGTCTCGAGCGCACCACCAGCTCGGATTCGACGCCCTCGATATGCGCGCTCCGGTACTCGACCACGCCGTCGTTTCCCGTCTCGAACGGTCCATCGCCCTTGACCGCGATGATGGAGTTCGGCGATGACGCCCGGCGCCAGCGGGATCGAGCTCAGCACCTGGATGAACGGGTTTCCCGGGCGACATGTTGTCGACGCTGGTCGGGAGGCGTGACATCGCGATATGGAGCTCGAACTCGGGAGCGTTGGCGAGCAGGTCGGAGCCCGCGCGCACGACGTCGCCTGGCAACCTCACCAGGCGTTGCACGAGTCGCCGCGCCAGACCGACGGCGCGGTAGCTCCCGTGCTGGGGGGTGGCGATGAAGATGAGACGGCGCACGAAGGGAAGCGGCTTTTATGAAGAAGCCGCGCTGCAAGAGGTCGCGGGTCTCGGCAGACACCTTCATCTCCTGCAGCGGCGTCGTGGGGCTCATACTCTCCCAGAAGCGATTGCCGCTGTCGATCGCGGTGAGCTTGGCGAGCAGTCCGCCCTGACTATGTCCGATCACGACCATATGGCGCAGGCAGGCGTCGTTGCCGTCGGGATCGAGGCGCGCGACGGCCTCGGTGAGCGCCTCGCGCAACATCAGGCCCGAGTACACGATCGGGTTTCCGGTATCGTAGGAGAAGAACCAGAACTGGAAACGCTCGCGGATGCGCGCTTCGTTCGCGAGATCGTTCAGCATGTCCGCCCAACGCCCCGGGCTCGACGCCGTGCCGTGCACGAGCACGACCGGCACGCGGTCGGATCGGTAGGGCTCGATGGCACCGAGCTGGGTCAGGCGCTCCCGCCGGATCAGATCTCCCGTGAGAAACCCGCGCAGCTCGGCTTTCCAGACCGGGGCGTTCGTCAACGCGTCGGCAAGGGCGGAGCTCGGCTCGTACTCGAGCGCTACGGAGCGTCCGTTGATCTCGACCTGTTGCGTCTCCGAGGCCGCATAGACCACGATGCGTCCGCTGAAACGACCGCTCGCAAGGCCGCTCTGCGCGTCCTCGAGGCGCAGCAACGCGGTCACCGGCACCTTCACACGCGGAAAGACGAAATCGCGGTATCCCTCTTCGGGGTCGATCGGCGCGGTCGCCGCGTTGAGCGGCGCGCCGATGCCGGGGTCACGATAGCGGTTGCGCAGGCCGATCACGCCGAGCTCGGACGCGGCGGTGAAATCAACCAGACGCCGATCACCCCAGCGCCAGGCGCTGGGGTCGGCGACGATATCGACGGAGCCGAACGGCAAGGCGTGTGAGCCCGGACGCAACTCCACGGAAGTGCCCGTGGAGGCGAGCGCGACGGTGAGGCCGCGGTTGTAGAGATCGGCGGCTGTACGGAGCCGCGGATCGAGCTCCCTGCCGCGCACGCCCGGCTCGAACAGCAGGGTCCATGCGTACACGGCAGTCGCCAGGGCGTACGGCCGGCCCCCGCCGTGCTCGGCGTGATCGAAGGAGAGCTCGGCCAGTGCGAAGAGATCCTCGGGCCGGCGCTCGCCTTCGAGGATCGCCATGCGATGCAACTCGGCGAGGGCGCCCTTTCGGTCGTCCTCGTAGCGCTCCGCCAGTCCGTAGCGCTGCAGCACGATCCGGCTCGGCACGCTCGGCTCGCCGGTCGCGAGGACGTTGCCGGTGAGCGTGCGGTGGACGGCCTGCGGATCCATGCGCACGGCGCGCACCGGCGATCCACATGCCGACGCGAGGACGAGGATCGCGAGGAAGAGTGGACGCACTCCTAGTCAGGCCAGCGACGGAACTCGCCGCGCGCGGGATCCCAGGCGTCGATCTCACCGCTGGCGATGGAATAGATCCAGCCGTGGATCGCGAGAGTGTCCCCCCTATCCATCACCGCGGGATGGGTGCGCAGATTCTCGAGCTGCTGCAGCACCGTCAGCTCCGTCATCCGGCGAGCGTCCCCCGCTCGCCCTTCCGACTCGAGACGCTCCCGCGCCTTCTCCGCGCCCTCGAGCCATCGTGCGACAGCGGACAGATGCGCCACGCGCTCGGGCTGCAGGATCCCCTGGATGGCGCCACATTCGGAGTGTCCGCAGACGATGATGTGCTTCACCTGCAGCACCGAGACCGCGTACTCGACGCTGGCCAGCATACCGCCCACTCGCCACACGTCGTAGACGGGAACGAGCGCGCCTGGATTGCGCGCCACGAACAACTCGCCCGGCTCCGTCTGCGTGATCAACTCGGGCACGATGCGCGAGTCGGCACAGGTAATGAACAGGTGGTCCGGCGACTGCCCTTTCGCCAGCCGCTCGAAGGACTCGCGATGCAGCGGAAAGACCGCCTCGCGAAAGTGGCGGACGCCGTCGCGGAGAGCGTCCATCGGGCTAGGAGTGCGTCGTACGCATGGAACGGGGTAGCGGTCAGGACGCGTCGTGCGGCAGACCGAGCAAGCGCTCCGCGATCACGTTCTTCTGGATGTTGGGCGTTCCGCCGCCGATCACGAAGGGCGGCCAGGAGAGCATCACCCGCTGCCAGCGGCCGTTGTCGATCGCGTGCGGTGAGCGCTTGGCGAGAACGCCGTACGTTCCCTCGATGTCGCGCGCCAACCGGCCGCTCTCGATCTCGATGCGGGCGCGAATGAGCTTGTTGATCGACGTCTCGGCGCCGAGCGGCTCGCCGCGCAGCTGCTTGGTGAGGAAGCGCAGGCCGGAGAGGCGCATCGCCTCCACCTGCGTCTCCATGCGCGCCAGGCGCTGGCGGATGCCCGGGTCGTCGATGGCGCGCCGTCCGCGCCGGCGGCAGCGCTGTGCCAGCTCCTTCAGGTCTTCCAACCGGTGCTTGAGCGCCCACACGTCGGCGATCGAGCTGCGCTCGTTGGCGAGCGCGTCTTTGGTGACCTCCCAGCCCTGCCCTTCGGCGCCGAGACGGTTGGCGACCGGCACGCGCACATCCTCGAAGAATATCTCGGCGAACATCGCGCCGCCGTTCATCTCCTTGATCGGCTTGACGGTGATGCCCGGCGTGTCCATGCGCACCAGCAGGCAGGTGATGCCGAGGTGCTTCGGCGACTCGAAGTCGGTGCGCACCAGCAGGATCATCCATTGCGACCACATCGCCAGACTGGTCCAGATCTTCTGGCCGTTGACGACGTAGACATCGCCGTCGCGTACCGCCTTGCACTGCAGGGACGCCAGGTCGCTGCCGGCGCCGGGCTCCGAGTAGCCAGTGCACCACTGGGTCTCGCCCTTCAGGATCGGGCGGGATGTGCTGCTTCTTCTGCTCCGGGGACCCGTACTTGATGAGCGCGGGGCCGACCCAGGCGAGCCCCATGTAGCAGAGCCCGAGTGGCGGCGCCTTCACGCGCGCCATCTCCTCCTTCAGGATCATCTGCTCGACGAGCGAGCCGCCGCCGCCGCCGACTTCCTTCGGCCAGTTGAAGCCGACCCAGTGCTTCTCGTGCAGGTCCTGGTTCCACTTGAACAGCATCGGCAGGCTCGCGAGGCCGCTCTCGACGTCGATGCCGTCGTCGCCGGCGCCCGCGGCGCGCTTGGGGAGGTGGTCGCGAATGAACGCGCGCACCTCGGAGCGAAAGCGTTCCTCTTCGGGCGTGAAGCTGAAGTCCATGGCGGCCGTTCCTCTTCCTAGAGACCTTGCAGGGCGAGGACGCGCTCGTAGTGCTCGTCGGGTGCGCCCATCCACACGTGGCTCTGGCGCCCGCGCTTGTAGAAGAGGTGCGCGTGACACTCCCAGGTGTAGCCGATCGCGCCGTGGATCTGCACGCACTCCTCGCCGGCTTGATCGAGCGCCTCCGAGGCCGCGGCCTTCGCCATCGCGGCGTACGTCGCCGCCGCCTCGGGATCGTGCTCGACCGCCCAGCCGCCGTAGTAGACCAGCGAGCGCGCCGACTCGACGTCGACGAGCATCTCGGCGCAGCGGTGCTTCACCCCCTGGAAGCGACCGATCGGCGAGCCGAACTGCTGGCGCACCTTGGCGTACTCGACCGCCATCGTGAGCGCGGCCTCGGCGGCGCCGACCATCTCGGCCGCCAACCCGATGGTCATGCCGGTCGAGCACCTGCGTCAGCGTCGGCCACGCCGCGCCCGCCGCGCCGACCCGCGCGCTCGCCGGCACACGCACCGCCGCGAGCGTGACCACGGCCGCGGGCTTGGTCGCATCGACCACGACCAGCGGCTCCACGGTGAGGCCGGGCGTGCCGGCGTCGATCGCGAACAGGCTCACGCCCTCGCCCTCGCGCGCCGCCACCAGAATGAGGTCGGCGTTCTGGCCGTCGGGGACGAACAGCTTCGTTCCCTCGAGGACGATCTCGCTGCCGCGCGTCTGGGCACGGGTGGCGAGCGCGTCCGGCGCCACCACGTCGCTCGTCCTCGAGCACGGCGACGGTGGCGACGCTCTCGCCGCCGGCGATGCGGGGGAGATACACCGCGCTGCTGCTCGTCGCTGCCGAGCGCGCGCAACGCCGCGACGGCGCCATCGGTCGCCAAGAGCGGCATCGGACACAGGCTCCGGCCCATCTCCTCGAGCACGCACGATCAGGTCGTCGAAGCCGAGGCCGAGTCCTCCGTGCGCTTCGGGGACGGTGATCCCTGCCCAACCGAGCTCGGCCATCTTCCGCCACAGGGTGCGATCGAGCGGCTGAGGCGCGGCCGACCATGCGAGCACGCGCTCGAGCGGCAGCTCCTTGTCGAGGAAGCGACGCACCTGAACGCGTAGCTGTTCTTGCTCGGGAGTGAATCCGAAATCCATGCAGAACCTCCGCGGGTCAGTCTGCACGGGCCTTTACACAATGCAAGGCCTTGATAGAAACGCGCCACACTTCAGAGCGTCGAGGAGGAACCGATGCCGGTCGATCTCAAGCAAGCGCTGGGGACGAAGCTACCCGCGATGCCGTTTCAATGGAACGAGGACACGCTCATTCTCTACGCGCTCGGCTCCGGTGTCGGCATCGGTACCGATCAGACGAGCCCCGCGGTGCTGCAATACACCTACGAGCAGGGACTGAAGGCGCTCCCGACCTTCGGCGTGATCCCGAGCTTCCCGGTGCTGTACCATCTCGGCAGCGTGCCGGGTCTGAGCTTCAACCCGATGCTGCTGCTGCACGGCGAGCAGTACATGGAGGTGGTCGCGCGTCCGATCCCGACCAGCGCCAGCGTCAGCACCGTCGGGACGGTGAAAGCGATCTACGACAAGGGCAAGGGCGCGCTCCTGGTGCTCGAGTTGGTCAGCAAGCTCGAGGACGGCACGGTCGTGTTCGTGAACGAGTTCAGCGCGTTTCTCCGTGGCGAGGGCGGCTTCGGCGGCGAGAGCGGCCCAGCACCCGGCAACGAGCCGCCCAAGCGTGCGCCCGACGCCGTCGTCGAGTATCCGACGCTCACGCACCAGGCGCTTCTCTATCGGCTCTCGGGCGACAAGAACCCGCTGCACGCCGATCCCGGGTTCGCGAAGATGGGCGGCTTCGACAAGCCGATCCTGCACGGCCTCTGCACCTTCGCCAACGTCGGGCGCGCCGCCATCGAGGCTTTCGCCGACAACGATCCCACGCGCTTCAAGTCGATCAAGGTGCGCTTCGTGCGGCCGGTGATGCCCGGCGAGACCATCGTCACCGAGATGTGGAAGGACGTCGCCCACCGAGATCCTGCTGCAGGCCAAGGTCAAGCCGAGCGGCAACGTGGTGATCTCGAACGCGAAGGTGACGCTGGCCTGACGCGGTCGTTGGAGTCCGTCCGAACAGTGGACGCTGCGGCCGACGCGGACGGACGCACGAGAAGCGCTCGCCATGGACCCGGGAGTAGTCCGCCGGCTGCATACGTGGTTGAATCCCATCTGTGGCGAGGGACCAGTCCACCGGGCAGGCTCACAACCGGCGTGACCGCCGGCGCGGCCCATCGCGCGGCAACGGCACACGCTTCGAGGTGTCAGCGGGCGGCGTGATCTATCGCCGCACGCCGCTGGGAGTCGCGATCTGCTTGATCGCGACCAAAGGCGGCAAGCGCTGGCAGCTTCCCAAGGGCAAGCGTGAGCGCGGCGAGACGCTCGAGCAGACGGCGGCGCGCGAGGTCGCGGAGGAGACCGGACTCGTCGGAACCGTCGGCGCGCTGCTCGAGAAGATCGACCTCTGGTACACGTGGGACGAGGAAGGCACGCGTGTCCGGCACCACAAGCTCGTGTACTTCTATCTCTTGCGCTACGAGCGCGGGAACACAGAGGACCACGACAACGAGGTCCACGAGGCGCGCTGGTTCGACGGCGAGGAGGCGAGCAGCCGCCTCACGTTCCCCAACGAGCGGCGCGTGCTCGCGCGCGCGCTCGAGCTGATTGCCGCCGATGCACCAGCGATCGGCGCCCCGACAGGACCCTCGCAGCCGGACTAGCTAGAACGCGTAGTACTGCAGATGCTCGGGATCGTACCAGGGGTCGACGTCCGCGGCCGGGAACGTCACGACGTCGAGAAATCCCGCGCCCATCCGCCAGCACCCTTTGCCGACTCCGACCACCGCGCCTTCAACTATGCCCGCGCCGAACGCGAAGACCGTGTCCCCCTTCAAGGCCTCGATGGCGGGATTCTTGATCACCTCCGCGGGGAGGCCGAACACCAGATTGTGTAGCCCGCGACCGAGCTTCCAGAGCGGCGTACATTGCGGCCCTCCGCGCGGGTATTCCTCGTCCGGATTCGGGTACGCCTCACCCACGTCATGAAGCCGCGGTGCCGCCTGCGTCGCCGTGACCTTGCCTTCGGCCTCGGCCTGCGCCCGTACGTCGGTCGCACCTAGCCCGATCAACCCGAGCACCGCGAGCGCCGCGACCGAGGTGCCCACGTTCCATCCTCCTACCCTTCTGCCCCTCATGCTCATGGACCACCCCTTTCCCCACCCGGACTCGTCCGGGCGACCACCCGGCACCATACGACACGGGAGACGGCTTTTAAAAGACCTGCGGACCCCCGGCCCGGCACCTGACCGGCCCCCGACCGGCCGGCCCCGGAAGTCCCAGGAAAGTCCTAGTCCTCCGCAGTTATGACCGTCCGCCCCCCCATGTATGGCTGCAAGACCGCCGGCACGCGCACCGATCCGTCCCGCTCCTGGTAGGTCTCGAGGACGCCGATCACGACCCGGGGGAGCGCCAGCCCCGAGCCGTTCAGCGTGTGCACGAGCTCGGGTTTGGCGCGCGGCGCCGGGCGGTAGCGGAGGTTGGTGCGTCGGGCCTGAAAGTCGCGGAAGTTCGAGCACGAGCTCACCTCCAACCACTCGCCGCAGCCGGGTGCCCAGAGCTCGACGTCGTACTTCATGGCGGCGACGAAGCTCAGATCGCCGGTGCACATCTGGACCACGCGATGCGGGATCTCGAGCCGCCGGCAGACGTCCTCGGCATCATCGAGCAGCCCGAGCAGCTCGGCGTCGGAGGTCGCCGGGGTGACGAACTTCACCATCTCTACCTTGTCGAACTGGTGGCCGCGCTTGATACCGCGGACGTCGCGTCCGGCCGACATCTTCTCGCGTCGAAAGCACGGTGTGTAGGCGACGTGACGGACCGGCAGGGACCCCGGCTCGAAGATCTCGTCGCGATAGAGGTTCGTGACCGGCACCTCGGCGGTCGGCACGAACCACATGTCCTCCTCGGCGTCGCGATAGAGGTTGTCGCCGAACTTGGGGAGGTTGCCGGTCCCGACCAACGACTCGCGCCGGACCATCGCCGGCGGATAGACCTCGCGGTAGCCGTGGGTGTCGACGTGGAGGTCGAGCATCCAGTTGATGAGCGCGCGCTGCAGATGCGCGCCCCGGCCGCACATGACGTAGAAGCGTGAGCCGGAGACCTTGGCTCCGCGTGTGAAGTCGAGGATGCCGAGCTGCTCGCCGATCTCCCAGTGCGGGCGCGCCGGGAAGTCGAAGGTGCGCGGCGTACCTACCGTCCGCACGACGATGTTGTCGCGCTCGTCGCGGCCGACCGGCACGTCGGGGTGCGGCAGGTTCGGAAGCTCGAGCATGCGCGCCTCGAAGCGCGCTTCGAGATCTTTGAGCACGCGCTCGGCCGCCGCGATCTCGTCGCCGGAGCCGCGCTGGGCCGCGATCGCCTTCTCGCGCTCGCCCGGGTCCTTGAGCGCCCCGACCGCCCGGGCCGCCGCCGCGCGCGCCGCCTTCAGGCTCTCGACCTTCTGGATGGCGGCACGGCGCTCCGCGTCCAGGGCGAGGAGACCGTCGATCTCGGCCGGCTCGACCCCCACCGTCCGAAGCCCCGCCTTCACCGCCTCCGGCTGCTCCCGAATGAGCCGGATGTCGAGCATCGGCGCGTCGTAGCACGCCCCCCGGGAGCGCTTCAAACGCGGCCGGTCATCAGGCGTCGAACGCGTTGACCACGTGCTCGATCGCCACCGACGTGCCGCGCATCTCGACGGCGACGACGTCGAACCGCATCGGATGCGTGTGCAACCGATGGCGCGCCAGGTAGACGTCGGCGACGCGCGCAACCTGCCGCTGCTTCTGGGCGGTCACCGACTCGAGCGCCCCGCCCTGGCGCGTACCCCGGCGCGTGCGGACCTCGCAGAAGACCAGCGTGCGCGCGTCGAGGGCGACCAGGTCGATCTCGCCGGCGGCGCAGCGGAAGTTCCGGGTCACGATGGTGTAGCCGCGCGCCGCGAGGAAGGCGGCCGCGAGCGCCTCGCCGTCGGCGCCGCAGAGGAGTCGATCGCGCGACACGACGAACCCATAGCGGTGCGGCGACGTGGCACGCATCGGTACGAGTAGACCCCAAACGAGTGCGATGGCGCACCATCGTCCAGGCACCGGGTCGTCACGTGAACAAACTACGGGTTCATCCCTACTTTCTTCTTGACAGGTCGCCGGTCGCCCATGGTAACGGCGTCGTAGCCGTTCAAGGCCCACCCTATTCACCCGATTGGAGCACTATGCCCATCCGACTCACGCTAGTCCGCGCCCTCCTTCTCACCTCGGTAGCCTTCCTGTTCTTCCCGCGGCCCGGGTGGTCAGCACCGAGCGTCATCACCTCTGACGAGGTGGTGAGCACTCCCGAGAGTGATCAACGGCTCGCCAAGCGCGAGTCCCCACGATCCGTGCCCTCGACCAGCAAGCCGCTGTCCAGCCAAGGCATGTCGCGGGGCACGAAGCCTCCTGAGGAGCTGCGGCTCAACCTCGAGGGTCGAGACATCGTCATCATCTACTCGACCGGTACGGTTCAGATCGGCGAAGGTCTCACCGTGGACGAGGCCTCGCGTGACTTCTGGCGCAAGGTCGGAGAGCTCGCGCCCGGCTTCTGTCAGGAGAGACGACAGACGTCGAAGTAGGCTCGCGCGATCCGGCGCGGGTGTCGCGTCTCTCGCGCCGCCCTGCCCGCGCGTCGCGGATCTCTTGCGCGGCGCGCTCTCTCCGTCCAGGCGATGGCGCGGCGGTGCGTTGGCGACGCACTCCTGGCCTTGGTACACTCCGCCCGTGAAGATCTCTCGCGAGGAAATCCACCACGTCGCCATGCTCGCGCGTCTCGCCCTCGAGCCCGATGAGGAAGAGGCGATGGCGGCGACACTCGACGCCGTCCTCACCTACATGGAGAAGCTCGGCGAGCTCGACACCGCGTCCGTCGAGCCGACGCCGCACGTGCTCGATGTCACGGCACCGCTGCGTGAGGATCGAGTCGCCAACACGCCCGACGAGCAGCTCCTCGCCAACGCCCCGGCGCGTGACGGCATGCTTCTTCCGCGTCCCGAAGATCATCGAGTGAGCGCCCCGCACGATCTCTCGATCCGCGAGGCCGGCGGCGTTGCGTCCGCCGTCGCGAGCTGTCCGCCGAGCGAGCTGACGCGCGGCGCCCTCGCCCGCATCGCCGCGACCGAGCCGCGCCCTGCACGCCTTCCTCACGGTGACGGCAGACGACGCGCTCGCCGCCGCCGCGCGACGCCGACCGGCGTCTCGCGCGCCGGCGACGGTGCGCGGCGCGCTCGCCGGCATCCCCGTCGGCCATCAAGGACATCATCTGCCACGGCGGGCGTGCGCACCACCGCCGGCTCGCGCATCCTCGAGCGCTTCGTCGCCGCCGTACGACGCCACCGTGACGCGCGCGCCTGCAGCGCGGCGGGCGCGGTGCTCGTCGGCAAGGCCAACTGCGACGAGTTCGCGATGGGCTCGTCGACCGAGAACTCGGCCTACGGCCCGACGCGCAACCCGTGGGATCGGCGAGCGCGTGCCGGGCGGCTCGTCGGGCGGCTCGGCGGCGGCGGTCGCGGCGCGCGCAGTGCCTCGGCCGCGCTCGGCACCGACACCGGCGGCTCGATCCGCCTGCCCGGCGTCGTTCTGCGGCGTCGTCGGCCTGAAGCCGACCTACGGGCGGGTCAGCCGCTACGGCGTCGTCGCCTACGCCTCGTCGCTCGACCAGGTCGGGCCGTTCGACGCGCACGTCGCGCGACTGCGCGCTGCGTGCTCGAGGCGATCGCCGGCCACGACCCGCGCGACTCGACCTCCGTCGCCGCGTCCGGTGCCGGACTACGCGCGGCGCTCGCGACCGGCGCGTCGCGGGCTGCGCATCGGCCTCCCGCGCGAGTACTTCGTCGAGGGCATGCAGCCGGAGGTCGAGCGACGCGGTGCGCGCCGCGGTCGTCGACGCTCGAGCGGCTCGGCGCCACGGTCGAGGACGTGTCGCTGCCGCACACCGAGTACGCGATCGCCACCTACTACCTGGTCGCCACCGCCGAGGCGAGCTCGAACCTCGCGCGCTACGACGGCATCCGCTACGGCACTGCGCGTCGACCGCCGGCGGCGGCCTGCTCGAGATGTACCGGCAGACGCGCGCCGCGGGCTTCGGCGCCGAGGTGAAGCGCCGCATCATGCTCGGGACCTACGCGCTCTCGGCCGGCTACTACGACGCCTACTACCTGAAGGCGCAGAAGGTGCGGACGCTCATCCGGCGCGACTTCGAGCGCGTCTTCGAGCGCTGCGACGCGATCGTCACGCCGGTCGCGCCGACCACCGCGTTCCGCCTCGGCGAGAAGATCGACGATCCGCTCGCAGATGTACCTCTCCGACATCTTCACCATCTCGGTGAACCTGGCCGGCCTGCCCGGCGATCGTCGCTGCCGTGCGGCGTCGACGGCGCCGGCCTGCCGATCGGCCTGCAGATCATCGGCCGGCCGTTCGACGAGGAGGTCGTGCTGCGCGCAGCGCACGCCTACGAGCAGGCGACCGACTGGCATCGCCGCCGGCCGCCGGAACTGCCCGGGATGGCCGGTGACGAGCGCGACGCCAGCGGCGCGACGGACACCGGGCGCTTCGAGGCCGTCATCGGCC
Organism: uncultured delta proteobacterium; assembly: GCA_963846105.1. Classification (GTDB taxonomy): domain Bacteria; phylum Desulfobacterota; class Binatia; order UTPRO1; family UTPRO1; genus CAWJUT01. The sequence continues at coordinate 81,824 of CAWJUT010000020.1, forward strand.
TCGAGGTGCACGCCGAGCTGCTGACCGAGTCGAAGATCTTCTGCGGCTGCTCGGCGCGCTTCGGCGCGCCGCCGAACGAGCAACATCTGCCCGGTCTGCCTCGGCATGCCCGGCGTGCTGCCGGTGCTGAACCGCCGCGTGGTCGAGTTCGCCATCCGGGCCGGCCTCGCCACCGGCTGCACGATCGCGCCGCGTCAGCGCTGGGCGCGCAAGAACTACTTCTACCCCGACCTGCCCAAGGGCTATCAGATCAGCCAGTACGAGCTGCCGATCTGCATCGGCGGCCGCGTCGACATCGTCGTCGACGGCGAGCGCCAAGCGCGTCGCGCCTCACCCGCATCCACATGGAGGAGGACACCGGCAAGAACATCCACGACGCGCACGGCGACGCCAGCCTGGTCGACTTCAACCGCTCGCGGCGTGCCGCTGCTCGAGATCGTGAGCGAGCCCGACATGCCGCACGCCGGCCGAGGCCGGCGCCTACCTGCGCAAGCTGCGCGCCATCCTGCAGTACCTCGAGATCTGCGACGGCAACATGGAGGAGGGCAGCTTCCGCTGCGACGCCAACGTCTCGGTGCGCCCGCGCGGCACGACGACGCTCGGCACCAAGGCCGAGATCAAGAACATGAACTCCTTCCGCGCCGTCGAGAAGGCGATCGCCTACGAGATCGCGCGCCAGGTCGCGCGTCGCTCGAGCGACGGCGAGCACGATCGTGCAGGAGACCCGCCTCTGGGACGCCGACCGCGAGGAGACGCGCTCGATGCGCAGCAAGGAGTCGGCGCACGACTACCGCTACTTCCCCGAGCCCGACCTGCTGCCGCTCGATCGTCGACGCGACGACTGGGTCGACGAGGTGCGCGCGCGCGCTGCCCGAGCTGCCCGACGCGCGCCGCGACGCGCTTCGTGCGCGAGCTACGGCCTGCCCGCCTACGACGCCGACGTGCTGACCGCGCGCAAGGACGTCGCCGACTACTTCGAGGCCGCGGTGCGCGCGCATCGCCAACGCCAAGGCGATCGAGCAACTGGGTGATGGGCGACGTGCTGCGCCTCGTCCGCGAGCGCAAGCTCGACGACGCGCTGGTCATCCGCGACTGGCCGGTCGCCGCCGGCGCACCTCGCCGCGCTCGTCGCGCTCATCGACGACGGCGCCATCAGCGGCAAGATCGCCAAGACCGTCTTCGAGGAGATGCTCGCCAGCGGCGCAGGCGCCGGGGCGCATCGTCGCCGAGCAAGGGTCTCAGCGCAGGTGACCGACGAGGGCGCCATCGATGCCGCCATCGACGCAGGTGCTGGCCGCCAACGCCGACAAGGTCGCCGAGTATCGCGCCGGCAAGGACAAGCTGTTCGGCTTCTTCGTCGGCCAGGTGATGAAGGCGACCGGCGGCAAGGCGAATCCGCCATTGGTGAACCGCCTGCTCGTCGAGAAGTTGAAGGGCTGAGCGACTGCCGGCACCGTTGCTTCGGCCACCGCCTGCCATTCGAGGCGCGCCTACGGTGCGCCGAGGCACTCTGACGGATAGCTCTCGAGTTGCGGCACGCTGAGCGCGTCGAGGCAGGCGGCCTTGAACTCGGTGACGCACAGCGCGCAGTTCACGACGTGGGTCAAGGTCGTGATCGGCCCGGCGCACGCCGCGCCGCCCGGAACCTGCACGTCGGGGCAATCGGCCGGCGCGCCGAAGACACTGGGCTGTTGGTCCTCGATGTCGTTGCACTCCCGGTCCGGGCCACCGCAGGCTTTGCACGCGAAGGTCCGGAACTTCTCGGCCAGCCGGTTGATCTTGGTGGCGGCCATGGCATCCGGACAGGGGCCGGTCGTCAAACCGGCGAGCACCCGGGCCTCGCACTTACGGAGCGTCTGCGTGATGCCCTTGAAGAGCACGGACGACTTCTTCCCGAGCGCCCGCTGGCACCGGATGACGTCGGCGTCGGTGGCACCGAGATCGAAGGCGTCATAGTAGAGGTCGAGCGCCTGATCGACGGCGCGGCCGGCGACGCACTCGAGACACGTGCTGATGTCGTCGCAGTCCGTGATCGCATTGGTGCAGGAGGCGTCCACGAAGTTCGGGCAGGTGCCCATGTCCCACCCGATCGACGCAAGCGGCTCGTCGTTGGGCTGCCCGCACACATGATCGCCACCGCCGCATCTCTTCATGACCGCCGCTCGCAGCCTGACGGCCGCGTTGTTGAGCTTGACCGACGTCGGGAGGTTGGGACACGGCTGCACCATCCGTTCGGCAACGATGCGGTCCTGACAGTTCTGCAGCCGCTTCATCCGGATATGAGCGAACTTGTTCGCCGCCTTGACGATCGCATGCCCACAATCGACCGCGGTGGCGCGGGCGGTCCCGGCACTCGTCAGCACCAGCGTCACGACGGCGGCCGCGACGAGCACCAGAGGTTTCGTGGACGAGGAGTGACGGGTCGGTGAGTCCAGGCGAAGCCGCGAATACATGGGCAGGTCTCCAGTGGGCGAGGTCGTGGTCGAGGGCGCCTGGCCGACCGAAGGCATACGACGGGTCGGTGGCATTCGACAATCCCGTCAAACCGTGAGCGCAAGCGCCCTGGCGCAGCACATACGGCGGCGTATCCCGAGCGCGCAGGATGCGGTCGCGGGGCGGCCCTCGGGCCAGTGAGACTTGACGCATCGCGCATTTACGGCGACAAGTCCCGCCATGCGGATGGGGTCCGAGGAGCATCTGACGCTCCTCTGTCGCGAGTTCATCGACACGCACCGGCCCTTCGACCCGCCCAAGCTGCCGTGGCCCGACCTCGACGAAGCGTCGGTGGCGAAGTTGCGCGCCCTGCCCTTCTGGGACGAGGCCATTCGCACCGAGCGTCGCACCGGCGCCAAAGTCACCGCGTACGCGGTGCTCGAGTCGCCGCCGCTGCTACGCGAGGCGGTCGCGCTACAGGGATACGAGGAGAGCCGCCATGCGCTGCTCCTCGACACCCTCATCGGCCGCTACGGCATCGAGGTCGATCCCGGCCCGGAGAGCCCGCTGCCGGCCAACCTCGAGTGGGCGTTCATGCGCACCGGCTACGGCGAGTGCATCGACTCGTTTTTCGCCTTCGGCCTCTTCGCGGCGGCGCGCGACGCCGAGTTCCTGCCCCACCCGCTCCTCGACCTGCTCGAGCCCATCGTCCAGGAGGAGGTGCGCCACATCCTCTTCCTCGTGAACTGGGTGGCCTACAAGCGCCGTCAACGACCGGCGCTCGTGCGACCGTTCTACGTCGCACGTTGTCTCGCCGCCTTCGCCGGGGCCGCCTACGACCGCGCGCGCTCGGCAGGCAACGTCGCGCGCGGCGGCAAGGGCAAACCGGAGGAAGCCGTTGCGAACGGCAACGGCGCCACGCCCACGCCGAATGATGGCTTCACCGCCAGCGCCGCCAGCGCTACGCCCGCTCCGAAGGACGGCTTCACCGCCAGCGCCGCGCGCGCCACGCTCGCCTCGAAGGACGGCTTCACAGCCAGCGGCGCGCGCGCCATCGCCGCCGACTTCACGGTCACCGGCTTCGTGCGGCGCTGTCTCGAGGAGAACGAGCGACGCTTCGCGGCCTACGACGCTCGGCTCCTCCGCCCGCGTCTGGTGCCGGCGCTGGCGCGCACGTACCTGCGGTTGGCAGGCGCAGGGCGCCGTCTCAACACGCCAGCGCCCCGAGCCGCAGGCGCATCCGCTGGAGGGTCCGTTCGCAGGGATTGAGGACCAGCCCAAGGCTTTCCAGGGTGATGACCCGCTCTTCCTTGATCCCGAGCTCACCCCTGGCGTCCACGTACAGAAGTCCCATGGTCGTCATCCTTCCCGCGCCTCGGGCATCGCGCACCCTCGCCTCGCGTAGTGGGAACGTCGTCAACCGCAATCCGACGGCGTAGTGGGCTGACCCCTCGGACACACGATCGTCGCGGCGCCGATACTTCGCCATCTCCGTCTTTCCGTAGTCGAGCTCGGCCAAGTAGGCGTTGTGCTGGCGGCACATCACGCACACGTTGTCGGGACTGTGGGCGCCTCCGCGTCCAAAAGGTTTTCGGTGGTGAAACTCCAGCCCCCGGCGCTCGGTGCAGCGGCTGCCATTCCGGTTGATGAACGTGCACTGGTTGCCGTCGCGTTGCTGGACGGTGCGCCTGACGGGCGCGGGAAGGTAGCGCGAGGAGGGTATGGTGTCGGTTTGATCCATGCTCTTTCGTGGCGACTCCGTGATGCCGAAGCGCTTGGATTCGAGCCGTTGCAGCTTCTCGGTCACCGCCGCCTCGATGACGGCCGGCAGATCCTCGCGAGTCAGCGCCTGAAGACGCTCGAGCTTGTCGCGAAGCTCGGCGCTCGCTGTGAACTGCACCTTGAAGCGCGCGGGTGAGAGGGGCGTTACGGCGGCCGCCGGGGGTGGAGCAGGCAGCGGAAGCTCAGCCGGACGTGCCGGGAAAGAAGTGAGCGGAATCGCGACTCGGGCCGGACCGAGTCCAAACGGCGATCCCGCGACCGGCGGAGCCGAGAGATAACGCCCAACTCGGTCTAGACCGAGTTCGGCCGATGTCACGACCGGAACTCGCTCCGGACCGAGTTGGGCCGGACCGGCCGGGACTGGCGCGGTGGCCGGATCGCCGGACGAGCTGATCTCAACGCGCTCCGGAAGCATGCGTATCGACGACGGGACATCCGGCTTGGGCGCGATCTCGGCGACCAGCTCCTCGATCTTGCTCTTGGTCTTGTGCGTGGCGCGGGCGAGAACCGCCTTGTGGTTGGCGTCGGTGAGATGAGGCACGAGCTTTCCGATGCCGCTCAAATGGAGGCGGCCGTCGCCCAGCATCGCAAGCAGCACCGGATATCTCCGCGATGCGCGAGCAACCGTGATCCGGGCATAGGCCTCATGCTCCGAGAGGTGCAGCAGCTGGGTGCAGTAGCTGAACATCGATCCCGCCTCGCGGGCATAGAGCCGGCGCGCGTCCACTTCCGCGATGTGGGCGATGAGGACGGATTCGACGCGCCGTGACTGCTGCACCAACTCCGACAGGCGTCGGAGGAGTGCATCATCGGAAACGTTCTTCAGCTCGAGCGTGCTCGTCATGACAACTACATAGCATGGGGATTTTCGACCTCTTCTCGTCGTCCGTGCGCGTCCAAAGCGGCTCGCAACGACTTCCGAGTCTCGCCGCTGTCAGAACGGGTGGTGGAGAACGCCTGCATGCGTCGTAGAGCGCTTCCGGAAAGAGACTCGCCGGCTCGCGTGAGCCTCCCTCGAAAAGTTGTCAAGAGAAAAGCACTGTCTTCGCACTTTTCGTGCGCCCGAAAGCACGCTGATCGGCGCGACGGCACCCGATGACGGCCATCGGCTCCGCGAGCTCGCGCGCCGGAAGATCTACACAGCTCACAATGTCGGTCCCGGTGCGCGCCGCTTCGACAGCGCGGCTAACGGCGTGTTAGAGAGGCCGCCGTGGAATGGCACACGCTCAGCTTCACGCGCGACGGAGCAATCCTCCGCATCTGGCTCGACCGACCCGAGCGGCGGAACGCGCTCAACGGCACCGCGCTCGAAGAGATCGCGGCGGTGTTCAGCGCGCTGCAGACCGACTTCGCGATCCGCGTCGTGATTCTCGGCGGCCGTGGGCCGTCGTTCTGTGCCGGCGCCGATCGCACCGATCCGCCCGGCGGCACCCGCCTGGCCGCGTCGTCGGACGCGACCGAGCGCGAGCGCCGTCATATCTCCCAGATCGGCTTGCGAGCCGTGCGCGCGATCGAGGAAGCTGAGGTCGTGACGATCGCCCGTGTCCACGGGCACGCGATCGGCGGCGGTGTCGCCCTCGCGCTGGCGTGCGACTTTCGCGTCGCCGCCGAGGAGACGATCTTCCACGTCCCCGAGGTCGATCTCGGGATCCCGCTCACGTGGGGCGCCACGCCCAGGCTGATCCAGGAGGTCGGGGCCGCCCGCGCACGCGAGCTGATCCTGCTCTGCGAGCGCATCGACGCCAGGCGGGCAGGCGACTGGGGGCTGGTGCACCGGGTGGTGCCGGCCGAGGCGCTCGACCAGACCGTCGATGCCTGGGCCGCCCGCATCGCCGCCAAGCCCGAGGTCGCCGTACACATGACCAAGACACAGTTCCGCGCCTACGCCCGGCGCGCCGTGCTCGGCGACGTCACCGAGAGCGACGGTGATCTGTTGGTATCGTCGTCGCGCGGCGCCGTGGCACGCGCGAGCTTCCCGACGAAGTAGCGTCCTACCTACTTCGCCGGATCGGGGGGCGGCAGCAAGCGCAGGGTGAGCGGATGCGGCACCAGGCGAACCGCGAAGTCGCTCCAGTACTTCTCCGCCATCGCCTCGGCGACGCGCTCGGCCATCTCCGGCGCCGCCTGCCCTTGGACGCGATCGAACTCCTGGCCGGCGACACGCACGCCGAGATGCGGCTTGGTCTTGTTGGCGTCGATCTTGGCGGCCGAGGCTTTCCCCAGGCGCACATAGGGCTGGTCGTCGATGACGACCACCCACACCTTGAACCAATGCAGTCGACCGTCGCGCACGACGCCGAGCTCGACGGTATTCTCACCTGCCCAGGCGCGCGGGGTCCAGTTGCCTGCCTGCGCCCGAGCCGCGAGACCGAGAAGCAGACCCACGACGAGCACCGGAGCCATGCAGCGGATCGCAACGTTCCGCCTGAGATTCGCAGCGATGCCACCACCGACGCAAAGCCGCTCGCTGGCGATCCGCATGGAATCCTCCTTCAGGTCGAGTAGGCCGAGTTGAACCGGACGTAGCCGGGTGAAAGGTCGCTGGTGGTGATGGTCGCCCGTCCGTGGTGGGCGCGCGCGCCGAGATCCACGTCGATCGCAACCACGCTGTTGCGCATGGCGGCCGCGGCGCGCCGGATGAGCTCCGCGCGCGCGGGCTCGCCGTGCCTCAGCACCGGAACCCCGCCGATCCACACCGTCACGCGCTCGGGATCGAAGCGCACCCCGGAGTAGCCGGCGGCGCACACGATGCGACCCCAGTTGGGATCGCCACCGTAGAGAGCGGTCTTCACGAGCTGCGACTCGGCGACGGCGCGTGCCACGCGCCGGGCGGCGGCCGCGCTGCGCGCGCCTTGCACGGACACCCGCGCGCAGCGTGTCGCGCCCTCGCCGTCCGCCACCACCATGTCGGCCAGCTCACCCATGACGGCGGCGAGCGCACTCCCGAAGCGGCGGCCGTCGGGGCTGTCCTCCCCGAGGGGCGCGTTCCCGGCCGCACCGTTGGCGAGCACGAGCGCGGTGTCGTTGGTGCTGGTGTCGCCGTCGACGGTGATGGCATTGAAGGAGGTGGCGACGGCGGCACGCAAGAGCCCCCGCAGCGCCGGCGCGCCGATGCGCGCGTCGGTGAGCACGCACACCAGCAACGTCGCCATGTCGGGGGAGATCATCCCCGCGCCCTTGGCGAGGCCGGCGATCGTGACCGGCCGCCCTCCCAACCGCAAGCGACGGCGCGCCACCTTCGGAAACGCGTCGGTGGTCATCATCGCGCGCGCCGCCCGCCAGAGGCCGTCGGGCGCGAGCCCGCGCACAGCAGCGGCGATGCCGCGCACCATCGAAATCTGAGGCAGGGGCACGCCGATCTTGCCGGTCGAGCACGGCAGCACGTCGGCGGGTGTGATGCCGAGCGCGACGGCGGCCTGACGGCACGCCGCCTCGGCGACCCGCCGGCCGTCGGCTCCCGTGCAGGCGTTGGCGTTGCCGCTGTTGATCAACACCGCCTGGCCACGCCCGCGGCGCGCGTTGCGCGCCGCGATCACGACCGGCGCGGCCTTGACGCGGTTGCGCGTGAAGACCGCGGCCACCGTCGCCGGTTGGACCGAATGGATCAGCGCCAGATCGAGGCGCCGATTCGGCTTGATGCCACAGGCCACGCCGGCGAAGCGGAAGCCGGGAACGTGGAGCGCCGTCTCACGAACCGGGAGCTTCACGCGCGGCGCTCGATGTCACTTCCCCTTCGCTCCACAGCACTTCTTGTACTTCTTGCCCGAGCCGCACACGCACGGATCGTTGCGGCCGACCTTGGGCTGATCGCGCTTCACCGTCTCGGTCTTGGCCGCGGCCGCCTCGCCACCGTGGCTCATCACCACCGGAGCGGCACGCCGCTTCTGCTCGAGGCGCTCGACGTCCTCCTCGCGCGCGAGCTGGATGGTGAAGAGCTTCTCCACCACGTCGCTCTCGATCCGCCCCATCATCTCCTCGAACATCTCGAACCCCTCGCTCTGGTACTCCTGAAGCGGGTTCTTCTGGCCGTAGCCGCGCAGCCCGATGCCCTCCTTCAGGTGGTCCATGGCGAGGAGGTGGTCCTTCCACAGCGTGTCGATCGTCTGCAGCATGACGACCTTCTCGAGATGGCGCAGCACCGGCGGCGTGAAGGTCTGCTCTTTCGTGTCGTACGTGCGCGGTGACGCGCTCGACCACCAACTCCTGGGCCGACTCGGGCGTCAGCTCCGCGCGCTCCTCCTCGGAGAGCCCCAGGCGGAGGTTCAACTGCTTGAAGAGGACGTCGTCGAGCGCCTTCCAGTCCCACTCGTCCGGCGCCAGCTCCTTGGAGATCTGCGCCGCCGTCAGATCCTCGACGAGACCGGTCGCCATCTCGATCACGTCGTCCTTGAGGCTCTCGGAGGTCAACGTCTCGCGGCGTCGGGCGTAGATCACCTCGCGCTGCTTGTTCATCACGTCGTCGTACTCGAGGAGATGCTTGCGGATGTCGAAGTTGTGCGCCTCGACCTTCTTCTGCGCGTTCTCGATGGCGGCGTTGATCCAGCGGTGCTCGATGGGCTCGCCTTCCTCCATGCCGAGGCGCTCCATGATCTTCTGGATGCGCTCGGCGCCGAAGATGCGCAGCAGATCGTCCTCGAGCGAGAGGAAGAAGCGCGAGGTGCCGGGATCGCCCTGGCGTCCGGAGCGGCCGCGCAGCTGGTTGTCGATGCGCCGGCTCTCGTGCCGCTCGGTGCCGAGGATGTGGAGGCCGCCGGCGGCCAGCACCTTTTCCCGCTCCGCGGCGCACTGCGCCCGGTATTTCACGAGCGCCGCCTGATAGTTGGCGTCGGCGGGGTCCTTGGTGCCGGCCTCGGTGGCGGCGAGGAACTCGGGGTTGCCGCCGAGCACGATGTCGGTGCCGCGACCGGCCATGTTGGTCGAGATCGTGACCGCAGCCGAAGCGACCGGCCTGGGCGACGATCTCGGCTTCGCGCTCGTGCTGCTTCGCGTTCAGCACGTGATGCTTGATGCCTTCCTTCTTCAGCATCGCCGCGACGCGCTCCGACTTCTCGATCGAGATCGTACCGACCAGGATGGGCTGCCCGCGCGCGTGCCGCTCGCGGATGTCCTCGACCACCGCGTTGAACTTCTCGCGCTCGGTCTTGTAGACGACGTCGGCGAGGTCGTCGCGGATCATCGTCTTGTGCGTCGGCACGACCATCACCTCGAGGTCGTAGATCTGGTGGAACTCGACGGCCTCGGTATCGGCGGTGCCGGTCATGCCCGCGAGCTTCTTGTACATGCGGAAGTAGTTCTGGAACGTGACGGTCGCGAGCGTCTGGTTTTCGCGCTCGATCTTGACGTTCTCCTTGGCCTCGACCGCCTGGTGCAACCCGTCGCTCCAGCGCCGGCCGGGCATGAGGCGGCCGGTGAACTCGTCGACGATGAGGACCTCGCCGTCCTTCACGACGTACTCGACGTCGCGCTTGTAGAGGGCGTGCGCGCGCAGCGCCTGGTTCACGTGGTGGAGGGTGTCGATCTCGCTCGGATCGTAGAGGTTCGCGACGCCCAGGATCTTCTCGACCTTGGCGATGCCGTCCTCGGTCAGGATCGCGTTGCGGGTCTTCTCGTCGACGGTGAAGTCGGTCTCCTTCTGCAGACGCGGGATCACGCGATCGATGACGTAGTACTTCTCGGTCGACTCCTCGGCCGGGCCGGAGATGATGAGCGGCGTACGCGCCTCGTCGATCAGGATCGAGTCGACCTCGTCGACGATCGCGTAGTTGAAGAGCTTGTCGACCTGTTTGCCCTTGGAGTTGGTCATCCGATCGGGGTACGTGCGGTGCACGTACTCCTCGAGCGTGAACTTCATGTTGTCGCGCAGATAGTCGAAGCCGAACTCGTTGTTCTGCCCGTAGGTGACGTCGGCGTTGTAGGCGTTCTGGCGCTCCTGGTCGTTGAGTCCGTGCAGGATGACGCCCGACGGAAAGCCCGAGGAAGGTGTAGATCCGTCCCATCCACTCGGCGTCGCGGCGCGCCAGGTAGTCGTTGACCGTGACCAGGTGCACGCCCTTGCCTTCGAGGGCGTTGAGGTACACCGGCAGGGTCGCGACCAGGGTCTTGCCCTCGCCGGTCTTCATCTCGGCGATCTTGCCGCTGTGGAGCACCATGCCGCCGAGCAGCTGGACGTCGAAATGGCGCATGCCGAGTGGTGCGTTCCGACGCCTCGCGGACCACCGCGAAGGCCTCGGGCAGGAGGTCGTCGAGGGGCTCGCCGCGGCTCGAGGCGCTCGCGGAAGGCGCCGGTCTTGGCGCGCAGCGCGTCGTCGCTGAGCTCCTTCAACGCCGGGCCGAGCGCGTTGATCTCGCCGACCAGCGGCTGCAGGCGCTTCAGCTCACGCTCGTTCTTGGTGCCGACGATCTTCCGAACGATGGCTTGCAGCATCGAGTCCGGTATTCATAACCCAGCTGGAGGTGCCTCGCAAAGGTGAGGGCGCACAAAGCTGTGCGCCGTGCTCGGACGATCCATGCGGCCGAGCGCGACGACTACGCCGGCGCGCCCTCGACGATGCCGAGGCCGCTTGCCGTCGTCCGCGCCGAGGTGAGGCGGAAGCCCGCACCGGCCAGGAGCTTCCGGAACTGCGCCTCGGTGCGCTCCCGTCCGGTGACGTTGACGAGCATGTTGAGGTCCATCAGCGTGCCGGCCTGGAGCACCTGATCACCGGCCGTGATGCGCTCCGGCAGCACGCGATCGAAGATGATCAGGCTGCCGTCGCTCGGGATCACCGCACGCACGTTGCGCAGGATCCTGGTCGCGTCGTCGTCGTCCCAGTCGTGGATGATCCACTTCATGATGTAGGCGTTGCCGCCGGAGGGGATGGACTCGAAGAAGCTCCCGGCAACGAGCTGGCAACGGTCGGCGACGCCATGGTCGGCCACCACCGGACGAGCCGCTTCGATGACGTGCCCAAGATCGAACAGGATGCCGCGCGCGGCGGGAGTCTTGGCGAGGATCGTCGACAGGAGCCAGCCCTGTCCCCCGCCGACGTCCACGATGGTGGCGAAGCGCGAGAAGTCATAGACGTCCACGATCTCGCCCGCCATCCTCATCGAGCCTTCGGTCATGGCTTGGTTGAAGACCGCCGCGAAATCGGCGTCGTGCTGCATGTAGTCGAAGATCTCGGCGCCGTGCACCTTCGAGAACGCGGTCTCGCCGGTGCGTACCGAATGCAGCATCTGGACCCACGATGACGAGATCACGTCGCTGCAGAGCATCAGCACATACGAGCGCAAGCCTCCCACCCCGCCGCCGCGCAGGAAGCCCGAAAGCTCGGTCTGCTCGAAGCGTCCGTCCTCACGCTCCGCGAACACGCCGTGCGCCGCGAGCGCGCGCAGGACACGACGCAGCGGGTCGGGGCTCGCCTTCGTCGCCCGGGCGAGGTCCTCCGCCGAGCGCGGGCCCTCGACCAGGAGGTCCGCGATGCCGAGGGACGCGACCGCATGCAGCGACGCGCTCACCCAGCCGGCGGTCACCATCGACACGAATCGCTGCACTGCCGGTGGGGCGCTCATGGCGTGCTCCTCCACACCCGCGTCACGGATCTTCGGGTGTCCAGTACCTCAGGGCGTTGTAGACGTGCCGCGGCGGCTCGGTTCCTTCCCATCGGACCTCATCGAGCTCTCGATACCAGTGCAGGAACGCCGCGATCGCGGCCCGTTGCTCCTCGGAAAACCCAGTCGCGCGCTCGGCGAACCACTCCGGGACGCCGCGGCCGTCCGCCGGCGGCTCGAGCTGGAACACCAGATTGTCCTGGATCACGTCCACCACGTCGGGGGCACGAATGCACCAGATCATCATCGCGGGCAAGTAGTATCGCCAGGCGGGCGCGCTCAGGAGCGCCGTCTCCCGACCCGCGAGGAGGTCGTCGAGCGAGATCTCTTGCCAGGGCTTGCCCGCGAACGCCGCCGATGTCTCGGCGCACTCGCAGCAGTGTTGATTGAGAAGTGCCTCGGGCGCGGGCTGCGGCGTTTCGGCAAAGGCGGCGTCGATGCACCGGATGATGTCGTCCGCGTCGCGCATCTCAGGCCGAAGATAGTCGGTATCTCATCGTCACACGACTCCGGGGATCGAGACCGCGAGCCGCCTCTTCGCGAACCGCCGCCGCGAGCTCGGGCCGGACCTCGCCAGGCGGCACCTCCTCGAATCCGAGACGGGCGTAGAACGGCATGTTCCATGGTACCGCCCTGAAGGTCGTCAAGGTGAGCTCTGCATGGCCCGACCGGGACAGCCATTCGCAGACCGTGCGCACGAGTGCTGCCCCGACACCGCGCCGACCGTGCTCCGGATGGACGTCGATCTCCTCGAGATGGGGCAGATCGTCCGCCAGCATCTCGACCAGGGCAAACCCTACGGGCGCGTCGTCGGCGAGAGCGACCCAGAGTCGGCCGTCCGCTTGCGCTTCTCGAAGGTCGCTCTCGCTCGTCGTCCACTCGAGCGTCGACCGAGGAGCGTGGTCGCGGAGCAGCGTCGCCGCGGCCCGCTCGATCGCCGGAAGCCGCTCGATGTCCCGCGGTCGCGCCGTCGTGATCGTGTAGCCAGGCTCCATGTGGATCACCGCCGCCCCGGCTACACCGATATCTCGCCTTCCACGACCGTCACCGCGTGCCCTCCGATCTCCGCCCGTCCGCTTCCGTCCAGGACTCGCACGTATACTCGGCCGTCGCGTCCGAGCTCGGTCCCCTGCGTGGCGACGTATTCACGTCCCGCTCGCTCGAGCAGGCCGTGACGCGCGAGGTAGGCCGGGAGCGCCGCGTTGGCGCTGCCCGTTATCGGGTCCTCCGGAATCCTGTGCTCCGGGGCGAAACATCGGATGTGCACGGCGAACTCCCCGTGCTCGACGAGCGCGAACGCCGCGACGCCGCTCAAATCATGCTCCCGGGTGAGCTTCGTCACCGCTGACATGTCCGGCTCCAGGGCCGTCACATCGTTGGTGTCTTCGAAGCGGACGAACAGCCAGTTCGGCCCGTTCCGGAACGCCGTGGGCACCGGTGTCGCGGCAACCCTTCGTCCGAGCGCCGCCGTCAGAGCCCCTGTCAGCTCTGGAAACTCTCCTTCGCACCTCGCCTCCGGCGCTTCGACGTGGATGCGACGCCGCGCCCCTTCCCCTTCCACCCGCAGAGGAAGGTTCCCTGCTCCGCACTCCTGCACCAGCCGGCCGCCTTGCGGCGTCACGATCCGTGCCTCCAGGACCGCGTGGCAGGAGCCGATCGTCGGGTGTCCCGCGAAGGGCAGCTCGTGTCCCGGCGAGAAGATGCGCAACCGGTAGGCCGGCGGCGCGACCGTCGGTGTGAGGACGAAGGTGGTCTCGGAGAGGTTCGTCCAGGTTGCGATCCGCTGCATGTCCTCGGCCTTCAGTCCGTCCGCGCCCAGCACGACGGCGACCGGGTTGCCGAAGAACGGCCGCGCGGTGAAGGCATCCACTTGCATGAATCGAAACGTCGGCATCAGACGCGTCCTTCGAGGATGAAACCCGCGACCATGTCGGCATACTCGGCGGGATGACTCCAGTGCGGGACGTGTCCTACCTCTTCCCAGGTTCTGCGCCGCGCTCGCGGCAGTGCGGCGGTCAATCGATCCATGACTTGCGCAAAGAAGGGAGGACTCTGCCCGCCCACCGTGAGAAGGACTGGTGGCCGAAAGCCGCTGAGCGCGCCGAGGTCGAGGGTAAATGCCTCGGGGGCTCGCGTCTCTTCCCGAAAGGTGGCGGCGTTCCCGACCATCGTCGCCCGCAGCTCGGGCGGCGTTTGACTCCAACCGCCAGGGCCGATCGCCACGGTCTCGACGAACCGTTCGGCGGCAACGGCTGTCTCGCCACGGTCGAGCAGCGCGAGCACGGCCCCGACACGACCCTGGACCTCGTCGAGGATCGGCTTCGAGTCGGGTGCGTTCTCGAGCAGGCCAAGGAGCGGCGGCTCGTGCGCCGTCAGGCTCCGGAAGAGATCGGGCCGTCGGGTCGCCAGTCGGAGCACGATGGATGCTCCGAAGGAATTCCCCGCGATGTGTGCGGGCGCGAGGCCGAGCCGTTCGATGAGCATCGCGACGTCATCCACGTTGTCGTCGATTCGAAAGCTCGGCGGATCTGGCCGCGTGCTGAGGCCATTCCCGCGCCGATCGAAGGTCAGGACTCGAAAGCGGTCGCGAAGAGCCTCGGCCGCGGCATCCCAGTGATGGTGGTCCACCCAGGAGCCATGGACGAGCACCAATGGCTCGCCGGCGTTGCCGCGGAGCTCGTAGAACAGGTCGACACCGTTGATGCTGGCCGTTGGCATTCGAACCGCCTTTCTCACGCCATTCTACGCCCGCCTGTGCCGCGCAAGGCCAGGTTGAGAGTCGCGAACAGTACACCCGACCAGAGCACGAGGAATCGAACCTCCGCGGAATTTCATGCCTTCTGGGTTGGGAAAACGGCCCTGGGCTACGCGGGCGCGCTCCGTCTGCCGGCCATCTCCGACGGACGAATGCGCACGAAGACCACTTCGCCCCGCTTGCCCTTTTCCTGGTACTCGACCTGCATCCATTCGGGCATGTCGGGGAAACGAGCCTCGAGCAGAGGTCCGACCATGCCGATGTCGCCGGAGTCGGTGACGATCTCGAACACACCCTCGCCCGACACGCTCTGCCAGCTGAACGGACCCGTTCTGGCAGACGTATCGATCTGGAACGACACCCGAGGATTCGCTCCGGCCATTGGGTCTTTCGACCTCGCGTCGTCATCGCGTACATGGCGTCGCGGTACCAGACGAAGCCGAGTGGCACGAGGTAGCGCTCGCCGTTCGCCTCGAAACCGACGCGGACCACTCGCTCCTCCACGAACAGTTGATCGATCTCCGCTTTGCTCAATTCCTTGAATGCCATGGTTGCTCCTAGTCGAGCGTACGTCGCATCAGCGCCAGGTGTCGATGCTCGGGCGAGCGGTCGTCAGGATGAAGTCCGCAGGAGAAGTCCATCGTCGGGAGGGCTACCGGTATCCGGTCGCGTCGGCGGGCTTGCCGGCATCCTGCACCTCGACCACGTAGCGCCACGCATCGGGCTGAGAACCGTCGAGGTCGGTGAAGCCGTACACCTGCGCGAGCTGGCCACTCGAAAGCGACTGCCCATTCCAGCGCGCCACGTCGGGATCTCCCGCGAGGTGGGCCACGGCGCGGCCGACGTATCGCGGCGTCTCGGTGATGACGAAGTGCGGTTGTTTCGCGACGGCGTCACGCCAGTTTGCTTCGCTGACCCCGTAGTTGTCCAGCATCTGCTCGGAACGCAGCCAGCCCGGAGTCAGGGCGACCGCGGTGCATCGATGCGGGCGCAGCTCCTGCGCCTGCGACCACGCGAGGCGAACGACCGAGGTCTTGGCGAGATCGTAGAACAGCGACACCCGGTAGTTCGTGTCGTTGTACTGTGCCGTGCCGTCGGTCATCTCGACGACCAGACCGCCGGGATTTCTGATCACCAGCGGCAGCGCGAAGTGGCTGGTGATGACGTGCGTGTCGATGGCGAGCCGGAGCATGCGCAGTCCGCCTTGCAGGGAGTGCTTCCACACCGGCACCTTCCACTCGATCAGGAAGTCCGCCCCCCACACGTCGTTGACCAGGACATCCAGGCGACCGTGCTCGCGCTCGATCCGTGCCACCAGCGCTTGCACCTGCGCCGGGTCGAGGTGATCGACTTGCACCGCGATGCCCCGGCCGCCGGCGGCCTGCACCAGCTCGGCGGTCTCCTCGATCGTTTCGGGACGGTTGTACTCCGAGCGTTGCGTGCGTGTGGTCCGCCCCGTGCAATAGACCGTGGCTCCGGCCGCCCCCAGCTCGATGGCGATGCCGCGGCCAGCGCCGCGCGTCGCGCCTGCGACCAATGCCACCTTGCCTTCGAGCGTGCGTGCGACGCTCATGACGGGCTCACCGGCCACGATGTTGCTGCGGGGCTGGTCAGTCACGATCGGGTGCGCCGAGCGGAAAGTTCGGACGATATGGCCGCGCCTCCTCTACCGCCCGCGCGAACGATGGCCGTGAGAGCAGCCGTTGCCGGTAGGCGCGGACCTTCCAGAATGCCTTGGCCGATCGGATGGGCCCAGTCGGCGTAGAACAGCGAGGGCGCGGCGGCGCAGTCGGCGAGGCTGAACGTATCGCTCGCCGCCCACTCGCGCCCCGTCATCGGTCGTCGAGCCAGCGGTAGGCGGCCTCGAGCGTCTCGCGTGCCTCGGCGACGCCCTGGCGGTCGCGATTCTCCGCCGCGCGCAGGCTGTCGAGCACGATCTTCTGCATCGGCGTCATGACGTAGTTGTCGAAGAAGCGGTCCATCATCCGGACGTCGAGCGCGGCGCGCCGATCCTCGGGGATCAGCCGCACAGGTCCGGAATGGTGGAGATCGAGATGCTCGATGATGATGCTCGCTTCCACGACGGTGCGACCCTCGTCCACGAGCACGGGAATGTTCTTGAGGGGCCAGAGAGCCGCGTGCTCGGCGGCAGCCCGCTCGTCGCCCGGCGCGAGCATCCGCAGCTCGAACGGGGTGTCGTTCTCGTAGAGCGCGATCAGCACCTTCTGACAGTACGAAGAGAAGGGGTGGGCGTAGAGCTGCAAGGCCATCGCCTGATTCATGCGCCGGTGCGCAAGGTCAAGCAACCAGGCTTCAGTGCGGCACGGACCGTGAGCCAATGTCCCGTCTCGGACACTACCGATCCACCATCGACATGTAGAAGTCGCCGTAGCGCGCGCCTGCCGTGGCTCCAGCGGGAGAGGCCTCGTCGAGCCGAGCGAGGTCCGCGCTGGTGAGCTCGAGAGCGACCGCGCCCGCACTGTCCTCGAGCGTGGCGCGGCGCTTCGACCCGAAGATGGGCACGACGTCGGCCCCTTGCGCGAGCAGCCAGGCGAGCGCGACCTGTGCAGCACTCGCGCCGTGCGCCGCGCCGACCGCCTTCAGCACTTCCACCAGGGCAAGGTTCCTCGCGAAGTTCTCTTGCGCGTAGCGCGGATCCTGGTGGCGGTAGTCGCCCTCCGGAAGGTCGGCGGGGCGTGCGATGCTTCCAGCCAGGAAGCCGCGGCCGAGCGGACTGTACGGCACGAACCCGATTCCGAGCGCGCGGGTGGCCGGCAGGATGTCGTGCTCGACGCCGCGCTCCCACAGCGAGTACTCGGTCTGCAACGCAGCGATGGGATGGACGGCGGCGGCGCGCCGCAAGGTGGCGGCCGACGCTTCCGAGAGGCCCACGTGCCGTACCTTGCCCGCGCGCACGAGGTCGGCGACGGCGCCGACGGTGTCCTCGATGGGCACCGCGGGGTCGACGCGGTGCTGGTAGAAGAGATCGATGTGGTCGATGCCGAGGCGCGTGAGGCAGCCGTCGCAGGCCCGCCGGACGTTCGCGGGCGAGGAGTCGATGGCGATGCCGGTGGCGGACATGAACCCGAACTTGGTCGCGATGACGAGCTTCTCGCGCCGTCCTCTGATCGCGCGGCCGAGGAGCTCCTCGTTCACATGCGGCCCATAGATCTCCGCGGTGTCGAAGAAGGTGATGCCGAGATCGATCGCGCGATGGATCGTGGCGATGCTCTCCGCTTCGGTCGCCGCCCCGTAGTGGATCATGCCCGTGCCGACCATCGGCATGCAGCCGAGGCCGAGGGCCGAAACCCGAAGACCGCCGCCCAGCGTCCGGAGCTTCATCCCATCCGCCCTAGCCACTCGTACGCGAACGCTTCGAGTCGCTCACCGCCGGTTTCTGCGACGACCATGATGCGCTGGAAGAGGGTCGGCGCGCCTTCGTAGGCGTCCAGGCGTTCGAGCGCCGCCGCGTACGTCGCTGGACGCAGCCATACGAGCTCGCCCTCCACGACATCTCGTGCGCTCTCGAGCACCGCACCGGGATACGTCTCGCCGTGCACCTGTGCAGCTCGAACACCGCGCCGGGATACACCTGGCCGGTGTCGACCAGGCGGCCGCTCACTCTGGCGGGCGCGCGCCGCACGACGTCGGCGTCGAGCATGGGTGCCGCGCGCTCGCCGCTGCGCAACGTTCCGTAGACGAACAGCGGGAGCGCCGGCGCCGTGGACGCGCTCGCGCTCACCGTTCGATCCTCACCGCCGACTCGACGGCGGCGCCGAGGAAGCGACCGCCGATGCGCACGAAACGGTCGGGGATGTCGGTGACGAAGAACGATGCCGAACCGGCGCCGTCGGTACGCGCGATGCCGCGGGCCTGCAAGGTGGCGGCGACCTCGCGCGCGGTCTCGGTGGCGGAGTCGATGAGCTGGACCTCGGGCCCGAGGTAGTCGGCGATGGTGCGCGCCAGCAACGGGTAGTGCGTACAGGCGAGCAACAGGGTGTCGATCCGGCTCTGCCGCAGGCTCGCGAGGTAGAGCGCCGCCGCCTGTCGCGCCACCTCGTTCTCCACCCACCCTTCCTCGGCGAGCGGCACGAAGAGCGGGCAGGCGCGGGTGTAGATCTCGAGACCGGCGTCGAGGGCATGGAGGGCGCGCGTGTAGCTGCCGCTTGCGATCGTGCCCTCGGTGCCGATGACGCCGATCTTGCGGTTGCGCGTGGCGGCCACGGCCGCGCGCGCCCCGGGCTCGATGACGCCGATGATCGGCACCTCGAAGCGCTCGCGCACCGCCTGCAGCGCGACCGACGAGGCGGTGTTGCATGCCACCACGACCATCTTCACGCCCTTCTCGACCAAGAACTCGGTGTTCTCGAGCGAGTAGCGCGTCACGACGCTCGCCGACTTGGTCCCGTAGGGATGGCGCGCGGTGTCGCCGAGGTACAGCAGGTGCTCGCGCGGGACTGCCTCGAGCAGGCGCTGCAGGACCGTCAGACCGCCCACGCCCGAGTCGAAGATGCCGATGCCGTGCGCGTCCATCCTCCCCGCTCCTCAGCGCGCCGCGAGCGCCGCTCCGAGCGCTTGCTCGCGCGGCGGCGGCGCCGCGAACACCTTCTGCCACACGGCCGGCGTCTCCATGCAGAGATAGATCGGCACACCCGGGACCGCGCGTTCGACCCAGGCACGGATGCGCCGATACATGCGCACGCGCAGCGGCTGGAAGTCGCGCCACTTGTGATCGGGGCCCGGAACCTGCTCGCCGGCGAGAAGCGGCGAGCCGGGGAAGCGCGCGCGCACGCGGGCGCGGAGGCCGGGCGAGAAACGCAGCGCTCCCATGCTCACCCAGGCGAGGCGCTCGGCAGGTACGGCCGCCGCGATCGCGTCCACGAGATCGCGATAGCCTTCCTCCCAACCGTCGTGCTCGATCAACGGGTCGAGGTGCACGCCGACCTTGTACCCGGCCGCGACGCACGCGTCGCGCCGCCGCGAGGCGCTCCACGACGGACGCCGTCCCCTGCTCGGCGAGGGCGATCGCCGCCGGCGGGGCGAGCGACCACGAGACGACCACGCGCTCCTTGGGGTCGAGCGCGAGCAGCTCGTCGATCGCGGTCGGTCTTGGTCTTGAGCTCGAGCAGCGCGTTCGGCCGCGCGGCGAAGAACGGGACGAGCTCCGCCGAGAGGCCGGTCAAGGGATCGAGCGCCAGACTGTCGGCCAGCTCGCCCGTGCCGATGCGGAATTGCCGCTCGGGGTGGCGGTCGAGCAGATCGGCTGCCTCGGCGAGCGCCGCTTCGGGGTTCACGTAGGCGGTCAGCACCGGATTGTCGTCGAGGTACTCCTGCAGGAAGCAGTAGCGACAGTCCATGGGACAGTTGGAGGCGAAGGTGAGCACCAGGTAGTTGCAGCATGCGAGTCCGCGCGTGCCCGCCGGGCAATGCTCGAGGAACGCGCCGCGACGGGGCGCCAGCAGAAGGCGGCGCTTGCCGGCCGCGAAGTCGCCCTCGCTCGGCGCACGCAGCACGCGACGGTCGTCGACGATCGTGACCGGCACGCCGGGGGCGCGCTCGAGGCAGCGTCGCACCATCGGCGCTTGCTCGCAGCCGCGCTCGACCAGGATGGCCTCGGGCACGAACATGGCGCTTCGCGTACCATGCGCGCGCCGCGAGGTCACGCGTCGTCGAGCAGCGCGAAGAGCCGATCCACGTCGCCGCGCGCGACTCGGCTCTGCAGGCGATCGAGCGCCGCCGCCAATTCCTTCGGCGAGCGGCCGTGGATCGTGAACGTGACGTGTCGCCCTCGAGTCCGGGTGGCGTGGTCACAGCGATCGCCGCGCCCAGATCGAGGGCACGGATCTGATCGGCGAACGCCTGCTCGCGCGCCGCGAGGCGGGGATAGCGCAGTCGTTTGAGCCGCTCCTTCCAGCGCTTGAGCCGCTCGGGAGCCGAGCCGTGGCCACGCAGGATCGCCTGGAGCGTCGGAATCGGCGAGCGCCGCGGCGGGCCGCGCGTGCTCGCGCGCCGCGATGTCGTCGAGCCAGTCGAGAATGTCGCGCACGATGACTGCGCGCTCGGCTTGAGGGCCGTCATCGCCGCCTGCGAGCGCGGCACGCTCGGCTTCGCCCCAACTCGCGGTCCGTGCCGCGACCAGGGCCGCGATCGTCGCGGCGCGGCTCGGCTGGTCACTCATGTCGTGGCCGGGATGAGATGCGCCTCGGGCAGCGCCGCAAGCCATACGGCCGCGTCGGCCAACGCCTGGTAGCGGCCGGCCTCCGCGTGCCGGCCCCGACGGACGGCGCCCCCCGCCAGCACCGCGCACTTGGCGCGCAGCACCTGCGTGACGTGGGCGCGCTCGCCCTCAGCGAGCGTCGCGGTCGCGAGCAGCTTGGCGAGCGCCGCGACCCGGAAGCGATCGAGCCCCCAGGTGGAGCGCGAGAGCTGGTCGGCGTGCCCGCCCCGCTTCACGATCAGCTGCTCCGGCACCAGACCGACGGGCTCGCGCAGCGTGACGCGGAGCCAGAGCTCGTAGTCCTCGCAGACCGGGAACGTCTCGTCGAAGCCGCCGGTCTCGTCGTACAGATCGCGTCGCATCACCACCGCCGAGGGACTCACGAGACAGCGCTCGAGCGAACGATGGAAAGAGCGCTCCTCCTTGCCATGCCAGCGACGCGGGTTGCGATGTCGTCCGCCGTCGAGCCAGCGCTCCTCGGTCTGGGCGATGCGATAGCTCGGCCGCGCCGCGAGCCACGCCATCTGACGGGCGAGCTTCTCGGGCAGCCAGAGATCGTCGGAGTCGAGAAAGGCGATCCATTCGCTGTCGACCGCCGCGGCGCCGGCGTTGCGGGCCGCCGCCACGCCACGCGCCGGGCTGCGCGAAGCACGCAGGACCCGACCGGCGCTCCGGCGAGTGCCGCCTCGGCGACCGCCGCGGAGCCGTCGGTGGAGCCGTCGTCCACCACCACGAGCGCGTACTCGCGGTAGCTCTGCGCGAGCACCGACGCGATCGCCTCGCCCACCATCGGCGCGCGATCGCGTACGGGGATGACGACGAGCACGTGGGGCATCACGGTCCTCGCCGGCGCGCGTCGCGCGCCGGCGTCGTCCAGGACGCGATCGCGCGCCAGACAACGTCTGTCCCCTCGCCGGTCACGGCCGAGAACGGCACCGACGTCGCACCCGCGCGTCGCCAGCGCCTTGAGCGCGCGCTCACGATCGCGGCGGTTCAGATGTCGACCTTGGTCGCCACCAGCACGCGCCGGGCGCCCGAGCGCGCCGAGAAAGTCGAGCAGATCCTCCTCCTCGGTTTCGAGCCCGCGCCGCACGTCCACCAACAGCACGACGCCGGTAAGCACCCCGCGTGTCCCGAGGTAGCTCTCGACCAACGGACGCCACGCGGCACGTGCCGCGTTCGAGACGCGCGCGTAGCCGTAGCCCGGCAGATCGACGAAGGTCAGACGGTCGTTGATGACGAAGAAATTGAGCTGCTGGGTGCGTCCGGGCGTGGAGCTGGTCCGTGCCACGCGCCGGTTCCCGAGCAGGCGATTGATGGCGGAGGACTTGCCGACGTTCGACCGTCCGGCGAACGCCACCTCGGGACCGCGCGGGGAAGGAAACCGCCCCGGCTCGCTCGCGGCTCCCATGAATTCGGCGCTCGTGACTCTCATCTGCTGATCGTCGTGACGCCGTGGCCGCCGCACGCGTCGCTGCGCGCGCCGTCCCTCATCCTCGCACCGGCAGGAGCGGCGGCGGCGCCGGCGGCGGTGCGGGCTCGCCGCGCCGGTCAGCGGCCGCGCGCGCGGCGAGGTCCGCGCGCACGCCGTCGCGAAGCGCCGCGAGGTCGAGTCCGCCATGATCGGCGGCGTAGGGCTCGAGCTTCTCGAGTCCCATGGTGAGCAGCTTCTCTCCGCCCGGATGGTGCTGGGTGAGCTTGTGATACCCGACCGCGACCTGGATCAGCCCGAGGATGAAGTCCCAATCGTCGCCGTCGGTGTCGTCGAGCATATCCTCGAGCGCCTCGTGACACTCGAAGAAGCGGCCGGCGTTGTACTCGCGCAACGCCGGCCGCAAACGCGCGATCACGACGCCGGCGCGCCCAGCCCTCCCTCTTTGATCCCCTTCTTCATGCCGGCGACCAGGTTGTCGAAGGCTTCCTTGATCGCCGTCTTCTGCACGCTCACCGGCGCCGGGATGTTCACCTTGTCCTTTTGCGTCGCCTTGTAGGTGACGATGGTCGCCTTGCCGTCGTCGGCGGGCTCGAGCTCGTACTCGCCCACGATGTCGACGAGCGAGCTGTCGAGCGTCTTCAGCTTGACGCTGTGGTCAGCCGGCTGCGTGGTCAGCTCCATGGTGAACGCCTGCACCTGACCGAGCGTCGAGACCCGGTAGTCGACGACCTTGACGTCGCCCTCGCTCTTCACGAGCTTGGTCTGCTGATACTGCTCGCTGTACTTCTCCAGCCGCTCGGGACGTCTGGAAGGCCTGCCAGACCTTGTCGATCGGCTCGTCGATCTTCTTCGAGAGCCGGATCGTGAAGGTGTCGCCCTGCTTGTCGAGCACTTCGCCTTCTTCGAGCTTCGGCGAGCAGCCCGCCGCGAGCATGGCGAGCATGCTCAGTATCGCTATGGTGGTCTTCATGGCGCCTCCTTCTCGTGAATGGGGGGACTTGTGCGGACTGTCAGTATCCCTCGCGCGGCGTCCCCGCTATCGCTCCGTTCTTCGTCGTCGCTGGCGCGGTCGTAGCGGGTCACACCACTGAAGTAGATCGGATCCTCGCCGCGCAGCATCGAGGGCGTGACGACGTAGGTGCCGCCGAGCGACGGCCGCCAGATCGCGTTCGCGATGTCCAGTCCGGCCGCCGGTCAAGCAGAACGCAAAGCCGCCGGTGATCCCGCCGAGCGTCGCGTAGACGAACTTCGACCGGCATGTAGAGGAGGTTGGTGCCGACGGTGCCGATCCCGATCCCGAAGTCTTTCGCGAAGCTTCTCGGCCCGACCGCGGACGCGCCGCCGATCCCGAGCGTCGACCAGCACCGCCACCGTCACCACCATCGACTTGATACCATCGCTCCATCATCCCCCTCCTTCCTCGTCACTCCTCCGTCCGTACCACGCTGCCCGCCGGCAGCACGCGCAGCAGATGCTGCGAACGCGCGCTCGACGTAGCGGGATCCTTCGACTCGAGCGTGAGCTTCACCAGGTATTCCGGGTCGCTCGAGCTTCGGGTACGAGCCCAGCAGCAGCTCCGGGAACACTCGCGAGGTGTCGTTCAGGTGCTCGCGCGATCGCTCCCTCGCCCTCGCGCGTGTAGACGACGCGGAGGTGGAACGGATCCGCCGTGAAGCGCTCGCGGATCGGCCACGAACTTCTGCTGGAAGATCTCCGGGATCCCCGGCAGGATGTAGATGTTCTCGAACTTGACGGTCGGGAACGCTGAGGCATGCCGTCGATAGATCAGCTCGGCGCCCTCGGGCACCTCGGCCATCTTGAGCCGCGCCGTCGTTGACCTTGTCCCGAAGAACTCGCGCAGCTTGCTCTCGATGCTCGGGGTGGCGGATCGACGCGCGCGCCCGAGGCCGCGCGCGATGCCCTCGATCGTGACGTCGTCGTGCGTCGGCCCGACGCCGCCCGAGGTGAACACGACGTCGTAGCGTCTGCGTGACAGCGCGCGCACCGCGCGCGGCGATCATCGTCGAGCTCGTCGGGGATCACGACGATGCGCCGCAGCGTCGACGCCGAGCGCGCGCAGCTCGCGCGGCGAGGAACGGCGAGTTGGTGTCGGTCGACCTTGCCCGAGAGGATCTCGTTGCCGATGACGATGATGCGCCGCCGTGCGATCGCTCGCCATGCGCCGCGCTCAGACGGAGATCGCGTCCTTGCGGAAGTCGCTGCCGCCCGATGCTTGATGTTCACGAGCGCGGGCTTGCCCGCAGCCGAGCGCGCGCTCGAGCGCCGGGCGGATCTCCTCGGGCTGCTCGACGTACTCGCCGTGCCCGCCGAGCGCCTCGACCACCTGATCGTAGCGCGTGAACGCGAGCTGCCGTCGCGACCGTGCGCTCCGCGCCGTAGATCTGCACCTGGCCGCGGCGGATCTGCGTCCAGCGCCGCGTCGTTGCCGATCACGCCGACGACGTTGATCTTCTGGCGCACGCAGGCCTCGAACTCCATGGCGTGCAGGCCGAACGAGCCGTCGCCGTAGATGATGATGACGTTGCTCTTCGGGCTTGCGCGAGCTTGGCCGCCATGGCGTAGCCGGGGCCGACGCCGAGCGTGCCGAGCGGACCGGGATCGAGCCAGTGGCCGATGCTGCGCGGACGCGGAGCACGTAGGCCGCCGTGGCCGACGAAGTCGCCGCCGTCGCCGATGACGATCGTGTCGCTCGTCGAGCGAGTCGGTCGATCTCCGTGCACGCGCGCAGCGGGTTGATCGGCGCCGCGTCGGACTCGAGCTGCGGGCTGCATCTTCTCCCACTTCGCTCGTCCTCGCGCTCGCGCAGCTCGTCGCAGCCACGGCTGCGACCACGGCCTGCCGTGTAGCCGCTCGGCCTGCGCCGCGCTCGGTGAGCTGCTCCATCACCAGGCCGGTGTCGCCGACGATGCCGACGTCGACGGCGCGGTTGCGGCCGAGCTCGCGCGCCGTCGAGGTCGACCTGGATCAGCTTGGCCTCGGGATTGATGTGCGAGTCGCGGCCGTAGCCGATGCGGAAGTCGAGCGGCGTGCCGAAGATGAGCACGACGTCGGCGCCGCTTGAGCGCCGTCCTTGCGCGTCTGCGAGGAAGAAGTGCGGGTCGTCGGGCGGCAGGCGAGCCGCGCGCCTGGCCGTTGACGTAGACCGGCATGCCGAAGCGTGTCGACGAACTCCGGATACGCCTCGCGCCGCGCGCGACCAGCAGCAGCTGGCTGCCCGACGAGGCCACCGGCCGCTCGCGCCGCGCGAGCAGCGTCGAAGGCCCGCTCGACGTAGCGCGGGATCGCCGGCGATGCCCGCCTCGGTGCGGTAGCTGGTCGGAAACGACGATCTTCGCCTCGTCGTACGTGTCGAAGAGCAGATCGAGCGGCATCTCGAGGAAGACGGGCCCGGGACGTCCGGTGGTCGCGATGCGGAAGGCCGTGCGCGACGTACTCGCCGAGCCGGCGCGCCTTCGGGCACCGAGACCGCCCACTTGGTGATCGGCCGCATGAGCTCGACGTGGTTCATGTCCTGCAGCGAGCCCATGTCGGCGAAGCGGCGCGGGCCCTGCCCGCCGATGATGACCATCGGGATGTTGGCGCGCATGCGCGCTGGCGACGCCGGTGACGGCGTCGGTCAGCCCGGGCCCGGCCGTGACGATCGCGACGCCGGGCTGGCCGGTGACGCGCGCCCAGCCGTCGGCCGCGTGCGCCGCCGTCTGCTCGTGGCGCACGTCGATCACGCCGATGCCCTCGTCGAGGCAGCCGTCGTAGATCGGCATCACGTGGCCGCCGCAGAGCGTGAAGACGTACGGCACGCCCTCCGCTTGAGCGCGCGCGCGACGAGCCGTCCGCCGTGCAATCGGCTCATCGGTCGGTCATCCGCGCGCGACTATACCCGTCGACTTCGACCATGGCAAGGCTGCCGGCGCCGAATGCCTCGGCGCGCGACAGTCCTGCCGCTCGACGCGTCAGACGAGGTCGGATCGGCTGTCGCGCAGATCCTTGATCTCGGCCTTCGAGGTAGGCCTTGAGCCGCTTCTTCAGGCGCTCCTCGATCTGGCGCACGCGCTCGCGGCTGATGCCGTACTCGTCGCCGATCTCCTGCAGCGTCAGCCGGCTCCTCGCGCCAGCAGTCGCGCGCTCGAAGATCACGCGCTCCTTGTCCTTCAGCGTCGCGCCGAACTCGCGGATCTTCTCGCCGACCTGCTGGCGGAACTCCGCGTCGGCGACTGGTCCTCGGCAGTCTGGCGGCGCCGCTGGCAGAACGTCGAGCAGCGTGCCGTCCTCGCCCTCGTCGAGCGGCGCGTCGACCGAGAGGTCGCGCGACGCCGAGCCGCTGCTCCATCTCGACGACTTCGCGACTCCTTCACGTCGAGCCGCTGCGCGATCAGCTTGCGGCTCCGGCGCGATGCCCTCGCGCTCGAGCCGCTCCTTCTCCTTCTGCAGGTTGAAGAAGAGCTTGCGCTGCGCCTGCGTGGTGCCGAGCTTCACCATCCGCCAGTTGTTCATCACGTAGCGGATGATGTAGGCGCGGATCCACCACACGGCGTACGACGGGAAGCGCACGCCGCGGTAGGGATCGAAGTTCTTGACCGCCTCCATCAGGCCGATGTTGCCCTCCTGGATGAGGTCGAGCAGGTTGCGGAACGGCGCGCTGGTACTCGCGCGCGATCATCACCACCAGGCGCAGGTTGCCGGTGACCAGCCGATACGCGGCGTCGACGTCGCTCGTGCTCCTTGTAGCGGACCGCGAGCTCGTGCTCCTCCTCGCGCGAGAGCAGCGGATAGCGCCGGATCTCCGTGCAGGTAGCGCTGCAGCGGATCGAAGGGGACGAGCGCTCCGGCTTCCTCACGATCGGCCGGTCGCGGCACCACCAGCTCGGGGATGGCGGCGGAAAGATCGGCCTCCGCGCTCGACTCCAGCACCTCGGGAGCCGGCTCGGCGGCGTCGACGACCACCTCGGGCTCGAGCGCACGAGGCGGCGCCTCGGGGGTGCGCGGCCGTCGCGGCGCGCGCCGGCGGGGTTTCTCCTTGGCCACCAGCCTCTCCTCGGTCACGCAGCCGATCCTCAGCGCGACGACTCCGGTCCGAGGTCGCGCTTCAGCTCGTCGACCAGGTTGACGAGGATCTCGTCGAACTGCCGACGCATGGCGATCATCTCGTCGCGCATGCGGAGTATGACCTCGGCGCCGGGCAAGTTGACCTCCAACTCCTGCGTGAGGAGCGCCACCAGACGAGCGCGCTCCAGCTCCTCGCGCGAGATCACCTCGACGTCGTCGAGCGTGCGCTTGAGGGCGATGATCTCCTCGCCGGCAAGCATGCGGAGAAAATGCAGTGTGAGACCGGACTGTGCGGCCGCTTCCGCCAGCGGGACGTACTTGAGAGACATGTCACAACCTCAGATCGGCGCGTGGACTACGCGGATAGCTCGCCTCGAGAACGTCGACGGCTTCGCGCACCCGTTCGCCGCCGTCGGTGGGTACCTGAACCAGCAGCACGACGTAGAGGTCGCCGCGCTCACCGCCCTGCATGGACGGCACTGCCCTTGCCGCGCAAGCGCAGCTTGGCGCCGCTCTGGCTACCGGGTGGCACCTTGAGCTTGACGGTGCCGTCGGGCGTCGGCACCTCGACGTTGGCGCCCTGGATCGCCTCTCCGACCGTGATCGGAAGGTCCAGGTAGAGGTCGAGGCCGTGGCGCTCGAGATGCGGGTGCGGCTTGATGCGGGTCACGATGTAGAGGTCTCCGGCCGGCGCCCCGCCGATGCCCGCGCCGCCCTTCCCGGCGAGACGGATCCGCGACCCATCGTCGACGCCGGCGGGAATCTTCACCTTCAAACGCTCGGTCTTCTCCACCCGGCCCTGCCCGCGACACTGCCGGCACGCGGTCAGATCGATACGACCCGAGCCGCCGCAGCGCGGACACTGCCGTTCGAACGAGATCGGTCCCGACCCGACCTTCGTCTTCCCGCGTCCCTTGCAGTCCGGGCACGTCTTGCCGGTGCCTTCGGCGCCGGTGCCGTGGCAGACGTCGCACTCGACCGGCTTGACGAGCGAGATCTGGACCGTCGTGCCGCGCACCGCGGCGAGGAAATCGAGGTCGAGGGCGTATTCGAGATCGGGCCCGCGCTCCGCGCGCATGCCGCCCCGCGCTGCGCGACCGCCGGCGCCGCCGAACAGGTCGCCGAGGATGTCCTCGAAGCTTCCGTAGCGTCCGAAGCCGCCGCCCTCGAAATCCGCGCCGGCAGACTGCCCGCGTTGGTACTCACGCGCACGCGCGGGATCGAACCCGGCCCGCAGGCCATCGATCCCGAACTCGTCGTAGACGCGTCGTTTCTCCGCGTCGGAGAGCGTGTCGTGCGCGAAGGAGATCTGCTTGAAGCGTTCTTCCGCCTCGCGATTGCCGGGATTGACGTCGGGGTGGTACTTGCGGGCGAGCTTGCGGTAGGCCTTCTTGATTTCCTCCGCCGACGCCGTTCTCTTCACGCCCAGCTCGGCGTAGAGATCGCGTGTAGCCATAGTACGCGGGGCCGGTCAGATCACCGGCCGTCCGGCCTCCGTCGTCTCGACCGGCGCGGACAGGCTCCCGGTCAGGTAGTCGTGGCCGGGGCGTCGGCAGCCGCGATCTTGACCTTGGTGGCGGCGATCTCCCGTAGCGCGGTCACGACCTCTTTGTTGTCGGTATCGAGTAACGGGCGCGATCCTTTGAGCAGTTGCTTGGCCCGCTTCGCGGCGAGCAGCACCAATTGAAAGCGGTTGTCTACCCGCTCGAGACAATCTTCGACCGTGATCCGGGCCATGCGTCCTCCTGCCTTCGTGCGAATGTATCCATGAACTTGACAGCACACAAGCCCGCCGGTAACGAGGGCGCCGCATGGGACTCTGGGCGCGAGTGCGCGACGTCGTCGGCGGGCCCGCGCGTCGTCTGGCAGGCGATCTGACGGCGGCCTACCTCGAGGAGCTGCGCCTGGCGCGCCAGCTACGCCTGCATGCGGAACGAGTGCCCTATCCCAATCTCGCCGCCCCGCTCCTCGGCTTGGCCGATCGCCAGGATCGTCACGCCGCGCTTCTCCGCGAGCGCGTGAGCGGTCTCGGCCACAACGTCGGCACCGACGGAGTCGGCGTGCCGCGTGAAGGACGAAACTACTGGGAGCGGCTCACGTTCGACCTCGCCGATCTGCGCGCCCTCAGCCAACGCTATCTCGAATTGACGCACTACTGGGACGTCGACGCCGAGAGCGCCGCGTTGTGCGCACGGCTCGCCCACGAAGACGGCGAAGCCTGCCACGTGATCGGCGATCTGATCGCGCGCAGCGATCCGCACGCCGCCGACTGATCGCGCGAGGTCGCGCGGAGCGGGACATCGGTCACCCGCCCGGGAAGCGCAGCCCGAGGAAGAACTCCCGATTGCCGGCCGGGCCGAGGATCGGCGACTCGATCACGCCCTGCACCGCGAGCCCGAGGTCGGTCGCATACTCCTGGAGGCCCGCCACCACCTCGGCGTGCAGCGCGGGATCGCGGACCACTCCGCCCTTGCCGACCCGACCCTTCCCCACCTCGAATTGCGGCTTCGCCAGCGCAACGATGCCAGCTCCCGGAGCGAGCAACGAGACCACAACCGGAAGCACCAGTCTCAGCGAGATGAACGCGGCGTCGATGGTGGCGAGGTCGAGCGGCTCGGAGAACGCCGCCGGCGTCAGGTCGCGGACGTTGGTGCGCTCGAGGACGACGACGCGCGAATCCTCACGCAGCTTCCAGGCGAGCTGGCCATAGCCGACGTCGATCGCGTAGACGCGCCGCGCCCCGCGCTGCAGGAGACAATCGGTGAAGCCGCCGGTCGAGGCCCCGACGTCGAGCGCGACCGCGCCTCGCACGTCGAGCGCGAACGCGTCGAGGGCGGCGGCGAGCTTCACGCCGCCCCGGCTGACGAAAGGATGGTCGGCGCCGCGGACCACCAGCGCCGCGTCGGCCGCCACACGCGTGCCCGGCTTGTCGATGCGCGTGGCACCGGCGAACACCAGTCCCGCGAGCACGAGTCTCTGCGCGCGCTCGCGCGTCTCGGCGAGGCCGCGGGCAACCAGGAGCGTGTCGATGCGCTCCTTGCCGCCCGGCGTGCGGGGCTGCCGTGTCATGCGGGCTGAGGCTAGCCGGCGCGCTCGACCACGAACGTCGCCAGCGCCCGCAGAGGGTCGGCGGCTTCGTCGAACGGCTCGAGCGCGGCGTGACAACGCTCGAGGAGCGCGCGCGCCGTCTGTCGCGCACCGTCGAGCCCGAGCACTGCCGGATACGTCGCCTTGCCGCGCTCGCCGTCACGGCCCTCGCGCTTGCCGGTGAGCGTCGTCGAGGCGGCGGCGTCGAGGACGTCATCGGCCACCTGGAACGCCAGGCCGAGGGCCTGACCGTAGGCGCCGAGCGCGGCGCGGCGCTCCGCTGACGCGTTCCCCGCGGCGGCCCCGGCCGCGACCGCCGCGGCGATGAGCGCGGCGGTCTTGCGGCGATGAATGGACTCGACGAGCGCGAGGTCGGGCGCGACGCCTTCGGCCTCGAGGTCCGCCACCTGGCCGCCCACCATGCCCGCGGCACCCGCGGCGGCGGCGATCACGTTCACGATCGCCAGCGCGTGCGCGGGCTCGACCCCGGCCGCGACCGCGCCATCGGTTGCGATCCGGAAAGCCTCGGTGAGCAACGCGTCGCCGGCGAGGATCGCGAGGGCCTCGCCGTAGACGACGTGGACGGTCGGGCGCCCGCGTCGCAGGTCGTCGTCGTCCATCGCCGGCAGGTCGTCGTGCACGAGCGAGTAGGCGTGCACGAGCTCGATCGCGCACGCGAACGGCAACGCCCGCTGCACCGCCGCCGGCACGGCCTCGCACGCCATCAGTGCCAGGATCGGCCGCACCCGCTTCCCTCCCGAGAAGACGGCGTAGCGCATCGCCTCGGCGAGCCGCGGCGGGGTACCTTCGTCGGGGCGGAGTGCGCGCTCGAGCCCGGCCTCGACCATCGCCCGGCGCTCGGCGAGGTAGGCTTCGAGGTTCACTCCTGCTCCGTGTCGAGCGGCCGCGTCCTCAGCTTGCCGTCGGCGTCGCGCATCAGCACCTCGACGCGCTGCTCCACCTCGGCGAGCTTGTCGTTGAGCAGCCGCACCAACCCCACGCCACGCTCGAACGCCGCCAACGAGTCCTCGAGCGACAGCTCGCCCGACTCGAGACGCTGCACCGTGGCTTCGAGATCCTGCAACGCATCCTCGAAGCGAACCCGTTCACTCTCGACTTTCTGTGCCATCGCTTTCCTCGGCGACTGGACCGTGCGTGAGGAGCATCGGGTCTACCCGCGCACCGTTCACGCGTGCGGCCCAGTGCAGATGCGCGCCGGTCACCCGGCCGGTCTTTCCCGAGCTGCCCAGGACGGCGCCGCGCTCTACGACCGTGCCCTCACTTACTCGAAACGTCTGGAGATGAAAATAGAGCGTGAAGAGACCGAGACCGTGATCGAGGACCAGGGTGTTGCCGCTGAAGAAGAGCGGCGCGGCGAGCACCACCCGCCCGCGCCCCGCCGCCGCTACCGGCGTTCCTTCGGGCACCCGCACGTCTTGTCCGGTGTGCGGGCTGCGTTCCTGTCCATTGAAGAAGCGCCGCAGCCCGAAGGGTGAGCCGAGCGGGCCGGCGGACTGGTATCTCGAACGCCCCACGCTGGAGTCGCTCGGGCGATACCCGCGGCCAGCACGGCGTCGAGGCGTTCGCGCTCGCGACGGATGCGCTCGAGCGTGCGCGCGTCGGGCTCGACGTAGCGGCGGTCGACCGTCAGGTCCTCGCGCGGGAATTGCTTGGCGCGCACCGTGAGAAGAATGGTCGCCGGCGGCGACGCCGGGAGGCCGGTGTGCTCGACGGTCAGCCGATGGGCGCCCGGTGGGGTCGCGAGGTCGACGCCGACGAGGGCGCGCGGCCGTCCGTCCGCACCTTTGAAGAACGCGAGGCGCGCGCCGCGAAAGTGCCCGACGACGCGCGCGGGAGACAGGCCCGGATCGTCGACACGGACGACGGCAATCGCGCCGGGTTCGACCTCGGCCGGCGACATCGTCGCTCGGAGGGCGTCCCCATCACTCGCGCCGCCATCGCCGAGGGCCGCGACGCCGAGCGTGAACGCAATCCCCGCGGCAGCGACGCGACGTGCGCGCGCGGCCGACCTCACGAGCGCCGCTTGCGCGACCGACCTTCGATGCGTGCGCGTGCACGCCCGACCGCGAAGGTGATCTCGACACGGTCGCCGGGCGTGAGCGAGGTCCCGTCGCGCACGATCGTGCCTTCGGGCACGCGCCGGGTGAGACTGTACCCACGCTGCAGGACGGCGAGCGGGCTCAAATTGTCGAGCGCGCCAGCGGCGAGCCCGATGCGATCGCGCGCGTCGGCGAGCACATGCCCGATCGCGAGATCGAGACGGTGGCGGCCGGCGGCCGCCGCGCGCGCCACCGACGCCAGGCGGGCGGCGGGATGCTGCAGCCCGAGCCGATGGTCGTGCGCCGCCAGCAGTGCGGTCGCCGCCTCGCATCGGCGGCGCATCGCCGCGTTCAGGCGCGTACCGAGCGTGCACGCGTCCGCGCGCAGCTCGACGATGCGTCGGCGCGGGTCGCGCAAGCGCGCCGCGAGCCCCGAAGCGCGCCGACCCTCGCTGGCCGAGCGTCGCGTCATCGCCGCGCGCAGCGCGAGCGCCGCTCGCTCGAGGCGCGCGGCGAGATCCACGGCGCGCGGCACCACCATCTCGGCGGCCGCGGTCGGCGTCGGCGCGCGACGGTCGGCCACCAGGTCGGCGATCGTGAAATCCACCTCGTGCCCGACGGCGGAGATGACCGGGAGGCGCGACGCGGCAATCGCGCGCGCCAGTCGCTCCTCGTTGAACGGCCACAGGTCCTCGAGCGATCCCCCGCCGCGACCGACGATCAGCACTTCGAGCTCGGGATGCGCGTTCAGCTCGGCGATGGCGTTCGCGAGATCGGCGCCGGCGGTCGGCCCCTGGACCAGCGCCGGTCTGATGACGACGTGCAACCCCGCGCAACGCGCCTTCAGGATGACCATGATGTCACGGAGCGCGGCGCCGCCGAGCGCGGTCACGACCCCGATGTGACGCGGAAAGAACGGCAGCGGGCGCTTGCGTGCCTCGTCGAAGAGACCTTCGGCGGCGAGCCGCTCCTTGAGCTGCTCGAACGCGAGCTGCAGCGCACCCCGTCCCTGAGGCTCGAGCCGATCGACGTAGAGCTGGAGGTCGCCGCGCGCCGGATACAGACTCACCTTGCCGCGCACGATCACGTCCTGGCCGTCGGCGGGCGTGAAGACCAGGAGATCGGCGGCGGTCTTGAACATCACGCAGCGAATCTGGCTGCCGTCGTCCTTGAGCGTGAAATAGACATGTCCCGAGCTGGCGGCACGCAGGTTGGAGATCTCGCCGGCTACCAGCACGCGGCCCACTTCGCGATCGAGCGCTTCGCGCAGGAGCGCGGTGAGCTGCGTCACCGTGAGCGGCGCCGGGGCGAGCCGGGGGCGCGCGAGCGTCATGACGCCGACCCTAACAATGCCGGTCGCGGGCGTCTACCGCACGAGGGCCGACGCCGGCACGATCGCGATGCCTTGGCGGGCGGCTCCGCGTAGCCACGAGTCGAGCGCGCCGATCGTCGCGGCGTGTGGATGGCCGATCGCAATCGCCTCCCCGCTGCGCCGCGCCGTCCGGGTCAAATCGGCGAGCGCACGCTCGACCGCCTTCGGGCTCGGATCGTGATCGAGGAAGATCGCGCGCTGCGCGAACGGCACTCGCAGCCGCGCGGCGGTCTCCGCCGCCACCGAATCGGGACTGGTGCGGCTGTCGAGAAAGAAGAGACCGCGGGTACGCAGTGCGCCGAGCAGCCTCTCCATGGCGAGAGGATCGCGGGTGAAGCGCGAGCCCATGTGCCCGTTCACGCCGACGATGTACGGCACGGCCGCGAGATCGGCGTCGAGCTGGCGCTCGAGATGCACGGCCGGCATGCCGGCCCGTAGAAAGCCCGTGCCGCCGTTCATGCCATCCTCGCGCTCGGGCTCGAGCGGGAGGTGCAGGATCACTTCACGTCCGCGCTCGACCGCCGCGCGCGGCGACGGCCGTCGACGCGGGCCTGAACGGAATCACCGCGACGGTCACCGCCGGCTCGAGGGCGAGAACGGAGCGCGCCGATTCGAGGCTGTCGCCGAGATCGTCGATGACGATCGCGATGCGGACCGGTGCGGCGGGCGCGCCGCCCGCTCGGTCGCGCTTCACCTTCCCGACCGCCGGTGCGTACGCTCGCGGCGGCGGCACGAAGCGCGGCGGCGTGAGCGGCGGCGCAGGGAGCGAGCGTGGCCGGAGCACCAACGTGACTGCCGCTGCCGCGCCGACGAGGACGAGCGCGAGACCGAACACCCGCGCCGTCTTCTTCACCTGCCGGCGAACCCGACGCTTTCGCGCTCGCGCCATCTTCCCTCCACCTCACCATCCACCCGGCCCCCCAAGGGCCCGCGGCGCTTCCGTGCGTCTCCGCCGTACCGAGCCGGCGGACGTTCAGAGACGGCCCGCTAGTCGCGCTTGGCGACCAGCGTCTTGAAGACCTTCCAGCTCTTCAGCAGCTCGAGCGCGTGGTCGAGCTGGGGATCCTTCCCGAGCTCGCCTTCCTTGATCAAGCTCTCGCCCTCGTCCGGGGGGATCTCCTCAGCGGGCTCGAGCTCGGGCTCCTCCGGCTCGGTCCGTGGTGACTGCTCGCGCTGCTCGAAATGCCGCGGAAGATTCTCCTCGCGCAGCGGCGTCGCGCCACGACGCTCGCCGCCTGACGCGCGCGTCATCAGCACGTTCTCCATGATGATGTCGGGCACGATGCCGGTCGCCTGGATCGAGCGGCCGCTCGGCGTGTAGTAGCGCGCGGTCGTGAGGCGCAGCGCCGAGCTGTCGTCGAGCGGCAGGATGGTCTGCACCGAGCCCTTGCCGAAGGTCTGCGTGCCGAGCATGAGGGCGCGCTTGTGGTCCTGCAGCGCGCCCGGCGACGATCTCCGACGCGCTCGCGGTGCCGCCGTTCACCAGCACCACCATCGGGAAGTCGACGTAGCTGCCGGGCTTGTGCGCGAAGTACTTCTGCTTCTGGTTCTCGAGCCGGCCGTCGGTGTAGACGATCAGGCCGGAGTCGAGGAAGAGGTCGGAGACCTTCACCGCCTGCGTGAGGAGCCCGCCCGGATCGTTGCGCAGGTCGAGGACGAGCCCTCGCAGCGCTGCCGTCACGCGTCCGAGCCCTCGAGCGCGCGCTCGACGTCGTCGTCGGTGCGCTCCTGGAACTGCGTGACGCGCAGGTAGCCGTAGCCCTTCTCGAGCATCTTCGACTTGACGCTCTGGATCTTGATGATCTCGCGCGATGAGCGAGACGTCGAAGAGCTCGCTCACGCCTTCGCGCTTGATCGAGAGCATGACCTTGCGTGCCCTTCGGGCCGCGCATCTTCTTCACCGCCTCGACCAGCGTCATGTCCTTGGTGAACTCGCCGTCGATCTTGATGATCATGTCGCCCGCCTTGATGCCCGGCGCGGTACGCCGGCGTGTCCTCGATCGGCGACACGACGGTGAGCACGCCGTTGCGGTACGTGATCTCGATGCCGAGGCCGCCGAAGCTGCCCTTGGTGTCGACCTGCAGCTCCTTGTAGAGATCGGGCGTCAGGTAGGCGCTGTGCGGGTCGAGCGAGGTGAGCATGCCGTTGATCGCGCCCTCGACGAGCTGCTTGGTGGAGACGTCGTCGACGTAGTTCTTCTGGACGATCGCGAGGATGTTGGTGAAGACTTGGAGATTTTCGTAGGCGGCGTCCTTGGCGACGGCATCGACCTTGGGCACGGCGCGTCCGCCCGAGAAGAGCAACGCCAGAATGGCGAAGAGCCCGAGAACACCGGTCAAACTACGTCGCGGACGAGGCATCATGTACTCCGTGTCAACTGAAAGGTCGTGGGATTATACAAGACGGCCCTCCACCAGCAAACCGACGTTGTCACCGCCGTGGCTCGAGCCCCAGGGGGTTGGTTCCGGGTGCCGGAGGTGGACGAACGGCGCGCGCTCATTCAGCGTCGGCCGTCGTGCAGCGAGCGCAAGTATGCCACCAGCGCCCACCGCTCGGGCTCGGCGAGCGCGCCGTGGAAGGAAGGCATCGCCGTCCCCGGCTTTCCCTCGCTGATGCGGTAGTAGAGGTAGGCGTCGGAGTGTCGCGGGACCACGTCCCCGGTCTCCAGATTCGCGGGCGGCGGAACGAGTCCGATTGCCGCAGCGCCGTGGCCGTCCGCCTGCGTGCCGTGGCAGCTCGCGCAATTGGCCTGGAAAAGGACGGCGCCGACGGCCGCAGCCGCCGGATCGCCGGCGCGCGGATTCGCTCGGCCGACGTACGCTGGCGGTAGATCCTCGCGAGGTCCGGTCGAGGTGAGGAGCGGCGTCGTGAGCCAGATGATCCCAGCCGCCGCTCCTATCAGCGCGACGGCCGCAGCACGCGGACGCGTCAGGAGCGCGCCTCCGTTTGACCGAGCGCCGGAGCGTCGCCCGCGAGCATCGTGTAGATCCCACCGGCCACGAGCGCGAAAAGCAGGACACCCTGTGCGACGAGCGACTCGACGAAGGGGTAGACCGCCAGCCAATCGCGCAGCAACGCCATATCGGGGATCGCGACCGGGGTGGCGGAGATCAGGTTCGCCTCCTGCAGCTCGCGCACGCCGGCGCCCGCGAACTTGAAGGCGAGCAGGTAGAGCAGCACCCCCGTCACCGCGAAGAACGGCCGGATCGGAATCCGAACGCCGTAGCGGAACAGCGCCGAGCGCGATGCCGGCCAGGAGAACGACGCCGAGCCCGAACCCGAAGCCTACCGCCGAGAGTCCGAGCGCGACGCCGCCGGCTCGGCCGGCGAGCGCCTGGTAGAAGAGCACGGTCTCGAAGCCCTCGCGGAACACCACCAGGAAGGCGACGAGATAGAGCGCGCGGCCGCTCCCCGAGCCGAGCGCGCCTTCGAGGCGCGTCCGCACGAACGCTTGCCAGCGGCGCGCCTCGGACTTCGAGATCAGCCAGTAGGAAGCGGCGAAAAGAAACGACCACCGCGATCAGCATCGTCACACCTTCGAGGGCCTCGCGCGCCTGACCGCTCACCGGGAGCACGCGCTCCGCGAGCACTCCGAGCGCCAGGCTCACGAGCGATGGCGGTCCCGGCGCCCGCGTACAGGAGTCCGCGCTTCTCCGGCTGCCCGACCTTGACGAGATAGGCGGCGAGCGCGGTGACGATGAGGATGGCCTCGAAGCCTTCGCGGACGATGATGAGCAACGAATCGACGAACAGGCTCGAGGGGCTGGCGTCGGCGCGTGTGCCCGCGGCGGTGGCCAGCAGAGCGGCGAGCTCCGCCCCTTTCTGGCGCACCTCGGCTGCCGGCGCGCCGCTCTTCATCGCCGCGGCGAGCGTGAGCCAGCGCAGCTCGATGTCGCGGTAGAGCGCGGGATCCCGCGCCGCGATCTCGCCGTGCAGGGTGGAGTTCTCGAACTGCAGGAAGCCGTCGCCGACGGCGAGGCGCGCCGAGTCCGCGGGGTAGCTCTGGATGGCGTCGCGGATGAGCGCGGCGAAGTCGGGAGCGCTCGCGCCGGCGTGCCCGGGGAACGCGAGCACGACGAAAACGAGCGCGATCAGCGAGGTGGTGAGGTCTACGCATCAAGCGGCGCCTCCTCGCCGGGCGGGCAACGGCAACTCGATCTCGACGGGCTCGGCGAGGCGCTGCCGGTCGAGCGCGCCCAGCGCCGGAGGATCGATGTGAACGCGCACGGTCGTGGCCCCGGCGGGAAGTGTCAGGGTCTCGCCGTAGTGCGAGAAGATGGAGAGCAGCGGATGGAGCATCGCGTTGCCGACCGCACGACCGCCGGCGAGAAAGGTGAGCATCACGTGCCCGTTGGGAACCAACTGGCCGGTCTCGCGATCGAGGAGCACGACCTCCACGTGATTGGTGGCGCCGGCCGCCACGGGTTGCAGCACCGGCGCTCCGTCCTTCCACTGCCAGATCGGCTCCGGTCCCTCGACGATCACGCCGACGCGGTACGCGCCCGCGTCGCGCATCGTCCCAGCCTCGGTGAGCGCTTGCAGGACGTCGTCGCCGACCGCGTAGTCGGCGTCGGTGGGCTGCACGGGCCGGGCGTCGAAGGTGAGCGTTCCGTCCCGCACCTGCCCCTTCAGCGTGGCGCTCACCGGCGTCACGAACCGGCTCAACATGTCGCTGTGCCGGTCGTACGCGGGCGGCGCCGCCCGCACGCTGAGCGTGACGGGACCGTCGCTCGGCAGGACCACGTTGGCGCCGTATTGATGGAAGTCGCCCCAGAGCTCGCTGAGGGGGGTCTCGCTTCGTCCACTCGCACTCTCGATGGCGAGTGTCACCGCCGCCGCCGGAAGGAAACGCTTGGTCCGCCGCTCGCGTATGAGCGCCGCGACGTAGACCGCGCCGGCGGGCGCCGCGGGCGCCGGCACGAGCGATCCCGCTTCACGCCGGAAGATCGCGCGCGCTGGCCCGGAGGCGACGCCGACGCGGTAGTCGCCGACGATCTCCTCGGCGGCGATCGCCTGATCGGCGCGGGTGGTGGCGAGCACCGCACCGCGGATCTCGTCCGGGAGCGCACCGGCGAGCAACTCCTCGACCAGCACCAGCGCGTTGGTCGCGCTCGCGATCACGTCGGCGTGCGGCGCCTTGGCCGCGATCCCGGCACGGATCTTCGTCAACGCTTCACCGATCCTGCGTGCGCGCTCGGCGTCGCCTGCTTCACCCGCCTTGGCCAGTGCCGCGAACTTCACCTCCGCTTGCTCGGCGAAAAGCTCGGTCTCGGCGTATTCGGTGGCGTCGATGACGGTCGCGCCCGCGGGAGCGACGGCGTTCACATACTCCTGCCGCAGCAGCTTGAGCGCACCGATCACCTCGCTCACCCGGCCGCGTGTCTCGGCTTGCCGCGTGCCGTCCGGGCGTGCGCAGCCGGGGAGCGTGGCGGCGAGCGTGAGCAGCACCAGCAGCAGGTACCGGACGCCTCTACAATTGAAACTGAGAATCATTTTCAACTCGAGAGGCGTAGGATACCCTTCCCCGGCGTGCTGTCAATTCGCGCTCGGCTCACGGCGCGAACCGCGTCCATGACGGATTTACCTTGAAAATACGAGCTGCCGCCGTTAGATGAGAGGGGAAGCCGCTCGGAGGGTGGACGATGGGTATGCAGGTGGAGCAGCAGCTTTCCCTCTTCCTCGACAACAAGCCCGGGGCGCTCGCCGCCGCCTGCCGTGACCTCGCCGCGCACGGCATCAACATCGAGGCGATCACGGTCGCGAACCTGGTCGATCACGCCGTGGTCCGCATGGTGGTCTCCGATCCGACCGCCGCCCTGCACTGCCTCGGCGAGAGCGGCGCGCTGGTGATCGCATCCGAGGTCCTGGCGATCGACCTCGCCGACCAGCCTGGGGCGATCGAGCGTCTGGCCGACCGTCTCGGCCGTGCACACGTCAACATCGACTACCTCTACGGATCGAGCCGCGGCAGCGGACGCAACCGGCGCGCCACCGTGTTCGTGCGCGTCTCGGATCTCGCCAAGGCGCGCCGTGCCCTCGCGTCGCTCAAGGACCGCCCCGCCGCACGCGGATCGCGACCGAGCGCCCGCCGCGCCGCCGGGGCTAGCCGGCGCGAACGGGACCCCGCCGACGGCAGCGGGGTTCCGGCTAGAAGTCGCGCCACTCGCCGCGTTCGAGCAGCGTACGAAACGCCTCGAGGCTCGCGGGTCCGTCCCACTCGCGCGGTCCGATCGCATGCGCGACGATGCGGCCGTTGCGATCGATGACGAAGGTCTCGGGATAGCCCGTCACCCGGTAGCGGCGCGCGATCTCGAGGTCGGGATCGGGGAGGACCGGAAACGTGAGCCCGAGCTCCTTGGCGAAACGCTCGACCCCCTCCCGCCCATCTTGATCGGAGCTGACGGCGAGCATCTCGAAGTCGGGACCGCGCAGACGGTCGTAGAGATTCTGCATCGCCGGCATCTCCTGCCGGCACGGCTCACACCACGTCGCCCAGACGTTCAGAAAGACGACCCGACCTCGCAGGTTCGCGAGCCGTACGGCGCGACCCGAAAGGTCGCTCAAGGAGAACTCCGGTGCCTGCGTGCCGACGAGCGCCCCGCTGCGCTGACAGCCGACCGCGAGCATCCCGAGCAGCAGCGCCCCGACGACCCGCGGTGTCGTACGGGCTGCCAGCACCCGCCAGCTCATGTCCCGGAGGGTCCCGCCTGCGCGCGCGCCGGCGACCCGACGGCGAGCGGACGCGACGACCGCCAGATCAGCACGCTCGCGATCACGATCAGCGCGATGCTGATCCATTGCGCCTCCGTGAGCCCGAGGGCGATCTTCGGATTGATGCGCACGAACTCGACCAGGAAGCGGACGGCGCCACTCAGCAGCAGATACCACCAGATGATGAAGCCGTCGGGGTGGCGGCCGCGTCGCATCGACCACAACACCGCGAACACCGCGCCGTACGCGAGCGTCTCGTAGATGGGTGCCGGGTGGACGCGCACGTCGGCGGGGAGACCATTGGCGCGTACCCATTCGTCCCAGTTCACGATCGCGTTCGGGTAGCGCATCGCCCACGGCAGCGTGCTCGGCGTGCCCCAGTCGCCGTCGCCCGCGAGCAGGCAGCCGATGCGCCCGATCGACTGCCCGACGGCGATACCGGGGGCGATCGAGTCCGCGACCTGCAGCCAGGGCAGCCCCTGTCGCCAGATGAAGATCGAGACGGTGATGAACCCGCCGATCAGCCCGCCGTAGAAGACGAACCCGGCGCCGGTGAAGATGTAGGAGAACGGATGGGCAAGAAATCCGGCCCAATCCTCGGTCACCGACAAGATACGCGATCCGGCGATGCCGCCGACCGCTGCCCACAGCACCATCGAGGAGGCGAGCTCCGGATCCATTCCCTTGCGGTCGAGCTCGCGGCCGAGGAGGTGACCAGCGGTGAGGAACCCGATCGCCAACATGACCCCGAAACTGTGGATGGGAAACGGTCCGATCGAGAAGAGGTGCGGATACACGGCGGGCGAGCATAGCCGAAGCCCGGTGGCCCTGCCAGGTAAGCGACGCGGCCGGCGCGCGTACTTGCGGCTTGGTGGCGGCAGCGCTTAGATACGTCCATGGCGCAAGCCGGCTTCTGGGCGATCTCATCGGGCCGGATCAGCTTCCGACACGATGGGCGCTGGTACAACGACGACGAGCCGATCAACAACTCGCGCATCGCGAAGCTCTTCAGCCGCTGTCTTCGCCAAACCGAGGACGGCCGCTGGCAGATCGCGATGGCCGACGAGCGCGCCTTCGTCGAGATCGAAGACACACCGTGGGTCGTCACCCGCGTCGAGGGTGACGCGAGCGGCGGCTTTCGCCTGCACCTCAACGACGACTCCGAGGAGGCGCTCGATCCGGCGACGCTCAGCGTCGGCGCCGGCAACGTCCTCTATACGCGCGTGAAGGACGGCCGCTACCGCGCCCGCTTCCTCCGTCCCGCCTACTACCAGCTCGCGCCCGCGATCGACGAGCGGGATGGTCGCTTCGTACTGGCTGCTGGCGGCCGGCGCTTCGCGATCGCCGCCTCGACCCACTAGGTCGCCGCCCTCGCTGCCACACCCGCACTCTCGTCATCATGCGCATCGTGCTGGTGGAGCCGGAGATCCCCCCCAACACCGGGTCGATCGCGCGCCTGTGCGCCGCCACCGAGACCCCGCTCCATCTCGTCGGCCGCCTCGGCTTCGTCGATCGACGACAAGCATCTGCGTCGCGCCGGGCTCGACTACTGGCCGCACGTGCGACTCGAGCGTCACGACGACTGGCGCGGGTTCACCGCCGCGGTACCGGGACGGCGGCTCGGCGTTCTCGGCACGCGCCGAGCGACCATACACCGAGATCCACTTCACTCCCGAGGACGCGCTGGTCTTCGGCGGCGAAACCCGCGGGCTACCCGAGGCGATCCGCACGGAGCTCGCGCCGCACGTGTACCGCATCCCGATCGC
Source organism: uncultured delta proteobacterium (assembly GCA_963846105.1). Taxonomy (GTDB): domain Bacteria; phylum Desulfobacterota; class Binatia; order UTPRO1; family UTPRO1; genus CAWJUT01. Next base: position 124,097 of record CAWJUT010000020.1, read on the forward strand.
CAGTCCGCACGTGCGCAGCCTGAACCTCGCCAACGCGGTGTCGATCGTGCTGTACGAGGCCCTGCGTCAGCTGGGTTTGCCGCCGCGCGCGTGAGCCGCGCGGCGCCTGCAGCGCCGGCGCCTACGTCGCGTCGTCCGGCGCAGCGCGGCCGCACTGACCCTGGCCGCAGTCCGGACGCCCGCAGCCGCCCGGCGGGAGGACGAAGCCGTAGCCGATCGTCTCGAGCTCGTGGAGGTCGAGCCAGCGCACCTCGGCCGCGGGCGTCGAGCACTCGAGGCAGCGCGCGAGCTCCTGCTCGGCTTCGTCGAGGTCGAGGTAGCACAGGACCTCGCGATCGCAGACCGCACAATGAGTCGCAGGAAACTCAGCGGCCGTGTGCTCGCTCGTCATGCGGCCCTTGTATCACGGCTGGGGATGAATTGAATCGCAGCCCGACTTTCAGTACACAGATGCGGAAGCCCGCCCGCCGTCGATGGAACCGGCCGCGCGGCCGGATCGTCGATCGATGAGGCGTACATTCACCTTCACCATCGTCGCCGTCTGGGCGGTCATGGTGGCCCTCCTCCTCCACAAGCAGGGGACGCCGCCGGCGCCCCCCGGAGAGCCCCTCCCTGCCGCCGCGAGTGGTGAGCGCGACGAGTGGTTCGGGATCTACCATCACGGCACCAAGGTGGGACACGCCCATCGCGTGAGCGCGCACCTCGCCGACGGCTACCGTTTCTACGAGGACTCGGTGATCGCGCTGGCGATGCTCGGCGTGCCACAGAAGCTCGGGACGTCGATGGTGGCCGAGACCGACAAGGAGTTCGCGTTGCGGCACGTGCGGTTCACGTTGATCTCGCCGGCAACCGTCTTCACGGTGACCGCGACGGTGAAGGACGGCCAGCTCAGCGCCACCTACGGCCCGCGGGGCCAGAGCGCCGAGATGCACGTACCGCTCAGCGAGCCGATCTTCTTGCCGAGCACGTTGCGCCCGCGGGTGCTGGCGGGCGCTCGCACGCCCGGCACGCGCTACACCGTGCCGGTCTTCAGCCCGCTCACGCTCCGCCACGAGCCGATGACCATCACCATCGAGGGCGCGGAGCGGATGACCGGCCCCGACGGACCGGTCGATACCGTGCGGCTCGCCGAGGACCATCGCGGCGTGCAAGCGCGCGCCTGGCTCGCGGACGACGGCACGGTGGTCCGCGAAGAAGCCGCGCTCGGCTTCACGCTCGAGCGCGAGTCCGCCGAACGCGCCGTCGCCGCCTCCTCGGAGCGCGCCCCCGTCGATCTGACGGTCGCGAGCCGCATCCCGCTCGACGGACGCATCGACGACCCGCGCGCCACCGCTCGCCTGCAGCTACGGGTGAGCGGCGCGGGGACGGCGACCATCCCGAACGACCCTCCCCGCCAGCGCCTGGCGGCAGAGCTGCTCCGCATCGTCCGTGAAGAGTTGCCGGTGACCGTCCCATTGCCGCTCGTCGCTCCCGACGACGCGCGCGCGCACCTCGCCCCCTCGCCCCTCATCGAGTCCGACGACGCCACCATCATCGCCACCGCCCGTCGGGTCGTCGGCGACTCCACCGACGCCGTGGTCGCGACTCGTCGGCTGGTCGAGTGGGTCGAGGCGAACCTCGAGAAAGCGCCGAGCGTCACCGTCCCGAGCGCGCGCGAGGTGCTGGCGGCGCGCCGCGGCGACTGCAACGAGCACGCCGTCCTGCTGACGGCGCTGGCACGCGCCGCGGGCATTCCCGCACGGGTCGTCGCCGGAGCGGTATACGCCGACGACGGTTTCTACTATCACGCATGGACAGAGGTCTGGCTCGGTCGCTGGGTGAGCGCCGACGCGGTCTTCGGTCAGCTGCCCGCGGACGCGACCCACGTGAAGCTCGTCGAGGGTGACGCCGAGCACTACGCCGCGCTCGCCGGCATGATCGGGAAGCTGGCGTTCGCATTGGAGGAGGCCGAGTGATGATCCGCTGCGTCGCGCTGCGTAAGACGTACGGAACCATGGTCGCGGTCGACGACCTCGATCTCGAGGTCGAGGCCGGCGAGGTGTTCGGGTTTCTCGGGCCCAACGGTGCCGGCAAGACGACGACCATCCGCATGATGATGGGGCTGCTCGAGCCGAGCGCGGGCACCGTCCTCCTCGGCGGGCACGACATCCTGCGCGAGCCCGAAGCGGCCAAGGCGATCACCGGCTACGTCCCCGACCAGCCTGCGCTCTACGACAAGCTGACGGCCCTCGAGTTCCTGCGTTTCGTCGGCGGCTTGTACGGCGTCGAGGCGGACGAGCTCGAAAGCCGCAGCGCCGACCTTCTCGAGGAGTTCGGCCTGGTCGAGCGCGCCGAGGAGCTGGTCGAGACCTACTCGCACGGCATGAAGCAACGCCTCATGCTGGCGGCCGCGTTGGTCCACCGCCCGCAGATCCTGGTGCTCGACGAGCCGATGGTCGGCATGGACCCGCAGGGCGCGCTGGCGCTGCGCCGGCTCCTGATCGCGCTCGCCGCCACCGGCGTCACGATCTTCCTCTCCACCCACAGCCTCGGCGTCGCCGAGGAGCTCTGCGACCGCATCGGCATCCTCGATCATGGCCGGCTGGTCGCGGTCGGCAGCCTGCAAGAGCTCCGCGACCGCGCCTCCGAACGCCCGGAGCTGCATTCGTTCGACTCTTCGCTCGAGGCAGTCTTCCTGCATTTGACCGGCACGACGGGTCGCGAGGAATGAGCGGCCAGCCGTCGCTTCCGCTCCTGCTCTCGCCGCGCCTGCTCGCGGCGCGGAACGCGCTGCGCCGCAATCCCCTCAAGGCGGTGCTGCTGGTGGCGGTGACGGCGCTCTTCTGGACCGGCGCGTTCCTCTTGTTCCGCCACACGCTCGCCTACTTCCAGGACGTCACCGCGCTCGGGCCGCTCCTCACCCAGCGCCTGCTCGTCATGCTGTTCGTCGGCTTCTTCGCGCCTGCTGCTGATCAGCAACGTGGTGACCGCGCTCACGACGTTCTACCTCGCCGCCGACGTGCGGGTGCTGCTCGCCGCGCCGGTGACGCACCGGCGCCTCCACCAGGCGCGCTTCGTCGAGACGCTGGTGGCGTCGTCGTGGATGGTGCTGCTCGTCGGCGTTCCGGCGTTCCTGGCGTACGGCGTGGTGTACGAGGCCGGGCCGCTCTTCTACGTCGCCACGGTCGCCACCCTGGTGCCCTTCCTGGTGATCCCGGCGGCGATCGGCGTGCTCATCGCCACCGGTCTGGTGCTCGTGTTTCCGGCACGGCGGGCGCGCGACGCGCTGCTGGTCGTGACCATCACGCTCGTCGCCGGCGCGTGGGTGACCGCCCGCTTCCTCCGACCCGAGCAACTCGCGAACCCATCGGTGTTCGCGGGCTTCGCGGCGTTCCTCGCCGCCTTCGAGACCCCGGCGTCGCCGCTCCTTCCGACCACCTGGGCGGCGGAGGTCCTGATCCCGCTTCTCGGCGCCCGCGCCGGCGAGCCGGCCTTCTACCTCGGCATGCTGGCGAGCACCGCGGCGGTGCTCTACCTCGCGAGCGCGGGCATCGTGGAGCGGCTCTTTCTCACCGCGTGGTCGCGCGCCCAGGAGGGGCGAACGGGCCCGCAACGTACGCGCATCATCACCGCCGGGCTCGAGCGCATCGCGGCGTTGCTGCCGCGCACGCCAGGGCTGCTCTTCGTCAAGGATCTGACGATCTTCTTCCGCGACGCGAGCCAGTGGTCGCAGCTCGTGCTGTTGTTCGCGCTGGTGGTGATCTACGTCTACAACTTCTCGGTGCTGCCGATCGACGACGGTAGCCCGCTCGCCGCGATGCTCCGCGACATGGTCGCGTTCTGCAATCTCGGTCTCGCCGCGTTCGTGACCGCTGCCGTCGCGGTGCGCTTCGTCTTTCCCGCACGGTGAGCCTCGAAGGGCATTGCTGGTGGGTGCTGCGGACGGCGCCGGTCAAGCTCTCCACCTTGTGGTGGAGCAAGTTCACGCTGGCGTTTCTGCCGCTTGCCGTTCTCGGCGAAGGCCTGATCGTCGTCACCAACCGCTACCTCGGGATCGCCCCCGGGCTCACTGCCGTCTTCATGGCGACACTCGCTGCCGGTGATCGCCGCGATCGTGAGCCTGGGCCTCGCCTTCGGCGCCGCCTATCCGCGCCTCGACACCAAGAACGCGGCGCAGATCGCCACCGGCTTCGGCGGCATCGTCTACATGGTGAGCTGTCTCGCGCTCATCGCGGTCGTGATCGCGCTCGAGATCTGGCCGGTGTCGCGCCTCTTCTGGCAACGCTACGCGACGATGCCGCTCTCGTCCGGCGAGACGGTCGCGGTGGCGCTCGCCTTTGCGCTGGTCGCCGTCGGGACCGCGGTGGTCTGGGAAGGTGGCCGCCGCGTCGCGCTGCGCGCGCTCGCAGACCTGCCGTTCTAGCAGCGCTCGAGAGTCCAATGCGGCGCAGCGCCGCGCCACGGGAACGAAGCTACGCCGCCGCGGGCGGGCGCACGCGCGACCGCTTCACGCCGGCTCGTCGGCGCGGACGCGGAGCCGCTTCCAGCGCGCCAAGCGCACCTTGCCGGGCGCGAACCCGCGCGGCTTGCTCACGTCGGCGACGCGACACACATGCACCTCCACCAGGGCGCGGCCACGCGCCTTCGAGTGCCAGGCGGCGAGGCCAGCGGCGCGCGCGACGACCTCCGGCGGAACCTCGCTCTCGTCGGCATTGCGAATCACGACGTGGCTGCCCGCGACCCCACCCGCAACGTGCAGCCACACATCCGCCGGAGCGGCGATCTCGAAGGTGAGGACGTCGTTCTCGCGATCGCCCTTGCCGATCAGCACCTCGTAGCCGTCGACACTGACCGTCCGATAGGGCTTGCCCTTGCTCGCCATGGGCGCCCTCCTTAGCATGGCGCGCGTGCTCGCCCATCTCTCGGCGCTGGTGCTCGGCCTGCTCGCCGGCGCCATGCTGTTCATCGGCGTCGTCCTCGTGCCATCCTGGCAGGCGCTGCCACCGGCGGAGTTTCGCGTCTGGTTCGCCGCCAATGCCCCGGGCATCGGCCGCTTGATGTTCCCGCTCGGCGGCGCTGCGGCTTTGAGCGCGATCGCGGCCTGGCTTGCCGGACGGTCCGCGCGAGATGGGCGCGCGGTCTGGCTCGGGCTCGCGGCCGCGGCCGCCGTCGGTGTCGGGGTCGTGACGGTGCTCGTCAACGAGCCCGCCAACGAGCGCTTCGCGGCGCCGAATGGGCTCAGCGACCCCGAGACGACGGCGCTGCTCGCCCACTGGGTGCGCTGGCACTACATGCGCGTCGGACTCGGGCTGGTCGGGTTCGGCGCGCGCTACGGGCAATCGGCCGCGGCACCGGGTGACGGCGCCCGCAGCGAAGGGTGCGAGCGCGGCGAGGCGCCTCAGGGATCGCGCCCGAGCAGGGTCAAAAGTCGGAAGGCTCCTTCGGCAGTGCCCCGAGATCGGCCGATGGCGCGCCGCCTACCAGACGGCGCACGGCCGCCAACGGCTCGGACTCGGAGCCGCGCGCCGCACCCTCGATCGCGGTGATGGCTCGGCGCAGGTCGCCTTCCGCGCGATAGATCGCCTCGAAGGCGTCGAGGCCGGTGGCGTAGAGGAGGTAGTGCAGCAGGACGGCGTTGTTCAGCGGCACGGCGAGAAAGCCGCGGAAGCCGCCCTCGGCGAAACCGAGGGCTCGTGAACTCCGCCCGCGCCGCCGCGAACACCTCGGCGCGGGCCTCGAGTGCGGCGGCCTCGTCCGGCTGCCTCGGCGTACACCGCTCGCAGGCGGTCGGCGAGCCCCTGGACGAACGCCGCGAAGCGCAGGGTCTCCGCCCAGACCGTCTCGGCGCGGCGCGCCGACGCCTCCTCCCCTGGACGCGCGGCGAAGAACGCGATCGCGGCGCGATGGCCGACGAAGGTGGCGAGCGACTCGTTGAAGGCCGTGTGGCCGGGTACGTAGAACGTGTTGTGGTACAGCTCGTGGAGCACGAGGTCGACGAGAAAGGCCTCGTCGTGACGCAGCAAGTGGCGGAGCAACGGGTCGTCGAACCACCCGAGCGTGCTGAACGCCGCGGCCGTCCGGACGGCGGTGTCGTAGCCTTGCGCTTCGAGCGCCGCCACCTCGGCTTCGGCGCGCGCGCGGTCGAAGAAGCCCTTGTAGGGTACCTCGCCGACGATCGGAAACCACCAGGTGTGCGGTCTGAGAGCGGTGCGCGGCGCCGCCGTCAGCACGAAGAGCGTGGTGTCGCCGTCGACGTAGGAGAGGCTCGCGTAGCTGCCGCCGACGTTGAAGCCGAGACCCCGCGCGAAGTCACGGGCCGCGAGCACCGCGTTGATCTTGCGCCGCTCGTCGCCGTCGAGATTGCCACGCGCCAGCGCGCGCTCGAACGGTTCCCGACGCCACAGGATCTTCGCTTCCTCGTAGCCGGCACGCAGCACGTAGCCGGGCGAGCAGCCGGCGACCGCCACGACCGTGGCGAGCAGCAGCGCGCGCCCGATCCGGGCCGAGCGGCGCGCGCCGACGAGCGGAGGCCTCGTCACGACCGCGACGCGACCCGCCCGTCGGGCGGCGCGGCGGCGGGAAGGGCGTACTGCAACTGATAGAGGCGGTAGTAGACGCCCTGCGCGGCGATCAGCTCCTGGTGCGTCCCGATCTCGCGCACCTCTCCATGGTGCAGCACGATGATGCGATCGGCATGCTCGATGGTCGAGAGGCGGTGCGCGACGACCAACGCGGTGCGGTCGCGCATCAGGGTGGAGAGCGCGTCCTGGATCAGCATCTCGGTCTCGGTGTCGACGCTCGAGGTGGCTTCGTCGAGGACGAGGATCGTCGGATCGTAGGCGAGCGCGCGCGCGAACGCGAGCAGCTGGCGCTGCCCGGTCGACAGGTTGCTGCCGCGCTCGCGCACCTTCTCCTGGAAGCCACTCGGCAGCGCGCGGATGAACGACCACGCGTTCACACGGCGCGGCTGCTTCCTCCATGATCGCCGGACTGATCTCCGGGCGTCCGAGCGAGATGTTGCTGGCGATGTCGCCACTGAAGAGGAAGACATCCTGCATCACCACCCCGATGTGGCGCCGGAGCCGATCCAGGTCCCATTCGCGCACGTCGATGCCGTCGACGCGTACGTGGCCGCGATTGACGTCGTAGAAGCGCGACAGCAGCTTGATCACGCTGGTCTTGCCCGAGCCGGTGGCGCCGACGATCGCGATCTTCTCGCCCGGCTGGACGCGGAAGGAAATGTCGCGCAAGACGTACTCCTCGCGCTTGTAGGCGAACCACACGCCGTCGAACTCGATCGTGCCGGGAGCGCTCTGTGGCAAACGCGGCGTGCGCGGCGACACGATGGTGGGCTCGGTATCGAGGAGCTGAAACACGCGCTCGGCCGACGCCATCGCCGACTGCATCACCGCATATTTGGTGCTGAACTCGCGGATGGGAATGAAGAAGCGCTGAATGTACTCGATGAAGGCGACCAGCGTCCCGAAGGCGATCGCCCCGGCGCGAATGCCGCCCGCGGCGTACCACACCATGAGCGCGGCGGAGACGCTCGCCATCGCTTCCACCATCGAGAACAGCGCCGCCTCATAGATGTTCGACCAGTGGTTGGCTTCGCGGTGGGCGTCGTTGAGGGCGTCGAACTCCTGGTAGCAACGCTGCTCGCCGGCGAAGAGCTGGACGATCATCATGCCGGACAGGGCCTCCTGCAGGTAGGCGTTCAGCCGCGCGATGCGTTCGCGAATCAAGCGATAGGTTCGTCGCGCCGCCAGGCGAAAGAAGTTGAGCGCCACCATCATGAACGGCATGACCGCGAGCGCGACCAGGGCCAGGCGCCAGTTGATGCTCAGCATGATCGCGACGATGCCCACCAGGGTGAGCACGTCCATGAAGATGGTCATGGCGCCGGCGGCGAACATCTCGTTCAGCACGTCGACGTCCGAGGTGAGGCGGGTGACCAGGCGGCCGATCGGGTTGCGGTCGAAGTAGCTCATCGGCAGGGTCTGTACGTGCGCGAAGACGCGCACCCGGAGGTCGGCGAGCGTACGCTGCGCCATCAGCATGGTGAGCCAGTATTGGATGTAGAAGAACGCGCATTCGCCGATGATGGCGGCGATGTAGATCGCGCCGATGGTCGTGAGCCCGCGCGCGTCACCGACCGCGATGTGATGGTCGATGGCGAGCTTCAGGAGGTAGGGCTGCACCAGCATCAAGCCCGAGCTGATCGGCAGACACAGCACCGAGAGCCAGAAGAGATGACGGTAGGGCTGGATGAAGCCCCACAGGCGCCGGATCAACCGCGCGTCGTAGGCCCTTCCGAGCGCCTCCTCCTGGTGCATCTCGACCGGCGCGGCGGACGCGACGGTGCGCGGCGCCGGCCTGAGGAAGCTCGATCGGCGGGGGCCGCTCACAGCGCCTCCAGCTCCTCGGCGAGCCGCTGGCGCTGGAAGAGATCGGCGTAGAACCCGCCGCGGGCGAGCAGGGTCGTGTGGTCGCCCATCTCGACGACCTGTCCCTCGTCGACCACCATGATGATGTCGGCGTCGCGGACCGTCGAGATGCGGTGCGCGATCACGATGCTGGTGCGCTCGCGCATCAGACCGCGCAAGCGCTCCAGGATGCGTCGCTCGGTCTCGGTATCGACGCTCGAGAGCGCGTCGTCGAGGATCAGGATCGTCGGGTCGACGAGGAGCGCGCGCGCCAGGGTCACGCGCTGCTTTTGTCCGCCCGAGAGCGTGATGCCGCGCTCGCCGACGATCGTGTCGTAGCCGTGCGGCAGCTCCTCGATGTCCCCTTCCAAGGCGGCGACATCGCGTCACGCGTCGTACGGCCGCGTCGTCGGCGTCGCGCGCGCCGAAGCGGATGTTGTCGCGGACGCTGCGCGAGAAGAGGAACGGATCCTGCGGCACGAAGCCGATGGCGCGGCGCAGCACCGCGAGCGGAATCGTCGCGCACGTCGCGGCCGTCGATCGTGACCGCACCGGCGCTGACGTCGAAGAGCCGCGGGATGAGCTCGGCGAGCGTCGTCTTGCCGGCGCCCGTCCGCCCGACCACCGCCAGCGTCGCGCCGGCGGGCAGCGTGAAGCTCACCTGCGAGAGGACGCGATGGCCGTTGTGCGGCGTGTCGTAGGCGAAGTCGACGTCGCGAAACGCGATCTCGCCGCGCAGCTCGGGAACGTCACGTGTCGCGCGCCGGTCGTCGATGGTGGGCTCGGTCGAGAAGATCGCCTCCAGACGCTGCATGGCGGCGCGCCCGCGCTGCACGATCGAGAGCATCCAGCCGAGCGCCATGGTCGGCCACGCGAGGATGTGGAGGTAGCCGATGAAGGCCACCAGGTCGCCGAGGCTGATGATCGCCGGCGATGACCCGCAGGCCGCCGTACCAGAGGACGACCAGCGTCCCGAGCGTGCTCACCGCCCGCATCACCGGCATCATGCATGCCGCGCACGCGCGCCAACTCCATGTTCTGCGCCGAGAAGGCCGCGTTCAGGCGCGCGAACGCCTCGGTCTCCTCGGCTTCGCGCACGTACGCCTTCACGACGTGGATGCCGGAGAGGTTCTCCTGCACCCGGCTGCTCATGGCCGCCAGGCCCTCCTGCACCTTGAGGGTGCGCTCCATGAGCTGGCGGCTGGTGCGCTTCACGACCAGCAGCACCAGCGGATAGGGCGTGAGCGCGGCGAGCGTGAGACGCCAATCGAGGGACACCATGATCGTGACGGCGTAGACGTAGTAGATCGGGGTGTTGATGAGGTTCAGGCCGCCGACGCCGAGCAGCATGCGCACGGCGGTGATGTCGTTCACCAGCCGCGACATGAGATCGCCGGTCTGTTGCGACTGGTAGTAGCTGAGCGGCAGGCGTTCGAGGTGGGCGAACAGGTCGTTGCGCAGGTCGTACTCGACGTCCCGGCCGACGTTGAAGATCACGAAGCGCGAGAGCGTTCGCGCCACCGCCTGCAGCGCTGCGATCGCGATGATCGCAATCGCCAGCCAACCGGCGGTCGACGGCGGTCCGCCGGCGGCGATCGAGTCGACGGCATGTTTCAGGAGGTACGGCACCGCCATCGCCATGGTGCCGGTGGCGAGCAAGCAGGCGAGACCGAACGTATACCGGCCCCGGTAGCGCTGGAGGTATGACCACAGTCGCGCCATGCGAAGCGGCGACTGTACCGCAGCGGTGGGAGTGACGGAAGCTTGCGCGCGCGGCGGTTGGTCGATAAGCGGCTAGCGTGCCAGGGACGCTTCTCATCGGCGCCAACGGCCAGCTCGGCAGCACGCTCGTACCCTTGCTCGCGCCCGCGACGTTGACCGCGGTCGCGCACAGCGAGCTGGAGATCACCGACGACGCCGCCGTCGACGATCTCCTCGCGCGCGTGTCTCCCGACGTGATCGTGAACACCGCCGCGTTCCACGCCGTCGACCGTTGCGAGGACGAGAGCGGGCACGCCTTCGCGGTGAACGCCCTCGCCGTCCGCCACCTGGCACGGCGCGCGGGAGAGCGCGGCGCGTTGCTCGTCCACTTCAGCACCGACTACGTGTTCGACGGCCGCGCCACCCGTCCCTACCGGGAGGACGACGCCCCTCTCCCGCAGAGCGCCTATGCCACCTCCAAGCTCGCCGGCGAGTGTTTCGTCCGCGCGCTCGCGCCGCGCCATCTGGTGATCCGCACGGCCGGCCTATTCGGCAGCCAGGGGTCGACCGGCAAAGGCGGCAACTTCGTCGAGACCGTCCTGCGCCGGGGGCGCGCCGGTGAGCGACTGCGCGTGGTGCGCGACCAGGTCACCGCACCCACCCATACACGCGACCTCGCCGCGACGGTGCTCGCGCTGATCGCACGCGCTCGTCACGAGCCGGCGGTCGCGCATGGCGTCGTGCACGCCACCGCGGCCGGGCAGTGCTCCTGGTACGAGTTTGCTTGCGCCGTGCTCGAGCAGGCGGGCGTACGCGCGACGGTCGAGCCGATCTCCTCGCAGGAGCTCGGCGCGGCCGCGCCCCGCCCCGCCTATTCGGTCCTCGAGAACGCCCGGCTCGCAGCCCTCGGGGTCGCACGCCCGCAAGCGTGGCGCGACGGCCTGCGAGCGTACTTGGTGGAGCGGGGACACCTCCCCGCGCCCGGTGGAACCACTTCGTAGAATCGGGAGTGCGGCGCGGCGACGGCCGCGACGGACCTTCCCCGGCGCGGCGATCCGAGGTGGACGCGTGCGCTCGCAGATGGCGGCGGCTGCTGAGCACGCGCGGTGAGAATCGCACACGTCATCACGCTCTTTCTCCCTGATTTTGTCGGCGGCGCGACTCTGGTGTGCGCGCGCGTCGCCGGCGCGTTGCGGGCCCGCGGCCATGAGGTCCACATCTTCTGCGGCCGTCCCGATGCCAGTGCCCCACCTTACAGCGAGCAATCATGGCAGGTGGATGGCCTGGCGGTGACCGGCGTCCATTGCGCAGCCGGCTACGACCAGACCGACCCGCGCAACTATCGTCATCCGGAGGTCACGCCGGTCTTCGAGCGTTTCCTCGACCGCGTGCGTCCAGAGGTCGTGCACTTCCACAGCATCCAGGCGCTCGGGGCCACCCTGCTCGACGCAGCGGCGGCGCGCAGGATTCCGATCGTCGTCACCATGCATGATTGGTGGTGGTTCTGCATGCGCCTGTTTCTGGTCGACGGCGCCGACTTCATCTGTCCGCTCCGGGTCACGCCGGAGCGCTGTCATTGCGCGCCGGACTACGATTTCCCGACGCGCCGGCGCGACGTGACGCTCGCGCTCGCACACGCGGCGCGCATCCTCACGCCGTCGCGCTTCCTCGCCGAGGCAGTGGTCGCCAACGGGGTCGCACGGTCGCAGGTCGAGGTGTGTCCGAACGGCATCGACGTTCCGCGCTCGCGGGTCGTGCGGCGTCCGGGCCCCGTCCGCTTCGGCTACTTTGGTGGCCCCGACAATCGCCTGAAGGGCTTGCCCACGTTGCTCAGCGCCGCCGAAGCCCTGGGTGTCGGCGGGTGGGAGTTGGTGCTCTACGGCTGCGGTCCGTCGAGCGGCCGCTTGGCGCGCCGGCTCGTCGATCGCGTCGGCCAGACCAGCACGATCGCCGCGGCTGTCGTCGATCGCGTACGACTCCTGCCGGCGTTCGCTCCGGAGCATCTGGCGGCGGTGCTCGGCACGCTCGATTGTCTCGTCGTCCCTTCGCTCATGCGCGAGTCCTATTCGCTCGCGACACGGGAAGCGCTGGCAGTGGGCGTACCCGTCATCGCGAGCGACAGCGGCGGCCCGGGTGAGGTCGTACGGCCGGCCAGCAACGGACTCGTGTTCGCTGCCGGTGACGTCGACGATCTGGCATCGCAGATGCGTCGCGTCGTGCTCGAGCCTGACCTGCTCGAGCGATTGAAAGAAGGCGCCGCGACGACCGCGATCCCGTCCGTCGCCGAGCAGGTGACGCAACTCGAGGAGGTCTATGACGCCGTCGTGCGTCTGCCGCCAAGCGTCGCGTCTCCAGCGGCGAGCGGCCCGCATGGAGCGGCCGATGCGAAGCACACGCCGCGCCACGTGCTCTTCGTCACCGGCATCGACGGGGCGCCGTTTCGCTACCGGGTGATCAACCTCCAGGACCAGCTCGCCACGGCCGGCATCGCCAGCACCGCGCTCTATTTCACCGATCCCTCGATACCGGCGGCGCTCGCACATGCCGATCTCGTGGTCGTCTACCGGGTACCGATGAGCGGCTACGTACGCGCCTGGATCGAAGAAGCGCGGCGGCGCGGCGTTCCGCTCGTCTTCTCCTGCGACGATCTGGTATTCGACCCCGCCGCCACACCGCATGCCGCGCTCGCGCTTCTCCCCGATGGCCACCGCGCCGGGTGGCTCGGGCTCATCGAGCGCTACGCTGCGACCCTGCGTGCCTGCGACGCGTTCATCGGCGCCACCGAGCCACTGGTCGCGGCTGCCGCTCGTGCCGGATTGCCAGGCTTCGTCGTTCCCAACGCGCTCGGCGACGCGCAACTCGCCGTCGCCGAAGCGGCCTACAAGAGGAAGCGACGAGCGGCGACGTCCGCGTCCAGCGCGGCCTCACTCCGGCGCGGCAACCAGGGACTGCTCCGCATTGCCTACGCGAGCGGGAGCCTCATGCACGACCTCGACTTCGGTGTCGTCGAGCACGCGCTCGCCGAGACGCTCCGCGTGTTCCCCGACGTCGTGCTGCGCCTGATCGGCACCGTGCGAATCCGTTCGGCCCTCACGCCGTTTGCATCCCGTATCGAGCGCCTGCCACTTCTGCCCTGGCAGCATCTCTGGGAACAGCTCTGCGACGTCGACGTCAATCTCGCGCCGCTCACCTGGTCCGACCCCTTCGCCAACGCCAAGAGCGCCGTCAAGTATCTCGAGGCGGCAGCGGTCGGCGTGCCGACCGTGGCCTCCCCGACGGCAGCCTTCCGCGAAGCCATCCGCGACGGTGTGAACGGTCTCCTCGCGGGCGGCGAGAACGAGTGGATCGTGGCCCTGCGCAATCTGTTGACGGATGCCGGGCTCCGGCGGCGACTCGGCAACAGCGCGCGCAACGACGCCTTCCTGCACTACACCCCGGCGGCGCAAGCGCCGTCGACGATCGACGCGCTCGGCAGAGTCTGCGAGCTGTCTCTGCCGCGGCCGCCGGCGGCGACGCCAACACCACCCGGGCCGATTTCTCCCCGGCTCGAAGAGCCGCACGGTCCCTTCGACGACGAGATCGGCCGCTACGATCTCGAGCCCGAGGATGCCCTGGCGGGCACGGCACAGCTCTCCCACGACACGCCATCGCCGTTTCTCCTGACCGCGCGTGCCGTCGGGCAGACGTTCGTTGCCGCCGCTGACGGTCTCTATCGGATCGACGTCCGCGTCGTCGCCGGCAGCGGCCGCCAACCCTGCCGCCTGGTCGTCCATCTCGCAGACCGCGCGGGCGGCGTCGACGTACGGCGAGTCGAGATCGAAAGCGGCGCCCGCGCCGACGACGCCTGGGTCGCCGCCGAGTTCGCGCCCCTCCCGGACAGCGCGGGCCGATCATTGTACTGTTGGGTCGAGGCGACAGGCGCCGGCGACGCGAAGGCGGTCGCGCTCTGGTGCTACGTGCAGGGTTGGGGCGAGGAGGTACCGGGCGGCCTGCACCTCGATCATCGGCCCGCGCCGGGGAGCCTGACCTTCCGGACGTTCGCGCGCGCTCTCGAGTCTCCGGCGGGCGCCGCCGACCGCGCCCCCGGAGCTCCTCCGAGTTGACAACGAAGTCGCCCGGAGCGTACCCGTTCCTCGGGTCATGACACTTCGTCCTTCGACGAGAGGAGACACCATGAGACTGCAACGATTCGCGATCGCTGTCCTGTTCGCGCTCGTCACACCGCTCGCCACGGAGGTCCGCGCCGACGTGCCGGTCGAGGTGAAAGCGCTCGAAGACGCCTTCGCGCGCGCCTGTCAGGCGGGCGATGTCGAAGGTGTCCTCGCGCTCTATGCCGATGATGCCAGCGTGATCTGGCCGGGTCAGGGCGAGGAAGCAAAAGACAAGGCGGGTCTCACCAAGCTGGCGACGCGATTCTGTCGCGAGACCAAGAACCTCAAGCTCACGGTGAAATCGCTCGAAGCCCGATCACTCGGCAATGACCACATCGGCATCGTCGGCCGCTGGGAGATCTCGTCGACCGGGCCGGACGGCAAGCCGACGGTGGTCGAGATGCGGGCCACCGAGGTGCTCCGGCGCTCCGGCGGGAAGCTGGTGTATCTGATCGACCACGGCTCCATCGGCACCCGGTAGAAGCCGACGAGCCCGGTCACGGCTGGAACAGCGCCGTCATGTTCGTGCCGCGCCAGCGGGTGCTCCGCTCACACGCCTCGGCGCGTCACCATGACCTTCACGGTCTCCGCCATGATCTTCAGATCGAGCACCAACGAGTAGTTGTAGATGTAGGCGAGATCGTACTTGAGCTTGTACTCGGCGCTGGTGTGGTACTCGCCGTTCACCTGCGCGAGACCAGTGAGTCCCGGTTTCACCTGAAAGCGCTCGAGATAGCCGGGGATCTCGTCGGCGTAGCTGCGGACGAACTCGGGACGCTCGGGACGTGGCCCGATCAAGCTCATGGTGCCGTTCAGCACGTTCCAGAGCTGCGGCAGCTCGTCGATGCGGCTGGCGCGCAGCAGACGTCCGATCGGCGTGACCCGACTGTCGCGCGTGCTCGCGAGCACCGGGCCGCTTTCCTCCTCGGCGCCGTGCGCCATCGTGCGGAGCTTCCAGATGACGAACTCGTGCCCCCCCTGCCCGACACGCCGCTGCCGGTAGAGCACCGGGCCCGGCGAGCTGAGCTTGATGGCCACCGCCGCCGCCAGCACGAGCGGCGCGGTCACGACCGCGAGCGGGGCGGCGATCAGGAAGTCGGTGAGACGCTTCACGAGATAGGCGAGATCGTCGCGCGGATTCTTCACCACCTCGATCAGCGGGACGTCGTGAATCTTGCCCGAGGAGATGCGACCGACCAGGAGATCGTACACCGACGGGACGACGCTCACGCGCGGGCGACGCCCCTCACGCAGCAAGCGATCGACGAGCCGGTCGCGCCAGGACAGCGGCGAGAGCAACACGATCTCTCCGACGTCGTGCTCCTGGAGAAGGCGCGGCAGGTCGTCGAGCGTGCCGAGCCACGGCAGACCGGCGAGCGGGCTCGCCACGAGATCCTGCGGCGCCGCCGCACGGCCGGTGGCCCCTTCGTGTGTCCCGTTCGGGCCGACGGCGACCGCTCCCACCACATCGACGTGGTGCAGGCGGGGAGAGCCGACGCCGGAGAGAAATTGCTGGATCTCGTCCCGCGTTCCGACCACGAAGACACGCACCGCCGCGGTCGCCGCGAGGCGCCGTCCCACCCACTCGCGCATTGCCGCCAAGCCCGCGGCGTTGATCATCCAATACAGCACCAGGACCGAGCGCGGGAAGTTGACGTCGCCCGAGAAGAAGTACATGGCGCTCGCCGCGAGCAAGTGGACGAAGAGCGCGGTCGTGCTGTTGACGATGGCGCGAAAGCTCGAACGCAGCGCCCGCAGATCGTAGAAGCCGAAGAAATAGAGGATCACCAGTTCCGCCAGCAGCAACTCCGGCAGCATGTGCCGGAGCTCGAACACGCGCGTGCCCGGCAAGAAATCCGCCGTGAACGGGACCGGGACGTAGATGCGGACGGCGAACGCGAGCGCGTACGCGAGCGCTCCCCACAGGAGGTCGAAGGCCAGAAGCAGCGCGATGGTGCTCTGCTCGCGGAGACCGAGGCGCTGCATCGTGGGTCAGGACCTCGCCCAGCGCTTGGTCGACGGCAGCACCGCCCAGCCGTCCCCGAAGCCCTCGTCGTGGACCTGACGGCGCGCGCGCCCACGCGCGATCAGCCGAGCCGCCAGCGAGAGCGCTACCAGCGGATATTCGCGGACCGCGATCTCGCGCGCGAAGGCGCCCCACGGATATGTGCCGAACCCGGATTGCGCGAGCAGATCGGGGAAGTCGCGGGCGAGTTGGAGCTTGCCGATCTCGTTGCGCACCCGTTGCCGCAAGTAGTCGTGCCAGGTGAGCGGCGGCCGCAGATAGACGATCGCGCCCGGCTCCTTGACGAAGCGTGCCCGGCCGAGTCGCACCGTGAGGTACGCGTCCTCGTGCAGCACGTGCGCCGGCATGGGCTCGGGAAGCGCCGCGCTGCGCAGCGCATAGAAACGACCCGGGACGTTGCCGAAGTCGAAGCGGTACGGCGAGCGCGGCAACGCGCGCGGCGAGACCGTCGCCGGCCTCGACGCGCGCCGACTCGCGACCCGCGGCCAGCGCCAGCGTCGGCTCGGCCGCGAGCCGCGCCAGCACGAGCGCGATCGCGTCGGGCGCCACGCGCACGTCGGCATCGGCGAACACGAGGATCGGCGCGCGCGCCGCCGCCCGGATCGCGTTCCAGGCCGCGACCTTGCTGCGGACCCCGAGGCGGAGCAGGCGCAACACCGGCGCGGCGTCCTTCCGTGGCGCCGAGACGTCGGAGATCACGGCAATGCCGGCAGCCGCGGCGAACGCCGCGACGCCTTCGGCCGCCGCCTCGCCACGGCCATTCACCGCCACGATGATCTCGTAGGTGGCGCCGCTGCGCACCGCGCTCTCCCGCAGGCTCGCGAGCGCACCCGCGAGATCCGGCTCCTCCGCGGCCGCCGGCACGGCGAGCGTGAAGCGTGGCGTCGCGTCCGCCGCTGCCCCCCCCTCGACGCTCATGCGGCCCGCCGTGCGGCACACCCTTCGGGACGGGTGAGAAGGTAGCGATGCTTCCAGAAATAGTAGCCAAGCCCCTGCAGATGACGTGCGGTCAGCGCCGACAGCAGCTTGCGCGTGACTCGCCGCTCGAGATGCATGACCACCGCCTGCGGAACGTAGTCGACGCGCCACCCGGCTCGCTGCAGGCGCAGGCAGAGATCGACGTCCTCGGGCCCGTAGAAGATGCGCTCGTCGAGCAACCCCACCTCGTCGAGCGCGCTGCGGCGGATCACCTGGCAGGCCCCGATCACGTAGTCGACGGCACGGACGCTCGCGTGGTCCCACCAACGCAGCTCGACGTCGTCGGCCACCGCGCCTCCGAAGCGCTCGGGGAGCCGCCGCAGGAGCTTGTCGAGCAGGGTCGGAAATCGCCGGCAGCTGTATTGGAGATGGCCGTCGGCTCCGACCAGCTTCGGCCCGGCGAGACCGACCTCCGGAGTCGTCTTCAGATGTGCCACCAGCGCCGCGAGCGCGCCCGGCGCCGCCACGGTGTCGTCGTCGAGCAACGCCAGGAACGCCCCGCGCGCGGCACGGATTCCCTGGTTGCGGGCGGGTGCGACGCCGCGATTGCGGCGATTCAGGATGGTGATCACATCCGTGCGGCGCGCCAGCCATTCGACCGTGCCGTCAGTCGAGCCGTTGTCGATGACGATCGTCTCGCTCGCCAGCGACGCGGTGGCGGCGGGGAGGGCGGCGAGGCACGCATCGAGCAACGCACACGAATTCCACGTCAGGATGACGACCGAGAGCACGGGCTCGTTGACGGTCGGAGACGTGGAATCTGTCATGGGCCCTCTATCCCAGCCGCGACCGGCACGTGCAAACGCTCCTGCGACGCCGCCGGATCACCGGTCGCACACAACCACGCCATGCGCGCGTAGCCGCGCGCCCGCGCCGCGGCGCGCTGGCGCTCGGGACCGAGCACCGCGAGAACGTTCACGACCGCCTTGGCGGCGAAGCTCGCGCCGGCAAGCGCGCGGAAGGCGCGCTCGGCGCCGCGGCCTTGCCGCCGGCGGAAGAAGCGCAGCGTTCCCTTCAACACCTCGACGTCGCGCACCGCACCGTAACGGCGCGCGCCGCTGCGATTGCCATGGTGGACGATCGTCGCCTCGGCGCAGTACGCCACGCGATGACCCGCCGCGCGCACACGGTGGCAGAGATCCAGGTCCTCGCCGTACATCTCGTACGCTTCGTCGAACCCGCCGACCTCCACGAGCGCCGCGCGCCGGCACAGCATGAATGAGCCGTAGACCCAGTCGACGTCGCCGCTCGCCTCGGGGACCAGGCCGCGCGGGCGCGCCCACGGCCCACGCCCCGACGCCAGCGCCTCGGCCACGAGGCCGCCGACGCTGTGGAAACGGTCGACGGTCGGCTGCGGGCTGCCGTCGGCGTTCAGCGTACGACAGCCGACGACGGCGATCGCCGGGTCGAGGGCGGCATAGGCGAGCGCGCGCCTGATCGCGTCCGTGCACACGACGGTGTCCGGATTGAGGAACAGCACGAATGATCCGCGGCTCGCGGTCAGACCTTGGTTGGCGGCGGCGGCGAAGCCGCGGTTGGTGTCGTTGACGATGACGCGCGCCACCGGCGCGGCGTCGCGCACGACCTCCGGCGTCGCATCGCCCGAGGCGTTCTCTACGACCACGAGCTCGCTCCCGTCCGCGAGCGTGGGGGCGAGCGACGCCAGCAACACTCCCACGTCGCCGGCGCTGTGCCAGGTGACGACCACGATGCTGAGATCGGCGAGCTCGGCAGCCATCCGTCTCGATTCTCACCTCATGCAGCGGCAGATCCGAGCGCGTGCAACGCATGACAGGCGTCACCGAGGACGATCTTGTAGGCGCGCGGCACTTGCCGCTCGAGGATGCCGAGGTCGTGGGTGGCGACGAGTCGATGCGCCACCGCGGCGAGCTCCTCTCCGGCCGCGCGCATGAGCGCGGCCTCGGCTGCCGTCGGCGCGAAGAGGCCCCGGCGCTGCGCGAAGCCGAGCGTCTCGAGCGAGTGCCCGAGGAACTGCAGCTTGGCGGCATCCGCGTTGAGTTGCGCCAGTGGTCCACCGCTCCGCCCGACTACCTGATCGATGAGCGCCACCTCCGAGCCGAGCCGGAAGGTCGCCGTGCGCACCAGCGTCGCCGCTCGCTCGGCGAGCTTGTTGGCGCGGTAGCCATGGCTGAGCGCATCGAGGATGCCTCCCAACACGTGCGTACCGTTGCACGGCAACGTCTGCAGGGGACTGCGGCCGTAGGGCTTCGTGCCCC
Organism: uncultured delta proteobacterium; assembly: GCA_963846105.1. GTDB lineage: Bacteria > Desulfobacterota > Binatia > UTPRO1 > UTPRO1 > CAWJUT01. The sequence continues at coordinate 143,595 of CAWJUT010000020.1, forward strand.
GCATCGCCGCCACGGTGTCCGCGTAGGCCGCTTCGGTCGCCTGCGCCAGCACCTCGACGAGCGCGCTCACCGTGAACGAGCGCCCCTCGGCGTTCTCGAACCCGTCGCGGTCGGGCGGTATCGCCGCGGTGAAGACACTGACCGTCCACGACAGCTCGCCGCCCGCGGCCGCGGGGCTGAACAGCGCCTTCGCCGCGTTGGTCAGGTCGGCGCGCGTGACCGGTCCGGCCTTGGTCGTGAACGACCGATCCGGAGCCACGCCGATCTCGTACATGACCTCGAGGAAATGATTGGGATGGCGCTCGATCTCGAGCGGAAACGCGGGATACGTCTTCCCGGCGACGGGCACCGGCGCGATCCAGGTTCCGAGCACCGTGTCGAGCACGCGTGCGTCGCCGCGCCGCGCCTCGGCGCCGAACGGAAGCAGCACGTGCATGAGCACCCACGGATCGTCGCCGACCAGCGCCCGCGTCGTGACCAGGCGCTCGAGATCGGCGCGCGCCGCGGCGCCCGCAACCGACGCGGCAGGTCCCCTCGCCGGGGACGACGCCGGAGCAGAGGGTGGCGCTGCTCGCAGCCGCGCCGGCAGCGCCGTCGTCGCCGCGACTCCTCCCGCCAATGCGAGAAAACGCCTCCGCGTCAGCACCATCAGCCCTCCCGTCAGCGGCCGCGCACCAGCCGCCACAGTCCGCCGAGTGCGCCGCCCTTGCTGGTGCCCTCGGGCGACACCTGGGGCACCGCGGAGCGCGAGCCGAGCTCGCTTCGCAAGCGCTCCACCTCGGCGCCGAGCCGCCCGAGCTCGATCGCGTGCGCGGCTCCGGTGGCGGCGGCGTGCTCGCGCGCGCTCGCGAGCGCGCGCTCGAGCTCCTCGATCCGCCCCTGCAGCTCGGCGACGAAGTCTTCCAGACCTGGGGGTGCGCCCATCGCTTCCTCCTCGCCGAACATACGCGCGATCTCGAAGCGACGCACCACCTCCTGCTGCGCTCGCCAATACGACCGTCCGAAGAAGCTTGGCCGGAAGGGCTCGCCGAAGAGCCCCACGATGTCGCGATCGGCACGACGGCGGCGTCCCTGCACCGTCGCCCGCTTGGCGTGCAACGCCGGCAGCATCGTCTGGAACTCGGCCCGCGCGTTGCGATAGATCGGTGCCCGCGCGTCGCCGGCGGCGTCGGCGCGGGCATCGATGAGCGACAGGCCGCGGGCAGAACCCTCTCGAGATTCGTATCGTCGTAGTTCTTCACCAGGCTTGCGAGAGCGTTCCGCTCGAGGAGGTGGGTGCGACGATCGCCGTCCATGGCGGACCCGTGATGGCGGTGATACGCGACCGCACGCGGCACGTAGACGACGCGCTCCCCTTCCACCCACAGCCGCCAGCCGAGATCGACGTCCTCGTAGTACGCGAAGTAGTCGGGATCGAATCCCCCGCTGTCGAGGAAGCGGACGCGGTCCGCGACCATCGCACCACCGCACGCGAACAGGGCAGATGTCGGCTCGCCGGCTCCGTCTCCGGCATAGGGCAGCCCGTGATGGCGGCTCGTTCCGTGTCCATAGAAGTTCATCGCCGCGCCGTCGAAGTCGAAGCGCCGACCGTCCCAGTCGAGAATCCGGCTGCCGGCGGCCGCTGCTTCACTGCCGTGCAGCGCCTCGACCATGATGCGCAGCCAGCTCGCCTCGACGCGCAGATCGTTGTTCAGGAACGCCACGACCTCGCCTTCTCCAGCCGCGGCGGCCTGGTTGCACGCGGCGGCGAAGCCGAGATTGCTGTCGCGACCCAGCACGCGGACCTCCGGCCAGTGCCGGGCGAGCCAGTCGATCGACCCGTCCGTCGAGCCGTTGTCGAAGACGATCACTTCACGAAGCTCGCGCGGGTAGTCGAGCGCCGCGGTCGACGGCAGACAGGTCTCGAGCAGGTGGCGACCGTTCCAGTTGACGATGACGATCGAGACGCTCGGGAGCGTGCTCATTCCCGATCCGCTCCTCCACCGCCGGCGAGCGCGCGCCACATCCGCCGGAGGAGGTCGATACCGGGTGCAAACGCGGCGGACACCGGGGGCATCCCGTCGGGCTCAACGGAATTCGCCCGCTGGGATGCCCCCGGCTGTCCTCCGCGAGCATCACCACCGCCTTCCGGCAGGGACGTGGCCGGCGCCCCATCGCCGGCGATTGGCGCCGCGGTGCCTGACGTCCCCGGTACGGCGGTCGCACCGGTAGCGGCGTTCGGACGTGCGGCCGCCGCAACCACGTCGAGCACGGCGCTGAGCGCCGCGGCGTCGCGCCGACGTCGCGCCTCGGCTGTCTCCTCGTCTGCGGTCGCGAGCGCGGCGACGGCGGAGCACCAGTCGTCTCGTCCCGACAAGTCGATCACCAGCAGATGACGATAGGCCGGTTCGAGCCAGTCGAAGACCTGCCCCGCGTAGTGGGATTGCGCGATCGCGTAGGCGTCGTCGCCGCTCCCGGCAAGCTGGAGGTTCGCGACCTGCATGAGGCTCCAGTACGGGAGATGGCCGTTCGGGAGCACCACGACGGCGGCACCCGCCGCCTGCCAGCGCTCGACGGTATCGCCGAGATCGGGATGGCCGTGCGTGAGGTGCTCATGGAGGAACGTATGCGTGTACCCGTGTCGCGCCCGGATGAGCTCGAACAACGCGGCATCGGCTGCCGCGACGCCGGGTGTCTCGAACGGAGCGCGCGAGCAGGACGAACCGCCGCGCTACCCGGCCGAGCTCGCGCTGCAGCGTCTCGCGGTCGGCGGGCGCGAGGTGCTCGAGGACATCGAGACACAGCACCACGTCGAAGCTCGCGTCTGGAAACGGCAAGCGCCCATCCGCGTGTCGCTGATGATCGGGGTGATCGACGTGACGGACGTCGATCGAGAGTGGCGGCTGCTGGCTGGTGAAGAAGTCGCCGGTAGCGGCGAGGTGACCGCCGTCGCCGGCGAGCGCGCCGCCGACGTCGAGGATGCTCTGGCGCGTCCCTCCGAGCAGCGGGACGACCGCACGGCACTGGTCGTAGCGTTGATACATGTCGAACGGGAGGCGTGCGAGCAGCGCGTCGTGTGCGACCGGTTCGGCTGTGACCTCCAGCTCGCGGATGAACACCGCCGCGGTCGTCCGCACCTTCAGATGGTGGCCACCCGAGGCCAGCGGAATCCGCCGCCGGCGCGAGAGCGCGCCACTCTTCATCGAGCGTGAAGCGCCCCAGCCGATGGTCGTCGAGCGCGAGCGCCAGCTCGGCGGTGCCGTCGGCGGCACGCGCCTCGAGGCGCACGCCGATCCGCGCCGGCGCGCGGTCCGCGAGCAGGACGTAGACGAGCGCCTCCCCTGCCCCGACCCAGCGCACTGAGGGCGGCTTGTCGTCGCCGGCCCAGCACCAGCCCGCCCGCAGGCGCAGCGTGACGCGATCGGCGGCGGCGCCGCGCACCACGCCGAGATCGGCGTCCACGGCGAAGCCGTCAGTCCGCAACCGCCCGGGTGCGAGCAGCCGCCCGCTGTCTTCGCGGCGTGCCAGCAACTCGAGGTTGTAGGGCGCCTGAAAGAAGCGAAAGTCGACGGCGAACCCGAGCGCGAGGAGACGATCGATCCAGTAGGCGGGCGGATGCTCGGAAAAGTGCGTCTCCTCGTGGCGATCGAAGAAGAGCGGGTCGGGCGTCGCTCCGACCAGAACGCCGCCCGGGCGGAGCACGCGGCGGACCTCACGCAGGGCCGGCTCGGGCTCGTGCAGATGCTCGAGCACGTCGAACGCGCTGACGACGTCGAACGACTCGTCCGCGAACGGCAGCGCTTCGAGGAGACCGCGCGCCAGGCGGCCCGCCGCGCGCGGCGCGTCGCGTGGTGCGCGCGCGAGCGCGTACGCGCTCACATCGACCCCGACCGATCGAGAACCCGCCGTCGCGCGCTTCGCCGACCAGGTAGCCGTAGGCGCAGCCGAGATCGAGCCAGCGCGCACCCGGTTGGCAGCCGGCCGCCACATGCTCCACCCAATGACGCCAGCTCGCATGCTCGCTCTCGTAGCCTGCCGGCGGGTACCCGCTGTTGGCCCCGTGATAGTAGCCCTCGTCGTAGAGCGCAGCGATACGGCGAGAATCGAACGTCGGCCCGGACTGCATGGGTCGCTGGCTTATAGCACCCGCGGAAATCCCGGTGCAATTTTGCGTCGTGGTCATTGCGCGCAACCGGCGCCGAGCGGCACGTCGTAGAGATCGAGATCGCTGGTCGTTCCCGGCACCCTCGTAATCTCGACGCGCAACGGCGCGGGTGCGCTCGAGCGCGCGATGCAGAGTGCGGTTGCCGGTCCGGGTGTCGATCGCGTGCCGTCAGCGCCGACCAGGACGACCGCTCCAGGCCCCCCGAGCGCAGCAACCACGCGCGTCGCGCCTTCGCCGGTCGCGAGCGCACACTCGATCACTCCCGGCAACGTCCCCGGCATCGCACGCGTCCCGTCGCCGTAGCGTTTCGGGTGCGGCAGGAGGCGCACCGGCACCGCGAGCGGCCGTCCGTCACCCCGGCACGACGCATAGTCGATGGCGGGGCGATAGCGCGCCACGAACAGCGGGCCGACGGTAGCGCGCTCGATCTCGCGCGTCCCGACCGGGGCGCTCGCGAGCGCGACGGCGATCGGATCATCGCGATACCAGACCGCGAAATGGCGACCGTCATCGGACCCTCGCGATACGCCGGCACGATCCGCGTACCAGCGAAACCAGAAACCGTTGTCGCCGCTCACGTCGGCGAGCGCGGGACCGTGCGCGCGCTGATCGAGCGTGCTGACCTCCTTGCCGCCCGCGACCGCGGCGGCCACCGCACGCTTCACATCGATCGTCACCAACCGACCGGCAACCGCGGCGTCACGTCCCGGCTGACCGTCGAGGCTGAGCGAGGTCGGGTCGATCGGGAGGTACCCGGCAATCGCAACCTTGCGAAGCCACGTCGCCGTGCTGACTGTGAGCACGACCGCGGCGGCGATGGCCAATCCGCCCATGATCATCGATGGACCGAAAACGCGAAAGACGCCGCACCGCCGCCTTGTCCGCCACCGGCGAGGCACTCGTCGCGACCAGCGCGCCGACGGCGAGCGCCCAGAGCGGCAACAGGCTGTCGAGGTAGTAGTACCACGACTCACCCGGAGTCATCACGACCATCGCGACCACCAACCCGATCACCATCACCAAGACGCGGGCGGGCCGATCGCCGCCGAGCGCGCTGCCGCTGAGGCGGACGACGCCCGCCCACGCGAGCGCGCTCGCGATCAGCGCCGCGACCTGCACGAGCAGGTCGCCTTGCGGGGCGTGATCCGCCCAGTGCGCGAACGCCGCCGGCACTCGCAACGGGAGGAAGAAGAGCGCCGCCAGTCGCCCCGCCGGCGCCACCGCCCCACGCGCGGGGAGCGTGCTGATCCCGGCGTCGCCAGCCGAGGGTGCGGCAAGGCCCACAGCGCGGGAAGCGCCGCCAGGGTGAATGCCAATGCTCCGGCGACCAGCGCGCGGCGTGGCGGCCGTTCGAGCGCCACCAGGATCGCCGCCGCCGCGACCCAACCGATCATCGTCAGATGGAGCTGCAACGCCGAGGCCGAGAAGCGCCCCCAGCGCGGCCGCACGCCCGGCCGACAGGCGCGCCAGCGCCTGCCCGTCCGGTCCGAGCGCGAGCCGCAGCAGGAGCGCTCCGACCGCGGGAAGCGCCGCGGGGGCCCAACAGATGCGGCTGTCGATCGTCCACACCGGGTGCGCGGTCCCCGCAATGAGCGCGATCAGCGCCGGATACGCACCCCATAGCCGACGGGCGATGTCCCACACCAGCGCGAGTGCCCCGAGCCCCAAGAGCGCGGCGAACCAGTAGCCCGCGATGGGATCACGCCAGACGAGATACGGCAGCGTCCAGAAATAGTAGTAGAGAGCGCCGAGGCTGGTGACCCGACGCATGGTCGGCCCGACCAGCGGGAAGTCGCTCCCGCTCGCGATGTCGAGAGCGGTCGCGATGTCGCGCGCCTGGTCTACGCCGAACCAGCCGAGATCGAGCCGATAGAGCCGGAGCGCCGCCGCAACCGCGAGTGTCACCGTGACCGCGAGAGCCTCTCCCGCCCGCACCCCCGTACGCTCCTGCATGATGGCGCGCGTCCCGTCAGTGCGCGGGCGACGGCGCGCGGGGCGACGCCGCACCCGGAGGCGCGTCTCCGAGATAGCCGAGCGCCCGCAGACGCGACTGCACCTCGGGCGGCAGGGTTCCCGGCGGACCGTTCGGCGCATCCGGGTCCGCTACCCGACGGCGTCGTATCTGGCGCTCCATCTCCGCCGTGAGCGATGCCACCAACGAAGGCTCGAGTGTCGCGAGGTCGCGCTCTTCGCGCGGATCGGCGGCCAGATCGTAGAGCTCGGAGGGATAGCGCGCGTACCACAGCAGCTTCAGCGGATATCGCACCACGGCCCGCATCTCGCCGAATACCGGCGCGCCGCCAGGACAATTGCGGCGCGCTTCCTGGTTCGATTGGCGGATCAGTCGAGCCAGCTCAGGCTCCGGCACGGTGTGCTGGTCGGCGGAGTCGTCGTGCTCGGCGATGATCGCGCGCGCCTCCTGATCGCTCGCGACCGCCGCCCCCGCTGCGACGGGCAGCGGCCGCCCCGCTAACCCGTCCGGGATGCGGACTCCCGTCACTTGCAGCAGCGTCGGCATCACATCGAGGAGCGCGACCGGCGCCCCGATGACGGCGGGCGCGACGTCACGCAACCCATGGACCACGAGAGGAACGTGCAGCAGTGGCTCGCGGACACTGAATTGATGACCGACGAGCTGGTGTTCCCCGAAATGCTCCCCGTGATCGGCGGTCACGATGGTGATCAGGTCGCGATCGAGACCGGCAGACCGGAGAAGATCGAGCAGCGCGCCGAGCTTGGCGTCGGCCGCCCGCACGCCGCCCAGATAGAGCCCATGCAGGATGGCGAGGTCGCGGGCGCGGGGTCGCGGCTGACACAGATACTCGCTCGGACTCTGCGGCACCGCGCGGGCGCGATCCTGGGTCACCCCCACGGGCAAGAAAGGTGTCTCGGCTCGCACCAGATAGGGAAGGTGCGCGTCGAGCAGGTTGACGAACAAGAAGAACGGCCGGTCGCCGTCTCGCCTCGCCAGCCACTCGCGGACAGCCAGCACCGTTTCGGCAGCGTCGGGCCTCGGTTCGGGCGCATCGTGGGTCAGCGTGAACCCGGTCGTCACCACGAAGCGCCCGAAGCCCTGGGCCATGTTCAGCGCCGCGCTGATCCACGGATTCTCCGAGACGCCAACGGTCTCGTAGTTGGCGTCGCGCAGCGCTTCCGCGAGCATGACGAGGTCATCCGCTGCCCACGTGCGTCGCCAACTCACCCCATGCTGACTCGGCGTGAGACCCGTGAAGAGCGTCGCGTGCGACGGCAGCGTCCAGGGCGCCTGCGAATAGGCGCGCGTGTAGCGCAGGCCGGAGGCAGCGAGACGGTCGGTCGTGGGGGTGACGATGCGCGCTCCGTCGCCATAGGCTGAGACCGCGTCGGCGCGCGTCGTGTCGAGAACGACGAGGAGAATCGACGGCTGGCCGCCGCGCGATGTCGCGCAACCGCCGAGCGCGGCGAGCAGCACGAGCAGCGCGCCGCGCAGCCATCGACCGCGGGAAGCTGGCGCGTTCGTCTCCCGATGCGGGCTAGCGCCGGAAGACGACCCGGCGCACATAGAGATCGGCCGGACGCTTCTTGTCCGATTCGGCCAGCGTCTTCGGCGGATCGGTCATCTCCTTCCAGACCTCCCACAGCACGTATGCGGGTCCATCCCGGACCGCAACTTGCGGCGAATGCACCGTGGAACCCCTCTCAGCCGCGGGAATCTCGTATACCAGCGCCGGAACGCCCCACGTCTTCCCGCCGTCAGGGGAGCGGCTCGCTCGGATCCGCCGCGCACCCTCCTCGTAGACGACGACTACCGCCCCGGCCTCGTCCACCGCGAGTCGCGGATTGAAACATTTCGTCTTTTCCGGGCTGATCGCGGTGAGCCTGCCGTCCTTGCCATGCCAGGCGCCGGCGGCGTCCGTGTCGCTGTAGTAGATGGTCGTGGCCGCCGAGGGACCGGCATGAAAAGCCATACGCGCGCGCGCGCCGTCACTCACCAGATGCACGCGCGGCGCGCTTCCTTTCTGTGCCTCGTGCACCAGCACGTCCTCTCCCCATGTGAGGCCGCCGTCGCTGGAGACGTCACTCCACACCTGGCCGATCTGGCGCGTACCGATGGAGGCCGCCGTCCACGTGACGATGGCACGCCCCGATGCGAAGACGACGCTCGGCGAAAGCGGCGAGATCCGCGACTTCCCATCGTCGATCCGGACCGGCGGCGTCCAGGTGGTTCCTCGGTCCTGCGATGCGGCGGCCTGGATCGACCGCCCCCGGCTGCCGCGCTCCTCCCACACGGCCAGGACCCGACCCAATCCATCGCTTGCGACGGCAACACTGATCGCTCCGCTGCGGATGCCGCGCATGGCGTCGATGCGTACGTCCTCGGGCAACCAGGTACGACCATGATCGAGCGAGCGGTTGAAGAACACCTGCAGATGCTTCTTGCGCTCGTCCGTGTACACGCCGTAGAGCGCGCCGTCACGATCACCGGTCATCATCGGCAAGAACGCCGTTGGCTGGGTATTGATCGTCTGCCCTTCCGACCAGGTCGCGGCGGCATCTTCCGACTGACGAAAGACGATGAATTTTCTGCCGCTCGCCGGACGCCGCGCCTGCCAGATAGCATAGACCTGCTCGGGACGCGCACCGGGCAGCAGCGTCGGTACCGTGGAGATCGTTTCGCGCAGATCGTCAGGGGTGAGAAAGGCCTCGGCGGCGAAGGACCCCGCGCCGTCGGCGCGCCGATAGACGAGCGGCGCGAACCTCCCGACGCTGCGCAGCCACGTCACGACGGCGCCACCGCCCGGTAGAGCGCTCACGGCCGAGGAGTAGACCAGCGCCGAGCGCTCGAAGCCCGCCGCATCGGCGTTCAGCTTCTGCAGAGGCTCGAGATCGTAGTCAGGGCTTCCGGTACGGCAGGCGACACAAGCCGTGAACAGCAGGAGCCAGATCGCTCGTAAGCGCATGCGGTGAGAGTGGGTATGGAGGCCACAAACGAAGGGGACCGGCACCAGCGTGCCGATCCCCTTCGAGGTTGTTCGAACTACCGAGCGGAGAATCGTTCTAAGAGCCTATTGGAACGCCTCGCCTGTGTAGATCGCATTCACCGTCACGCCGAACTGACCGATCGCCTGGTTGTGCATCGCGAACAGGAACGCGTCAGAGGCGGCATCGGCGAAGGGGCCGAGCACGCCTTCGCTCATCGGGCGTTGATGCAGTTCGAACAGGTGCAGGACGCCCGGCCGATCGATCTCGGACAGGGAGCAGACAGTCGATCTGCACAGCGCAGTCGTCCGCCGAGGTGGTAGGACCAATCGTCGCGAACCCCGTGCAATCGAAGCAGAACTGCCGCGTGCGAGGTGATGATCTCGAGGTTGTCCTGGTACTCGACATCACAGCAGACGCTGCACTGATACCGAATGGCGAAATCGGACCCCACTCGGCGCCTGTGAATAGACCGCAGCCGCCCAAGGAGTCGACAGTGAGGACGATGATATCACTGTCACCGAGGCTCTGCGGGTTGAAGCTCTGCAGGTAGAGACCACCAGCGTCCAGGGTGTCGACGTCGAACGAAACGTTCGCGGCCTCGTCAATTACGCTTGACATGCCGATCGCGTTGCCGCCGAACGCCGCGCCGGTCGTGGTGTCTGCGATCACCCAGCTTCCGACGATCACGTTCTCGATGGGGGTGAGTGCGTCGTCGACCGTGCACCCCTCGCCGCTCGGGCCGGTGTTTGCCAGGAACGCCGTCACGTACACCGAACCGCGCACGTCGCCGAGGTCGAAGTCCGGCGTGGTCGGGTTGTTCGCTGGCGGATTCAGGCTCTGAATCTCACCGTGCAGCTTGGTCGGGTCGACGACAATGCTGTCGCCGATCGTCAAGCAGATGATGACGTCGCGGATGTGCACACAGCTATCCGACCAATACGACCAGTGGGTCACGATCGGATCGCCCGGGACTGCGAGACCTGTGTAGTCCGAGCTGACATTGCTGAAGCTCACCATCTGGAAACTCACGTGCGTGCCGGTCAGGTCGAACGGCATCACCAGCGAATTGGCTGCCTGCGAGAACGTGAACGTGTCTGAACCCTGCGACAGCTCAGCGTTCGCAGCCGGCGACCAGCCCACCGCAAACGCGGCAGCCAGCGCCACCCCCATACTCAACTTCGGAATTATCCCCTTCTTCATGGTGCGACTCTCCTTTCGTCTCTCTCCACTCGTTCTCAACGAACTTCGCAACCCTTGTTAACACTCACGTTGGATCCGTTAGCGGTGACTGCGGACACTCTCCACGCCCTTCCCCTCATCACCTCCCTCCCGCCTGCTTTCTCACACTCCCCTCACACTTCGAGAGAGTGTCAATGATTTCATGATTCGCTTTTGGGACCCCCGAAAGAGACCGGCCGCCCCACGCGTCCACCTACCTCAAAATTGCGGGGCATTCTAGAACACGGCTTTCCGACCTGTCAAGCATCAAGACGCGGGCAAATGCTTTGCCTGCCTGGACAAATGGTCACTCGCGCAGATGCAGATACCATACACCGTCTCGCCTCGTCCACTTCTCCTCGACGGTGACGGTCTTGCGAATCAGCTGCACCACACCCTTGGGGTCGCGAAGCGGGATGTTGGCGTCGGTCGTGACGCGCACCGCCCCTTGCTCCCCTTCCTCGCGAGCCTCCACGACACTGTAACTCAGCGTATCGAATGCCAGGCGCCGCTTCTTGAGAAAGGCGTCCCGGGGCAGCGCCTCCTTGACAGCGGGATCCAGAAAGTCGTCGTACACCTCTTCCCACCGCTTCGCCTGCTTGAGCTCCCAATACTTGCTGGCGCGATCTTCGAGCGATGCCCCAGCTTCCCGCTGGTTGCAACCGCTCAACGCCAGGACAACTACCCCCAGCACGATCCCGACCGACCGAATCTGCGGTCGGATCGAACGTGGCGGCCACTGATAGTCGCGTACCCTCATGTTGTCAACCCTCGGAATTCGCTCTGATCGGCCGGGCGGCCGCCCGAACGCCAGGTATGCTCGATGCGCATCAGCCCGAATTCGTCGGAGCGGTTCCGCACCCGGAAGGGACTGACGTGCTCGCGGACGTCGTACGCCAGAACGCCGCTCCGGTTGTTGGTCGTCGCCACGTTCACGTAGTAGCCACCTCCCAGGAGCGGTAGCTGCGCGAAGTGCAGCGCCACGGTGAAGGTTCCATCCGCTTCCCGCTCCATCGCCACACCGTCCATTTCCGTCGACACGCAGTAGCACACGAGCCCGTCGTTGCGCACGAGCGCGATACCGACGCCCGGTACGATGCCGGCGCGCGCGGCGCACGCGACCCAGACACGAATCGTCAGCGACTCGCCGGTCTCGACGACTTCCGGTGCGCGTCCGTCGCGATCCTCGACGACGACGCGCACCAGGCGCACCATCGCCGTGTCGCCGCCGGCCTCGCGCGTCGCGGCCGTGCTCTCATCGCGCACCCGGCTGTACTCGAGGTACGCGTCGACGGCCTCGTCCACGGTGCCGAGCGCGGCCACGGATCCGCCGCGCAGCCAGAGCGCGCGATCGCAGAGCTTCTTCACCTGATAGAGATTGTGGGAGCAGAAGACGATGGTCTTGCCGCGCGCGCGAAAACCCGCGATGCGATCGACGCATTTGGTCTGAAAGTGCTGGTCGCCGACGGCGAGCGCTTCGTCGATCACGAGGACGTCGGGGTCGACGTTCACCGCCAACGCGAACGCCAACCGCAGGTACATCCCCGATGAATAGGTCCGTACCGGTTGATCGATGAAGTCGCCGAGCTCCGAGAAGTCGATGATCTCCTGCAGACAGTCGCGCCCCTCGATGCCGGTGATGCCGAACAGCGCCGCGTGCAGCTGCGCGTTGTACCGACCGGTGAAGTCCGGGTGGAAGCCGGCCCCGAGATCGAGAATGGCGGCGATCCTCCCGTGCACCGCGAGCCGGCCGGTGGTGGGTGTGGTGGTGCCGGTGAGCAGCCCGAGCAGCGTCGATTTCCCGGCGCCGTTCTCGCCGATGACGCCGATCGCTTCGCCGGTTGCCACCGAAAGATCGAGACCGCGCAGCGCCCAGAAGTCGTCGTGGTACTGGCGGCCGGAGACCCACTCACGCAGCCGGTCGAGCGGGCGCGCGTAGAGTCGATATGCCTTGCCGAGGTTCTCGGCGCTGATCGCTGCTGGTGACGCCATCGCTTCGGCTCACACGAGGTCGGCAAACTCGCCGCGCGCGCGGGCGAAGATGCTCGCGCCGCCGACGAAGACGCCGAGGCTCACCGCGACCAGCCACAGCTCTCGGGCGCCGAGCGGCACCACCCCGTGCAGGAATACGTCGCGGTAGCCTTGTACCAGGGTGGTGAGTGGATTCAAGGCGAGCACGGGCCGCAACGACTCGGGAACGAGGTGGTCGGGATAGATGATCGGGGTCAGGTAGAACCACATCGGAAAGACGACGCTCAGCACTTGTGCGGTGTCGCGGAAGTACACGTGCAGCGTGGCCGCCGCCCATCCGCAGCCGATCATCAGCAGCGTCTGCACGCCGACCAGCGCCGGCAGCGCGAGCAGCGCGGGGCGCAGCGGGACACCGACCGCCACCATGAGCACGAGGAGCAGGGCCAGCGCGATGAGTTGGTGGACGAGCGCGACGAGCGCGAGCTGTACCGGCAGCACCTCGACGGGGAAGACCACCCGCTTCACCAGGATGCTGTTGTCGACCAGACACGTGGTGCTGCGCAGCACCGACTCCTGAAACGCCAGCCACGGAAAGAGCGCGCAGGCGAGATACAGCACGAAGGGGCGATCGCCGTCTCCGAAACGCACCGCGAGCACGGTCGAGAACACGAACGTGAGGATGGCGAGCTGTGCCAGCGGATTGATCACCGACCAGAGCAAGCCGAACGTGGAGCCGGCGTAGCGACCACGCAGATCGCGCGCGATCAGTGCTCGGACCACCGCCCGCGCCCGCCACACCCCTCGCACCATGTCGCGCGCGCTCCGCGGTCGCGAGCCCGCTCGCCGCGGCCGTCGTCAGCGGCGTCTCCCCGGGCGCGTGACCATGTGCTTGGGCGGGTCGAGCGCCAGCGCCGCACGCTCCCGCCCGAGACGTGCTCCGTCGGCTTTGTCCGCCGGCAGCCGTGCCAGCGCCGCGTCGAAGTAGGCGATCGCGGTCTGCGGATCACCGCGATCGAGCGCGATCCAACCCGCCAGGGTCTGCGCCTTCAGGTCACCCGGCTTCTTTTCCAGCACCGCCCCGACACGCTCCGCGGCGAGATCGAACTTGCCGAGGCGGTAGTAGACGCTGGCGAGCGCCATCGCGATCGTCGGATCGTTCGGGCGCTGCGACGCGGCCGCCAGCCATTCGCGCTCCGCTTCGTCGAGGCGTCCGCGCTCGAAGTACGCCTGGCCAAGGTTGAAGCGGGCGCGCGTCGAGTTGGGAACCGTTGCGGCGGTGGCGGACCAGAGGCTGAGCTTGTCGTGCCAGTCACGGTTGCGAACGATCGTCCGCGACGCCGCCGCGGTCGCGACCAGCAGGACCGCGAAGGCCAACGCACGGCGGCGCTCGGGGGCGTACGCGGCAGCCGCGTCGACGACTCCCGCAATGACGAACGCCACGCCGATCATCGGCAGATAGAGATAGTGCTCGGCGAGCAGCTCGACGTACGGAATGATGTGCGACACCGGCAGCAGAGTGACGGCGGCAAAGGCGGCGCCGAAACCCAGGGAGCCCCCTCGCCGCCAGCTTCGCCATGCCAAGACGGCAACGATCGCGAGCACCGCGAGGCTCATGAGCGCGCGCGGGTCGAGCGCGCTCGACGACACCGGAAACGCGCCGGAGCTGTAGTCGGCAGTGAGACGAGCCGGCCACACCACCAGCGAGAGATAGTGGACCCACACGCGAGCAACCGTGGCAAAGTTGGAGCCGATGCTCCCACCGTGCCACGGCGTGCTCTCGAGGACACGCATCAGCAGCTGCCCATAGATCGGCGCGAACACCAGCACGCCGACGCCGGCCAGAAGCGCCGCCCACCCGAGATAGCGAGAACGCATCGCCGGTCGGCCGCCGCCGGCATCGCCGGCCGCGCGCGTCGGGCGTCCGGGCACGCTAAGCCCTGCCGCCTCTCGCCGGCGGTTCCAGCGATCGTACGCGAGACAGACGAGCGGCAGCGTCACCGCCATCTCCTTGGCGAGGATTGCCAGGCCGTAGGCCACCGCCGCGAGCCACAACGCCGTCAGGCGGCCGTCGCGACGGAAGCGCAGATACGCCAGGAAGCCGGCCGCGAAGAAGAGTCCGCACAGGATGTCGCGTCGACCCGCCGCGTAGGTGACGGCGTCGGTCTGCACCGGATGGACGGCGAACAGCAACGCGCCGGCTGCCGCCGCGCCGAGCGAGGCGCCGCTCACGCGCAGGGTCCCGCAGACCAGGAGCACCGTGATCGCGTGGTAGACGAGGTTGCTCAGGTGAAAGACGCGCGGATCCATGCCACCGATCGCGTAGTCGACGCGGTACGAGAGCATACGCAGCGGCCGATAGCTCAAGCTCGAGAGGTCGGTGACGCGGCTTCGGCACGTGACGCGAATCGACGATCAACAGGTGGTCGTCGAAGACGAACTCGTTCTGGAGCGCGTTGCCGTACGTCACGGCCACCGCCGCCACCAGGGCGGCGGCGACGATCCAGCCCATCGCGCCTTGCGAGCGTGAGTCAGGTCCCGCGCTGGACATCCGACCGCCCTCCGTGGCGGCGTTCGTCATGGCCGGCGCGCCGGCGCGTCGTCGAGCGGCGGCCGCGGTCCGCCGTAGTCCGGTTTCTCGCGATCGATGCGCTCGAGGTCGCGGCGCAGACCTTCGAGGCGATACTTGAACGCCTCGGTCGCCTGACGGGATTCCTGACGGTCGCGCACGACGTGAGGAGTGAGCAGCACCACCAGCTCGGTCCGCCGAACCCGATCGCTGTCGACCCGGAACGCGCGCCCGATCACCGGGATGTCCATGAGATACGGCACGCCGGTGCGGCTGCGATCGACGCTGTCGTCGATGATCCCGCCGATCACGATCGTCTCGCCGCTCTGCACCACCACCGTGGTCTCGGACTCGCGCGTCGAGAAGGTGGGCGAGGAGATCCCGCCGGTGGTGGCGCTCGCGATCTGGCTCACCTCCTGGCGGATCTGGAGATTCACCAAGCCCTCCGAGTTCACCTGCGGAAGCACGGTGAGGATCACACCGGTGTCGCGATACTGGATGTTCTGGAGGATGTTGGACGTGCCGGCGGTCGTGACGTCGGAGGCGTTGCTCTGCGTGGTGATGATCGGCACCTCGTTGCCGACCAGAATGTGGGCCTCGTGGTTGTCGGCCGTCATCAGATGCGGCGACGACAACACCTTGAGCTTGTTCTTGCCGGCCATCGCGTTCAGTACGATCGCGAAGTTCCGGTTGTCGCTGATGATGCCGAACACGCCGGCTGCCGGGATCGGGCACGACGTCGGCCGAGCGCAACCCGAAGGCGCTGCCGACGTCGAAGATGCTCGACGGCTGCTGGTTGCTACCCGTCGTCGTCACCTGGCCGCTGGTCGTGGTGCCCGTGCCGGTCGTCCCACCGGTCGTCGCCGTACCGGTGGTCGTGGTCGATTCCCCAGTGATGCGGGCGAGCGCGTCCTTGCGACTCTGTTCCGCGACCGCGTGCTCGATGCCGAAACGCATCTCGTCACCCAGGTCCACCTCGGCGACCAGCACCTCGATCAGCACCTGGCGCGGCACGACGTCGAGCTTGCGCAACACCTCGCGAATGTCGTCGTAGTCCTTCTTGGTCGCGAGGATGACGAGCGAGTTGCTGATCTCGTCGGCGACGATGCGCACCTCCTGGCGGAAGATGTCGCCGGGCTCGCCGCCCGCGAGCACGTAGCCGGTGGCACCCTGCGTCTCGCCGCCCCGTCCGCCGATGCCGCCCATGCCGGCCCCGCCGATGCCGCCGCTCCCCAAGCCACTGCCACTGCCGCGGCCGCGCCGCTGCGGCCGCTCCGGCCGCGGCCGCTCGTCGTGGTCTGACCGCTCGAGTCGAACTGCTGCAGGGGCTCGTAGGTGCCGAAGTCGTCCAGCATCTGCATCGGCTGAGCCGGCGCCGGACGCGCCTGCCCCGCCGGCGCCGCTTGCGCCCCTCCGCGCTGCGCGGCCGCGCCGCCGCCCCGCTGGCGGCTGCCGAACGGCGTATAGTCGGGTTGCCGGGCGCCGCCGCGTCCACCCTCACCGCCGCCGTAGAGCTCGTTCAGGATCTCGGCCATGTCGGCCGCCTTCGCGTTCTCGACCGCGTAGACGTGGACGGACCGGCCGGCGCCCTCCTCGGGCGGAACGTCGAGCACCTTGAGCCAGCGATCGACCTCGGCGAAGGCGGTGGGGTTGAACGCCACCACGACGACGGAGTTGAGGCGGGGGAGCGGGATCACGTAGATGCCGCGCTCCTCGGCGCTGCCGGGCGTGACGCCGTAGGTATCGAGGATGGACAGCAGCTCCTGGCCGAGCTCCTCGATGTTGGCGTGCTCGATCTTGTAGACGCGCGCGCGCAAGTCGCGGAAAGCGTCGCGATCGAAGGTGCCGATCAGGTCCTTCAAGCGCTCGACGTTGGAGTTGAGGTCGGTGATGATCAGGAGGTTGGCGCGCGCGTATGGAATCACGTCGCCGCCCGGCGTCACGAACGGCTGGATGACGTTCACCATCTCCTGCGCCGCTACGTGCTCGACCGGCACCACCTCGATCACGAACGCGTCCTGCTGCCGGGTCCGTTGATTCTGAGCCGCCGTGGTCGGGATGATCGCCTTGGTCTTCGCTTCCGCAACCGGAATGATCTGGTAGATGTCGCCGACCGGCACGGCGGAGATGCCGTTCGAGCGCAGGATCTGGTTGAAGATCGGAAACAGATCTTCCTTGGCGATGGTTCCCGTGGTGCGGATCGTCACCTGTCCCTGGATGCGTGGATCGATGGCGTAGTTGATGCCGAGCGCGTCGCCCAGGCTGTGGATGACTTCGCGGATGTCGGCGCCCTCGAAGTTGAGCACCACCGAGTCGTCGGCGGGCGCCGGCTTCGGCGCGGTAACCGGCGACGGCACAGCCACCGGCGCCGGCGCGGGCGGCGGTATCGGTACGGCCGTCACCACCGGTGCCGCCGATGGTCGGCATGGGTACGATCGTCGCAGCGGGGGTGTCCGTGGGGACAGGGAACGGCGTCTGAGCGTGGGCCGCCTCGGCGAGGACCAAGGCCGCGACCGCGACACGCACGAATGTTCGAGCCATCTCCATCTCCTCCTCCCGATTACTGCGCTTGCTGCTGCTGTGCCTTGTTCTGGCGACGCCTGCGCGCTTCCTCACGGAGGCGCTCGATCTTCTCCTTGATGTCGGGCGCTGGTGTCGCACCCGCCTTCGCTGCATGCGGCGTCGGACGCACGGCCGCCGGAGCCGGCGTCGGTGGCTGGACGCCCGCCGGGCCGGTTGCCGGGGCCGCCGCACCTTTGCCCTTCTCCACGTTGATCATCAAGGTCACCTCGTCACCCGTGGGCGCGGCCAGGACTACGGACGTCGCATCGATCCGACGCAGCTTGTAGCCGTTGTATTCCTCGCCTTCGCGCAGCCAGAGCGGCTTGGGCTGCGCCTGATCCTTGATCAGCGCCTCGCGTCCGCCACCCGCGACCGTGATACCCAAAAGCGCCAGGGTGAGCGGCACGGGCGCGGCGGCAGGTCCCGCGACGGTGGTCGGCGCCAACGAGCGCGTCTGGTCGAAAAGATCCTTTTCCGCGATCTGCTTCGCGAGATCGGGCGGCGGCGGCTTGCGTACCGCCGACGGAACCTCCAGGCGCTGCGTCTTGGCCTCGCGCGGGGCCACCGTGTCCACTGCCGCTTCGGCGCTCCACCACAGGGAGACGATTTGCACCACCAGACCGACGACGATCGCCAGCAGCAGAACGTTCACGATGAGGAGGCGCTTCATGTCGTCACCCGCGTGCCGTCGTACCCTGATGCGCTGTCGGAGCGATGGCAAGGGGAGTCTTGGCGGTCCCACCACGACGCGGCGACTCCGCCGGAGCGGCCGGCGAAGCCGCGGGTCGTTCGATTGGCGCGACTGCGGCGGGTTTGGCGCGGGTGCCGGCGGATGCGCTGCTGCCGGCGCGCTCCCGGACCGAGCGGTACCAGACCGGCCTCCCCGTGGCTGGACTCGGCGACCTGGCGGCCCCTTCTCCATCGGCTGCCGGGCTCGCCGCAGACGCCGGCTCGCCTTCGCCGCCCGCCGCAGGGGCTTCCTCCGCGGCCGCGGCTTCATCGGGAACCAGCCTCGTCGGCGACGTTCTGGAGAAACGCGCTCACCTCGACCGTCGCCGCAAGGGCTCGCCCACTCTGACCGCGCAGCACGGCGCCCTTGCGACTGATCTCGAGGAACGGCAAGGCGACGCGCTGCGTGCCGTATTCGACGGCGGCCATGAAGTCGACGATCTGTCGTAGCTCGCCAGTCGCGGTCATCCGGATGGCGACCCGTCGGAAGTCGCCGATCGTCTCCTCGCGCATCACCTGCGTGCTCTGGATGTTGACGCCCTTCTCGCCCGCCACTCCATGAAGCGTGTCTTGCAGGCTCGCGGCCGCGAGCGTCGGCGTGTTGCCCGGCACGAGCTGGTCGCGAACCTCCTTGACGCGCGCCCGCAGCGTATCGCGCTGGCGCGCGACCTCCCCCGCGCGCGCGAGATACGCGCGGCCGTTCTCGAGCATTTCCCGGTGTTCGGCGATCTCCTCGCGCAAGCCCTCGCGATACGAAAGGAACGGCGACACGATCAGAAGCCTGACGAGGGCGATCCCCATCAATGCCGCGGCAGCGGCGATCAGCCGCCGTTCACGCGGCTTGAAGCGTGCCAGCCACGCGCGCCAGTTCATCCCTCGACCTCCGCGACGATCGAGAAACGCTCTTGCCCACCTTGGCCGGCGGTGGTCGGCGAGGTGAACTGGACGCTGCGAAACATTGCCGAGTCCTCGAGCAGCTTGATCAGCTCCGAGGCGCGGTTGGCGAAACCCTCGAGCTCGATGCGGCCGTTGCGATAGCGGAACATGGTGAGGTACGCGTCGGTGGGAATGAGGTCGGTCAGCTCCTTCAGAAAATCGGTCAGGCGCTGATCATCGGTCACCAGCGTCTTCAGCTGCTCCTCGAGGTGCCGCGCGTCGCCTTCTTGCTTCTTCACCGTCTGCACTTGCGGATCGAGCGCTGCGACCTCACGGGCGAGCTCGCGGCGCGTCAGCTCGTCCCGGATGACGACGCTGCCGCCGTAGATGATCGCCAGGATCATCGCCGCGACGAGGAGCACGATCGGCACGAACAGGCCTTCTTGCAGTCCCGGCCGATGCTCTTCGGGCAAGAGGTTGATGTCGACGGTCCCTTCGCGCACCGCGCCGAGCGCGGCACCGACCGCCGGCAAGAGCGCGGGCTCGGGCCGCTCGAAAAACTCCCGGGGGGTCTCGAGTCGGCCGCTCGCGATCGTGAAGAGATCCGCCGGGGTGTCCGCCGGCGGCGGCGCCGCGCCGTTGGGTACCATCGCGTACAGCGTCTCCACCGGCACCTGAGTGGCGTGGAACACCTCGGCCAGATCGCGACGGACCATCTCCTGGAGCTCCGCCGGAGCCGGGAGAGCGGCGCCGCGCAACGCGTGGCTCGCGATCAGTTGGTGCTCGACGAAGACCGCGAGCTCGAAGTCGGCGCCGCTCCGCGCCACCACCGCGACCGGATTCTCGAGGCTGCCGCGACAGAAAGCCGTGTAGTCTCCGAGCGCGGCCGCGGCGACGACCACCGCCTTCGGTCGCACGCCGGCGATCGCCAGCGCCTCCATGTACTCGCGCACCACGCGCTGCGGGACGCTCACGATCAACACCGCGAGCCGGCCCGCTTCGCCACCTCCCGACTCGCGCACCTGGTAGTCGTAGAATATTTCGTCGCGTGGCAACGGGACCACGCGCTCGATCTCGTACGCGAGCACCTGCTGCAGATTTTCACGCGCCGCCGCCGGCAGCACGAGTCGGCTCACCAGCAGCTCGTGGCGCGCAAGGCACAGGTGCACACCGCCCGGCTCGATCGCGAACTCGCGCACGAACCCCGCCACCGCCTGGGCGAGCCCTTGCGCGCGCTCGGGCCGCCGGCTCGCCGGCGGGAGCGGAGCGCTGCGTTCGTGGCGGAGGGTGACCCGCAGCAATCGCTTGCTGACGTGCGCCAGCGACACCTGCTCGGCCTCGACGTAGATGCCGAGGCCGTCGAGGAAGTCGGCGCGCCGGATGCGGGTCGCGAAGGTCGTGAGATTCATGATCAGAGAGCGGGCAACCGGTCGAACCAGCGCACGACCTGGAATCCATCGCCGTCTTCGCCGAGGTCCACGACCGCGCCCACGCGCGCCTGTAGCTTCCCGTCCTGCATGACGGCGCGCGCGTCGATGGCGACCGTGCGCGCGGCCCGATCGACCAGCCGGCGCGCGAACGGATCGCCGACCTTGGCGCGCATGAGCGTCAGGGCGCTGGCAGAGTCCTCGCCGCGTGCCTCCAGCACCTCCTCCACGTCCTCCTCCTCGCCACCGAGCAAGACCCGTAGCACCGCGACCGGGGCGGTCCGCACATTAATGTTAGCCGTCCGATTGAAAACGGAAAAGACGTCTTTGAGGGGGATCGGCGGCACATCGTCCGCGCCGAGCTCGGAAGCCTTGATTCCGTAGAACAACTCGCGGCTGATGCCCGCGACGAGCAGGAGCTCGTCGATCGAGTCGAAGGGGCCGTCTTTGGGAGCGTACGGCACCGGCAACCCCCGGTAGTAGTCCGCTTCGGCGCCGTGCAACCGATGCAGCGAGTCGCTGTCACGCCAGTCGAGGATGGCATCCACGACCGCCTCTTGATCGTCGACATCGAGTCCGAGGTTGGCGAACACGCGCCGCAGCAAGCCTTCGTCGGCGCGGTTCAGCGAGATCTTGCCCCCCTCGTCCACCAGGCGCACCGAGTACCGGCCCGCCCAATAGTCTCCCTCGTGCCAGGTACCGTCGGCCACCCAGATCTCGCCCTCCTCACCGTCGATCACGTCCGTGTCGGTGTCGTCGTCCTGGTTCTTGCGCGCCTCGATCGCACCGTAGACCGCCTTGGCCATGCCGGCGATCGCGATGCCGCGGGCTTGCACCTCCTCGGCGAGGTTCTGGGTCGCGATCGCATCGTCGCGCATGCTGCGGCTGAACTCTCCCACGAGCACGGTGAGCACCACGAAGACCCACAGCACCATGAGGAGGGCGACGCCGCGCTCGGAAGCCGCGCCCGTCAATCTTCGTCCTCCTCGTCGTCGTCCTCGTCGTCCTCGTCCGCGCCGCCGGCGCCGCCGTCGTCATCATCGTCTCGTCGTCCTCGTCGGGAGGCTCCTGGAAATCGTCGCCCCATCCGTAGGCGACGGTCATGAGCGGGATCTCGTGGATCCAGGGTTGGAAGTGAAAGAACTCGAGCTCGTCCACCGTCATGCGCACCGCTGCCGGAAGAGCGTCCTCCTCGCGCGCGTCCCAGCTCGACTGCCAGCCATCCTGCCCGTCCTCGTGGCCGACGTACTCGAAGCGCACACTCGAGACTTCCGGCAGCAGCACGGCCTTCTCGAGGATGGCATCGTTCGGCGGATCGTAGAGATCGTCGGGCCGGAAGCCGACGCGCTCTTCGAGCTGCAGCCGCCCGTCGATCGCCCGGTAGATGACGACGGCGAGCCCAGTGCCGCCGCGGCCCTGGGGCGCGGCGGTCACGAACGTCATGCTGTCGGCGGTGCCGAGAAAGAACGGGAAGTCCTCGTCGTCGTCCTCGCTGCGCGCGAAGTAGAAGACCGCCGAACGGATCTGGCGGCCGATCAGGTCTTCGACCACGCGTATGCGTTGATTCACGTCCGCCGCGTGCTCGCCTTTGATGACCGCGCGCTGTCCCGTGAAGAACGCGCTGTACATCATCAGCGCGATGAAGCTGAAGATGACGAGCGCGAGGATCAGCTCGATGAGGGTGAATCCGGCCTGCCGCCGCCCTTTGTCTGGCCCGTGCGTCATGAAGTGGGCGTCGGCGCCAAACGCAGGGTGCGAATCGTGTAGACCCCGTCCCGGTCCGCGGTTTGCGGCCACAACACGGAGATCTCGATCTCGTACATGGTGAGCTCGCTCTCGAAATCGAGCTCGCGGTCATCGCGGCCGAGCGCTTCAGGCGCCTCGCGCACCCGCACCTCCCACCGATACCCGTCGTCCCAGCCACCGTGCTCCATCCCCGCCTGCACCTCGGGGGCCGTCAGTGCTTTGTCGAGCACGCCGCGCGCATACACCACCGCGCGGGAGCGCTGCCCGGCGCCGACCTCCATCTTCAAACCCGCCGAGAAGATCTCGAGGATGGTCATGATGCCGACACCGACGATGGCGAGCGCGATCGCGACCTCGAGGAGCGTGAAGCCGGCCGTGCCGCGCGGCGCGCGCGTCATGATCCCGACACCTCGCTGATGACGACCGAGCCGAGCAGCGGCTCGACGTCGATCGCGAAGCGCAGACCGTCGCCCGAGGGCGCCGCCACCACCACCCCGACGCCGTTGCTGCCGCCATTGGGATAGAAGAGCACCCGCACGCCGCCCTCGGAGTCTCGCCACCCGCCGCGCACACCGATGATCTCGACCCCCTCGGGCAGGGTGGCGTCTCCATCCGCCCACGTGAGCTTCGTGCCGTCGGGATCGAGCACCAGCTCCTGATCGACGCCGCGGCGCACGGCGCGCTCCCGCAGGCTCCGCATCACAGCCGCCACCTTGCGTGTCCCCTGACGGATCTCGCGCGAGCGCCAGCCGCTCGCGACCGATGGCGCGACCAACGCCGTCGCAATGGCCAGGACCATCAGCACGACGACCAGCTCGAAGAGCGAGAAGCCGCGTCGATTCGTCAGTGTCCGCAGATGCACTCAGCCCTACCAGCTCGCCACGTCGCCGGCGTCGCTGGCGCCCCCCGGCGCACCATCGGACCCATAGGAGTAGAGATCGTAGTCGCCATGCTGGCCCGGACTCTCGTACACATACGGGCGGCCCCACGGATCTTGGGGCACGTCCTTCTTGAGGTAGGGGCCGTCCCAACGGGGAAGGCTCCCGGGCGCCGCGCGCAGCGCCTGCAGCCCTTCCTGCGTCGTCGGATAGCGTCCGACGTCGAGGCGGAACGTATCGAGTGCGGTTCCGAGCAGCTCGACTTGCGCCTTGGCGGCTTGCGCGCGCGCCTTCTTCTCGCGCCCGAGGTAGCTCGGGACCACGAGCGCGGCCAGCAACCCGAGGATGACCATCACCACCAGCAACTCGACGAGCGTGAAGCCGCCCTCACGCGCGATGCGCGACCAGCATCGCTCCGCCGTTCTCTCGTTGTTCACCCGCATGCGTGCTCCTCCGAATTCCTCTCAGACGTTGATGTCGTTGATGCTGAATACCGCCATCAGCATCGAGATGACCATGAAGCCGACGACCAGGCCCATCACCAGAATCATCGCGGGCTCGAGCAGACTGGTGAGCCGCTTCACCTCGTTGCGCACCTCGCGATCGAAATAGTCGGCGATCGTGATCAGCATCTCATCGAGCTTGCCGGTATCCTCGCCGACGGCGATCATCTGCAGCGCGAGCGGCGGGAAGGCCCCGCTGCGGCCGAGCGGCGGCGCCATGCCGGCCCCCTCGCGCACGCCCACCTGCACCTCGGCGATGGCGCGTCCGATCACTTGGTTGGTGGCCACCTCACGCACGATGTCGAGGGCCTGAAGGACCGGCACACCGCTGCGCAGCAGGGTGCCGAGCGTGCGCCCGAAGCGCGCCACCTCCATGCGGCGCAGCAGGGCGCCGAAGAGCGGTAGGCGGAGCTTCCACGCATCGAGCCCATAGCGGCGCGGGCCGGTGCTCGCGTAGCGCCACAAGCCGTAGCCTCCGGCGGCGACGGCGACCAGCACCCGGCAGGGTCCACACGCTCGTGAACAGGTCGCTGATCCCCAGCATCAGGCGCGTCGAGAGCGGCAGCGCCTGGCCGAGGTCGGCGAACATGCTGGCGAACTTGGGAAGCACGAACACCAGCAGAATCACCACCGACGCTCCACCGACCACGGTGAGCAGGATCGGATAGGTCATCGCCGAGCGGACCTCGTCGCGCAGCTCCTGGACGTTGCTGAGGTAGTCGACCAGACGGTGCAGCACCTCGTCGAGGACGCCGCCGATCTCGCCGGCTTTCACCATGTTGACGTACAGCGGCGGGAAAACCTTCGGGTGCTGCGCCATCGCCTCGGCGAGCGAGGTGCCGCCGCGCACCGACTGCAACACCACGCCCGTGACCCGTCTCAACTCCTGCGCCCTGGGCGAGCGTCGTGAGGGTGGTGAGGCTGCGGTCGAGCGGCATGCCGGCGCCGAGCAGCGTGCTCAACTCCTGAGTGAAGATGAGGAGATCCTTGGTGCGGACCTTCTTGCTGCCACCGCCACCCAAAGACGGCAGGCTGAGCACTCGCGCGGCCGCCGTCGCCGGGGCGCCGCCGGCCCCAACCTTGAGCGGGATGAGACCCCGTTCCTGCAGCCGCTGGACGACGGCGCGTTCCTCGGCCGCCTCCATCGAGCCCTCGACGATCTTCCCCTGGAAGTCGGTTGCTCGATACTGAAACTCTGTCATGGAGCCTCGCCCGTCGGCACGAAAGATGCTTGGGGGCCGAATCGATGGTGCGAGTACCCCAGCCCATACCCCTTGTCAATCATAGGAAATTACAAGCCTTTTTTGCCGCCGGCAGCTCGGGTGACGGCTGCTGGACCCTCCGGCTCCGACGCCGGTCCATCCGCGAAACGCTCGCGGTAGAGCTCCCGATAGGCGCCCCCGAGCCCCATCAGGGTCGCATGCGTCCCCTCCTCGACGATACGGCCATCGGCCAGGACGACGATCCGGTCCGCCCGCTGGACGGTCGAGAGACGGTGCGCGATCACCACCACGGTGCGACCCTCGGTGAGGCGCTCGAGTGAGCGCTGCACGCGCGCCTCGGTGGCGGCGTCGAGCGCCGACGTGGCCTCGTCGAGGATGAGAATGGGTGCGTCACGGAGAAAGGCGCGCGCGATCGCGATGCGCTGGCGCTCGCCTCCCGAGAAACGCGCCCCGCGATCGCCGACGAGGGTGTCGTAGCCAGCGGGGAGCTGCTCGATCTCCTCGTGGATCTCCGCCATCTCAGCGGCGCGCGTTACCGCCGCGGGCGCGGCACCCGGAACACCGTAGGCGATGTTGGCGCGCACGCTGTCGTTGAACAGGAACACGTCCTGCGTCACGATCGCGATCTTCGCCCGCAGTGACCGCCGGCTCACGGTCTGCGTATCCTTGCCGTCGATCAGGATCGCGCCGGCGGTGGGCTCGAGGAAACCGGCGAGCAGATCCATGAGCGTCGATTTGCCGGCGCCCGAGCGTCCGACGAGTGCCAGGGTCTCGCCGGCGCGCGCAGTGAACGACACGTCGGCGAGCACCGGGCGTGTGTCGTACGCGAAATGCACGTGGCGAAACTCGACGTTGCCTTCGGTCACGACCAGTGCCGGACAGTCGTCGCGCGGCTCCTCCTGGGCCTCGTCGAGGACTCGACTGACGCGCTCGAACGCGCCCAGCCCGGCCTGGATCTCGAGATTGCCGCGCGACAGGCGTTTCACGGGCTCGTAGGCGAGGCCGAGCGCCACGAAGAACGACGCCAGCTCGCCGAGCGTCATGCGCCCGGCCAGCACCTCGGATCCTCCGTAGGCGACGATCACGGCGGCGGCGACCGCCAACACCATCTCGCTCACCGGACTCGAAGCGGCGGTGACCCTGCGGGTGGCGCGGCGCATGGTGTACAAGCGCATGTTGCGCTCGTCGAAGCGCCGCTTCTCGTGCTCCGCCATCCCGAACGCCTTCACGATCTTGTTGCCGGCCATCCCCTCGTGCGCCGCCGCCGCGAGGGTCGCGAGCTGCTCCTGCTCCAGATGGATGCGCCGGCGCCGGAAGCGGCCGAATCGTATCAGCGGGTAGACCGCGCCCGGCAGCAGGATGAGCGCCAGCATCGCCATGCGCCAGTTCTGGTAGACGAGCAGCGTCCCGAGCGCGATCACGCCGAAGGCGTCCTTCAACGCGGTCAGCCCGCTGTTCAACATCGCCGCCTGCATCACTCCGACGTCGGCCAGCAACCGCGACACGATCGCCGTCGCCGGCATGCGGTGGAAGTACGTCAGCGGCATGTCGATGGCGTGACGGTAGAGGGCGCTGCGCACGTCGCGGCAGATGCCGTCGCTTGCTTTCCCGATCCAATACGTCTGGAGATACTCGAGCGACGACTTGGCGGCGTAGAACCCCATCACCAGGAGCGGCGCCCACTTGATGATCCCGACGTGCTCGCGCAGCAGGTGCTCGTCGAAGAGCGGCTTGACGCCATAGGCGAGCGCCGCGATCAGCCCACCCCGCACCGTCATCACCGCGAGCGCCCCCACAATGAGCGGCGCGTAGGGTCGGGCGAACAGCCACAAGCGTCGGCGCATCGTGGCCTTCTTCCTACCAGGCTGTGGCTGGCGCTGATACTACCGCCGTCGCGACATCCTCGACCGCCGCCGCGACCGCCGACCACGTCCAGCGCTGCGCGTGCGCTGCCGCCGCTGTACCCCAGTCCGACGCGGCCGCCAGAGCGCGCTCGATTCCTGCCGCGAGCGCCACCGGATCGCGCGGCGGAACGAGGACACCGGTCTCGCCGTCGCGCACGAGATCGGGCAGACCCCCGACCGCGCTCGCCACCACGGCGCGGCCGCACGCCATGGCGAGCGGCGCCACTGCGCTCTGGCTCGCCGTCCAGTACGGCAGCGCCACCACGTCCGCGGCGGCGAAGCAGCAGGCAACCTCGCGCTCGGGGAGGAAACGATCGAGCAGCACCATGCGATCGGCGACGCCGGCGCGCTCAGCGAGGGCGCGGTAGTGTGCGGCCTCGCGATGGTAGATCTCTCCGGCGACCACGAGCTGTACCTCTGACGGACACGCGGCTCATCGCCTCGATCAGCGTCGGCAGGCCCTTGTAGGCGCGCACGTATCCGAAGAAGAGCACGCGCGCGGACGACGCCGGTAGACCGAGGGCGGCGGCGCAGCGCTGTCGCTCCCCGCCGTGCGCGCAGGGCGGCGGTGGCGCGGCCGGCGGCAGGATCAGCGCGGTCGGTCGCCCTGGGAATCGCGCCCGCAGGCGCTCGCTGTCGCCGCTCGACTGCGCGATGAAGGCCGATGCTTGCGCGAGCGCGAGCCGCGTCAGCCACGCACCACCCACGACGGGCTCGTGGGGCTCGAGGTTGTGGCAGACGAAGATCGCGGGCACACCGCGCCGCCGAAGGATGCCGGCGATGCTCCCGAGCGCCGGCGCGAAGAACGGATGCCACCATTCACAGATCGCGACGTCCGCGGAGCGCGCCGCGTCCGCGACGCGGCGCCAGGTCGGGGAGAGAGGAGTCGAGGAGCGCGATCGGCGGCGCCAGCTCCAACGGCCGTGCCCACAGCCTCTCGCTGCGCCTCGCTCGCCGTCCATCCCCGTCAGCGCGGTCTCGGGCTCGTACTGGCTCCGGCCCGGAAAGAAGAGACGCGGATAGAGACGGCGGAATGACAGGCGTGTCACGACGTGGCGGCGGGCGGCGAGGCTCGTGGCGAGGCGGTCGTGGTACTGCGCGATGCCACCGCGCAGTGGCGCGCTCGGGCCGATCAGTGCGAGCCGCAGTGGCGCAGCTCCCGGCCTAGCCCGAGGTCAGCGCGCGCCCGTCCATCGGCTCGTCGGGCGCGACCCCGAGCAGCGCCAGGATGGTGGGCGCGAGATCGGTGATGTCGAGGCCGCTCGTCGGGAACCCGGAACGATTCACGTAGAAGAGCGCGTCGTCATAGGTGTGCATGCCGGTGAGCGCGCTCCGTCCGAAGAGATCCTCACGCGCCACCGCGCCCTTGATGTCGAAGCCGTCGTGGAAGTGCAGCACGGCGTCGGGAGCCTGCTCGACATGCGGTCCGCGGTAGAGCTCGTCGCGTCGATAGACGGCCTTCACCGGTCGCCGCGTCCCGCCCACCGCGGGCCCCGGATACTCGATCGCGCTGAGCCCTTCGCCGACCCGCGCCAGCAGCTCCTCGGCTTCCGCACCCGGCTCGACGACGCCGCTCGCGAAGCGTCCCTTCAGGTTCAGATAGATCCGTCCCGGGTCGAGGATGAAGACCTTCGAGGAGGGATCGAAATCAGCGACCGACTTCGGCGTCTCGGTCTTGAAGCGCAAGAGTCCCTCACGCTTCAGCCACACGTTCGGATAGAACTCGCTCTCGATGAGCGTGTGACCATGATCGGCGACGACGAAGAGCGGCGTGCCGTCCGGGAGCGCCGCCGCGAGGTCGCCGATCGCGTCGTCCACCTCGGCGTAGAAGTCGAGAAAGCGCTGATGCCAGGGTGACGCCGGGTCGGCGTACTGACTCCAGAAGTAATGGTGCAGGCGATCGGTCTCGGTGATCACGCCGATGAAGCAGTCCCAGTCCTCCTGGGTGAGAAAGTGGCGGAGCGTCGTCCGCCGTGCCGCCAGGGTCTGGAAAAGATCGGTGAAGAACGCCTCGGGGCGCTCGTTGGCGTTCACGTAGTCGACGTCGATCTTGTAGCCGTGGCTCTTGAGGAGCGGCAGCACACTCGCCGGCGTGACCGCGCGCTCGACGTTGACGGCGACGAACCCCGATACCAGCACGCCGGCGATCTCCTTGGCCGGGTAGGTGTTCGGGATGTTGAGCACGATCGAGCGCCGCCCGCGCGCTCCCAGCACGTCCCAGATCGTCGCTCCCTGCAGGTGACGATAGTTCGGAAAGTAGACGGCGTACGAGTCGGGCCGCACGTCCGTGAAGCCGTAGATCCCGTGGCGACCGGGGTTGTTGCCGGTCATGAACCCCGACCACGAGACGCTGGAGATCGTCGGGATGCTCGAGGTCATCCGTGCCAGCGTGCCGGCGCGACAGAGCGCCTTCATGTGCGGCATCACTCCGGCGTTGGTGAGCGCCTCGATGAGCGGCGGTGCCGACGCCGTCGAGCCCGATCACCGCAGCCTTCGGATTTCCCTTACGCCTGCGAAATCTGTCGAAGAACTTCATCCCCTCATCCCCCTGCAGGCGACGCTTCCATGAGTTAGCACGTCACGCCGTCCGGAGATACGGCCACATCCACCACTCGCCGGGCGTAGCGCGAATGAACGCGGCGAGCTCGTCGAGACCTGCCGCGAGCGTCGCGGCATCCTCGCCGGGGGCGATCGCCCGACCGACCTCCAGCGCCAACCCTTCACCGACCCGCCGAGCCACGATCGGCCGCACGGTGGCCCCCGCAAGGCGGGCGAGCGTCATGGCGCCAGAGGCAAAGAGCATCCGCTCGCCGAAGAACGACACGGTCGTTCGGCGCCCGACGACGTCCCCCGGCACATCGATCGGCGTGAAGAGGTCGCGACCGGCGAGGAGTCGCTCGCGCGCACGTGCGACCGACGGCCCGTCCGTGCCGAGGAACGCCTCGCCGCTCACCCGCTCCACCCACGCGACCTTGACGGCCGCGTATGCCAGCTTGGCCGCCGGCATCGGATTGGCCGCGTCGAGCGGCCTCGCGACCAGGGTGCAATCGGCCCCGAGGGCCGGACGGAGGGCCAGGTAGCCGAGAATCGGACTGCCGAAATGCAGCGTGGCGAAGAGCGTGCCGGCGCCCTCGCGCGTCGCTCCTCCCATCGGTCTTGCGTCCGCCGCGTCGACGGCGCGGACCAAGGTCCGCGTTGTCAGCAGACGCTGCAACGCCGCTTCGTGATTGGCGAAATAGACGCTGTCCGCTTCCTCGTGCGCCTCCGAGACCAGCGCTGCGCGGAAAGTACGCCGCGCCTCAGCCGACGAGCAACCGATCCAGCGCTCGACGCGGCGGCACGCGACTCGTCGGCGTCCCGGATCGCGGATGAACTCGACCAACCCCACGAGCGCCGCATAGGCCCGCCCCGCCGCCTGGCTTGCACCCGCCGACGGCAAGAGACGACCATAGCGCAGAGCGGACCAGAGCGTGTCGACGCTTCCGGCGTCGCTCATCGCGGCGGCGACTGCTCCACGAGTCGCACGAGATCATCTATCGAGACCGCCGCCGTCAGCTCTTCACCCAGTACGTGCGTGTGAAACGCATCGTCGAGACCCGCCAAGATCTCCGCGAGCTTGAGGGAATCGAGCGCCGCCAGGTCGGCGAGGACCGCGTGCGGCGTCACCGCTACGAGCGGGACGTTCAAAGCCTGCGCAACGACTTCTCGGACACGTTCGACGATATCCACGGGTCACCTTGCGGAGCAGCTCCCACCTGCGGCCGCGATCGGAAGGGAGACGTGCGCGTTTTAGCGTCCGCGCCCCCGCCCAGCAACTCCGCCCTCTGGAGTCACGCCGCGCAACCCTTGGGACTCCACCGTGAAACTCGTTCCCGCACCGTTGCAAACCGAGTCTGGTGCCACGCGAGATCCTCGATGAGGCCGCGACACTGATCACCGCTTTCGCAATCATCGCCACACGCACTACGACCGGCTTCTGTTGCTTCGCTCGCCGCACGGGGTGTAGGGTTCGGAGCGGTGAGGCTCCGCGTCGCGCCGCTCCCGAGGAGCCCGGTACCCCGTGAGTTCCTCGACCAAGCCGAGACGCTGACGAGCGCGCTCGAGACCCTCGCCGCACGGTTCCCCGACTACGAGTGCCTGACAACCCTCAGCTGGGACGGCACCGAGACGCGGATGTCGATCGGCGCCTTGTGGGCTCACGCGTCCTCGATGATGGCTACTCTCCGCGATCATGGAATCAAGGAGCGAGATTTCGTGATCGTCATTCTCCCGACCGGGCCGGAGCTGCTCGCAGCTTACTTTGGCGTGATGCTCGCAGGCGCCATTCCCGCGCTCGTGGCGACGCCGGCCAATCGGCTGGCTGAGCCGGAAGTGTACGCCCGCCGCGTGAACACAATCCTGGAGAGCGCCGAAGCCGTGGCGCTCATCACCGAGCCCAAAGTCGCGGCGATCTTCCGAGGGGAACACGGTGCTCGGATCGAGATGGATGCATCTGCCGGACGGGGCCCCCTAGGCGGGGTCGTGCTTCTGACCGACAGATGCCGTGCAGCCTCACCCCCGTCCCCGCCCGTTCGCGCGCGTCCCGACGACATCGCGACGGTCCAGTACTCCTCCGGCTCGACCGGAATTCCCAAGGGCATGCTGCTCCCGCATCGCGCGATGCTGAACAACATGCGCGCGGTGCGCGACGGCCTCGGCCTGTCGCGCGGCCGACGTGAGCGTGAACTGGATCCCGCTCTATCACGACATGGGGCTGATCGACGCGTTCCTGCTGCCCGTTGCTGATGCGGCTGCCCGACCGTGCTCATCCCGACGATGGACTTCATGCGCGAGCCCGCGCTCTGGCTGTGGGCGATCCACCACTACCGCGGCACGATCTCGTGGGCGCCGAACTTCGCCTACACGCTCTGCGCCAAGCGCATCCCCGACGCCGAGCTCGAGGGCCTCGATCTGTCGATCGTGGCGCATCGCCATCAACGCGCGCCGAGCCCGTGCTCGCCCAGACCATCGAGCGCGTTCACCGCGCGCTTCGCCGCCGTACGGCTTTCGCGCCGGAGGCGATGACGCCGGCCTGGGGCCTGGCGGAGAACGTCACCATCGCCACGGCGCTCCGGTCGCGACACGCCGCGTACTCGAGCGGATCGATCGCCGCCGTCTCGCCACCGACGAAGTGGCGTGCGCGCGCAGTCGGGCGACGTGCGAAGGCTTCCCTCGGTTGCCATCGGCAGGCTGCCTGCCGCATTGCGCAGGTGGAGATCCGCGACCGGCCGGGCACGCCCTGCCGGATCGGCACGTCGGGTGCTGTCTGGCTCGCGTCGAACTCGCTCTTCGCCGGCTACCACGGCGAATCCCGAGCTCACCGCCGCGTGTGCTGGTCGACGGCTGGCTCGACACGGGCGACCGGGGCTACCTTGCCGGGCGGGGATCTCTTCTTCGTCTCGCGCGACAAGGACCTGATCGTGTATCGCCGGCGAGAAGTATGCGCCGCACGACGTCGAGAGCGCGTCATCAACCGGGTCGCCGGCGTGCGTGAGGGCTGTGTCGTGGCGTTCGGCATCGTCAGCCACGAGCGCGGCACGGAGGATCTCGTGGCCGTCGTCGAGACGCGAGAAACCGACGCCGCGGCGCGCGCGCGCCTTCAGGCCGCGATCCGCGTCGAGGTGCATCGCGCGACCGGGCTCGGCGTACGCCATGTCATCCTGGTGCCGCCCGGCGGCATCGAGAAGACGACCAGCGGCAAGCTCGCACGGCGCGCGACGCAGGACCGCTACATCGACCAGCTGACCGGCGATACGTCCGACGAGCGAGCAGGGTAGTTGGGAGCGGCAGTTGGGTGGCTGGTGCGCGCTACCCAACACGGTACGCGGAACGACTCGTCGAGAGGCAGCCTCAGGCGCCGGTCGCCACCGCGTCGGCGACGAGGTCGCCGACCTGCGACGTCGAGTAGCCCATCTTGCCCGGCTGCATCGACTTGAGCTTCTGCGAGACGACGTGGGCGATGGCGCGGTCGACGCGCGCCGGCGGCTTCGGTCTCGCCGAGGTGCGTCGAGCATCATCTGACACGGCGGCGATCGCCGCCATCGGGTTGATGACGCCTTGCCCGGTGTACTTCGGCGCGGAGCCGCCGATCGGCTCGAACATCGACACCGTCTCGGGATTGATGTTGCCGCCCGCCGCGATGCCCATGCCGCCCTGAATCATCGCGCCGAGGTCGGTGATGATGTCGCCGAACATGTTGTCGGTGACGATCACGTCGAACCATTCGGGGTTCTTCACCATCCACATGCAGGTGGCGTCGACGTGCGCGTAGTCGCGCTTGATGTCGGGATAGTCGCGCTCGCCGATCTCGTGGAAGGCGCGCTCCCAGAGATCGAAAGCGTAGGTGAGCACGTTGGTCTTGCCGCACAGCGTGAGGGTCTTGCGGCGGTTGCGCTTGCGCGTGTACTCGAAGGCGTAGCGCAGGCAGCGCTCGACGCCCTTGCGGGTGTTGATGGACTCCTGCACGGCGACCTCGTCCGGCGTGCCCTTGCATAGAATGCCGCCGGCGCCGGCGTACAGGCCTTCGGTGTTCTCGCGCACCACCACGAAGTCGATGTGCTCCGGGCCCTTGTCCTTGAGCGGCGTCTCGACGCCCGGGTAGAGCTTCACCGGGCGGAGGTTGATGTAGAGGTCGAGCTCGAAGCGCAGGCGCAGCAGGATGCCCTTCTCGAGGATGCCGGGCTTCACGTCCGGGTGGCCGATGGCGCCGAGCAGGATGGCGTCGAACTGCGCAGCTCGTCGACGACGCTCTCGGGCAGCACCTCGCCGGTGCGCAGGTAGCGGTCGCCGCCGAAGTCGAAGTGCGTCGTCTCATACTTGAAGCCGCAGCTCTTGGCCGCGGCGTCGAGCACCTTGACGGCCTCGGTCGTGACCTCCGGACCCGGTTCCGTCGCCCGGAATGACTGCGATCTTGTACACGTGACCTCCTCCTCGCGCGGCTCGAGACCCTCGATGGCGCCGGCGAGGCCGGATCTTACAGGATCGTCCGGACGCGACAAGCGCGCGGCTCGTCGCCGCGCGCGAACCAACGGGTGGCAGGCTCGGTCGGCTCCCGGCTCGGCTGGACGCGCTGACCGCTCGACGTTCGCCCGCTCAGCTCTTGCTCTTCTCGTCCTTGGGCTTGTCGAGCCCGGGTCGGATGGCCTTGAAGAACGCGTTCTGGAAGACACGTCCGATGATCTGCCAATTGCTGGTCTCCGGGTTGTCGAGCGGGCCGCTCACGGTCGCCTTGGTCGCGAATTCGCCTGTGCGCTGATTTTCGAACAGCTCCAGGACGCCGCCGACGATCCCCTCGTAGATTTCGCGCCCCCACGACTTCGTCCGATCGTTGGCGCGGTCGTAGACGTCGATGTCCTTGAAGATCGGCTTCACGTATCCGCGGACCGCATTGTCGCGCACGGTCAAGTCCGAATAGAGCGAGAAGCTGCCGGCAGACACGTCGATGTTGGCGTTGGCGCGCAGCAAGTCGTTCATGGTCCGCATGTCGGTGTTCTCGACCTGGACGGAGAGATCGAAATCCGGACTCTTCGTCTGCGGGCGAAAGGTCGCGTGGATGACGCTCGGGCCGCTGCCGAGAAACTTGCCCGCGATGTCCATCGTCCCGATCCCCTTCGCGCGCTGATTCGAGAAATCCTGCACGGTCAGATCGACGTCGGAGAGGAAGACGCGATACGCGGGGTCACCCCGCTTGTCGACATACCCGACGTTGCCCTGCGTGAGCCGAATGCGTCGGGCCTGGATACGGATCCCGGGATCGTTGCTGACATCCTGCGCCGTGCGTACCGCTGCCGTCTCGAGCTCTTCGGTGGCCGCCTCGTTCGCCGGCGTCAGGACGTAGTCGGCCTCCACGCCCTTGATCGTGACCTCGTGGAGATCGAGGGCCTTGATCGACGGCGCGTACTCGATGTCGCCGGCCGCCGAAAGCGTCCCGCCACGGACCGACGCGTAGTCGGCGATGATCGCGGTCAGATACGAGAGCGGGAGCTGCGTGAGAGCCATGTGCGTCTTCAGCCCGGCATACGGTTCGGCGAGATAGTCCGCGTGCCCGTCGACACGCAGGGTGGCGGTGTTGAAGACCACGGCATCGAGGTGAACATCGGAGGGGTACGTTCGCTCGCGTGAGTGGATGTTGCGGATGTTGCCAGTCTGGAAGTTGACGCGCGTCATCCGCAGCGGACGGAACTTCCCGCCGGGAATGTAGGTGATCTCGCCGTCCACGACGCGGAAGTCGTTGATCTTGAGGGGGTAGATCTCCTGCACCGCGTCCTGCCACCCGCGTTCCTCGACCGGCTTCGCATCCTTGGCCTCTTTCGCCGCCTGCGTCTGATCGAAATGGAGCTTCGGCTTTTCGAAGCGGAGATCAGCCACGAGTCGGCGGTGGATGAGCGCACGCCACTGGACGCTGGCGGTGAGCCGGGCAATGTCGAAGATCGGCGGCTTCGGATGGGCGTCCTGGACGACGATCAACCGTTCGAGGTCGAGCGAGAAACCGAGTGGGTGGAAATCGAGCTCACCAATGCGAACCGTGTAGCCCTCGAGCTGCGCATTCATCCGTGCCTCGATGTCGCGCCGCAGCGGCTCGTCGATGAGACGCGCAATGACGAACGCGAGGAGCGACACGGTCGCCACCAGGACGGCGCTGACCCGGACCCAACGCCGGCGCGCCACCCTGCCGATGGGGCCGGCATGCACGCGGGAGAAAATACCTGTCGGACGAAGGCTCATCGCACTCACCCATACGCGACGTGCGGAACTCTATGGCGGTATCGCACAACCGCTGGCGTCGCGCTCGACGGTCCGAAACCGTCTCCCGATGTAGTGGTCCAAGAAGCGTGCCGGCGAGCCATTCAGGCAGGTACGGGACCTTAACAATGGTCCCGTGCTCTGCCGCACCGGCGTGGTTGTAATTGCTACGCGACGATTGGACCGATGTCGTTCATCGGCGTGCAAAGTGTTCAGCGCGCAATCAGGGCCCACCGCTATCGCTCGCACCAAGCACCTTGATCTCCAGCGGCCGCGACGCCTCGAGACGAATCTGGCGTTGTGGAAACACGATGCCAACCCGCGTGTCACGGCAGCTTTCCTCGATCTTGAAGCGAATGTCGCTGCGCACTACGCGGAGCTCCATCTCCGACTCGATCATCGTCCAGAAGTGCACGACGAACACCAGCGCGTCGCTGCCGAACTCCTCGAAGAGGACGCTGACCGGATCGTCCTTGAGCACCAGAGGATGCTCGCGTACCGCGCGTTCCAGAATTTCGGCGACGCGCCTGGTCGGAGAGCCGTAGTCGACGCCGACGGTAATCGAGGTCCGGATCTTGCGATCGGAGAACGTCCAGTTGGTGACGGTGTTCTCGAGCAGACGGGAGTTCGGGATCAGAAGATCGACGCCGTCGGAACGGCGGATTCGAGTGCAGCGTGTGCCGATATCCTCAACATGCCCCTGTTGGCTGTCGATCTCGATCAGGTCACCGACGCGAATGGGCTGCTCGATGATGAGGATCAAGCCGCTGATGAAGTTGTTGAAGAGATTCTGCGCACCGAACCCGAGGCCGATCGCGAAGGCGCCGCCAAGGACCGCGAAGGCGCTGATCGGGATGCTCACGGTTTGCAGCGCGATCGCGACCACGACGAGAACCAGCACGTAGAAGACGAGCTTCTCGATCACCGCCGCCGCATTCGGCTTGACGCCGGGAAGGCGCATCAGCCGCCGTACCAGCAGTCGGGAGGCGCGCCGCGCCAGCCAGAGGCCGATGACGACGATCAACAGTGCGACCACGCATTGACTGACCAGCACGGGCTGGTTTCCGATGCGCACGACCTCGAAGTGCCAGATCGTCGAGAGGGGCTCGTCCATGTTCAACCTCCGGATCGTGACGTTCGGGGGGAGACGCGCGTGGGGGGACTACCGCGCGCTGGCAAAAGTCTATCAGCGGCGCCGTGGGCCGTGCGACCCGCTCAGCTCGCGCGCCGTCGAACAGCCACGAGCCAGCCGGTGAGGATCAAACCGGAATACGGGAGCGGGTTCGCAACGGTGCCGGGGGGCTAAGGAAGATGCTCGGCTATCGAGGCCGTTCCTGCCTACTCACCCATCTGCACCGCGCCGTCGCGCGCCAGCGCCGGCGATCTCCTTGGGTCCGTAGCCGAGCTCGCGCGAGGATCTCCGCGCGTGTGCTGCCCCTGGACCGGCGCGCTCCGCCGCACGCTTCCCGGGGTGCCGCGGAGCTTGACCGGCACGCCGGTCGCCTCGAGCGCGCCGAGCGTCGCGTGCTCCGTCGCGACGATCATCTCGTTGTGCCGCACCTGCGGATCGCGGACGACGTCGGGGAGCTCGTTGATCGGCGCCGCCAGCACGTCGGCGGCGACGAGGCGCGCGAGCAGCTCGTCGCGCGCGAAAGTCGCCGCAGCGCTCCGCGATCAGCGGGTCGAGCTCGTCCTGGTGCGCGAGGCGGTGCGCGATCGTCGCGAAGCGCGCGTCAGCCGTCCATGTCCACCTCGAGCGCCGCGCAGAGGTTGGCGAAGAACTTCTCCGACGGACAGGTGATGACGATGCCGCGGCCGTCGGCGCAGGCGTAGACGCCCGAGGGCGCGAAGTACTGGCTGCGGTTCCCCGTCCGCGGCGTCACCTCGCCGGTGAGGAAGTAGGCGCCGAGGCCGCTCGACTGCGCGTGCACGAGCGCGTCGAGCAGCGACACGTCGATGCGCTGGCCCTCGCCGGTCTGCGTCCGCACGTGCAGGGCCGCGAGCACGCCCGGACACCACGAGCTCCGACGTCATCACGTCGACGAGCGGCACCGTGACGCGCACCGGCGCGCCGTCGGGCTCGCCGTTCAAGCGACAGGAGCCCGGCGTAGCCCTGCGCGAGAAAGTCGATGCCCGGCCGCCCGGCGTAGGGCCCGTCCGGGCCGAAGGCCGTGACGCCGACCCAGATCACGTCGGCGCGATGCGCGCGCACTTGCTCGTAGTCGAGCCCGAGACGCGAGAGCGCCGGCTCGCGGACGTTGGTGATGAGGACGTCGCTGGTCGCGGCGAGACGCGCGAACGCCGGCGCGCGCTGCGGGCTGCCGGAGATCGAGCACGATGCCGCGCTTGTTGCGGTTGAGCGTCACGAACGGCGCGCGCTGGCCGTCGCGCTCGGGGCCGAGGTGCCGGCTCTCGTCGCCGTAGTGCGACTCGACCTTGATGACGTCGGCGCCGAGATCGCCGAGCAGCGTCGCCGCGTACGGACCCGCGAGCATGGTCGCCAGGTCGAGCGACGCGGATGCCCGCGAGCGGTCCCGCGGCGACGCGGCTCACGGGATCGCGCCCTTCGGCCTTCAGCGTCGCCGATCTCGTCCCACGAGTAGCCGAGCGTCTCGGCGAGGATCAGCTCGGTGTCCTGACCGAGCTCGGGGCCGAGGCTCCGCACCGCGCCCGGGCGTCTTGCTGAGTCGGACCGGCAGCCCGCGGATCGTGACCTCGCGATGCACCTCCTCGCAGTGGGTCTTCATGAGGTAGTCGTTCGCCCAGGCCTGCGGATCGCGCGCGAGCTCGGCGAGATTGTCGATCGGGCTCGCCGCGATGCCGCGCTCGCTCCAGCGCTCCATCCATTCGGCCGCGCGTTCGTCCCGCGAGCACGCCATCGAGGGCCGCGACCAAGCGCGCTGGCGTGCGTCGCGGCGCTTCCACTCACGGTCGCGAAGCGCGGGTCGCCGGCCGAGCGCCGTCGTCACCGAGGGTGCCGGCAGAGCCGCTGACCAGCTCTCGTCGGTGTTCGGGCACGCAGAGGAAGACCCACCGGTCCTTCGCCTGGTACGTGTTCCAGAGCGGGTTCGCGCGGCGCCGTCCGCGACTGCTGGCGCGAGTAGCGCGTCGCTGCCGGTCGCGAGAAAGGCCTGCAGCGTCGGCGCGGCGAGGAAGAGCTGCGCGCCGTAGAGCGAGGCGTCGATCAGCTGGCCCTTGCCCGTCGCCGCGCGGTGGTGGAGCGCGAGCAGGATCGCGAACGCCGCCATGAGCCCGCCGTACGCGTCGCCCGAGCCCATGCCGAGGTAGATCGGCGGCTGGCCGGGCTCGCCGAGGCGGCTCATCAGGCCGGTCAGCGCCTGCACCGTCATGTCGAACGACGGCTTCTGCGTCGTTCCGTAGTGCCCGTAGCCGGTGGTGGTGGCGTAGACGAGGCGCGGGTTGATCGGCGGCGAGCTTCTCGTAGGTGAGCTGCCAGGCGCTCGAGGTTGTCGGCGCCGAGGTTCGAGAGGAACACGTCCGACTGCTCGACGAGGCGGTACATGATCTCGCGCCCGCGCCGGGTGCTTGAGGTCGAGCGCCATGCTCTTCTTGTTGCGGTTGATGACCAGGAAGTACTGGTTCCAGTCGCCGACCGGCAGCGCCTTGATGCTGCGCACGCCGCGCCCCTGGTCGCCGCCCTTCGGCCGCTCGACGTGGATCACCTCGGCGCCGAAGTCGGCGAGGTGCTGCGCCGCGACCGGCCCCTGGAACCACACCGTGAGGTCGATGACGCGGATGCCTTCGAGCGCGTTCGCCATCGGTCCGCCCTCGCTACCCGATCGCGCCCTGCGTCCCGGAGCGCGGTGATCTCGTCCTCGCCGTAGCCGAGCAGGTCGTGGAGAATCTCGAAGGAGTGCTGCCCCCGGCAGGGCGCGGTGCGGAAGAGACGCGCCGGCGTCTCGCTCATGAAGATCGGAAAGCCGAGCATCTTGATCGCGCCGAGGCTCGGGTGCGTCGAGGTCGACGATGTAGCGGTTGCGGTACACCTGCGGCGTCGGCGGCCGGGATACGCGTAGTCCTCGATCACGTCGGCCGAGAGCTGGTGCTCGTGGAAGACGCGCGCGCCAGTGCGCGGCGGGATGGCGGCGGAAGGCGCTCTCGAGAACCTGCATCATCTCGAGCCGGTTCGCCCCGCAGCGCTTCTCGTGGCTGTCGAAGCGCGGGATCGGCGACGTCGAGGTCGACGAGCGGCGCGAACGCCGGCCACCAGCGGTCGGTGTCGGGCATGGTGAGCGTCACCCAGAGCCCGTCCGCGCTCATGTACATGGTGCCGCTCATCGGATTGCCGGCGTCGAGGCGCGAGATCGGCTGCAGGAAGCGCTCGCCGCCGATCGCCAGGAACGCCTGCAGATCGAGGCTCGCGCCGTACATGTTGCCGGCGAGGAGCGACGTGTCGACCTGCTGCCCTTCGCCGGTCTGCCGGCGGTGGTGGAGCGCCGTGAGCACGCCGAACGCGAGCATCACCGCCGTGTACATCTGGCCGTGCCCCGGGTAGACCGGCGGCTGGCCGGGCTGGGGCAGGATCGGCATCATGCCGGTGCGCGCCGCGGCCAGCTCGTCGAGCGCGGGAAGATCGCGGTCGGGCCCTTCCGGCCCGAAGCCGGAGCCGCGCGCGTAGATCAGCCCGGGATTGCCGCGCGGCGAGCGAC
This sequence comes from uncultured delta proteobacterium, assembly GCA_963846105.1. Classification (GTDB taxonomy): domain Bacteria; phylum Desulfobacterota; class Binatia; order UTPRO1; family UTPRO1; genus CAWJUT01. The sequence continues at coordinate 183,755 of CAWJUT010000020.1, forward strand.
TCGTAGTCGAGGCCCGCTTCTCGGAGCGCGACCAGCGGCCGGTCGGTGACCACGACGTCGGCCTTGAGCGGCGAGCTCGCGCGACGAGCGCCCGTCCGCGCTCGCTCGTGAGATCGAGCCGCGAGGCTCGCCTTGTTGCGGTGCGCGAGCTCCACGCGGTGATTCCAGGGCGCGGCGCGCTCGTCGTCATCGCCCGGGCGACGCAGCGACGGGGTCGATGCGGATCACCCGAGCGCCGAAGTCGGCGAGCAACGCGGCGCCGATCCCGCCCCAGAACTCGACGGCTGAGATCGACGACGAGAAGCCCGTCGAGCGCTGTGCTCATCACTGCGAAGTACGCATGCAGCGGATTCAGGGTCAAGTCTCGGGACGGGCCTTGCGACCGCCGCCGTGATGCTTCACCTTCCTGATCGGGAGGAGACGCGCGTGAAGCTGCCCACGACCGGCACCCAGCGAGACGACCTGTTCGCGCAGATGCGCGAGATGAAAGCGCGCGACGCCGACTGGCGCGGCGGGCGAACGTGGAGCCTGATCTATCCCGCCGGCGCGGACGTCGACGCCGTGCTCGCCGAAGCGAATCGACTCTACCTCTTCGAGAACGCGCTCAACCCGATGCGCTTCCCGAGCCTGCGCACGATGGAGTCGGAGGTCGTCGCGATGACCGTCGACCTCTTGCACGGTGACGCGCACGCCGGCGGGACGATGACCTCCGGCGGGACCGAGAGCATCTTGATGGCCGTGAAGACGGCGCGCGACCGTGCGCGCGAGGAGCGCGGCATCACCGATCCCGAGATGCTGGCGCCGGTTTCCGCCCACCCGGCGTTCGCGAAGGCCGCACAGTACCTGTGCGTGCGACTGCGTCAGATCCCGTTGCGCCCCGACCTCCGGGCGGACGTCGACGCCGCCGCGCGATCGATCACCGACAAGACCGTGCTGGTCGTCGGATCGGCGCCGAGCTACCCGCACGGGGTGATCGATCCGATTCCCGAGCTCGCGGCCATCGCCGCCGAGCGCGGGGCCTCGTTCCATACCGACGCGTGCGTCGGCGGCTTTCTCCTGCCGTTCTACGAGCGCCTCGGCCATCCCGTACCGCCGTTCGACTTTCGCGTGCCGGGCGTCACCACGATCTCCGCCGACGTCCACAAGTACGGGTACTGCACCAAGGGCGCCTCCGTGATCGCGCACCGCTCGCAGGCGACGCTCAAGCATCAGTTCTTCGTCTACGACGCGTGGCCGGGAGGGCTCTACGGGTCGCCCGCCCTGGCCGGGGCGCGCGCCGCCGCACCCATCGCGGCGTCGTGGGCGGTGATGCGGTACCTCGGCGAGGAAGGCTACACACGGCTCGCCGCCGTGATCCGCGAGACGACCGCGGCGATCCGCGCCGGAATCACCGCGATCCCGGGCATGCGCCTGTGGGGCGATCCCGACATGAGCCTCCTCGCGTTCGGGTCGGACACGCTCGACGTCATGGCGGTCGGCGATCGCATGGACGAAAAGGGATGGCATCTCGATCGGCAACGGAATCCGGATGCGCTGCACATGATGGTGACGCCGAACCATGCGCGGATCGTCGATCGATTCCTCGACGACCTGCGCGACGCGGTCGCGCACCACGGAACGTCACGCGGTGTCGAAGCGCGCTACAGCTGAGCGCCGCGGGAGGGAGACCCGATGGCTCGCGACAAACGGATGACCCTCGCAGTGCTGGTCGTCACCGGCGTCCTGATCGGGCGCGGCGCCGACGTGCGCGCGTGCTCGTGCACGCCTCCCGACTCGCCGGCGCACGAGCTCGACCGGGCGGCGGCGGTGTTCGCGGGTCGCGTCACGAAGACCGAGGACCCCGCGACGGGCCCGATCGTGGGAAGCATGGATCCGATCACGGTGACGTTCGAGATCTCGACGGTGTGGAAAGGGGCCGCCAAGCCGACCCTCAGCGTCACGACGGCGCGCAGCGGGGCGAGCTGCGGCTTCACGTTCACGAAAGGCGAGGAATACCTGGTGTACGCCTCCGCGAGCGACGCACGGCTGCACGTCAGTCTGTGCAGCAGGACGAGACGTCTGACCGACGCGGCCGACGACTTGAAGGAGCTCGGACCCGGCAAGACCGCGCAGTAGTCACCGTCCGGTGCGCCACGTTCTGATCGCCGTCGCAAGCAGGATCACCGAACCACCCGCCATCGTCCACGTGCTCGGACGCTCGCCGAGCATCGTCCACGCCCAGAGCGGGTTCAGCGCCGGCTCCAGGAGCAGCAGGAGCGAGGCTTCGAGCGCCGGGACCTGCCGGACGCCGGTGGCGAGGCACGCGTAGCCCACGCCGACCTGCACCACTCCGAGATATCCGAGCACGAGCCAATCCGCGGCCCCGATCGTCGCGACTGGAAGCGCCATCGGGAGCGTCACGGCGAACGCCAGCAGGTTGGCGGCGACGAGCGCGGCGCCGATCGTGCCCTTCCCTCCGTCCGGCTCGCGACCGAGCCACCGCAAGCCGACGAGCGCCACCCCGAACGCCACACCCGAGAGCGCCGCCAGGAGATTGCCGCTCCACTGATCGGGCGCGGTCTCGAGCGCCGGTCCGGTGCCGGCGAAACAGAGGATGAGCCCGAGCGCGAGCGCCGCCATGAAAACGCCGTCGGCGACACGGATCGGCTCGCCGAGAAGGCGGGCGGCCAGCACCAATACGTAGAGCGGCGCCGTCGACTGCAGAAAGATGGTGCTGGCGGCGGTGGTGAGCTTGGTCGCGAGGACGAAGAGGATCATCACCGCCGCGTAGGCGCTGCCGACCGCGACGCTGTGTCAGCGTCCAGCGTGTGCGCGCGTCGGGCAGCAGGAGAAAGAGCGCGGCCGCCGCGATGGCGGATCGGAAGCTCGCGACTTGCCAGCTCGAGAGCGTACACGCCTTGATCGCGGCGCCTCCGGTCGAGAACAGCACCGCGGCCGCCATGATGGCGAGGCGTGATGCGGTACCTCCATCTCCGTTCGCGACGCCGGCGTCGCTCACAGGCGGTCGCGTCGAGCCACGAGGGTGAGCACGACGATGGCGGCTGAAAGCCACCCCGGCCAATCACCGAGTCGTGCGTAGACGGTCCGGCCGTCGAGCGGATGAACCACGGCGCGCAGGTTCTCGCGTGTCAGGAGACCGGTCCGCGTGACGACTCGTCCGCTCGGATCGACGATCGCGCTGACGCCGCTGTTGGTCGCACGCACCAGAAACCGTCGATGCTCGACGGCCCGCAATTGCGCGAGCGCAAGGTGGAGCCAGGGCTCGTGCGAACGGCCGAACCATGCGTCGTTCGCGAGCGTAACGAGCAGATGCGGCCTCCCCTGTTCGACCATCCGGCGCACGAACTCGGGCCGGATCACCTCGTAGCAAATGGGCGTGGCGATGCGCCACGGCCCGAGGTGCAGCGCCGGCGTGTCGGTCGCGGCGTGGAAGTCGTCGACGTGCGGAAGCCAGCCGGCGAGCCCGGGTACGATCTCGGCCAGCGGAAGGTACTCGGCGAGCGGGATCAGGAGGTTCTTGTCGTAGACGTCGCGGATCGTGCCGTCGGCGCCGATCAGGAAGGCCGAGTTGGACTTGACCCGCCGGCCGTTCTCCTCGTGAACCGAGCTGCCGCCGAAAAGGAGCGGCACCGAAAGCTCGGCGAGGATGGGACGGCCCGAGATCGGCAGCGGTCGCCGGAGTCCCCGGATGTACGCGGTCTCCGGCCAGATGGCGAGATCGAGGTCACCCGCCGCGAGCAGCTCGCGCGTTTGCTGCAGATGCTGCCGGTGGGTGACCACCCCGAGCTCGCTCTTCTCGCGCGGGCCGAGGTTCGCCTGCACGAGGCCGACGCGCAACGCGGGCGCGGCCCGCGCTGCCGCGTCGAGCACACGCATCCGCCACCCGCCATACCCGAGCACGGCGGCGCCGATCACCAGCGCCGCCATCCAGATCGCCAGTGGTTTCCGTCGTCGCGCGCGCCGCCACGTCCACGTCTCCCAGATGACCACGTTCGCTCCGGCGAGCAGGGCAGTCAGCAGCAACGGACCGCCGAGGTCGGCGCTCTGCATCAGTACCGGCGCGTTCACGAGCGCGGCGCCGGCATAGAGTGGAAACATTTGTGGTTGCAGCCACTCGACGACGATCAGCGACGGAATGCCCGCGAGGGCGATCGGCCAGCCCTGCCGCCGCGCACGGCCGTAGAGCAGCGCGTAGCACGCGAAGCCGAGGCGCGAACCAGGCGCCGTAGGCGAGCCAGAGAATGGCGCCGACGACCTGCTTGCCGTCGAGGAAGGGATCGACCAGGCGCCACAACCAGAGAAACCCGCCCGCGTAGGCTGCGAGGCCGAAGGTCCAGCCCGATGAGGAGCGACGCCGAGAGGCGCCGCTACCCGCACGCGCTCCAGCGCCCACCACAACGGCACGAGAAAGACGAGCAAGCACGGCCAGGCGCCGTATCCGATGTAGCCGAGGAAATAGAGCACGCCGCCCGCGGTAGCGCCCGCCAGCGGAGCGAGATTGGACGCCGTGACGACGCCTTCGACGGGCACGCGCGCCGATGATCGCCCGTCGCCCGCGAGCGCGCGCTCTCCGGTCACGACGGTTCGAGGCGTGGCGCCGGCGTGCTTCCGCCCGGACGCTGACACGGCTCGATTCCGGGAGCGCTGCGCTCCTTCGCCGTCCGCCCTTCCTGATCCTTCACGGAGGGATCGGCGCCGCGCTCGAGCAGCAGCGCGGCGGTCTCGGCGTGACCCTTGGCGCAGGCGACGATCAGCGGCGTGTCGCCGAACTGATCGCGCACGTTCGCATCGGCCCCGCGGTCGAGCAGCAAGGCGACGACGCGGCGTGATTGCTCGGCGCGGCATGGAAGAGCGGCGTTCGCTGCTGGACGTCGCGGCGGTCGACGTTCGCGCCGTTGTCGAGCAGGTAGCGCACGATCTCGAGCCGCCCGTTGGCGGCCGCGAAGCTGAGCGCGCGTCCGCCCGCTGGTATCCGCCTCGTCGAGCGCAGCGCCCTTGCCGTGCAGCCAGCGCACGAGCTCGAGGTCGTCGGCGTCCATGACGGCGAGAAGCACGACCGAGCGCGCGAGGTCATCCTTGGCAGCGATGCTCGCGCCACGCTCGAGTGCGCGCTCGATGGTCGCCCGGTCGCCGCGGCGTACGGCGTCGAGCAAGCGCTGCTCGATCGTGAAAGGCTCGGCCTCGCGAGCCTCGCCGAGTCCCGAGCGCGCGGTTGGGCGCGGCGGCGGCGACGCTGGCGCTGGGGAGTCGCGCTGGGCGTCGGCGGCGACGAGGCCGCCGGCCGCGTGCCGTCACATGCGACGAGCAGGCGCGAGCGCGATCGAGGGCGCCCCGCGCGCGCAGTGAACCGCGCGTGACGGCCGAGTCGGGGGCACGCGGGCCCCCGACTCGCGTATCGAGATCAGGCGCCGGCGATCGCGTCGTTGATGAGCGGGCGCGACGATCTGCATGCCCGGATCTTCGTTGTTGTAGTAGTTCTCGGTCTCGACGATCCGCTGCTGCTGGTTGTTGGTGAGCCAGTTCGCGAGGAACGTCTCGATGGGCCGACGTTCCGCTCGGGCACTTCCAGGACTGGCCGGCCATCGGGATCTCGTACCAGAACTTCTTGCGGATGCTCGGGCATGCGTGGCTGCCGATGAACGTGATGATCGAGACGCAGTGGCTGTCGTTGATCGGGCGATGCCACGGAACGTGGTAGCTGTAGCTCGAGTAGACCTTGATCTGGTTGATCAGATTGGTCTGATCCTGGCGCCACTTCTGAAGGACGCCCGCCTGGGTGATCCCGGGATAGAATCGCTCGTACGAGAAGCGCGAGAAGTTGTAGTCGCTGGAGTACCCAGTATAGGCGAAGCGGTCGTTCGGGAACTCCGTCGGCGACCATCGCGTTGATGCTGCCGAAGTCGTTCGGGTTGAACGTCGCCGGAAGCTGGCTGTAGAGCGACGGCAGGTTCCACTGCGTCGTGATGAGCGTGTGCAGCGGCTTCGAGTTGTAGGTCGCGTTCGGCGCCGGGAAGATCGGGCCGGAGTCGTTCAGCAGGTACGCCCTTGGTCGGCAGGAGCGTGCGGCGCGCCTGGTAGTAGACGGCGCTGCTCGCCACGCCGCCGGCGCTGAAGCCGGTCACCAGCAGCTTGTTGATGGTCGGGAAGCGCGTGTGCAGGAAGTTCAGCGCCGCGACCGTGTTGTTGTAGCCGTTGTGGCGGAAGGTGATCGGCGGGTTCTGGCCGCGTCGGATCCGTGTAGGTGACGACACGGTTCCCGACGTGCACGTCACCGGTGCAGTACGGCATGTAGACGACGTCGAAGCCGTTGGTCGCGATGTTGGTCTTGTTGCGGAACGGCGGAATGCCCGGATCGGCGCCGTTCACCAGCGGCGAGACGTACTTCGCTTTGAACTGGGTGATGTAGTCGGTCGGAATGCCGTTCGGGTTCGCGGCGCCGAGAATGCCCGCCTGCCCGCTGCAGGTCGGCGTAGTCCCAGCACGCGCCGCCGCCCTCGAACATGATCAGGAGGTTGGTGGAGGTCGGCGAGTCGTAGTACCAGAAACGGTACTGCGAGCCGTTGCTGCAGATCGTGCCCGGCAGCTCGACGACGCTGCCAGTTGTAGTTGTTGCCGCCGTCGACGACGTCCTCGATGCCGATCGCCAGGGCCGGTTGCGGCACGGATGCTGCCGCCAGAGTGAGTGCCACCAGACGTGCGCCCCATGCTCGAACGTTGCGTGCCTTCATCTGCCGCATACCTCCTGGGACGGCTGGGCAACCGGGTCCGGCGTCGCCCATCGCCCCTGAATAGGGGGAAGATTCCGTGGCCGGTAGCACAGGGAGGGAGACCGGATCAAGGAAAAAGGTGAGCAGGTGACCAGAAACAGGGCACCCTTCACCGTCGAATGGGTGAACCCCCTACCCGAACCCAGGTACCCGCGGAGTCACTCGCCATCCGCGGGGCTGTCCTCGAAGGCTTTCTGCTCCTCGAGCCAGGCGCGGCGCGCTGCTTCATGGGCTTCGCGCCGCTGGTGCGCCTCGGCGATCTTGCGAGGGATCTCCTCGAGGCGGGCGAGATGCAACTCGCCCGCGAGCTTCAGCACGCCGACGTCCTGCTGCGGGATCACCTCGGCGTAGTGGGTTCCGAGGTACACGAGAAACTCCAGATAGTCCGTGGAGAGGCGTTGCTGCCGGGCGTAGTAGTCGTCGATCTCCTCGGCCGTCGCGGTGTTGGAAAGCACCTTCCCATACTCGACGTTCCAACGCGCCCGCTCCTCGTCGCGCGCGCGCTGCACCTCGGGGTCGGTCGTCGGCGCCGCCATCTTCCAATAGAGATTGTCGGGCATCGCCTTGCGGATCTCGTCGAGATCGACCTTCGCCCAGGCCGCGGCTCGCTCGTCGACCAACGCGAGGGGATCGAGCTGCGATGGGTCACCGGCCGGCGCGTGCCCCTGCGTGCCGGCGCCGCTGTCGCGGTGCCACAGCGTCTCCAGTGATGCGAAGCTCGGCGGCGACGCGGTGGCGGCGGGCGTTCCTGCGGTCACGACCTGCGAGGACTTCACCCCGGAGGTCGTCCGGAGTCGTGAGTCCCACCAGAGGGCGATGGCCGCCACCAGCAGCAAGGCGAGCGTGATCCCCAACGCCGAGCGCGGGCCACTGCGCATGGGGCGCTTATCCCACAAGAATTGGCGTCAGGAAACGATCCATGGCCGCGCAGCACCTGCTCGGGCGCCGACACGTGCAGCCAATGTCCCTGCTTTGGAACGATTTCGAGATCGACGTTCCTGAGCTGGCGTCGAATGATGACCGACGCGCCGGGACCCATCGGGTCCTCCTCACCGACGAGCAGCAAAGTCGGACAGGCGAGCGCGGCGAGGCGCGGCGTCAGCGGGTCGTCGGCGAGGCTCGTGAGACAACGGGTCACGTGTGCGAGACCCCGCGCGTCGCCGTCGAGGTCGCGCGCCGCGCCGTAGATGGCGCGGGTGAAGCCGGCGACACCGCCTTCCTCAGCGGCGCACGCGATCTTCTCGTACCAACGAGCCGCCTTCGGGCTGCACTCGCTCGCGGTCCCGAGCAGCACCAGGGCCGTCACGCGCTCGGGATACGCGAGCGCCGTCGTCATGGCGACGATGCCGCCGAGTGAGTGCCCGATCAGCACGGCGCGGTCGATCTGCAATCGATCGAGCAGCAGGCGTACGTCGGCGGCGAGATCCTCACGCCGATATGGCCCGGGCGGTGCACCCGACTCACCGTGCGCGCGCTGATCAACGAGTATCACCTGGCCGCGGGCGGCGAGCGGCAGGGCGAGCGCGCGCCAGACCTCGAGACGGTCGGCGAGCCCGTGCAGGCACACGAGGTGCGGTGGGCCGGATCCGCGGGTTCCCACACGCAGGACATGCGTGCCGACGTCGACGTGGCGCACGTCCAACTCCAGAGCTTCGCGGCCCGTGCTCATGCGTTCGCGGCGAGAAATGAAAATTCCCGCCGCAACTGTCAACGCCCCGGCGCCGTCCTGTGCGCCGAATACCGCGATCCGCTTCTCAGCGACGTGATGCAGCGATCAGGCGGGCGATCTCGAGAAAGCGCTCGAGTGCTTCGATGCCGTCCAATGCCGGGCGCACGCCGGTCATGTCGCGCGTCACGCTCCCTTGCATCAAGGCGTTCCGAAAGCCGAGGAGACGCTCGAGCTCGACCACCACCTCCGGCGGGACGCGTCGGTCGCCGACCAGCTTGCGCAGCGCCCGCATGTCGTCGTCGCAGCGCTCGCCACGCTGCCTGATCAGCTCTCCCGCAAGATCGATGGCGACCGTGCAGATCATCAGCCGAGAGAAGAGCACGTCGTTGCGAAGCGAGAGGTCCGGTTCGACTGCGCCGTCGGCCTGTGTGCGGGTCCGGATCGCGCGCAGGTGATCGAGAAGCTGGCGCAGCTCGCCGAGGCGCTCCGCTACATGTGTTCGCGCTCGCTCCCCGGCGGCTGCGTCAGGCGGAGGCACGACCGAAGGGTCGGACTCGCACCACCGACGCATCGCACCGCTGGCGAGAGCGTTCGAGAGTCCATCGTCGTATCGGCGGTCCGTCGTCGCGACGGGGCGAGCGGGCGACGTCGCGCATCCGCCCGAACGTCGCCCGTTCGCTTCCCGCTCCCACGGCCCGCTCCCCGCCGTTCGCTTCACGGCCGTCCATCTGGCGTTCGGTGGTCGGAGACGAATCGACGACGCGCTCCGTCGCGTCAGGAACCACGTACCACCGGCTGAGCGCCGATTCATTTGGGTTCACTGACAGCCTCCTCTCGGCCCGGGCATGATGTCGTCTCCGCCGCTCCCCCGTGCGGCGTCGGCGCGCGCCCAATGGATCGCCAATCGCTTACCGTAAACTACGTAAACAAGCGTTGTTTACTTGTCAAGCAATTCTGCTTTACCTATCATGCACGCAAATGCCGCGCCCGAACGTCGCGCCGAAGGGCATCAAGGACTACTTCTACGAGACGCGCGTGCTCGCGGGGCGCGATTTCACTGGCAAACGGTTCGCCGCCGAAACATTGGAGGGGGCGGTGGATCCGGTCATGCTCGGCTACATCGAGAAGGGCAAGCGCCTTCCGAACGAGGCCCTGGTGCGGCGCCTGGCGGCGGTACGCGGCGAGGCGCCGGAGCGACTCCTGGCGGTGCTCTACCGGGACCGTATTCTCCAGGCCTTCGGACGCGAGCTGCGCCGCGCGCTGCACGATCCCATCGCGACCGTCGGCGTGACCGACGCCGACCTCGCCGTACAGGTGAGTCGTGCCATCGCGGCGTTGCCGGACGATGGCACGTGGATCGACGTCCGTGCCTGGCGGGCTGCCATCGCGCACGCCGTCCGCGGCGGCGCGCGGCGGTCCGACGTCGAGCGCGTCGTGAAACTGCTTCGTGAACGGAAGCTGGTCGAAGCGCGTGGCCGACGCGTACGCCGGGTGGCGCGCCACTTCGTCGCCCAGAGCCCGGCCGAGCGACGGTCGCTGGCGATGGAGTTCGCCACCATCTTCACGAAGAGCCTCCTCGACAAGCTCGTCAGCCCGGAGCAGGCTGAATCGAGCCACGTACGCAACCACTACCTGCACATTCAGCGCGCGCGTGCGCCCGAGTTCTTCCGGCGCCTCGAGAAAGCGGTGCGCGCACTCGTCGAGGAGTTCGCGGCGGATTCGTCTCCGAGCAGCGACTTCCTGAACGTCCTCCTGAGCGCGACGACGTTATGAGAAGGGCGGATGCCATGAGCTTGCAAAACGAAAGAGCACGCCGGGCTTTCTGGCCGGGTGCGGCGCTGACCTTGCTTGGCCTTCTCGTGCTCTCCGGATGCGGCGGTAGCGGATCGAGCGGCTTCGACGCCGTGAGCGAGGCGTCGGCGGTGACGCGCGCCGTGGAGGGCGGCGGCTGTGTCGAGTTCGATGGCACCACGTACTGCGGCTCCAACGCCGCCCGATCCGTCGACGGCAACCGGGTGCGGGTACGGATCGACACCGCCACGGTCCCGCGCGGCTGCACGCCGCGGCCGTCCGCCGGCTGCCCGCCTTCGGTTCCCGTCGCACCCGAGGGTTTTCCCGAAGGTACGGTCTTTCGCGCGGCGATCGCGCCGACCGCCGACGGACCGTGGACCCTGGTGCCGATCGAGCCGGGTACGCCGCCGGAAACCGACCCGCAGGTGATCCGGCTTGAGGAAACGCCGCCTGAGTCGTCGCTCGTCGCCGTGCTGGCGTACATCGAGGGTTTACCCGATGACGTACCCACGGAAGCTCCGCAGCTCGCGGATTTCCGCGCCGACGCGGTGTACGTGCACGATCCGTTCGAGGTTTCGGACTCGATGTAGGCGCGGCGGTCGGCGCTGTCCCATCGAGGACGGCTCCCGGCGTCAAGTTTCCCTTGAGTTTCGATTCGGCCACCGTGCCAGGATGGCCGTGCCGTATCCCAACAGACCAAGGAAGGTCCCGATGACGAGTCGCGTCCGATGGCGCGTATTCGTGGTTGCGCTCGCGCTTTCGTTGCTCGGCAACTGGACGGTGTCTCGTCCGGCCTGGGGCGGCGGGCGCATCGTCAACGGCGTGCCGACCCAGGATCGTCCGACGACCGGCGCGCTGCTGATGAGCTTCGACGGGTTCTTGAGCGGGATCTGTAGCGGCACGCTCGTCGGCTGCCAGCATTTCGTGACGGCAGCGCATTGTGTCTGCGTCGGCGACAATTTCGCCACCTGCGGCACACCCGACCCGGCGCATTTGCGTGTCTACCTGCAGCACGCCGGCGTGCTCGGCGTGAGCGCAGTCGCGGTGCATCCGTCGTTCGCGTTCGGCTCCGCCGGTGACGTCGCGGTGCTGAGACTCACCACGCCGGTGACGGGCATCCAGCCGACGGGGCTCAACACGCTCGGCAACCCGAGCGCCGGCACGGCCGGCACGATCGCGGGGTTCGGCATCACCGGCGGCCCGAGCAACGACTTCGGCATTCTGCGCGAAGGGGCGATCACCCTCTCGAGCTGCGGCGGGGTGGTACCCGAGCCCGCGCACACGTGCTGGACGTTCGACGGCGCCATCGGCGTGCCCGGTGCAGACTCCAATAGCTGCACCGGCGACTCGGGCGGATCGCTGCTCGCGAAGATCGGCGGGGAGGAGTCGTTGCTCGGGGTGACGTCGGGAGGCATCTCCCCCGACTGCCTGCCGCACGACATCTCGTTCGCGAGCAGCGCCTTCCAGAACCGCGCGTTCATCGAGTCGGTCGCTGGCGCCGACCTCTCGCCGAACGCGTGCGGGTCGATGGCCCCGCTCGACACCGCCGGCACGCACGTCACCGCGCGCAGCTTCAACGGCATGAGCAAGAGCGAGCTCGCGTGCCGCCGCTTCGTTGCCAGGGAGTACACCACGTACGCGTTCGCCCGCCTCCGGCACATGCAGAAGTGTCTCAACGCCGTGAACGCGGGTGTCTCGGCCGGCCCATGCCCCGACGCGGTGACGTTCGCCAGGATCGCAAAGGCGGAACAGAAGCTGATCGCGACCCTGGCGCGCTCATGTGCCCCGGAGGTGATTCCGACGATCGGCGTGGCGGGTACCTGCTCGGGCGCGCCCGACCTGGGCGCGTTGCAAGGATGCGTTGCGGCGGCAGCGATCGCGGCCGCGGACGTCCTCCTCGATACCGAGTACGCCGACCCCACCCCGAGCGGCGCGATTGCCGATCTCGGCCTGCGCGCCTGTCAGCTCAGCATCGCCAAGGCGGCAAGCAGATACGGCAACTATCGACTGAGAGTGCTCACCAGGTGTCAGACGTCGGCGGACAGGGGGACGATCGGCACCTGCCCGAGCGCCGCCATGCAAGCCAAGATCGCCGCCTACGCCGGCAAGGTGCTGGCAGGCATCGACGGGGGATGCTCGGATGACCAGGTCGCACAGTTGAGCGACCGGGCGGGCTTCGGCGGCGCATGCGGTGGCGCGCGGTCCGTGACGGCGCTCGCGAGCTGCGAGACGGCGCAGCAAGACGCCGAAACCAACGCGCTCTTCGGACTCCTCGGTCCGGTTGCATGGCGACGCTACGCGACCGTGAACGTCCCCGCCGGCACCGCGCGTCTACGGATGGCGTTGAACGGCATCGACACCGGCGTCACCGATCTCGACGTGTATGCCAGGCGCGGTGGCGCGCCGACCGCGGCCGTCTTCGACGCCCGCTCGATCAATGGCGGCGTCTACGAGAGCATCGACGTCGGTTCGCCCGCCGCGGGCACGTGGCACGTCGTGGCGAGTCCGGTCGCCGGTCGCAACGTTCCGTATCAGCTGACGATCACCACGTTCGGACCCTGACGTCCACTAGGTGCCTTTGAGCGCTGCCACCGCCTCGTCGCTCAAGGGGTAGATCCCGGCCTTCCGCAGCCGCAACGCGAGATCCATCCAGCGCGGATCGACCGACGTCGCCTGCTGCATCAGCGCCTTCGCGAGCTCGATATCGCCCTGCATCGCGGTGCCCATCGCCGCCCAGAACACGTTCTCGAGATTTTCGGGCGCCGATTGAATGGCCTGCCTCATCTTGGAAGCCGCCGCCGCCATGTCGCCCGCGCCGGCAGCGGCCTCGGCTTCGCGGGCGAGCGTGTACGAGCGCGACAGTCGCACGAGGCGGCGCAGCTCGATCACCGGCTCGGCGTGATCCTCGACTCTGAGGTCGAGGACGCGATCGGCCCAGGATCTTCCGCTACTCTTCCCCGCGACGACGAGGATCGCCGCCGACTGCCGGCCACGGATGTCGCCTCCTTCCTTCTCCGCGGCATCGAGCGCGGCGAGCAAGCGCTCGGCAAGATCGCCGCCGCTCGAGCCGAAGGCCGCCAGCATCGCCCCGGGCACGGTATCGCGCGCCATCATGTTGGCCTGCACCGAGACGCCTGAGCCGGTTCGATGTCCGGCGTACTCGACGCATTGATCCCCGGTGTGTACCGCCGCGTTGCCGCGCGCGTCGATCATCGCGACCTGGCGACGCGGCGCGTCCGCGTCGCCGGCAACGAGCGCGCCGAGCGCCTCCGGTGCGGCTTTGCCGGCGCGCATCAGGTCGAGGCCGCGCGGGCCGTACGAGACCTCCACGAACGACTGTGTGGCGACCGCCCCTACCCCGGCTTCCGCCCAGGGAACCACGGACCCGACCGAGAAATAGTGCGACTGGACGGCGACACCGAGCGCGCCGGTCTGCGCATCACGGGCGACGATCGAATACGTCATCGCAGAAAGCGCGCAATCAGCGCCGCAACCTCCTCCGGATGCTCTTCGTAGAAGAACAACTTGCCGTTCGGGATCGAGTGAAATCCCGCGACGTTGGGGAACTGCGACTGCATGTCCCGCGCGCGCGGCTCGGGAAACGTCGGATCGTCAGCTCCCCAGATGAAGAGCGTCGGCATCGCGAGCTTGCGATGCAGCTCCTTGAACTCGTCGAGACGCGCGAACTTCATGCGTCGCAAGAAACGCAACACGCCGTCGAGCCGCGCGTCCGAGGTGAGCAAGGGCTCGACGTACCGTTCCTGAAAGTCACCGTCCAGATACGTCAAATCATGGAAACAGCCGCCGAACGCCATCGACGATCGGCGGAACGCGCGCAGCTTGAGGAGCGGCCGCAAGACGGCTCCGTATCCGGGAAGGTGCGCCAGCGCTTGGTACATCGGGATCCAGGGCGGCCGGTGCTGGGGAATCTCGGTGTTGGTGAGTACGAGATGCGACACCCGGTCGTCGATGAGGGCGAGCTCGCGCGCCACCCAGCCTCCGGTGTCGTTGCCGACGAGCGCGTACGGACCGAGACCGAGCTCCAGCAGCGCCCCCCGAAAGGCCCGGCCTTGCCCGGGCGATGAATAGTCGTCGTCGGCCGTGCTCCGCGACTCACCCATCCCGATCAGGTCGAGCGTGTAGCAGGTGAAGCGGTCGCGCAGGCGCGCGATCACCCGGTCCCAGGTGTGCCCCGAGAGCGGGAAGCCATGCAGCAGAACCATCGCAGGTCCACTGCCGTCCTTGCGCCAGTGCACCGCGGCGTCTCCGACCTTGCTGATTCCTTCCGCCGGCGCGCGCGTTGGCGAGGGCTGCATCGTGTCTCTTCTCCCTCGAACGCATTCCAGTGTCCAACCCGACCTCGCGGCGCTCGCGTGGCCGCAGATTCGCCTTGACACATGCGGTGACTCGATGATCTGGTCCTGCTCAGCCACTCTCCCGGGGGCTGCAGCCGTGTCGCGGCTCCCACGGAGTTTTCCTCCCGATATCCAGGAGTGTGGCAAAGGAGCCGAGATGCCCCCCTTCCATCGCGTCGTTCCTCGCCCGTCCCTGGTCATGCTCGCGTGTCTCTTCTGGGTGTCCACCGCTTCGGCCCAGGTCCAGAGCTCGAGCCAGCAGAAATGCATCAACGGACTCAACAAGAGCGGGGTCAAGATCGCGCTCACCCAGGCGAAAGAGGGCGAGCGGTGCCTGAAGACGGCCGCCAAGGGCCTCGAGCCCGACGCGCAGGCGTGCCTCACCGCCGATCTCAACGGCAAGGTGCTGAAGGCGCAGAACTCGACCATCGCCACCGAGACGAACAAGTGCACGGAGGCGCCCGACTTCGGCAAGACCTCCGCGGCCACGGTGAACGGCGCCGCCGTCGCCGAGCAGGTGCAGCTGGTAGCCGATCTGTTCGCGGCCGACCTCACGGCGTCGGTCATCCTTTCCGCGAGCGACGACGACGGCGCCAAGTGTCAGGCTGCCGTCCTCAAGAGCACGCGCAAGCTCTCCAAAGCGCTTTTCAAGGGCTTCCTCGGCTGCAAGAAGGACGGTCTCGCGTCGACGATTCCGGCGACGCAGATCGACTCGGCGCAGGACCTCGAGGACTGTTTCGATACGCTCGTCACTGATGCGGCCGGCAAGATCGGCAAGCAGGTCACGAAGCTCACCGATACCGTCGCGACGAAGTGCACGGAGAAAGGCGTCGATCTGACGGCCGCGTTCCCCGGCGACTGTACCGTCGGCACCAAGCCGTTCGCCGACTGCGTCGCGAAGCGCGTACGCTGCCACGTGTGCTCGATGATCGACACCTGGGACGGCATCGAGCGCCTGTGCGACGGCTTCGACGACGGGCTCACCAACAACGGCAGCTGCGGTCCGCCGCTCCTCTTCGCGGAGACGATCACGATTCCGAACGGCGTCGAGCCGGACGAGACGCCGGGCTCCCCGGGAGTCGTGGTCACCAATCCGAAGCTCATCACGCAATTCGGCGGCACCGGCTTCAGTCTCAACAATTCGCGCTACACGCGCTGGCGTCTGAACGGTCCGCCGCAGACGCCCGACGCCATCCTGGTCGTGGTCGCCGGATTCGGAGGCGGCGCCAACAACTTCAAGATCCTCGCCGAGAACATGATCGAGCGCGTGCGCGAGGACCATGGCCTGGTGCTCGAAGTGTGGGGGTTCCACCGCCGCAGCAATCAGCTCGAGGACCGCGAGGGCGTCAACATCGCCGCCGCCAGCAAGAACGCGCTGGTGGCGCTCGACTGGTACTACGGCGCCGAGCTCGGCCTCACGCTGCATCCCGGACCTGGTCGCGGGGCCAAACCGCCGCGCCGTCTTCTACAACACCTCGAGCGACATCCCCTTCCTCGCCAACTGGACGCCGCTCGTCTACTCGCGCGACCTCGACGTCGTGATCGAGGAGGCGCGCACGGTCGTCGCCAACGACAACGTCTTTCTCGGCGGGCACTCCCTCGGCACCGGGTTCGTCGCGCGCTACGCGGCAACCGACTTCGATTTCACCGGCCTCGGACCCGCGCAGCCCGGGCTACGAGAAGTTGCGCGGTCTGGTCCTCTGGGAGGGATCTGCGGGAAACACGACCGGCACACCGCTCACCGCCGACTCGCTCGACCGCATCGAGGCCAAGTTCGACGGTGGTATCTTCGGCGCCGTGCGCGACCAAGGCCGGCCGCTGCGTCGACGGCACGACGGCGTGCACGATCGCCAACGAGGCGACGACGTGCATGGGCCAGTCGCCGCCCAAGTGCACGCTCCAGACCAATGCCTACACCGCCATCGCCGGTCTCACGCCGCAAGTGACCGCGGCGTCGCAGCCCGCCGCCATTCAGGCAATCGACGATCCCAACAGCGGCCAGGTAATCCTCCAGGTCGACCAGGGCTCGGGCTCCGCGATCGACACCGTCCCTGCGCTCTCCATCCTGTCATTCCTCTCCGACTCGACGGCCTTCGGCCTCGCCGGTCAGTTCCTCGACGACGACGGCGTCGGCGCGCTGCTCTCGCCCGCGGTCGCGACCTCGATGGGCGCGCTCGGTTCCGTCGTCAACGGCTTGACCACCTGGACTCCCATCTTCGACGGGACCGAGGACGGCTTTCACGGCCCGCCGCCCACGACGCTGCCGGGGAACGTGTGGGGAGACGAGCACGAGGTCACACGCATCGAGCGCTTCATCGACAGCTTCATCGCCGGCGGCAACAGCGCCGCCGACTGGTACTTCTCGACGTCGGGCTTGACCGTGACGAGCGCTCCCGGCGTGTGCACGACGGGCACCTGCACGGCGGGGAACGTCGGCGCCGGCTGCAGCACCAACGCCGACTGCGCGCAGGCCATCAGCCTCGACTCGACGGCGCTCTCGGTCGGTCGCGCACGGCGCGACATCGAGAATCTCACGCAGGCGGCGGCGATCGACATCCCGGTGATCTCGCTTCGGCGGCAGCAACGGCCTCATGCCGGTGCCGGGGATCTACGTGCCGTTCGGCCAGAGCATCGCGACCTGCACGGCGCCGAGCTGCAGCGGCATCACGCCGCGCGTGATCAATGCCACGAGCCCGAACCCCGCCTTCCCGACCTTCGGCGACGTCGCCGGCGGCTTCGAGGTGCACATCAGCGTGGGCTACGCGCACAACGACGTCGTGACGGCCGAGGACATTCCCGGAGAACAACGTCCTCGCCCCGCTCTCGGACTTCATCGCGCGCAACGTGCAGTAGCAAC
>CAWJUT010000021.1:0-107861 GCA_963846105.1 uncultured delta proteobacterium
CACCTACCAGGGCGTCCCGGCGGGGAAAGGCGGCGCGACAGCGGAGTGGTCCAGCAGCTCGAGCATCGAGCACTTCGGGGAGCGGGACGAGGTGCTCTTCGATCGCGACGACGTCCAGGCGCTGGTGGCCGCATCGCGGCGCGCTACGTCGAGCTGCTCGGCAGCCTGTGAGACGGAGCGGCGGGGCGACGTGATGGTGTTCTGATCGACGTCGAGGTGAAGTGGTCCGGTGCCCGCGTGCGGCGGTGGGCCTTGTCGGCCGCGCCAGATGGCGAGCCACCTGACGGAGCACGTCGTGATGGTAGAGCAGACCCAGATGCCCGCAGTCGGAGACGACCCGGGTACGACCGGACGCCGCGTCGTACGGCGGCATGCGGTGGGGGGATGAGCGCATCGGGGCGCCGAAGATCGCGAGCTCCTGCGGGGCAAGCGGTTGCGAAGTACGGCGCGCCAAGCGTGACCAGGCGACGAATGAGATGACCGGCGGGCAGCTCCGTCAGGCGGCGGGCGACGAGACCGCCCAGACTGTGCCCGATGAGTCCAGTGCGCGCCTGGGTGGCCGGAGATCGCCTCGATCGTCGCCCCAGCCGGTGCGCGACCCGCACATGTCGAGGCTGGGAAGGTACAGAAGCTACAGATGTCCCAGACGCTCGCTGGGCGAAAGATGGCGCAGCGACAGGTAGTCGTCCGCGCCGCTGAAAAGCTCACCTGGATCAGGATGACCGGAGTCGGGTGCGAGCGGACGGTCGAACGCCTCGGGCGAGAAAGAAGGTCAGGGGGTCGATGCAGCTGCGGCGAACAGCGCGGAGAGGTCGCCGCGGGTCGAGCGCGCCATCCTCGCGTGGTCATGTCCCGGCTTCTGCAAGCGCGGAACCCTGCGAACCGTCCGGTACGGGTGGACGAGCCCTGTCGTTGCCTGATCCCGCGCATCTCCCACGAGACGCACGCGGGTCGTCCCGACCGGTGGCACGGAACCACACGGTGGCGAAGAGTCTGCACCAGGTGCCCGCGCCGCGCCAACCAGCGGCCCCTGACGACGTTCCACTCGCCGGTACCACGATAGGGACGACGGCTAGACGTGACGCCAAGTGCAGACCATCGATGCGGTCGGCTCATCGCGAGCACGAAGGCAGGCGTGCCGACGAAGGTATCATCATTCTCCGGCGCCGTCACGGGCGCGCACATCGGCGCCGCGAACTCGATCGGCTGATCCTTCCTCCTCGACCGTCGGTCGTGATAGTAGACAGCGCGCCGACGGGGGCCGCTGCCGTGCACTTTCGTGTCCCCGCCGGCTAGACCAAGGAGGATCCCCCATGACATGCACCATCCAGACTCTCGCTGCGCGTTCGTCTGCTCGAATGATACTGGCCCTGCTGGCGGCTGGCCTGCTCCTCGTATCTGGTCGCTCTACGCACGCAGCGACAGCGGAGCAGACCTGCCAGAAGGGACGCTACCGTGCTCGGCTCGATCGCCGCCTGTCAGACAAGGCATTGGGAAAGTTTTCGCGAATGACGATATCGACCAGTATGCAACGAAAAGTAAAAGTGTCGCGCGAGGTACGCAGCGGAGTGGCCCAAGCTGCAAGCGCGGGCGCCGGGTTCGTCCTGCGATACGACTCGCCTCACCGACAACGGCAACGGGACGGTGACAGATCAGCACACGGGTCTTCAGTGGGAGAAGAACAGAACCGAGACAACGTTCAGAGCCTCGCCGATCCGCACAACGCGGACAACCGCTACGCCTGGAGCGTGTCGGGGACAGCAGCGGACGGGCCCGCCTCTACGACGTTCCTCCCTGGCTTGAACGGCGGTTGTCGCGGGGCACTGCGACTGGCGGCTACCGACGACCTACGAGCTGCAGACCATTCTCCTGGAGACGCCCCTGCGGAGCCTTTGCATTGACGCGATCTTTGGTCCGACGGTAGCGACCGCCCCCTATCGGTCCGCCACTACCTTCGCCACGTTTCCGTCTTCCGCGTGGTTCGTCGAATACTATGGGGGTGACGCCGGCGCCAACGTGAAGAGCAGCCTCTACGCCGTGCGGGCAGTTCGTGGTGGTCTGTGAGTGGGTCGCTGCTGTCGCAATAGCGGACGAGCGCCGCGATGCGCTTTACGTTTCCATCGTCAATTGCCGCGGACACGTACCTCGACGCCGGCCACCTCGTCGAGCACGATCAACACGTCGATAGAGCTCCTTGCCGGAGCTCAACCCGCGGCTTTGCGTATGCCGGCTCGCTCGGCTGGCGCGGTGGGAAGATCGACCGTGTACGGTCCCGAGACTTCGTACACGGTCACCGGGTCGTGAATTCCCTTGACGCTGATCTCACCTTTCGGAACGCACGAACCTGGTCCCGCACGAGCACCCAGGTCGCGTGGCTGACGAGGATTCTGCCGGGCTCGCAGTTCACCTGCAGTCGTGCGGCGAGATTCACTTGCCGGCCGATGGCCGTGTAGTCCATTCGGCCCGGTGTGCCGAAGCTGCCGACGCTGGCGACGCCGGTATTGATTCCCGCTCGAATCTCGAAACGGCTCGCGCACTCCACGTTCTTTCCAGCGACGCTGAAGGTCAGCGAGACGAGCCTGCATCGCCATCGCCATTCGAACTGCACGCAGCGCGTGATCGGCGTCGTCGGTGGCGGTGGGCGCGCCGAAGAAAATCATGATCGCGTCGCCCATGAATTTGTCGATCGTGCCCCCGAACCGCTCCGCGATTTCCGTCATCTCGGCAAAGTATTCGTTCAACAGCTCGGAGAGCTCTTCAGGCTCGATTCGGTCCGCGACTTCGGTGAAGCCTTGATGTCGGAGAAAAAGAGCGTGAGGCGGCGACGAAACTGGCGATCGATGGCCTCGTAGTTGCCGAGCCGAATCTGCTCGACCACTTGCTGCGCGATGTAGCGGCTGATGAGCTCGTTGGCGCGGGCAAGTTGGTCACTCGCCTCGGCGAGCTGCAGCTCGCGCTTCCGCCACAGCGCCACGATCAGCGCCGTCAGGCCGGCACCGAACAGCGCGGCGGTCATCGATAACATTCCGATGGTCAAGAGCCAGGCGGTTGAAAGGCGATGGCCCTCGACCGGCGCTCCGACCAGCAAAGGCGCGTACGGAATGAGCTCTCGTTGCTCGGCGAGTGTCGTGATCACGATGACGACCAAGAACGACGCGATTGCCACGAACATCTGTCGGGCATTGAAAAGAATCAGCCCGACCGCGGCTCCCGCAAGCGTGACCGCGTGAAGATATCCCGCCGTGTAGTGTCCGATCGCATACGAGAACAGCGCGGTACCGACGGAGAATAGGTTGACGGTCGCCGCCACCAAAAGCCGGCTCTCGGGGGCGCGCCTACGAAACAGAAGTCCGAGCGCGATGATGGCGAGCCACCCGCCGATCCAGAACAGCTCTTCCCGCGGGAGCAGCCAAACGAGGAATTCCCGATCGATGTACGGCGCGGCGGTGGGATTGCGAAGGTAGTATCGAAGGATCGCGTCGAACCACAGCGTAAAGGGCAGGATGACGACTCCCGCGAAGATGCAGCGATCAGCGGCGCTCCAGGTCAGTGGGTTGCCGAGTCGCGCAGTCAGGCGCGCGATCGATGACGGCTGCAGCTCGTCCTGCAGCTTCACGCGGCTCGTTGACATGGACCTCCCCACTAAACCGTCGACTACCCTAGCTGCGCTTTCGCATATCAGGACGCGCGGCGATCCTCCACGGTCGCACCTGGGCACCCGAATGGATGGGTGGGAAGTACGTACGCGTCGCGCAACCAGGTTCGCGTAGCGCACGTCCTTTTATCGGCAAAGCAAATGGCCGCGACGAACATGCGCGCAACGCTCGGCATGGGGATAGGAAGGGCGAACGTCCGAGAACGGGAGGTCGTCAACCCCGGAAAGGCTGTTGATCCCGCCTATCCACTTACGATGTCGCGCGGCCGCCGCCGAACGCGCGGCGGAGCCGCCACAGCCAGCGCCCGGCGCGCGTGCCTTTGGCATACACCGGGAAGATTCGCGGAAAGGCGAGAAACAGCCGCCGCTGGCCCCTGAGACGGATGCCGCCGGTCAGCAGTTGGAAGACGGCGCTTGATCTCGCCGCGGTGGACAGCCGAGAAAGACGCGTCCCGTCGCAGCGGATCGTGAGGTCCGGCTGCTCGGCGACGCCGGGACGACGTTGCAGCGCTCGTCGGCGACGCGGAGGACCCATTCGCCGCCGCCCGGACCGGTGAGCTCGAACTGGCAGGTGAAGTCGAGACCGGCCGCTTCCTCGGGACGGAAGTAGTACGGCATCATGCGCATCATCGTGTCGATGTTCGACACGCGGATGCGCTGCAGCTGCACCAGGCGCACCATGCCGCTGCTGGCCGGGCCGCGTGACGTCCGGCGGCGTCCGGTACTCGCCCGGCGGGATGCCGTGACTTCGCGCGCGCGCTCGGCGTATCGATGACGAACTGCTCCTCGGCTTCCCGGCGGGCGTACGTCAGCGGCTTCAGCGTCTCCTTCACGTAGTCGCCCGCGCACGTCGCTTGTCGGCGTGGAAGGCGTCGTGGATCTCGGCCGGGCAGGTGGCGACGCAGTTGAAGCAGCGATACTCGACGCGGAACGCCATCGACTGCCAGAGCGCGGCGATCTCGGCGTCGCTCCAGCGATGCTCGAACTTCTTCGGCTTCGCTTCGCCGAGGTCGCGCACCAGATCGAGGAACCCGGGAATCGAGTCGCGGTAGGTGTGGTTGTAGCAGGCGAAGAAATCGAACTCGCCGTCGGCCTTGATCGCGTCGGTCGGGCACGACGCGACGCACAGGTTGCACTCGAGGCACGGGTTCCAGTCGAGCGGGCGCGCCGCCTCGTCGTACTCGGCGGGCGCGAACTCGAGGTTGGTGAGCACGGTATCGATCAGGCAGTAGGCGCCGAAGCGCTGGTGGAGGAAGTTCCGGCTCGTGCCGATGATGCCGAGACCGGCGGCCTGCGCGACGAGCTTGTGGCTGAGCGGCCAGATCTTGTCCGCCCAGCGCACCGAGACCTCCTGCGGCCAGCCGATCGTGGTGGTGAGCCCGGCGGCGCCGAGCGTCTTCAGGTAGCGCAGCGATCTCGTGTCCCCACTTGAAGAGGCGCTCCTCGCACTCGTAGAGCTCGTGGTTGGCGGTCGGCAGGTAGCGCGACTGCATGCGACGCCTTGTTCTCCTCGCCGATCATCACGACCAGCGAGCGCGCGTGCGGATAGACGTAGCGGATCTCGTCGACGCTCGTGGGCGAGCGCGGGATGGTCGATCGAGACCACGCCGACGTCGTCGACGAAGGTCTTGCAGGTGCGCGACGAACTCGGCCAGACGCGATCGGCGAACGCACGAAGCGCGGCGTGATCGCGCGTGGGATCGACGGCGTCGACGTCCACCCACGGCTGGCGCCGCTCGGTGTTGGCCGGGAGCTTCTTCTTCCCCTTCCAGCGCCCGGGCAAGGGAAAGGGGAACTCCCAGTCGGCGTTCGAGTTGCGGCGGCCGTTCGGGGTGGCCGGACCGGTCGGCGCCGTTGGCGCTGCTGGCGCTGCGGGATTAACAGTGTCAACCAGAAGTGAGGGGTTGGCGAGGCGGCTGTCCATGGCGTGCTCCTCTCAGGCGCGGGCCCAGCGCTCGAGGCTGTCGATCGCTGCGTCGAGCAGGACCTTGTCCTGGCCCGGTGCGGTGCGGACGAGCAGTCCCGAGACCGCGAGCGACGTCAGTCCGTGCATCGTCGACCAGAGGCCGTGCGCGATCGTGAACGGATCCATGTCGGTCCGCACCACTCCCGCGTCCTGGGCGCTCTTCACCGCGTCGCGGACCAGCATGAGGGTGAAGATCTCCTGTTGGACGGACTCGCGGCGCAGCACTGCTTCCCCGAGACGATGGAGAAACATGAGGTCGTAGTAGTTGGGATGTTCGACGCCAAACCGATAGTAGGCCCGCCCCATTTCGAGCAGACGCTCGAGCGGTGGCCGTGTGGGGTCAACCGCGCGGAAGTACTCGGCGAGCAGCGAGTGGCCTTCCATGCGCAGGTGGTGCAGGACGTCGTCGACGTTCTCGTAGTGCAGGTAGATCGCGGTCGCGCTGCACCCCACCTGGCGCGCGATCTTGCGCGCCGAGATGCCGTCGACACCCTCCGAGAAGCAGAGCTTGCGGGCGGCGTCGAGGATCGCGGGCTTGAGAGCATTGGCGCGCGGCTTCCCCGGGCGCGGAAGCCTGGAGACCCGGGGTTTTCGGAGCGGCCGCAGCACGCCAGGATGAGAGCTTAACAGCGTTAACAAGTCAAGGACGTCGGCGACGGGACCGTCGGCCGGCGGGAAGAATGGGCGCGGGCAGAAGACGGCGCGAGCCGCCGTTACGGGGTTTCCCGGTCCCGCGGCTGCCCTACAAGGCTTCGCAGTCGCGCGGCGGCAGACACCCCGAGAAGTTAGGTGCTCAGGCCGACAGCCGGCTACGTGCGGGACCCGAGCTGCGTTCGCGTAGCCTCACGGTCACGCCCGCGCGCGCGCGCGGCCCACCATGAAAGCGACGGCGTCATTCATACCAACGGGCTCGAGCGTGACGTCAGGATGCTCGCGCGCGAAGACCCTGAAGATCTGATCGCAGAAACCTTGGCCGACGACGTCGACCCCGGTGAAATCGAGGACGGCGTGACGGAACTCAGCCAGCCGCTCGGCGACGCGCTTGCGCCTCTGAGCGCGAGATCAGCGACTTGCCAAATCCGGCAAGCTTGATCGTGCTGCGCGTACGGGTGAACTCGAGCGTGTCCGCGTCGGTGTAGGCAGCGAAGACGTCGGCGAGCTTCGGAGTGCGCCCGCGCACGACCGTGAGCACGACCTGTGTCCCCTTCTTCACCGGACTCGCGCCGATAGCGGTATCGCCGACGATATTGTCGACGATCCACGCCGTGCCTTGGCTTTCCAGACGAAACTGCGACACCGCCTTGGATGAGAAGAAGAGTCCCTCGCCGCTGTGGTTGGAGGGGTCGCTGGTCAACCGTCCCTTCTCGAGTTGCACGATGGCGTCGTGCGCCGAGGGAAAGCCGAAGTCGGTCTGCAGGCGCGCAAAGACACCGACACCGTCGTCACGCACGGTGACCACAGTCGCGCCGGCCGACTCGAATGCCACGGAAACCTCGACGGTCCGTCCGGCGGAGTGGTCGATGGCATTGTTGATCACCTCCGCGGCGGCATACTCCAGGCTGTGCCTTCCCGCCTCGTCGAGCGGTCTGACTCTGCCGATGTCGTCGGCCACTGTCCGCCAGGCCGTGGTCTCCTCGAGACCACGTAGTTTGAAGCGCCGGCGCACCTGGCGCAGGCGGTAGTGCACCGACCGCCCCTGGCCGCGGCGTTCGAGCACGCCGGCGGTCACCAAGGCGGCGAGCAGCCGCTGGCTCGTCGCCGGCGAAATACCAAGGGCGGCGACCACGTCGCGATTGGTCACCTGCCCGCTGTTCTCTACCAGGGCGCGAAGCTGGTCGGCGGAACCGTCGCGCATGAGGTGATTATAGGATAATCACCTCACACTGTCGATGCGATTGATCGACGATCGCCTCGCCGCCCGGTGGCACCAGCAGCGGTCACCGGACGTGATCACGTCCCGGTGAAGCCGCGGAAGCGCTGGCGCGTACCATCCGAATCGTTAACCTCCGTACCATGTGCCGGAACGTGAGATTGACGCGCGGCCCGACCGGACGGGTGGTCTTCGGAACCCGGTGCCACCACCGTGCGATCGCTTCGCCCGAGATGAGGAGAACGCTCCCCGACTCCAGGTCCGCGGCGGCGACGGGACGGCCGCGCGGTCGCTCACGGATCTCGAAGCGACGAGTCGCGCCGAAGCTCACCGAGGCGATGTCGGGCTGGCCGCCGTGCTCGTAGTCGCTGTCGCGGTGCCATCCCACCGAATCGTTCCCATCGCGATACAGATTCGCGAGCACTGAGTTGAACGGGTCGCCCGGCGACCTCCTCGACGCGCCGGCGCAAGCGGTCGAGCGTGCGCGGGAGGGCGCGTGGCGGATGCACGACGCCCGAGTAGCGGTAGCCGACCGGGCCGTACATGGCGATCAGGCGCGGCATGGCGACCGTGCGGCCGTAGATCGTGAAGGGCTGCTGCTCCCAGTCGAGCTCGGTGAGCAGTGATTGCAGGTGCGCGTCACTCGACGCGGGATCGAACACCTCGCTCACGAGCGTAAAGCCGTCAGGCAACGTCATGTGCGAATCTCGTGGCGTTCAGTCGCCACGCGCCATGCCGAAGGTCTTGAGGCGATCCATCTCCTCGCCCCGGCGTCCCGCGGGCGTCAGCGCGTCAGATACGTGCGCGCGAAGACGCTGTCGGGGACGTCGCTGCCGTACTTGATCTCGCGGATCTCGAGCGTCGAGCTGCCCTTCTCCTGGAGGTTCGCCATCTTCTGCGTGCGCGGCGTCCAGACGGTGTCGATCTTCTCGAGCTTCTCCACCGTCCAGGTCTTGAGGGGCTTGTCCTTGGGATCGAAGAACTCGGTGCGCATCACCACGAGATCCGCGGGATCGATGGCGACCACCACCCTGCTATAGAGCTCGGTGGCGGGGGTCTTGGGGCGCGCCTCGACGAGCTTGCAGGCGCGGCCACCGACGGTCGCGTCCCCCGTAAAGGCGTAGGTGTACGCGTCGAGCTCGGGCGAGACCAGATCGGAGACGTAGAACTCCGACCCCAGGAACGGCTGCTTGCGGACGTCGTCGGACACCTGGATGCTGCGCTTCATCGCCGGCAGGTAGATGAACTGCTCGTCCTTCCCCTCGACGCGATCGAAGAAGAGAAAGCGCGTGTCCTTGACGTCGAGCGGCGCGGTCACCTCCATGTAGCTCGCCTCGGCGCCGTTCACGTACTTGTGACGGAGCTCGAGCTCGCGCGCCAGGCCGCCTTCGGTGGAAAGCGTGAGCTTGGCGACGAACGGCTTCTTGGGTGCAGCATCGAGGACGCGCTTCACGAGCGCGCGCGCGTCGCCATCCTCGGCGCCGCCGGTCGTCGGAACCGCGATGACGAGCAGCGCGGCGAGCGCACCGCCGCATGCCAGTAGCTTCGTCGTTCTCATGCCCCTTCTCCTCCTGCCGACGCCATGCGCAGTCCGCGATGCTCGGCCGCAAGCTGATCGGTCGTCGACTCGAGCTTGTCGCTCAGAATGCGGCTCAGGTTCAAGAACACCGTGGCGCCGATCCGTGGATAGCGCCGGCGCATGCGCCGCAGGAAGTCGCTGTCGAGCACCAGGTACTCGGTGTCCTCGACGGCGACGACGTCCGCCGAGCGTGCGCGCTGGCGGACCAGGCCCATCTCGCCGACCTCGTCGCCGCGTTGCACGGTCCGGATGACGGTGCCGTCGTCCAACCGGACCTCGGCGCGTCCCTTCAGCACGCACGTACAGCTCCGCCTTCATCTCGCCGTGACGGGCGATGAAGTCGTCGCGCGCCACCGAGCCGAGACGTCCCATGAGCGCGACGATCTTCGCCTGAAAGGGACGCAAACCGGCGAAGAGGGGGATCTGCTTCTGCGGCTCGGGACCGAGCTTCAGGAAGAGCAGATCCCAGACCGTGATGATCTTGGTGGTCGTCACCAGCGCCGGCGAGAGGAAGAGCTCGGTGAGCAGCGCGACGCCCATGGTCACGCTCGAGAGCAGACCGAAGTGCTGCACCGGCTGGAAGTTCGACAGGCACACGATCAAGAACCCGGCGGCGAGCGCCACGGTCACGAAGAACGCCGCCTGCCCCGCCGATGCCATCGCGTTCATCACCGCCTGCTCCTGGCTTCCCGTCCGCTTGAGCTCGGCGCTGAAGGTGCTGAGGAAGTGGATGGTGTCGTCGATCGCGATGCCGATGGCGATGGCGGCGATCATGCTGGTGGAGATGTTGAGGCTGATCCCTGACCAACCCATGATGCCGAACAGCACGACGGTCGGGATCACGTTGGGAATGAGCGCCAGCACGCCGGTCCGCAGCGAGAGAAAGAGCAGCGACAGCAGCCCGAGCAGCACCAGCAGCTCCTGCCAGAGGCCGGTCACCTGTCCCCACACCAGCGCGTCGGCCGAGCGGTTCAGGAGCACGAGCGTGCCGGTGGCGCGCACCACGACCCCACGCGGCATGCGCTCGCGCGCGAACGCCTCGACGCGCTCGACGAAGGCGTTCACGTCGACGGACCCGGAGAGCGTCGTGCGCACGATGATGTTCGCGCGCCGCTGGTCGCGGCTCAGCACCGCCCGCACGTCGGCGGGATTGACGAGCAGCAGGATCTGATCGATCTCGCTCTGCGTCTCCGGCTGTGCGCCCGCGGCGGCCGGCTGGAGGGCACGGCGCACCAGATCGAGGTAGTCGACGAGCGAGATCGTCTTGTCCACGCCCGGCTGCGCGTCGATGAACTGTTGCAGCTCGCGCATCGCCGCCAGCGCCTCGACACGGGTGACCGCTTGCGGCACCTCGCCGTCGATCACGACGTAGACCGGCTGCGTCCCGGCGAGACGGCTCGCGATCTGCTGGTTGTCGGTTCGAATCGAGCTCGAGGGGTGGAAGAAGCCGATGTAGTCGGTCTCGACGCGGATCTGTCGAATACCCCACACGCTGAGCGCGCAGACGACCGCCACGCCGAGGAGCACGAGGCGGCCGTGTCGTACGGAAACCCTGGTGACGCGCGCCAGCAGGTCGGGGATCCAACCGTTCGCCGCACCGGACGGGCGCCGCACGTGCTCCGGCACCGGCATCAACACGAGCGCCGCCGGCGCCACCGTGAGCGAGGCGACGAGGCTCACGAGGATGCCGAAGACGGAGTAGAGCCCGAACTCGCGGATGGCGCGAATCGACGTGAGCGCGAGGGTCGCGAACCCGACGGCAGTGGTCACCGCGGCGATCGCGACCGGCATCCGGATGTGGGCGAGCGCGGCCGCGACCACGTCGTAGGGCGTCCGACCGGGCCGCACCTCGAGGTAGTACTGGCTCACGACGTGAATGCCCGACGCGATGCCGATCACCATGAGGAGCGGGTTCAGGACCAGGGTCCCCATGTTGATGGCGCTGCCGCACAGCACCATCGTCCCGGTCGTCCACACCACCGCGGTGACGATGGTCGCGAGCGGGATGAGCACGCCGCGGGCGGTGCGGAACGCCCACGCCAGCACGACCACCACCAGGAGCAGCGACAGCGGCATGAACTTCGCGATGTCCTGCTCCATGAAACGCGCGCCGTTGACCTTGAGGGTGGGGATACCGGTGATGGCGATCGTCTCCGGACCCTCGATCTCCTTCGCGAGCGCCCTGATCTTGGCGTCGAGATCGCGGGCGAGGAACTCCTCGTCGCTCATCGGCTCGAACACCACCGAGATGCCGGCGGCGGTGGCGTCGGGGGAGACGACGTTCTTCACGTACAACGGATTGGCGAGCACCTTGGCGCGCAGCGCCGCGGCCTCCTCCGCGGTCTTGGGCAACGCGCGCATGAGCCGCCCGGTGGCGAGACCGAAGTCCCCCACCTCGATGCTCTTCACGGTCGTGAGACTCAGGACTTCGCGCACACCCTCGAGGGCGGCGAGACGCTCGGAAGCGGCGCCGATCTTGGCCAGCGTCGCCGGCGCGAAGACGTCATCGGCGAAGACGCCGACGACGATGATACCCTCGCTGCCGAAGGTCGCGACCGCGTCGTCGTAGTAGGCACGGTCCGGGTCGTGCGCGGGCAGCAGCTCCTCGATCGAGCTGTCCACCTTGATCGAACGCGCAAAGAACGCGAACACCAGCGTGATCGCGAGCATCACCGCGAGCGTCGCGCGGGGGGCGCGCAGGGGAAGGTTCAGGACGCGCTGCATGGGGTCCCGGGCCCTGGCTCATATCCCCGGAGACGGCGCGCGTACAGGGCTCGCCGTCGCCGCGGAACCGCGGAGTGCAAGAACCACGTCAGGTGGCCGGCGGCACCCTAGCCGCGGAGCGCCTCGCACGTGGGCACCCGCACGTGCCGAGGTCTTCAGCACATGCTCCAGCATCGCGATCGCCTTCTCGACGTCCTTGCGCTCCGGCGTATCCTCGGCTGAGAGCTCGCGCGCCTTCTCGTAGGCGCTCATCGCGCGCTCGAACTCGCCGCGCAGCTCGAAGGCGCGCCCGAGGTGCCACCACTGGCCGCGCGTGTCGCCGCTCTTCCCCCGACACTCGGCGAGCGCGTACTCCGCGTCATCCAGCTCGGGATCGAGCGCGAGCGCGCGCTCGAGCAACGCCGTGGCGGCCGGAAGCTCGCCGGCGGCCACTCGCAGGCGCGCCGAGCTCGAGGATGATCGGCGCGTCGTCGGGATAGGCGCGCAGATGCGCCTCGAAGGCAGCGCAGCGCCTCCGGCTTTCCGAGCCGCGCGAGCGCGCGGCCGAGGTCGCCGCGGGCGCGCGGCGCACCGCCGGCGGCGGCGCGTTCGAGCAGCGGTGCGGCGCGGTCGGGCTGCCCGCCATGGAGATACACGAGCCCGAGCTGGTGCTGCGCGTCGGCGCTCTCGGGCGCGCGCGCCAGACGCTCCTGATACTCGGTGAGGACGACGTCGCGCGACTCGACCAGAACGCGCAGCGTCGCCTGCGCCGCGGCCAGCTCCGCCTCGCCTCCGGCGCGCGGCGCCGGATGCGTCATCGTGTGCACGCGCGCGCTCGAGCTCCGCGACGCGATCCTGGGTGAGCGGGTGGGAGAGAAAGTAGGGTGGAACCTGCGCCGGGTTGAGCTGCTGGACCCCCTGCACGCGGCGCAGAAACTCGGGCATGCCGGCGGGATCGAAGCCGGCCGTCCGCATCAGGTCGAGCCCGACGTGATCGGCCTCCTGCTCGAACTGACGCTGGTACTTGAGCTGTGCCGCCGCTCCGGCGGCGACGGCGCCGGCGCCGAGCGCCGGATGCAGCGCCGAAAGGAAGAGCCCCGCGAGCGTCGCGTAGTTGATCAGCGCCGTCTCCTCCTGCTGGCGCACGACGTGATGCGCATGGACGTGGACGATCTCGTGCGCCAGCACGCCGGCGAGCTCCGCCTCGCGCTGGACCTGGGTGAGCAGACCGGCGTGCGTGTAGACGTAGCCACCCGGCACCGCGAACGCGTTCAAGCTGCCGTCGCGCACCACGAAGAAGCGATAGGCGAACTGCCGGCTGTCGAGGCGCGCCGCGATGCGCTCCCCGACGCGCGCCAGATAGGCGGAGAGCGCCGGCTCGCGAATGAGCGGCAGGCGCCGCCGCGCCTCGAGCGCGAAGCGGGCGCCGAGCTCCCGCTCGTCGTTGAGCCCGATCGCAACCGCGGATGCAGCAATCGCCAGGACGACGATCGCCGGCCCGAGAACGGCGATGCGCCGCCTCCACGCTGCCCGCACGGTGCTAGCGCATGCGACGCGCAAGATCCTTCGCGAAATACGTCAGCACGATGCTCGCCCCGGCGCGGACGATCGCCGTGTGCGCTTCCCATACGGCGCGCTCCTCGTCGAGCATGCCGGCAGCGGCGGCGGCTTTGATCATCGCGTACTCGCCGCTCACCGAGTACGCGGCGACCGGCACGTCGACGCGGGCGCGCACGCGCGCGATCACGTCGAGGTAGGAAGCGCCGGCTTCACCATGACGATGTCGGCGCCCTCCTCGACGTCGAGCGTCACCTCGCGCAGCGCCTCGGCCGCGTTGGCCGGATCCATCTGGTAGCCGCGACGATCGCCGAACTGCGGCGCCGATCCAGCCGCCTCGCGGAACGGCCCGTAGAACGCCGAGGCGTACTTGGCGGCGTAGGAGAGGATCGGGATGCGCTCGAAGCCGCTGCCGTCGAGGCCGGCGCGGATGGCGCCGACGCGGCCGTCCATCATGTCGGACGGCGCCACCACATCGGCGCCGGCGCGCGCGTGCGACACCGCTTCCTTGACGAGCAGCTCGAGCGTGGAGTCGTTCTCGACCTCACCGTCGCGCACGACGCCGCAGTGGCCGTGATCGGTGTACTCGCAGAGGCACACGTCGGTGATCACGACGAGGTCGGGCACCGCCTTCTTGATGGCCGCGACGGCGCGCTGGATGATGCCGCGCTCGGCGTAGGCTTCCGATCCCACCGCGTCCTTGTGCTCGGGGATGCCGAACAGAATCACTGCCGGAATCCCGAGGTCGTGCACCGCTTTGCACTCCTCGACGGCGCGGTCGATGGAGAGCTGGGAGACGCCCGGCATCGCCGCGACGGGCCGCGCGACCCCGGTACCGGGCGCGACGAAGAGCGGCAGCACCAACCCGTCGACGCTCGGCCGGGTCTCGGCGACGAGGCGGCGCAGCGCCGCCGTGCGACGCAAACGCCGCAGCCGATGCGTGGGATGACTCACCGAAGTGGCTCGACGATAGTGAATCCGCTCGCGCATTGCAAAATCGGCGGTCGATCTCGCATCGCCCCTTGCGCCATCGCATGGCGCGGCCCCCGCGCGCGCTAGCCGATGATGTCGGGTGGCTCTCGCACCTGCGCTTGACCACGTCGGTGCGCGTTTGTAAGCAGCACGAAGACGGGACGGCGCGACGGCCGTCAGGTGCGTGGCGCGTCTCGAGGGAGGTAGTCGATGCGGTGGACGATGAGAACCATGTGCGCGCCCATTGCAGCCGTTCTGCTGGCGCTCTCTCCGTCGGTCACGTTGGCGCAGCTGTGCGGTGACGCCGACGGCGATGGCACCGTGGGCATCAACGACGGCGTTCAGACCCTGCGTTCGGCTGCGTTCCTGTCGAGCACTTGCAGCGCGAACGTCTGCGACGTCACCGGTGATGGCGACGTCAACCTCGTCGACGGCATCAACGTTCTGCGAGCCGCCGCGAGCTTGTCCTCCCAGCACGTCTGTCCCTCCGAGGTCACCGGCTTCGTCAACGGCGTGGAGGGCTCCGATGGAACCGACTCGTCGCTCGACATCGGTGTCGCGCCCGTGCCGGGCGCCGGCGCGCCCGAGACGATCAACGACGTCGAAGGCGACACCAATGTCGAAGGGGGCGAGTCGAACTCGGTGACCGTCACCTACGATACGGGCGCGGGCGCCGGCGCTGGAATCGCGGGCGCCGCGGGCGAGCAGAGCCTGATCGTCGGCGTGCGGACTCTCCGCGGCATACCCCGAAGAGGCTTCTTCAAGCTTCCGCTCACGACCCCCAGCGGCCAGATCACGGTCATCATCACGTTTCCACCGAATCTCCCCGATGAGGACTTCCTGCTCGGCTTCGCCACTCTCGATGCCGATGGCGTGGGCCAGGTGGTCACGCTGCGCCAGCACCCAGGACCGACACCGATACCCACGCCGACGCCACGGCCGACGAGTACGCCGTCCTGCGGCGACGGCACCATCACCCGCCCGAGACGTGCGATCCGCCGGGCGCGACTCCAGGCGCACCGACCTGTCGGTCGGATTGTACGTTCTGTGGCGATGGGATCCGCAACGGCCAGGAGCAGTGTGACGGCAACCCGACCAACGACTGCGGAGGGCTGCGTTGTCTGGGGAACTGTACGTGCGACCAGATCGGCTAGAGTTCTCGTTCCCGCACCTCGTCGTCGGATTCCATTGACAGATACCGCCAGCCGTTGGTACCACCGCGCCTGGGTGGACTCGCGTCACGCGAGTGCGGCAAGCGACCCGAGGGAGGCGGACAATGACTCATTCATTCACGCGGACCTTAGTCACGGTTACCGCATGTGCGTTTGTGCTCGCAGCGACACCGGTGTCGGCGCAGGTCTGCGGCGACCCCGACACGAGTGGCACCGTCACCGTGAACGACGGCGTTCAGGTGTTACGCGCCGCCGCTAGCCTCTCGAGCCCTTGCACCGACACCATCTGCAACGTCGACGCCACCGGCGACGTCACCGTGAACGACGGCATCGAGGTGCTTCGACAGGCAGCGTCGCTCGCCGCGAACGTCACCTGCGGCACCCGGGTGAGTAATTTCGTGGACGGGGTGGCGAACACCGACGGCACACAGGCGACGATGAACATCGGGCCGGCGCCCATTCCCGGCGCCGGAGCTCCAACGACTGTCGGGACACCGACCGGCGACTCGACCGCCGTCGCGGGCGGCTCCAACGAGGTCACCGTGCCGTTCGACGCCTCGGCAGCGGCGGCAGCCATCGCCGGCGACCCCAACGCCACACTCGTGTTCTCGGTGGCCGACGCGCAGGGGAATCTCTTCGACGGCTTCTACGAGCTTCCGCTGAGCGCGCTCTCGGGTCAGGTGACGCTCGATGTCAGGTTCCCGGAAACCCTCGGCCCGGATACCTTCCTTCTCTGTCCCGCCACCCGCGTGAACGGAGAGCTCAGCAACTACGCAATCCTGCAACAAGACCCGGTCCAGGGCGCCGGGGCGGCCCAAGTGACATTCAACTTCCAGCCGATGTAGGAGCTGGAGGATCGATGCCGTCGTTTCGGAAGCTTCGTCTGATCGTGGCGGCGTGCTGGCATGGCCTGGAGCTGGGCCGCGAGCGCTGACGCACAACTGTGCGGCGACCCCGACGGCGACGGCACCGCGACCGTGAACGACGGCGTGCAGGCCCTGCGCGCGGCGGCCAGTCTCTCGAGCGGATGCTCGCTCGCCACCTGCGATCTCGACGGCAGCGGCACGATCACGGTCAACGATGGCTTGGCCGTCCTGCGCCTGGCCGCGGGGCTCTCCGCTCCCGCGCTCTGTGGTGGCGTCAATGCGGACGCTCAAGCAGGTGGTGTCGCAGGTCCAGCCCTTCCTCGGCATCGGCCTCGCCCTCATTCCCGGCGCCGGAACCGCGGCACATCCCGCCCAGATCGAGGATTGCGACAACGTCGGCAGCGGCACGGTCGAGCTCACCGATACCCAGGTCATCCTCGATTTCTGCGAGCTCGATGGCGTCCGAGTACAACGGGACGATCACGCTCGTCGCGACCAACACGTTCGAGTTCGATCTGGCGCTCGACGACGTGGCAACCGGCGAGTTCCTCGACATCTTCGGCACGCTCTTCGTCCGCAACAACGGCAACAGCCTGACGGTCACGGGCTCGCTCGAGTTCACCACCTCGTTCATCGGCGACTTCGTGATCGGGTTCAGCAACCTCGAGTACGCCTTCGACGTCTTCGGCAACGTCGTCTTCCTGTCAGGGTCGATCGGGATCGCGGAGCTTACGGACGAGTCCGACCTCGGCTCGCTGGACAGTCTGGTGATTTCGTACAACGGGTCGGCGACCGCCCTCGTCCAGGTCCAGCTCGACGACGGTCGGTTCGCCTCGTTCTTCTTGAATCTCTTCACCGGTCAGCTGACCCCGATCTGACGGATCAGGTATGCCCCGCCGCTCGCGGCTTCCACCCGTGCGGCGGGCAGGCATCGTGCTCACGCTCGCTGCCCTCCTCGTCGCCACGCCGTGGTCCGGGGCACACGCGCAGCTCTGCGGCGACGCCGACCTCGACGGTGACATCACCGTCGCCGACGGCGCGCGCATCCTGCGCGCCGCTCAGAACCTCGACCGCGAGTGCCCGCTGCTCGTCTGTGACGTCGATCGCGATGGCGCGCTCACCGACGGCGACGGACGGCTTGCGCTGCAGAAGGCAGCAGGCTTGGCGATCGACGAGCGCTGCGGCGCCGGCAGCGTGAGCGGCACCATCGGCGTCTCCGAGAGCGCGGCGGCGGCCGGCGACGCACGGGAGCACGAGCCCAACGACGTCAGCACCGCCGCCCAGACGATCGGCGGTCTCGCCGCCGGTGAAGCGTGGACGATCAGCGGCGCCATCCAGGACAGCGACGACGCCTTCGACGGCTATCGTCTCGTCACGCGCACGCGTGTCACGCTCGACCTTCTGCTGCGATTCGAGGCGGCACCGGACGTCGATCTCGATCTGCTGATCGACGACCACGGCGTCGACGAGAGCGCCGTCACCTGCGAGGGGACGGCCTCGGGCTCGGAGGCTTGTGCAGTGACGGCGGGCTCCGACGACGCGCCGCGCGCGATCGATGTCGTCGTCGTACCCGCCGCGGGATCGCGGCCGGCCGCGTACACGCTCACGGTGCAGAGCCGCGGCCCCGAGGCACGGGGAGCGTTGCTCGCTGCCGGTGCCGGCGCGGGCGCGCCCGTCGACGTGGCGGTCGACGCATACCGCGGCGCCGCGGCGGATTTCGTCCCCGGCGAGCTGGTCGCGCAGCGCGCTCACGATGGCGCGGTGGCGGACGGCGCGCACGCCGCGGCGGAGATCGCCGCCAGTGCCACGCGCGCCGGGCTCGGCGACGACGTCGAGACGGTGGCCGTAGATGCCGGCGGCGCCGTCCTCCTGCGTGTGCGCGCGGCGTCGTCGATCGCCGAAGCGCGCACGACGCCGGCGACCGAGACCGACCGCGCCGCCGCCAAGCGCGCGCGTGGCGCCGCCCGCGAGCAGACGCGCGGCGCGATCGCGCGTCTCGCCGCCCAGCCCGACATCGCCTTCGTGCACCCGAACTACCTCGCGCACCCGGCGCGCGTGCCCAACGATCAATTGTTTCCCGCGCCAGTGGCACTACGAGCTCATCGGCCTGCCGCGCGCGTGGGACCTCGAGATCGGCCGCGAGAGCGTCGTCGTCGCCGTGGTCGATACGGGGGTCCGGAGCGACCATCCCGACCTGCGCGGCAAGCTCGTCGCCGGCTTCGACTTCATCAACGATCCGGGCCGCGCGAACGACGGCGACGGCATCGACCCCGATCCTTTCGATCCCGGCGACCGGATCGGCGCGTCGCTCACCGGGAGCTTCCACGGCACGCACGTCGCCGGCACGATCGGCGCCGCCAGCGAGAACGTCGAAGGGGTGGCCGGCGTCACGTGGCGCGCGCGGATCATGCCGCTGCGTGTGCTCGGGGTCGGCGGCGGAACGGTCTTCGACATCGCGCAAGCGATCAAGTTCGCCGTCGGCGTGCCGAACGCGTCCGGGACCCTGCCCGACCGCCCGGCGGCAGTGATCAATCTGAGTCTCACGGTGCTGGGCGAGGCCCCGATCCTGCGCGACGCCGTCGATCAGGCGACGGCAGCCGGCGCGCTCGTGGTGGCAGCCGCCGGCAACACCGCGAGCGACGCGCTGCTCACCCCGGCGGCATTCGAGAACAGCCTGAGCGTGGCGGCGGTCGACCCGCTGGGCGCGCTCGCGCCGTACTCCAACTTCGGCCCGCGCATCGATCTCACCGCGCCCGGCGGCAGCACCCGCGTCGACCTGAACGGCGACAGCTTTCCCGACGGCGTGCTGAGCACCTTGCTCACCGGCGGAGCGTGCCTACGCATACATTCAGGGCACGTCGATGGCGTGCGCGCACGTGAGCGGCATCGCCGCGCTTCTCGTGTCGGCGCGTCCGGCGCTCTCACCGGTGGCACTTCGTCAGGCGCTCGAGGAAACCGCCCAGGATCGCGGCGCACCCGGACGCGATGATCGCTACGGTCACGGGCTGGTCGATCCGACGCGCGCGCTGCGCGCCGTGACCGGCGTACGCGCGCCGGCGACGCCGGTGCTCGCGCTCGATACCTCGACGCTCGGTTTCGCCGCCGATCGCTCGGTGCTCGCCGTGCGCGCGTCGAACGCCGGCGGCGGCGTGCTCGCGGTCGGCGCCGCCGTCGCCGACACCGACGACGGCGTTGCCTGGCTGAGCGCACGATTCGAGGCCGCGACCTCGAGCGTCGCCATCACCGTGAACCGGACCGGGCTCGCGCCCGGCGTCTACCGGGGACGCGTCGCGGTCGCGTCCAACGGCGGCAACGAGCGCATCCAGATCGTCATGGTCGTGCAGTCCATAGGCACGGCCGACGTCGGGCCGATCCGCGTCCGCCTGCTCGACCCGGGCACGTCTTCGGTCAGAGCCGAGGTGGCAACCGATGCCGCCCTCGGCTACCGCTATCGCTTCGACGGCGTACCCGCGGGGAGATACGAGATCTTCGCCGGGACCGATCGCGACCAGGACGGCTCGATCTGCGACGTCGGAGAGCTATGCGGCGCGTTCCCGTTGCTGAGCCGGCCCGAGGCCGTCACCGTCGTCGGCGGCGAGACGCTCGAAGGGCGCGACTTCGCACTCGGGATGGTTGCCAATGCGGTAGACAGCCCGGCACTACCGTGAGAGCAAACGGCGGGGAGCCTTGACCCTGCTCGAAAAAGTCTGTTAACAGAAACCCAAACTGGAATTGATGTGGCTCCGCGGAGGGAGGACGATCATATGAGATCTCGCATCGGGTTTCCGATCCTTGTAGCGCTGTTCGTGGCGGTCTTCGGTCTCGGCGCTGGTTGTGGCGACAACGATACCGGCGACAACGACAACAATGGTGGAGCGGTCGCCACCAGGACCGCGACTCCGGCGCGCACGGCGACTCCTGCCGGTCCGCAACCGACGGCGACACCCGGTCAGGGCTCGACGGTCAACGTCAGCTTCAACGTCACGGCCACCTCGGAGTTGGATGGCTTCCAGTTCACCGCCACCTACCCGACGGGCAAAGGCAGCTTCACCGGCAGCGCGGACAGCGTGGCCTGCACGACCGCGGCCGGCGGCATCTTCACGAAGAACGATCAGGACAACGGCAACCTGATCCTGTCGATCGCGAACACCAGCGGTATAACGTTCCCGGTCGCCATCACCTGCACCTTCGACCAGGGAGCCGGTCAAACGCTCGCGGCTGCCGACCTCGGTGTCACCGCCAAGCAGGCTTCTGCTCGCGGTGGCGGCGTCGGCGACCCGAACAGCTTCAGCGTCGCGCCGAGCGTACCGTAGGGTTTCACGGGATCAAGGCCGAGCGGTGCGGGACCCCTCGCACCGCTCGGTGTCTCTCATCGACGTAGTCGTCGCGCGATCCTCCGACGCGCAGTGTGAGCGCCGCGCGACCACGTTCCATGCCGTCGCGCGCGTACTTTCGGCCTTGACCGCGTTTTGCGGACTCTGTTATCTGTGCGCGCGCGTAGGTGGGGCATTCACAAGCCCCCGCGAGGTTCCGCCCGAGCGCTGACCTCGCGGGAGAGGGGGGACCATGAGGATCCGGGTTTCGCTGGTCGGGACGGCGGTGGTGGCAGCGTGGTTGGGGATGGCGGGCGTCGGCGAGGCGCGCAACCTTCGCAACACCCTCGGTGCGCCGGTCGAGGGGCGCGGCGGGATCCTGGAAGCCGCACTCGGACCGCTCGGGTCGGTGATCAGCTCGCAGATCGCGAACCAGATCCCCACCCTTTCGACGTCCGCGGGCTTCACCTACGAGTACAACGCCCAGCTCGAGGTGTACGAGCGCTCCACCAAGACCTTCGGCCCCCTCTTCTCCGAGCGTGCCGTCACGATCGGGAAGGGCAAGTTCAACGTCAACCTCTCGTACACCTACATCGACTTCGACAACATCAACGGACACGACCTCGACAGCCTCACGGCTCGCGTCGAGGGGGCCAATTTCGCGAACGGCGATGCCGGCTTTGCCGGTATCTTCGAGCCCGATCTGGCATCGAACTACCCCGGGCTCGCCTCCAATCAGATCTTCACCGAGGTGAACGTCAACCTCGACCTCGAAGCACAGCTCATCGACTTCAGCTTCACCTACGGCGTGCTCGACAACCTGGACGTCAACATCGACGTGCCGCTGCTGCGGACGTTCGCACGCAGCACCGTGAGCGAGCTCACCCTCGATCCGCGCTTCGAAGAATTGATCAGTCCGACTCTCCACGGCCCCGACATCACCGCCGAGCATTCCGCCAGCGAAGACGCGATCGGCATCGGCGACATCCGGCTGCGCTCGAAATATCTCGCGCTCGACGGCCCGCTGCGCCTCGCCGGCCTCCTCGATCTGATTCTGCCGACCGGCAGCCCGGGGAACTTCCAGGGCACCGGCGACACGCGCCTCGGGACCTATCTCATCGCGTCGGGCACCCTCTTCGAGATCTTCGAGCCCCACATGCAGGCCGGGCGTGGAGTTCAATTGCAACGACGTCGACATCAGCCAGGCGAAGTACCTGGCGGGCGTGACCGCTCAGGTCTCGAGCTTCGCGGCGATGACGGTCGACTTCATCGGACGGAGCGAGTTCGGACCGCTCGGACGCATCCCGAGCGCGGCGCGCCTGCCCGCGGTCAACAACGGGGTGTTCACCGAGACCACGGCGCCGTTCCACGGCCGTCCGATCCTGGTGAACATCAATCGCAACGACATTCTCGACCTGGCGATCGGCGGCAAGGTCTCGCTCGGCCCGCAGCTCGTGTTCTTCGCGACCGCGACGGTTCCTCTGAACGAGGACGGTCTGCGCGCCGACGTCGTCCCGACGGTCGGTCTCGAAGCGACGTTCTAGGTCCCGCAGTTCAGCGTCGCTGACAAGCCGGCGGAAGCACGCAGCACGTTGACCCCGTCGTTGACGGTGGTCGTGCCGTCGCCGTCGACGTCACAACGGGCGGGAGTGCACGGGCTCGGGAGACCGGCCGCGGAGCGCAGCGTCTGTACGCCGTCGTTCACGGTGATGCCGCCGTCGCCGTCCGCGTCGCCGCAGCCCACCGCCGGAGTCGGCGCAACCGTGGGCGTCGGTCCGATGAGCGCATAGATCATCTCGGCCCCGGCGATGTCGTCGGCGACCGGTTCCGAGACGAAACACGGGTCGCTCGGCGAGCGCACGGTCGAGTGCATCAGCGTGTCGAAATCCTTCCCGCACTCGTCGGGGTGATCGATGCCGAGGACGTGCCCGAGCTCGTGGCCGACCACCGCTTCGAGCAGGCCGCTCGCGAAATTGAAGGCGTTGTTCAGCGTGATGTCGGAGTCGACCAGCTCACCGCGCTGCGGACCGCTGACGATCGTGCGGCGCAGGGTGACGCCGAGCACGCTGCCGCCGAACTCACTGCCGTCGCAGAGCGTGGCGCTGCCTCCGATCGAGGTGCGACCGTCGAAGTCGTCGTTGTCGTCGCTGCCCGAAGTGCAGAACGCAACCGGCGTCTGCGCATCCGCCTGCACGAAGCTGAAGCGGCCCGGAAGGTCGGCGTTCCACACCGCCGCGGCCGTGCGGCAGCGCTCGACACAACCCGAGGGGGCCGACACCACAGCTGACACCGTGCTGCCCATCGGCGAAGAAGTCGCAGTCGAACACGACGCTCGGCACCGCCCAGTGCACGACCGGGTTCGCCGGACAGTTGTCGTCGGGGGGATCGAGGGTCAGGAAGGCGAACGCGTTGCCGGGCGTGGTGGGACACGGTTGCGCCCACACCAGGGGCGGCGCCACGCCGATGCCCGTGCCGATCGCGGCGATGGTCAATAGCGTCGCGAGCGCGCCACGCATCCTCATCGCCCGCGTGCCGCCCGGATCATGCTGACGAAGCCCTCGAGCGCCGGCTCGGTCGTCGCCGCCGCCTGCGGCACGCGCGCCCCTGCCGGCGGAAGCGCCTCGAGGGGCCGGCCGCGGCGGTCGCGGACGAGCGGGCGCTCGCTGCCGGGCTCGGCAACGACGCGGTACAGCCCCTGATTGAACCCGACGATCGGACTCACGAGCGGTGGGCTCCGATCGGCGTCGAGCATGACCACGTAGCGCTCGCCGATCGCGAAGTCGGGCATGCCGTCGATCGACTGGCGCTCGTCGCCGATGGTTCCACCCGAGAGTCTGACGTGCACCTGCGCCGGAACGGCGCCGGCGACCGTCTCCTCGACGCCGAAGGTGACGATGGTCTCGAAGAAGCGCTGGGCGCGCGGGTTTCGTCGCACGTCGATGGCGCGTACCGTGCCGACGAAGATGCGATCGGCGGCGACGCACTGGTCGTCGAAGTCGAGTCGCTGCACCACCGTGGCCGCGGCGGGCGCAGTCGCCGATGCCAACGCCAGCAACGCGATCGCGATCGAGAGCGGGAAGCGCGGGAAGGTCGCGCCGACAGCCGCCAGCAGCCTCACCATCGTCACCGCGTCTTTGCTAGCGCGCGGGGGACGGACGGGTCAAGCAGGAATCGGGAGATCCACTCACTCTGCCACCCATGTGCCGTTGCGTTTGCGCAAGGTCTTCTTGATCGGGATCACCTTCTCCGTCCGGTTGCGCCCGATGCGGAAGCTGTCGACGCGGCTGAGCGTGATGGTCGCGGTGTCGGCGTTCACCGTGTCGATCGTGCGTGACGCGATACGCACCTCGAGGTCCTCGAGGTCGCCGAGCACCTGCGTCATCTTGCCGCGTTGATCCGCCGGCACGACACCGAGCGCGATCAATCGATCGACGTTCTTGTCCTGATAGGCCTGCCGGTACGATTCGATCCACTGCTCGACCTCGCGCTGTGCGCTGGCGGGAGGCGTCTCGATCTTCGGCGTCGGAACCGACTCGGCGCGGATGCGCCAGCGACCGATCGCGGCCTGGCGTCCCGGCGCTTCGACGACGACCTGCACGTCGGCGCGCGACTTGTCCACGCGATACGCCAGACGCGGGCCGGTCGCATCGTTGAGGGTCCGTCCGTCGACCGACCAGCGATAGGAAAGCGGCGCTTCGGCGCGCCCGGCCCGCGCTTCGACCGTCAGCTCCTTTTGATCGCCGATGCTCGCGGTCACGTCCTCGGCCGGGCTCTTGCGCACGATCTTGACCGGCCCGGGGGCACCGTGACCGCCCATTCGTTCGCGGTCGTCTCGCGCGCGGCGTTGGTGATTTGAACCTTCACCCGGCGAACCTCTCCTTCGTCGGCCTCGGCGGGCACGAACTCGAAGCTCGGCGCATCCCGACCAACCCGCTTTCCGTCGACGGACCAGGCATAGGTGAGTCGATCGCCGCTCACGCTCTTGACGGTGACGCCGAGGCGTCCTTTGCTTCCAACCTCGAGATTGAAGGAAGGATCGTCGGGGACTCTCGCCTGGACGACCGGCGGGCCGACGGGCGCGACCGGCGTCGCCCGCGGCAACGATGCCAGCTCCCAACGATGCGTCGCCTCGCCGCCCTTGGTGCTCGCAACGACCACGACCTGTTGCGGCTCGTCCTTGACGGGGATCGTGACCGACGGCCCGCGCGCGTCGCTGAGCGCGCGCCCGCCGACCGTCCAACGATACGAAGCGCCCTCGGCGTCGGCGAGCTCGATCCGAAAAGACTCCGACGCACCTGGCTGGAGGCGTACGACCGCCTCTCCTGGCTCGAACCGCTCGATGCGCGGCGGCGCAATCGGTACCGCGGTGGGGATGGCGGCCGTGGGAAGCGCTTGCTTCTGTAGCGCGGCAATGCGGTCGGCCTCGGCCTGCTTCTCAGCCAAGGCTGCGCGCTCGGCTTCCGCTTGCTTCGCTGCGGCGGCGATACGCTGCGCTTCGGCTTGCTTCTCGGCCTCGGCGGCACGTTCGGCAGCGGCTTGCTTCTCAGCAGCCGCGGCGCGCTCGGCCGCGGCTTGCTTGTCGGCGGCGACGCGCCCGGCGTCGGCGGTCTCGATCCCCTTCTCGACGTCGGTCGTCGGCCCGCGGCTCAAGCCCCATGTGAGCAGGGCACCGATCACGACCAGAGTGCCCGCCGCAGTGGCGATCCAGGGCATGCGCGACGGCGTCTCGGGCGCCGGCGCGATCACCGGGACTTCGGCGCGTGCCTCGACGCGCGCGGTGGTCTCGGCGCGTCCCTTGGCAACCTCGGCGCCGCGTGCCTTCGCGGGTTCGGCACCGCGTGCCTTGGCGGTCTCGGCGCGCGCCTTCGCGCGCTTGCCAGCCTTGCCGCCGGGGGCGCGTGCCGGCGCGCCTTCGGCCGCGCCGGGAAGCAGCCTCGCCGGTGCGGTCGACTCACCGA
This sequence comes from uncultured delta proteobacterium, assembly GCA_963846105.1. Classification (GTDB taxonomy): domain Bacteria; phylum Desulfobacterota; class Binatia; order UTPRO1; family UTPRO1; genus CAWJUT01. The sequence goes on from CAWJUT010000021.1 coordinate 25,612, forward strand.
CCATGGTCGCCGCTTCACCGGCGCCGCCGGCCATCGTCGGCGCCGCCGGCGCCTCGCCCATCACCGTCGCCGCACCACCGGCGCCACCCATCATCGTCGGCGCTGCCGCCGCCTCGCCCATCACCGTCGCCGCGCCACCGGCGCCACCCATCATCGTCGGCGCCGCCGGCGCCTCGCCCATCACCGTCGCCGCACCACCGGCACCACCCATCATCGTCGGCGCTGCCGCCTCACCCATCACCGTCGCCGCGCCACCGACATCGCCCATCATCGTCGGCGCCGCCGCCTCGCCCATCACCGTCGCCGCGCCACCGACATCGCCCATCGCGTCGGCGCCGCTGCCTCGCCCATCACCGTCGCCGCGCCGCCGCCGTCGCCATCGCGTCGCATCACCTGCGACGGCGCGCCTCGACTACCGGGGGCGCTTCGAGCGGCGCAGGGGGCGGTGGCAGCCGGGAACGATTCGAGGATCTCGCTGGCACGATCGAAGGCCGCCGTAGCGCGAGCAAAATCGCCCTGCGCGAGCGCGCTCGGTACCTTCATCGAGGGCGCCATCGGCCCGGCGCAGACGCCACCAGACGCGCAACCCGCGCGCCGCAGCGCCCCTCGTCTTCCGCAGTCCCTGGGCGCGATCGGCGGCGGCGCGCGCTTCGCCCTCGGCGCGCGCCTTCTGACCCTCGCGCTCGAGCGTGGCGAAAGCCGTGGACGCGGCTTGAAACGCCCGCTCGGCAGCAGCGAAGTCGCCGTTCGCGAAGGCGCCCTCGGCGTCGGCGAGCGTTCGCCCGGCTGCTGCCAGGGCGTCGCCGGGGAGATCGGCAGCGCCGGCGCGCTCGCGCGCGCCCGCGTGCGTCCTCGGCCGCGGCGCGGGAGGTCGTCGCCGCCTCGCGACGGCGTGCCGTCTCGGCGTTCGTCGTCGCCTCGGCGAACGTCCGCGCGCTTTCCGCGAAAGCGCTCGCCGCCGTTCCGAAGCGCTCGCCGCGGAGATCGTTCTCGGCGGCCGTGAATCGCTGTGTGCCGCTCGTAAAGAGATCGTTCGCGAAACGCGCCGCCTCCGCCTTCTCGGCGTCGCGCCGTGCCTCCGTCGCCTGGCGCCGCGCTTCCTCGGCAGCGACGCGCGCTTGCTTCGCCGGCCGAGGCGTAGCGCTCCGCCGCTTCACGATAGGCTCGCGCGGCCGCACCCGCGGCGCCGTTCGCGAGCTGTTCGCCGGCTTCCCGCTCGGCGCGCTCGGCGTCGGCGAGCTCCTGCCGTTGAACGCCCGCCTTCTCGGCCGCCGTCTTGGCGGCAAGCGCGTCGGCGCGGACAGCGTCTCGACTGTTTGCGCGACGCTTGCCTCGTAGTGCTCCTCCGCGGACGCGGCGCGCGCCAGCACCTCTTGCCAGTCGTCGTGTCGCCGGCTTTCGGTCGCCTCGCCGCCGCAACCGCTCGGCGGCCGCGAAAGACGTCGCGGCGCGATCGCCGTCCGCCCCGGCCTCGAGCGCCTGCGTGCGGCGGCTCTCGACACGCGCCAGCGCCTCGTCGGCTTCGTGCAGGTGACGCGCCAGCTCGGCCGCCGCGGCTGCGCTGCGGTACTGCGCCAAGGCGCGTTCCGCCGCCGCCGCGGTCGCCGTGAGATCGTCGCCTGCGAGGGCGCGTTCGCGCCTCGCCCTCCGCTTCCTCGGCGCCGGTGAAGGCCTCACTCCCCTCCGCGCCCGCCGCCAGGGCTGCTTTCCGTGCGGCCGCGACCTCGGCGACCGTGGCCTCGACCGCGACCCGTTGTGCGCGGCGTACCGCCACCTGTGCGGACTGGGTGTACTGATCGGTCGCCTGCCGGTAGTCGCTGACCGCGCGCGCCAGATCGCCGCGCTCCGCCGCCGCCGTCGCGCGGTCCGCCAACTCGATCGCGCGCCCGTAGAACGTCGCCGCCTCCTCGGGGGCGCCGGCGCCCTCGGCGGCGCTGCGCGCGGCATCGGCGGCGGCGCGCGCTTCGGTGAGCTCGCGCTGCGCGCGTTGCTCCTCACGCCGAGCGAGCGCCAGCTCACGCACCTGCTCGTAGCGTCCGGCGGCCTCGGCGTAGCGGCTCTGCGCCGTCTCCCAGTCGGCAATCCCTTCCGCACGTGTGCCCGCGGCGGCGAGCGCCGCGGCGGCAGCGAGCTCGTCGGCGGCGAGATCGGTCGCGCCGACGGCGCGCGCCGCATCGCCGGCGGCCGCCATGCGTTCGCGCGCCGCTACGGTCGCGCGCTTTCCACGCACGGCGATCGCCGCCGCCGCCGCCGCCTCGAAGGCGCGACGCACCTGCGGCAGCAGCGCGCGCGCTTCCGTCAGCTCACCCGCCGCTACGGCGCGCTCGAGACGCTCCTGGTCGCGCACGGCGGCGGCGAACGCGTCGGCCGCGAGCTCGTCGGCCGCCGCCTGCTCGGCGTTGGCGCGCGCCGACAGCCACGCTCGGCAACTCGGCTTGGACCGCGCGCAGGTCGTGAACCCGTTCGGCCACGCCCCGTGCCGCCACATACGCTTCCGCCGCCTCGCCGAACTTTTCGGCCGCGGCCTCGTGCTGGTTGCGCGGCGGCGACCTTCTCGGCTTCGGCCGCCAGCGCTTGCGCACGCTGCCACTCGCCGCGCGGCGAGCGGCCGACGCCTCGAGCTGCTTCGGCCTCGCTCGCGCGCGCCTGCATCGCCGAACGCGCCTCCGCGACGCCGCGTTCGAGCTTGCGCTCGCGCGCGACGGTCGCCGCGCTCTCGAACCCCGCCGCCGCCTCGTGGAAGAGCACCGCGGCGGGCTCGTACTCGGTGATCTCGAGCTGCGCTTCCGCTTGCCCCTCGCGCTCGCGCGCCGCGCCGAACTCGGTCGCGGCCTCGTCCGCCGCGCCGGCGCGTTGCGCTCCTTCCCGCGCCTTGCGGCACGTTCCCTGGGCTTGACGGGCGAGCCGCTGCAGCCGCTTGCTTTCGAGGGCGCGGATCTGCGCTTCGATCGCCCCCATGTCGCCGGTGCTGGTCTCGTCGGCGGCGGGAATCTCGCCACCCGCGCCGCTCGGCTCGAGCGTCCGCAGGCACGCCTGCAGATCGGCCGCGAACTCGGCCGCCGTCTGATAGCGCGCATCGCGCTCGCGCATGATGGCGCGCTCGACCAGCTCCGTGAACTCCGGCGGCGCGTCGGGAAGCGACAGGGTGTTCTCGAGCTTCTCGTAGAGGACCCGCCCGATGACCTCGTGGTCCTTCAGGCCGGCGAAGAACTGCTTGCCGGTGTAGAGCTCGTACATCACCATGCCGAGCGAGTAGATGTCGACGCGCGCGTCGAGGTCGTCGTCGTGGCGCAGCTGCTCGGGCGCGCAGTACTTCGGCGTTCCGACGAAGAGACCCGAGCGCGTCAGGTCGCTCTGCGCCTGATCCATGAGCTTGGCGATGCCGAAGTCGGTGACCACCGCGCGCGCGGTCTTGTCCTCGATGATGATGTTGCTGGGCTTGATGTCGCGATGCACCACCGCCGGCGTCTGCTCGTGCGCGTAGGCCAGCGCTTCGGCGATCTGCGCCCCGATGCGCAGCACGTCGGGGAGGAGGAGCTTGTCGGCGCCGCGGGAGTGCAGAATCTGGTGCAGGTTCTTCCCCTGCAGGAACTCCATGATCAGGTAGTAGTTGTCGCCGTCGCGCACGAAGTCGAAGACGCGCACGATGTTGCGATGGTTGAGGCGCGCCATCATGCGCGCCTCGCGCCGGAAACGCTCGACGAGCTCGGCGTCCTGCGACAGGTCGCGCGGCAGGATCTTGAGCGCCAGGTCGGTATCGAGATCGAGGTGGCGCACGCGATACACGATCCCCATGCCGCCCTGGCCGACCTTCTCGGTGACCTCGTATTTCCCGGAGAAGATCACGGCGCGGCGCTCCCGCCGTGGGTGGGGCTCGAGGACTGATCGGGCGTGACGCGCAGGACGATGATGGTGCTGTTGTCGCGGGCCGCCCGCCGCGTTGGCGCGATCGACGATCGTCCGGCAGACGCCCTCGAGGTCCTCGCCGCCGGCCGCAACCAGCAGCGCACAGCTCGGCCGCATCGACCGATCGATACACGCCGTCGGAGCAGATCAGGTACGTATCGCCGGCCACCAGCGGCTCGCTCGTGACGTCCACCTCGACCGCCGGGGCGATGCCGACCGCGCGCGTCAGCATGCTGGCGTAGCGCCGGCGAGCGTCCGGATCCGGCAACTCGACGCCGCGCTCGGTGAGCTCGTTCAGATAGGAATGGTCGCGGGTGAGCTGAGCGAGCGCGCCGTCGCGGATACGACAGACCCGCGAGTCACCGACGTTCGCGACGTGCACCACCCCGTCCTCGATCAGCACCGACGCGACCGTCGTCCCCATGCCGCGCAGCGCCGGGTCGGCCTGCGAAAGCCGCCAGAGATGAGCGTTGGCGCTCTCGATGGCCTGTCTCAGACGCGCCGCGCCGCTCGGTCGCTTCGCCGCGGCTCGCCTCGACCGTCTCGAGCACGACGCGCGTCGCCTCCTCGCTCGCGCGCTTGCCAGCGGCCCGCCCGCCCATGCCGTCCGCGACGACATAGAGGCCGGTCGCGGCGCTGAAGCCATAACTGTCTTGGTTTTCACGCCGGACGAGCCCGCGGTCCGTGTGTACTGCGCCGTTGACCTTCACTGGCGACCTTCGACGGTACCAAGGAAGGGCCACGCATGACAACCGCACAAGTACCTTGCCTCCCAGGCCGGTAGCGCGTGGCGGCCGACGGCTCGTGCGCCCCTTTTCATCGGGTGCACGACAGGAAATCAGGGGTCAACGGTCCGGCACGGCCGCGGAAGTTTTGGGGCGACGGTCGGCGACCACGGGCGCTTGCGGAGCGGGCTTGACAAAACGCTTTCCGGGATCTGATAGTCACAGCCGCGCAGGGAGGTTTCCATGGGAACCGAGGAGAACAAGAACCTCATTCGCTATCTGATCGAAGAAGCGTTGAACAAGGGAAACTTCGCGGCTGCCGATGGTCGCTTCACGGCCGACTACGAGGTGCACATCGCGGGCAGGCCGGGTATGCGCCGCGGTCCGGAGGCTTTCAAGGATGTGATCGGCATGTGGCGGACGGCCTTCGGCGATTGGCATTTGACCATCGAGAACCTGTTGCCGAAGGGGATTTCGTCGCCAATCGCTTCACCACCCGCGGTACGCACACGGGCCCGTTGATGGGTATCCCGCCGACGGGCAAGACGATGGTCGTACACGGACAGGAACTGCACAGGCTCGCCAACGGGAAGGTGGCAGAGACCTGGGTCTGCGATGACGTTCCGAGCATCATGCAGCAGCTCGGCATCGTTCCGCCGCCACCGATTCGAATGGGACCGCCGCCGTCCCCCACCAAGTAGCGCGCGGCTTCACAGGACGGCTTCGGGAGGCGGTCGCGGCGCGCGCTATGGACTCTTTCATTCAGGGGCTTCGGTTCATCAACCTCTTCGCCGCGGCGCTCGTCGCCGGCGGTCAGATCTGTGTGCTGCTCGTCATCATCCCGACCAAGCGGCGATTCGCGCCCAGGGATTCGGTACTGGTACACAATGCGATGCTAGGCCACCAGATCGACTACTACATGAAGCCCTCTGGCATCACGTCCGGTGTCACGGCGATCGCTATCCTTCTGCTAGCGGGACTCATTGGTCGTAGCCTGCCGGCGTCGTCCGTCATGTTCTACTTCATGGGTTTGGCGGGAACAGCGGGCGTGGTTATTTGCTCCCGCTACTTCAATGTGCCGACCAATCTCATGATGGCGCAGTGGTCGCTCGACGCCATCCCGGCCAACTACCCGGACATCCGGCGCAGATGGGATCTCGTGCACACCATCCGGGCGTCGTGTGGAGCGCTCGGCTTCACCGGCTACTTGTTGGCGACGTTGGCTGTCTCCACCACACTTATCGATATAGGGAGGCCGTCATGGCTGCCTGACATTCTTCAGACCGCAACCTGTTCCGTTTGGATGGCAAGAAGGCGTTGATCGTCGGCGGCTACGGAGGCATCGGCCAGGTGACCACCGAGTTGCTCACGGACTGGGCGCCGCGGTAGCAATCGCCGGCCGCTCGCTGGACAAAGCGAAGACGCTGGCGGAGCGGCTGACCGGCACCGGGGCCCGCGCGATCGGCGACCCGCGTAGACGTGGCGGACCCGGCAAACACCGGGAAGACCGTTCGAGACGCCGTCGAGCGAGCCCGGGCGGCCTCGACATGCTGGTCAACCTGGCGGGCATCGATCCTCGAGGCCAAGGCGGAGGAGTTCGCCGAGGCCGAGTGGCGCAGGTGCTCGACGTCAACCTCACCGGCGCCTTCTGGCTTTCGCAAGCGGCCGGGACGCGGTCATGATCCAGGCGGGCGGGGCGGACGGATCATTCATTTTTCCTCGACCCGCAGCGCCGCCGGGGCCCGCCGCGGCTTCGCCGCCTACGGCGCCAGCAAGGCCGGCCTTAACCTGCTGATCAAGCAGCTGGCGACGGAGTGGGGCAAGCACAAGATCACGGTCAACGGGGTCGGCGCCGGGCTTCGTGCCCACGGAGCTGGTCCAGCATGCATCGCGGACCAGAAGTTCACGCAGATGATGCTCAACCGCATTCCCGTTCGGGCGCTTCGGCGAGCCGCTCGAGATGGCCGGCGCCGTGCTCTTCTTCGCCTCGCCGGCCGCGAGCTTCGTCACGGGCCAGATCCTTTTCGTCGACGGCGGCGTGACGGCCAGTTCATGACGCGCCAACCGGACCGAGGATGCAAAGCAGCGAATCGGTTATCGGACTGGGCAGCATGGGTCGGGATGGCGTCGCCTCGCCGAGTCCGGATTCGTGGCCGTCTACAACCGGACCGCGCGAAGAGCGAGGAGGTCGGCAGCTGGGGGCCCGCGTTGCCGGCTCTCCGAAGGACGCCGCCCGCGACGCCGACGTCGTGATGATGAGCCTGGCGGACCAGCACGTCGTGAGCGCCATGCTCTTCGGCGAGCGAGGGCGTCTTCGGCACTCTGCGCAAGGGCGGGCTACATCGTCGACATGAGCACGGTGCCGCCCGACTTCCCCCGTGAGCTTCGGCGAAGGCACCGAGGCGGGCTACCGACGCTCGACGCCTGCGTGCTCGGCAACCCGAAGCACGCCCGCAGGGCGAGCTGCGCGTCATGGTCGGCGGCGACGAAGCAGACTTCAGGTCGATCGGCGAGCATCCTCGAGACGCATCGGCAAGGAGGTCACCTATCTCGGCGCCAACGGCATGGGCGCGACGATGAAGCTCGTGCTGAACATGCTGATGGGCGTCCAGATGCCGGCTCTGGCCGAGGCGGTGGTCTTCGGCGAACGCGCCGGCCTGCCGCGCGACAAGATCCTGCAGATGATCGCGGAGAGCGGCTACAGCTCGCCGGTGATGAATTCCGCTGCGGCATGATGGAGCGCGCGCGCCTTCCAGCAAGCCGTCCTTCAAGCTGGCCCTGATGCGCAAGGACATGATGCTGGTGCTCGAGGAATGCAGACTCGGCGTACCGCTCCGGTCGCCGAGAGCGCTTACTCGATGCTGACGGCCGCCAAGCAGCGGGGGCTGGGCGATCTCGACGTGTCGGCGATCCTCGCGTTCATGGAGCAGTGTCCGGTATGGAGCAGTATCCGTGGCCGATCGGCCCGGACGGAAAGGGGATCCCGGTGCGCCGGGACCGGCCGGTCCTCCGTCCGGGACTCCGCGTGCGGGCGGCCCCCCGGGTTCGCCGCCAGGCGGCGGCCGACCGGGTGGTCCAGAGGGGAAACGCCATGATCATCGACATCCACGGTCACATCACGTCGCCCGAGCTCTTTCAAGCGGTTTCCCATGCCGCCCGCCTCGCCGACATCGACGGGATGATCGAGCAGAACGCAGGCGGGCATCGAGCCTCACGATCGTCGGCAGCCCCGTCGGCGAGGGGACGATGATGCCGGTGCCCGGGCCTGGACAACTACGCGCAGCCGCCCGAGCAGCTCAAGGCCTTCCACGACTGGCTCGCCGAGACCGTCGCCAAGCATCCCGGCCGGCTCAAGGCGTACGCCTACACGAACCCTTTCGGCGACGACCGATGCTCGAGCAGACCGCCAAGACGGTCAAGGAGGGCGGCTTCGTCGGCCTGATCGTCAACACCAGCGTCAGGGCGAGTACCTCGACTCCGACGAGGCGGACGCGTTCTTCGCGATGGCCGCCGAGCTCGACGTCCCGATCTTTCTGCACCCGCCGGCCGAGCCAGTGGGCAGCGGCAGCGTCTCGCGACTACCGCCTCGTGGAGCAGGTCGGGCGCTTCTACGACGTCACTGTGGGCTTCGCCGGCGCTGGTGTTCGGCGGCCGGCTGGAGAAATATCCGAACCTGAAGTTCATCGGGGCGACGGCCGGCGGCGCCATCACCCTGCTGCCGAGCCGACTCGACTGGCGTACCAGCCGCGCCACTGGTCGGAAGGCGGCGGCCAGGGAAGGGTGGCGATGCCAGGCGCCGGAGGCGCCCGGCGGGGGGAGTCGGCGACCACCACGCCGGACCATGATCCAGCAGTACGAAAACAAGATCACGCAGAAACCGAGCACCTACGTCAAGAAGTTCTTCGCCGACACCGCTGCTTCAGCGTCTCGGCGCTGAAGGCAACCTGGAGACGCTCGGCGCGGAGCACGTGCTGTTCGGCACGGATTCGCCACCGATCGCGACACCGCTCCAGGAAGCAATCGGCATGGTCAACGATCTGCCGCTCCCGCCGCGGACAAAGAGAAGATCTTCAACGGGAACGCGAGAAGAATCTTCAAGCTCTGAGCGGGCCCACGTCGAATGAGCTACGACATGCGCAGCGTCGATTGATCGACACGCCGGTCCGAGCGTAGGTCGCGGCGGCCGCGGCCGGCGTTCCTCTTTCAAACGTTCCTGCGCGCGATGTCCCATCGCTGCAGTATCTTCGTCGGCATTTCACCCACTCATCACCCCAGGTTCAAAAACTGCTCCATTCCGGCGCAGGCATCGGGGTTGACGCGCCGCGCGCTCTTCGCTTGACTCGCCGCCCTCAACTGGTGTCAACAGGCGGACACCGACATCCCGACACGACGACGAACAGTGGCGCAACGTCAGCCGAACCGTGATCTGTCCGCCGAGAAAAGCAGCACCCAAAAACCCTGGACTCGGAAACCCGAAGCGAGGTGAAGGAATCATGTCTGACACCACCCTGACGACGCACGACGGCAACTCGCGTCGTCGCTGACTTCATCGGACGCAGCGAGTTCGCGCGTCAGGGGCGCATCGGCAACAGCGGGCGGCTTCCGGCAGTCTCGAAGGACGGCACGACCTTCGAAAACACGTTCGACGAGCTGTTTGTCAATGAAGACACGGTGTTCACCGGTCGCCCGTACTTCGTGAACATCAAGCGCAACGACGTGCTCGATCTTTCCGTGGGCATCAAGATGCTGCTCGGCGACCAAGTCCTGATATTCGCAAATGCGCTGCTTCCCTTGAACGACGACGGGATCCGCGCGGAGATCGTGCCCACGGTGGGATTCGAGTACAACTTTGGCGTCCTTTAGGGCGAGCTCGGTCAGGCCGACGATCCCACCGCCGACGGTGGCTACCGACAGCGGGGCGGACACTCCTCTACCTGCCCCTTTGCGCACAGAACGCGCTCAAGCACGCGGCCGGGGCGTGAAAACCACGACCCTACGCTTGACCCGCGCGCCGTTCGCCAGCGTAAATCCCGGGGCGACGCTACGGGAGCGTCCACGCCGGGGCTGGGCGGCCGCTGGAGTCTTCAGGGTAGACCTCGAAGGGAACGACGAAGGAGGAGGAAGGCCTGCCGAGCGATCGCACCACAACGGTGGAGTCCTCGTACAGCGCTGGGCTGAAGGCGCTCGACGACGGCCACTTCGAAGAAGCCCGCACGTGGGCGGCGCGCTGCGAAGCCGCGCCCGGTGGCGCGAGCGACGCGCGCTCCGCCGCCTTGCGCGGCGCCATCGACGCCGAGACCGGCAACCTCGAGAGCGCCCGCGCGCACTTCCAACGCGCGATCAAGCAAGCGCCGAAGGAGGCCGAGCCCGCGCGCGAGCTCGCCGAGGTGCTGTCGACGTCCGGCGCCTTCGCCGAGGCCGCCACGGTGCTCGAAGGGGCGACCAAGCTCGCGGCCAACGACGCCGCTCTGCACGTCGACCTCGGCTACGCTCGCATGTTGAGCGGTGATCGCTCGGGCGCCCGCGATGCCGCCGGTCGGGCGGCGTCCCTCGAGCCCGACGACGAGCCGACCTGGCGCTCCCTCGCCCGGCTCTACGAAGCGCTCGGCGAGCCCGCGCTGGCCGCACAAGCGCTCGGCACCGGTGCCCGGCTCACGCCTTCGCCGCGCGCGCTGACGGACCTCGCCCGGCTCTATCTGCAACTCGAGCGCTACGCCGACGCGGAGACCAGCTTCGAGTCGCTCGCGACCGCGGACCCGGAGCACGAGCTGGTCGCGCGCCATGGCCAGACGTTCTGCCGCATCAAGAGAGGCGACTGGCGAGGCGCGCTCGACATCGCGCTCAGCGCAACCCGGCTCGACCGCCTCGACCTCACCACTGCGTTTCTCGGCTACGCCAAGGACCGGCTCTTCACCCGCGTGCCGGACGCGCAGAGCCGCGAGGCCGATCTCGCCGAGCGCTTCCAGGCGGAGCTAGCGGAGCACGACGAGCTCCACAGTGTCGAGGGCGGCGTCGCGAGGGGAGGCAAGGACCTTGGCTGAGAAGCCGGAGAGCACGAAAGCGGAAACTCCGACGCCACGCGCCGCGGCCATTCCCGAGGACCGCTGGGCGAAGTGCGAGAAGTGCGGAGCGTTGGTCTACCACAAGCGCCTGCAACGGAACCTCAAGGTGTGCCCGGAGTGCACCTATCACTTCCGCCTCTCCGCGCGTGAGCGCCTGCGCTTTCTCCTCGACGCCGACTCCTTCAAAGAGCTCGACGGCGACATGATCGGCGGCGATCCCCTGGGCTTCGTCGATTCCAAGCCCTATCCGGCCCGACTCGCCGAGAGCCGCCGGAAATCCGGGGTCAATGAAGGAGCGACGTACGGCACCGGAACGATCGGCGGCTATCCCATCGTCATCTGCACCCTCGACTTCACCTTCTTTGCCGGCAGCATGGGCTCGGTCGTCGGAGAGAAGGTCACCCGTGCCGCCGAGCTGGCGGCGGAGACGCGCACGCCGCTGCTCATCTGCTCGGCATCGGGCGGCGCGCGCATGCAGGAAGGCATCCTCTCGCTCATGCAGATGGCGAAGACGTCGGCGGCACTCGCAAAGCTGGCGGAAAGAGGAGTTCCGTACTTCTCCCTGCTGTCCGATCCGACCTACGGCGGCGTGAGCGCGTCGTTCGCAACCCTCGGCGACCTGATCGTCGTCGAGCCCAAGGCGCGCGTCGGCTTCGCGGGGCCCTCGGTGATCGAACAGACGATCCGGCAGAAGCTGCCCGAGGGCTTTCAGACGGCAGAGTTCTTGTTGGAGAAGGGACAGGTCGATCTCATCGTCCCACGCGCCGAGCTGCCGAGCATCTTCAGGAAGCTGCTGATCTACCATGGCGGGAGCAAGGCCGCGGACGCCGCGGCGGCGGCGCCGCCGGCGAAGAAAACGGGCACGCGCGCGGCCTGGGATTCGGTGCAGCTGGCGCGCCATCAGGAGCGGCCGAGTTTCCTCGAGTACGCGCAGTTGATGTTCGACGATTTCACCGAGGTGCACGGCGATCGGAACTTGCGCGATGATCCTTCCATCGTCTGCGGCCTGGCGTTGCTCGACCGCCGCCCGGTGGTGGTGGTGGCGCACGCGAAAGGGCGCGGCACCAAGGAGGCCGTCCGCCGGAATTTCGGGATGCCCCATCCCGAGGGCTACCGGAAGGCGCTGCGCATGATGCAGTACGCCGGCCGACTCCGTCTGCCGCTGCTCACCTTCATCGACACGCCCGGCGCGTATCCCGGCCTGCAGGCCGAGGAGCGCAACCAGAGCGAAGCGATCGCGCGCAACCTGCTGGTGATGTCGCGGCTGCCTACCCCGATCATCTGCACGGTGATCGGTGAGGGAGGCAGCGGCGGTGCCCTCGCGATCGGCGTCGGCGACCGGGTGCTGATGCTGGAGAACGCGGTCTACTCGGTGATCAGCCCCGAGGGTTGCGCCACCATCCTGTTCAAGGACGCGACCAAGGCTTCACGGGCAGCCGAGGCGTCCCGTCTCACCGCCAGCGAGCTGCAGCGCATGGGGATCGCGGACGAGGTCGTGCCCGAGCCAGCCGAAGGCGCGCACACCGATGCCGCCGCGACCGCCGCCGCCCTCAAGGAAGCCCTCATCCGCAACCTCGACGCGCTCACCGGAAAGAGCGCGTCGGATCTCGTCGAAGCGCGCTACGCGCGCTTCAGAGCCATCGGGGAGTTCACGACAGAGAGGAGCGACATCAATGGGCGTGACGGGACGGCAGCGTAAGGCCGCAAAGGGACGGGCCGGCCGCGCGGCGCAACCTCTACCGCCTGAAGGGAGACCGCAATTGTCTGACAAGGACAGGGACGGGAGCGGGCTGAATCCCGCGACGGTGCAACAGGTCCTCAAAGAGACGAAGGACTTCGTTCGCTCGCTCGAAGGAACCGGCATCCGGCGGGTGAAGGTCAAGGCGGGGGATCTCGAGATCGAGGTCGAGCGCCGCCAGCCGGGAGCCGGAGGCGCGATCGTGGCCGGGACCGCGGCGGCCACGGATGGCGCCGCGACCGGAGCCGCGCCGGGAATGATGCCGGTGCTGGCGCCGCTGGTAGGTGTCTTCTATCGCGCCGGCTCACCGGGGGCGAAGCCGTTCGTGGAGGTCGGCGACGTCGTCGAGCGCGGCCAGCAGATCGCGATCGTCGAAGCCATGAAGATGATGAACGAGGTCACCAGCGACTACCGCGGCCGGGTCACCGAGATCCTGGTCGACGATGCCCAGGCGGTACAGTTCGAGCAGCGCCTGATGCTGATCGACGTCTCCGGCAGCTCCTGATTCGAGGCCAAGCGAGCGAGCGAGACGACATGTTCAGCAAAATCCTGGTGTGCAATCGCGGAGAGATCGCTCTCCGCATCATCCGCACCTGCCGCGACATGGGCATCAAGAGCGTGCAGGTCTACTCCAAGGGTGACGCCGACTCGCGCCCGGTGGAGTTGGCCGACGAAGCGGTGCTGATCGGCCCCGCGCCGGCGGCGCGCAGCTACCTCCACATCCCGTCGATCATCCACGCCTGCAAGATGACCGGTGCCGAGGCGGTGCATCCGGGGTACGGTTTCTTGTCGCAGGACACCTACTTCGCGGAGATCTGCAAAGACTCCGGCATCACGTTCATCGGGCCGGCGCCGAAGACCATGGAGGCCATGGGGGACAAGTCCGGAGCGCGCAAGCTGATGGCCGACGCCGGATTGCCGCTGCCCGGCGGCACCGATCGTCCGCTCGTCAACTACGACGAGGCCCGCCAGCTCGGCGAGAAGATCGGCTATCCGGTCATCCTCAAGGCATCCGCGGGAGGCGGCGGGCGCGGCATGCAGATCGTGTCGAATCGCGGCGAGCTCGAAGGTGCACTCGAGAACGTGCGCAACACCGCGCAAGCGGTCTTCAAGGACAACCGCGTCTACATGGAGAAGTTCATCCGCAGCGCCCGCCACGTCGAAGTGCAGGTGGTCGGCGACCGCTACGGCGACGCCATCTATCTCGGCGAGCGCGATTGCTCGATCCAGCGCCGCCAGCAGAAGCTGATCGAGGAGTCGCCGTCGACCTACATCGACGCCGATCTGCGCCGGCGTATCGGCGAGGCGGCGGTGTTGGGTGCGAAAGCGATCGCGTACGAGAGCGCGGGCACCATCGAGTTTCTGGTCGACCCCGACCGTAATTTCTATTTCATGGAGATGAACACCCGTATCCAGGTGGAGCATCCGGTCACGGAAGCCACCGCCGGAGTCGACATCGTCGAGTTGATGATCCGCGTCGCCGCCGGCGAGCCGTTGCCCATCAAGCAAGCGGACGTGAAACCGCACGGCCATGCCATCGAGTGTCGCATCAACGCCGAGGATCCCGCGAAGAACTGGGCGCCAGCCAGCGGCACGCTCACGCGCTTCATTCCGCCCGGCGGTCCGAACGTCCGGGTGGACACCCACGGATACAGCGGTTATACGATGCCCCCGTATTACGACTCGCTCCTCGCCAAGGTCATCGTGCACGGCAAGGATCGCGAGGACGCGATGAACATCATGGATCGCGCGCTCCGGGAATTCGCTTGCGAGGGCATCAAGACGACCATTGCGTTCCATCGCCAATTGCTTGCGCATCCCATCTTTCGCAGCGGCGACTACCAGCTCGACTTCCTCGAGAAGCACATGAACCCGGACGGCACGCTCAAGGGCGGGGACGCAGCCGCTCCGGCGAGCGGTGAGCCGGCGCTGACCGGTGTGGTGAAAGGGTGACGGCCGTGAAGGACTCCGAACGCGTAGCGGCGCTGGAAAACGAGCTGGCCGCGGAACGGCGGGCGCGCCAGACCCTGGTCGAATCGAGCGTCACGCTCAACTCGCTCCTCAGCCTTCCCGAGCTGCTCGACGCCATCATGAGCACCGCTTCCGCGCTGCTCGAGGCCGAGACCAGCTCGCTCATGATGCTCGATGAAACCCGACAGCACCTCACCTTCGCCGTGGCCACCGGAAAGACGGCGGAGAGCGTGACCACGAGGACGGTGCCGGCGGACAAGGGCATCGCGGGGTGGGTGCTGCAGAACGGCAAGCCGGCCATCGTCGACGATGTGAGCAAGGACACGCGCTTCTACCAGGATCTCGATCGCGGCAGCGGATTCACCACGCGTTCCCTCCTGGCGGTGCCGCTCAAGATCCGCGACAAGGCGATCGGGGTCGTCGAAGTGATCAACAAGCGGGGGGGCGCGTCGTTCAGCCCGCGCGACCAGGACCTCGCCACCGCGCTCGCCGCACAGGCCGCGGTCGCCATCGAGAACGCCAGGCTCTACCAGAAGCTCGCCGACGCGGTCGTCGAGTCGCGCATGAGCTACCGGCTCTGAGCTGGGAGGGGGAAAGCCATGATCAAGCGAGGACTCATCGTGGCGAGGATCAAGCCGGGCTCCCAGGAGAAGGTCGCCGAGATCTTCGCGGAGTCCGACAGGACCGATCTGCCGGTGATCACCGGCGTGCGGCATCGCAGCCTCTTCATCCTGGAGGACATCTACGTCCACCTCGTGGAGATGGACGCCGACTTCGACAAGTCGGTGGACAAGGTGCGCGACCATTCGCTGTTCAAGGACATCAGCAAGAAGCTCGAGCCGTACATTCAGCCCTACAACCCGGAGACCTGGCGCTCACCCAAGGACGCCACGGCCGTCGAGTTCTACAGCTGGGACGCTCCCTCCTCCCCGAAGCGATAGAGGGACGCGGCCGGCCAACTGCCTGGGAGGATCGTCCTTCCGGCCTTGAGCGAGGAGGAATCCGGTGCAGCCAGTAGAGAACAAGGTCCGGTCGGTCGCGGACATGCCGGCGGACACGCGGCGCGGCGGCGACCTGCGGGTGCTGCTCAGCCCGAAGACCGTCGGAGCCGGAACCGGCTTCATGGGCGTGGCCACCATCGCGCCCGGCGACAAGATCAGCGAGCACTATCATCCGTACTCCGAGGAGTTCGTGTACGTGACCAAGGGCACGATGATCGCGCGCCTGGACGGAACGCCCCACGAGGTGAAGGCCGGTCAGGGTGTCTTCATCCCCATCAATCAGCGACACCGGTTCATGAACGAAGGGAAGGAAGGGGTGGAGATCGTCTTCCACCTCTGCCCTCTGGCACCGCGGCCCGACCTCGGCCACGTCGACACGGAATGAGCATGAGACGCACGGTAGTGACCGGAGTGGGAGTCGTCGCGCCGGGAGGCGTCAACCGCGAGGCGTTCTGGGAGACGATCACGTCAGGACGCACGGCGACCCGACGCATCTCGTTCTTCGATCCAGCAGGGTTTCGGTCGCAGATCGCCGCTGAAGCCGACTTCGACCCGCGCGCCGCCGGACTCACCGCCGAGGAGATCGACCGCATGGACCGCTACATCCAGTTCGCGGCGGTCGCCGGCACCGAAGCCGTCAAGGACAGCAAGCTGGATCTGAAGAAGGCGAACCTCGACCGTATGGGCGTCAGCTTCGGCAGCGCCGTCGGCGGCACCATGTACCTCGAGAACGGCTACGTCGCGGTGAGCGACCACGGCAAGAACTGGCTGGTCGACGCCAACCTCGGACCGCCGTTTCTCTATCAGTCGTTGATCCCGAGCAGCCTGGCGAGCGAGATCGCGATCAGATTCAACGCGCACGGCCCGGCGGCCGTCATCTCGACGGGCTGCACCTCGGGCATCGACGCCATCGGCTACGGACATCAGCTCATCCAGGACGACCAGGCCGACATCGTCATCTCGGGCGCTACGGAATCACCGATCTCGCCGATCTCGATGGCCTGTTTCGACCCGATCAAGGCCACCTCCAGTCGCAACAGCGAGCCGGAGCGGGCGTCACGCCCGTTCGACAACGACCGCGACGGCTTCGTCATGGGAGAAGGCGCCGCGGTTCTGCTTCTCGAGGAGATCGGCCACGCGCGCGCGCGGGGCGCCCGCATCTACTGCGAGGTGCTCGGCTACGCGGGACGCGGCAACGCCTTCCACATGACGGGCCTTCGTCCCGATGGGCTGGAAATGTCGGACGCGATCAACGACGCCATGCAACAGGGGGGAGTCAAGCCGGAGGACATCGGCTACATCAATGCGCACGGCTCCGGCACCAAGCAGAACGACCGGCACGAGACGGCGGCCTACAAGCGCTCGCTCGGCCAGCAGGCGTACAAGATCCCGATCAGCTCCATCAAATCGATGATCGGCCATTCGCTCGGCGGCATCGGTGCCATCGAGATGGCGGCGTGCGCTCTCGTCATCGACCGCGGCGTGATTCCCCCCACCGCCAACCTCGAGAAACGCGATCCGGAGTGCGACCTCGACTACACGCCCAAGGTGGCACGCAAGCAGAAGGTCGACGTGGCGCTCTCCTGCGGCAGCGGATTCGGGGGCTTCCAGTCGGCCATGATCTTCGGCCGTCCCCGGGAGGGCTCGTCGTGAGCCGCCGCGCGGTCGTCACCGGGATCGGCATCATCGCGCCCAACGGCATCGGCGCCAACGCCTACTGGGAAGCCACCAAGCAAGGGAAGAGCGGGATCAAGCGCATCACCCATTTCGATCCCTCCACGTATTCCACTCAGTTCGCCGGCGAGGTCGACGGGTTTCAGGCGACCGACCACATCGACCAACGATTGATCGTGCAGACCGACCGCTGGACCTGGATGGCGCTCGCCGCCGCCCAGATGGCCCTCGACGACGCCGGCATCAAGCCCGCCGACGAGGAGCCGTACAAGATGAGCGTCATCACGGCGAGCTCGTCGGGCGGCAACGAGTTCGGCCAGAAGGAGATCCAGAGTCTCTGGGGCAAAGGTCCCCGCTTCGTCGGCGCGTACCAATCCATCGCCTGGTTCTACGCCGCGACCACGGGGCAGATCTCCATCAAGCACGGTATGAAGGGACCCTGCGGCGTGCTGATCTCCGAAGGTGCGGGCGGCCTCGATTCGCTCGCCTACTCCCGCCGCACCATCGAGCGCGGCGTGGACTTCGTGGTGAGCGGCGGTTTCGAAGCGCCCATCGGACCCTATGCGCTCGCCTGCCAGATCAAGAACGGTTTCCTGACCAAGAGCGGCGATGCCAACGGCTATCGTCCGTTCGACGCCAAGGCGAGCGGCTACGTACCGGGCGAAGGCGGCGCGATCCTCCTGGTCGAAGACCTGGAGCACGCCAGGAAGCGCAAGGCGCCGCGGATCTATGGAGAGATCCTCGGACACGCGGCGACGCACGACGGCTACCATCACAGCAAGCCCGCACCCGACGGCGTGCAGTTCGCGCGCGCGATGACGCAAGCGCTCGCCGCTTCCAAGGTTTCTCCCGACGAGGTCGACGTGGTCTTCGCCGACGCCGCCGGAACGCTCGAAGGCGACGCCATCGAGGCAAAGGCCATCAGCAAGGTCTTCGGCCGGCGGGCGCGGGAGGTCGCGGTCACCGCTCCCAAATCGATGGTGGGGCGTCTCTACGCCGGCGGGTCGTCACTCGACGCCGCCACCGCGCTGCTGGCGATGCGCGATGGCCAGGCTCCTCCCACCGTCAACCTCGAGAAGCCCGCGGCAGGTTGCGACCTGAACTTCGTCACCGGTACGGCCAAGCCCATGAAGATCAATACGGTCCTCATCAACGCGCGCGGCTTTGGAGGTTTCAACAGCGCCCTGGTTCTCCGGAAGCAGGTCTGAAACCGACTCGATTGGGGAGCGTTCCTTGGTCTATGCCGAGCTCGCGTCCGAGCCATTCTTCGAGGGCATCGACGCGAGCACACTCGAAGACGTCTCCGCGAAGATGCGACCGCGCCGCTTCGCGGCCCGGGAGTTCATCTGCCGGCAGGGTGAGCCCGGCAACAGTCTCTTCGTAATCCAGAGCGGCGTCGCACAGGTGGTGATGGAGGAGCACGGCCGCCTGCGGCCGTTGGTTCGCCTGCGCCGCGGCGACGTCATCGGTGAGATGTCGATGGTGAGTGGCGAGCCGCGTTCGGCGAGCGTCGTCGCCAGCGTCGCGACCGACGTCCTCGAGCTCGACCGTGATGCGTTCGCCACCGTCCTCGGTCGACACCCCGCCCTGCTTGCGAATCTGAGCCGTATCCTCACCCGCCGCCTGGCGCACACCAGCGCCCAGGCGGGTCGACGAAGGGGCGAGGCGGTGGCGCTCCTCACGGCAGGCTCCACCCAGCATCTCGTCGCCGACGTGATCGCGGCGACGAAGTCGGCGAGCCCGCACTCCGTCACCGCGCTCCACGTGGCGGTGGAGACGCCGGAATCCTCGCACGGATTCCGTCTCGACCACGCGCTCGCCGTCCTCGACGACTTGCTGTCGAGCCACGCGACCGTGGTGCTCGCCGGACCGTTCGCGACCGAGAACTTGCGGTTGCTCCTCGACCACATGGATCGCGTCGTCCTGCTCTTCGGCGCCGCCGAGGTGGAAGCGGCATCCGCGGCCGTGGCAGACTTCGGCGAGCGTGTGGAGCTGGTGCTGGTGAGCGCCGAGTCCCCTTCCCCTGCCGGCAAGGGCCCGCGTGTCAAAGCGACGATCGATCCGGACCAGCCGCGCCGCGGCGTCGCCTGGCTCGGCCGCCACCTCGCGCGCACCAAGCTCGGTTTGGCTCTTGGTGCGGGCGGAGCCAAGGGCTACGCCCATGTCGGGGCGCTGCAGGTCCTCGAGAAAGCGGGCTACACCGTCGACTGTGTCGCCGGGACGAGCTGCGGCGCGCTCGTCGGTGCCTGGCTCGCCTCGGGAATGAGACTCATCGACATCGAAGCCACCATGCGCTCGACCTTCACCCCCGAGAACGTCGCCGAGATGTTCACGCTCACGCTGGCGGGCACGTCCCGCGGGGCGGAGCTCTTCCGGCAGATGTGCCGCGACACGATCGGCGATCGCACCTTTCTCGATCTCGCGATTCCCTTCGTCGCCATGGCGGTCGATCTCAACACCCGTCAACCCGCCGCCATCGCCGAAGGACTTCTCTGGGAGGCGCTCGTGGCCTCGACCGCCGTTCCCGGGATGTTTCCACCCTACGAGCGGAGTGGGCAGCGCCTGGTGGACGGCCTGGCGCTGGTTCCCGTTCCCACGTCGTCATTGACGGACGCCGGCGCAGACGTCACGGTGTCCGTGAATCTCATGAGCCGCGACACCCTACCCGCCTGGCCCGGCGGCGACATGATCATATCGTCGCCGGTGCGCAAGACGACGCGCATGCTGGACACGCTTCTCGAGGTCATGGATCTCGCTCAGCTCGACGCCAGCGTGCGTCACGCGGCACTGGCGGACGTCGTGATCACGCCGCGCTTCGGACCGTCGACGTGGCGCGACTACCACATGGCCGACCTCTTCCTCGCCGCCGGAAGAGAAGCCGCCACCGAGCAACTCGCCTCCCTGCGCGAGCGAGCGAAACCACAATCAGCCTGATCTCGAGACGAGACGAAAGGAGAACGCTAGTGAGCAAAGCCTTCACGTTCGAAGATCTCAAGGACATCCTGGTCAACCGCATCGGACTCGCGCCGGATCAGGTGGTGAACGATCCCGCTGTCACGTTCGCCGCGATGGGACTCGACTCCCTCGCCCTGGTGGAGATCCAGCTCGCGGTGCAACAGCAATACGGGTTCACCATTCCCGACGAGGACGCGCAGAAGATCCTGACCGTCGGCGGCGCCATCGAGTACACCAACAAGCGCATCAAGGAAGGGGGTTGAGCCATGGCCGGCCACACTGAAAACTCGATCGTCATCGACGCGCCGATGGACCTCGTGTGGGAGATGACCAACGACGTCGAGAGCTGGACCACGCTCTTCAGCGAGTACTCCGAGGCGACGATCCTGGAGCGCAAGGGCGATACCGTCCGCTTCCGCTTGAGCATGCACCCCGACGAGAACGGCAAGGTCTGGAGCTGGGTCTCCGAGCGCACGCCCGACGTCAAGACGCGCACCGTGAAAGCGCACCGGGTCGAGACCGGGCCATTCGAGTACATGAACATCCAGTGGTTCTACGAGCCCGCCGACGGGGGCGTCCGCATGCGCTGGGTGCAGGATTTCCACATGAAGCCGCAAGCGCCGGTCAACGACGAGCAGATGACCGACCGGATCAACTCCAACTCGAAAGTCCAGCTGGGCCTCATCAAGGAGAAGGTCGAGCGCCAAGCCAAGGCGGCCAAGTAGCCGGCCGAGTCGGAGAAGTGTCGGCGTCCCACGGCGACGCTCCGTCGATGCTCCCGCCCGTCGACACGGTGGGCGGGATGCTGCGTCATCGCTTCGCTACCGCGCCCGATCAGCTCGCGATCGTCCTGGTCACGTCGCGAGCGGAGCAACCGCTGACGCTGCGCCAGATCCTCGACGGCGCGGCTTCCTATGCGCTCGCCTATCGCGAGGCCGGCGTCGGCGCGGACGAGGTCGTCCTGAATCTCCTGCCGCCGGGCGCGGATGTCGTCTACGCGTTCGTCGGCGCGATGCTGCTCGGCGCCGTGCCGTCCATCCTGCCCTTTCCCACCGAGCGGCTCGATCCCGTCGTCTATCGCGAGAACCTCGTCCGCTTGATGGAGGTCACCGGCCCTGCCGCCGTGGTCGCCGAAGCGGCGTTCGGCGACGAGCTGCGACGGACGCTGCCCGAGCAGCACGGCGCGAAGGCGATCCTGGACATGGGACTCGGCGGACGCCACGCGTCGGCGCGCTTCCGTGAGGACGACTGGCCCGCCTTGGCGGGCTCCCCGGATACGATCGCGCTGCTGCAGCACTCCTCCGGAACGACCGGGCTCCAGAAGGGCGTCGCGCTCTCGCATCGCGCCATCCTGAACCAGCTCGCGGCCTATCTCCCCGCCGTGCGCCTCACGCGAGACGACGTGATCGTGAGCTGGCTGCCGCTCTACCACGACATGGGACTGATCGCGGGCTTCCTGCTGCCCTTGCTCACCGGCACCAAGCTGGTGCTGATGTCACCCTTCGACTGGGTGCGGTCGCCGTGGAAGCTGTTGCAGGCGGTCAGCGCGCACCGCGGAACGCTGACCTGGCTTCCCAACTTCGCCTACAACTTCTGCGCCCAGAAGATACCCGACGAGATGCTGAAGGGTCTCGACCTGTCGTCGTGGCGGGCGGTGATCAACTGCAGCGAGCCCATGGTTGCCGCGAGCCACCGTCTCTTCCTGGAGCGCTTCGGCCCCTACGGAGTGCGCGCCGACGTCCTGGCGACGTGCTACGCGATGGCCGAGAACGTCTTCGCCGTGACGCAGGGAGGGATCGAGACGCCGGTCATCGTGGACGCGGTCGACGCCGACCAGCTCGAGCGCGCGCGCGTCGCGGTCCCCGCCGCTGCCGACACCCGTCGCGTCGTCGAATGCCTGTCGGCCGGTCCTCCGCTCCCGAACTGCCAGGTGCGCGTGGTCGACGGCGAGCTTCGCTCGCTGCCCGAGCGCCAGGTCGGGGAGCTGGCGTTGCACAGCGACTGCATGCTGACCGGCTACTACGAGCGCCCCGACGCCACGCAAGAAGCGGTGCGTGATGGCTGGTACCTGACCGGCGACCTCGGCTACCTGGCCGGCGGCGAGGTCTACATCACCGGGCGCAAGAAAGATCTCATGATCCTGGCGGGAAGAAACATCTATCCCCAGGATCTCGAGCAGATCATCAACGGCGTGCCGGGCGTGCGCGCCGGCCGGTGCGTCGTCTTCGGCCTGCCGGATCGCAAGCTCGGCACCGAGGAAGCCGCCGCCGTGGTGGAGGTCGATCCCACGCACGCGGTCGATCCGCAGCGACTCACCATGGCGATCCGCCAGGCGGTCTCCACCGGCGCGGACGTGGTGCTGCGTCAGGTCAAACTCGTGGACGAGCGCTGGCTCCTCAAGACCAGCAGTGGGAAGATCGCTCGCGGCGCCAACCGTGACAAGTTTCTGGCGGCGTTGAACGCCTGATCCGAATACGAGCCGGTGGCATGGGATGGTGGCCTGCCAAGGCGCCATCCTCACGCCGGCTCGGGCCCATGTGCTGTAGGCCCCCGGCAAGTTTGCCCTAGCCTTCCTCCCCACGAACGTTGTATTCGCATATCGGGGGCGACCTCGAGGTCCGCACGGTGAGGAGGGTGACGTGATGGAGATGAGTCGGTGGTGGGAGGGTTTCCGCAGCGTCCGCACCTGGGCATGGCTCGCAGCGGTTTCGAGCGCGCTTCTCATCGGCTGCGATGACAGCGATAGCAGGCGGCTGGACAGTGACAGTGACCCGGGGGTCATCGCGTTCTCGCGCTTCCTGGCGACCGCGACCGGTCCCAACGTCGAGATCCTCGCACTGAATCCCGACGGCACCGGCGAGAGGAACCTGAGCAACTTCCCGGGAACGGATGCCTGGGCCGTGTGGTCGCCTGATGGGACCAAGCTCGCTTTCGCGAGCGACCGGAACGGCCATTTCGACATCTACGTCATGAACCAGGATGGCAGCTCGCAGACGCGACTCACGACCGATCCCTCCCACGACAATCAGCCCACGTGGTCACCGGACGGTACCGAGATTGCCTTCGCGAGCTTGCGGGACGGCAACGCCGAGATCTACGTGATGAACGCCGACGGTAGCGAACAGCGAAACATCACCAATGCGCCAGCGGGAAACGACCTCGAGCCCACCTGGTCGCCAGACGGCGACACCATCGCGTTCAGCAGTGATCGAGACCAAAACTTCGAGATCTACGTCGTGAATGCCGACGGCACTGGGCAGACGAACATCTCCAACAACCCGAACGCCGACACCGAACCCGACTGGTCACGCGACGGCAGCCAGCTGGCGTTCGTGAGCAACCGCAGTGGCAATGCCGAAGTCTGGCTGATGACGGGCTCGGGAGGCGGCCTCACCCAGCTCACGACCAACCCGGCGCTCGATGCCAACCCGGCATGGTCGCGCGACGGTAACCAGATCGTCTTCACCGTGATTCCGACGGCCGGCCAGGACGAGATCTTCGTGATGAACGCCGACGGCAGCGGAACGAGGCAGCTCACCAACAACATGACGGGGGACTTTCTCCCCACCTGGCAGGGCGAGGGCGACCCGACGCCTCCGCTTCCGGCCGCTCCGCCGACTGAGTTCGTGCCGCCGCCGCCACCGCCCGTCATCGGGATCTTCAACTCGGCCAACGTCGAGGGCGGTCCCGTGGTCTTCGACGTCGCCTTGTCCGCACCCAGCACGCAGACCGTGACCGTCAGCTTTCTCACCAACGACGCCGTGCCGGCCCTCGCCGAACCGTTCGCCACCGCCTTTCCGAACCTCGACTACGTGCCTCGCA
This sequence comes from uncultured delta proteobacterium, assembly GCA_963846105.1. GTDB lineage: Bacteria > Desulfobacterota > Binatia > UTPRO1 > UTPRO1 > CAWJUT01. The sequence continues at coordinate 49,466 of CAWJUT010000021.1, forward strand.
GCGGCCTCCTGGTGTTCGCTCCGGGCGAGACCCACAAGCCCATCATCATACCCACGCTTCCCGACGGCACCGCCGAGCCGAACGAGGTGTTTGCCACCATCCTGTTCGTCCCGATCTTCGCCACCGTCGCCAATCAACTTCCCACCACGGTGACGCGAGGCAATCCGGGATTCGGCAAGCTCACCAACCAGATCTTGCCCAGCCAACCGCGGGCGACGGTCACCGAGTTCGACCTGCTGCCTGACGTCCTGATTCCGGCTGACTTCGTGCACGTCGGAGGGATGGTGCTCGGGCCCGACGGCAACTTCTGGGCGAGCGCGCAGTTCAACAACAAGATGGTGCGTTTCGATCCCGTGAGAGGCACGTCCCAGGCGTTCCTGCTGGAAGACCTCGTCGTCGACGGTGTGCTCGTGCCCGGAGCGCTACCACCGCTCGCGGGCTCCGGCTTCGCCGAACTAGGGCTCTCGGGCGTCTTCCCGCACTTCATCACCGTCGGGCGCAACGGCGATCTCTGGTTCACCGGCCTGAACGACGTGATCGGAGAGTTCGACGTCGACACCAATCAGACCACGCTCTTCCGCAATGGCATTACGGCGGGGAGCGTCCCGCACGCCATCATCGAAGACCCGACCGAGGACGGCGTCTTCTGGTTCGCGGAGGAAGGCGAGGAGCCGCTTCCCGAGCCAGGCGGACAAAACAAGTCGGAGGATCATCAGAGCCGGCTCGCGCGCTTCGATTCGACGACCGGGACGATCACCGAGTTCACCGGCGGGCTGCCGGTCGGCGAGCGCCTGCACGGGTTCAATTTCGACGTCGACGGCAATCTCTGGGTCGGACTCGAGGGGCCGGACCAGGTGGCGCGCTTCGACATGGCGACCGACACGATCGTCGACCGCGTGCAGTTCTCGGAAGGGAGCGGTCCGCACGCGCTGTATCCGGGACCTCCCGGGGACATCAACCTCTACGTGGTGCTGCAGGATTCCAACAAGATCGGCGTCTTAAAACCCCGCGGACGCGCGAGGTCCAGGAGTTCGCCATTCCAGGACTGTCGGTCCCCGACGGCCCATCGATCGTCGTGTTCACGGCGGGTCCCGACAATCAATCGATCTGGTTCACGGAGTTCCTGAACGACCGCGTCGGGCGGTTCGATCTCGTCACCCACGAGGTGACGGAGTTCTTCATGGGCATCAGTCCGAACAGCGCTCCGCTCGCCATCGTCGTCGGTCCGGACAATCAGCTGTGGTTCAGCGAGGCGGTGCTGAACGTGACCGAGCGCGGTCGGATCGCACGCATCGTCCCGGAATGAGCGCGTGATCCATGGACTCGCGGCGGGACCGGCCCGGGCCGGTCCCGCCGCCGAGCCGTGCTCCCGGATCTCGGTGTAGCTCCGTCGTTGTCCGCGTCGCGTCCGACGGGCAGCTAGACGGGAGGTGTCATGCAACGTTCGGGAGTTAGCCCCTGGGTCGTTCTCGCAGTGCTGGCCCTGGGATTCTTCATGATCCTGGTCGACTCCACGATCGTCAGTGTCGCACTCCCGAGCATCGCCCGAGGTCTCGGGGCGTCGTTGGGCCAGGCACTCTGGATCTTCAGCGCCACCAGCATGGTCTACACGGTGCTGCTCATCACCGCGGGCCGGTTGGGCGACATCTACGGATCGCGACGCATGCTCCTCATCGGTCTCGCGCTGTTTACGTCGGCATCGGCATGGTGCGGGTATGCGCAATCGGCGCTCGAGCTGATCGTGGCCCGCTTGCTCCAGGGCCTCGGCGGTGCACTGCTGACGCCACAGACTCTCGCCATCGTCAATGCGATCTTTCCTCCGGGACGTCGGGGCGCCGCCTTCGGGGTGTGGGCAGCGCTGGCCGGAGTAGCGGCCATCACGGGACCGATCGCAGCCGGTATCATCGTGACACGCTGGAGCTGGCGCGGGATCTTCCTGGTCAACGTACCCATCGGCGTCGTGGCCCTCTTCTTGACCTTGCTCTTCGTCCCGAACCTCCGACCAAGTGGGCGCGGGATGCTCGACCTGGGCGGCGTGGCATTGGGCAGCCTCGGGTTGTTCCTCCTCGTCTTCGGCCTCATCGAGGGCGAATCGTACGGCTGGGGCGTGATCTCGCATGGGATCACCATCCCCATGGTCATAATCGCGGGCGCCCTCGTGCTGGCGGCGTTCGTTGCCTGGGAGCGGCGCCAGGCGGCACCCATCCTGCCCATGGCGTTGCTGCGCAACCGCAACTACATGCTCTCCAACTGGGCCGCCGGCGCCTTGATGTTCGGCATCGTCGGTTTGTTCGTACCGGTAATGCTCTACCTCCAGTCCGGTCTCCGCATGAACGCGATGCAGTCAGGGCTGACCGTCGTCCCGCTCTCCGTCGCCTCGATCTTCACCGCACCGCTTGCCGGCCGCCTGGTGGACCGGATCGGCGGCAAGTACTTCTTGATCACGGGGCTCCTCCTGTTCGGAGCCGGCATGTCTCTGATCGCTTGGTTGGCCGCTCCCACCGCCTCGCGCACGACCTTCGTGGTGCCCATGGTTCTGGCCGGGCTCGGTCTCGGATGCGTCTTTGCGCCCTCGGACACGATCGCGATGCGCGAAGCGCGTGCCGACGAGGCCGGTTCAGCGGCCGGTCTTCTCAATATGACCCGGGAATTCACCGGCGTGCTGGCTAGTGCCGTGGTCGGCGCGGTCCTTCAGAACCGCCTCGTTGCCGCGCTCCGGGACGAGGCCGCCTCGCGCGTCGGAGGGCTTTCTGGAGCCTTTCGCGAAAGCTTCGGCGGCGCGATCGACGCCGCAACCAGCGGCGGTGTCAGAGTCGGCCAGCTGCAAGATGTCGGTCTCGAGCTGCCTGCCGGCGTTCCCCGAGAGATCGCCCCGGCCCTTCAGGAGCTACTGAACGACGTCTTCGCCGCCGCGTTCTCCATCGCGATGCGGCCGACGCTCGGGGTCTCGGTCCTGATCCTCGTTGCGGGGGCGTTGAGCTGCCTCGCGATCCGCCGTACGAGACACCCGCTGGCGGCCGATCCAGAGCACGGTCCGGCAACGGCGGGCGCTTGAGCGAGATCGGACGCTGCACCTCGCGAGCGACTGGACCTAGATGCGACGGCTGCCGGGTCAGCTCATTGCTGGCCGATGGCGCGGTTCAGCTGCGCAAGAGCCACCAGGTAGCCGTGCTTGGCACGCGCATAGTTGAGCTCGTTGTCGAGGAGGAGGACGTGGTCATCGAGCACGTCTTTGAACGTCGAGAGCTGTTCGCGGAACGACGTCTGGGCCCGCGGTAGCGCTCCCCGTAGTAGTCGACCTGGCCCTTCGCGACGGCGATCATCTTCCGAGCTTGATCCACCTGAAGCGACGCCTGACGTACCTGGAGCTCGACCGCCGTCGTCGTCTGCCGCAGCGCGTCCTCCGCGGCCTGCTTTTGCGCTCGCGCTTGGCCCATGGACCCATAGCCCATCCAGACATCCTGGAAGAAGGGGACGGTGACCCCGAGCGTGCCGCCGTAGGTGATGCCTTGGAACGAAGTCTCGTTGTCGATGTAGGAGAAGGACCCTTGGACTTGGACCTTCGGCAGGTAGTACGAGCGGGCACGCGAGATGCCGGTATCGGCGAGCTCGACCTGAAGCCGTGCTTTGCGCAGCGACGGGTTGTGGTCGCTCGCCAGCTGCAGGGCCGTCTCCGGCGAGGGTGGCTCGGACATGCTTTCGAGGTTTCCCATGGGCTCGACCGCCGTGGAGAAGTCGCGCTCCAACAGCCGGTTCAAGGTCATCTTGGCAATCGCGAGCTCGTTGCGCGCCGCCAACAGCGTCTGCCGATCGGCTTCGATCCGGCTCTCGACACCGACGACCTCGACCTTCAACGCCTCCTGCTCCTCGTAGCGCTTCTTCACCTCGCCGACGTTGCGCTCGGACCGTTGCAGCGCGGTCTCTGCCACCTGCACGGCTTTGTCCGCCACCAGCACGTCGTAATAGGCTTTGGTGACGTCGAAGGTCAGGTTCACCCGTTGTTGGGCGAGATCCTGCTCGGCGATCCGGTGCGACACATCCTTGGCACGGACCTGGGCCTGGTATCCTCCGCCGGAATACAGGACTTCAGTCACCTGCAGTGAGGTGAGATTGGTCGTGTTGTTGTCGCTGATGTCGACCTCATCGGGCAGCCGTTCGATGGCAGCACCCTTCCGCCGGATCCTGAACGATGGCATCGACGATGGCGGCGCCGACCAGGTTGATGAACAGGGCGTCGCCGTCGAGCTTCAAGTATTGATGTGAGACGTTCATTGTGGGCAGATAGTTTGAACGCGCCGCCCGGATCTCGCTCTCCGCACCGATCACCTGCTGCTCGGCAGCGCGGATGGCTGTATTCTCCTTCAATGCGATCGCGATCGCTTCTTCCAGCGAGAGTCCTTGACCGAAGGCGTCGAGAGCCGCGACCTGCGACGACAGTGCACCGACCAGTGCCAACCCCATGAGCCGCTTGCATCGATCCATGATCCCCCTCCTTCTCCAGCTTTTCCGTCTCACGATGAAAGTGGTAGACGCATGCTAACCCGTTCTTGAACCGGCATGCCACCCAAAAAAACATCCGGCGATGGCGACGCCATCGATCCGAAGCGATCCCCCCACCCCGGCGCAGCGGGAGAGAGACGTGGTGTAGCGGAGCCTGATCCCGATGTCACGACGTCGACACCGTTGCCGAGCGACACTCAACAGACGGGGAGCGACCTCGATGATGTCACGGTGATCAGACCGCGCTCTTCGTCGCCCGCCGGGAGTCCCCCCTCCGACGCTGTACCTGAGGATGACTCCGGTGACGCCACGGTGCTGTCGCCGCGGGTACCACTGGCCGGCAGGGCGGGTCCGGCGCCGGACGCCGAAGCGACACCGGACTCCGGCGATGCGACCGTCATGATGCCGCCCCGGAGCGGGCGCCGAGCGCCGGCGCGTGCCGCCGGACACTGCACCGGATGATGCCAGCGATCGGACCGTCATCAGTCCCCGGGCAGCCGTGCCGACGGCGCCTCCGCTCGCCTCTCCAGGCATCGCGATCACGCTTCAACGTGGGCGCGCTCCTCATCAAGCAGTACCGGATCGCCATCATGTTGGTCGGCGGGCTGCTCCTCTACGGGTTGATGGCGTTCTTCACCCTCCCCCGCACCGAGGATCCCGAGTTCGACAATCTGGGCGGCGGGGTGGTGACGATCTACCCGGGAGCCAGCGCCAGCAAGGTTGAAAGCCTCGTCACCAAGCCGATCGAGGAGGTCATCCAAGAGCTCGAGGAGGTCCGCACCGTTACCTCGCGGTCGCTTGGCGGCATCTCGATCATCGGCATGCGATTCTGGGGAAACGAGGCCCAAGGATACGATCGAAGAGATCAAAGAGAAGCTCAAGGATCTCCGGCCCCAGCTTCCGGAAGGGATCATCGATCCTGACGTCAAGGACGTCAACGCTGCCGACATTCCCGTCATCATCCTCTCGCTGCAGGGTCCCTATGACTACAAGGGTCTGAACGACTGGGCCGAGAAGCTCGATCAGGCGCTTTCCACTCTTGCTGGTGTCGGGGGTGTCGAAATCGAGGGCATGCCCGAGCGCCAGATTCGGTCAACGTCGACAACCAGCGCCTCTCTCAATACGTGATCCCGTTGATACAGATCCCCGACATCTTGAGAGGTGAGAACGCCGCCATCCCCGGAGGCAAGCTCGACGTCGGCCCGCGCCGGTACCTGCTCAAGAACCCGAACGAGTATGAATCGCTCGACGACATCAGCCGGACGGTGATCGGAAACTACGGAGTATCGGTCGTCCACCTCCGCGATGTCGCCGAGCGTCGAGGACGGCTTCGAAGACGTCCGCTACAAGGCGCGCACCAACGGCGCGCCCGCCCTGCTCCTGGCGGTCAAGAAACAGGATGGGACCGACACCACCAAGGTGGCCGAGGACTCCGCGCCAAGCTCGAGGACCTGAAGCACGCCCTGCTACCTCCGGATCTGCAGATCCGGTCATCAGCGACCGTGGCAAGACGGTGTCCGATCAGCTCGGCAGCCTGGGAAGCAACGCACTCTCCGGCGCAGTCATGACGATGGTGATGGTCGCCTTCTATCTGGGCGTGCGCCAGGCGCTCGTCGTCTCGATCTCGATTCCGCTGTCGATCCTCATGTGCTCATCTTGATGCAAACCTCCGGGATCACACTGAACAGCGTCTCCATCTTCGGCCTCGCCCTCGCGCTCGGCTCGATCGTCGATGCCAGCATGGTCGTGATCGAGAGCATCAGCAACCACCTCCACAAGGGCGAGACCCTCGCTCAGGCGGTGACCGAAGGCGTCAACGAGGTCAACTTCCGGTCTTCGCCTCCACGCTCACCAACGCGTCCGCGTTCATTCCCTTGCTCTTCATCGCGGGCGACGCCGGCCGCTTTCCTCTTCGCGATGCCGATGACCAACATCTTCGCGCTGCTCGCGTCCAATCTGGTCGCGGTGACGGTGATTCCCCTGCTGTGCTACCCGCTCTTCAAGGACCATCTCCCCGAGGTGAAGGAAGAGAAGCCGTCCGTATCCTCGACGGCTACTCGGCGCTCCTGAAGCTGGCACTGCGGCATCGGTTCGTGACCGTCGGCGCGGCGGTCGCCGCGTTCGTCGCCAGCCTGATGGTGATCCCGCTTCTGGGCATCGAGTTCTTCCCGAAGGCGGAGAAGAGTTCTTCCTGGTCAACATTCGGTTGCCGAAGGGTACCAACCTCGCCACGACCGACGAAATCACCGGCCAGGTCGAGAGATTCTCGCCGAGGAATCGCCCATCCGTGACTACACGGCGAACGTCGGGAAGAGGCAGTCCGCAGATCTTCTACAACGAGCCCGCGAGGACGAGCAGTCGAACTACGCCCAGGTACTGGTCAACCTCAAAGACGACTACCAGGGCTCGGCGGACGACTACGTGGCGGAGCTACGGACGAAGCTGCACCAGATCTCCGGGGCCACCGTCGAACCGAAGATCCTGGCAGAGGGCCCGGTGGCCGGAGCTGCCATCGAGGTGCGCGTCACCGGCGACGACATCGAGATTCTGGCCCGCCTTGCGCAGGACGTCCGCGAGAAGATCAAGGACATCCCCGGGGTGGCCGATCTGCGCGACACTCTGGGGGAGCGCATCCCCAATCTGGTGATGCACCTCGACAAGGACAAAGCCGGGTTACTGAACGTCAGCACGATGGCGTTTTCCCGCACCGTCCTTTCAGCGGTGAACGGCGAGGTCGCCACGCAATTCCGCCAAGGGGACGACGAGATCCCGGTGGTGGTTCGGCTCGACAAGGGCTCCATGCTCGAGGCGTCGGATCTCTCCAAGCTCTACCTGCCTTCGAGTGGCGGGCGGACGGTGCCCTTCGGCGAGGTCGCGACCGTGGTGGCGGCCAATGAGTTCGGCCAGATCAACCGTCGCAACGGCCGGCGTTCGGTCGCCGTGCAGTGTGACGTCGCCGGGCGGCTGGCGAGCGAGGTCCTCGCCGACATCCAGCAACGGCTCGCGGGCTTTCATTTGCCAGCGGCGTACGAGTTCGAGTTCGGCGGCGAGCACGAGGAGCGTGAGGAGTCGTTCGGCAACGTGCAGCGGGCGCTGGTTCTGGCGATTCTGTTGATCTACGGCATCTTGGCGCTGCAGTTCAACTCGTTCATTCAGCCGTTCGTCATCGTGGTCACGATTCCCTTCGGCGTCGTCGGCGCGGTGCTGGGCCTGTGGCTGACGGGCAATCCGTTCGGCTTCATGGCGTTCATCGGCATCGTGAGCCTGACCGGCATCGTGATCAACGACTCGATCCTGCTCACGGACTACGCGAACTACGCTCAGCGTGAGCAGGGCAAGGGTCTCTACGAGGCGCTGTTGCTCGCCGGCCGGCGACGATTTCAACCCGTGCTGCTGACCAGCATCTCGACCATCGTCGGCTTGTTGCCGCTGGCGATCTGGGGCGGCAGCCTGTGGGCGCCGCTCGCCAACGCGTTGGTGTTCGGCGACATGGTCTCGACGGTGCTCATCCTGGTGATCATGCCGGTCTTCTATTCACTGCTGGTCTCACCCCGTGAGCGTACGAGGAAGTACCGGATCTACCCGACCATCTGGCACCGCCTGCGCCGGTGGTTCCGCAGCGAGCCCGTCCGCGTCGGCGGCGCGGACTAGCCTGCCGGGCGCCGCGCGCCCGCCGGCGCGGCAGAGCATCGGCTACTGGTCGTAGGCTTTGACCGGCTGTCCGTCGGTCAGCGACTGCTGGCCGTAGACGATCACTTCCTGACCGTCGGCGAGTCCGTCCAGGACCTCGACGTCCCGATCGATGCGGCGGCCCGTCCGCACCTTTACCGTGCGCGCGCGTCCCTGGTCGATGACGAAGACGCTCGCATTGCCCTCGCGCTCGTTCAGGAGCGCTTCGGCGGGAGCGATCAGCGCGCGCGCCTGCTCGAGCACGACCCGGACGGACACGATCATCCCGTTCTTCAAGCTGAGATCGGCGTTGTCGAGCGCCGCGTCCACTCGAAAGGTCCGGCTGGCCGGATTCGCGGTGGTTCCGATCTCGTCGATCACGCCGCGGAACACGCGCTCCCCGAAGGCGTCGGCGCGCGCCTCTACTGGTTGGTCGACGCGGATCTTGACGACGTCACGATCGGGCAGCTCGAGCTCGACCACGGCGTGACGAAGATCGGCGAGCGTGGCAACCGGTGCGCCTGGCCCGACGAACTCTCCGGCGCTGACGAACTTCTTGACGACGATGCCGGACATGGGGGCGACGATCTTCGTCTTGGTGAGCATCTCACCGAGCTGTTGAACCCGGGCCTGAGAGGATTGATAGGCTGCGCTCAGACTCAAGTAGCTGTTCTTCGATCCTTCGTAGACGGTGCGCGTGATCACCTGATCACGAAACAGGCGGCCTTTACGCTCGTAATCCTGGCGGGCGAGCTCGACCTGGGCGCCGGTGACCGACGAGTTGGCCTCCTGCATCTGCAAGCGGATGTCCTTGTCGTTGAGGGTGGCGAGGACGTCGCCCTTCTCTACCGCGACCCCCTCATCGATCGCGACCTCGAGCAGGCGTCCCGATACCTCGGCGCTCACGTTGACCGTCTGGTCGGGCTTGACGGCGCCGGTGGCCGAGATGGCGAAGACCAGCTCCTTCGGCGCGACCTTCGCCACCTTGACGAATCCCGGTTGCAGCGCGCCGGCTTCGCCCGCATCCTCGGGGCGATCACCGGACATCGACCACCAGGCGGCGACCACGAGCAGCGCCACGACTGCCGCTCCGCCCCCGACCCAGAGCCGTTTCGGCCGCGCAGCCGCAGCCGAGCCTCCCTGAGCGTCCGCCAGCGAGAACATCTTGGTCGCTTCCATGACCACGGAGCTGTCACCCTCGCTCACCCGCTGCTCTTCCATGGTCAGCAGGACTTCGCCGACTGTGATCTTGTCGCCGACCGCCAGCGGGCTCTCGGTGACTTTCCGCCCGTTGACGTACGTGCCGTTGGAGCTGCCCAGATCCTTCACGTAGAAGGTGTCGCCCTTGGAGAACACCATGCAGTGCCGCTTCGAGCAGCTCGCGTCGTCCAGGACGATATCCACGTCGGAGAACGGCCGATCACGTACTCCAGTCCCGAGGCGATCTGCAGGTTTTTGAGCCCGTCGCGCGCGAAGTACACGAGCACCCGACCGACGGTCTCGGGCCCGCGCCCCTCGATCGTGAACGTCAGCGTGTTCTCGCCGATCGAGACTGACGTCCCGCTCGACAGAACCAAGTCCTCGACGCGGTTCGAGCCCTGGTAGATCCCGTTGGCGCTTTGCAGGTCTCTCAGCCGATAGACTCCGTCTTCGCGCACGATCTCCGCATGGTGGCGCGAGCAGGATCGGTCCGGCACCACGACGTCGTTGTCGGCATCGCGGCCGATCGAGAGGCGCGGTTCGTCGAGCCGGTAGGTCTTGGATTGATTGGCGCCATCGGTGACCTTGATCTCCAGCATCCTGCCCCCCGTGGTCGGAAGGGAATCCTATGGCATCTCGCCGTCGCCGGCTACCGATCGGGAGCAACCGGCCGATGCGGATGCGAGATCGAAGTCAGGCCCGCCCACAGCTCCGCGATGAAGGTTCGCACGATTCGTGAGGCGGAACTTTGCGCTGCCTCACGGCACTCCTCATTCGCGGATACGGATCTTACCCCGCTCGAGGAACTCCCCCTCTGCAGGCATGCCATCGACGGAGATGAGAAAGGCATTGAAGAACCCGAACGAGAAGCCCGTCGCCTCGAAGGTACACAGAACACCGTTCCGGATACAGATGCCACCAATCACCACGGTGTCGCCCGAGGTTATGAGCGACGTGATCGCCACGCTGAAGAGCCGGACGCCCTCCGTCCGGTACTTGAGCGCGCCCTGGATTGGTCCACCGGTGTCTTGCGCCGCACCTTGAACAAGAATTTGGCCTCTCGGCCGGCGATGCTCACGGTACCATTGCCGGTGGCGCCGCCCGCGGTGCCGGCGACCTTGGCCACGAAGGCGTCGGTCAGACCGCCATTGTACGTCAGATCTGGTCCCGGACCGGGAAACTGTCCCGGACCTGCACCGATACCGTTCCCGTTCGGAAACGTGGTCTCGTCGGCAGCCGTTTCTCCCGACACGTACGCGTTGCCGTTGCCGTCCACCGCCACGCCCATGTTGCGTGGGAAGTGCTCCGACTCGGCACCACCGATGTAGCCCGCGTACACGATGCCGGTACCGTCCGCGCTCACCCTCGTCACGAAGCCATCGCTCGCGGGGAAGTTGCACGGCGGCTTGGGAGGTTGGCTACTCTCGCAGGGATCGATCGGATCGATGAGGCCGCTGCTGTTGAAGGTGACGTCGGGGCCGACCGTCGCGGGGAACGTCGTCTCGTCCGAGTTGGTGACGCCGACGATGTAGGCGCTACCCGCGATGTCCACCGCGATCCCGAGGCCGCGGTCTTCCTCGGCGCCACCAACGTATCCCGAGTACACGAGGCCGGTGCCGTCCGCCTTGACCTTGGTCACGAACGCATCGGACAAAGGAGGCAGAGAACACGTGGCGCCAGGGCACTCCGAGGCCATCCCACACACCACACCGCTGTTTGGTCCTCCCGTGCAGAGCTGGGACACGCTGGGATCGAGACCCGTACTGTTGAACGAGAGATCGGGGCCTACGAGCACCGGGAACGCGAAGTCGAGGAAGAACGCCGGGTCCGCCGGATTGCTCGGGCTGGCATCGACTTCGTCGGAGTTGGTGCGGCCGACCACGTACACGTTACGGGCTTGGTCGAGCGCGACATCGAAGATGCCGTCATCGAGCACCCCACCAATGAAGCCCGACCACACCACTCCGGTGCCATCTGCACGGACCTTGGTCACGAACCCGTCGAAGGTCGGTTTCGCAGCGGGGTTTCGGGTTGCCATTGAACGTCAGATCCGGTCCGATCGCAGCCGGAAACGCCACGTCACCCATGAAGTCCACGCGCGCGTCCGAGTTCGTCGAGCCGACCACGTAGGCATTGCCGTCTCCGTCGACCGCGATGCCCTGCCCGAAATCGAAGAGGACGCCGCCGATGTAGCCGACGTAGACGAGGCCAGTACCGTCGGCGCTGACCTTCGCGACCCAGGCGTCCTGCGACTCGAACTGGAATCCGAAACCGATGTCCCTGAAGAACTTGCTGTTGAAAGTTTGGTCGGGGCCGGGACCGGAGAACTGCCCAGGACCGTTCCCGAAGCCTTGGCCGTTGGGGAACGTGGTTTCGTCTGAGAGCGTCGGGCCCGTCACGTAGGCGAAGAACTGACCGGAACCGGGAGGCTCTTCGTTGACGGCAATCCCAAAGCCCTGCTCCTCGTCCGTTCCGCCGATATAGCCAGCGTACACGAGATCGCTGCCGTCCGGGCTCACCTTGGCCACGAAGGCGTCCGGGAGCAGTTGCATCTGGGCGTCGAACCCGACGCTGTAGGTGAGATCCGGCCCTACGGTCACTGGAAATGTGACTTCACTCGTGGTCGTCGCGCCGGTGATGTACGCCGCGCCGGTGCGGTCGATCGCGAGACGGAAGCCGAAATCGTTGTCGGCACCGCCCACATAACCGGCATAGATCAGCGTGGTACCGTCGGCGGAGATCTTGGCGACGAAGGCATCGGCTGGGAACGGCCCTCCGTTGAAGGTGAGGTCCGGGCCCACGGTCGTCGGAAAATCGCTCGAGCTGGTCGTGCCGACGACGTAGACATTGCCTGCCTGGTCCACCTCGATGTCATCGGCTTCGTCATCGGCGTCCACGTTGGGGGAGGGCTGGCCGCTGCCACCGACGAAGCCCGCATACTGGAAGACGACTGGATCGATCACGAGTGGTTGCGTGGGATCGTAGTCGCCCATGCGAAAGCCATGGGTTCCGTTGGAGGCGAGCGCGTAGACCGCCGCCACCTCCACACGTCGTCCTTCCACATCCTGGTATGCATACGGCCGTTCGTCACGGAGTCCGCCGATCGGCGTCACGACGTCGAGCTGACCCACATCGTTCAGACGAACTTCGGTCGCACCCCGATACGCCAGGCGGATCTGCTCCGGGTTCGCTCCCGGCCCGAAGTGAACGTGTACTTCAGGCGTCCACCGTTGCCGGCATACACCAGATCGATACCGGGCCAGAGGTCCGGGTACGCAACCTCCGCGTAAGCAGGCACCTGCGTTTTCCATTCGCTTCGGGGGCCCTTGAAGTAGCTGATGATTGAGGGAGTCTGTCCGCGACCGGTCGGTCCGCGGGCGTGGTCGGCGTTCACGAACTCCAGCTTCACAGCCCAGCGCTCGGTGGGTTTGCGCTTCCGCGATTCCGCCGCCGTACCACCCGCGAGCGTGGGATCGTGCGCAGATTCCGCCATCGAGGAACGCGTCAGCGCATACGTCACACCCTCCGCGGCGAAATACGTATCCATGCCGCTGCGAGGCACGTAGTAGGCCACGCGTCCATCCAGCTGCCCGCGGTTCTCGATAAACGAGATCGGGAGGCGCTCGAGCACCGACCCGGCATGCGCTCTGGCGCGGGCGCGTTCAACGGTAGCCGAGACCGAAGACCGATCCGCTCCTTCGGCCGGAACCGCCGGCACGGCTGCGCCCACCGGAGTCTGACCGAACCTCATGAGCCCGGCGGCGAGCGCCGCCATCGAGACGACTATCATATGACGGGAACGCATGGCTGGTCTCCTCACGGGATGATGCGGCCGATCCGACCCGGGAATCGCGTGTCGGGCACCGCCTCGGTAAACCAGATGTTGTTGTCAGGACCGGTCAAGATCCCGATTGGTGCACTGCCGCCGGAGATGCCGAGGTGAAACTCCGTGCAACTTCTCTGTGATGAGGTCGAAGCGGCCGACCCGGTCGTTCAAGAACTCGGAGAACCAGAGCGACGTGTCGTCCGGACCAGGCGAGAGGAAAACGAGTGACGGCCCATCCTCAGGCTTGAGGCCGGGGACCTCGAACATTTCCACCGCCGGTCTGCGGGTCGAACCCGTCGATGCGGTTGGCGTCCTGCGACACCACGTACATCAGGTTGTCGGGCCCGAGGATGATGTCGTGGGGACCACTCTCGGAGGCAACTGGACCGGCGGCGCCTCGAACGTGAGCGTCGTCGTGTTGAACCTCCAGATCTCGTTGAATCCTTCGAGACCCGCCCAGAGGTTGCCCACTCCGCATCGACCCCCGCCCCGTGCATGCGGTTGCCGATCTGCCGGTTGACGGCAACGCATTCGGGAAAACCTCGACCTCGTTTGGTGGCTGGATGGCGATGCGCCCCAGCATGCCGCTACCCTTCGGTCTCTGTTCTGCCCTCCGGGCTCGGGGAAGAACTCCTCGTCCTCTAGCGTGAAGTACAAGAAGTCATCCAAGGGGACGCCGTTGGCGCTGCGCCACAGAATAAGTGTGGCACCAGAACGGCGGTATCCCTTGGTCGGCCAGGGGAAACATCTGGAAGGTCGGTCTCGATATCGAAGGGGCCGATCTGGTCGTCGAGCGTCGTGAACCAGAGATTGCTGTCACCCGGGGTGATGTTCCCGATGATGTCGGGGCCGACCGTGATGAAGTGCACGAGCGCAAAGGGAAACAGCGGAGGCGGAAGCGTCCCAAGGATGAAGGCCGGCGGCGTCGGATACTCCGTCGCCTCCTGCGTGAACACGTTGAAGGCGACCAGCCGCCCATCGAACTGCTCGGTCATCCAGATCCTGTCGTCCGCCCCGACGACCATGCCGCCAGGATGCCCGACCATGCCAACGGGCGAGAACTCGGTAGCTTCCACGGTCGAGGCGGTCTTCTTGGGCGGCACCTGTTTCGTGATGCGACCGAGACCGAATGGATCCTGAAAAATCGCGTTCGCGGGCGTCAGCAGCAGCACGAAGAACACTTGGTTCGTCTTGCGCTTGCGCTTGTGTACTGGAACCGTGATCGTCTTTACGGTCTCGCCGGGAAGAAAGGTTAGCACACCGTTCGTCGGCACGTAGTCCTTGCCCGCGGTGGCGCATGCGAACGGAAAGCAGTCGGCGGGTCCACCATCGACGGTGGTGAAGCCGGTCTGAACCGTCGTGGGGGGGGAGTTATGGGGGTCGGGCAGCCCGGTCGTGATGTTGACCAGCCTCACCACGAACTCGAAGTCGACCGGAACGTCGTTGTCGTCGGCTCCTTTGATTTTGTCCGCAGGTAGGCCCTGGTCGACGACCATGAGTGCGGTCTGCGCCCAGGCCTGGCGTCCGGCTGTTCCCATGCTCACCACGACGAGCACGGCCAACCCGAGGAGGCCCACGGCGCGGTGGCTGGCGATCGATGGGCTCTTGTTGTGCAGGCGCCATTGCTGTCTCCTTCATTCTCGTTCCGCGTGTCAGGGAAGCGGCTGCCAGGTCGCCTGGAAATCGGAAAAATCGAGCCCCGGGGGGACCGTGCCGGTGATGTTCATCTGTGCGCTGCCGTCGCCATTCATGATGAAGATGTCGCCTTGGTCGACGAAGGGCCGGACGGTGGGCAGTTCGTGCCCGAAAGCGATTTTCGTTCCGTCCGGCGACCACACCGGCTGCACGTCGGTTCCGCGCGCATTCGACACGTTGTGCGCGCCCTTCCCCTTGGCAGTCATGACGAATATCTCGAGGTTCTGCCCGACATCACGCCCGAAAGTGATCAGCGTTCCGTCGGGCGACCAGTCGGGGGTGAAGTCATTGAGTCGGCTCTTCGTCAGGATCTTCTGCCTGCTGCCGTCGGCGTTCATGACCATCACGTCGGCGCTGCCTTTGCGGAAGCTCGAGAACGCGATGCGCAACCCGTCCGGCGACCAGTTGGGCTGGTAGTCGACGGCCGGATTGTTCGTGAGGTTGCGTTGATTCGTGCCATTGGCGTTCATCGCGAACACCTCGGCACTGCCGGTGCGCCAGCTCGTGAACGCGATCTGGTTGCCGTCGGGGGACCAGGTGGGCTGCGCGTCGATGCCCGGATCGGTGGTGAGCCGGACTGGATTGCTGCCATTGGCGTTCATCACATAGATCTCGGCGTTGCCGTCGCGCTCGCTGCGGAACGCGATCTTCGAGCCATCGGGCGACCACGCCGGCTCGACGTCCGCCGGCAACAGGAACGTGAGACGCTGCACGTTGCTGCCGTCAGCGTCCGCCACGTAGATCTCCTGGTTGGTGGCGCACACACCACCGGGCTGCGGACAGTCGTCGTTCGTCGCACACGGGGCGAAGGTCGGCGGTTGTGGAGCGACGCAGTTTCCCTCCCGCAAGCTCACGAACGCGATCTTCCCATTCGTTCCCGGATGGGTGGCTGCGGCGGGACGTGCGGCGGTGAGCGCGGCAACGACGGCAAGCGCAATTCCGGCGCCAGCGATTCGGACACTCATGGGCTGCCTGTACTTTCCCGGCCGCTCGGACGCGGCCGCGTGCGTCATCGACGAATTCATCGAACGACGTGCGTGAGCGTGTTGTGTCTTCCGCAGAGTAGGAGCCGCTACCTGCTTCTCAGCCGCGTTGGCGAGTGCGATACTCGACCGAGTCGCGTATAGCCGAGTGGCGCGAGCGTTGTCCAGTGAAAACCGTCCCTCCCGGATGAACCCGGGCACGATGACGTCCGCGTTCGAAGGGCGCGATTGTAGAGCGTCGTCCCAGCCGCTCACCGCAGAACGTTCCCGACGGTCGGGCCGACCTTTGACAACGGACATTGTACGGGTTACGAGCCTCGCGCACCCATCACGGGGTAACAGTAGGTGCCCGCCCGTCGGTCTCACGAAGCCCGGTCGGGCGGCGCCGCGGCGATAATCCAGGAGGGCCCGGAGGCACGATGACGCAATCACGCGTCGGCGCTCGGTCCCGCCGCGTCTCTCTCTGCGTTCCGGCGGTGTCCGAGCGCGCGCTGGCGAAATCGCCCACGATCGCCGTGGACGAGATCGTCATCGATCTCGAGGATGCGGTCCCCGCCGATCAAAAGCCGCGTGCCCGCGAACGCGCGCTGGCGGCGCTCAGCGGCAACGCATGGCGCGCACCACTGGTGAGCGTTCGGGTGAACGCCCCAGGCACCCCCTGGTGCCACGCCGACGTGACGGCTTTCTCCAGCGCCGCGGTGCGCCCGGCAAGCCTGATCGTCCCGAAGGTAGACGCCGCGGAAGACCTGGCCGGCGTGTCGCGCTTGCTCGATGAGCTCGAACGCGCGAGCGACACGCGCGCTCCGCTCGCGCTGCAGGCACTCATCGAAACCGCGGGTGGGGTCCGACGCCTCGACGAGATCACCGCATCGTCGTCGTCTCGAGGCGCTCGTGCTGGGATACGCGGATCTGGCTGCGTCGCTCGGGCGATCGCGTGCGGCAGCCGAGAACCTCGACCTTTGGTTGCCAATCCAGGAGAGCTTTCTGATCGCCGCGCGCGCGCACGGATTGCAAGCGATCGACGGCCCCTGCCTCCGGCTGGACAGCGTCGACGCGCTCACGCAGGCGGCGAGCCGTGTCCGGGACCTCGGTTTCGACGGCAAGTGGGCGATCCATCCGACTCACATCGCGCCACTCGCTGCGACGTTCACGCCAAGTCGCGAGGAGGTGGACCGGGCGCGCGCGATCCTCGCCACGCTCGAGCGTGCGGAGCGTACGGACGGTCTCGGCGCCGTCGCGCTCGACGGCGAGATGATCGACGAGGCGGTGCGTCGGTGGGCGACACGCGTGCTGGCACGTGCCGAGGCGGCCGGAGGCGGACAGTGAGCAGCAGCGACGCCAAGCCTGTGGCGGATGCGACCGCGGTACGGTTGGGAGGACCGTTTTACGAGGATCTCGCCGTCGGCCAGGTGCTGAGCGACGTCCCTGGACTGACGCTCACGGACGGTCACGCCGCTCTCCATCAAGCGATCATCGGCGATCGTCTCAGATTGCGCTCGACGCGGCACTCGCCGCTCGCGTGCTGCCCGAGGCCGGATGCCGGCGCACCCGGCCCTCGTCTGCGACGTCGCGATCGGCCAGTCGACCGTCGCGACACAGCGTGTGATCGCCAACCTCTTCTACCGTGGCTTGCGGCTGCTCCGTGCACCGGGAATCGGCGACACGCTGCGCACGACCACCGAGATCGTCGCGCTCCGTGACAACCGCCCACGAACCAGGTACGGACCGGACTCGCCGCACTGCGCATCCGCACAATCGATCAGCACGACCGTCCGATCCTCGATTTCTGGCGTTGCGCCATGCTCCCGCTCCGTGACGCTGTGTGCGCGCCGCAGCACGATGACGATCTCGACACCGTCGGGACGTCGGGCGGGTCGGTCGAGCTCGACGCCGCCGTCGCCGATTGGAATCTCGCGGCCTTCCGTGCGAGCTTCGGCGAACCCCCGACGCCGGTGGCGCCGGGTATGACCTGGGTCGTCGAGTCCGGCGAGACCGTGAGCGCCGCGCCCGAGCTCGCGCGCCTCACGCTCAACCTCGCGCGCACGCACACCGATCCCAGGCAGCGCCGCATGGCCGGCGGCTCGTCTATGGTGGGCACACCATCGGCGTCGCGGCGGCCCACGCGACACGGGCGCTTCCCAACCTCGTCTATATCGTGGCGTGGCACGAGTGCCGCCACATCGCACCGGTATTCGAGGGCGACGTGTTGCACAGCACGGTCCACCTCGAGCGCGTGGATGCTCGAGCAGCCGGAGGCGCGCTCGTCCACGTGCGCGTGGTCGTCACCGCGGATCGCGTTTCCGAAAGCGGCGAGGTCCTCGACTGGCGCTTCGTGGGGGTGTTGCCATGAGCGACGGGATCCTCGCCGGCCTGCGGATCGTGGAGGGATCGGCGTTCGTGGCGGCCCCGCTCGGAGGCATGACGCTCGCGCAGCTCGGCGCCGACGTGATCCGCTTCGACGACATTCCCGGCGGTCTCGACTATCGCCGCTGGCCGCTCGCAGCGGGCGGCCAGAGCCTCTTCTGGGCGGGGCTCAACAAGGGCAAGCGGTCGATTCGCATCGACATCCGAAAGCCCGAGGGCCGAGAGCTGGTGACGGCACTGATCACGGCGCCGGGACCGCACGCCGGCCTCTTCCTCACCAACTTTCCGCCGCGCGGCTGGCTTGCCTACGATGCATTGCGCGCGCGTCGCTCAGATCTCGTGATGGTGTCGCTCACCGGCAATCCCGACGGGAGCTCCGAGGTCGACTACACGGTGAATCCCGCGACCGGCTTTCCGTGGGCGACCGGGCCACGCAGTTTCGCGGAACCGCTCAACAGCGTCTTGCCCGCCTGGGACGCGATCTTGGGGGGCCTCGCGACGGTCGGCCTGCTGGCAGCGGAACGTCATCGGGCACGCACCGGGAAGGGCCAGCTCGTGCGGCTCTCTCTCTCTGACGTGGCGTTTGCGATGGTCGGCAACCTCGGCCGCATCGCCGAGGCCCAGCTCGGCGCCCGCGACCAAAGGAAGGACGGCAACTACCTCTACGGCGCGTTCGGGCACGACTTCGAGACCAGCGATGGCCGCCGCGTCATGGTGGTGGCATTGACGGCACGCCAATGGTCGGAGCTCGTCGCTGCCACGGGAACCCGCGAGGCGTTTTCGCGGATCGAGCACGGCACCGGGCGTGACCTCGGCACGGAAGCCGCGCGCTTCGAGGAACGTGATCTCATCGCGGCCGTTCTGAGGCGTTGGTTCGCCGCGCGCACGCTCGCGGAGATACGTGCAGCCTTCGAGGGAACCACCGTGTCCTGGGGTCCATATCAAACCTTCCGCCAGCTCGTGACGGAGGATGAGCGCTGCTCCGCGTCGAATCCCATGTTCGAAGAGGTCGAGCACCCGGGAGTGGGGACCTACCTGATGCCCCGCAGCCCGCTGGATTTCAGCCTGAGCGGCCGGCTCCCGGTGCGGCGGGCGCCGCTGCTCGGTGAGCATACCGACGAGATTCTCGCCGGCGTGCTGGGGCTGGGTAGCCACGCGATCGGAGAGCTGCACGATCGCGGTGTGGTCGCAGGTCCTGACCGCGAAACCGCGGGAAGACCTTGACAGGAGCAGAACCGCGAGGGATAGGGATGCGCGTTCACGCTGGGCTTCCGAGGCACCGCCCCGAAGCCGGAGGTAGACAGCCATCGACCTCGAGCTAGCAGGAAAGAAAGCTCTCGTAACCGGCGGGTCCCGCGGGATCGGCCGGGCGATCGTACTCGCGTTGGCGCGCAGCGGCGTGTCGGTGGCCGCCTGCTACAACCGCGAGAGCGACGCCGTCAGCAGTCTCGCGACGGAGCTGGAGCGCATCGGCGGCGGCAGTTACGTCGTGCAGGCCGACGTGAGCGACGAAGAATCGGTGAAACGCCTGGTGCAATCCGTCCGCCAGCGCTTCGAGCGCATCGACGTGCTGGTGAACAACGCCGGTGTCGTGAGCCATATGACGCTGGCGGATATGGAACTGTCCGAATGGCGACGCATCCTCGAGACCAATTTGACCAGCATGTACCTCGTGACGCGCGCCGCCCTGGACGCGATTCCACAGGGAGGCTCGGTCATCAACATCACATCGGCGGTGGCGATGGTCGGCATGGTGGGGCGGACGCACTACACGGCGTCCAAGACGGGGGTCGTCGGATTCACACGGTCGTTGTGTAAAGAGCTGGGCCCACGCGGAATCCGCGCCAACGCAGTCGCCCCCGGCATCATCGAGACGGACCAGGCCGCCGGGCTCACACCGGAGCAGCGCGCCCGCTATTCGAACCTGGCCGCGCTCGGTCGCCTCGGCCAACCCGCGGACCTCGCCGACGCGGTCCTCTTCTTCGCGAGCGACCTGTCACGGTTCGTCTCCGGCGTCACCATGAACGTGGACGGAGGTATCTGAGCCACCATGGTGCGCGCGACACTCACCATGAAAGTCAAAGCCGGTCGCGAAGCCGATTTCGAGCAGGCCTGGCGCACGATCGCAGCGCAGGTTCAACGCGCCCCGGGAAACATCCGGCAGGCGTTGCTGAGGGATCCACAGGACGCAACGAGCTTCGTGCTCACCACGGACTGGGAAAGTCGGGAGGCGTTCGGACGGTTCGAACGCAGCCCGGAACAGGATGCGCTGACGGCCCCACTTCGCGCGCTGCGCGAGTCGGCGTCGATGACGGTCCTCGACCTGGTGGCGCATTTGGAGCGGGAGAACGAGCGATGACGGTGCGGGTAATGGTGTTCGCCAAGATCAAGCCGGGCGAGGAAGCTGCTTTCGAGGCGGCCTACACTGACGTGACGCGCAAGGTAAAGGGCACGCCGGGCCATGTCCGGGATGAGTTGCTGCACGACACGACGGAGCCGGGCGCCTACATTCTTCTGAGCGAATGGGAGAGCAAAGAAGCGTTCCTGGCATGGGAGAACGCCCCCATTCACATGCAGACAACCACCCCGATGCGTCCTCACTGGGCGGGACGGGTGGAGCGCAAGATCTACGACGTCGCGTTTCGTTTGTAGCGTCCGCGGTCTCTTCGCCTCGACTGCAGCAGGGCCCGCAGCCCTCGTCTAGCAGACGAGGCCGATGCGCTCCCGCAGCGTCGCCTTGATCGTGGGAATCGCTGGCTGGGCGCACGCTTCTCCCAACTCGATGATGGCCGGAGCTGCACTGAACTGCAGGTACCAGAAACGCCTCAAGTCGGGCTGGAGCGCGAAGTCGGCACGCGGGAGCGAGGCCCCCGCGAGCTGAAACCACAAAGCCTGAAACGATCGCAGATACACTTCCAACATTTCGACGCCGAAGCACAGTCTCCTGAGCGGCAGAACATCGGTGAGCCGGCGAGCGCTCCCGATCATGCGGCCAAGTGGGTCCTCGGCAACCGGGGCAAGTGGCGGAATGACGCTGATGGCGATCACGAAGTCGGCGCCAAGTGCGCGCACACAATCGACAGGCACAGGGTTCACCATCGCCCCGTCGACCATGGTGCGACCGTCGAGCGTACACGACGGGAAGATCCCGGGCATCGCCCAGCTCGGACGGATGCCGTCGAGCGCGGGGCCTGTCCGCAGCAGGATCTCTTCGCCGCTGCTCAAGTCCATCGCGATGGCGGCGAACGGGAGCATGAGGTTCTCGAGAGCCTTGTCGCGCAGCTCTTCGACCTCCGAGAGGATCCGCATCACGCCCGTTCCGCGGAGTAGCGACGGCCCGCGCGGATTCACATCGCGAAGCACGATACGGCGGAAGTTGGCGGCGAGCTTATGCGCGACCGCGATGGTGCTCGCGGTGGGGGCGCCGGCCGCCCAGCCGCAGCCCATGATCGCGCCCATGCTCGTGCCCGCGACGTAGTCGACGGGTATGCCGGCGGCGTCGAGCGCGAGCTGCAGCCCGAGGTGGGCGAATCCGTAGGCGCCACCGGCACCAAGCGCGACCCCGACCGTGCCGCCAGCAAGGTGGCGTGCGGCACGATCGATGGCTTCCTCCGGCGAGCGACCGCGAATGACGTCTGCAGGGCGTCCGCACGATCCAGGCTCGAGCTTCCACTCGAGAGGATCGCGGCGGGAGAGACGGCGGTCGGCGAGGTCGCTGCCCGCAAGCAGGATCAACGCATCGGCGGCCACGATACGCGCCAGCGCCTGCTCGAGCGCAGTCCGGTCCGGCCGACCGGGCTGGCGGTTCGCTGGGGGTTGGTCAGTAGCCTCGATGCCGGCCAACTCGCTTCCGTCGCGCCCGAGCACGTGAACCTCGCGCGCCGGGAACTGTCGCCGCAGGCTACGCGCCAGGTCGAGAACCCATGGGGGGTCCATGCCCTCCTCGAACCCCTCACCGCCACAGCCGACGACTGCACGCCGGGCCGGAAGACGCGGCACGTTCGCCATGCGCAAGTGATTTCCCAAGCGCTCGCAGAGTCGCGCGAACACCGTGGGAGCGTGCAGACTGAGCTCGGCCCAACCGGCACGGTTGATACGTAGGAGTGTCGCATCCACCGTGGCGCGGGCGCTCGCGGATCGGGAACCGTTGGTGAGGAGAGCGAGCTCGCCAAACCAGTCGCCGGGACCGCAGAGCGAGACCAGCTCTGCTCGACGTGCGGTCTCGATCTCGAGCGCGATCTGGCCGGTGAGAACGACGTACAGCGCGTCCCCGGGTTCGCCGCTGCGGAAGAGATAGCTCCCGCGTGGCTGGTGCTCCGTCGTGAGGTGCTGGTTGAGTCCAGCGATTTCGCCCGGCGCGAGTCCGGAGAAGAGCGGCAAGGCGAGCAGCGTGTGCAGATCCAACGTCTTGGGGCCCTCAGTACCAAGTGTCTCTTACTACAGACGCGAGCGACACTGCCAGAATCGCGGCGCTTGCTTGGTCGCCTGAACGTAGGCGGTTGTCACTGCGGGCCCTTCCTTGCTAGCTCGGGTGGCCACGATGAAGCTCAGCGGCGCAGTGCACACGGATCGCGGGCTGGTCCGGCGAGAGAACCAGGACAGCTACGCCTTCATCGCCAAAGTGGGCCTGTACCTCGTCGCCGACGGCATGGGCGGCCGGGCCGGGGGTAAGCGAGCGAGCACCGAGGCGGCGCGCAGCGTCACCAAAGCGATCTCGGCAAGCCCCGCGAGCGGCGCCGACGGTGCGGAACGTTTGCGACGCGCCATCGACCTCGCCAACGGCCACGTGTGGGACCTCGCGCAGACGGATCCCGCGCTGAAAGGCATGGGGACCACGATCGCCGCGCTCCTCACCGAGGGCGACACCCTCCATATCGCGCACGTCGGCGACTCACGCGTCTACCGTATTCGCAACGGTGCGGTCATGCTCATGACCCGCGATCACTCGTATCTCGCTGAGCTCGCCGACCGCGGTGTCGAGATCGACGACGCACAGCGCCGCACCTACGCCAGCACCCTCACCCGCGCCCTCGGCGTCGGCCCGAACGTGCAGATCGACGTGACGAGTGAGCCTATCCTGCTCGGCGACACGTACATCATCTGTTTGGACGGCGTGTATCGGCTGGTCGAGCCGAGCGAGATGCAGGCGGCGATCGTCGCGAACGGTGACGCCCTCGCACGCGCGTGCGTCGCCATCGTCGAACGCGCCAATGCGGGCGGCGGTCACGACAACAGCACGATCATCGTGCTGCGCGCCGAGACCGACACCGACGACGGCCCGGACGACAGCACCATCTTCATGCCACGCCCAGGAGGCGACGGCGCGCCACCGTGATCGTGGCGGGGAGCTACGCGGTCACCGCGACGGTCGCAGGGGTTGGATGACCGCGTCGCCCGGAGGGCACAGATCACTCCGCAAGGGGTGGCCGAGGAGGAAGCGGAACAATTCGTCGGCGCGGGGTGCGGCGAAGCGCACGAGCTCCTCGACCCGGCAACGGTGCTGGCGCACGAGACACGACTCGTAGTCCGCAATCGAGTCGAGCGATGGCACACCCAAGGCGGCGCACTGCGCCGCGACGGCCTCGACGTGCGCACCGTTGGCCGCCAGCAGTTGCACGAACGGTAGGACCGTTTCCGCGCACTTGCTCGCGACGCGCCGGTCAGGGGTCGTCTCCGCCACCCCGATCGCGTCGAGCTCCTTCTCGCACAGACCGGCAGCCCTGGCGAGACAGCGGGGATCGGTGGGCTTCGACTGAATGCAGGTGAAGATGCGGTCCACGCACTTGAGAAGACGGCGCAGGTGCGCAGTGGCCAGTCGCTCGCCGCGCCGCTCGACCGCCGCCGAGCAGCCGACGATCGCGCGCCCGATGGCGGCGTCGTTGAAGCTCTGCCCGTTGCCCCCGAAGTTCTCGATCTCGAGGTCAGGTGGTACGGCCACTCCCAGGACGTCGATCAGCTCGCCTGCCCGTGGCTGAAGCATCGCGATCAGTCGCGTCACCTCCGTCGCGTACTTCGCCAGGATGCAGGACGGGATCGCCGTCGGATCGTCGAGCGGGACGTCGAACCCTGCTTCACATTCCGACGCCAGCGCGCCATACCCGAGACCGTTCGCGGCCAACAGCTCCCCGAACGTGAGATCGGCGCATGCCCGCGTCGCCGCACGGGAGAACCGGTGCTGCTCGTCGGCGATCTTGGCGAGTTTGCTCGTGCACTTCGCACGCGCCTGATCGAGACATCGATCATCGCCTAGCTTGACGTGTACGCAACGGAGAAGGTCGCCCACGCATGCGCTGAGATTCGAGAGCTCGCTCCGGAAGAGCCGCTTCACGCCCTTTGCGATTGCCTGCTGGCAATTCACTGCGATGGCGGCTCGCGGAGCCGGGAGGTGCGGCGGCGTCCCCCCGGGTGTCACCGTCGACGTCGGCGTCGCTGATTTGGTCTCGGCCGGGCTCGGAGTGGGCGTCGTCGAAGAGGTGCGCGTCGGCGTCGACGAGGCTGTCTCGGTCGGCGAGGACGTCGAGGTAGGACTGGGCGCCGGCGTAGCGGTCTCCGTCGGCACCGCGGTCTCGCTAGGCGTCGCGCTCGGCGTCGGGGTCGTCGTCGGGCTCACGGTGGGTGTCTCCGACGATGTCAGCGTCGGTGTCGCCGTCGCGGTCGCGGTGGCCGTCGCGCTCGGTGGCGCAGTCGGTGTCGGAGTGGGCGTCGGAAGACCCGTCGGCGTGACCGTCACCGTCGGCGTGGCCGTCACCATGGGCGTGGACGTCAGGGTGACCGTCGCCGTCACGGTCGGTGTGGGTGTCGGGGTGACGGTCGCCGTGTGAGTCGCCGTGGCCGTGACGGTGCGCGTCGGGGTTGCGGTGACCGTCGCCGTCAGCGTCGGCGTCGGTGTGGGGGTCCGCGTCGCCGTGGTCGTCGGGGTCGGCGTACGCGTTGGAGTGCGTGTGACCGTCGGCGTGGGCGTGCGCGTCGCCGTATGTGTCGGCGTCGGAATCACCACCGTGACGCTCAAGGGCGTGGCGGGGTTACCGCGATCGCCCAAGGTACTCGAGTCGCCGTCGGCTGCGAGCCCGGCGGCACGGATCGAAAACGTCCCCGTTGCCGGCGAGGTCCAGACGAAGGTCCAGCTGCGAGCGCTGCAGGCGCTCGTTTGCGTCACCTCGTTGGGATTCTCGCCGATGGCGAGATTGCCGCTACGGAGCGGACAGGCGGACGTGACGGGATCGAGGCCACCGATCAACGGTGCTACGAAACCGGTATTGACCGAGGCGTTGAAGCCCCCGAAGTTTCCCGCCGAAACGGTGACCGTGTAGTAGTTTCTCGTGTTGGGGGGACGGTCGTCGGTCCGCTGATGACCACGGTCGGAATGGGAGCACCGTCGTGACACGCTAGATTGCACGTCGTCGACTGGCCCGTGATCCCGGCACTGAAGGCGTGCGTCGAACGGGCGAATCCCCACGACAGGACCGCCGACAGCATCAACGCCGCCCAGAGCCGTGGGCAGCGTCGAGCGGTTCGGCAGTACGAGGTGGCTGGCGGCTTTCATCGGCGTCCCGCATCCAGTCGCGACGCCTGAAGAGCCTGGAGGCGGTGCGAATGCGAGCAGGCCCGCAATACCATGTGGAGCGTTTGAACACCAAACGCCTGCGCCAAAGCGAACGTGCCCGACGTCTCCCCTGACCGCCTTTCATTGACAACGTCGAGCCCGACTTGATACGCGCTTCCCGACGGCTGGGTCGTCCGTACCGACCAACAGGGGGAGCATGAGGCACATCTTCTACACCGTCCGGTGCATCGGCGTTCTCTCGGCGCTGGCGTTGACGATCGCCGGCTGCGGGGGAAGCGACGTGCAAGTGGGTGCGGAAGTCAACCCGTCTCAGGGCATCTTCGCGGGTTCAACCAGCCAGGGAGGGACGATCGCGATCGAGGTGGGCAGTATCGAGGTCGTCACCTTCCAGTGTGACGGAACCAGATCCAGAAGATCTTCGCTCCACCGGGCGACGTGGACATCGACGGGAGTTTCGACATGCGGTTCGTCGTCGACGGTCGCGGCTTCCGCCTCAGCGGACTCTTCACTTCCAACGACGTCGTCGAGGGCAGCATCGACGACGATGACGATGACTGTGACGTGACGTTTCGCGCGTGCCGGGGCTCGTGTCGGACGCCGACGCCGGTTCCTACGACGACCCCAACCCCGATTCCCACGCTGACGCGGACACCGACACCGGCTCCGCTGCCAACCGGCCCGACGGCGACGACGGTCGTGGAAACGCCGACTCCGATCGAGACGACGACACCGACCGCCGACGTGCCCACCGAAACCGCCACGCCGACGCCCACGCCCATCTCGACACCTTTCTGCGGCAACAGCGTCAAAGACGCCGGGGAGAATTGCGACACGGGGACTACGTTCGCCGGGACCAACGCCGACTGCCCGGCGCCGAGCCAGTGCGCATGTTGCTACTGCCGTCCCGACAACGCGTTTCACACCGTCATGGGCATGCCGAGCATGAGCGCGTGCAATGGCTGCCACCCCGGTGTCGCCGTCAACGACAATCCGGCGAAGCCGGGTGCGGTGGAAACGTTTGGTTCCATCTGCCAGTAGCGAGGAGTTGACCATGCGGATGACGCCTGGGTTGCGGAGTCTGGTCTTTCTCGCGGTGCTCGTGGTATCGACGACGAGTGCGCACGCGCGCTCACTGGTGAAGCAGATCGATACCCTCTTCGGAGCCGAGGGGATTTCGCTCCCGACGGCGGTCGGGACACCGCCCATTTCAGCAGCGCGAGCGCGAGCGCACTGGGCTCGCTGGTCGGCCAGCTTGCCGGCGGCGCCGCCGACTTCACGCCCATTTCGACCACCCCGGGCTTCACCTACCGCTTCAATCCCGAGCTCGACATCTACGAGCGAGCGCCGGGTGGTATGGCGTCGATCTTCGTCGACGTGCCGCAGACCATCGGGAAAGGCCGCTTCGACATCGGTGCCTCCTACCTCTACGTCGAGTTCGCGGAGCTCGATGGCGAAGACCTGGACGGGCTCACGACGATATGCAACACCAAGACACACCGCCCATCGGTGAGTTCCCTGACCCGGCCTTCGACAGCGAAGAAGATCGATCTATTTTCGACAAGTCCAACCTGCGATCCACGTGATTTCCACGTTCGGACCTACGGGATCACGGATCAATGGGACGTGAACGTGCTCGTGCCGATCGTCGTGACGTCTCTCGACGTGGAAGCGCGCGCCTCATCAGTGGCATGTCCGGCGTGCACCTCTTCGAGGATGGCGGGATCGTGGAGCGCGCGCAGGCCGAGGCAGAAGGTCGGCGTCGGCGATATCCCTGCGGACGAGTATCGATTCATGAAACCTGGGCTTCAACGTCGGCTCGGGTCTGGTGGTGCGGAACCAACCGGCGAGAAGAATGACTTTCAGGGCTCCGGCGAATGACGGTCACGCCGTTCTTCGTCGCAGCGAGTCCTTTTGACATCCATACCTGCATCTGAACGTCGGGGTCGAGATCGCCCTGAAAGTCTCAGTCGAAGCCGCGCCCGTTACGCGGCGGGTGCATCGGCGCAGATCGTCACCGTTTCGCTTTCCTGGTCGACTTCATCGGAAGCTCCGGGCTGACCGACGAAGAGGAACGGTCTCCGTGGCCACGTCGACCAGTTGGGACAAGCTCGGCAGTCAGCGAAGACGACCAAGTTCAGGACGACATCTTCGCCATCTCGGCCGGCTTCAAACTGAACCTGATCGGGACTATGACCGGATTCGCCGGCGTGATCATCCGGTGAACCAGGACGGACCGCGGCCGTAGGTCGTGCCGGCCGGCGGCATCGAGGTCACCTGCCAGAAGCGGGTAGAGGGTCTCGCTCGGGTCGCTTCCGCGGCACACGCTGGCTCGCGTCCCGGGCCCTTGACAGACGTCGGCTGGCAATTACCGCCAGCATAGTTTTACCATGGCAGATGATGCTGCTTTTTGACCCGCCGCGCCGGTCACCCTGGTCCTCGGGCCGACATCAGCGGCAGCACGCTCATGTACGCGGTCTGTGGGGATGAGGCTGCTTTCGCGATCGGCAACCCCTCTACGGTGCCGTGCCATCGCTCGAGGAGCAGGTGCGGCGTTGGCGGCCCGGCGATCAAGCGACTCGGCGACGTGGTTCTGCGGGCCTCTTCGAGGGGTGGCGAGGCGGCTGTGTGCGCAGCGGCGGGGCATGCACCAGGCGTCCGAGGCGCCGGATCGTGAGCTGCGCGAGGAGGGGCATCGATGTGCGCGTCGGCATCGGCGAGCTGGGCATGCAGGCGCCGAACAGTGGGCGACGTCGACATGGGGACGTGGCGCGACATTGCCGCCCGCCTGGTCGATCCGCCGTTCCGACGCAGATCTTCATGGCTGGGGAGACCTTCTACGCCTTGCCAGGGGACATCCGTGACGCGGGGCGCGCCTATCCACCAGCTCCGCTCGCGCGGGGCCTACTCGACTGGGCGCGCGTCTACGAAGCCATTCTGGGTGGAAACGAGACGACACGACAGCCAGGTGCGGGTGACTGCACTCGCCTGGGCTGCGTCGCTCACCTCTGGATGAGTCGACGGTTCTGCAAAACTTCGCGCTGAGCACCGACCGCCGAAGGCTCACGATAGGACGTGACGATGAGAGTCACCTTACGCACTCGCAGACGAGATAGTCTCGCGCCGCTACGCCGAGGTCGTGCTGCGGGCGACAAGCTCTCGTCGTCGACCCAGTATGAAGGGGACCTAGGTCCTTACTGACGGCGGTGACATGTTTCGGGTGAAGCGCGAGGGAGCTCGACCCTCGCGGGGAGCGGACGCATCATCCGGCGGCAAGAACCTGTAGCCTCTTTGCGTCATCGTCTCGCCGCGCGTCAGATGGCCCCGCTATCGATGGTCGAGGGCGGACGGCGGTGATCTCACCGCAGCTCCTCCCCCACCGAACTCTCCCGACGTCGCGTAGCACGGTCCAGTATGGAACAGTGAAAAGCGAGACGATGCAAATCGTTGGGGACGTCCTGTCCGATCGCGGCCTTCGGCGCGAGAAACGAGGATGCCTTTGCGCACGCGCCCGAGCTTCCACCCTCTTGGTGGCCGACGGGCACGGGAGGGCACGCGGCCGGCGAGATCGCAAGCCGCACCGCCGCCGACACCATCACCGCCAAGACCAGGAGCTGCTCGCCGACGACTACTTGACCCTGTTTCTCGACGCGCGCGGCAACCCAGCATCGGGCCCGCCGGCTGGTGATCGCGGTCGAGAGCGCCAACGACCTTATTTTCCGCTGCGCCCGCGCCAACCCCCAGCCAGCGGGCATGGACCACGGTCGCCGCCCTGCACTTCGCCGACGGCTTCGCGAACCGATGCCATGTCGGCGACAGCCGTATCGATCGTGTCCGCGAACGGCACATCGAGCGCCTCACAAAAGATTATGTGATCGCCGCCAACGTGCCGACCCACGCCCTCGGCGCGCGCCAACGGTGGACGCCAGCTGGCGCGTCGAGCCGGTCGCGCCGGGCGAACCGTTCGTCTCTGCACCGACGGGGTCCACGGAATCTGACTTCCGACGCCGAGATCCTGGAGATTGTCCAACGCAACGCCGACGATAATAACGACGGCAGCCTGTACCGACCTGATCGTGCTCGCCGACAAGCGCGGCGGTCGCGACAACTCCACCGCGCTCGTCGTCGGCATCCGCTAGCCGCGCCCGCCAGACGGAGCTGCGAGTCCCGGTCCCCCTCGCCGTGGAGCCAGCTCGATGCGCCAGAAATCGAGAAGGATCACCACTGCAAGGCCTGTCATTGCGCCGAGGGTCACGAAGCAACCCCAAGGCACGCGCAGCTCTGGCACGC
Organism: uncultured delta proteobacterium; assembly: GCA_963846105.1. Taxonomy (GTDB): domain Bacteria; phylum Desulfobacterota; class Binatia; order UTPRO1; family UTPRO1; genus CAWJUT01. Next base: position 79,554 of record CAWJUT010000021.1, read on the forward strand.
GCCCGAAGTTCATGCCGTAGATCCTGGTGATCAGCGTGAGAGGGAGCACCATGAACCAAGATCTACGGTGAGGACGCGCGCGACGACCCCGTCCTGCTTTAGCCGCTGACGCTCTGGAACTCGCCGGAGGACTGGTGTCGAGCAGGTCACGCGAAGGAATTCAATCACCGGCTGAACGGCGAACGCGTTGCGGAGCATGTTGTTGTAGAAGATCCGGGAGGCCTTGGAGACGAAGAGGCTTCGCTCTCGTTGCGAGGGGTTGATGAGCATGATGGCTGGAGGTGCGGCGGGCGTGCTTCTTGAGCGTCAGGACGTTTCTCCCGGCGAGTGAGATCTTCCCGGCGGAGCCCCTGTCCGGTCTCCGATCAGCACCTGCTCCTCGAGGTGGTCGAGGAAGTCGTCGTCTGGGTGAGATCAGGTGCGTGTAGTCGGTAGAGTCAGCGATGGAGAAAGAGAAACGTGAGGGAATCTGTGTGCACTCTCTCCTAAATTGCGGGAGCCTCCTCCGGCAGCTCTCGTGGACTCTAGGAATACAGCCTCTCACCTCACGCGCGGTGACAGGAGTTGAACTGACGAACCCCTCGCCCAGGCACGAGCAGGAGCCGATGAACTCGAGCCCGCCGAGACCGTGCGAGGTGTCGAGGGCGCCGATCGGGGTCCTCGAGGTGGTAGAGGTAGAGGTAACCGAGGAAGTCGGCGCCTTCGACTTTCGACGTGGAGAACCTCGGGCCACGCGAAGCGCCTCGTCAGAACGAGGTCCGCGCCGGACCGTGACAGAACTCGATCCACAGCGCCATGGTCCCGGCTCCCAATGTCCGATCGAGCAGCAACCACTCCTGGTCCTGGTGCTCCGCTTCGAGCTCCGACAGAGCGATGGTGCGGACCGACTTGTCGGCTGCCCGGAAGAGGAGAGGGCATGGACGGCCTCTCGCGGCGCCTCGCTCGCCTTCTTCAGGAAGGTTTGATTCATCGGTGGCGAGTCTTCCACCGGAGAGGCCTCGTTCAAGAAGCGTGCACCGATCTGGCCAGGGTCGCCGTACGGTTGTGGGGTGACGATGACTCCGTCACCTTGCACCGTACGGATCGCCTGAGGCATAAGGCGCGCGGAACGAAAGGAATGCGCATGCCGCCAAAACCAGACGTCATGTACGACATCACCATCGTCGGCGGTGGCCCTGCCGGACTCTTCGCTGCGTACTATGCAGTTCCGTTCGCTCTCCGTCAACATCGTCGATTCACTCCGCGAGCTCGGCGGCCAGCTGAAAGCGCTCTATCCCGAGAAGTTCGTCTACGACGCGCCCGGGTTTCCGATGATCACGGCAAAGCAGCTGGTGCGCCAGCTCGCCAAGCAGATGAAGCAGTATCAGCCCACGCTCTCGCTCGGCGAGATGGCGGAGGAGCTCGTGCGCGTCGACGCCAAACACTTTCGGCTGCGAACGAGCAAAAGCGAGCATCTCACGCGCGCCGTGCTGATCGCTGGCGGTATCGGCGTATTCTCGCCAAAGACGTTCGAGAACCCTGCACTCGACGTCTGGGCCGGCGAAGGCCTCGAATACCTCATGGGCGACATGCACGACTACGAAGGCAAGCGCATCCTCGTCGTCGGCGGCGGCGACTCCGCGGTGGACTGGGCGCTGCATCTGCATCGCATCGCCGCTGAGGTCACGCTGATTCACCGGCGCGACGAGTTCCGCGCTCACGAGGACAGTGTCCGAAAAGCCTGCGAAGCGGCGACGGTGAAGACCTATTTCGAGGTGAAGGAGTTTCACGGTGAGGGGCGTCTGGCGGCAGCGACGATCTTCGACAACCGCACCAAGGCGGAGCAGCGGATCGAGGTCGACTCGGTGCTCTGCTGCCTAAGGTTCCGCTCCAACCCCGGCCCGGGTCTTCAGGGCCTGGGGCGTCGATCTCGAGAACGACGGCGTCAAGGTGAACCCGGGCACGATGGAGTCGAGCGTACCCGGTGTCTTCGCTTGCGGTGACATCGCCCAGTACCGCGACAAGATCAAGCTGATCGTGGTCGGCTTCGGTGAGGCGGCGATCGCCATCGACCACATCGCGGTCTATCTCGATCCGAAGAGAGAGAATCTTCCCAGGGCACTCGAGCAGCGCGTAGGCAGCGACGCCGTTGAGCCGTCGGCGACAGCGCCCTCAGGGCGCGGTGCCGTCGAAGTACGTCAGCGCTTTCGCAAACGCGTCGATGCCGATCTGGCGGCCGCTGATGCGGCCCGTGAAGTCGTCGGCGCTGACGTGGATGCCGCCCCACAGGCGCGACTGCCCCGCCTGGTCGGCGGCGTCGTAGTAGCGTCGCCCACTGCAGGCGCACGTCCGTGGACGGGCCGACCTCGAACTGGAGGAAGTCGTTCTGCGGCGCGACGAACTCTTCGAGGCCGCCGGGAAAGAACGGGCTGCCGGTCATGAGCGTCATCACCTCGGCGGCGGAGCGACTGAAGGTGCTGTGGCCGGAGTAGTAGCCGGGGAACGCCGGGGTGACGAAGGTGCTGCGTCTGAAACGGGACCATGCTCGCGCGCAGCACCAGCGGACGCCGCTCACCTGCGTGTCGGGTCGGGCGGACTCGCCGGGCCAGGCGAGCACGGCGATCTCGCCGACTGGCCGCCGGCTCGGCGTCACGAGCGGTGCGTGGCGCTCGCCGGGCGCCGAGCTCTCCGCGGTGATGATCTCGATCAGGCCCGGGGACGAGCGGCAGGCCCATCGGGGTCGTAACGACGGCCGCTGCGGGTCCGACGACTGGCCCTTCTCTCCCATGTAGCGGACCATCGTGATCGGGCGCGGACGCTAGTCGTAGACGCCGCTTGGTGCCCCAGGCCGCGATGGCGGCGTCGTGCACGGCGCCGTTCAGCGCCAGGTAGAGCTTGACGTCCCACTCGAGGGCGTTCACCACCGGCCCCGGGCCGCTCGACCCGCCTCTCGAAGCCCGGATCGTCGGCGACGTCGTTCGCGAGCGTGTTCCAGTGGCCGGGCGGGGTCTCGGACTCCGGGCCGTCGGCCCAGTACTCGGCGATCACGCGGCCGAAGTCCCCGCGCTTGACGGGCTGCGGCGGGTACGAGCTCGCCCGTCACGGGATTCTGGCCGATGGCCCGTGCCGTCGTTGGTGCCGAGCGGATTGTTGCCGAAGCGTCGCCGGCGAGATGTCGATCAGCGTCGGGTCGTCGGCGGTCGAGCTGGCTGCTCCGCTCGATGACCTCCGCGCCTGCGCCTTGAAATCGGCGTCGCCGGCACCGCCGAGCAGCGGCGGCGGACCGGGGTCGAGGTAGAGATCGGTCGGGTTGGCGCGCGTGAGCGCGAACGGCGTGACGTCGCCCCATTGCGCGCCGACGAAGAGCTGGATCTTGCCCGGCAGCGGGACGCCGTTCTGACCGATCATCACGTCGAGCGCGAGCGGCTGCCAGCGATTGGGGTCGTGCACGGTCGCGAAGTCGATGTCAGGGAGCTTCACGACCAGCGGCTCGTTGACGGCGATGTAGGTCGGGTCGGCATAGTTGCCGGCCTCGTTTGCGCCGTCGTTCGCGCCCGAACGCGATGGCGGCGGCGGCGATGCGGTTGCCGAGCGCGGCCGGGCTGTCGCCCTCGACCGAGGTGAAGGTCGCGGTCGAGGCCGAGGGCGTCCATGCGCGCGTCGAAGCTCGCCTGCGAGCGCTGACCGCCGATCGCGAGCCCCGGGGAGTAGCGGTGGAAGAGGACGCGGTACGCGGCAAAGCTGATAGCGATGGCGCGATCGCGCTCGACGTCGTCGGACGTGGCGCGCTCGTCGACGAAGTACTGCGCCGCGACCGGATCGTAGGCCGCCCACGCGTCCCACATCGCGGCCGAGACGTGGAAGAGATTGCGCGCATGCACCGGCGGCCGCGGGTTGTCGCGCCGGATGGCGCCGAGGATCTCCTCGTCCCACTGACGGGCCGCCGACTGCCCGCTTGCGAGCGGGCGGTTGCTGCCATCGTCGCAGGACGACGCCGCAACCACGATCAGCAGACCTACGAGAAGACCACGCCAGCGCCGCCCCACAAGTGCGGCGACCGTACCAAAGACATGTCTGGCGCGCTAGCGCCGCGACCGCATCAGGCAGGCATCAACTGCGCAGATCCGCGACCGTGTCGTCACCACCCGCCTGCGGCGGCACGGCGGCGACGGGCTCTCCCGAGCGCCGCGGTATCGTGAAACGCGCGAGCTTCGCTTCGAGAAGCTTGCGGATCTCCGGGAGCGCGCGTTCGCCCGCCGCGCGCCCGCGCTCGATCAACTCGTCGGGACGATAGAACTCCAACCACGTGAAGTCCGAAAGGTCGGGGTTCACTGCCACCTCGGCCGAGATCGCCTTGAACTTCCCGAGCTCGTACTGGAGCGTCTGCAGCGAGTTCATCACCAGGTCGAATATGCTCGGCAACCCGCGGCTCCGGGCGAGGTAGGCAAGCGGGTTGATGGTGTTGATGGTACGGAAGAGCCGCGACAGCGCCGTGGAGACGTCACGCCGGAGCGGCGGTACGACGTTGACGGCAATGCACAGGTCGGCGCCCATCTCGCGAACGACCTCGGCGGGCACCGGATCGGTGACCCCGCCATCCACGAGTATCCGCTCACCCCGGCGGACCGGTGCCAACAGCAACGGCGCCGCACAGCTGGCGCGAAACGCCTCGTCGAGCCGCCCGCTCGAGATGACGACGCGTTCCCCTGACTCGATGTCGGTCGCAACGGTTCGACACGGGAGATGAAGGTCCTCGAACGTCCGCGCCTGGCCGAGGAGCGGCTTGAGGATCTTCTCGAAGCGGTCGCCCGCCAGGATCCCGGGACGACTGATCGTGAAGTCGAGAAGGCCGGAGATCGTGGTCGACTTGGTCCCGATCTTTCGCACGAGAGCGACGAGATCGGGCGCCCGGGCACCCGTCGCGTAGGCCAGACCGATGACCGATCCCATGCTGGTACCGGCGATGAGGTCCACGAAGACGCCGCCCTCCTCGAAAGCCTGGAGCACACCCGCGTGCGCGAGGCCGAACGCCGCGCCGCCGCCGAGCGCCACACCGACGGTGACGCCGAGAATGTTGCGCGCCAGTCGATACAACGGCCGCGCCACCGGCGACCAGGGGTCGTCCCGGATCCGCCGCGCCAGCTCGCGCGGATCGGGCGGCGTGAGCGTCGAGTCGAACGGTATCACGAACGGCTCGCAGTGGTTGATCGGAATCGCAGCCGTCGTGCGATTGAAGAGATTGACGACCCTGAGCGGTCGCGCGCCGCCGTTCTCGGGCTCGACGGACGGGCCTTGTGTTGGCGCGGCTTCGATCACGACCGTGCGATCGCATGCTGCGCTGATCGCCCGGGCCAGTCCCTCGTCCGCCTCTGCCGGGTCGACGACGACGAACCCGAAGCGGTCCTCGAGCCTGGCGAAGAGCGCCGTCAGATCGCCGGCGTGGCGCTGGTGGTCCTCCGACGGTCGGATCGCAACCGTCAGGTGAACGGGGCCACGATCGCTGTCCGACGTCAGATGCGCGCTCCACTCGGCCGCTCCGCGCGCGACGTCCTCGAGAAGCGGCGCGCCGCCGGCGCTTCCGCCCCGCTCCCGCCGGGGCTCGGGAGTGATCGTGAGCAGCAACGCCCGCCGTCCGGTCATCTCGGCGAGGAGCGCGGCGAGCGCTTCGGCGATGAACGTCTTGCCTTTGAGGCCTGCGGCACCCACCACCCCGATCGCCGTCAGCACGCGCGCCTCGACCCGGTGCCGCGAGGTCGCGAACAGCCGTTTGCAGAGCATGCGCGAGAGGTGCTCGAGCGCCGTCGGATTCGTACCGACGAACCGGTCGAAGACGTCCTTCCCGAGCGACAGCAGCGTAGCGGGACGCGAGGCGATCAACGTCGCGGTGCGTGGGCCTCCGAGAAGAAACGTCATCTCGCCGACGATCTCTCCAGGGCCGAGCCGACTCACCATCTCCGCCGGTTGGCGTCCCGACCAGACCTCGAACTCGCCGCTCGCGATCACACAGAAGGTGTGACCGGCGTCGCCTTCGCGGAAGACCACATCGCCCTTGGCATGCTGGGTCTCGACGCACGCCCGGGCGATGGCTTCGAGCTCCGGCTGGCCGAAGCCGCTGAAGAGCGGCACCGACGAAAGCAAGTCGGCGATCCGACGAAGATCGCCACCGGCAGCGTCAGCGTCCGACGGAGGGTGCGTATCCATAGGAAGCCTCAGCCGCTCCTAGTCGGCGGCGCGGCAGCGTGTCAAACGCGGAGCCAGCCGAGTGCGCGCCGGCGCCAGCCCCGGCGCGGCCCTCGTGAAGTCGCGCGCGCCGGACCGCGATCATGCGACGATCCGGCGCGCGATACCGGTTGATTGCCCTACAGCTGCCGGCAGAGGATTCCGTTCGTCGTAATCCGGCAGGTACCGATCACGCCGACGCGATCGATGCCGATCACTTGGATCGGGGGACTGTCGGTCATGCGCACGGTCAGATCGGGCTCGAAGGGCATATCCGGACCGGGGAGATTCAGGGGCTGGAACCGGAATGAGAAGCGCAGGCGTTGCCCGGAACCATGTGGGCGGAGCGCCCCCTTCATCACTCCCGTGGCGTTGCGGCAGCGGATTCTGCCGCTCGTCGGTCGTTGCTGGCACTCGGCCCCGGTCCAGGTGAAGATCTCATCGAGATTGAGTGCGTCCCGGACCTGAACGGCCAGACCCTCGGCTACGTTCAGCGCGTCGGCAGGCGACGCGAGCAGGATCTCACCCTTCACGATGATGTGGCCGCCCTTGCCGTCGCTGCGCCGGACGCGCGCGCGGCGGATGTTCATCGGCGCGTCCGCGTCGTCGCACACGTTGTGCAGCTGGTCGCCGTCGAGGTCCTCGTCCGTCGGTGGATTGTTGCAGTCCACGACTCTGATCGGGCAATCAGCCGTCAGTGCCGTGCCGAACGTTCCGACAGTGATGAGGTGCTTCCCGACTTCCTCGTCCGCTGGGATCTGGAAGGGGATGTCGACCGTACCGTCCGGATTGCTGGTCGTGACCGCCACCATGCGATCGTCGAGGAAGACCTTGGTCATGCTGTTCCCGAAGAGACGACTCGCCCGTACCGTCGATTGGCCGCCGATGCCGCCTGGCAAGCAATTGCACACCGGGAACTCGGGGAGCACCGGCCACAACTCTTTGCCCACTTCGTTGCCCTGGCCGTCCAATCGATCGTCGAGGCGATCGACGACCGGCGGCAGGCCTTCGCGACGGCCAACTGTCAGCGCCTGGACCCTGAACGGGATATTCACGTCGCCGCGCACGGAGTTCGAGAACTCGATGACTGCCGCGTCGGACGTGTAGGCCTCCGCGATGACGAGATCGCGGACACGCGCAGGCACCCTCGACATCCGCGCAAATCTGACCCTCGGGACAGTCGCCCTGACAGATACCTTCGTCGCCTTGGCACGGTACCGGAGAAGGTGAGGGAGAAGGTGCGGGAGAGGACGATGGGACAGCTTACCGTCCAGTGGTGATCCCGAACGGTCCCTTCGCCCGCATCATCTTCGACTGTCAGGGGACGCCGCCCGCTTTGAACACGTTCGCGTGCAATCCCCCGCCGGACGAATCGGACGGCAACGGCGACATCGTGCCCGGCACGAGCACCTGCACCTTTTCGTCACCGTCAGGATCAGGCGAGAGCAGACCCGCCTGCGGAGGGAGCTCTCGTCGCGTATGGTGCAGGCGACGGCGGCGGCCTGCGCCGTCGCTCCCCGGATCAGCCGGCGATGGTCGGCGCGAGCAGCTTCTCGGGGACGCCGAACGCTGCACCAGTTCGCCGGCGACCGGTCTCAGCTCGCGGCACAGCACGTTCACTTCGCGTGTGATCGCCTGGTCTTCACGCCCGCAAACAGGCGGTTCTCGAGGAACCAGCCGCGGTCGAGCTCGAGGTGCCAGAGGGCGAAGAGGTCACGCACGCTCGTCAGGACCGCCCGCACGTCCGGGTCGTCACACGCCTCGACGGTGGCCGTGACGCGCTCCAGCGTCACGCGCTCCACGTGGGCCGCTGCCGCCTTGAGAGCCCGATCCTGGTGGTGCATGAACGCGCTGTGCGGATCGCTGCCGCGATCGATGGCGCGTTTCAATCGTCGACCGAGGTCCGAGATCGGAGCTCCTCGCGCGAACGCGAACGCTTGTCGCAGGAACGCGCGGTCGCGAGGTGCCGCCGAGTCGCGGCGCCGGCTGGGCGGCGCGGGATCACGGCGGCGACCACCGGCCCGATCACGAAGCGGACCATGCCGCCCAGGTCCATGTCCTCGAACTGCTGCTTGAAGTCGGTGATCAGGTCTTGGCGACGAGCTGGAGCAGGACGGTGTTGTCGCCCTCGAAGGTCGTGAAGACGTCGGTGTCTGCCTTGAGCGCGGCGAAGCGGTTATGGCGAGATAGCCCGCGCCGCCGCAGGCCTCGCGGCGCGCCTGGATCGTGGCGGTTCCGTGCCAGAGGCCATCGCCTTGAGGCCCGCTGCGAGCGTTTCGAGCGCCTCCGTTCGCGCTGCGGGGTGTCGGCGTCGTTGGTGTGGCGACAGTCCTCGACGAGTCGCCTCATCGCGATGTCCAGAGCGACGGTGGTCGCCAGCGCCGGCAGCAGCCGTCGCTGGTGGGTCACGTAGTCGAGCAGCGGGATCTCCGGGCCCTTCGGCGGCCGAACTGCCGGCGCCGGAGCGCGTAGCGGACCGCGACCGCGAGCGCGAACTTGCTGGCGCGGGCGAGGCCAGCCCGACGCTGACGCGCCCGGACCAAGGTCGCGAGCATCGTGAAGAACCGCGCGGACGGGTTCTCGAGGGGCTGGAGTAGCGGCCGTCGACGCTGACGTTGCCGTAGCGGTTGAGCAACGCGTCGCGGGGCACGCGCACGTTGTCGAACCAGAGGCGGCCATTGTCGACGCCGTTCAGTCCCATCTTGGTGCCGCAGTCGCCGATGCGGACGCCGGGCAGCGGCGTGCCGTCCTCGGTGCGAATCGGGGACCAGGAATGCGTGCACGCCATGATGTTTTCCGGCGACAACGAGCGGGCGAAGAGCACGGCCGTGCGGCCGTGGCACGCCGCGTTGCCGATGTAGTCCTTGCGGCATCGTCGTCGGGGGTGTTGATGACGAACTCCGGGGTTGCCGGGTCGTACATGGCGGTCGTGCGGATCGAGCGCGCGTCCGAGCCGTGGCCGGTCTCGGTGAGCGCGAAACAGCCGGGCAGCCGAGCCGCCAACATCGCGGAGCCAGCGATCGTGGTGCGCCGCCGTGCCGAGATTGAGGATCGCGCCGCCGAACAAACCGAACTGCACCCCGAACTTACCACCAGGCTCAAGTCGCCGAACGCGAGCGTCTCGAACGCCGCGATCGCGGCGGCGGGGTCGTTTCTGCCGCCGCATTGCTCGGGATACGCGAGCGCCCCCAGGCCCTCGGCCGCCAGCAACCGTGTCCACTCGAGCACGCGCGTGCGGTAGGTGTCGCGAGGAGCACCTCTCGCAGCGCGAAACGCTCGTCGACGAGCAGCGCCCTGATCCGTTCGCGAAGCTCCCGGTGGTCGGGCTCGAGCACGCTTCGTAAGGCCTCCGGCTCCACGCGCAGCGGCCGTCGGGGCGCGACGGCCGGGCGGGGCGGCGCCGCTGCGGGCGCGGTGGAAGCAGCCGGCGCCGGCCGCGTGCTGACCGCTCCACGGCCCAACTGCTCCCCGGCGACCAGAAGATGGTTCTCGCTGTCGACGATCTCGACCCGCTCGCCCTGGAGGCGGATCTCGACGGTCTGGTCGACGTAGACCGGACGAAGAAAGACGAGGTCGAGCCGCTGCGGCGGAACGCCCTGGTGCTCACTCACGTGGCGGACCAGGAGATTGGCGATGCACATGTGTTGCACGTGCGGACGCGCGAAGCCCAACAAGCGCGCCGCCGCCCGGGTGGTATGCACCGGGTTGAGGTTCCCCGATAGTCGTCCGTAGCGAGCCCCGATGTCCTCGGTGAGGCGGAGGGCAATCGTGACGGTCGCGCCATCTTTGGGATCAAGCGCCGGCGGGCGTAGGTCGGGCACGACCACATCGGTATCGGTCCCCGACGCACTCCGTCGGAGCCGCTTCACGACGGCACGGTCCACGCCAGTGACCAGGAACGCGTCGTTCGCGCTCAGCGTGACGTCGCTACCCCGTCCCGTCACTCGTGTCTCGGTGAGGATCGCGACGCGGTCGTCGGCGAGCACGGTGGTACCAGTCACGTTCACCTGCAGACCGTAGGTGGTCTCGGTGTCGAGAAACGGACGATCGGGATGGTAGGTGATCCTCGAGCGCAGGTGCGACAGATCACGGAAGTTGACGCCCAGATCCTCGATGAGCTGCATGAGCAAGAGGGTCCAGGCGCTGACGTGGTACGTGAACGGCACCCGCAACTGTCCTGCCGGGACGCCGAACAGCTCGTACCAGCGGAGCTCGTCGTCCTTCCCTATCCTGAACTCGGTGACGTACGACGGATAGGTCGGGGCGGTGAGGAGCCGGTTGCGCTTGACGAGGTTGCGTATCGTCGACAGGAGGTAGTGGGCCTGATACGCGCGCATCCGCGACAGGTCCTGCATCGGCACCACCACGCGGTCCGGTGCGCTCTCAGCCTGCAAGGCGTTGCGTTGGCCGAGCGCTTCCTCGAGGTGACGGGCAAGGTCGCGCGCCAGTGCCAGACCGAGCGGGCCGATCCGCTCCAACAGAGTGCTCAGGGCTCGATCGGAGAGGCGCAGGAGGCGACTCGGTTCGGTGGCCAGGATAGTGGCCGCCCGCGGCTCTCGTAGCAGCGCGCCGAGTTCGCCGAAGCTGTCACCCGGGTCGAGCGAGCCGACCTCGATCAGCTCGCCATCGGCACCCCGCACGAGTACGTTGGCCCTACCGGCGAGCAACACGAACAGCTCATCGGCGGGCTTCCCCTCCTCAACGATGGTCTCACCCGCTGCTACCTCGACGAGGTCGGCCTGCTCGAGGACCTGTGCGCGCTGCTCGTCGTCGAGCGAGCGGAACAACAGAGTCCGTGCGAGATCGGCGGGCGCGGTTGCCGACTCCTTGGATGCCATCACACGCATCGCACATTTCTCCCGATCGGGCCCGTGCGGGCCGCGACTGCGCCGGACCCTAGCCCACCTGAACGGCGCTGGAAAGGCTGAGCCCGAGGCCCGGTTGGTTACCAGCTCGCAGGTGCGGCACGTCGTCGGGGTCCCGCTTGGCCTGCCCCTCCGCCCACTACGCTCATCGTTTCGACGCCGCCCAGGCGAGCGCGTCTTCGAGCCGGTCGTTGCCCCAGAACAGCTCACCGTCGACGACGAAGGTGGGAGCGCCGAAGATGCCGAGGCGTTGCGCCTCCTCGGTGGCGGCGCGCAGGCGTTCTTTGTTGGCGGGCTCGAGGGCGCGCGCGATGACGGCAGCACCCGCCTGGCCGAGGCCGTCGAGGACCGACGCCACGACGCTCGGGTCGGCGATGTTGCGATCCTCCGCGAAGTTCGCGTGATAGACGCCGCGGACGAAGTCACCGCACCAGGGCTCGGCGGCGGCGAGACAGGCGACCCGCGCCGCCAGCAAGCCGTTGCGGGGAAATTGCGTCGGACGGCGGAAGGCGATGCCGTGCTTGGCGCATACACGTGCGAGGTCGTGCCACATGTAGCGCCCCTTCACCGGGTAGATGTTGAACGGGGAATCGTCCCAGCCCTGCGCCTGGAAGATCGGCCCGAGCAAGAAAGGCTTCCAGACGAAGGGCACGCTGGCGCGGCGCGCCGCCTCCGCAACCCTGCTCACGGCGGGGTACGAGTACGTGCTCGCAAACTCGAACCAGACGTGCAGATCCCGTGAACCCACCGATGCGTTCTCCGAGGGAGGAGCCTAACACGATGCGCTTGTGACGGAAGACGCTTCTCGGCATATCATGGGGCCGCGCGACGCGGACGCTGCGGGGAGGCACACATGGGGAACCCACTGGTTGAGCTGCAGCGACTCGGACAGTCACCGTGGCACGACAACATCCACCGCGCGCTCCTCACCTCGGGGGCGCTCAAGCGGATGGTCGCCGCGGGTGACGTGACCGGTCTCACGTCGAACCCCACCATCTTCGAGCTCGCCATCGCGCGCAGCACCGACTACGACGACATGCTCGCCCGCCTCGCGCGCCGCGGCATGAGCGCCGAGGCGATCGTCGACACGCTCGCGGTCACCGACATCCGCGACGCGGCTGACGTGTTCGCCCCGGTCTTCAAGCGCACCGCCGGCGGCGACGGCATGGTCTCGATCGAGGTCGCCCCCAAGTACGCGCACGATACCGAGACCACGATCAAGGAGGCGCACCGCCTGTGGAAGGCGGTGAACCGGCCCAATCTCATGGTGAAGATCCCGGCGACACCCGCGGGTGTGCCGGCCATCGAGCAATGCATCGCCGACGGCCTCAACATCAACGTGACGCTCATCTTCTCGCTGCAACGCTACCGCGAGGTGATGGAGGCGTATCTCGCCGGCCTCGCCCGTCGCGTCGGCAAGGGCAAGCGCATCGACGGCGTCAACTCGGTGGCGAGCTTCTTCGTGAGCCGTGTCGACACCACGGTCGACAAGCAGCTCGACGAGATGCTGCGCGTCGCCGGTCCCGATCAGGCAGCGCAGCTGCGGCCGCTGCAGGGCCAGGCTGCGATCGCCAACGCCAAGCTCGCGTACGCCGAGTTCCGGCGCACGTTCGACAGCGACCGCTTCCGCGAGCTCGAGCGGCGCGGCGGCCGCAAGCAGCGCCCGCTCTGGGCGAGCACGTCCACCAAGAATCCCGCCTACCCCGACGTGTACTACGTCGAGGCGCTCGTCGGCCCGGACACGGTGGACACCCTGCCACCCGCGACGATCACCGCGTACAAGGATCACGGCAAGCCCGTTTCCCGTCTCGACCAGCGTCTCGACGAGGCCGTGGCCGTGCTGCAACGCCTCGAGGACGCCGGCATCGGCATGGACGAAGTGACCCGCCAGCTCGAGGTCGAAGGTGTGGCGTCGTTCGCGAAATCGTTCGACTCGCTGGTGGCGGTGGTGGCGGCACGGCGCGAAGCCGTGCTGTTCGCGGCGACCACCGCGGCGCGACTCGGCGCGGGCGCGCGGACGGTGCGGACGGCGCTCGGCGCCCTCGACGCCGCCCGCGTCGGCGAGCGCCTGTGGAAGAAGGACCCGACGTTGTGGAAGCCGGATGACGCGGCCGCGCAAGCGCTGATCGCTGCAGCGCCTCGACTGGCTCGACGTCGACGAGTCGATGCGCGCCAGGATCGGCGAGCTCACGACGTTCGCGGACGAGGTGCGCCACGCCGGCTTCACACGTGCCGTGCTCTGCGGCATGGGCGGCTCGTCACTCGCCCCCGAAGTGCTGCGCCGCACCTTCGGCGTCGCGCGCGGCTTCCTCGACCTGGTGGTGCTCGACTCGACCGATCCGGCGGCGGTGCTGGCAGCGGCGGGGAGCCCGGCGCACACGCTCTACGTCATCTCCTCCAAATCGGGCGACACCACCGAGGTAACCGCGTTTCTGCGCTTCTTCTCGGATCGCGTCCGCGCGACGCGCGGCGAGCGCAGCGGCGAGCACTTCGTCGCCATCACCGACGCCGGAACGTCGCTGGAAGCGCACGCGCGCCAGCACCAGTTCCGCCGCGTGTTCCTCAATCCACCCGGGATCGGCGGCCGCTTCTCGGCGCTTTCGTATTTCGGCCTGGTACCGGCGGCTCTGCTGGGGGTCGATCTCGCAGAAGCTGCTGGCACGCAGCGAGCGCATGCGGCGTGCTTCGAGCGCCGTCGTCGCGGCGCCGCAGAATCCCGGGCTCTTTCTCGGCGCCGTGCTCGGCGCGCTCGCCAAGCGCGGGCGCGACAAGCTGACGATCATCGCGTCGGATCGGCTCGCCAGTCTCGGGTGCTGGATCGAGCAGCTGGTCGCCGAATCGACGGGCAAGGAAGGCTCCGGCATCGTCCCGGTCACTGGCGAGCCCGTCGGACCGCCGCGCGTCTACGGCCAGGACCGCCTGTTCGTGTACGTCCGTCTCGGCGCCAAACACGACCGTGCGGTGACGGCCCTGGCGCGCGCCGGACATCCGGTCATCACGCTCGGTCTCAAGGATAGCCTACGATCTCGGCGCCGAGATGTTGCGTTGGGAGATCGCGGTCGCGATCGCCTGTCGGTTGATGGAGGTCAACCCGTTCGATCAACCGAACGTCCAGGAGTCGAAGGACAACACCGGACGACTCCTCGCGGGCTATGCTTCCAACGGCGCCCTGCCCGACCTGGGCGAAGCCATCACCGTGGACGCGCCCGATTTCGGCGCGCGTCTCCGTACGCACCTCGGCTCGGTGCGGGCCCGCGACTACGTCGCGCTCGTCGCCTACGTGGCCGGCACACCGAAACGCGACCAGCTCCTCCAGGAGTTGCAGGCGGCCCTGCGCGACCGCCTGCGTGTCGCGACCACGGTCGGCTATGGTCCACGCTTTCAGCATTCGACCGGGCAGCTCCACAAGGGCGGCGCCGCCAACGGCGTGATCGTCCAGCTCACCTGCAGCGACGCCACCGACGCGCCCGTACCCGGTGAGCCCTACTCGTTCAGCGTGCTCAAGGCGGCGCAGGCGCTCGGCGACTATCAGGCGCTCGCGGCTCGCGGCCGGCGCGTGATGCGTGTCGCGCTCGGCCACGACGTCGACGCCGGTCTGCGTGCGCTGCTGGCGACGGTGCGCACCCGCAAGAAGACGGCCGCCCGCAAAGGCAAGAAGACCCGGACGCGCCGCGCGCAGGCGACGCGCGGCCGCAGGCGCGCGAGGCGAGCGGCGGCGCGCTAGCGGTGACGGCCACGCGAGGTCGCCGGTAACCCTGATGGCAGACGTCGTCCTCGCGGGTGACATCGGCGGCACCAAGACCAGCCTGGCGCTCTATGAGGTCGGTGCCGGCCAGACCCTGGTATGCCTGCGGGACGCGTCCTTTCCGAGCCCACGCTTCGGCGGCCTCGAGGAAGTGGTCGACGAGTTCATGCGCGCCGGCGCAGGAGCGGCGGCGGCACGCCGGGAGCCGAGCACGATCCATCGGCGCCGCAGCGTTCGGCATCGCCGGTCCGATCGTCAGTGACGTCGTCGCCACCACCAATCTTCCCTGGCGCGTCGAGGCCGCGAGCCTCGGACGCCGGCTCGGCGGCGCACCGGTCCGCCTCCTGAACGACCTCGAGGCAACCGCGCACGGCGCCCTGCACCTCGCTGCCAGCGACCTCGCGACGCTGAATCGCGGCGTCGAGCGACCCGGCAACCGGGCAGTCATCGCCGCTGGGACCGGCCTCGGCCAGGCGTTCCTCCACTGGGACGGCCGGAGGCACGAGCCCGCCGCGACCGAGGGCGGTCACACCGACTTCGCGCCCCGCGACGATCGTGAGGTCGCCCTGCTGCGCTTCCTGCAGACACTCTACCCGCGCGTCTCCTACGAGCGCATCGTTTCCGGACCCGGACTCGCGAATCTCCTGCGCTTCCTCGACGAGGGACTTCACCGGCCCGTGGCGCCGGCCGTGCGCGCGCGTCTCCAGCACGAGGATCCGGGCGCCGTGATCGGCGAAGCGGGCGATCGCGGGCACGTGCGCGACGTGCGTGGAAGCGGTCGAGATGTTCATCGACATCTATGGCGCGCAGGCCGGCAACCTCGCGCTCACGGTGATGGCGACCGGCGGGGTCTACGTCGGCGGCGGGATCGTCACCAAGCTGCTGCCGAAGATGATGTCGGGCGCCTTCATGCGGGCGTTCACGGCCAAGGGACGCTATGCCGGCCTCATGGCCGAGATTCCGGTGCACGTCATTCTGAATCCACGGACGGCGCTGCTGGGCGCCGCGCAGGCGGCGGCGGCGCTGCTTCCCTGAAACGCCGCCGCGATTCCTTCCCCCGCCCCCACGCTGCGATCGACGGCGCGATCGGCGAGGGGAGCTATTCCTGCCGGCCGTACTCGATGATGCCGTAGCCGGTGCGCTCCCCGCTTCGCCACTCGGTGATCGCGTCGTCGACGCGCGTCGGCCCGATCGTGACCGGCCCGTGCGCGAGCACGGTGCCCTCGAAGCGCCAGTCGCGACCGCTCGCGTCGCGCAGCGTGACGACGCCGCTGGTATGCCGATGGGCAGCGTCGATCGCGCAGGTGACGTCGAGCGCGCCGGCGTGCATCGTCTCGCGACCATCCCACAGGCACCCCACCGTGATGAACGCGTCGGGCGCGAACCACACCTTGACGGCGTTGAACGAGAGGTCGGGCCCGAGCTCCCCCGAGGTGTAGAACCAGTGGTGCATCTTGGCCCAATCGCGCTCGCCGCCCCAGGAATGATCGCGGTGGCCGTACGCGCGCTCGAGCTTCACCTGCTCGTCCCCGATCGTGACCACACCCCGTACCCAACCTGACTGCTCGATGTGACGCGGCACGTCCTCGACGCTGCTCTCGGGGGGAAACGGCCACTGATGCACCGGCGAGAAGGCCTCCCAGACGACGTCCATCGTCACCCGCGGGTCGGCGAAGCGCAGGCGCCAGCGTGTGAGCGGCTCGTCACAGCGGTAGCTGAGCGAGCCGACCGAGAGATCGCTATCGATGTCTCCGGCTGGCAACGGCAGACTGAGCCGGGTGGCGTCGTGCAGGAGCACGCCGTCGCGCGTCACCAGAAACCAGAGATTGGCGATTCCCTGACGGGGCAACAAACCGATGCGGGTCACGACGCCGAGGCGGGTCGCGGGATCGTAGAACGGGAACCACCACGACTCGTTCCAGAGCGGCTTGGCGTTGGCGCCCGGGGTGTGTCGCCGATCGTCCGCCGGCGTGATCATGTGCTTCATGGGTTATCCTTGTGAGATGCGGTTCAGGAGCGGGCGCTGCACCCGCATGACGTCCCGCAGCGTCTGATTGACGAGGTGGGTGCGGAGCGCGGCCGCTGCCGCCTCGACCCCCGGCCGCGCACGCTCGCGATCGACGATCTCGAGCGCACGCTCGAGCGCGGCGTCGAGCGCGCGGCCGCTGGCCTCGCGGTCGACCTCGGCGAGCGCGCTCGCCCGCGCGTCGGTGAGCGCCGACGACATCGCGGCGAGACCGGCGTCGCCGAGCGCCCGTGCCGCATGAGCGAGCGCGTCCGCGGCGCTCGCGTTCTCCTCGTCGCGGAGATCCGTCTTCCACTCGACGAGGTCCTTGACGTTCGCCAGCACCTCGAGCGCCGCGAAGATCAAGCCGCGCGCCGAGCGGTCGGAGAGGGCGGGAAGCACGTCGTGCTCGAGGGTGCTCGAGACGCCGGCGAGAATCGTCTCCGGGGGAAGTCGCATCATAGGTACCCCATCGTCTGTGCGATCGCCGTCGCCATGTAGGCCCACTGGTGATCGAAGAGCGCCATGCGCAGGTCGCGCGTCCGGCCCTCGCGCCAGGCGCGAATGCCGGTCAACATGATCGCCGCCATCTTCACGGTCGCCAGTACCTCGTAGAAATGGACGCGGGCACGGTCCACCGGGCGCCGGCTGAGCGTCTCGTAGCGGCTGTAGAGCTCCTCGCGCTCGAGCAGATGGCACATGTACGGCGACTCCCCGCGCCAGAGCATCATGCACACCCAGCCGAGATCTTCCATGGGATCGCCGAGGTGCACCATCTCCCAGTCGAGCATGGCGGCGAGATGGCCGTCGGCGACCAGGAAGTTGCCGGTCCGGTAGTCGCCGTGTATGAGCGCGGGCGCGTCGCAGGTCGGCAGCGAGCGCCGCAGCCAGAGGAGCGCGTCGGTGAGCAGCGGCCGCGGTGGCGAAGCGGCGCGCGTGATGTAGCCCTCCCAACGATCGAGCTCGCGCGCCGCCGCGCCGCTCCCCGGCGGCGGCACGCCGAGGAAGTCGAGTCCGGCGTGTCGCCAATCGACGGCGTGCAGCGCCGCCAGGTTGGCGACGAAGTCCTCGCCGAGCCGGGCGCGCTCGGCGTCGCTGAACACCGGCTTCCCGTCCACCATCACCGGCAGCGGCACCGTACCGGCGACGTGCTCCATCACGTAGAAGGGACGCTCGAAGATGGTGGGATCGCGCTCGTACCAGTAGACACGCGGCGCCCGCACCGGGGTGTCGGCGAGCGCTTGCAGCACGCGGAACTCCGACTCGGTATCGTACGGCTCGAGAAGACCGGCCGGCGGCTCACGGCGCACGATGAACGAGCGCGCGTGCTCGATATCGCTCCGCCATTTCAGGTCGACGCGGAACGTCTCCTGCGAGAATCCCTCGCTCATGCGGGTGGAGGAGACGATCGCGAGATCGGAGACCGGCGCCAGGCGGCGCGTGAAGTATGGGACGAGACGCTGGGGCACGATGGTACCCGTACGGCGGCGAGCCAGGCGCTCGCATAGCAAGAGCCCAACGCCAGGGCCAGGGAATCTCCGCACGTCAAGGAAATGGGGCCCTGGCGAGTGTTCCGTTGGAGAGACGCTGCGTGTCGGACGCTCGGCCCGCGCGCGAAGGCTCAGCGCGCCGCGAAGTGGCGGACGATCGCCGCCGCGAAAGCCGGAATGGTGTAGCTCTCCGGCTCGATGGCGACGCGCAAGCCGAGGGCGCGAGCGGTCGCCGCGGTGATGGGTCCGATGCAGCCGATCGCGACGCCGTCGAGCAAGCGCGGCAGATCCTGGTTGGGAAACAGCCGCGCGAAGTTGGTCACGGTGCTCGAGCTCGTGAAGGTGACGACGTCGGGACGCCGGTCGCCCGCGAACAGCGCCGGCGCTGCCGCCGCTTCGGGCGGCACCACCGTTCGATAGATCGCCACGTCGTCGACCGCGGCGCCGGCGGCACGGAGGCGCTCGGGCAGTATGGTGACGCGCCGCGGCGGCACGCGCGAGGAGCACGCGGCGCCCGGCGACACCACTCGCTTCGAGCGCGTCGGCCACCGCCTCGGCGCGGTACTCGTCAGGCGTCAGGGCGACGCGCAAGCCGCGCGCCTCGATCGCCGCCCTGGTCTGCGGGCCGATCGCCGCGATCGCGACGCCGGCAAGCTCGCGCACGTCGCGACCGACGGTACGCAGGCGCTCGAAGAACGCGTCGACGCCGTTCTGGCTGGTGAGCACGAGCCAGGCGTAGTCGCGCAGGTGCGCGAGCGCCCGATCGACCGCGTCCCAGCGCTCGGGCGGCACGATCGCGATCGTGGGGAGCGCAATCACCTCGGCGCCGGCGTCCTCGAGCAGCGCCGCGAAGGCGCCCGCTTGCGCGCGCGGCGCGTGTCACCACGATGCGGCGGCCGAAGAGGGGGCGGTGCTGATACCATGCGAGATCGCCCGCCAGACGCACGACGTCGCCGACGACCACCACCGCCGGCGGCCGCAAGTGACGGGCCGCGGCGAGACCGGGCAGCGTCGCCGCCGTTCCCACGATCACCTCCTGCTCGGCCGTCGTGCCCCAGCGCACGGCCGCGGCCGGCGTGTCGGGGGCGAGGCCGGCTGCGATCAGCGAGCGCAGATTCGCCTCGAGCTGGAGGACGCTCATGTAGAGCACGAGCGTGCCGCCCTGGCGCGCGAGCGCCTCCCATGGCAGGGGGGACGCGCCCGCGGGCTTCTCGGCCTCGTGGCCGGTGACGAAGGTCACCGACGACGCCAGGTCGCGATGGGTGAGCGGGATGCCGGCATAGGCGGGCGCGGCCACCGCCGAGGTCACACCCGGGACGACCTCGAACGGGATGCCGGCGCGCACGCACTCGAGCGCCTCCTCGCCGCCGCGCCCGAAGACGAACGGGTCGCCGCCTTTGAGGCGGACGACCCATTTGCCGGCGCGCGCGCGGTCGAGCACGATGCGCCGATGATCTCCTCCTGCGTCGAGCCGCACGCCGCTGCCGTGCTTGCCGACGAAGATGAGCTCGGCGTCGGCCGCGCGTAGGCGAGCAGCGCGGGGTTCGACGAGGTAGTCGTAGACGACGACGTCGGCGCTCCTCGAGGCAGCGCCGGCCGCGCAGCGTGAGAAGGCCGGGCTCGCCGGGCCCGGCCCCGACCAGGTGACGCGGCCGCGTGACCCGGCGCTCATACGCGGCTCCGGGATCGTGCGCGAGCGATGATCCCGGCCGCACCGCGCGCCAGGAGGCGCTCCGCCAGTCGCGCGCCGAGCGTCCGCCGCACGCTCCACGGCGTCTTCCAGCTCGTCGCGCAATGATGCGCGCTGCCGTCGATTCGCGCGACCAGCGCCCGCAGCGCACACGCGACCGGCCGACGACCGTCGCGTGCGCGGCGAGCGGCGTCTGGCAGTCGCCGCCGACCGCCGCCAGGAAGGCGCGCTCCGCCGCGACCGCGACCGCCGTCGGCGGGTCGTCGAGGGCCGCCACGACGGCGCGGATGGCCGCGTCGTCCGCGCCGCGACTCGAGCGCCAGCGCGCCCTGGCCGATCGCCGGCAGGAACTCCGTCGGGCGCGAGCGGCGACGGCGCCCGCGGGCGCGACGCCGAGCCGGTCGAGGCCGGCGGCGGCGAGCACCAGCGCGTCGACCTCGCCGGCCGCGAGCTTGCGGAGCCGCGTGTCGACGTTGCCGCGCAGCTCGGCGACGCACCGTCGAGGTCGCGGGCGCGCGCGCGCGCAGCTCGAGGCGCGCGCGCGCCGGCAGGCTGCTCGACGTGCCGACGCGGCGCGCCGCGCGCGGCAGCGCCGGCGATGCCGCACCGCGAGCCCGTCGCCGACGACAGCACGTCGCGCGCGTCCTCGCGCGGCGGCACCGCCGCGAACACCAGGCCCTCCGGCAACAGCGCGGGCAGGTCCTTCAGCGAGTGCACGGCGAGATCGATCGCGCCGCGCGAGCAGCGCCTCCTCGATCTCCTTGACGAACAGCCCCTTCGCCGCCGAGCGCTGAGCGGCACGCCGCGCAAGGCGATCGCCGGAGGTGCGGATCATCACCAGCTCGACGCGAGCCGGGGCCGCGCCGCTCGAGCGTCCGCGGCAACCATGTCGCGCCTGCGCGAGCGCGAGCGCGCTGCCGCGCGTGCCGATGCGCAGAGCGGCGCTCACGACTCGTCCGTCGGGCGCTCGAGGTCGAACAGGCGGCGCGCCGCGTCGACGTAGAACGCCTCGCTCCGCTCGTCCCGCCTGCTTCAGCGCGAGAGCGGCGCGTGCAGGATCTTGTTGACGATCGACGTCGGTCAGCGCGTCGAGGCGCTGCGCGCTGCGCGCGGCGCCAGGTCCTGCAGCGACGCGAGCGTCTTCTCGCAGCTCGGCGCGGCGGATGGCCTCGACCTTCTCGCGCAGCGCGACGATGGTCGGCACGACGTCGAGGTGCGCGAGCCAGCGCCAGAAGCGCCTCGACCTCGCTCGTCGACGATCGCCTCCGCCTCGCGCGCCTCGCGTTCGCGCTCGTCGCGGTTGCTCGGCGACCGCCGCCGCCGAGGTCGTCGATGTCGTAGAGGTAGACGTTGTCGAGCGCGTTGATGCGCGGGATCGAAGTTGCGCGGCACGGCCAGGTCGATGAAGAACATCGGCCGCTGCTTGCGCTCGCGCAGCGCCTCGTGCACGACCGCAGGCCCGAGCAGGTAGTCGGCCGCGCCCGTCGAGCCGATCACGATGTCGGCGAGCGGCAGGTACTCGGCGAAGCGCTCGAACGGCACCGGCGTGCCGTCGAACTCGCGCGCCAGCTCGACGGCGCGGTCGAAGGTGCGGTTGGTGACGATCATGCCGCCGACGCCGCTGCGCGAGCAGGTGGCGCGCCGCCAGCTCGCCCATCTTGCCGGCGCCGATCAGCATCGCGGTCTTGTCCTCGAGGCGGTCGAAGATCGTGCGCGCGAGCTCGACCGCCGCCGAGCTGACCGACACCGCCTTGCCCGGCGATGCCGGTCTCGGTGCGCACGCGCTTGGCGACCGAGAACGACCTTGTGGAACGCAGCGGTGCAGGACCGCGCCCGAGGCGCCGACGCTCGGCCGCGCGGCGCGTAGAGCTCCTTCATCTGCCCGAGGATCTGCGGCTCGCCGACGACCATCGAGTCGAGGCTCGACGGCGACGCGGAACAGATGGCGGACCGCGTCGCGGCCCGCGTACGACGTAGAGGTGCGGCGCGAGATCGTCGCGCGCGACGCCGCGCTCGCGCGCGAGGAACGCCGACGATGCCGTCGGCGACCGCGGTCGCCGGCGCGTCGCCGCAGGCGACCACCTCGACGCGGTTGCAGGTGCGAGACGATCGCCGCCTCGTCGACGCCCGTCGACGCTCGCGAGCCGCGCGAGCGCCGTCGTCGAGCCGCTCGTCGGCGAAGCGCCAGCCGCTCGCGCACGCTCGACCGGCGCGGTGCGGTGGTTCAGCCCGACGATGAGGAGGTCGCGCGCTGCATCAGTCGAAGCGTCCCCCCGTGCTTGCCCGGGAAGAGCACGTGGCCGAACACGAACGAGACGACGAGCAGCGCGAAGCCGACGATCGTCGAGCGTCGCGGCCCGCCGCCCGCGCCAGCCCGCACCATGCGCGCCTGCAGCAGACGGCGTAGAGCAGCCAGGCGATCAGCGAGAAGATCTGCACCGGCTCCCACGACCAGAACGCGCCCCACGTCGCCTTGGCCAGAGCGACGCCGGTGACGATGCCGAGCGTGAGCAGCGCGAAGCCCCAGGCGAGCAGCGGTAGTTGAGCTCGTCGAGCGTCTCGAGCGACGGCAGGCGCCGCAGCAGCGAGCCGCGCCGCTTGGCCTTCAGCTGCCGCTCCTGCAGCAGGTAGACGAGGCTCACGCAGAAGGCGAGCGCGAAGATGGCGTTGCCGAGGAACGCCGAGCGCGACGTGCACCGGCAGCCAGGCGCTGCTGCAGGTCCGGCGGCAGCTCGCGCACGCCGCTGTAGAACGCGAACGAGCGCAGCGTCAGCAGGAAGGCGAGCGGGCCACCACCGCGCCGACGCCGGCAGCTGATAGCGGACTGCACGCCGAGGTAGACGCCGACGATCAGCCACGCGAGGAACGAGAGCGCCTCGTACTCGGTCGTAACGGCGGATGGCCGGCGGCGAACGAGCGCGCGAGGATGCTCCCGCCGTGCGCCAGCGAACGCCGCCAGCGGAGCGCGACACCCGAGCGTCGCGGCGGCGCCGCAACGTCAGGAGCGAGAGCCAGAGCGCACCGGAGGCGAGCACGGTAGGCGACGAGCGCGACTTGAGCGAGCGGGAGCTCCATCAGCGCACGGTGCGCGATCTTGAGGAGCCGAGATCCATCGTGTCAGCGTGCCACCGCGATCGAGCGCACGCCGAGAGCCGCGAGCGTCGTGCCGGGACCGACGTGCTCGGCGAGCAGCGCGTCGACCCGCGCGGCGTCGCCGCGCGCGGAGCGCCGTCCAGCAGCGGCGTCGCGAGCGAGCGCCGTGAAGTCGCGCGCGCCGCGCCGCCAGATCGAGCGCCTCCGAGGCCAGCGGCCGGAGCGTGCCGAGCGACGCGCGGCGGCGAGGCCCCACTCCGGGGCCGATCGTCTCTCGGCGAGCTCGCGCAGCGAGCGCTTCGCGAGCGCCGGGCTCGCCCCGCCCGTCGAGACGGCGATCGACACCGGATCCGCGGCGCGACGATCGCCGGCACGATGAAGCTGCAGAGCTGCGGACGATCGACGACGTTCAGGAAGACGCGCGCCTCGGCGGCCTCGGCGGCGATCTCGGCGTGCACGGCGCTCGTCGCCGCGTGGCGGCATACGCGAGCCAGGCGCCGGCGAGGTCGCCGCGCCGGTACGGCGCGGATGGTGGACCGATCTCGTGGGTGTCGGCGAGCGCCGCGAGCGCGCGGCGTCGGCTGCGGGCGCTCACCACCGTGACCCGGGCACCGGCCGGCGAGCAGGCTCTCCGCTTTGCGGGTCTGCCACATCACCGCCCCCCAGGACCACACAGGACCGGCCGCGCAGATCGAGATACACGGGATGATACGGCATGCGCTTTCGGTACCCTATTACCGCTACGGCATTCGCTCAAGCTTGCCCAGCCCCTAACCAACGAGAGGATCGCAATGCGCAGGAAGGTTGCAGAGCAACCGTGAGGTGCCAGCGGGGGGGGGGGGGCGCTGAGAGGCTGGCCCTGCAGCGCTTGCCGCTCGCCATGTCGGTGATGGCGGCCTTCCTCGGCGGCGCGCTCCCGATCGAGCTGTACTACTTTCCGGGACGGCTGGTGCCTTATCTCGCCGTCTACGCCCTCGAGCTCGTGGTCTCCGCCATGGCGTATGTCGCAGCGTGGTACTGGCAGGCGCACGCGCGAGCGATTGCCACCGCCTGGGCCGCCCTCCTCGGTCTTTGCATCGCTGGCTACTACCCGTTGGTGAATGGCGACGCGACGCTGGCGATGGCCGCGCTCATCTGCCTCGTCTCGGCGGTGCCAGCAACGCTGCCGTTCGCGGCCGGGCACCAGATCGTCTTCGGCACCGTGTGCGCAGCCGGCTACTTCGCGATTCTCGCCTGGGGGGTTCCAGTCTCGCTTCCCTGGTTCTACGTCTTCGTCTCCTTCATCTTCGTGATGACGCTCTCGAGCCTCGGCATCACCCAGGAGCGCTTTCGTTCGGAAGCCTCGACGCGAGAGTCCATTCTCCGCGAGGCGCACGACCAGCTCCGCCTGGCCCTCGCGCGCGCCGAGAACGCGGTCCACATGCGCTCGCGTCTGGTCGCCAACGTCTCACACGAGCTGCGGACACCGATCAACGTGATCGTCGGCTACACCGACATCCTGCTCGAAGCGACCGACGACGAGCCGACGGTCCGTGACACTGCCCGCATCCGAGACTGCGCCGTCTCGCTCCGAGGCCCTGGTCCGCGACCTGCTCGATCTCTCGCGTCTCACCTGCGCCAAGACCGAGCTCACCGTCCGGGAGATCTCGGTGCCGGCTCTCCTCGACGAGGTGGCGGAAGGCACGCGCCGCTTGCTGCGCGACAAGCCGGTCGAGGTGGTCGTACCAGTGCAGCGTCGGCTCCTGTCGCTCCGATCGGATGCGCTTGCTGGCGAGATCCTGAACAACCTCGCCGGCGACGCCGCCAAATTCACGCGCCGCGGACGCATCACGATCCGCGCGCAGCAGGAGCGCGATTGGATCAGTTTCCAGGTGAGCGACACCGGCTGCGGCATCCCGCCGGCGGCGCAAGAGCGCATCTTCACGGCGTTCGAGCAGCTCTCACACGGAGGCGAGGGCGGCGGCGGCATCGGTCTCGGCCTGGCGATCGTCCGCCAGCTCACCGACCTCCTGAATGGAACGGTCACCGTGACCAGCGTCCCGGGCGGCGGCTCCACCTTCACGCTCACGGTTCCGAGCAGCGCCGTGGCGAACGCCGCCTAGCTCAGCCGGCGGGGATCTTCAGGACCTGCCCCGGCTTCACGGTCGTGCCGCGCAGGCGGTTGGCGCTCTCAGACGCTGCACCGAAACGCGGTAGCGCTCGGCGATGTCCGAGAGCGTCTGCCCCTTCCCGACCCGGTGCGTGCGGTAGCTTCTGCGACCTTGCCCGGCGCTCTTCCGCACCGCGCCCTTGCGGACGCGACGCGGGTCGCGCGGCCCTTGCGCGCCGCGCGGAACCGCGACCACGCGCGCGTCGGCGCGATCTGCGCGAGCCGCTGCTGAAAGGCGCCCGCGGTGCCCTGCGGGACGCGCAGCAGATAGCCGCGCGGGATGTTGCCGCCGCCGAGGAAGACGGCGCTGTCGACCGCGGGGTTCAGCGCGGCGAGCTGCTCGGGCGGGACGTCGGCGCAGCTCGCCGCCGACCTGGCCCGGCGAGCGCCTCGGAAAGCTGGATCTCGTCGCCGACGAAGGGCGCGTCGAACTGGAGCTCGCCGAAGTGCGTCCTTGTACTCCGCGCTCGACGTCGAGCGCGGCGAGGAACTCGGCGTAGAAGTTCCGCGACGCGAACCCGAAGAGCGGACCGCGGTAGCGCTTCATGATGGCGCCGATGTCGGTCGTGCCGGTCTCGGCGACGGCGCGGCGCGATGCCGGCGCGGCCGTGGTTGTAGGCCGTGATCGCGAGCGGCCAGGTGCCGAGCACCTCGTAGTTCTCCTTCAGATGCGCGCCGCGCCGCGGGTCGCGCGCAGCGGATCGCGGCGCTCGTCGACGACGCCGCCGATCGCATGTAGCTCCGCCCGGTCGACGGCATGAACTGCCAGATGCCGGCCGCGCCCACCTTCGAGTACGCCTCGATGTCGAAGCACGACTCGACGAGCGGCAGGCGGGTCAGCTCGGTCGGCAGACCCTCGCGCACGGAAGATCTCCTCCATCTCGGCGAGGTAGCGGCGCGAGATGCGCACGCCCTCCGCGAAGCGCTCGCGCAGGCCGCGCTGGGTGCGGATGCGCGTCGGCCTCGGCGGCCGCAGAAGCGGCGCGGATCCTTGTCTTTGCCGAAGAGGTCCCATACCTTCCGCTCCTCGTCGTCGAGGCCGCCGGTCGTTGCCCTGGCGCGCGCGTCGAGACGCGAGGAGCAGCCCCGCGGATGCGCTCCTTCTCTCGGCCGATCGGCGTCGCGCTTCGGCGATGCTCGAGCACGATCGCGCTCTCCCCGGCGCGGCACGGTCGCGGAAGTCGAGCACGCTGTAGACGCGGCCGAGGTTCTCGGTGTCGTGGACGACGATCTGGTGCTCGGAGTAGACGGCGAAGATCTTCTTCCAGAACTCGACCGGGGTGCGGAGCGCGCCGGGCTCGGGAAACTGCGGCGACGCATCGCCGGCGCGCGCGCGGCAGCGCGGCCGAGCGCGAGCAGCGCGGCGACGAGCCGAGCGAGCGCAGGCTACGGACACCGATCACGCCGATTGCTCCTCGCTCACCGTCACGATCGGCATCGTATGGCACGCGCGAAAAAAGTGTCAACGTAGTTTCGCGTGCGCGGCTACGACGGCGTCGGATTCGGCGGCGCGTGCGACGCGCGCTCGTGAGCGTCCTGCTCTGCGCTTTGCCATGTTGCCACGCGCCGACGCCGCCGCCGCCGGACACGTGGTCGTCGCGCTCGAGAGCGCGCCCGCGGTGCTCGACCCGCGCTTCACGACCGACGCCAACTCGTCGCTGGTGTCGGCGCTGGTGACCGACGGGCTCACCGCCCGCGACGCCCCCGGCGAGCCGGTCCCGGCGCTCGCCGACTGGCGCGCAGCCCGCGCCGCTCGAGTACCAGTTCACGCTCCGCCCTGGCGCGCGCTTCTCGGACGGCGCGCCCGGTCACGGCCGCCGACGTCGCCGCGACCTACCGCTCGGTCCTGGACCCGGCGCTCGGCTCGCCGAAGCGCGAGGCGCTCGCCGCGATCGCCGCGATCGAGACGCCCGATGCCGCGACGGTGGTGTTCCGGCTGCGCGAGGTCGCGGCGCCCTTTCTCGAGACCACGAACCTCGGCGTCTTGCCCGCGCGGCTCGCGCGCGCGGGCCAGATCCGCCCGTGGAGGTCGTCGGCAGCGGTCCGTTCCGCGTCGCCGCGACTCCTCGACGGCGGCGGGATCGATCTCGTGCCGCACGCCGGGCCCTGGACGGCGCCCCGCTCGCCCGCCTGCGGTTCCGGGTGGTGCCGGACGGGGTGGTGCGGGCCCTCGAGCTCGCGAGCGGCGGCGTCCACCTGGTCGCAGAACGCCCTCGATCCCGACGTGCTGCCGTGGCTCGCCGCCCGTCCCGAGCTCGAGCTCGTGATCTCGCCCGGCACCACCTTTCAGTACCTCGGCCTGAACTTCCGCGACCGCCGGCTCGCCGACCGCGCGTGCGGCAGGCGATCGCCACGGCATCGACCGTGAGGCGTCGTCCACCACCTGTGCGCGACACGGCGCGGCCGGCGACGGGCCTGCTGCCACCGGCGCACTGGGCCTACGAGGGCGACGTCGCACGCTACCCCTACGATCCCGAGCGCGCGGCCGGGCTGCTCGCGCGAGCCGGCCTCGGCCCCGACGCCGACGCCGCGCTCCGTCGCTTCTCCTACAAGACCTCGACCGTCGAGCTCCGGCGGCGGATCGCCGAGGTCTTCCAGCACGACCTCGCCGCGGCTCGGCCTCGGGCTCGACGTCCGGAGCTACGAGTGGGCGACCTTCTACGACGACGTTCGGCGCGGCAACTTCGAGCTCTACGCCCTCGCCTGGGTGGGCGTCAGCGATCCCGACGTCTACTACCGGATCTTCCACTCGACGATGCGGCCGCCCGCCGGCGTCAACCGCGGAGCGTACGCCAACCCCGAGATGGACGCGCTGCTGCCGCGGCGCGCGCCACCGAGGACCGCGCCGAGCGCCGCCGGCTCTACGCGAGGTACAGCGCCTCGCCGCCGAGGACCTGCCGGTGGTGCCGCTCTGGTGGCAGGAGAACGTCGTCGTGAAGAGCCGTGCGCTCGCGGGCTTCGAGCCGTCGCCCGACGGCGACCTGCGCTCGCTCGCGACGGCGCGCTTCGACCCCGGCCGTACAGCGTCGCGGCGCACGCCGATATTGACTCCGCACCGTCCTTCGCTCAGTAG
>CAWJUT010000022.1:0-71120 GCA_963846105.1 uncultured delta proteobacterium
GCCGCGCTGGCTCGAGGGGGCCGACGCCGCGGACCGCCTCGCCCGCGTGCGCGCCGGCAGGACCCGTCCCCTCGACCTGGTCAATCGACCGACAGGACGGAGCACATGAAGGTCGGTCTGGTCTGTCAACGACGTCGCGACCGAGGAGGCCCGGCTACACTACCACCCGGCTCGGGAAGACGGCCCTCGACCGGGGCACGAGGCCTGGCTGATGGGCGTCGGCGACTTCGCGATCCGATCCGGACGACCGCCTGCAGGGCGTGGGCGCGAGCGGCGCCGCGTAAGTCCTATCGGTCGACCAAGACATACCTGGCCGAGGTCCAGGGCGACGAAGCGCGGGTCGAGCGAATCGACGTCGACGAGCTCGACGTGTTGCTCCTGCGCAACGATCCGGCGGAAGATCTCGACCGGCCGTGGGCGCAAAACGCCGGCTACATATTCGGCCTGCGCGCCGCCCGCCGCCGGCGTCATCGTCTTCAACGACCCGGCCTCGCTCGCAACCGCAATCAACAAGATGTATCTCGAGCAGTTCCCGAGCCAGGTTCGACCGCGCGCTTTGATTTCGCGAAACGGCCGAAGATGTTCGAGCTTCGTCGAGGACGAAGGGGGCCGCGCAGTGCTCAAGCCCTTGCAAGGGTCCGGGGGCACCAACGTGTTCGTCGTCAAACCGATCCGAGATCGGCAACTTCAACCAGATGATCGAGGCGGTCTCGCGCGACGGCTACGTGATCGCGCAGGAGATCTGCCGCGCGGCCAAAAACGGCGATACCCGGCTGTTCCTCATGAACGGCGTACCGCTCAGTTGTCGATGGAAGGTATGCCGCCTTCCGGCGTCTCACCGCCGAAAGGAGACGACCGCTCCAACGTCCACGTCGGCGGGTCGATGGACAAGGCCGAGGTCACCGACGAGATGCTCGCGCTCGCCGAGATCGTCCGCCCAAGCTCACCCGCGACGGGATGTTCCTCGCCGGCCTCGACGTCGTCGGTGACAAGATCATGGAGATCAACGTGTTCTCGCCCGGCGGGCTGGGCTCGGCCAGGAAGCTCGAAGGCGTCGACTTCGCCGGCGCGGTAATCGAGAGGCTCGAGACAAGGTCGCGTATCGCGCGATGCGCCGGGAAGGCTGACCAACTCGAGCTGGCGATGATGTGACCCTCGGCGGCGAGTCGGCAGAGGCTGCCGAACGCGCTACGAGTGGACAGAGGCGTACAAGCGCCAGGTGTCCGGAATGCCTTTCAGCTCATGTGCGCCCTGGTCCTGAAAGCGCAAGCCGGATCCCGCCACCAAGTCCTTCACCGTACTCGACACCAGCACCTGATTGGGCTCCGCGGCTCCGCAGACGCGGGCTCCCATGTGGACGGCGATGCCGCTGACCTTGTCTCCCTGCACCTCGCACTCGCCGGTGTGCAGGCCGGCGCGCATCGCGATGCCGAGCGCGGCGATGGCGTCACGCGCGGCACAGGCGCAGCGGATGGCGCGAGCGGGGCCATCGAAGATGGCGAAGAGGCCGTCGCCGGTGGTGTTGATCTCGCGGCCACGAAAGCGTTCGAGTCCCTCGCGCAAAATGGCGTAGAACTGCGCCAACAGCTCCGCGCCAGCGGCGATCGCCCTGAGCCGCGAGGTGACGGGTCGAGTCGACGATGTCGGTGAAGAGCACGGTGGCGAGGATGCGGTCGGGCTCGGCGGCGCGCCGAAAGCCGGTCACGAACTGCTCGACCTCGTCGAGAATCGCATTGGTGTCGCCCAGCCAGGGGAAGTGGTCGACGCCGGAGACCTCGACCATCTTCGCGCCGGCGATGTTGGCGGCGAGATAGCGGCCGCCTTCGACCCGCGTCGCGAGGTCGCCGATGCGGTGCACGACCAAGGTCGGTACCCGGACCGACGACAGCACGTGGCGCACGTCGGTATCCAGGAGCATGCCGATGATCTTCCGCATCGCGCCCCGGCTGACGGCACGACGCTCGAAACGCGCCCAGGAGCGGACGAATGCCTCATCGTTGGCGCGGCTCGGGGCGAACAGCACGGGGGTGATACCCGTGCCCCACGACTCGTCGATGGAACGCAGAATGCCCTCGGAGGCCGTGCGGGGCATCGCCCAGGGATGATCGTCGCAGCGCACGTTGCACGCGAAGGTGTTGCAGAGGACGAGTCCGGCCGCTCGCTCCGGATAGGTGGCGGCGAAGAGAATGCACATCGGCCCGCTCTCCGAGATTCCCATCAAGAAGGCGCGCGGCGATCCAGCGGCGTCCATGACCGCGACGAGGTCGTCCATGCGCTCTTCCAGCGTGGGAAGCTGCTCCACTGGATCCGACAGACCAGTGCCGCGCCGGTCGAGGAGGATCAGCCGTGAGAAGCTTGCCAGCCGCTCGAGGAACGGGCGGAGGGTCGGCTCTTCCCACGCATACTCGATGTGCGAGACCCAGCCGGGAACGAACACGAGATCGACGTCCCCACGACCCACCACCTGGTAGGCAATGCTGACGTCTCCGCTTTTCGCGTATCGGGTCTCCGGAATCACGGCGCCTCAGGCACGATGCCATCGACGGTCACAGATGGAAAGCCGCATTGATGACCGTAACCCCGCACGACCGAACCGCACGCGCCAAGACTCCGCCCCTAGTCGTGGACGGTCGCGAGGACCTGGTTGAGATGCGCGGCGACGGCCGAGCTTTCCAGGATGCCGGTGTGATCCTCGTCGTAGCCGCGTACCGACAACGCTTCCTCCTGCGCCTCGGGGCGGAGCTGGCTCACCAACTGCACGACACCGTCACTCGAGTCCCCGCCCTTGAACCCGAACATCATGTGGTACGCCACCTGCTCCGGAAGGCGGCGACGGCGCTTGCGGGTGGCCGGATCCTCGTAGAAGAGCCCGTCGAGGTACGGGCTGCCGGGTGCCAGGCCGTGCCATGAGCGCACCACGATCGGTGACTTCTCGACACCTGCGCCGGCCGAGGCCATGCCGCCGAGCGGCGAGGAGATCGTTACGAGCATGTGGATGGGATCCTTGACGCTGGTCTCGTGGTGCCGCAGCACGAAGCCACGCGACACGAGCCCTCCCATGCTGTGCGCAACCACCACCACGGTGTCGAAGTGCAGCGAGTGCTCGAGGCGGGTGAAGAGCTCGTCGAGCCAGAGGACCATCGTGTCGAGCTTCGCGCCGGACGGATAGTAGACGACCCACGGCTGAAACCGAGCTGCGATCGAGGCTCGCGATCAGGGTCGCGAAATTGTGGGGCGTGCCGTTGATGCCGTGCACGAACAGCACCGGGATGCGCTTCGGATCGTAGGGCTCGAGAAAATAGATACCGGCCCGGCCCGCGACCAGGAAGTCGTAGAACTGCCACATGCCGGCTTCGGCGGCCGCTTCGGAGAAACGCGCGTCGTCCAGCGACGCGATCTCACCGAGCTTGCTGAGCGCGTACAAGCTCCTCGTCTTTTGCTCCTCTTCGCCGCGCGCCATCATCCCGCTGAGCGTCAGGTGACCGGTCTTGAGCGCACGACCCTTGAACGGGATGACGATTTTCATATCCTTTACTTGCTGGCCGGGTGTCAGGATCAGAGGATGCGCCTCGTCGAGGCGATAGAACGGCTCGTCCTGATAGGCACCGTCATCGTTCACGTCCTCGAACGCCACCACCCAATACGTTCCAGGCTGCACCCCGAAAAGCCATGCGCCAGGCTTGCTGGCCGTGAAGTAGTCGACCAGCACGTAGTCGTTGGCGCCGCGCGTGAAAAGTCCGACGACCAACGGACCGTGGGGCGGCTTCTCGGTGGCGACCGTGCCCGAGATCATGCAGTTCGCATCGGCGAGCTGCTGTTGTCCTTTGACGGCGAAGATCGTCGAGCAACCACCGCTCGCGAGAAACGCCAGAACGATCGCCGCGACGCAGCGGCCGCGCACGTGCGATTGTAGCTTCCGGTCCTTCACATCGCCCTCCAATCCTCGGTTTCGCGAAGCGTGCGTGCACTGCGGGGTCTCTTCGAGCCGTTGCGCACGATCGTGTAGTCCACCCGGCTTGCGCATTCCACCCCAGGGACGCACCCGCCCCGCGTGTGAGCCGTCGTCTGCTCTCAATGGTTGTCGCGTCCGCGCCGCGAATGTATCGGTGGATCGCCCATGACACCTCCCATGGCCGCCAAGAAAGGAAGAACCATGAGCGATACACCCAACCCCATCGATCACCTCTTCGGCACCCTCACCGCCTTTCACCGCTCGGCGGCGATCAAGGCGGCGATCGAGCTCGACCTCTTCACCACCATCGTCGCCGGGGCGACGACGCCCGACGCGATCGCGGCCAGGACCGGCGCCGCGGCGCGCGGCGTCCGGATCCTGTGTGACGCGCTCGCGGTGATGGGATTCCTCGAGCGCCGCGACGCCGGGTACCGCGTCGCGGCCGACTACGCGCCATTCCTCGACGCGAAGTCGCCGCTCTACCTCGGGACCTGCATCCGCTTCCTGCACGACCCGACCTTGATCGCCGGCTTCGCCCGCCTGACCGACGCCGTGCGACGCGGCGGCACGGCCGCGACCGAGCACGACGCGCTCGAGCCCGAGAATCCGATGTGGGTCGAGTTCGCGCGCGCGATGGCGCCGCTCGCGGGCGTGAGCGCCGAGATCCTCGCGATACTGCTCGCCGCCGAGACGCTCGGCCCGACCCGCGTCCTCGACATCGCCGCCGGCCACGGCCTCTTCGGCATCGCGCTCGCCAAGCGCAATCCGGCGCTCGAGGTGACGGCGCTCGACTGGCCGAACGTGCTGACGGTCGCGATCGAGAATGCCGAGAACGCCGGCGTCGCCGACCGCCTGCGGACGCGTCCCGGTGACGCCTTCAAAACCGATCTCGGCTCCAACTACGATCTCGTGCTGGTCCCGAATCTGATCCACCACTTCGACGCCGCCGCCTGCGAGGCGCTCTTCCGCCGCGTGCACTCCGCGCTCAAGCCCGGCGGACGCATCGTCATCGTCGAGTTCATCCCCGACGAGGATCGGCGCGGCCCCACGACGGCCGTGATGTTCGGACTCGTCATGCTGGCGATGACTCCCGGGGGCGACGTCTACAGCCTCTCGGAATGCACGCGCATGCTGGAGCGCGCCGGCTTCCGGAAGACGACGCTGCACGCCCTCACACCGTCGCCCCAGCAGGTAGTCATCGCCGAGCCCAGCCAGTAACACAGCGTGCGCGTTCGGCGTGAACGACCCGCCGGATGATCGACCAACGTCCCGCTTTGCGATACATCGTTGGCCGTGCCGCGACTTCAACGAAAGGGATTCGGCGGCCCCGACGAAGTCCGGCGGTTTCCGAACGGCATGGTCGAGATCGTCAAGCTCGACGAGATCGCCGTCAGCCATTTCGTCTTCCAGCCCGGATGGAACTGGAAGGCGGACGTGGGCCCGATCGCCGGCACGGAGACCTGCCAGCATCGCCATGTCGGGTACACCATCTCCGGCAGGCTCGCGGTGCGCATGGCCGATGGCACGGCCCTCACCATCGAGCCGGGCGATGCCTACGAGATTCCGGCCGGACACCTGGCATGGGTCGAGGGTGACGTCCCGTGGCAGTCCGTCGAGTTCACCAGCGGGCATGCCTACGGGAAATCGCCCGAGGATCTCGACGAGCGCGTGCTGGCGACGATCCTCTTCTCCGACATCTGTGACTCGACGGCGACCCTCGAGCGCATCGGCGATACGGAGTGGACGCGCATCGTCCGCGAGCACAACGAACGGATCCGTGCGGTGATCGACCGCTTCCGCGGCCGGGAGCTCGCGACGTTGGGTGACGGATTCCTCGCGCTCTTCGACGGCGCCGGCAAAGCCGTCCTCGCGGCGGCGGCCATGGATCCTGCGGTCGCCGACCTCGGGATTCAGGTGCGCACGGGCGTCCACACCGGTGAGGTTGCGATCGTCGGCGGACAGGCCCGCGGGGTGGCGGTACACGCCGCGGCGCGCGTCGCGGCGCTGGCCGGTCCGGGAGAGGTGTTGGTCTCGGGCACGACGCACGACCTGCTCGACGGCTCGGGTCTCTCGTTCGCATCGCGCGGAGCCCATGAGCTGAAGGGACTCTCCGGCGCGCGTCCGATCTTCGCCCTCGTCCGTTGACGACGTTCCGGCTTGTAGAAAGCTCCTGGACGAATGTCGAATTCTCCCGGCATTCCGACCCCTGGCCCGGGCAAGCTACGCGTGTACACGCAGTTGTGCCCTGGCATGGAACGTGCGCTACTGGGGAATGAGGTACACGCAATGAAACACACGACGATCATATTGCTCAGTCTCCTCGTGGCTGTGCCGGCATTCGCAGACGACACGACCGACGCCAGGCTCCAGAGGGAACTGCGAAGCACAGAGAAGAGCAGCTTCGAGCACAGTTGGAATCAACGCCGGGGAGCAGTGCGGGTCGGTGTCGGGGACTATGAGGTGCTCGGGGGTGACGCCGAGAAGCCGATGGAAGATTGCATGCGAGCCTTCGAGGGCAGCTCGACTCCGCCGAGCTGTCTCAGCGGCTTCACGGCGCAGCGCAAAGCGCCCGCGACCGCTCCCTCGGAATAGCCGCAGCGCTTGGGACACCGCTGATGGGTTGCGCGTGCCGCTCGAAACGATGCGTTGTTGCGCGCCCCAGCGGATGCTAGCCTGCCGTCTCGAGTCGATCATGATGCGTCGCCGCTCGTTCCACCGCACCGTCGCCCGCGCGCTCGCCGCCGCGTACCTTCTCGTCGCCGCGGGCCCCGCCGTTGCACTCGTCTTCTGCGTCGGTGCCGATGGTCATCAGAGCATCGAGTCCGCACTCGCCGAGGATTGCTGCGCGAAGCTCCCGCAAGCCCCGGCCGCCGCCGCAATGTCTCGCAGCGAGCGGCCGTGCGATTGCACCGATACACCGCTCGTCTTCAAAGCAAGGCTGCAGAGCGAGGCGCACGCTGACGGATCCCTGCCGCCGGCACCCGCGATCGCGCTCCCGACTCCCGTTTCAACCCTCTCGTCGCTTGCGAGCGGCGCGCTGGCTGAACGGGCGCTCGTCGACCGCTCGTCCGCTCTCGTCGTTCTCCGTTCAGTCGTCCTCCTCGTCTGACGTCCCGCTGACCAGGTTGCGCTCGACGCAACCACCGTCCGGCAGCCACCCGCTGCCCTGTCAGCACTTACAGACGCACGAACCTCGTGAGGATGACGTATGGACCCGACTCTGTCGCATGGGAAAGGCGCACGGAAGAGCGTCTCTCCGCTGCTCGCGATTGTGATCTGCTCACTCGCCTTCTCGGCGGCCGCCGTCGCCGAGGAGCCCGCACCCGACGGCTCGCATGAGCCGTCCGGCGTCGTCACGCTCAAAGAAGCGCTCGCGGCGACGTTGACCGGAAGCCCGGAGCTCGCGGCCTTCTCGGCCGAGCTGCGGGCGCGAGAAGCGCTCACGTTTCAGGCCGGGCGACCGCCCAACCCGACGTTGCGCGGATCGCTCGAGAACGTCGGCTTCTCCGGCGACCGGGAGGGATTCGAGGACACCGAGACGACACTGCTGCTCTCACAGCTCCTCGAGCTCGGCGGCAAACGAGCGAAGCGCGAGCACCTCGCGGCGCTCAGTCGAGGAGCTCGGGCGCTGGGACTACGAGGCCAGGCGTCTCGACGTCCTCACGCGCACGACCAAGGCGTTCGTCGCGGTGCTGGTCGCACAGGACCGCCTCGCCCTCACCGGCAACCTCGAGGGCGTCGCGAAGAAGGGCGTCGAGACGGTGGCGCGCAGCGTCGCCGCCGGCGCGTCGTCACCCGTCGAGACGGCACGGGCCCGCGTGACGCTGGCGCGCGCCGAGATCGAGCGCGCCCGTGCCGAGGTGAACCTGGCCTCCGCACGCGCGAGCCTGGCGGCGAGCTGGGGTCGCGAGCAGGCGCACTTCACGAAAGCGGCCGGCGATCTGACACACCTTCCGCCGGTGCCATCGGAAACGCGCCTCCTCGAGAGCATCCCGCAGGTGCCCGAGGTCGCGAGATGGACCAGCGAGAGCCAGGAGCGAGAGGCGTCGCTCGCGCTCGAGAAGGCGCGCGGCATCCCGGACGTCACCGTCGGCGCCGGCGGCCGGCACTTCAGCGACAACGCCGACAATGTCCTCGTCTTCGAGGTGAGCGTGCCGCTTCCCGTCTTCGACCGGAACACCGGCGCCGTCGCGGCGGCGAACGAGCGTCTCGAGAAGGCCAGGCATGAAACCGCGTCGGCGCGCCTCGCCGCCCGCCAGGCCGTGCACGAGGCCTATCAGCGCCTCGCCGCTGCCACCGCACAAGCGACCAGCCTGCGCGAGGCTGCCCTCCCCGCCGCGCGCACCTCCCACGCCGACAGCGTCGATGCCTTCCGGAAGGGACTCTTCAAGCCGCTCGACATCATCGAGTCGCAGCGGACGCTCTTCGAGCTCGAGAACGAGTACCTCGGCGCGCTCGAGGCTGCACACGTCGCGGCCGCGGACCTCGAGCGGCTGACCACCATATCGCTGGCAGATGACGGCCACGGAGAACGCCCGATGAAGAAACGATGGCTGATGGAGACCGTCGGCGTGCTGCATGCTCGCCCTCGCGCTGGTTGGATTCGGAGTGGCCGGCGCCCGCGGTGAGGACGAGCACGACGGACACGACCACGACGACGAGCACGAGCACCACGATGCAGGCAGGCACGAGGATCACGGCGACAAGAGCACGAGCACGACAAGCCCGAGCACGACGAGCCCGAGCGAGCACGAGCACGGCGAGCACGAAGAAGAGGCGCGCTCCTTCTCGGTACAGGATTTCGAGCGCGCCGGCGTTCGCCTGGTGACCACCGGGCCCGGGGAGGTCGACGTCGGCGTCGAGCTTCCGGGCGAGGTCCGTCCGAACGCCGACCGCATCGCGCACCTCGCGCCGCGCTTTCCCGGAATCGTGCGTGAAGTGCGCAAGCACGTCGGCGACACCGTCAGCGCGGGCGAGGTGCTCGCGATCATCGAGAGCGAGAACCTCTCGCCGTTCGAGCTGCGCGCCGCCTTCGACGGGACCGTGATCGACAAGCACATCGTCCCCGGGCGAGGCCGTGACCCGCGACGAGGCGGCGTTCATCGTCGCCGACCTCTCGACCGTCTGGGTCACGTCAGCGTCTACCAGAACGCCCTGGCGCAGGTCGGACCGGGCCAGCCGGTCGCACATCGTCGCCGGTCACGGCACGGAGGAGGCCGAGGGACGCGTCTCGTACATCTCGCCGGTCGTCGACCAGGCGACGCGCACGGCGAGCGCGCGCGTCGTGCTGCCGAATCCCGACGGCGCGTGGCGCCCGGGACTGTTCGTCACCGCGACCGTCTGCAACCCGGTCGCGGCGCCGGTCGTCATCCCGCGCCGCGCGGTCCAGACCTTCGAAGGACGGCCGACGGTGTTCGTCGGCGACGGCGAGCGCTTCGAGCCGCGCCGGTCGCGCTCGGGCGCGTCGGCCGCTCGCGGTCGAGATCGACGCTCGGGCCTCGCGCCGGGCGAGCGCTTCGCCGACGAGCGGTCGTTCCTCGTCAAGGCCGAGCTCGCCAAGGGCGAGGCCGGGCACCACCACTAGGAGGGCGCTTCGATGCTCGAACGCATCCTCCGCTTCTCGATCGATCAGCGCTGGCCTCGTCGTCCTCGCGCGTCGCTCGCGGCCGTCGCTGCCGGCGGCCGTCTCGCTGCGTCGCCTGCCGATCGACGCCGTGCCGGACATCACCAACCGGCAGGTGCAGATCAACGCCGTCCGCACCGTCGCTCTCGCCGACGGAGGTCGAGAAGCAGGTCACCTTCCCGCTCGAGACCGCGCTCGCCGGCATTCCGGGCCTCGAGTACACGCGCTCGTTCTCGCGCAACGGGTTCGCGCAGGTCACCGCCGTCTTCGACGACGACGTCGACATCTACTTCGCGCGCCAGCAGGTCGCCGAGCGGCTCGCCGCGGCGCGCGAGAGCCTGCCGCCGGACGTCGAGACCGTCATGGGGCCGATCTCGACCGGGCTCGGCGAGATCTACATGTGGACCGTCGAGTACGAGCACCCGCGACGGCACGGGGGCGCGACACGCATGACGGTGAGGCCCGGGTGGCAGTCGCGACGGGTCCTATCTCACGCCCGAAGGCGAGCGCCTCGCGCACGCGAGCTCGAGCTCGCGGCGTACCTGCGCACGGTCGCAGGACTGGATCATCCGCCCGCAGCTCAAGGGCATCCCGGGCGTCGCCGGACATCGACGCCATCGGCGGCTTCGTGAAGCAGTACCACGTCGAGCCCGACCCGCACGGCGCTCGCGGCCTTCGGCTTGACCTTCCACGACCTCATCGAGGCGCTCGAGCGCAACAACGTCAGCACCGGCGCCGGGTACATCGAGCACAACGGCGAGTCCTACGTCGTGCGCGCCGCCGGGCGCCTGCGACCATCGCCGACGAGCTCGCCGACGTCGTCGTCGCCGAGCGCGACGGCGTCGCCGATCCGCGTCGCGCGACGTCGCGCCAGGTCGCGCATCGGGCGCGAGCTCCGCACCGGCAGCGCCACGGAGAACGGCGAGGAGGTCGTCGTCGGCACGGCGCTCATGCTCCTCGGCGCCAACAGCCGGACCGTCGCCGCCGCGGTCGACGACAGATGGCGCGAGCGTCGCACCGAGCCTGCCGCCCGACATCCGCGCGCAAGACCGTCCTCGACCGCATCGACGCTCGTCGACGCGACGATCCGCACCGTCGAGCGAGAACCTCGCCGAGGGCGCGATCCTGGTCGATCGTCGTGCTGTTCCTCATGCTCGGGAACTTCCGCGCCGCGCTCATCACCGCGCTCGCGATCCCGCTCTCGATGCTGCTCACCGCGATCGGCATGGTGCAGACGCGGACCAGCGGCAACCTGATGAGCCTCGGCGCCATCGACTTCGGCCTCATCGTCGACGGCGCGGTGATCATCGTCGAGAACTGCCTCCGCCGTCTCGCCGAGCGGCAGCAGGCAGCTCGGGCGCGCGCTCACCACCGCCGAGCGCCTCGCAGGTCGTCTTCGACGCGAGCAAGCAGGTCCGCACGCGCCACCGCCTTCGGCGAGGCGATCATCATCATCGTCTACATCCCGATCCTCACGCTCACCGGCGTCGAGGGGAAGATGTTCCAGCCGATGGCGCTGACGGTGATCTTCGCGCTGGTCGCCGCGTTCGTGCTCTCGCTCACCTTCGTCCCGGCCATGGTGGCGCTCTGCATCACGCGGCCCGGTGCAGCGAGCGCGAGAATCGCGCTCGTGTCGCGTGGCCGAAGCGCGCGCTACGAGCCGGCGCTGCGCGTCGGCGCTCGGCTGCCGCGACGGGCGTCGTCGCCGCGGCCGCGGTCCTGTTCGGCGGCTCCCTGCTGCTCTTCCGCACGCTCGGGCAGGAGTTCGTGCCGACGCTCAGCGAGCTCGACATCGTCGTGCAGGCGATCCGCATCCCGAGCACGAGCCTGAGCGAGGCGACGGCGATGCAGCGCGTCGCTCGAGCGCAGCGCGTCGCAGGCGTTCCCGGAGGTGGCGTTCGTCTTCTCGCGCACCGGGACCGCCGAGATGGCCAGCGACCCGATGCCGCCCTACATCTCCGACACGTTCATCATCCTGAAGCCGCGCGAGCGAGTGGCCGGACCCGAGCGAGACCAAGGAGGACGTGCGCGCGTCGCATCGAGAGCGCGCTGCGCAGACGCTCCCGGGAAACGCCTACGAGATCACGCAGCCGATCGAGATGCGCTTCAACGAGCTGCTCGCCGGCGTGCGCGGCGACCTCGCCGTCAAGGTCTTCGGCGACGAGTTCGAGGACATGCTGCCCGCCGCGCGCAGCCGATCGCCCGGCGTCCTGCGCGACATCCCCGGCGCCGCCGACACGCAGCGTCGAGCAGGTCGAGGGGGCGCCCGTCCTCAGCGTCGACGTCGACCGCGCGCGCGCATCGCGCGCTACGGGCTTGAGCGTCGCCGACGTGCACGAGGTCGTCGCCATCGGCCGTCGGCGGGCGCACGCGCCGGGCAGGTCTTCCAAGGCGACCGCCGCTTCGACGTCGTCGTCCGCCTTCCGGAAGCGTTCCGCGACGACCCGCTTGCGCTCGAGAGCCTGCCGATCCCGCTCTCGCACGAGGACGAGCCCGCCGGTGCGCGGTGGCCCTCGACGGCGACGACATCGAGCGCGCACCGATCTGCGCTACCTCCCGCTCTCGGCCGTCGCCAAGGTGAGCGTGACCGAGGGCCCGAACCAGATCAGCCGCGAGAACGGCAAGCGACGCATCGTCGTGCAGACGAACGTCCGCGGCCGCGACATCGGCTCGTTCGTCGAGGAGGCGCAGGCGCCGCATCGCCGAGCGAGGTGACGCTGCCGGCGGGCAGCTGGCTCAGCTGGGGCGGGCAGTACGAGAATCTCGTGCAGCGCCAAGCGGCGGCTCGCGGTCGTCGTGCCGATCTGCTTCGCTCGTCATCCTGCTTCTGCTCTACGGCACGTTCGGCGCGCTCATGCCGGCCGCGATCGTCTTCACGGGCGTGCCGCTCGGCGCTCACCGGCGGCGTCGCTCGCGCTCTGGCTGCGCGGCATGCCGTTCTCGATCTCGGCGGCGGTCGGGTTCATCGCGCTCTCCGGCGTCGCCGTCCTGAACGGGCTCGTGATGCTCACCTTCATCGACCAGCTGCGCGCAGCGAGGGCATGGACGCTGGAGGACGCGATCGTCCGCGGCGCGGTGACGCGGCTCCGGCCGGTGCTCATGACGGCGCTGGTCGCGTCGCTCGGCTTTCGTCCCGATGGCGCTCGCGACCGGCACCGGCGCCGAGGTCCAGCGCCCGCTCGCGACCGTCGTCATCGGCGGCCTCGATCTCGAGCACGGCGCTGACGCTCTTCGTCCTGCCCGCGCTCTACCGCCTCGCCGCACGACGAGGCGGCAAAGAAGGGTTGCTCGCGGAGATCGCGCCGTGATCCGCTAGACCGATACGCTCGCCGCGATCATCCCCTCGAACTCCTTGGCGACGGTAGGACGGGCGCGCACGCGCTCGACCCAGACACCGAGATTCTTGTGCGCGGCGCCCGGCGCGCTTCCCAGGGTCGAGGCAAAACCGATGACGAGAAAGGTCGCGATGTCGGCGATGGTGAACGCGCCGCACAGGAACTCGCGCCCCGCGAGCGTCTTGTCGAGCGCTGCGTAGCGGCGCTCGAGCGCCTGCGCGGCCTGGCCGACCCGTGCCATGTCGCGGCCCGCGTCGTCGGTCTTGGTGAACAGCTCCTGCACGAGCGGCGTCACCTCATCCGACATCGCGACATCGGCTTCGTTCTCGAGCTGGCGGCAGCGCGCGCGTTCGCCGGCGCTCGGCGGGGAAGAGCGCGGGCTTGGGATAGCGATCTTCCAGGTACTCGCAGATCACCGTCGAGTCGAAGACGGTGACGGAACCGTCGATCAGCACCGGCACCTTCCCGTAGGGGCTCACGGCGAGAAACTCGGGAGGCTTGGGGCCCCAGAGATTCTTCCGGCTCCATGGAATCTCCCGCGTCTCGTAGCGGAGTCCCTTCTCCGCGAGCGCGATCCGGACCTTGGCGCTGAATGGGCTGAGCACTCCCGACCAGAGCTGCATGGTGCTTCCCTCCTTGTTGAGCGGATGGCGTTCTCGATCGAGCAGCCGTCCGCGGTCTTCTTGCAAGTGTCGTCCGCGCCTACCTGTTGCAAGCGCCGCCGTCCGCCGTTTCCGGACACCCCTTGCAACGAGCGCAGAGAATCGGCATCGCCTGAGCATCGAGGAGGATTGCCGATGCCTGACTATTCGATGAGCGAGCGCGACCGCGAGGCGTTCCTCGCCGAGACCCACGTCGCGATGTTCGCGGTCGCCAACGGCGGCCGCGGCCCGGTGCTGGTGCCGGTCTGGTACTGGTACGAGCCGGGCGGTGAGGTCCACATGGTGACCGGCGGCGCGTCCCGCAAGATGAAGCTGCTCCGCAAAGCCGGGCGCGCGAGTCTGTGCGTGCAGACCGAGACGCCGCCGTACAAGTACGTGAGCGTCGAGGGGCCGATCACGATCGGCCCGTACGAGTGGGAGCGCGACGTGCGCTCGGTCGCGATCCGATACCTCGGCCGTGAGATGGGCGAGATCTACCTCGCGGCGACGGCGGCGGACCACGAGAGCGCGCTGCTCGTCCGACTCAAGCCCGAGCGTTGGAATACGACCGACTACTCGAGCTTCGGGCAGTGATCGTCGGTGAAAGCCGGAGCGGTGTCCGCCGACCCCTGGCGTGAAGCGACGACCGGTCGTGCGCTCCTCGTGCGCACGCCGCTCGTCGCCGGCGCGCTTCTCCTCACCCTGCTCGCCGCACGCGCACCGGCTGAGGAGCAACCTTCCGCGACCGCCCACAGCGGCTGCGCGGCGGCGGGCAACCCGGTCGACCCGGCCATGCTCGAAAAGCCGACCACG
Source organism: uncultured delta proteobacterium (assembly GCA_963846105.1). GTDB lineage: Bacteria > Desulfobacterota > Binatia > UTPRO1 > UTPRO1 > CAWJUT01. The sequence continues at coordinate 14,365 of CAWJUT010000022.1, forward strand.
CTGCGCAAGGGCATCGGCCGCGTCTCGCAGAAGATCACGACGTCGTCACCGCAAGCGCAGGCGCTTCTACGACCAAGGGCTCGCCTATCTGCACAACTTCGTGTGGATCGAGGCGGCGCGCTCGTTCCATCAGGCCCTGCGCGCCGATCGCGAGTGCGCGATGTGCTGGCTCGGATTGGCGCGCGCCGAGCAGAACATGACGCGCGACGCCGCCGCGAAGCAGGCCCTCGCGGAGGCACAGAGCCGCGCGTCCAAGGTTCCCGACCCCGAGCGCACACACATCGCGCTGCGCGCCCAGCAGATGGCGGCGGCGGAAGCCCCGGTCGCGGAGGAAGAGCAAAAGCTCGAGGAGTATCGGCGCGCCATCGAGAACGCGCTCGCGCGCTTCCCCGACGATGCCGAGCTCTGGATCCTGCGCGGCAACGCCGAGGAGTCGGGAGCGCTCGGACGCGGTCAATTCGGCGGGATCGGATCGATCGCGTTCTACGAGACGGCGCTGCAGCGCTACCCGCGCCACTTCGGCGCCGAGCACTACCTCGTCCACTCCTACGAGAACGTCGGGCAGCACGAAAAGGCCGCCGTGTGGGCGAAGAGCTACGCCGGACAATGTCCCGCAGATCGCGCACGCGCAGCACATGTACGGACACGTGCTGCCGCGCCTCGGCAAGTGGCGGGAGGCGCTCGCGCAGTTCGCGAAGGCGGACGCGATCGAGGTCGCCTACGCGAAAGCCGAGAATCTCCGCCCCGGTGACGACTGGCACCACGTCCACAACCTCGACCTTCTCGGCTACACGCACCTGCGTCTCGGCCAGCGCGACGAGGCCGAGCGCTGCTTCCGCCGTGCCTACGACATTCCGTGGCGGTACCCGTCGTGGGGCGGCTGGCAGCAGACGGCGTACCCCGAGTATCTCCTGTTGCGCGGGCGCACCGAGGAAGCGCTGGCGGCCGTGCGCGGCATGAGCCATCACTCGGCGGCGGCGCGGGCGGCGGGCGCGGCCGTCGAGGGCGAGATCCTGCTCGCGCTCGGGCAGATCGCGGAGGCGCGTCAAGCGGCCGAGCGCTCGTCGAAGGCGCTCGCGGAAACCAAGGAAGCACGCGACAGCGAGCGGCGGATGATCGAGTACTTCGTCGGGCCGGCGGTCACGCGGCTCGAAGCCGAGCTGGCGCTCCACGATGCCCATCCCAAGGCGGGCGCCGACGCGATCCTCGCGTTCGCCGATCAGCTCGCCGCGAATCCCCGCTTCGACGCCTGGGGAGAGGGACTGTTCCGGCTCGAGCGCATCGCCGAGGAAGCCAAGCGCGCCGGCCACTCCGAGCTCGTGCACGACATCCACGCACGCATGAAGCGGATCGACCCCGACTACGTCGCGGGCTCGAACGTGCTGCCCGTGCGCTGACGTGCGTGTGAGGTTGGGAGGGGCACGCCCTGGGCTCAACGGAAATTCGCCCTGGGCGTGCCCCTCCCAACCCCACACGGGCCGACGTGTCAGTGCAGCGTCGGCGGCTCGGCGCCGGCCGGCGGTTTTTCTACCGGCACGCCGGCATGGCGCGCGCGGAGATCCATCCAGAGAGTGAGGCGCGCCCACTCGGGCTCGCGCACTGGCCGCATGCGCTCGGGGTCGAGCCAGGGATTCGGGAAAAACACCGTCATCATCTGCTCGCCCCGGCCGTTCCACATCCGGAAGCCCCAGGTGGCGTGACGTCCGCCGCGGTCGCTGTCGCGGAAGAACGCCGCCCGCGCGCAACGCCGCCAGGCCGCGAGATCGGGGGGCGTCGGGCGGTTGCGCGTGCCGCGGTGCGGTCCGATACAGAGGTGAAAATGCCATGGCTCGCTGCCGCCGGCCGAGACCGTCACGTAGCCGTCGAGCGTCGTGACGCGCGGCGCGGCGAAGAAGCGGCCCTCGAACACCGCGCCCTGGATGCAGGGACCGAAGGTGATCTCGCCCCAGTGGCCCTCGAAGAGATCGCGCACCACGGCGAGCAGCGCCGCCTCGCTGGGCTCGATCTCGAAGTATTCGGTGGTGGTGCCGTCGAGGTTGTGCTCGATCGTAGGGTCGGTCACGGCGCGTGCTCGTGTCGGCGTCATCGGTTCATTGACAAGGCCCGACGGTTGGAGCGTATCCTCCGGGAGCACGGTCGGCGTCAACCGAGACGATGAACGGCATCCACGACATGGGCGGCATGCACGGCTTCGGCCGCGTCGAGGTCGAGGCGCGACGAGCCGGTATTCCACGCGCCGTGGGAACGGCGCGTCCTCGGCATGGTGTATCAGCTCGTGGGCGCGGGTTGGACGAACATCGACGCCTTCCGCCATGCGATCGAGCGCATCGACCCCGTGAGCTATCTCACGGTCGGCTACTACGGCCGCTGGCTACGCGCCCTCGAAAGGCTCCTCGCCGAGACCGGCGCCATCGCCGGGACGGCAACGGCGCCGGCCGCGAGCGCTCGGTCTCGGCGTGATCCGGACCGTCGAGGATCCAGCCCGCGCTTCGCCGTCGGCGAGGCGGTTCGCGCCCGCAACCTCCAGCCCGGCGGGCCACACGCGACTGCCGCGCTACGTGCGCGGCAAGCGCGGCACGATTCATCGCATCCACCCGGCGTGCGTCTTCCCCGACACCAACGCCCACGGCCAGGGCGAGAAGCCCCAGTACGTCTACAGCGTACGGTTCCAGGGCGCCGAGCTGTGGGGCGCCGACGCCGAGCCCGCCACCGCCCTGCACATCGATCTCTTCGAGGACTACCTCGAGCCGGCCTGAAGCCATGGCGAAGCACGACCACGATCACGACCACGAACACGAGCACGGCGCCGGCGGCTCCCCGGCTTCGGCCGCGAACGCGCTCCGGGCCGAGGCGCTCGAGACACTGCTCGTCGAGAAGGGCCTCGTCCGCCCCGAGATCATCGACGCGATCATCCGGCGCTTCGAGGAGGACATCGGGCCGTTGAACGGCGCCAAGGTCGTGGCGCGCGCCTGGGTCGATCCGGCGTATCGTTCGCGCCTCCTTGCCGATCCCTGGGGCGCAGTCGGCGAGCTCGGCGTGCCGACTCTTCTCAACGCTCCCCTCGTCGTCGTGCCGAGAACGAGCCCGGCGTGCACAACGTCGTCGTCTGCACGCTCTGCTCGTGCTACCCCTCCGGCCTCCTCGGGCTGCCGCCCTCCTGGTACAAGAGTCCCGCCTACCGCGCGCGCATGGTGCGCGAGCCGCGCACGCTGCTCGCCGAGATGGGTCTCGACCCTCGCCGCCGACGTCGAGGTGCGCGTCTGGGACTCGAGCGCCGAGCTCCGCTACATGGTGCTGCCCGAGCGTCCGGCGGGCACGGAAGGTACCAGCGAGGAGGAGCTGCGCGCGCTCGTCACCCGTGACACCATGATCGGCGTCGCGCGTCCGAAGCCCCCCGGCTGAGCCCGCGATGACCACTGAGACACGCGTTCCACCGCTGCTCGACGACGCGGGACCAGGGGCGCCACCGCGTCGCAACGGCGAGCTCGTCTTCGCGTCGCTCTGGGAGAGGTCGCCTCTTCGGTCTCACGATGGCGCTTCACGAAGCCGGCCTTTTCGAGTGGGAGGAGTTTCGCCGGCGCTTGATCGCGGCGATCGGACACTGGGAGCGCCAGGACGCCGGGCGTGAGCACGAGTGGAGCTACTATGGATGCTGGCTGGAGGCGTTCGAGTCGCTCCTGGTCGAGAAGGGGCTGTGCACGCCGGAGAGCGTGCGGGAACGAGTGAGCGCCCTCGCCGCCCGCCCAAGAGGACACGACCACTGAACGCCCGCCGATGCGGGTTTGGACGTATTCTGTCGCGACGCAGCTGCGCCATTTTGTGGCGCAGGCTCCGCTCGAGCACAGGAACTGTTCCAGATTGGGGCAGGTGTAGCCGCTCGAGCTGGATTACGAACAATTTTCATTGACAACGTCATCAACGTCGCCGTATCGCACCGGCATGCGAAACCGACACCGCGCTCGACGACTCCCGCCGATCCTCTCGACACTCTTTCTTTTGACTGCCGCATCGCTCGGGCTCGGCGTCTCGGCCGCCGCTGCGACGACGGCACGCTACCTCGTGTTCAAGACCCAGCCGGATGGGTCGGCACGCGCCGTCTTCAGCACGCGCGTTCAGCTCCAAGGCGAGTTGCCAAGCCGAGGAGTCGCTGGCGCACACGCCGCGCATGATGCCGACCACGTACGGGTACGCCTCGAGGACGCGCGCCGCGCGGTGGTCTTCGAGGACACGGTCGCGATCCCGCGCTGGGTCCGCGGCGAGTTCCACGGCAAGGGCCCGGGAACCCTGGGAGAGTACACGATCGACGGCCACGTCATACCGCAGGCGGAAGAGGCGTTCGTCGTGCGCGTGCCGGACATTGCCGACGCGACCCTGGTGCTCGAGTCGGGACGGATTCCGCAGGGGGCACGGATCGATCTCGACGCCGTCGACAATGATCCGACGGTCGCGCGGGCGGCGCCGGGCGTGCAACCGCCGCCGCTCTCCGGGTGGAGCAACGGCGATCCGGCGAATCGTCTCGACGTCCTCATCATGGGTGACGGGTACACGGCCGCGCAGCAGACCCAGTTCGAGACCGACGCGCAAGACCTCGCCGACGCCTTCTTTTCGATCACGCCCTACGACGAGTACAGCAACTACGTGAATGCGCTCGCGCTGTTCACGCCCTCGGCGCAGTCGGGCGCCGACCAGCCGCCCTACGTCCCGGGGTGTAGTCAGTTTGCCCGTGTGCAGACGTGCTGCGGCGATCCCGACGCGAGCGGCTCGACGCCGACGACCGTGTCGACCGCGTTCGACGGCACGTTCTGCTCGTTCAACATCCAGCGCCTGGTGACGCGTCGAGAACTCGCTGGTGTATGCAGCGGCCGCCGCCGAGCCCGACTGGGACCAGATCCTGGTGCTCGTCCACTCGCCAACCTACGGCGGCAGCGGTGGCGCGATCGGCGTCATCTCTACCAACGGGGCGGCGGTACAGGTGGCGCAGCACGAGTTCGGCCACAGCTTCATGCGGCTCGCGGACGAGTACGATAGCCCCTACCCTGGCTACCCCGCATGCAGCGACCTCGGCGGCACTCCGTGCGAGCCCAACGTCACCAATCAAACCTCCCGGCCGCTGATCAAGTGGACGCGTTGGATCGATGCCGCGCAGCCCGTGCCGTCGTTCGGGCCGGCGCCGGGCGTGTACGATGCCGGTCTGTGGGAAGGCGCGCGCTATCTGTCCACGGGCATGTACCGGCAGGGCTACGCGTGCATCATGCGGTACCTCGGCGCCCCCTTCTGCGACGTCGACGGGGAGACCTATCCGCTCCGCTTGTATGGGGGTGGCTGGGGTGTCCCCGGCGCCGGGATCGACAACATCGAGCCCGGCTCCGAGAGTCCGGCGCCGGGCGCCGTCTCCGCGCCGTATCCCGGCGGAAGCTACAGTGCGACGGTGCTCGGTCCACAAGGCGGCCCCGACGTGACCGCCGAGTGGTACGTCGACAGCAACCTCACCGACGCGCAATCGCTCGCGACCGGTGCCACCGCGTCGCACACGCTCGTCACCACCGCGGGACTCCATACGCTCGAGCTCCGCGTCACCGACAATTCGCCGATCATCCATCCGACGATGCGTGCTGGAGTCGCGAGCAGCCGCACGTGGAACGTAACGGTGGGACCGAATCCCTGCGGCAACTCCATGCTCGATCCCGGCGAGACCTGCGATGACGCCAATGCGACGGGCGGCGACGGCTGTAGTGCCACGTGCGATGTGGAAACCTGTTACCAGTGCACGGGTATGCCGTCGGTGTGTAGCCCCGACAACGGCGCGCCGTGCAGCAACGGCGATCCCTGCGTCGTCGGCGAGACGTGCAGCGGCACTGTCTGTGGGGGCGGTACGACGATCGTCACCTGCACCGCCGGTGACGGCTGCTGTCCGGTGGGCTGCACGATCGGGAGCGACATCGACTGCGTACCACCGACACCAACGCCGACCCCGACGCCCACACGGACCCCGACGTTGACGCCAACCCCGACCGTGACCGCCACGCCCGAGCTCTGTAACGACATCACGATCATTCCCGCCGCCGGCGGCACCTTCACGGGCGCGACGAGCGGAGCGAGCTTGATGGCGGGATCCTGCGGCAGCGGAACCAGCTTCTCACCCGAGGCGGTGTACGAGTGGACACCTGCTCAAACGGGCCTCGCGGAGATCACTACCTGCGGCGGCACGACGAACTTCGACACCGTCCTCTACGTGCAGAGCACATGCGGCGGCTCTCAGATCGCGTGCAACGACGACTCCTGCGGGCTCGCCTCGCGCATCGTGCTCAGCGTCACCGCCGGCCAGACGTACACGATCGTCGTCGACGGCTACAATGGTGGGAGCGGCAACTACACGCTGAGCGTCACGGAGCCGAGCGACGCCACCCCCATCTCCGGCAAGAAGCTCCTCATCAAGGACAAGACCGATCAAACCAAGCGCAAGATCGCCTTCCTGTCCAAGGACTTCGCCATCGACACCACGACGGGTACCGGCATCGATCCGGTCGCTGATGGCGCGACGTTCCAGATCTACAACGCCGCCGGCAGCGGTGAGTCGGCTTGCTTCATCCTCCCCGCCGGAAGCTGGACGGCGAAGGGCTCGCCCCCTAATCCCGTCTACAAGTACAAGGACTCGCTGTTCACGAACGGTCCCTGCAAAGTGGCAACCGTGAAGGATGGGAAGCTTCTCAAGGTCGTCTGCCAAGCGAAGCTGCAGCCGATCGCCTACTCGCTCGACGAGATGACGCAGGGCGCGGTCGCGGTCCGCTTCAAGACCGGCACGACAACGTACTGCGCGAGCTTCGGTGGCATCGTAAAGACCGACTCAGGAACCGATCCACCGGTCGCCGGCGGCAAGGGACAGTTCAAGGCGAAAGACGCGCCGCCACCGGTGGTCTGTCCACCCGCACCGTCGGCGTGTCCGTAGACTGCTGCGGCATGCGGCTTCGCGCCGCCCCACCCGACCGCCTCGTCCTGGAGAGGTGGAAGACCGGAGAGGTCACGAACTGCCGATGGCAGTTCGACGGTGGGCGAGCGGTCGTGACGCGTCGCCGGAGCGCACCGATCCGGTCCTCATTCGGCTCTGTCGCTCGCGCAGCCAGCGCTGCGCACGCGCCGGGTAGAACGTGAGCAGCACGAGGTCGTAGACGAGCTTGCCGCCCTCGGTGAGCGAGAGCGCCCCCGCTTCCTCACGAACCAGCGCCGCGTCGCCGAGTCGCTCGAGCAGGTCGCCGAAATCGGCGGCGATCGACTTCCCGAAGGCCTGCTCGTACTCGGCGAGATCGACGCTGCCGCCGTCACCGAGCGAGCGCGCGATGAAGAGCGTGCGGCGATCCTCGTCGTCGAGGTCGAACACTCCCTCGACGGGGCTCTCGCCGCCCTCGACGCGCGCCATGTAGCTCTCGAAGCCCTCGTGGTTGCGAAACACCGTGTTCCCGAGGTGCGAGACCGCGCTCATCCCGATGCCGAGCTGCCGGCCGGCGCCGTAGCCGTCGACGCACGGCGCGCGATCGTAGGACGAGCCGAGCGCGTCGTGATGGACGAACGTATGCCAGCGCGTCTGCGTGTACCCGAGATCGGCCGCGGCGCGCTTGGCACAGTCGCGCCAGCGCACGAGCGCGGCGAGGTCCATGCGCTCGACGTCGTGGACCACGGTCGCCAGCGGCGTGAACTCGTTCAGGCGGAGATTGTAGAGCGTGAACGAGTGCGGCCGGAGCGCCGCCGCGGCGCCGAGATCATGGCGAAAGCTCGCTTCACTCTGCCCGGGCAATCCGTAGATCAAGTCGACGTTCACGAAGAACCCGCCCGCGACCAGTAGCGCGCACGCCTCGAGCGCCTGCTCGAGGCCGTGACGGCGGTTGATGACGTCGAGCACCGACGGGTCGAGACTCTGGATGCCCATGCTCACGCGGTTGACGCCGCGCTCGCGCAGCACGCGCACGTGCGCGTCGGTCAGCGATTCCGGCGAGCACTCGACCGTGAGCGACGCCCGCTCGGCGCGCGGCATGCGCGCCATGATCGTCGCCAGGACCTCGTCGAGCAGATCGGCGGGGAGAGCAGTCGGCGTGCCGCCGCCCACGTACAGTTGATCGAGCGGCGTCGTCGGCTCGACCCATTCGAGCTCGCGCGCGAGCGCCGCGACGTAGCGCTCCATCTGCGCCCGCGCCACCCCGACGCGTTTGGCGTAGAAGCAGAACGTGCAGGCGTAGTTGCAGAATGGGACGTGTACGTAGAGCTTGAGACCGCCGCCCACTGGGCGTTCGCGCACCGCGCGCGGCTGAGAGGTGAAGTCCGGCGCCGAGAGCGGATAGACGTGGACGTCCTCGTAGGAGACGCGCGGCGCCCCGCCGAGCGCGGTGGCGATGGCGTCCAGATTCAGGGAGGTGGGGAGCCCGGGCATCGGAGGTGGTTCCCTGCCAAGGGGAGACGGATCCTCGGGGTATCACAGCGGGCCGAGGGCCGGCAATGCCGTTTCGGCGGCGATACCCGCTCCAGGCACTGCATTGCCTGTGCCGCCCGTGCTGTTCCGCCACACCCTTGCCGCCATCTCGCGCTTGAAAGCGCCTTGACAACTCGCCCGACCGCGAGTGACACCGTTGCATGGAACGCGCCGGCGACCTCGCCATTCGTCGATGCCGACGGGCACGTGTACGAGAACCCGGACGAGATCTTCGCGTTCTTGCCGGCGCCCTACGCCGAACGGCGCACCGTCCTCGGCTTTCCTCTGTGGCCGACGGCCGACGGGTTCCAGCGCGGCGCCATCCACGCCCGCCTCGGCCTGCACCGGACGTTCCAGACCAATGCCGGGACGTGGCTCGACTTCCTCGATCAGGCCGGGATCGCCATGACCGTCCTCTACCCGACGGCGGGCCTCGCCACCGGCTTGATCCGCGACCCCGACTGGGCCATCGCCCTCTGCCGCGCGTACAACGACTGGCTCGCCCGCCACTACCTCGAGGTGAGCCCGCGCTTGCGGGGTGTCGCCCTGCTGCCGCTCCAGGATCCGCGCGCCGCCGCCGCGGAGTTGCGCCGGAGCGTCACCGAGATCGGCATGATCGGCGCGGTGCTCCCAGCCGTCGGACTCGAGAAACCCCTCGGCCATGCCGACTTCGATCCGGTGTATGCCGAGGCCGTACGTCTCGACGTTCCGGTCGCCGTGCATGGCGGCCCGTCCGCCACCCTCGGACTCGAGGTCCTCGATCGCTTCGCGCAAGTGCACACGCTCGCGCATCCCTTCGCGCAGATGCGTCAGCTCACCAGCGTCGTGATGAGCGGCGTGCTCGACCGCTTCCCGCGCCTGCGCATCGCCTTTCTCGAAGCCGGCGTCGGATGGATCCCGTTCCTCATCGAGCGCATGGATCGCGCCTTCGAGGTGCGCCGCTTTCCGGAGTACATCGGCGAGGTGCGCCGTCCGCCGAGCACCTACGTCAAGGGCGGCAACGTCTACTTCAGCCCCGAGCCGAGCGAGGCCGGGCTGGGTCACGTCGCGCGGGTGATCGGCGGCTCCTGCTTGCTGTTCGCGTCGGACTTCCCGCACGAGGTGAATCTCGAACGTTGCCGACGCGAGCTCGAAGAGCTGATGCACCGCGACGATCTCGACCCCTCGCTGCGCGAGGATCTGCTCGCCGGCAACGCGCGCCGCTTCTATCGTCTGGAGGGGGAAGGCGAATGACTCGCGCCGCGGCTCCCCCGCGCGGCGCGAGAGCCGACGCCGACACACGCGCGCAGATGAGCGAGCTCGTCGCCGTCGCCGCACCTTCCTGGGCGGGCGAGGCCGAGATCGTCCGCGCGTACTTCTCCGGGCACCGCACGCCCGAGCGCGATCTCGTATGGTTGCGGGCGCAGACGTGGAAGGAGACCCGCTTGTTGCGGGTGCTGTCGAAGGAAGAATGCGACGCGTACTTCCGGACGGGCGCGATGCCCAAGCACCCTGAGGGCGTGGGGCGCAAGAAGTTCGCGGAGGAGGTCAAGCACTTCCGTCTGATCGCCGATCTGATCACGGAGATCACCGGTGCCGCCGGTCGGCATCGAGGATCTCAGCGAGCTCGCCGAAGAGACCAAGCTGCAGGCGATGCGCGAGCCCTATCGCCGGGGAACCCCGTTCGAACGCGCCGTCGTCAACTTCACCGAGGGCGGCGGTGGCGCCATCTACGCAGTGCTCGGCCGGCTCGAGGGTGGCAAGCTGGAGCAGCGCATGGCGGCGGTCTTCCGCGAGATCTACGACGACGAGATCTTTCATGGGCCGGCGGAGATCCACGTCGTCGCCCGTCACGCGCGTGGGCCCGAGGACTGGGCGCGGCGCGCAGAGCATCGTGCGGCAGGTGTGTCGCCAGCGGCTGTCGATGCGCAACGAGATGTTCAGCGCACCACTCAGCGAGGCGCGCCTCGACGAGATCGCCGCCGGGAAGATCGAGCCGTGGCCGATGCCGATCGCGCTCTGAGCCAGGAGCCGCCTGCGGATTCTGGCGTTCGCGCCGCTGCCGTTCCTGCGCGACGGCACGCAGACGTTTCACGGTGGCGGCACCGTCTTCTACGCCGAGCTGTTGCCGCGTCTGGCGCGGCTCGGTCATCAGGTGACGGTCGTCGCCGACGCGCCCGCCGCCGGCGCGGATGAGCGTCGCAGCGGCCTCGCGTGGCAGGTGCCGAACCTGACCGTGGAGTGGTTCGCCTACGAGCATCGGTCGAGTCAGCTCGATCCCACGCCCGAGTACCGCCGCGCCACCGAGGAGCGCATCGCGGCCGCGATCGAACGCCACCTCTGCGACGCCAGACCCGACGTCCTGCTGATCGGCCGCGACGTGCTCATTCCCTACGTGCGCGATCTCTGCCGGCGCCACCGGCTCGCGACGCTGGTGATCGCGCACGGTCCGGCGGTGGCGAAGCTCGCCGCCGGCACCTATCCCGACCCATTCGGCGCCGACCTTCTCGACGGCTTTCGTCATGTCGACGTCGTCGTCGCCGTGGCCGAGCACATCGCCGCGAGTCTCCGGAGTCTCGGGGTGCCGCGGGTGGTGACGGTGCGCAACGTCGCCGATCCGGTCCTCTTCCGCCCTGCTCCCAAGGACGAGCGGCTGCTCGCCGCGCTCGACATCGCCGCCGATCGACCGGTCGTGCGCGCACGTGTCGCTGCTGCGACCATGGAAGCGTCCGTTCGACATCGTCGACTCGGCGGTGCGCGTCCTCGCCGTCGGAGCCGCGCTGCCTCTACCTGATCGTGGGCACCGGCCCGTGCCGCGCCGAGATGGAGGAACGCGCGCGCAGCCTCGGCATCGCGGCGAGCTTCCGCTACGCCGAGGAGGTCGCGCACGAGGAGATGCCGCGCTACATGAGCCTCGCCGACATCGTGCTGCTTCCCTCCGAGCGCGAGGGCTTCCCGCTCGTCTACCGCGAGGCGCAGGCGTGCGGGCGCGCGTTGCTGGCGAGCGACATTGCGGCGGCCACGGAAGCGATCGTCCCGGGGCGGACAGGAATGCTCTTTCGCACCGGCGACGTCGCCGATCTCGCGGCGCAGACACTCGCGCTGCTGCGCGACCCGAGCCTGCGCCACCGCCTCGGTGTCGAAGCTCGAGCCCTCGCGGAAAGCGAGAGCCTCGAGCAGTGGACGGATGCCTACGTGCGGGCGTTGCGACGCGCGGCGGCGCGGCAGGGGATCAGCGAGACGCCGGGACGAGCCTATCTGTAGGACACCACCACTCGTTGCGGCGTTGGAGGAAGCGCGTGCAGCTCGCTGCGGATGAAGCCGGCGTTGCGGAACATCGCCTCGTAGTCGGCGAAGGTGTGGGCTTCTCCGCGCGGAGTGGTCGCGAGCATCGCCAGGCTGAAGAGCGCGGCCGCCGGCGGCGACACGCGCTCCGGGTCGGGAATGAAGTCGAGCGTCACCGCCCGACCGCCGGGCGCGAGCGCGTCGCGAACGCGGCGCAGCAGCCGCTCACACGCGCGCGGCTTCGAAGTGGTGCAGAAAGTTCATCAGCAGAACGAGGTCGTAGCCGCCGCCGAGCTCCACGCTGAAGGCGTCTCCCGCGAGCGTGCGGAAGCGGTCGCCGAGACCGGCGGCGCGTGCGTTCTCTGCCGCGAGTTGCACCACGTTCGGCCAGTCGAGCGCGACGACCTCCATGGTCGGATGACGCTGCATGAGGACGATGCCGAAGGCGCCGTGCCCGGCGGCGACGTCGAGCACCTTCCACGGGCGGTCGTCGGTGAGCGCCAGCAGCTCGGCAAGCGGCGCCGCCGTCAGCGTCGCGCGCGCCGCCATGGCGCGGGCGAACTCGATCCAGACCGGATGCTCGGGCGCGAGCGTGCCTTGCGGGTCGACGACCGTGCCGCCGTGGCGCACGGCAGCGGCGACGTCGGCGAACGCCGCGGCAATCGTCGGCGAGTGGAGGAAGCCGGCCATGCCGCCCACGTAGCGCGGCGAACGGCGGTCGAGAAACGCCGCGGCGGTGGGCGTGAGCAGGTACCGCTCGCCGTGCTTCTGGAGGAACTCCAGCGCCACCAGACAGTCGCAGAGGATGCGGACGCCGCGCTCGTCGGCGCGGCAGCGCTGCGCGAGCGCACCGGCGGTCGCACTGCCCTCCGCGATCGCGGTGAAGAGATCGAGCTCGATCGCACCCTTCAGCGCCGCCGTGCGCCGATACGCGGTCAGAGTCTCGAACACCAGGTTCGGGAATGCGGCGGTGTCGGTCGGCGTACCCACGTCCCTCGTCGCGGCGGTTCATACAATGCCCGACGGTGAGGGCCAAACGACGCCGACGAGCGCCAGCGAGCCGTGGCGACCGTAGGGACCGCGGCCTATCGGCTGGTCGCGCGCGCCGCCGCGTCGCAGCTCGGACGTCTTGGATTCGTGCAAGGCGTCCACGCGCGCCGGAGCCTCGCCTGCGGCGAGATCAGCTTCGGTCGAAGCGACATCGACTTGACCGTCGTGATCGATCCCTCTGAAAGCCTGGACATCGAAGTCGAGCGCCTGCGCGCGCTGGTACGGCGCCTCGACCTGCTGCACCTGGCGGTGCCGATGCTGGGCCCCGCCGAGGTCGGCACGCCGGCCGAGCTCGAGGAGTGGTATCGCTCGCCGATCCTGCCGGCGTCGCCGCACCGGGATCGAGGCTGGCTGCGCCTCTGGGGCAAGCCCTTCGAGCGACCCGCGATCAGCGGCGCGCGCGACGACGAGCGCGACGGAGCGCTGCCGTGGTTCTTCTGGGCGTGGCTGACCCTCACCGGCGACTACCGGCGCGGGAGAGTGCGCACCTGCTGCAACATGCTGCTCGACATGGTGAACGTCTACTATCTGTACACCGGCGCGTTTCGCGCTCCCATGCGCCGCGTCGACATCCACGCGCATTGGTCACGCGATTCCGGTCCATCCAGGGAGCGAGAGCAGGTGGGGCGCGCGCTCACCGGACCGACGCCACGACCGGCGGGACCGTCGCTGCGCTGGATCTACGCCGAGAGTCTGCGCGTGGCCGACGCGCTCTACCCGCACGTCGGACGCCGTCTCGACGGATCGCTGCCGCCGGGCGAGCTGCGGACGCGGGTACCCTTCGCGTTCAAGGAGCGCGTCTACGTGCTGGTCGATCCCGCACGGCGCGAGCAGGTCGAGGCCGCACTCGATCGCATGGAGCGCGAGCCGAACGTCGTGGTCGCGACCGAGCGGCTCCTCAAGCTCTACTTCTACCATCGCAATCCCTGGGAGTACTTCACCAGCGCCGACGACGCGGCGCGGAACGGGCTGCAACCACCACCGGAGGACGCGCTCCGGCGCGCCATCCGCTACTACCTCCACCGCGTCGTGCCGCGCCGGATCGGACAGGCGATCGGCACACGCGTCGACCGCAGCGAGACCCTAGGTCCGCAGTACGCGCAAGGGCGACTGTGGCTCGACCAGCGCTTCATCGCCGCCAGCCGCGAGCAGCTCACGAGTCGCTATCGGGTGGCGTACGGCGCCTGGCCCTACCAGTCCACCACCTCGCGTGACGAGTACTTTCGTCGCGAATACCCGCTCACCTGTCGAGCCATCGACGACCTCGCCGGCTGCGTCCGGCGGATGTCGACTGACGCCGATCAGGTCTGGACAATGGCGCGAAGCGTGTGCTGTCTCTGGAACCGTCCGTGACCGCGCATTTCGACTTCTACGGCTTCGCCATCGAAGTGACGAGCTCCTCGCCCGAGCTGGTGGAGGAGGTGCGCCGGGACTTCACCTATTTTCACGGGCCGCCGCGCAACGGCGCCGATCCCTTCCACATCGAGATGCATCTCGCCGCGCCCTCGTACACCGACCTGCCGGCGGTACCCGCGGCGTTCTTCACCCCGCGCAACGTCTGCTTCCGCCACCAGCAACGCACCTACATCGACTACTTCGGCCAGGCCCTCGCGGTCTTCGACCGCGCGGCACGGCGGTGCGTGGTGCACGGCATGGAGCACGATCTCGTGCACGAGATCGTCTACCTGACGGTGCTCTCGACGGTGGGACAACATCTCGATCGGCGCGGCATCCATCGTCTGCACGCGCTCGGCGTGAGCTACCGCGATCGGGGCATCCTCCTTCTACTGCCCTCGGGGGGCGGCAAGAGCACGATGGCGCTCGAGTTGCTGCGCGGAGCCGGATTTCCTGCTCCTCGGCGAGGATACGCCGCTCATCGACCGCAGCGGCTCGATCCTGCCGTTCCCACTGCGGGTCGGCGTCCGCCCCGAGCAGAAGGTCGACGTACCGCCCGAATATCTGCGCACCATGAACCGGATGGAGTTCGATCCGAAGACGCTCATCGACATGGACTACTTCCGGGATCGTCTCGGCGGGCCGGTGGCGCCGGGCCTGTTGCTGGTCGGCGAGCGCAACCTCGGCGAGGTCTCGGAGATCGTGCCGCTGTCGCGACCCCGCGCGCTGAAGGCGCTCACCAAGTACATGGTGATCGGGCTCGGCATCTATCAGGGCATGGAGTTTCTGCTCGAGCGCGGCGCGTGGGAGATCGTCGGCAAGGGTGGCGTGTTGGCGTCGCGGCTCTACAACGCTCTGCGACTCCTGGCGCGCGCGCCCGCGTATCGCTTCGTCCTCGGTCGCAACCCGCGCCGGAACTACGAGACCCTGCTCGACTTCGTGCGGCGCTGGTGACCGTGAGCCGCGCGGCGCTGGCGATCGCGAGGCGCGCGGCGCCGGTGGCCTGGCCGCGCCCGCGAGATCCTCGAAGCGGTCGGCGTCCACCACCATGGGAATCGCGTCGAACCTCTTCGCGCCCACGCGCCGATAGAACGCCCGCGCGTCGCGGTTGCTCGGAGCCACGAACCAGAAGAGCCAATCGCCGCCGGCGCGCTTGCACGCGCGCGCGACCGCGGCGAGGAGCGCGCGACCGACCCCGCGCCGGCGCGCCGCCGCGGCGACGAAGAGGTCGGCGATCAACATACCGCGCGAGCCGGTGTCGGGATCGTAGCCGGGATGGTAGAGCGCATAGCCGACGAGCGCCCTGCCCCGCTCGGCGACCAGCACGGAGAACGCCCGCTTCGGCCCGAAGCCATCGCGCCGCACGTCGGCGGCCGTGAAGGACGCGGGCGCTTTGCCCTCGTAGGCGAGGAGGTCGGCCGCCATCTCGGCGATCCGTGCGGCGTCTGATGCGACGGCTGGACGAATCACGACGCGAGCCGATGGCATGGCCCTTTTCGGGCAGCGAGACCGGAGAGTCAACGATGGGTGCGCGAGCGGGTCGACGACGGGAGCGTGGGTGAGCGGGCGGGCGAAATTTGTTTGAGCGCGCACGCGCGCCGCGGCTCACCCACGTCCCGTCGTCCAGCACTCGAACGTGCACGCGGATGCGTGCGCGAGGTGATTGACGCCCGCACGGGGCGCGTGCTTTGAGGCGAACGCGCACCATGTCGACGCCGGGTGATCTCGAGCAGCGGCTCAGCGCGATCGCGCGCCGTGGCACGCTCCGCATCACCACCATCGGGCGTCGCAGCGGCAAGCCGCATACGGTCCCGATCTGGTTCGTCGTCGAAGGCACGACCCTCTATCTCGGGACGCTCAACGCCAACCGTGACTGGGTACGGAACGCCGCAAAGAATCCGGAGGTCAGGCTCGACGTCGCCGGGCTCGGTTTTCGCGGCAGGGTTGCGACGGTCACGGAGCCGGCGCTCGAACGCCACATCCACGAGTTGATCGCTCGCAAATACTGGATGGCGTGGATCGGCTCGTGGTTCGGGCAGGGCCCCGATCGCGTGTTTCGCGTCGACGCCGTCGTCGCGGCGACTTCGTGACGGCGCATGTGCCGGGGCGGCGAGGGATCGCCTGCCCGCACTTCCCGGTGTGCCCCGGCTGTCCCTGGATCGGCCGCGCCTACGAGCGCCAGATCGCCGACAAGCAACGGGCGGTCGCCTCGGCCCTCGACACGGCGCGCGTCGCCGGCATGGAGATCCTGCCGGTCGTGCCGGCGCCCGCGCAGGACGGCTATCGGATCCAGGCCAAGCTCATGGTGGCGGCGAGTCGTCGCGGGCCGGTGATCGGGCTCTACCGCGCCGGGACGCATCGGGTCGCCGACGTGAGCGGCTGTCCGCTCCACGACCCGCTTCTGCAGCGCGGCATCCCGCTGTTGCGCGCGGCCCTCGGGCGTGCCGCAGTACCGATCCACGGCAGCGGACGACCCGGAGTACGCTACGTCCTCTTGCGCGCGAGCGTGAGCGAGCAGCGCGCTCCTGGTCACGCTCGTGACCTCGCGCGTGCCGCTCGCCGCGGCGCCACAGCTCGCGCGTGACCTGCGCACCCGGTTGCCGCTCGCCGGGCTGCTGCTGAACGAGAACCGGAGCCGCGGCAACGTCATCCTCGGCGCGCGCCTCAGCCGGGTCTGGGGCGCGACCGAGCTCTCGGAGCGCTACGGCGACGTCGTCCTCGGCGCGTCGCCGCTGGCGTTCGTGCAGGGCAACACGCGGGTCGCCGCCCTCATGTATGCCGCGATCGCCGCCGCGGCGCACCTCGGCGGCCACGAACGTGTGGTCGATCTCTACTGCGGCGTCGGCGGCATCGCGCTCACGCTCGCCGGCGCTGCCGGTGAGGTGCTCGGCATCGAGGAGGTCGAGGCCGCGGTCGCCGCCGCGCGCCTGAACGCGCGGCGCAATCGCCGCCGCAACACTCGCTTCGTGGCCGGGCGCGCCGAGGTCCTGGTGCGCGACGCCGCGCGCGGCGCCGACCTGGTCACGCTCAACCCACCGCGCAAGGGCTGCGGTGCCGGCGTCGTCGAGGCGCTCGCGGCCGCGCGCGTCCCGCGCCTCCTCTACCTCTCGTGCAACGCGGCCTCCTTCGCCCGCGACGCCGCCGCGTTCACGCGGCTCGGGTACCGCCTGCGCCGCGTGCAGCCCTTCGACCTGCTCCCCCACACCGACCACGTCGAGCTGCTCGGCGAGTTCGAACGCTCGCGATAAGCACCCTCAGGTCGCGCGGAGGAACGAGGGGCCTCCCTGCGGGCTTACCGGAAGCACTGCGGGATGCCGCTCGCTCCCCGCGGGCGATCGACCGGGGTACTTGCCCGCCGCGCCCATCGCTCGCGGGACAACGACGGCGTGTCCCGGCGCCCGCTCGAGGTGACTCGTGCGCAGGGACCGTCGTTGTCCTGCGGCGATCGGTGCGACGGGTGAGCGCTCGACGCCATCGACTCGCGGAGTACCCGGCGGGGCTGCGTTTCTGGTGGGATACACGACGTCCCGCGGAGGAGAGCGGGGGCATCCCAGAGGGCGAATTCCGTTGAGCACGCAGGGATGCCCCCGCTCTCCTCCGCGCGATCTACTGTATCGGTGCTATATCAGAGAGCCACAACACACAGCCTCTGTCTGCCCACCTTGCATCGCCAATGTATCACCGCTATAGAAACGCCCGTGCCCGCCAAGAGTCGCTGCGCTGCGCTCCCGCGACCTCGAGTCCGAGGCGACCCGGCGCGCGATCCTCGACGCCGCCGAGCAGCTGCTCGCGAGCGCGCGGCGAGGACGGGCTCTCGATCCGCGAGGTGTGCGCGCGCGCCGGCGTGACGGCGCCGACGATCTACCACCACTTCGGCGACAAGGCGGCGCTCGTCGACCGCGTCGTCGACGACTGCTTCGCCGACTTCGATCGCGCCTTCGCGCGGACGCGCGCGCGCCGACCGATCCGGTCGAGGCGCTGCGCTGGGCGCTTCGACCGCTACGTCGAGTACGGCCTGCGGCATCCCGACGCACTACCGGCTGATGTTCCAGCCGCGCGCGCGCCGGCCGACGCCGGCCGGCCTCGCCTCGTACGATCGGCTGCGGCGCCGCGTGGCGGCGATCGCCGCCGCCGGCCGGCTCGGCGCCGCCGATCGAGGACGCGACGGCCGCCTTCTGGGCGCGCCGTGCACGGCGTCACGTCGCTGCGTCGATCAGCGGCTTCTGCCGCCCGACGACGCCCGCCGTCGCGCTCGTGCGCGACGCCATGATCGCGCAACTCACCGACCGGCCGCCGGCCGCGCGCGGCGCCGCCGGCGCGGACGCAGAAAGGAGACACGCGCATGACGACCGCGCGAATCCGACGTCGAATCCGTTCCTGCAGGGCAACTTCGCGCCCTGGCGCATGGAGGGCACGGCCGACGACCTCGAGGTCGATCGGCGAGATCCCGCGCGAGCTCGAACGGCACCTTCTACCGCAACGGCCCGAACCCCGCCTTCGAGCCGCCCGGCCGCTATCACTGGTTCGACGGCGACGGCATGATCCACGCGATCACGCTCGCGCGACGGCCGCGCCTCGCTACCGCAACCGCTGGGTCGCAGAGCGACGGGCTCGAAGGAGGAGCGCGCCGCCGGCGCGCGCGCTCTATCCCGGGCCTGCTCGAGCATGTCGCCGAGCGAGGCGCCGCGCTTCAAGGTCACCGGCGAACACGAACATCGTCTGCGCACGCCGGCAAGCTGCTGGCGCTGGTCGAGGCGGCGCTGCCGACCGCAGATGGCGCCCGCGCACGCTCGAGACCATCGGCGCTCTACGACTTCGGCGGCAAGCTCATCGGGCGCGATGACCGCGCACCCGAAGATGGATCCCGAGACCGGCGAGATGCTCTTCTTCGGCTACTCGCCGTTCCCGCCCTACCTGCAGTACCACGTCGTCGACCGCGACCGGCGCGCTCGTGCGCAGCGAGGTGATCGACGTCGCCTGGCCGTCGATGATCCACGACTTCGCGATCACCGAGGACCACGTCGATCTTCATCCTCTGCCCGCTCGTCTTCAGCTTCGAGAACGTCGCGCGAGCGCGGCAGCGCTGTTCTCGTGGGAGCCCGAGCGCGGCACGCGCATCGGCGTCATGCCGCGCAGCGGCGGCAACGCCGACGTGCGCTGGTTCGAGACCGACCCCTGCTACGTCTTCCACCCGATGAACGCCTACGACGACGGACGGCGCGATCGTGCTCGACGTCGCGCGCTACGAGCAGCTGCGCTTCATGGATCCGCGAGGCGGCGCGCGATCCCGGCTGGCGCGACGAGAACGTCGCCCGCCTGCACCGCTGGCGCATCGATCTCGGCGCGGCGGCGGCGTCACGCTCGACGCCGCTCGACGACATCGACGGCGAGTTCCCGCGCGTCGACGAGCGCCGCGTCGGCCGCAAGCACCGCTTCGGCTACATGGCGGCCACGCGGCCCGGAGGGCAACGAGCGGGCATGCCGGTCTGGACGGCGGTCCAGAAGTACGACCTCGAGCGCGGCACGCAGCGAGACGCGCGCGCTTCGGCGCCGGCAACGGCGTCGGCGAGCCGCTCTTCGTGCCGCGCGCACGCCGGCGCGGCGGAGGACGACGGCTACGTGCTGGCGCTCGCCTACGACCAGGCGCGCAACGCGAGCGAGTTCTTCGTCCTCGACGCGCGCGACATCGCCGGCGAGCCGGTCGCGCGGGTGCGCATCCCGCACCGCGTGCCGTACGGCTTCCACGGCAACTGGGTGCCGGCGGCCTGACGGCGGCGCTCGCCCTCGGCGACGAAATCCGATAGGCCGCGGTGCGCGGTCGGAAGGCGCTTCCGCAAAGGTTCGCTCGACCACGAGGTGCCGCTGACAGGGCGGCGCGGGAGGTTCGTATGCGCTTCGGACTGAACGTCGGCTACTCGGGCGCCGCATGTCGCATCGACATGCCGCTGATCAAGGAAGCGGATCGCCTCGGCTTCCATTCCGTCTGGACGGCGGAGGCGTACGGCTCGGACGCGGTCGACGCCGCTGGCCTGGATCGCCGGCGCAGACCGAGCGCATCCACGTCGGCACCGGCATCATGCAGATGCCGGCGCGCACGCCGGCGATGACGGCGATGACCGCGACGACGCTCGATCAGCTCTCCGGCGGGCGCTTCCTCCTCGGCCTCGGCGTCTCGGGGCCGCAGGTCGTCGAGGGCTGGCACGGCGCTGCCGTACGGAAAGCCGCTCGTCCGCACGCGCGAGTACATCGAGATCGTGCGCGCGATCTGGGCGCGCGAGCAGCCGCTCGAGCACCAGGGCGAGCACTACCAGATTCCCTATCGCGGCGCGGGCGCGAGCGGGCTCGGCAAGCCGCTGAAGAGCATCCTGCACGGCCGGCAGATCCCGATCTACGTCGCCGCCATCGGCCCGAAGAGCGTCGAGCAGGCGGCCGAGATCGCCGACGGCTGGCTGCCGATCTGGTACTCGCCGTACCGCGCGCAGGTCTACAAGGACGCGCTCGACGGCCGGCTTCAAGCGCGCCGGCGGCGGCAAGTCGCTCGCCAACTTCGACATCGCGCCCGCGGTCGACCGTCGATCGCAGGGCGACGACGTGCAGGCGTGCCTCGGCTTCGTCAAGCCGGTGCTCGCCCTCTACATCGGCGGCATGGGCGCGCGCGGCAAGAACTTCTACAACGACCTCGCCTGCCGCTACGGCTTCGAGGACGCGGCGAAGAAGATCCAGGACCTCTATCTCGACGGCAAGAAGGACGAGGCCGCGGCCGCGGTGCCCGACGAGCTCGCCGACGAGGTCTCGCTGGTCGGCCCGCCGGCGCGCATCCGCGACCGCCTCGCCGCCTGGCGCGAGAGCGGCGTGACGACGATGATCTGCGGGCTCCGCCAGATCGAGGCGCTGCGCACGCTCGCCGAAACGGGCTGACCGGACCCGCCTGGGGACGAGTACCGCTTCATACAGCTTGACCCGACCGAGCGTGTTTCTGTACATGCACCGGATGCTCGCGCATCCGTGCGCATGGGTTGTCCCACCGACCGGGTCGCCCCGGTCTCAGCCGAACAGATCAAAGGAGGTCCCCCTATGATCCGACGGATCGTGTTTCCGGTGGTGATGGTTGTCGGGCTGGTGTCCGGCAGCATCCTGGCGACCAGCGTGCCCGCGAGCGCGCAGCCGTGCCTGATCTTCGTGCACGGCAAGCAGACCAACACCAACACCTTCACCAACTGGACCGTCGGCGCGGAACTACTGGAAGAACGGCAGCCGCGACTTCGTCCAGCACGGCGACGAAGAACTTCGCCGACCTCGTACTACGTCATCGGCTACAACGGCACGCAGCGCCTACTGGGACGCCGGCGCGGCCGGCGAGGTCGCGAACGAGATCGTCAACGCCACCAACGGCGGCAACGACGGCGGCGGCAACCACTGCGCGCTCGACCTACGCGCAGGGCGGCACGTTCTGGGTGATCGGCCACAGCATGGCCGGCACGATCATGGACTACATCCTCGGCAACAACGACGCGAGCGACCCGAACTTCAACTTCAACGGCCCCTACGACCAGGTCGCGCAGCGCCTCAGCCTGGCGATCACGCTCGGCGGCGCGCACCGCGGCTCGCAGGGCGCCGACGCCGTCTGCGGCGACGGCAACATCTTCTGCAACTTCATCGCGCTCTTCATCCAGAGCTGCGACACGGCGACCTACTGGCTGCGCAGCGCCGACGACGTGCAGGTGCGCACCTTCTCGAACGCGCCGGCGCAGCAACGTCTACCTGACCGGCGGCTACGAGGCGATCTTCGGCGCCAGCGCCTGTCTCGCGCGGCGAGGACGACGGCATCGTGCAGCACGCCTCGCAGTACGCCTGCAACGGCAGCGCGACGACCGGCTACAACAACAGCAACGTCTGCAACAACTGCGGCAAGCAGGAGTCGTCGGGCTTCCTCAACCTCGACACCGCGCACGAGAACCACTCCGACGAGCGCGACGACAGCGACTCGCGACACGCGGCAGGCGATCCCGAGCGGCATCTGGACGTGCGGCGGCGCGCCCTGCGCGCCCGAACACGACCGGTGCAGTCGTCGATGACCAGCGCCCGTCTGGTGAGCATCCTCTACTGATCGACACCTCCCCGGCCGGCGTCCGAGCGGCGCCGGCCGGTCGAACCCATGCGCTCTCGCGCCCCTGCGATCACGGCACTGGTGGTCCTGATCGTCGCGTTCGGCGCGGGGTATCTGGCCTGGCGCCGGGCCCCGGGCGCCGAACGCGTGGCGGTGCCGCTCGCCGCACCGCCGCGCTTCGGCATCGCCGCAGGCCCCGATGGCCGAGCCGGTAGCGTCGCCGTCGCCGCAACGCTACACGCTGCGCTCCGAGACCACCGTCGGAGACTTCGCGTTCGAAGCTCCCCAGATCCGCTCGATCACCAAGGATACGGCCGAGGAATACCGCAGGCGGGCACGCTACCCCCGCACCTCCCAGCCCATCGACGATGCGGTCGATCCGATCGCACGGGATCGTGAGGTCACCCATGACCGCAGCCTCGGCCCCGAAGGCCGCGATCCGACGCTCGTCACCTTTCCCGCACGGACGAGCTTCGAAGCGCCGCGCTCCCATTCTCCTCCACGCCTATCTGATTCAGGACGACGAGAAGGTCCCCGCGCGCACGATCCGCGGCGAGGTCCGTACCCAGGAGGGTCAGATCCTCGCCCAGCTCGTGTTCGGCGACGACGGCACGGACGGTGACGTCGAGGCGGGCGACCTGCTTTTCACGGCGCGGCTCACGCCGCCGCGCGATCAGGTACGCGCTTTCAAGGGCGCGCAGCTCGTCGAAGTGCACGCCGAGACGCTCGCCGGCGAGAAGCGCATGGCCGTGACCGGCTTCCTCTACAGCGCGCCGCTCGCGCATCTCACGGGACGCTACTTCGACGAGCTCGCCAACGGGCACCTGAGCGTCGCAGCGGAAGTTCTGGTCGATGAGCCGGGGCGCTTCCACCTCGAGGCTACGCTCGCCGGGTCCGACGGCAAGCCGCTTGCCTGGGCGCAGAACGCCGTCGAGCTCGCCCCCGGCACGGCCTGGATACCGCTCACCTTCTGGGGTCTCATCCTGCGCGAACGCCAGTGTCGACGGACCCTACGTGCTGCGTTCGGTCGCGCTCTCGACCACCGGCGAGATGCCGAATCAGAAGAACGACGTGGCGGTGAACGCGCACACGACGGCCGCCTACCGTGCCGACCAGTTCAGCGATCAGCCGTTCAACGACCCCGATCTCGTCGATACCGCCACGCGCCTGGAAGCCGAGGCGCCGCTCGGAGGCGGGCTCGAGGCCGAGCAACGGTGAGGCAGATCGTCGTCACGCTGCTCTGGTTCTACGCGATGGCGGCGACCGGATTGATCGCCGCCGTGCGGGCGCGCATGGTGGCGGCGCGCCCGGAAGACGCGTTCGCGCTCGCCGTGCTGCCGCTCATCGCCGGCGTGCTCGCCGCACGTGAGCGCGCCTGGGGGTTGATGGTCGTTGCGCTGGTCGCGCTCGCCTGCGCCGTTCCGCTGCACGGCTTGCTCACGTTCGTGCGCGCGTGGCGTCTCGAATGACGACAGCGCGCACCCTGAGGCGTGCGGCGCGTCGGCAGCGCTGGCGCATCCGCGGAGCGGACGCGTCTGCGAAGCAGCTGATACAACCCGCCGTTCGGGCTGATCACTTGCCCGACGACGTAGCTCGACTCCTCGGTGGCGAGAAAATAGACCACGTTCGCGACCTCGTCCGGTGACGCCAGACGTCCGATCGGCGTTCGCATCAGGGTCGTGTGGATGAGGACATCACCCGCTTGCCGCAGCATCGGCGTGTCGATCAGGCCGGGCGCGACCGCGTTCACGTAGATGCCGCACGGAATCACCTCGGGCGCGACCGACTTGGTGAAACCGATGATACCCGCCTTGGCGGCACCGTAGTGCGGCGCGCCCGGGATGCCGCCCAGCCCCGCCACCGAGGCGATGTTGACGATGTGCCCCGAACGGCGCGGCTCCATGATGCGGAGTGCTTCGCGCGTACAGTAGAAGGTGCCGAAGAGATGCACGTGCAGCATGCGTGCCCAGTCCTCGTCCGTCATCGTGCTCGTCGAGCTCGAGCGACGACACCATGCGACCGTGACTCATGACCTCGTCGACCGCGCGCTGGAACCTCTCGCGGCCGGTCTCGGTGAGCTCGGCGATGCCGGCGTTGTTCACCAGGATGTCGACGGCACCGTGCCGGCGGACGACCTCGGCGAAGAGCGCCCGGACCTGATCCGTCCGCGCGACGTCGGCGGCGATGGCCTCCACTCCGCTGCCGAGCTCCTTGGCGGCGGCGTCACCGGCCGCGGGATTGACGTCGGCGATGACCACCCGGGCACCCTCCCGGGAGAAGCGCGCCGCCACTGCCCGACCGATGCCCGACGCCCCACCGGTCACGATCGCGACCTTGTTTTCGAGACCCATGATGTCCTCCGGTCTCCCACTTCGCACGCTGCAGGGGCCGCGACAAGACGCCGTCCCGACCATGGGACCTGACCGGCACGCGCTCGCGCGCCTTGACTCCTGGAGCGGAGCCGCATACCCGAAGGGGCCGCGTCGGAAGCGGCGGTAGACAGCAGCGCGCGCGGCCGGGGCCGCGCCGCCAGGGAGGACAGGAGGACTGTATGGTGAGGAGCATCAGACGCAACGTGGCGTGCGTCGCGGCGCTTGCGCTGGTCGCCGCGTCGAGCGGTTGCTCAGCGCGCGCTGAGCGCGGAGGCTTCAACTGCAACCGGCGAGTTGGAGCGGGCACGGTAGGCGGGGCCGTCACCGGGGCCCTCATCGGCGGCGGCGTCGGCGGCGGTATCGTCGCGACGTCGGGCGAGACCAAGAAGCAGACAGAGGACTACGCGACCGGCATCGGCATCGGGGTGGTGAGCGGCGCGTTGATCGGCGCGCTCTTCGGTCACTGCGCCTTCGATCCGCCCCACGAGCCGGAGATCCCTCCGCCGCCTCCGCCCGCACCACCTCCCGCGCCACCGGTCACCAAGAAGATCGTGCTTCGCGGCGTGAACTTCGACTTCGACAAGTCGACGATCCGCGCCGACGCGGCAGTCATCCTCGACGAGGCAGTGGACATTCTCGCCGAGGAGCGCGGCGTCGAGGTATCGGTCGACGGTCACACCGACGCCGTCGGCACCGACGAGTACAACTTGCGCCTCTCGCTCCGGCGCGCGCAGGCGGTGCTCGACTATCTCGTCCGCCACGGCGTGGAGCGCGGGCGACTCGAGTCGCGCGGCTTCGGAGAGTCGCGGCCGGTCGCGTCGAACGACACCGACGAAGGACGTGCGCAGAACCGCCGGGTCGAGTTGCGCGTCGTGGGCGGCTCTGCCGGCGGCGCGACGAGCGGCGACGAGCAATAGGTCGCCCGAGCAGCAATCGCGAACGGGGGCGGGTCCGCAAGGCCCGCCCCCGTTTCTGTTGGCGCGTTGCATCGACACCATCAATGGTTAAGAATCGCCGGGTACGAGAGAGGAGCCTGCGATGGCAAACGTCCAACCGGTCACTGACGACACGTTTCACGCCGAGGTCATGCAGTCGAGCCTTCCTGTCCTGATCGACTTCTGGGCGCCCTGGTGCGGGCCCTGCCGCGCGATCGGCCCCGTCGTCGAGGAGCTCGCGGGTGACATACGGCGGCCGCTCAAGGTCGTGAAGATGAACGTCGACGACAATCCGCAGACGCCGGCGCAGTACGGCGTCCGCGGCATCCCGAACCTGATCCTCTTCAAGGGCGGCGAGGTGAAGGACCAGATCGTCGGCGCGGTGCCGAAGGCGCAGCTCGTCAAGGCGATCGACCAGGTCGTCGCGTAGAGCCGAGGCGACGACCTGTGCCCCGACGTCATCGCGGGGTCAGAAGGTGAAGCGCCGCATGCTGACGTTCATCACCAGGCCGATCGCGATCATCAGCGACGTCAGCGACGAGCCGCCGTAGCTGAAGAACGGCAGCGTGATGCCGACCACCGGCAGGAGCCCGGTGGTCATGCCGACGTTGATCACCACCTGCCAGAAGACGATCGCGGTCACGCCGAAGGCGAGCAGCGCGCCGAAGCGGTCGCTTGCGCGCGGCTGGCGATCGCAGAGCCGCGCAGCAGCAGCGCCAGGTAGAGCGCGAGCAGCACCGCCGCGCCGACGAAGCCCCACTCCTCGGCGAACACCGAGAAGATGAAGTCGGTGTGCTGCTCGGGGAGGAAGTTGAGCTGGTTCTGCGTGCCGTGCAGGAACCCCTTGCCCCAGAACATGCCCGGAGCCGATGGCGATCTTCGACTGGATGACGTGGTAGCCGGCGCCGAGCGGGTCGCATCTCGGGTCGAGGAAGGTGAGGATGCGCTGCTGCTGGTAGGGCTTGAGGTGCGTCCCAGCAGCAGCGGCAGCCGCGGACCGCCGATCGGCGCGCAGCGATGAGCGAACGAGCGCAGCGCGCAGGCCGGCGCAGCAGCAGCACGCTGAACGACGACGATCACGATGACGCCGCGGTGCCGAGGTCGGGCTGCGCGAGGATCAGCGCCGGCCGGGATCGCGAGCAGCGACGGCACGCGGGCACGAGCGTCGATCAGGCGCGAGCGTCGCCCGTCGGCGCGCGCGCGGTGGAAGTAGCGCGCGAGCGCGATGACCAGCGCGAGCTTGATGAACTCCGAGGGCTGGATCGAGACGGGCCGAGCTCGAGCCAGCGCCGCGCGCCGCCGCCGACGCTGCCGATCAGCGGCACCAGCGAGCAGCAGCACGCAGCGACGACCGCGTAGACGACGTAGGCGTAGCGCTCGAGCCGCCGGTAGTCGAAGCAGCACCGCGCGCAGCATGCCGACGAAGCCCGACGCCGGCGCAGAGCGCCTGGCGCACGACGAGCGGGTTGGTCGTGAAGCCCGCGTGCTCGCGCGCGTACGTCGCGCTGAAGATCGTCGATCGATGCCCGAGCGGCCGAGTGACCAGCGAGCGTCGAGCGATCGAGCAGCGGCCACTCGAAGTGGTGCGCACGGCGAGCCGTGCGGTCGAATTCTGACCGCATGCGTCGGCGTCGGCTCGCGCTTCGGCCTCGCGAAGCGCGAAGTAGGCGTCAGCACGTCGTGCGCGATCGGCGCCGCCGATCGCGCCGCCGCCGCCGCCGGCGTGCTCGACGAGCGCCGCGATCGCGATCTCCGGGATCGTCGACCGGCGCGAAGGCGACGAACCAGGCGTGGTCGCGCTGCTCGCGCGGCAGCCTTGTCTGGCTCGACGCGCTCGCCGCCAGCGTGCACGACCTGCGACGTGCCGGTCTTGCCGCGCGACCTCGATGCCGCGGATGCGCGCCTTCTTGCCGGTGCCGCGCTTGCTGTTGACGACGTCGCGCAGCGCCTCGCGGATCTGCAGCAGCGTGCGTCTTCTTGAAGCCGAGCGTCGCCGACGACCTCGGGCGACTCGCTCGACGCACCGTCGCCGTCGGGCGCCTCGACCCGCTTCACGAAGTGCGGCCGGTAGCCGTGCCGCCGTTGGCGATCGTCGCCGATCACGCTCGCCATCTGCAGCGGCGTGCGTCGGTGACGTAGCCCTGGCCGATCGCGACCGAGAGCGTCTCGCCGGCGTACCACGGCTCGCTTGAAGCGCTGCCGCTTCCACGGCGCTGTCGGGATGATGCCGCCGCTCTCGTGCTCGAGCGTGATGCCGGTCGGCGCGCCGAGGCCGAAGCGATGCGCGTACTCGGCGATGGTGTCGACGCCGAGCCGCTGGCCGACCTGGTAGAAGAACACGTCGCACGACTGGACCAGCGCCTCGTGCAGGTTCACGCGAGCCGTGGCCGCCCTTGCTTCCAGCAGCGGAAGTCGCGGTTGCCGAAGCAGCAGGCCGCCGCCGCAGCGGATGCGCGTGAACGGGTTGATCGACGCCCTCCTCGAGCGCCGCCGCCGCCATGACGATCTTGAACGTCGAGCCCGGCGGATACTGGCCCTGCATCGCGCGGTTGTTGAGCGGGTGCGCGGGTGCGTCGATGAGCTCGCGCCACTCGCTCGGCGCGGATGCCGCGCGCGAACACGTTGGGGTCGAACGCCGGCCGGCTCACCATCGCGAGGACCTCGCCGTTGCGCGGGTCGAGCGCGACGATCGCGCCGTCGTGCTCGCCCAGCGCGCTGCTCGGCGGCGTGCTGCAGGTCGCGGTCGATGCGTCAGCACGAGGGTGTTGCCCGGGCGTCTCGTCGACCTCGTGGAGCACGCGCAGCTCGCGGCCGAGCGCGTCGACCTCGACCTGCTGGCCGCCGTCGACGCCGCGCAGGTAGTCCTCCCAGTAGCGCTCCAGCGCCGGCCTTGCCGATCAGATCGCCGGTGCGGTAGCCGCGTCGCGCTTCGCAGCTCGTGCTGGTTCACCTCGCCGACGTAGCCGAGCAGGTGCGCCGCGCATCGGCCCGTAGGGATAGGTGCGCCGCGGCCCGACCTGCAGCCGACACGCCCGGGCAGCTCGAGCTGGTGGGTCTCGAGCGCGACGACCTCGTCCCAGTCGAGGTCGCGCTGCACGACGACGTCCTCGAACGGCGGCCGCTTCGCGCGCGGCCGCCGACGATCGCCGCGAGGTCGCCGGCCTCTGGCCGAGGAACTGCGCGAGCGCCGCGACCGTGCGCTGCGAGGTCGCGCGCGTCCTCGGGCACGAGCACGACGTCGAACGACGGCGCGGTTGTCGATCAGCGAGCTCGCCGTTGCGGTCGACGATGCGGCCGCGCGTCGGCGCGGACGCGCTGCAGGCGGATGCGGTTGTGCTCGGAGAGCGACCGGCATCTCGCTCGCCCTCGGTCACCTGCAGGTCCCAGAGCCGCACGAACAGCGAGCGCCGAAGCAGCGACCACGACGAGCGCGAGCGACGACCGCGAGACGGCGGCGGAAGCTCGGCGGCACCTCGCGGCTGCCGAGCTGATCACGAGTCGACGAGCGCCATCGTCAGACCGCCCCGAGCGACGCGCCGCGCCCACTGCAGGACCGCGAACACGCGCGGCGTGAGCGCCGCGGCGAGCAGCGCCTCGAGCGAGCAGCGGCTCCAGCAGCGCCGACGCCAGACGCCCGGTCGATCGACGAGATAGGCGACGAGCGCCGCGACGACCGCGACCGCTCTTCACGCAGCGCGGCGAGGAACACCACCGCCACCTTCGGACACCGCGTTGTCCATCCACAGGCGGCGGCGAGATCAAGGTACACCACGAGATAGACCGACGTCATCGCGAAGGCGTTCAAGCCCGAGCAGCGCTGCCCGAGAAGCTGTCGAGCAGATAGCCGAGCAGGAAGGCGCCCGAGCGCGCCCGCCGACGGTGTGCTGGTGCAGGCCGAGGTAGACGCAGAGGATCAGCACCAGATCGGGACCACGCGACCGCCGGTCAACGGGCAGCACGTCGTCTGCAGAGCAGCGCGATCGTCTGCGAGCAGCGACGCGGCGACGAGCTCGGCGCCGAGTCGGCGCACGGCGCATGCGACGCGCGAGCAGCTCACGGCCAGCTCCGGCGCCGCGTCCGGGCGGCGTCGGACGTGCCTCACGCCGGGCGCGCCGACTCGACGGCCGCCGCCTCGACGGCGGCCGGCGTCGACACACCAGCACCTCTTCGAGCCGGTCGAGCGACCGCCGGCGTGACCTCCGCGGCCTGGAAGAGCCCGCGGTCGCTTGCGCGACACCGTCGATCACCTCGCCGATCAGGACGCCCTTCGGGAAGATGCCGTCGAGCCCGGAGGTGACGACGCGGTCGCCGACCTGCGACGTCCTCGTCGCGCTTCACGTACTTGAGCGGCAGCCCTGCTCGAGCGCGCCCTCCACGATGCCGCGCGCGCGCTGCGCTGCACGAGGGCGTCGACGCCGCTGTTGTGGTCGGTGAGCAGCAGCACGCGCGCGGCGTGCGGGCTGGCGTCGGACGACCTGCCCGACGACGCCCTCGCGGCGACAGCACGGCCATGCCCGGCGCGACGCCGTCGCGCTCGCCCTGGTCGATGGTGAGGCGTCTGGAACCAGGCCGCGGCATCGCGGCCGATCGACCGCGCGCCGCGACCGCCGTCGTCGGCAGCCGCTCGCTGCAAGGTCGAGCAGCTCGCTGCAGGCGCCGGTTCTCGAGCTCGAGCTCGCGAGACGCGCCGGCTCGCTGCTCGAGGCTCGCGCACGCGGTCCGCGCAGCTGCTCGTTCTCGCGCTGCGACGCCGACCAGGTCGACGTAGCCGTCGCCAGACGCCGCGCGACGCGCGGCCGACCCAGCGTGACGCCACGCGCTGGAACGGCGCCATGACCTCGAGGAACAGGCGCGCCGAGCGGATCGATCGCGGCCGCGGATGCGCGGCGTTCGCCGACGAGCAGCGCGCAGCGAGACAGAAGAGGAAGAAGCCGGAGCTGAGCAGAACCCGGTTTCGCCGGACGAACTCGAGCATGTCGACTGCCGGCGTCGCGCCGCGCCGACGCGGCGCTCACTGGATGGTGACGTCCTTCAGCAGCGTGAGCTCGTCGAGCACCTTGCCCGCGCCCATCACGACCGCGGTCAGCGGATCGTCGGCGAGCATGACCGGCAGCCCGGTCTCCTCGCGCAGCAGCACGTCGAGGTTGCGCAGCAGCGCGCCGCCGCCGGCGAGCACGATGCCCTTGTCGACGATGTCGGCGGCGAGCTCGGGCGGCGTGCGCTCGAGCGCGATGCGCACCGCCTCGACGATCGGGTTGATCGGCTCGAGCAGCGCCTCGCGGATCTCCTCGTCGGAGATCTCGACCGTCTTCGGCACGCCGGCGACCAGGTCGCGGCCCTTGATCTCCATGGTCTGGATCTCGTTGCCCGGGATAG
Source organism: uncultured delta proteobacterium (assembly GCA_963846105.1). Lineage (GTDB taxonomy): Bacteria > Desulfobacterota > Binatia > UTPRO1 > UTPRO1 > CAWJUT01. Next base: position 45,322 of record CAWJUT010000022.1, read on the forward strand.
GCCGAGCCGATCGTGATCTTGATGAGCTCGGCGGTCCGCTCGCCGACCAGCAGGTTGTACTTGCGCTTGATGTACTGGACGATCGCCTCGTCCATCTTGTCGCCGCCGACGCGCACCGACTTCGAGAAGACGATGCCGGCGAGCGAGATCACCGCGACCTCGGTGGTGCCGCCGCCGATGTCGACGATCATGTTGCCGGTCGGCTCGGTGATCGGCAGCCCGGCGCCGATCGCCGCCGCCATCGGCTCCTCGATCAGGTAGACCTCGCGCGCGCCGGCCGACTCGGCCGACTCCTTGCACCGCGCGCTTCTCGACCTCGGTGATGCCGAAGGGCACGCAGATGATGATGCGCGGCCGCACCAGCGTCTGGCGGTTGTGGATCTTCTGGATGAAGTAGCGCAGCATCGCCTCGGTGATCTCGAAGTCGGCGATGACGCCGTCCTTCAGCGGCCGGATGGCGACGATGTTGCCGGGCGTGCGGCCGAGCATCTCCTTCGCCTCGGCGCCGACGGCGAGCACGCGGCGCCCGCCGCGCGCGTCCTTCTGCACCGCGACGACCGACGGCTCGTTGCAGACGATGCCCTCGCCCTTGACGTAGATCAGCGTGTTCGCCGGTCCCGAGGTCGATCGCGAGGTCGTTGGAGAACATGCCCCAAAGGGAATTCAGTACCATGCGACCGCCTTCGTTGTTGTCGGTGCGAGCAGAATGCTGCGCAGGAAAGGAACGCCCCGCCCCTCCACGTTTACGTGGCCGTGAGCTACCAGAATCGACCCCACAGGGCAAGAATGGACTGACATTCGCCCCCGCTCGCCGCGCTCGCGATGGGCGTCGGCCCGCGAAGTGAATTCGCGGGCCTCGTGCGTTGCGTTCGATTCCAGCGTTCACTACACTCGCGCGCGATGCTCGGTTTCATGCGCAAGCATTCCCGTTCGAGGACCATCAAGACCCTCTTCTGGATGATCATCCTGGTGTTCGTCGCGTGGGGCGCCGGCGTGGTCATGAGCGGCGGCAATCGGGTGAACGAGGCGGCGACGGTGGATGGTCAAGTGATCACCGCGCAGGCCTACCAGCGGGCGTACGAGCGCCTGCACCGCGTCTATCAAGAGCGCCTGCGCGAAGCCTTCACCCCGGAGATCGCTGCGCAGCTCAATCTTCCGCAGCGTACCCTCGATGAAATGGTCACCGGCATGCTGCTCCGGCGCGAAGCTTCGCGTCTCGGCCTGGAGGTCACCGACGACGAGGTGGTCGCGGCCATCGACCGGGTGCCCGAGTTCCAATCCGACGGTCAATTCGACCGCGCCCGCTACCTGGCCCTGCTGCGCGGGGCCAACTTCACCCCGACCGAGTTCGAGGAGTCGCAGCGCGAGACGCTCCTGGTCGGCAAGCTCGACAGTCTGCTCACCGATGGTCTCGTCGTGAGCGAGCGCGAGCTTCACGACCGCTACGTCCTCGAAGGCGAGAAGATCGACGTGTCGTTCGTGAAGGTTCCGTACGCCAAGTACACCGCCGGGATCACCGTCACCGACGCGGAGGTCACGGAGTACTACGAGAAGAACGGCGAAACCTACCGACTCCCCGAGCGCGTGACGCTCGCGTACGTCGCCTACGTGCCGAAGGACCTCGAGGCGGCCGTGCCGGTGTCGGACGAGGGCATCAAGGCGTACTACGAGACCCACACCATGGATTTCGAGACTCCCGAGAAGATCCGCCTCCGTCAGATCCTCTTCGCCGTCCCGACCGACGCCGACGACGCGGCGCGCAGCGCCGTCCGCGCCAAGGCCGAGGGCGTGCGTGCCGAAGCCGCCGGCGGCGCCGACTTTGCGCAGCTCGCCGGCACGCATTCCGCCGACCTGCTCTCCAAGGATGCCGGCGGCGATCTCGGCTGGGTGGAGCGGGGCAAGCTCGAGTCCGCGCTCGAGGATGCCGCGTTCGCGCTTCCCGCCGGCCAGGTGAGCGAGATTCTGGAGAGCGCGCGCGGGTTCCACGTCCTCAAGGTCGAGGAGAAGCAGGCCGTCGGCACGCGTCCGCTCGAGGAGGTGCGTGAGCAGATCGTCCGCACGCTGCGCGAGGTCGGCGCCGATCAGGCGGCGCGCGACGCGCTCACCGCGGACCTGGCGCGCGCCCGCGGCGGCAGCGCGCTCGAAGAGCTGGCGTCGGCGCGTGGGCTCAAGGTCACGACGTCACCGCCGGTCGCGCGTGGTCAGCCGCTTCCCGGCGTCACCGGCCCCGGCCTCGTCATGAGCGCGCTCGGCACCGACGCAGGCGCGTTCGGCGAGCTGGCCGGTTTGGAGCCCCCCTACTATCTCTTCAAGGTCATCGAGAAGACGGCGAGCGCGATCCCGCCGCTCGACGACGTGCGCACCCGCGTCGTCGATGCGGTGAAGCTGGAACGCGCCAAGGGTCTGGCGCACACCGACGCCGAGGCGATCCTCGCCGCCGCCAAAGGGGGCGACGGCCAGAGCGGCTTGCTCACGGCGGCGCGCGCCAAGGGCTACCCGGTGGAGGAAACGGGACCGTTCCTGCGCAACGAGCAGATCCCCAAGCTCGGAGTGGCCCCGATCAAGGACGAGCTGTTCGCGCTCTCCACCGCGTCACCGTTCGCGCGCGTCCACGATCTTCCCGACGCCTCGGTCGTGCTCGCCCTCAAGGAGCGAACGCCGCCTGAAGAAGAGGGATTTGCGGACAAGAGCGAGGGCCTACGCGATGGCGCGCTCGCGCGGCGCAAGAACGAGGTCCTGGAGGCCTACCGCGAGATGCTGAAAGCGCGAGCCGACGTCAGCATCAACCCGGACGTCATCACCGGCGGTCGCAGCTAGGGGTTTCGCTTGACCGTCCCGGTCGAGCAATTGATCGCCGGGCCGGGCGACCTCGGTTGTCTGCTCGTGCACGGTCTCACCGGAACGCCGACCGAGATGTTCCCGGTCGCCGAGGCACTCACCGGCCGCTACCCGCTCTGGGTGACGCGCGTCGCCGGACACGAGACCACGCCCGAGGAGCTGGCGTCGACCTCGTGGCAGGACTGGTACGACTCCGCCGCTGCCGGCCTCGACGCGCTCGCGGCCACCGTGCCGCGCGTTGCCGTCGTCGGCCTTTCGATGGGCGCGCTGCTCGCAATCAGGCTCGCCGTCGCCCGCCGCGACACCGTTGCCGGCGTCGCCCTGCTCGCCCCGGCGATCGAGGTGCACCGTGGCGTGGTCCGCACCTTCGGCGTGCCGCTTCAACTCCTCGCGACCGCCGAGAGCTACATCTCTCCCCTGCGCTCGCTGCTGGCGCGCGTCTCTTTCCCGAAGGGCGGCAGCGACATCTCCGATCTCGCGGTGCGCGCCACGCATCCCGGATACCGTCAGATTCCGCTGCGCGCCGTCCTGAATCTCCTGGCGCTGCAACGCGCTGCCTGGCACGACGCGCCCGCGGTCACCCAACCGTCGCTCATCATTCACGCCACCAACGACCACGCGTGCCCGCTCGCTGCCGCCGAGCGGCTGCACGCGCGCCTCGGCTCACGGAGCAAACGATTCGTGTGCCTGGACAAGTGCTTCCACGTCATCACCGTCGATTGCGAGCGTGCCCGGGTGCTCGAGGAGATCGGCGACTTCCTGACCGGCCTCTCGTCAACCGCGAAGTAGCTGGTCGGTTGACAGGGGAGCGTGCCTCCCCTAAGGCGTCGCCGCATGACCGCCCCGTCCCGTGAGCAGATCGTGCGCTGGGACCACGCGCACCTCTGGCATCCGTTCACGCAAATGCAGGAGTGGCTCGCCGACTCCCCGCTCGTCGTCGCGGCCGCGGAGGGCAACTACCTGATCGACACCGAGGGCCGACGCTACCTCGACGGTGTGTCGTCGCTGTGGTGCAACGTGCACGGCCACCGCCGCCCCGAGATCGACGCCGCCATCCGGGCCCAGATCGACCGGGTCGCCCACACGACGCTCCTCGGCCTCGCGAGCCCGCCGAGCGCCGAGCTGGCGGCGCGCTTGGTGGCGCGCGCGCCCGCGGATCTGACGCGCGTCTTCTACTCCGACGCCGGCGCGACCGCGGTCGAGATCGCGCTCAAGCTCGCGCTCCAATACTGGCGCCTGAAGGGCGAGGAGCGGCCGCGCTTCGTCGCGCTCACCGAGGCGTACCACGGTGACACCCTGGGCGCGATGAGCGTCGGCTTCTCGGAGCCCTTCCATCGCTTCTTCGAACCGCTGCTGCCGGTGGTGCGCGTGCCCGCGCCCTACGCGCTCGAGCGCGAGCGCGGCCTCGATCCGGCCGCCGCGCTCAGCGCGGCCGAGGCAAGCCTCGACGAGGCGCTCACCCGCTACCGGGGCGCGGTCGCGGCCGTCATCCTCGAGCCGGTGATGCAGGGCGCGGCGGGGATGTGGCCGCAGCCCGACGCGTATCTCCCGGCGGTGCGCGCGCTCACGCGCCGGCACGACACGCTCCTCATCTGTGACGAGGTCGCCACCGGCTTCGGCCGCACCGGTCGACTCTTCGCGTGCGACCACACCGCAACCGCTCCCGACATCCTCGTCCTCGGCAAGGGACTCACCGGCGGCTACCTCCCGCTCGCGGCGACGCTCGCGACCGAGGAGATCTTCGCGGCCTTTCTCGGCCCCTACGACGGCTACACCGCCTTCTTCCACGGCCACACGTTCACCGGCAACGCGCTCGCCTGCGCCGCGGCGCTGGCGAGCCTCGATCTCTTCACGCCCGCGCTGCTCGAGGGCGTGCGCGGAGAAGGCCGCGGTGCTCGCCCGCGCGCTCGCCCGGCAGGTCGCGCCGCTCCCGCACGTCTGGGAGATCCGGCAGCGCGGGCTCATGGTCGGCATCGAGCTGCTGCGCGACCCGGCGCGACGCGGAGCCTACGCGCCCGGAGAGCGCATCGGGCATCGGACCATCCTCGCCGCGCGCCGCCGCGGCGTGGCCCTGCGTCCACTCGGCGACGTGCTCATTCTCATGCCGCCACTCAGCATCACGCCCGAGGAGATCGCGACCCTGGTAGCCGTCGCCGCCGAGTCGATCCGCGAGGTGACGGGCACGTGAGCGCCGGCGCGGCCGCGCGTTCATGAGCGCGCTCCTCGTCACCGGCACGGATACCGGGATCGGCAAGACGCTCGTGACCGCGACGATCGCCGCCGCCCTGGTCGCGCGCGGCGTACGCGTCGGTGTCGCCAAGCCGGCCGAGACCGGCTGTCCGGTCGACGCCGACGGCGACTCGACCCCGAGGACGCCCGCACGCTCGCTGCCGCGGCAAGGTCGGCGGAGTCGCTGGCGACGATCTGCCCCTACCGCTTTCCCGATCCGCTCGCGCCGGCGCTCGCGGCAAAACGGGCGGGCGCCGCGATCGACCTGCGTGCGCTCGTCGCCGAGCTGCGATCGCGCGCCGCGACGCACGATCTCCTTCTGATCGAAGGCGCCGGAGGCCTGCTCGTGCCGCTGGCGCGCGACGCCACCTTCGCCGATCTGGCGATCGCGCTCGGCGCTCCCGTGCTGCTCGTCGTCGGGTCGCGGCTGGGGGCGATCAACCATGCGCTGCTCACCCTCGAGGTGCTCACGCGACGCCGCATCCCGGTGCGCGGCTACATCGTGAACCGGCTGGTCGCCGCGCCCGATCTCGCCGTCGAGACCAATGGGTCGCTGCTGCGCGAGCTCACTTCGGTTGCGTGTCTCGGTGAGCTGCCATGGACGGCGGACGCCGGCAGCGCTCCTGGCGGCGCTGCGCGCCGGCGGCACCGCCGCCGATGACGCGCGGGCGCGCCTGGGCGAGCTCGCCACGCACCTGGACATGGCCAGGATCGCGGCGCTTGCCGGCTCGTAACTAGCGCGGGCCGTTCGTCCCGGAGCCGCGGAGAAAGATCCCCGGCAGCGAGCCGGGCCGCGCGCGCACCATACCCCACACCTGCCGGGCGAGCTCGGCATAGAGTCCCGCGCGCGGCACCGACTCGAAGACGGCGCGCACGCGATGGCGGTCGAGGCCGAAACGCAACGCGCCCGCACTGACGTCGATCGCGTCGGCGCGCCGGAGCCACTCGACCTCGAAGCCACGCTGCCACTGGGCGCGCAGGCTGTGATGGTACTCGACGGCGTCGAGACAGAGCGCGCGGCGCGCCTCGGCCCAGCCAAGCGGAGCGAGGATCGCGTCGGTGAAGCGTCGTCCGTCGGCGACGTAGGCGTCGCGCGTGGCGGCGCACGGAAAGAGACCGACGTCGTGCAGCAGGCTCGCGCAGATTGCGGCCTCACGATCCAGCGGGCGGGCGGTCGTCTCCGCCTGAAGCTCCATCAAGAGGAAGACGCGGACGCTGTGGCGTTCCATCGCTCCGTCCGTGACTCCCGCGGCGCGACGCAGCGCCGCGAGGCACGTCCGTTCGAGGTCCGTCGTGGCGAGCGCGTCGGCCTGGATCATGATCGCCGGGATGCCGGCGGCGCGTCCGCGACTCGCCCGCAGCGATTCATGCGTCGGCGGCGCGGCGGGCCGCTTCATAGACCTCGCGCAACGCCACCCCGTGCTGCGCCGCCGCCGCCCGGCAGCTCTCGTACTCCGGCGCGACCGTACGCGGTCCATCGGTCCCGCCTGAAATCTTGACGGCGATCGGCCCGTACGGGGTCGTGACCTCGGTGATGCGCCGTTCGAGCTTCAACCGTTCGACGCGGTGGAAGCGCACACCGATGGTCGTCGTCTCCGCGAACAGCACCCCGACCACGGCGTCGCGCCGATCGGGGGCCGCCAGGACCTGGAGCAGGATGCCGGGCCGGCCCTTCTTCATCTGCGCCGGTACCAACGTCACGTCGGCGGCGCCGGCCGCGAAGAGCCGGCCCGCGGTGTGCTCGTAGAGCTCCGGGTTCATGTCGTCGATGTTGGTCTCGATGACCAGCATCTCGTCGCGGCCGGCTGCCATCTCGGCACGCACCTCGCCGAGCATGACGCGCAGGACGTTCGGGCGATCGGCGAGCCGCCGTGTCCCCGCTCCGTAGCCGACGCGCTCGGCGTTGAAGAACGGCGCCGGTCCGGACACCGCCCCGAAACCGCGCAGGATGGCGGCGCCCGTCGGCGTGACCATCTCGCCCTCGCCGTCTCCCGGCTTCACCACGAACCCCTGCAGCAGCTCCACGGTCGCGGGTGCGGGCACCGGCAATGGACCGTGGCGGCTCTGGACGATGCCGCTGCCGAGCGGCAACGGCGCGACGTAGATGGATGTAATGCCGAGCGCCTCCACGCCGAGCGCGGCGCCGACGATGTCCGCGATGGCGTCGACCCCGCCGACCTCGTGGAAGTGCACGTGGTCGGCGGGCACGCCGTGGATCTTCGCCTCCGCCTCCGCCAGCACGCGAAAGGCGTCGAGAGAGCGCGCGCGCACCGCAGGCGGGAGACCGCCGCGCTCGATCATGGCGCGGATGATCGCGAAGGTACGCTCGGGCTCGTGTTCGTTCGAACGCACCTCGAACTTCGCGGCCCGGATCGGGCCGCGCTCCTCATGCGCGACGGCGATTTCGCAGCCGTCGAGACCGAGCCCGGCAAGCGCGGCGCGCAGCTCCTCGATCGGCAAGCCGAGATCGAGCAGCGCACCGACCGTCATGTCGCCGCTGATCCCTGAAAACGCGTCGAAATACGCGATCATCATCCGGCTCGTATCGTGCCGGATCGCGCGCCGCAAGCATTCTTCTTTACAGGGCTTTTTTCGCTGTGGTACTGTCGTCCACCGGCGAAGGAATCCGGTCGCCATGAACCAGCGCGAGCTCAAGCATTTTCGCACACTCCTCGATGAGAAGATGGAGGAGCTCCTCGCCGAGGCGGACCGCACCGTCGACGGCATGACCGACACCAAGGAGAACTTCCCGGACCCCACCGACCGGGCCTCCCTGGAGTCGAATCGCAACTTCCTGCTCCGCATCCGCGACCGCGAGCGCAAGCTGATCGTCAAGATTCGAGAGGCGATCGCCCGTATCGACGAGGGCACCTACGGCAAGTGCGAGGAGTGCGGCGAGACCATCGGCATCGAGCGTCTGCGCGCGCGCCCGGTCACCACGCTCTGCATCGATTGCAAATCGTTGCAGGAAGCCCAGGAGCGCAAGCTCCGCGGGGCGAGCTGAGCCATGCCCGACGGCCGGTGACCATTCGCAAGGCGGTCATTCCGGCCGCCGGTCTCGGCACACGGTTCCTTCCCGCCACCAAGGCGATCCCGAAGGAGATGCTGCCGATCGTCGACATTCCCACCATCCAGTACATCGTCGACGAGGCGGTCGCGTCCGGTGTCTCGCACGTGATCGTCATCACCGGACGCGGCAAGGACTCGATTCTCGATCACTTCGACCGCTCGCCCGAGCTCGAAGCGTTCCTCACCGCCAAGGGCAAGGACGAGCTCGCCGCCATGGTCCGGGCGATCGCCGAGAAGGCCGAGGTGATCGCGGTGCGGCAGCAGGAGGCGCGCGGATTGGGACACGCGGTGCTCACCGCCAGGCCAGCCGTCGGTAACGAGGCGTTCGCGGTGTTGCTCGGCGACGATATCTTCGATGCGACGCCACCCGCGACGCGCCAGCTCGCGGACGTCTTCGAGGCGCGCGGACAGGCGGTGATCGCGCTCCTGAAGGTGCCGGACGAGCAGACGGAGAGCTACGGCGTCATTCGCGGCACCGCGCTTGCCCCCGGCCTGCACCAGGTGGAGGGCATGGTCGAGAAACCCGCCCGCGGCACCGCGCCCTCGAATCTCGCGATCATGGGTCGCTACGTGCTGCCGCCCGAGATCTTTCCGATGATCGAGCGCACGCCACCCGGAAAGGGCGGCGAGATCCAGCTCACCGACGCGCTCGACCACTTGCGCGCCGCACACGGCGTCATCGGGTGTGAGGTGCGGGGCGAGCGCTACGACGCCGGTGACCGCGTCGGCTACCTGCAGGCCAACGTCGCCTACGCCTTGAAGCGCCCGGAGCTCGCTGGTAAGTTGCGCGCCTACCTGCGGGAGATCATCACCGAGAAGTAGCGCCGCCGAACCACCAGTCGCACGGGCGTGGTCGCAGGCGGCGCGTGCGTCCACCGATCCTGGGGCAGTAGCTCAGTTGGGAGAGCACCACGTTCGCAACGTGGGGGTCGAGGGTTCGAATCCCTTCTGCTCCACTTCTTTTTTGGCTGCCAATCAGGAACTCGCGCGTTCGCTCTCAATCTGCATGGACCAGATGGTCCATTCGCTTTCTCCTGAGCGCGTACGATGGCTACGGTCCCCGGCGGGTTCGTTAGATCGTGATCTTTCGCCGTCACCGTTTTGAGGTCGCAAATTGCGACCTCAAACCCGGGACGAGGCGGCCGTCGTTACTTGCCGCATGCCTTCACCGAGCAAGGCGTTGCCATGTTGTCGAGCGTTCTCCACAGCAAGCGGGCTGTGCGGGTCAACATCGAAATCATGCGCGCGTTCGTTCGTCTTCGGGCCATGACCGCGTCGTACACGATGCTCGCCCGCAAAGTCGACGCGCTCGAGCGAAAGTACGACGCGCAGTTCAAGGGTGTCTTCGACGCCATCAGGATGCTCATGGAACCGCCGCCCGCTCGACGTCAGCGAGCCATTGGCTTTCGCACGTCGCGTCCGGGTCGGAGGGATGGTTGATGCGGGCAACCGGCGGCAGCAAGGGCGGCAATCATTTCAGTTCCTCGAGCAGCGCCTTCGCGTCGATGAGGTCGCGCGTGTCGAAGCCTTCGGTGAACCAGCCGTAGACCGGGGCGAGGAGGTCGCGCGCTTCGGCGCGCTTGCCCTGATCGCGCCACAGGCGCGCGAGGCTCGTCGCGGCGCGCAGCTCGAACGAGCGGGCGCCCTGCTCGCGGGCGATGGCGAGGGCGCGGTGATAGCGGGCGGCGGCCTCGTCGGCGGTGCCGCCGGTCGCGAGGAGCAGGTCGCCGTCGAGGCGATGGAGGTCGGCGTCGAAGAAGGGCTGGCCCGTCTGTGCGGCGACGGCCAGACCGGTCGCGACCGTGCCCTGCGCCTCGGCGAGCTGGCCGGCGGCTCGCTGTGCTTCGGCCAGAAGCGCAAGAGCGCGGGCGCACCGGTCTGGGTTCCCGTCTCGGCGGCGAGCGCCAGGCCGTCCAGCGATCTCGGGGAGCGCGCCGGCATCGCCGGCCATGACGCGGGCCGCGGCGTGGTGCTGCGCGGCCGACGCCGAGCCAGAGGGGAAAGCCCTGCGCCTCGCTCAGCGCGATCACCTCCGCCGCGCGCTCGCGCTGCGCGGCAACGTCGCGGCGGAACCAGTGGACGACCGTCTCGAAGAAGAGCGCGAACGCCAGGCTGAACGGGTCATCGAGCCGGCGCGCGAGGGCAACCGCCTCGCGGGCGCGCGCGAGCGCCGCGTCGGGCTGGCCGAGCTGCCAGAGGTTCCACGCGGCAAAGCTGAGCGCCGTGACGCCTTGATCCGTGCCGAGCACCCGGACGTGCCCGTGGTGCTGCGCCGGATCGTACAGCGCGATCGCCCGCTCGCAGTGCGCGAGCGAGGACGCGAACTTCCCCTGGCAGTGCTCGGGGACCGCGACGTTCGCGTGCCCGAGGAGCGCCTGCTCCCGATCGCCACGCGCCTCGGCCGCCGCCAGCACCTCGGCCGCCAGCGCTCGCCCGCGCTCGACCTCGCCGCGATTGGCGTAGCAGATCGCCAGCCCCGTGCGCGCCACGCCGAGCCGCGCCGCGTCGCCCGCCGCCGCGGCCAGCGCCGCCGCCCGCTCGTAGGCCGCCGCCGGTTTCCGGGTGCGCGTAGCCGCGCGCGGCGATGAGCGAGGCTCCGAGCGCGAGCTGGAGGCTCAGCTCGCGCGCGTCGCGCTCCGCACCCGCCGGCTGCGTCTCGAGGAGGACGATCGCCTTCCGGAGCTGCCCGATCGCCTCCTCGTGCGCCGAGCGCGCCTGCGCCCGCTCACCCGCCCGGCCGTAGTACGTGATCGCGTCGTCGCTGCGTCCCGCCGCCTCGGCGTGCCGCGCCACCACCTCGGGCTCGCGTCTCGACCCGCTCGGGGAACCGCTCGCGCAGCACGTCGACGACCCGCCCGTGGAGCTGCTGGCGCGTGCGCTTGAGCAGCGACTCGTACGCCGCCTCCTGCACGAGCGCGTGCTTGAACGTGTACGTCGCCTCCGGCGGCTCGCCGCGCTGGAAGACGATCTCCGCGTCGACCAGCCGCGCGAGCCCCTGGCGGAGACCCGCGTCGTCCATCCCGGCGACGGCGGCCAGCAGCGGGTAGCCGAACTCCCGCCCGAGCACCGCCGCCCGCTGCGCCACCTCCTTCGCCGCCGACAGCCGATCGAGCCGCGCCATGAGCGAGTCGGCGAGCGTGGCGGGAATCGCCTCGACGGTCCGAGCGACAGCCGGCTCGACCATCGCCTTCGTGAGCTCCTCGACGTACAGCGGCATCCCATCGGCGCGCGCAACGAGCGCGTCGCGCGTCGCGGCCGGCAGCGCCGTGCCACCGAGCGCGGCGACCATGTCGCGCGCCTGGCGCTTGGTGAGCCGCGCGAGCTGGAGCGTCGTCAAGTTCTCGCGCGCCAGCCAGGGCGGCGTGAACTCGGGGCGCGCCGTCGCAATCACGAGCACGCGCGCCGTCGCGCTCTGCGCGATGAGCCGCCCCACGAGCTCGAGCGACGAGGCGTCGCACCAGTGGAGATCTTCGACCAGCAAGACGAGCGGCTGGATGGCGCTGAGCGCCAGGTTCCATTGCGCCAGGAGCTCGAGCGTCTTCCGGCGCTGCACATCCGGGTTGAGTGCGAGCGGCGTTGGCGGCGGCAGGCCGAGAAAGTCCGCAAGGAGGGCGACGGTCTCCGGCGAGGAGAGGGCACCCAGACCACGCTCGATCTTCCCGAGCTTGTCGGTGTCCGTGTCGCCCGCGGCGAACGTCAGGCCCTGCGCCACGAGCGCGATCACCGGATGGAACGGCGTCCCTTCCGTGAACGGCGTCGCGCCACACTCGAGCCACGTGTGCGGCACCGCTGCCAGGTGCGCATGGAGCTCGTAGACGAGGCGCGACTTTCCGACTCCCGCTTCGCCAAGGACAAGGACGTTCTGCCCCTCGCCGTCCTGCGCCCGCTCCCAGCGATCGAGCAGCGTGCCGAGCTCCATGTCGCGCCCGACGAACGGCGTGAGACGATCGGCCGCGACGTCGAGCCGGCTCCGGACGCCGCTCGGCTGCACGACCCGGTAGAGGTCGACCGGCTCGCGCACGCCCTTCAGCGCCTGCGGCCCGCGATCCTCGACCACGAACATCCCGGCCACCAGGCGCTGCGTCGCGGCGGTGACCACCACGGTGTCGGGCTCGGCCGCCGCCTGCACGCGCGCCGCGATGTTCGGCGTCTCGCCGAACACCGCGCCGCCCTCGGCGATCACCACCGGCCCGGTGTGCATCCCGATGCGCACCGCGAGGTGCGTGCCGTCGTCGGCCAGCGTCGCGTTCAGCGGCGCCATCGCGTCGAGGATCGCGAGGCCGGCCCGGATCGCGCGCTCGGGATCGTCCTCGCGCGCCGTCGGCCAGCCGAAGTAGATGAGGAGCCCGTCGCCAAGGTACTGCGCAACGTGGCCGCCGAAGCGGGTGACGGAGGCGGCGGCGGTCCGGTGATACGCCTCGACCACGTCGCGCCACTCCTCGGCGTCGAGCTGCTGCGAGAGCGGCGTCGAGCCGACGAGGTCGCAGAAGAGGACGGTCAGCTGGCGGCGCTCACCGGCCGGGGACGACGTATCCTCGCCGCCGGACGACCGGCGCTCGGCGGGCGACGCGGGCTCGCTGAGGCTCGCGCCGCAGGCCGGGCAGAACCTCGCCTGCGGACCCGCCTCCGCGCCACAGGTCGGGCAGGCCCGTGCCAGCCGCGTGCCGCAGCCCTCGCAGAAGCGAGCGGCGGCGGTGTTCTCGTGCCGGCAGGCCGCGCACTGCATCGTCACGCCTCGTTGCGCAGGCGCGTCTCGAGCCGCTCGAACCGCACGAGCTCGCGCGCCATGCCGAGCGTCTCGGCCTCGGCGCGGCCGGCGGCGATGAGGTCGCGGGCGCGGGCGGCGTCGCCGGGCGCGTGGCGGTCGAGGAGCATCGACGCCCAGGCGCGGCGGGTGCGGACGACGTAGGGGCGCGCGCCGAGGCGCTCGTTCATCGCGAGGGCGTCGGCGAAGTGGCGCTCGGCGTCGTCCCAGCGATGGAGGCAGGCCGCGAGCATGCCGGCATACAGCCCGTACGACCCCGTGCAGCCGAGCATCCCCACCGTCACATACACCTGCGTGGCGACCGGGCGCAGCCGCTCGTAGAGCACGGCCGCCGCGGCTGGATCATCGAGGTCGCGGACCGCGCTCGCTCAGCGTTGCCATGTACGCTGGCCACAACCAGTTGAGCGGGTGATAGAAGCCGTTGGCGCGCAGGACGTCGACCTGCTCGCGCGCCTGCTCGAGCTGATCCGTCTCGGTGTAGAGCCAGGCGAGGACGGCTCGGTTGGAGGGCATGGTGTGGCATGGCGTCGACGGTGGCTCGCACCACCTCGACGAGCTCGCCGACCCGGCCCTGGTTGTGCCGGAGGGCGGTGAGCTGGCCGGCGAAGCAGGCGGGTGCGTCGGGCTGGCCCGCAGCCGTGCCGAGCTCGAAGGTCGCAAATGATTTGCTGCCTCCGCATCGGGCGCGCCGCGCATCACGGCGAGCATCGTCCGTCCGATGCGGGTCCACCACGTATAGAAGGGTTGCCGCAGCTCGCCCGCGAGCCGCTCGCCCTCGGCGAGGGCGCGCTCCGCGCCGCCGATGTCGCCCGACTCGAGGAGGGCGCCCGTGCGATGGACCGCGGCATACCATGCGAGCTCGCTGCTGCCGACCTCATCCGCCAACGCCGTCAGCTCGCCGCGTGAGCGCGAGCCGCTCGGCGAGCGTGAACGGGTCGTTCATGGCGATGAGGCGCAGGATGAGCACCTGCGCCAGCCCGGTCCGGTCCCCGAGCCGCCGCGCAATGGCGACCGCCTCGCCCGTGAGCGCGTCGCGCCGCTCGCGCTGGGGGGTATAGACGAGCTCGACCGCGAGCTGGCCGAGGACGCGCGCCCGCAGCAGGCTGTCGGCGTCGCCGAGCGCGCCGGTCGCCTCCTCGTACAGCGCGATCAGTCCCTCGTCGACCACGTTGGCGTTCGCCATCGAACCCGCCGGGGCGGGCGTTCGCGAGCGCCGCGAGGGCGAGGCGCTCGCCGTCGCCGAGCGCGCGCGCCACCGCGGCCGCGTTCGCCACCGTCTCGCGGTAGCGGGCGTCGCCCGCCCGGCGCTGCGCATCGCCGAGCGCGAGCAGCAGGTCGCACCGCAGCCGCTCGCCGTCCGGGTCCCGCGGCTCGAGCACGCCGAGCGCCCGCTCGAAGTGCGCCGCCGCCTCCTCGAACGCGAGGTTGGCGAGCGCCCGCTCGCCCGCCTGGCGCGCGTAGCCGATCGCCTTCGCCGACGTCCGCCGCCCGCGTCGCCGCGAGCCAGTGGTAGGCCAGCTCCTCGATGCGCGCACCGGGCGTCGTGCGCACCAGCTCCTCGAGCGCCTCGCCGACGCGCTGATGCAGCCGCGCCCGCCGCGGCGCGCTCAGCTCCTCGTAGAGCGTCGTCCGGATGAGCGCGTGCCGGAAGGCGAACTGCTCGTCGCCGCCGCGCACCTCGGCGACCAGCGCCGCCGCCGTCGCCTCGTCGAGCGCGTCGAGCACCGCGTCCTCGCTCGTCTCGGCGATCTTCGCGAGCAGCGCCAGGTCGAACTGCCGGCCGATCACGGCCGCGAGGCCGAGGATGCGGGTCGTCGCCTCCGACAGCCGTCCGAGCCGCCGCCCGATCACCTCGCGCACGCCCTCGGGGATGCCGAGCGCCGTGATCGCGCCCCGGTACGTCCAGCGCCCGCCCTCCTGGAAGAGCGCGCCCGATTCACTCAGGTGGCGGATCACCTCGCCGATGAAGAACGGATTGCCTTCCGTCTCGCGCCGGATGGCGTGGGCGAGCGCGACGAGCGCGTCGTCGAGGTCGTGGCGCGCGACCGCCGCCACCAGCGTTTCGACCGCCGCGTCGTCGAGGCCGTGCAGCGCCACGCGCTCGACGCCGCTCTCCCGGCGGAGATCGGCCAGCACGGCGGTGAGCGGATGCGTGCGCGAGAGGTCCGTGTCGCGGTACGTGCCGATGACGAGGAGGCGCATCGGCTCGGCGGAACGGACGAGATGCTTCAGCAGCAGCAGCTCCGGCGCGCCGGCCCAGTGGAGGTCGTCGAGGACGAGGACGATCGGACTTTCCTGCGACGCGGCGGCGAGGAGGCCGGTCACCGCCTCGAAGAGGAGAAATCGCTCGGTCTCGGCCTCGGCAACCTGCGGCGCGGGCAGATCGGAAACGCGCTGCGCGAGCTCGGGCACGAGACGGACGAGCTCGCCATGATGCGCCCGGACGTGGGCCGCGAGCACGGCGTCGGGGGCGTGCGCGACGTAGTGCCGCAGCGCCTCGACGAACGGCCGGTACGGCAGCCCGACGTCCTCGTCGCAGCCGCCGAAGAGCACCGTGCCGCCCTCGGCATGCGCCGCGCGCGCCGCTTCGGTCGCGAGCCGCGTCTTCCCGATCCCCGGCTCACCGGCGAGCGAGCACCACCTGGCGCTGCGCCGTCTTTCGCCTTCGCCCACGCGAGCGCGAGCGCTTCCTGCTCGCTGCGCCGGCCGAACATCGCGAACGGCGGCGGCGCCCCGAGCCGCGGCGGCAGCGGGATGCCGACGGGCGCGAGCGGCTCCCACGCGACGACACACGCGACGACCGGCTCGGGCAGGCCCTTCAGCGCGATCGGCCCGACCGGTGTGAGCGTGTGCCCGCCCCGCCCACGGGCCAGCACGCGCACGATGTCGGCGACGAGGATCTGTCCGCCGTCGGCCTTCGCGCAGAGGCGCGCCGCCTCGACGAGCGGGAAGGCCGTGGGGATGCTCGTTCTCCCACGCGACGTCGCCCGCGCTGATCCCGATGCGGACGGCGACCGCCGTCGCGCCGTCACGCTGACCATCCGCCGTGATCGCCTGCTGGATCGCGACCGCCGCCCCGACCGCATCGGCGGCACCGGGGAACGACGCCATGATGCCGTCCCCGAGGTCGTCATGCAGCGTGCCGCGGTGCTTCGCGATCGTGTCAGCGAGGAGACGATGGTGCGAGCGCCGATGCGCCTCGGCACGCTCCTCCCCGAGTGTCGTCCGGAGCGTCGTCGAGCCGACGAGATCGGTAAAGAGAATGGTGGCCGTGCCGCTGTGCGACGCGACGGGTTCCGCGGGCATGGCGGTCAGCCTGCACCCGTCTCGCGCACGGTCGCACCCCCCGCGCGCGGGCGGCAGGTACTCAGCGAATCATGGTCGCCGCAGGGGGGACAGCGCATCGGGGGTCTCGCCCGACGTGACTACCACGACCGGTTCCCAAACCGTCAACGGCAGCGGACACCACGCAAGGAGCTTCCTGAAATGGACCAGCTGGTCCAATTTCGGGTCCTAAAACGCTCCAGGTAGGCCCTGCGAGGTGTGATTTCTCAGCATTTCCGTACTACGTCGAGGGTTCGAATCCCTTCTGCTCCACTTCCTTTCGACTCAGTCGTCCTCGTCGACGATGTTCAGCACCTCGTGCACCGGCCTCCACTTCGGCCTCACGACAGCTCCTCGAGCAGCGCCTTCGCCTCGATCAGGTCGCGCGTGTCGAAGCCCTCGGTGAAGGTGGCGTAGATCGGTGCGAGCAGCGCGCGTCCCTCCGCGGCGCGGCCGTGACGGCCGAGCCAGCCGGCGTAGCTCGTCGCCGTGCGCAGCTCGAGGCCCTTGGCGCCCTGCCGGCGCGCAACGTCGAGTGACTCGCGGTAGACCTGCTCCACCTCTTCGGCGGCCAGGGGGCGGTTCGCCTTTCGACGGCGAGCTCTCGATCTTCCGTGCGAGCAGCTCGGCGCGGCGGCGCAACGTGCTGGCGCGCTCGCTGTCCTCACCGGGGCAGGCACCTTCGCCCTCGACCAGAACCGCGAGCGCCGCGTCGATCTGCCCGCTGGCGGCCAGCGCGTCGGCGAGGAGACCCGTGTATGCCTCGATACTGAGTCGCACTCCCAGCTCGCTGTGTCGTGCCAACGCCGCCCGCACGATCGCGGCACCTTCATCAGCCTGCCCCTGCTCTGCCAGCGCCCACCCGCGGTAGATCGTGGCGACTGACTCATAGTAAGGGTTCGACTCCTCGACGCACGCGGCGAGCGCCTGTTCCGCATGGCGGAGAGCGACCGCCGGCTCACGTCGCATGATGAACACCACTGATGCCATGACCTCCGCCCAGGCGCGGTCCGCCGGCCGCCCCGCCCCCCGCGCACGATCGACGCCGTCGAGCGCCAGCCGGCGCGCGGTGTCGGGCCGCCCCAGATACCATGCCGCCATGGCGGCGTAAGCCAGCGTGGCGATGGACGGGTCTACCGGACTGATCAGCGCGCTGTCAGCATCGTAGAGCGCCAGCGCGCGGTCGGCGGACTCCGCCGCCAACGCGAAGCGGCCGGATTGGAGATGGGTCGCTGCCTGGGCGAAATGCGCCCACACCTGCACCGGCGCGAGACCGGAGCGTTCGGCCGCCACCAACACCTGATCGGCGAGTGGCTGTGCAGCGAGCGGCCCATCGGCGTTGATGCGCGCCGCCCAGAGGCCCATCAGCAGCAGGGCGAGCTGCGCCGGGTCTGCCACTCGTTCCCCCATCTCCTGCGCCCGCGCGTACGCCGCCGCGGTGTCTGCCGCGGCGTAGCCTTTGGTCACGATCAGCGCCTGTCCGAGGGCAAGCTGGAGCCGGAACTCCTGCTCATCGCGCCCGGCGCCCTCCGGCAGCATGGCCAGCACCGCGAGCCCGCGCCGCAGGTGCCGTTCGGCCTCCCCGTGGGCGCCGCGCGTGTTCCCGCGTTCGCCGGCCTGCAGCCACGCCGCGACCGCCGGCTCGATCTCGCCGGCCTCCGTGTAGTGCTGCGCCAGCAGCTCGGGCGGCGCCGCGCCGAGATCGGCGGCATGCTCGACGAGCGCTTTCGACACCCGGCCGTGCAGCGCCCGCCGCCGACTCTTGAGCAGCGAGGCGTACGCCGTGTCCTGGATCAGCGCGTGCTTGAAGGTGTACGTCGCCTCGGGCGGCAGCCCCTGCGCGTAGACCAGCTCCGCCTCCACCAGCTTCGCCACGGCGGCGTCGAGCTCGCTCTCCGCGATCGGATGCACGGCGCTGAGCAGCGCATAGCCGAACTCGCGCCCGATGACGCTGCCGACCTGGGCCACCTCCTTGGCCGCGGGACCGAGCCGGTCGAGCCGGCCCATGAGCGAATCGGCGAGCGTGGCCGGAATCTCGTGCACCGCGCGCGCGCCCGCCTCCACCGCCGCCTTGGTCAGCTCCTCGACGAACAGCGGCACGCCGTCGGTGCGGCTCACCACCGCCTCCAGCACCTCTGCCGGCAGGGCGGCCTGGGCGGCCACCTCGGCCACCATCGCCTGCACGTAGCGCTTCGGCAGCCGATTCAGATTGAGCTGCGTGTGATGGCCGCGCAGCGGCCACGGCGCCCGGAACTCCGGCCGCGCCGTGAAGATGAGCAACATCGGCACGGTGGCGCCCTGATCGACCAGCAGCTGGTTCAGCTCCAGCGTCGCGGCGTCGACCCAGTGCAGATCCTCGAGCACGATCACCAACGGCTGCAAGCGCGCGTTGCCGATCGCCAGCGCCGCCAAGGTGCCGAGCAGCCGCTTGCGCGCCACCTCGGGTGCGGCGAGCACCGGCGGGTAGCCGGCGGGCACCGGGACGTCGAGCAGCGGAGCCAGCAACGGCAGCGCCGTCTTGGGATCCAGGCCGGTCACCTCGAGCGCGCGCGCCAGCATGGTCGCGCGCACCTCGTCGGAGTCCTCCGGACGCCAGGCAAAAAACTGCTGCAGCAATTGGGTGACGGCATAGAAGGACGTGTCGCTGAAGTACGGCGCGCCGCCGGTCTCGAGCCAGGTGTGCGGCTCGCCGGCGATCGCGGCGTGGAACTCCTGCGCCAGGCGCGACTTCCCGATCCCCGGCTCGCCGGCGATGAGCACCACCTGGCCCTCGCCCTCACGGGCCCGCTCCCACGCGTCGCAGCAGCGTCGCCAGCTCGCGCGTCGCGCCCGACGAAGGGCGTCAGGCTGCGCGCCGCCGCGGCGGCGGCGGCCAGCCGGCCACGCACGCCGCTCGGCTGCACGACGCGGTAGAGGGTCACGGGCTCGCGCACGCCCTTCAACGTCTGCGGCCCGCGCTCCTCGACCACGAACATCCCGGCCACCAGCCGCTGCGTCGCGGCGGTGATCACCACCGTGTCGGGCTCCGCCGCGCCCTGCACGCGCGCCGCGACGTTCGCGCGTCTCGCCGAACACCTCGCCGCCGTCGGCGATCACCACCGGCCCGGTGTGCATGCCGATGCGCACGGCGAGCGTGCGTCGCCGTCCGGCGAGCGTGCGCGTTCAGCGGCCCCATCGCGTCGAGGATCGCGAGCCCGGCGCGGACCGCGCGCTCGGGGTCGTCCTCGCGCGCCGTCGGCCAGCCGAAGTAGACGAGCAGCCCGTCGCCGAGGTACTGCGCGACGTGGCCGCCGAAGCGCTCGACGGCGCCGCGCGGCGGCCTGCTGGTAGCTGCGCGACCACGTCGCGCCACTCCTCGGCGTCGAGCTGCTGCGAGAGCGGCGTCGAGCCGACGAGGTCGCAGAAGAGGACGGTCAGCTGGCGGCGCTCACCGGCCGGGGACGACGTATCCTCGCCGCCGGACGACCGGCGCTCGGCGGGCGACGCGGGCTCACTGAGGCTCGCGCCGCAGGCCGGACAGAACCTCGCCTGCGAACCCGCCTCCGCGCCACAGGTCGGGCAGGCCCGTGCCAGCCGCGTGCCGCAGCCCTCGCAGAAGCGAGCGGCGGCGGTGTTCTCGTGCTGGCACTCGGGACAGAGCATCGTTTACCTTGTGAGCGACAGATGGATCATGGCAGAATTCGGCCATGTTCGAGGTCGTCGTGACCTCAGCTGCCCTCCGGCAGCTGAGACGACTCCGACGGATCGATGCCGTGAGGATCCTGGATGCGATCGAGAGTCATCTACGCTACGAACCGGAGCGACCAACGCGGACGATCAAGCGGCTGCGCGGCCGGCAGGACGTGACATACCGCCTGCGCGTCGGCAACTTCCGTGTCTTCTACGATGTCGACGGCCAGACGGTGACGATGATCGCCGTTCTGCACAAGCGCGAGACCGAGATGTTCTATCGGAAGGAGTGACGCCGTGAAGACGATGACGGTATTCGAGGCTCGGAACAACTTCTCGCGCACGCTCGACGCCGCGCGCAAGGACGTGGTGGTCGTCACCCGTAACGGCAAGCCCGTCGCGACGATCCGCGGGATTGACGATGCGGACATGGAAGACCTCTTGCTCGAGCGTTCCGAGAAATTCTGGACGATGATCGCGCGCGCCCGTGCCGGGAAGGCCGTCTCGCTGGCGACCGTGCGTCGAGGGCTGGGCAGACGTGGAACGGCGCGCCACCGCCGGTCCCGGGGCACCTGAGCGATCGCGGTCTCGTCCGGGGTTCGTTGCATGAGCGCACCCCCCGCGCGCGGGCGGCAGATACTCAGCGAATCATGGTCGCCGCAGGGGGGACAGCGCATCGGGGTCGTCTCGCCCGACGTGACTACCACGACCGGTTCCCAAACCGTCAACGACAGCGGACACCACGCAAGGAGCTTCCTCAAGTGGACCAGCTGGTCCAATTTCGGGTCCTAAGACGCTCCAGGTAGACCTTGCGAGCTGCACCGTCGCACGGGACCTCTATCGCAGCGGTCACTCGAACCTCCGTTGGCCCTCGCATCGCTGGTCGGCGGCGAGCCTCAGGTTCAGCTCAGCATGCCTCTCTTTGAGATCCTCGGTTGGTGGCGTCGGCGCCAAGGTTGCGATCGCGAGCAGCAATCCTCGATTCGTATTTCTGATCATTCCGTTCTCCCTTTCCTTCACGGCGTGTCGCCCACCACCCCGGCGCTCGTGGTCAGGCCCACGTGCAGGCGGAGAATGCGGCGCACCTCTTCGATGGTGTGGGGGTTCCCTGGCACGAGTGCGGCGATCGCACCACCAGCTCGGACTCGACGCCGTCGATGTGGGCGCTCGAGTAGGCGACGACACCGTCGTTGCCGTCCTCGAACGGACCGGTCCCATCGACCGAGATGATCGAGTGCGCCGGGATGCACGGCACGACCGGGATCTCCTGCAGGTCCTCGATGAAGGGTTGCCCGGGCGACATGTTGTCGACGGCCGTCGGCAGGAGAGGCGATTCCGGACGGCATCGAGATTGCGGGCGATGTCCGCCGACAGGGACGGTCATCCGGAAGGGCAGATTGCCAGCCGCCGCACCAGGTTCGTGATCGAGCGGTGGCCCGCGATGAGCTGCCGCGATGCGGGGTCGAGATGAACACCGCGCGCGAGACCTGAGGGCAGCGGTTCGAGGAACATGCCGCGTCGAATCAGCGCGCCGATTCTCGTCGGAGAGATCGCAGCTGATCGAACGGCTTCTCGCTGACGGCGTTCCAGAGTCGATCGCCGGTGGTGATGCTCTGCATCTTCACCAGCAGCCCTCCCTGGCTGTGCCCGATCAGCACCATCTGGCGCAGAGCCGGGTCGGTGCCTTCCGGATCGAGCCGCGCCACTGCGCCACTCAGCGCTTCACGCAGGCGGAGCGCGGACAGAGCGATCGGACTGGAGGATTCGTACTGAAAGAACCAGAACTGGTACCGGCTCCGAATCTCTTTATCGGCCTGCAGGCGGTTGAACATCTCCGCCCAGCGCACCACGCTCGACGCCGTGCCGTGCACGAAGACGACAGGGATGAGACCGGGCCGGTACGGCGTGGTGGAAACGAGCGGAGGGCGATCGGCCAAGAGCCCGGAGAGCCGGCCGAGGAAGCCGAAGGTCTCGATCTCCATGACTGGGATGCCGGTGAACGTGAGCGCCAGCGCCGCGGTAGGCTCCCGCTCGAGCGGGACCTGCTCGCCGTCGATCGAGATCGATTCCGCGTCCCAGGCGAGGTGCAGCTCGAGTGTCGCCGTGAGGAGTCGCCCCTCGACCAGAGAGCGCCGGGCGTGCGCGATGCGGAGCAAGGCGGTCAGCGGAACCTGCAGTCTCGGCGCCACCATGTCGCTGCCGGGTGGCGCGTCCTCGGCCGGCCTGGTTGAGGCCGCGAGCGAGCGGCGCACCGATGCCTGGCCAGCGGTAACGCATGGCCAGACCCTCGACCTCGAGCTCGGCGACGGGCGTAAAGTGATGGAGCTCGCGGTTTCCGATTCGCAGCGTGGCGGGATCGAACTCCACCGCGATCGATCCGAACGGCAGAGCTAACGAGCCGCCACGCGGCACGACTTCGGAGCCATCCTTCGAGCTGAAGGCCGCCGTCAGAGCCCAATTGTAAAGGTCCGCGGCGGCGCGGATGCGTGGGTCGAACGGCCCGGGACGGGACTCGCCGCCTTCCGGAAAGAGGAACGCGTAGGCGTAAACCGTCGCTGCCATCAGGTGCGAGGATTTCTTCGCGCGCTGGCCGTGCAGGTACGAGAGCTCGGTCAGCGCGAAAAGCAGGTCCGGGTCGCCATCGGCAGCGACCATCATCCGATGGAGATCGGCGATCGCACGGTCCGGGCTCCCGCCGAACGTTTCGAAGAGACCCCGCTCGAGAAGCACGTCGCGGGAGTCGGCCAGCTGGGTTCGCCGGTGGTGACGACGCTCCGCGTGAGATCCCGGTGCGCGACCGTGCGATCGACACGCACTGCGCGTACGGGAGCCGAGCAGGCTGCCAGGGTGAGGCAGAGAACGCCGAGAACGGCGATCTCAGAACGCAAAGATCATTCCGAGCGCCGTCGCGCATCTGCACGTCAACTTCCACTTCGCTGTCCCCCGCGCCCGTCTGGTAGTCGAGGTCGTAGACCTTGTAGCCAAAGAATGCCGCCGTGGTTGCAGCACCGACCTTCCAGGGCATATGCGCACAGGACGCCGCCGAGGACCACCCACGAGAGCTCGGAGCCGATGCTCGAGGTCGATGGTCCAGTACCGGGCCATAGCCCCGACCCTGGACAGTCGGCAAGGACGTCGTCTCGGAGACTGCCCGAACCAATGGTTGTTCCCCCGCGACCGCGGCTCGGATCACGCACCATGTCTCCAACGTCCACCTCGGACCCAATGAGGTCTGCCGGCCGCTTTCTCGTTCTCGCGCTTCTCCTGCTGCTCCAAACGGGCGCCGCCGTCGCGCAGGAGACCAGCGTCCCGGCGAGCGTCATCCGTTGGCACCGCCCGATACCTCCAGTCCGCGCGCCACCCTCGAGAGCTTCCTCGGCGTGATCCCGGAATTCGAGCAGGCGCTCATCGCCTATCGCGCCGCGCCCGACCGGGACGGAGCTCTGAGACTGTTCCGGCTCCGCGCTCGCGCCGTGAGGACGATAGACGTGAGCGGGATTCCGCCGGCGGCCCTTCGCCAGCGTGCGGGAGGGGCCGCCTTTCTCCTCTGGGAGCTGCTCGCGCGCATCGAGCTGCCGCCGCTCTCGGAGGTCCCGGATGCGGCCGCCTTCCCACCGGAGAGCCCGCGAGCGCGCTGGACGATCCCGGGACCGAGATCACGATCGCCCGCATCACCGAGGGGCCGCGGGCAGGCGAGTTCCTGTTCAGTGCCGAAACCGTCGACCGCCTCGAGGAATTCTACCAGGCGGCACAGCATCTTCCGTACCTGCGGCCGATGCCGATCGGCTCCCCGCGCCTAGCAGGCGATCGAGCTCACCGGATGGTGGATTCCATCCGCCATGGTGGCGGCGCTGCCCTCGTGGTCGCGCGTGCTGATCCTGGACACGCCGCTCTGGAAGTTGCTCGCGACCCTGCTGGTCGTCATGCTCTCGATCGGTGCGCTGCTGGCGGTGCACCGCTGGACGCGGCCCCGTCGCGAGGACTTTTCGCCGGCGGCCTACCTCCGCCGCCTGATCGTGCCGGTCGGGGTGCTTCTCCTGGCTCTCTGGTTCCGTCTGTTCTTTCTCCTGCAGATCAACCTCCAAGGTCACGTCGCGGAAGCGGCGGAGCTTGCTGCTGTCGATCGTGCGCTTTCTTTGCAGGGGCATGGGCTGCCTATCTCGGCGCGATGTTCGTCGCCGAGTGCGATCGTCGCCTCGCCGCGCATTCCCGACCAGGGCCTCGACGCCAATCTGCTGCGCCTCGCCGCTCGCATCACCGGGCTCATCGCCGCGACCACGCTCCTCGCCTATGGCGCGCGTGACCTCGGGATACCCGTTTTCGGCGTCATCGCCGGGCTGGGAGTCGGCGGCCTCGCCGTGGCGCTCGCCGCGCAGAGCACTCTCGGCAACCTGCTCGGCAGCGTGAACCTGTTCGCCGACCGGCCGCTGCGCGTCGGCGACGTCTGTCAGTACGGTGACAAAGTCGGCACCGTCGAGCAGATCGGGATCCGCTCCACCCGCATCCGCGGCGCCGATCGCACGGTGACGACCATGCCGAACGCCGACCTCGCTCAGATGCCGATCACGAACTTCAGCCGCCGCGACAGGATCCTGTTCCAGAAACGACTCGACCTGCGCTACGAGACGACACCCGACCAGCTGCGCCTGCTGTTGATCAAGCTGCGCGAGATGCTGCTCGCGCACCCGCGGGTCAGCGACGACCCGGCTCGAGTCCGGCTGGTGGAGCTCGCCAGCTCGTCGATCCAGGTCGAGATCTTCGCGTACGTGAGCACGCGGGACTGGAACGACTTCCTCGAGGTGCAGCAGGATCTGCTGCTGCGCATCATCGAGCTGGTGAACACGATCGCCGCGGGCTTCGCGTTCCCCTCCCAGACCGAATATCGGCCGCGTGACCCTGGTCTCGACGCGGCGGACGCCGCCGCCGCCAGTGCCGAGATCGAGGCGGGCGGCGTGCACACGCGCTGTCGCTCCCCGAGTTCGCGACCGAGCGCGGCCGGAAAACATGAGATGCGCGTCACCACGCGCGGCTCGTGGATTCGCCTCGGCTCCGGAATCGCCGCCGGCGCGGCCTTCCTGCTCGCGGGCTGCAGCTCGATGGGGCCGCCGACGATGGCCCGTGACCGCTTCGACTACGGCGCGGCGGTCGCCGAGTCCTGGAAGCAGCAGACGCTGTTGAACATCGTGAAGCTCCGTTACCTCGACGTGCCGATGTTCGTCGACGTCGGGCAGATCGTCAGCGGCTACACGCTGGAGACCGGGGTGGACCTATCGGGGCAGGTCGCTCCCGTCGATCGCGGCGACACCTTCCTCGGGCTCGGCGGGCACGGCACCTTCACCGACCGGCCCACCATCACCTACACGCCGATGACCGGCGACAAGTTCTTGCGCGGCCTGCTCTCGCCCATCCCGACCCGTCCGTACTCCACGTCCTGCAATCGGGTTACGCGGCCGATATCGTCCTCGGCGTGGAGCGTCGAGTCGCTGAACGGCCTCCGCAATCGGTCCACGGCCGCGGGGCGGCTGCGCGCGGCGGATCCGAAGTTCGTGCACGCGCTCGAGCTGATGCGCGAGATCCAGGTGGCGGGCGGCGTCAGCATCGGTGTGGAGCCAGGCAAGACCGAGGGCGACACCACCGTGGTCGTGTTCGGCCGCGAGAGCCTTCCTCCTGAGACGCTCGAGAAGAGCGCCGCGTTGCGACGCTTGCTCGGTCTGCCGGCGGACCAGACACCTTCCGGATCGTCACCTCGCCGGGGCGCGCCGCCAAGGGCGAGTTGGCGATGCAGCCCCGCTCGCTGCTTCAGGTGATGATGACGCTGAGCTCGTTCGTCGACGTGCCGCCCGAGCATCTGGCCGAGCAACGGGCGGTGCCAGGGGTGGAAGAGGCTGCCGACGCGAGCTCTGGC
>CAWJUT010000023.1:0-303039 GCA_963846105.1 uncultured delta proteobacterium
GTCCGACGAAGCTGTAGGCGCCGTCGCCGTATGCCGAGGTGGCATCCTCGACGAAACACTGCTCGAGCTCCTCCCACCGTTTCTGGTCGAGGCATCGGCAGTAGCGATACTTGAGTCGCTTGATCGCCTCGATCTCCTGCAGGTCTGCCATGGGGTACCCTCCCTGAGAGTCCTCGATCTACGACCCGCCGGCCTGCCGCGCAAGCGCGCCGCGCATTGTACACGTCGCTGCGGGACGCTACTCTCGCCGCCCATGGATGCATCGCAGAGACGTTTCGCTGGACGAACGAGCATCGTGACCGGAGCGGGCTCGGGTCTCGGACGCGCCACGGTGGCGCGCATCGCGGCCGAGGGCGGTGCCGTCGCCTGTCTCGACCTCGCGGCCGACGCGGTCGAGCAGACCGCAGTCGCAGCGCGCGACGCGGGCGGCCAGGCGCGCGCCTACCAGGTGGACGTGTCCAACCCGGCGTCGGTCGAGGCGGCGGTCGCCGCCGCGACGCGTGACCTCGGGCGTCCGTCGGTGCTGATCAACTGCGCCGGCATCGGCAAGTTCGCCAACACCCACGAGATGCCGTTCGAGGACTGGTTGCGCATCATCGGCGTCAACCTGACCGGCACCTTCCTCATGGCGCGGGCGGTCCTGCCGTCACTGCTCGACGGCGGCGGCACCATCGTCACCATCGCCTCGAACGCCGGTCTCCAGGGCGTCGCCTACGGCGCGGCCTACTGCGCGTCGAAGGGCGGCGTCGTCCAGCTCACCAGCGCGCTCGCCGCCGAGTACTTGAGCCGCGGCGTACGCGTCAACTGCGTCGCGCCCGGCGGCATTCGGACGCCGATGCAGAAATCGTTCCACGAGCTGCCGAGCGGCGTCGACCCGGAGATCCTGCGGCGCCTCATGACGCCGCTCGGCCGGTGCACGCCCGAGGAAGTGGCGGCGCTGATCGCGTTCGTCGCCTCCGACGACGGCCGCTACATGACCGGCGCCGATCGTGCCCTTCGACGGCGGCCTCACGATCTGAGGGACGCGGGCCGCCGGCGGACGGTCCAAGGAGGAAACCCGTGCGCTTCTCCTACGCCGAATCGATGTGCGACCCGGCGCCAGTACCTGCCGCTGGCACGCGCCGCCGAGGAGGCCGGGTTCACGTCCTTCGTCGTCCCCGACAGCATCTGCTACCCGGAGGTCTCCGACAGCAAGTATCCGTACACGCTCGACGGCAACCGCCATTTCCTCGAGGACAAGCCGTTCATCGAGCCGTTCTCGCTGATCCCCGCCATGGCCGCGGTCACCGACGCGGCTGCGCTTCACCACCTTCGTCGTGAAGCTGCCGATCCGCCAGCCCGTGCTGGTCGCGAAGCAGGCGGCGAGCGTCGCCGTACTCAGCAACAATCGCTTCGGCTTCGGCGTCGGCGCGAGCCCCTGGCCCGAGGACTTCCAGGTGACGGGCACCGACTGGCCGACGCGCGGCAAGCGGCTGAACGAGATGATCGAGATCATCCGCGGCCTCACGCGCGGCGGCTTCTACGAGTTCCACGGTAAGCCACTACGACGTGCCGAGCGTCAAGATCTGCCCGGTGCCGACCGAGCCGATCCCGATCCTGATCGGCGGCCATTCGGATGCGGCGCTGCGGCGCGCCGCGCAGGATGGCCGACGGCTGGATGCACGCCGGCGGTGACCAGAAGGCGCTCGAACGTTTCATCGCGCGCCTCCGCGAGCTACGCCGGGAGTACGGCCGCGAGCACGTGCCCTTCGAGATCCACGCCATCTCCTTCGACGGCTTCACACCCGACGGCGTGCGGAGCCTCGCGGATCTCGGCGTCACCGACGTGATCGTCGGATTCCGCAACGTCTACGAGCGCGACACCCAGACCCTGCAGCAGAAGATCGACGCGCTCCGCCTCTACGCCGAGCACGTGATCGCCAAGGTCTGAACGAAGCGCAGGGCCGCCTCGACCACGAGATCGGGCCGCTCCATCGGCGTGAGGTGGCCGGCTTCCAGGGTCTCGACGCGACCGTCGGCCATCGAGGATGCCAGCACCTCGTACACCGGACGAGGAAAATCGCCCTGTGCCGCCCAGAGCATGAGGGTCGGCGTCACCACCTGGCGGGCGACCGCGAACAGATCGAGGTCGCCGCTCGCGGCGAAGATGGTCGCCTCCACCTCGGGCGGGCACTTGAGCTCGAAGGCGCCGTCGCCCGTGTCGCGCAAGCCGTCCTCGGCGTAGAGGGCCAGCGCCCGCCGATCCCAGTGCGCGAAGAGCTTGCGCTTCGCCCACTGTGCGCATGCCTCGGCGCGCGACGTGAAGCGCGCGCGCCGCTTGCGCGCACCTTCGACCAATCGATTCATGTGGGCGATCCGTTCCGGGGTGCGCGCCACGTAGGGCGGCGGCGGCACGACGGGATCGACCAGCACGAGCTGACCGAACAGATCGGGGCGGCGCGCCGCGGCGCCGAGCAAGGCGGTGCCGCCGAAGGAGTTGCCGAGGCCGAGCGCGATGCGACCGTCGGCGTGCTCGCCGGCGAGCGCGCTCGCCACGCCGACGACGTCCTCGGCGAAGCGCTCCCAGCGGTATGCGTCCGGCCCGGTAGGCTTCGAGGAGTCGCCGTGGCCGCGCGCATCCATGGAGACCACGCGATAGCGGTCACGGAGCGCTTGAGCGACCAGCCCCCACACGCCTTTGCAGAACCCGTTGGCGTGGTGGAGCAAGGCGAGCGGCCCGTCCCCGCCCCAGTCGAGAAGCGCGATCTCGACCCCGTTCTCGGGAAGCGCGATCGTCCGGCGCGCGGCGCTGGCGAGGAGAGTTCGGGCGGCAGCGTCGGGCATGCGGGCGCCGATGCCAGCACGCCCGCGGCCCAGGTGCAAGCGCGCGCCCCGATCAGCCGCGCGTCGGCAACACCAGCGTCGCGGTGCACGGGGTCACGGGACCCGCTTGCGTCGCGATCACGACCTCGAGGTCGACGCGATGCTCGCCGCCGCTCGACGTACTTCTGCAGCGACCCGGCCGGTGAGGATCATGTCGTCGCCGGCGCACACGTTGTCGCGCATCGCCATCTGGATGCGCCGCACCGTGCTCCGCGGACCGGCCCAGTCGGTGAGGAAGCGGCTCATCATGCCGAGGTTGAAGGGCGTGTTCACGAACACGTCCTTGGTCTTCGAGCGCTCGCGCGCGTAGTCGCGGTTGGAGTGCTGCGGGGAGAAGTCGCGCGTCGCCGAGGCGAGGTAGACGCAGCGGGTGACGGTGATGGGCATGACGAGCGCGGGGATCTCCTCGCCCTCCGTCACGTCCTCCCAGAAGCGATCGCGATAGGCGGGTGGCCGATAGCCGGTGCGCGTGCGCCGCGATGACCTCCTCGACGGCCGGGCTCCAGCCGCCGCGGGCGGCCGCTCGGCGCCCGAGTTTGCCGTGGCTCCGATGCTCCCGCTCGTCGCGCCCGCCGCCGCGACATCGACCTCGGGGCGCGCCCGTAGCCGAACGCGGTCATGCGCTCGCGCGCCACCAGCTCGCCGCTTTGGTTGCGATACAAGCGATCCATCGTCCAGAAGTGCCCCTCGCCGAGACGCGTCTTCTTCCAGGGCGAGATCGAGACCAGCCGCTGGCTCACGCTCACGCGGTCGCCGACCTGGAGCGCCGGCCGGTCTCGACCTCGACGCTGGTGATGATGCCGACCGGAAGGTCGAGGAGATCCTTGACCTCGTAGTGGATGTGGCGCGCCGGCTCGCGTCCTTCCGGAGGCCAGGGCCAGCGAAACGGCATCGCGAACGTCGTCATGATGGAGCCCGGCGGCGCGACGACGCCGCTGAATCCGCGCGACGCGCGCGTACGCCGGATCGAGGTAGAGCGGGTTGCCGTCCTCGAGCGTCTCGCACCAGTGACGGATCAGGTACTCGTTCACCTCGAGCGGCCGCCGGCTCGGGCTTCGACTCGCGCGCGAGCGCGAGAGAGCTTCTGCTTCGCCTCCGCCGAGAGGTCCTCGGGGACGAAGTCGAGCGCCGGCTCGTCCCGGCATCGTCACCGCTTCAGGATGACGGCCGAGCCGTTGCCGCCGAGGCCGAGCGTCTGCGCGAGGCCGACCTTCGCGTCCGGCACCTGCCGCCCGCCCGCCTCGCCGCGGAGCTGCCAGCCGACCTCGCACACCTGGAAGAGCCCCTGCGCGGTCGTCGCCTCGCCGAAGGAGAGGAAGCCGCCGCTCGGGTTGATGGGCAGGCTTGCCGTCGGCAGCGTATCGCCGCGCTCGAGCAGCGACTCGGCCTCGCCGGGCTCGCAGAAGCCCCACTCCTCGGGGAACGACAGCTCGTAGTAGACGGTGTTGTCCTGGAGCTCGACGAGGTCGATGTCCTTGTGCCCGATGCCCGCCTTCTCCATCGCGCCCTTGCACCGCCGCCGCCGCCTCGCTGTGATACGCGCTGCCGTCCGGCGGCACGGCGCCGGCGAGGCCGCGCGGGATGCCGTCGTCGAAGCGCGCGGTCGCGACCGTGCTGGCCGCGACCCACAGCGGCTTCGTGGTCCGCTTCCGCGCGACGTCCGCGGAGCAGATCACGACCGCGGCCGCGCCGTCGCTCACCGCGCACAGATCTCGAAGAGGCGGAGCGGATAGCTCACCAGCGCCGACTTCATCACCTCCTCGACCGACGTCTCCTTGCGGTAGCGCGCGTTCGGATTCTGGACGCCGATCTTCCGCGCCTTGACGGCGATCTTGGCGAGCTGCTCCTCGGTGGTGCCGTGGTCGGCCATGCGGCGGCGGCACATGAAGGCCCAGAACGCCGGCCCGGGCACGCCGATGCAGAGCTGGCGCAGGTACTCGGGATCGGTCGTCTCCTCGACGCCCGAGGTCTGGATGAAGCCCTTCGGCATCTTCTCGCCGCCGACGACGAGCACGATGTCGTGCATGCCGCTCGCGACCAGCATGCAGCCGCAGTTGAAGGCGTTGGCGCCCGCGGCGCAGCCGGCCGAGAGGTTGTAGACGGGGATGCCCGTCGCGCCCATCTCGTCGACGACGTCGTTGCCGTTGAGCCCCCAGCCGCGTCCGCCCGAGAAGCGCGAGCTGGCGGCCGCGACCGCCTGGATCTCGCGCCACGCGACGCCCGCGTCCTTGAGCGCCGCTTCGACGGCCTCGCGGCAGAGCTGCGTGACCGACTTCTCGGCGAACTTGCCCCAGGGATGCATCCCGAGGCCGATGACGGCGACGTCTCTCATGGCATCACTTCCCGCCCCACTGGGCGGAACTTCCAGGTGACGACCTCGTTGCCGTCGGCGTCGTGGCAGAGCGTGTCGAGCACGAGCTCGACGTCGCATGCCGACCCGCACTTTGCCGGGTCGTCGATGCTTGATCCGTCCGAGCACGCGCAGGCCGTCGTCGAGGTCGACGACGCCCATCGCGTACGGCACGTACGGTTGTCGAACGCGCCGGCGCGGGCGGCGGGTAGTCCTGGATGGCGCAGCTCCAGAGCGTCCCGTCGCGGTCCGAAGGCCGCGTCCTCCATCTTCGACGCGCTGCAGTCGGGATTGTGGCACACCGGCGACGTTCGGGAAGTACGGCGTCGCGACAGGTCACGCAGCGCGAGCCGAGCAGGCGCGGCTCCGTCCTTCGTCTCCGCGAACAGGCCCTTGCACCACATGCGTGCGATTCGTCGTCATTCGACGCTGTCCTTTCTCACGCCTTCACCGCGCGTACCAGCTCGGGCAGGATCTCGAGGCAGTCGCCGACGATGCCGTAGCGCGCGTAGCGGAAGATCGCCGCATCGGGGTCGCGATTGATCGCCACCAGCGTCTTCGCCGCCGCGCAGCCGACCATGTGCTGGCTCGCGCCCGGAGATGCCGGCGGCGATGTAGAGCGACGGGCGCGTGATCTTGCCGGTGAGACCCACCTGCCGGGAAGGATCGGCCCAGCCGTCGTCCACGATCGGACGCGAAGCGGCGGCCATGCCGCCGAGCGCGGCGGCGAGATCCTCGACCAGGTGGTAGTTCTCCTTGGCGCCGAGGCCGCGGCCGCCCGCGACGATGATCTCGGCGTCCTCGATGCGCGGGCCGACGCGTCTCGGCGCGCTCGACGACCCGGATGCGCTCCTCGACACCGCTGAGATCGACGGCGACGTCGCGCACCGCCGGGCGTGTCGCCGAGCCTTCGCCGGCGTCGGCCGGGAGTGCCGGTGGTGGTCACACCGACGACGTAGCAGTCGGCGCCCGCGAGATCGTAGACCACGCGCGTGTCGCCGCCATAGGCGGACGCCGTCACCTGCAAGCTGATCAGCCGTCGCCGACGGTGACGTCGAGGCCGTTCATCACCACGCCCGCACCGATCCGCCCGGCGAGCCGCGGCGCGAGCAGTCGCGCGTCGTAGCGTCTGGTTCACGAGGAACGAGGCGCGGCTTCTGCGATCGGCACGTACTGCGCCAGCGCCTCGACGTACGGTCGGCCTGGAACTGCGCTCAGCTTCCCGTCGGCGATGCGATCGATGCCGGCGACGCCGTGGCGCCCGGCCAGCTCGATCGCGGCGCTCGACGGCGGCGCGAGCGATGAGCCAGCGTGAGATCCGCCCGCAGGGCGGTCGCCGCTCTGCGCCCGAGCGTGAGCAGCTCCTGCGCTGCCGCTCGGGACGTCTCCGGCCCGGCCTCCCCACGTGCAGACGACGACCGCGGCCGTCATGGCGTCACCTGAGCGCGCCTTGCGCGCGCAGGCGCGCGATCAGGTGCGTCGGCGGCCTCGGCCGGCGTGCCGGCGGCGATGATCTCGCACTCGCCTTTCACGGTCGGCACGAACTGGCGCGCCAGCGTGACGCGTGGCTGCAGATCCTGCGGCTGCACGCCGAGCTCGGCTGGCGACGTGCTCGTCGCTTCTTCTTCCGCGCCGCCATTCGGCCGGCCATCGTCGGATAGCGCGGCGGGCCGAGCTCGTTGCTGATGGTCACGACGACGGGCGCGTCGACCAGCACGGTCTCGTCACCGTCCGGCGTGACGCGCACGACGCGGACGGTCGGTCGCGCGGCGTCGGCGATCTCGACCGAGCGCGCCACCGTGACGACCGGCGCGCCGAGCCGCTCGCCGATGAGCGCCGGCACCACGCCCTGGTCGTCGTCCGAGGCCTGACGCCCGCAGAGCACGAGATCTGCGCCGCCGCGACGCGCGGACGTACGCCGCGAGCACGGCTGCGATGCCGTGATGGTCGGTGCGCCGCGCCGTCGAGCGGGATCGCGACGATCTCGTCGGCGCCGAGCGCCGCCGCGTGCTTCAGGATCTCTGCCGGGTCGGCGCCGACGGAGACGACGGTGATCGTGCACGCGACGCCCGGCGTCGCGGAGCCGAGCGCGGCCTCGATCGCCTGCTCGTCGTAGGCGTTCATCAGGCGCGGGATGGACGTCTGGGTGAGCGTGCGGCCGTCCTCGCCGATCACGAGCTTGCCCTCGAGCGCGTAGTTGTTGACCGCGTCGGGATCGAGGACCTCCTTGGCGCAGACGACGATTCGGAGCGTCATGGCCGCGCTCACTCGTCCTCGACGAAGAGGTTGCCGGCTTCGCACCACACCGCGTCGCCGGCGTAGCCGTCGGGTCTTCGCGCGAGGTCGTCATGAGATACCAGCGCCACGGCGGATCGCCGTGGTCGACGTAGTCGCCGGTGAGCGTGCCGGCGAACTCCTCGCGGGTGGCGTAGCGCGTGCCGGCGATCGACGCCGCCGCCGTCGCACTCCGCGCGCCGGCCGGCGACGGCCGGGTCGAATCCTGCGCTCGCAGGGATCGGTTCGTTCCGCACCGTCGGACGACCTGGGCGCTAGCGGCCGCGTCGGCGGACTCGCCCGTCAGCTCCTCGAAGACCGAGAGCGCCTCCTCGACGAGATCGGCGACGATCTGCCGCGCGGGCTTCATGGCGTCGACGAACGCCACGCCCTGCCCCGCCGCCTCGAACATCAGGTCGGCCCGGCGGTGGTCGTTGGCGGCCTGGATGTAGTCGGAGCTGAGGAGCATCTGGTACGGCGAGTTCGAGCACGCGCGGCGCCTCGGGCTTCGCCCACTCCTCGGTCCACGGGCAGCTGCGTCACGCGCATCGGGAAGCCCGAGACGCTCTTCGAGTACACGGTGTCGTCGGAGGTGGCGGCGATGAGCTTCTCCTTGATGATCATGTCGTAGTCGGACTCGCGCGAGGCGAGCCAGAGCGTGCCGGTCCACACGCCGGCGGCGCCGAGGCAGAGCGACGGCCGCCAGGTGCCGACCCGTCGTCACGCCGCCGGCCGCGATCACCGGGACGTCGCCCGCGATCGCCACCACCTCGGGCACGATCGAGAACGTGCCGATCGGTCCGGTGTGGCCGGCGGCGTCGTAGCCCTGCGCGATCGATCGGCGTCGACGCCGGCCTCGATCTCGCGCTTCGCCTGCCGCGCCTTGCCGACCAGGCCGAACACCTTCATGCCGCGCTCGTGCGCCGCTTCGAGGATGAAGGCCGGGCTGCCGAGGCCGGACGTGAACACCGGCGCGCGCTCCTCGAGGATGACGTCGAGCTGCTTGCGCGCGATGTCCTGGTTGAGGCCGCCCCACTGGTGCAGCGCCTGCTGCCCTTGGGCTCCGGGACGTTGTACTTCTCCTTGATGCTCTGCGCGAAGCGCCGCTGCTCCTCGGGGATGCCGGCGAGCAGCTTCTCGAGCGTGTCGGCCGGCGGCGCCGAGGCGGGCAGCACGAGGTCGATGCCGAACGGCTTCGTGGCCGACGCGGCTCGCGGATCCACTTGATGTCGGCGGCGATCTCGTCCGGCGTGTGCATGGCCTCGCCGAGGACCGCGAAGCCGCCGGCGTTGACGACCGCGGCGACGACGTCCTTGCA
The DNA here is from genome assembly GCA_963846105.1 of uncultured delta proteobacterium. GTDB lineage: Bacteria > Desulfobacterota > Binatia > UTPRO1 > UTPRO1 > CAWJUT01. The sequence continues at coordinate 8,805 of CAWJUT010000023.1, forward strand.
GTGCGTGAAGGCGATGATCGGGAACTCGATCCCGAGCATGTCGCAGAGCTTGGTGTGGAGGGGATTCTTGGCCATGTTCCTGGAGCGGCGGGAATTAGAACATGTTTCAGTTTGATCGGCAAGGGCGCCCGGCACCCGCTGCGCGGGCACAAGCGGTCGTCCCTGGGTGGTGCGCTCGATAGCACGCGGTCATGTGCCGGCGCGAGCGATGGCTTCGGCCACCGTGGTGCCATGCTCGATGCGACCGACCGTGTCCTCGAGTCCCGCAGCGCGCAACATCTCACGCACCGTGGCCCGGGCTTCCGCGAGACGGAAGGCGACGCCCCGCGAGGCGAGATCGGAGGCGAGGTTCTGCAGCATGCGCGCTCCCGCGAGGTCGACGTAGGGAGAGCTCGAGAGATCGCACACGACGAGTCGAAGGCCCGCTCCTTCGCGCCCGACACCGTCGAGCACCGTTTGCTGCACGTGCTCCACGTTGAAATAGAGGATCGACGACTCGACCCGGAACGTCAGCACGCCGTCGAGACGCTCATTCTCGGGATGATTTGCGAGGTCCGAAAAGGTCTCGGTTCCGGGAATCCGGCCGAGGAACGCGACGTGCGGACTCGCCGCGCGCCGCAGCAGCATGCAGGATCGACGCGACCGCCGCGAGCAGAACGCCCTTCAGGATGCCGAGCGTCAGCACCGCGAAGAACGCGACCATGGCGACGGAGAACTCGAAGCGGCTCACCCGCCAGACCCGCACCAGCTCGGGTAGGTCGATCAGACCTTTGACGGCGACGAGCACGATCGCCGCCAGCACCGCCTTGGGGAGATGCGCGACCATGCCGGTCAGAAAAAGCAGGCACAGGGCGAGCGTCGCCGACGCGAAGACGAGGGCCAGCGGCGTCCGGGCACCGGCTTTGTCGTTGACCGCCGACTGTGACAACCCGCCGGCCACTGGATAGCCGCCGCCGAACGCGACCAACAGATTGGCGCCGCCGAGGCCGAGCAGCTCCTGTCGCACGTCGATCGCATACCCATGCCTACCCGCGAGCGTGCGCGCCGCCGACACCCCTTCGATGTACGCGAGCAGGAGACAACCGAGCGCGAGCGGTAGCACGCCGTCCACGTCGCGAGGGCGGATCCAGGAAAGCTGAAAGTCGGGAAGGCCGCTCGGCACGCTGCCGACGAGCGCCATCCCAGCCTGGCCGAGCGACGTACGGCCGACGACCGCGATCGACAGCACGACCACCGCGAGGGCGACTGGCCGGCCCGGAAATAGTCGCTCGCCACCGACTAGCAGGACGAGCGCAATCACCCCGACCGCAGCGGTGGTCACGTGGAGGCTTCCGAGCTGCCCGGCCACGTGGATCAGGCGCTCGCTGAAGTAGTGACCGCCGCCCGGCACGCCGAAGAAGCTCGCCAACTGCGTCGATGCGATGGTGAGACCGGCGCCGGCCTTGAAGCCGAGCAAGATGGTCTCGCTGATGAAGCTCGTCAGGCTGCTGAGCCGCAGCAACCAGGCGACCAGGCAGAGCCCGCCGATGAGGAGTGCCGTCAGGCTCGCGATCTCCCCATAGCGGACGGCGTCGCCACCCGCCATCTCCGCGACCGTAGCGCCGAGCATCAACGAGATCGCCGAGGTCGGGCCCACCGCGAGCTGCCGCGACGAACCGAAGAGCGCGTACCCCAGCCCACCGAGCAGGTACCCGTAGAGCCCAACCTGGGGCGGCAATCCCGCGAGCCCGGCGTACGCCAACGACACCGGGATGGCGTACGCCGCCAGCGTGATGCCGGCGACGACGTCGGCGCCGAGCCAACGCGGGTGGTAACTGCGCAGCCAGCTCGCCGGCGGGAATATCGCAGTCAGATCGGCCACGAGGGGAATGATCGCGGGGTGCGAGGCTCAGCCACCACGCAACAGTGTACGCCTCGCTACCGCCAGCTCCTTGCGCTTCGCCGTGCTCACTTCCGGATAGGCGAGATCGAGCGAGCCCAGCGCGTCGATCACCGCGGCCGCCACCACCATGCGCGTGAACCACTTGTTGTCGGCGGGTACGACGTACCACGGCGCCTCGGGGGTCGCGGTGCGCTGAATCGTGTCCTCGTACGCCGCCATGTAGTCGTCCCAGAACCCGCGTTCCTTGGCGTCGTTGGCCGAGAACTTCCAGTTCTTCTCCGGGTTGTCGAGCCGCTCGAGGAAGCGTCGCTTCTGTTCCTTGCGCGACACGTGAAGAAAGAACTTGCGCACCAGCACGCCGTTCCGCCCCAAGTAGTGCTCGAAGGCGACGATGTCGTGACAACGCTCCTTCCAGATCTTCTTCGTGACCAGCGATGCGGGGACCTTCTGGTGCGCGAGAAACTCGGGATGCACCTGGACCACCAGCGTCTCTTCGTAGTAGCTGCGATTGAAAATGCCGATGCGCCCGCGCTCGGGCAGGCATCGCATGCAACGCCAGAGGTAGTCATGGTCGAGATCCTCGCTGGTCGGGGCCTTGAAGGAGTACACCTGGCAGCCCTGCGGATTGATGCCTGACATCACGTGCTTGATCGCGCCATCCTTTCCGGCGGCATCCATGGCCTGGAAGATCAGCAGGACCGCCCAACGATCCTGGGCGTAGAGCCGATCTTGCAGCTCGGTCAGCGCCTGCACGCCCATGGCGAGCGCCTCCTTGGCGCGTGGCTTGTCCTCCGCGGTCAGGTCGAGCGTATCTTTCGGATCGACCTTGGACAGTCGAAAGTTCTTCCCGTCGCTGACGCGAAACGGTTTCGCCAACGAGTGCGCCCGTTTGATCAACTGCTTGAGCGGCTTTTCCATGGTGACTCCTTTCCGAGTCGATCGAGATCATCGACGGCGCTTGGGTCTGGCGTTCACGCCTCCTGCTTCACCGGTCGGGCGTAGATGCTGACCAGACGCGCCACCATGACGGCGAGATACAACTGGCCGGCGACGGCCTCGACGATGGCGACGCCGCGCGCGACCTCACTGCGCGGCACGAGGTCGCCGTAGCCGAGCGTCGCGAGCGTCACGAAGCTGAAGTAGATGGCGGTCGCGAGCGAGAAATCGGCAACCGTCTCACCGCCGCTCAGGAACGAGCCGGGCCAGGCTTGCTCGATCTGGTGATAGAGCACACCGCAGAAGACGCCGGCGAGGAGGTAGGCGCCGAGTGCCGCGTAGATGTGCTCCGCGTCGATGCGCCGGCCAGTCATCGCGAACCGGAGGGCGCCGGCCGCCGCCATGAGAACGATCGCGATCACGAGCGGGCCGGTCGCGGCAGCGAGCGCTTGCGCATCGAAGGCGAACGCGACGAGGCGAGCCGCGATGATGAGGACGAAGAGGAACGGAAGTAGACGCCAGCGCGGCATACCCGACACGCCCAACACCGCTGCGAAGACGTTCACCTCGAGGAAGAACCGGATGAGGTTCCGATCGATATCGAGAGCGGCGAGGAATGGCCCTGCCCCGAGCGTCAGGAGGAGCGAGTAGAAGAGGAGCGCGTAGCGATGGGCCAGATATGCTTTGATCAGGCGATCGAGGCTCATGGGACCGTCGCGGCCGCGATGCGGATGACCACCCCCGTCATTGGGGTTGTCCGCCTCCCGGCACGATCACGTCGATGGCCTCGCGACGGAGCGGATACTGCTCGGGAAGACGCGCCTCTTCCGCCTGCCAGCCACCGCCGAGCGCACGATAGAGCTGTACCATCGCGATGAGCTGATTCAGCTGCGTGCGCGCGAGGCCAATCTCCGCCGGGAAGAGCTCCTGCTGTGCTTCGAGGACTTCGTAGTAGTTCGCGAGGCCGCCAGTGTAGCGCAGATTGGACAGGTGCACCGAATCCGCGAGCGCCCCGACTTGTTTCTCGAGCTCCTCGCGCGACTCGGCGAGCTTCTGACGCGCGACCAGCGCATTCGACACCTCTCCGAGCGCGTTCAGCACCGTCTGCTGGTAGACGAGGCTTGCTCGTTCCCAATCGGCGACGCTGCCTTTGTAGCCGTAATAGAGGCGCCCTCCCTGGAAGATCGGCCCCAGGACCGACCCGGCGATCGACCACACGTTGGCCGGGCCCTTCAGGATGTTCTCCAGCTCCGTGCTCTGACCACCGTACAGCGTCGTCAGGCCGATGCGCGGCAGAAAATCCCCGATCGCGACGCCGACCAACGCGTTGGTGGCGACGACGCCTTGCTCCGCCTGCAGGATGTCCGGGCGCCGCTCCAGCAGTGCCGACGGCAAGCCCGGCGGCACGTCGGGTGGATTCGTCTGCTCGATCAAAACCGCGCCGCGTGCGATCGGGCCGGGATTGCGGCCGAGCAGGATGGCGATCTGGTTTTCCTTGGCGACGATCTGGCGTTCCAGTTCCGGGATGGTCGCTGCCGTGCTCGCGAGCGCGGCGGCGGCGCGCGAGGTCTCGAGCTTGTTGCCGACGCCACCGGTCAATTGCCGCGTGAAGAGGTCGAACGTCTGCTGGAACGAGCCGCGCGTCCGGGTCGCGATCTCGAGCTCGAGATCGAGCTCGCGAAGCTCGAAGTACGCCTGGGCCACGCCGGTGACCAGGGACAGAACGACGCCGCGCCGCACGGCCTCGGTTGCGAACAGATCGGCGAGAGACGCTTCCGTGGCGCGGCGGATGCGGCCCCAGAGGTCGATTTCCCACGCCAGCTGAAAGGCGCCGAAAAACTGGTTGCCGAGCGTGTTGTCGCCGCCGAACGGATTGAAGAACCGCCCACGTTCCGCCGCACCTTCATACGAAGCCTGCGGCAGGAGGTCGGCGCGCGTCACGCCGACGGCGTAGCGCGCCTGCTCGACGCGCGCCGCGACGATGCGCATGTCGTAGCCGTTGGCCAGCGCTTCTTCGATGAGGTCTTTGAGGACCGGGTCCTGGAAGATGTCCCACCAGGGCACGTCGGCCAGCGACGCCGGATCGGCGGGTGCCGGGCCCGTTTCGGCGCGGAAAGCGGGCGGCGTGTCGATGACCGGTCGCCTGTAGTTTGGTCCGATGGCGCAGGCACTCAATAGTGAGAGCGCCAGAACGCCGACAAGCCGGAACCACCGAGCTGACCCGGAGCGAAGTGGCCTCGGATGCCACCGCTCCACTAGTGCGTGCCCTCTTGCGGTAGCGCTCCTGGCAGGACCACGTCCTGGACAGCTTTCTTGCGGCCGAGCCCCTCGACGAAGGCGAAGTTGCCGGGGATGAGGAAGACGCCGAGCACGGTGGCAACCAGCATCCCGAAGAAGACCGCCGCCCCCATGACGTTCTGCGCCCCGGCGCCGGCGCCGCTTGCTCTCATCAGCGGAACCACCCCCAGGATGAAGGCGAAGGCCGTCATCAGAATCGGCCGGAAGCGCAAACGCGCCGACTCGAGCGCCGCCTCCTCGACGGATTTGCCCTCTTCGTGCTTCGCCTTCGCGAACTCGACGATGAGGATCGCGTTCTTGGCGGCCAGACCGATCAGCATGATGTTGCCGATCTGGACGTAGACGTTGTTGTCGTAGCCCAGGAGCCAGACGCCGAAGAATGCGCCCAGAGCTACCAGCGGAGAGCCCAGCAACACGGCCCACGGCAAACGCCAGCTCTCGTACATGGCGGCGAGCAGCAAGAAGACGAAGCCGATCGCCATCACGAACGTCGGACCGGCCGGCGGCGCGACTTTCTCCTGGTACGACATCGAGGAGTACGCGAAGCCGATCTCCTTGGGCATCGTCTGCGCAAACACCTCCTCGAGCGCCGCCAGCGCCTGACCCGAGGTGAAACCCGCCGCCGGCACGCCGGTGATCTCCACCGAGCGAAACAGGTTGAAGCGGTTGGTGATCTCGGTGCCCGATTCCGACGTGACCGTCACCAGCGTCGAGAGCGGGACCATCTCGTTGGTCGTCTTGCTGCGCACGAAGATGTCGCCGATGTCCTCCGCCTTGCGACGGTAGTCGGCATCGGCCTGAGCGTAGACGCGAAACAGCCGCCCGAAGCGATTGAAGTCGTTGATGTAGCTGCCGCCCAACACGGTCGACATTGCCTCAAAGACCTCGTTGATCGGGACACCCACGAGGCGCGCCTTCTCACGATCGAGCTCGACCTTGACCTGGGGATAGCGAGGGTCGAAGGAGGTAAAGAGATTGCCCAGCTCCGGCCGCTTGCGCGCCGCATCGAGGAACGCTCGCGCCTGGTCACCGAGCTGCGGGACGCTCAGTGAGCCGCTGCGGTCCTGCAACAGGAAGTTGAAGCCCGACGACGCCCCGAAGCCCGCGATCGTCGGGATGTTGAACGTGAATGCGATGGCCTCCGGCAGTTGTCTCAACTGACTTTGTAGGCCCGCCATGATGCTGAAGACGTGCAGCGCCTCGGCTGTGGCGTTCCTCCCACGGCTTCATGCGGATGAAGATCGTCCCGAAGTTCGGCTGGTAGGTACTGGTGACGGCGCCATAGCCGCCGATCGTCTGATACGAGTCGATCCCTTCGGTCTTCGCGAGCATGTCCTCGATACGGCCGAGAGCGGTGCTGGTGCGCTCGAGCGACGCTGCGGGGGGAAGCTGAACGGCGATGCCGAAGATGCCCTGGTCCTCGTCGGGGACGAAGCCGGCAGGCAACAGGCTGCCAAACACCCCGGCCCCGACGGCCACCGCCGCTACGATCACAATGGTCAACGACGATCGCCGCACCAGGAGTCGTGACCAGCTCACGTAGCCACTCGTGGTCCGATCGAAGGCGTTGTTGAACACCGTGAAGAACTTGCCGAGCGGCCCGCGCGCCTGCTTGTGGGGCTTGAGGAACATGGCCGACGAGCGCCGGCGACAGCGACAGCGCATTGAACGCCGAGAGCAGTACCGAGATGGCGATGGTCAGGGCGAACTGCTGGTACATCTGTCCGGTGAGGCCCCCGAGAAATGCCACCGGCAGGAACACCGCCGACAGGATGAGCGCGATGCCGATCACCGGTGCCGAGACTTCCTTCATGGCCTGCACGGTTGCATCGTGCGGCGACTTCCCGTGCTCGATGTGATGCATCACCGCCTCGACGACCACGATGGCGTCGTCGACGACGATGCCGATCGCGAGAATCAAGCCGAACATCGAGAGGGTATTCACCGAGAATCCGAGCAGCGGGAAGAAGATGAACGTACCGATCAACGAGACCGGAACCGTGAGCAGCGGGATGATGGTGGCGCGAAGGTTCTGCAGGAAGATGAACACCACCAGCGTGACCAGGATGACGGCCTCGACGAACGTGTGGACGATCGACTCGATCGACGCTTCCACCGCGGGCGTGGTGTCGTAGACGATCTTGTAGTCCATGTCCGGCGGGAAGAGATCCTTCGCATGGTGCATGGTCTCGTAGATCGCTTCGGATGCTTGCAGCTGATTGGCCCCCGGCAGCAGGTAGACCGCCATCGCTCCCGCGGGCTTGCCGTTCAAACGCCCGAAGGAGTTGTAGTCCTGCGAGCCGAGGTCGACGTGCCCGACGTCGCGGACGCGAATCTGTGCGCCGGTCTCGGTCTCACGGATGATGATGTCCTCGAACTCGGCGGGGTCGACCAGGCGGCCCGGAGCACTGACGGTGTAGGTGAACTGCTGATCCTTCGGCGACGGCGCCATCCCGACGCGGCCGGCAGGCGCTTGCAGGTTCTGCTCCTTCACGGCCGAGATCACGTCGGACGGCGTCAACCCGAGCTTCGCCAACTTGTCGGGCCTGAGCCAGATCCGCATGCTGTAGTCGGTGCCACCGAAGAGATCGACCTGCGCGACGCCCGGGATGCGCAGCAATTGATCGCGCAGGTTGATGCCGCAGTAGTTGATCAGGAAGTTGGCGTCGTAGGTGCCGTTCGGGGAGGCGAGCGAGATGAGCATCAAGATACTCGGGCTCATCTTCTTGACCGTGACGCCTTGAGCGACGACCTCCTGGGGCAGGCGCGCCTGGGCGGTAGAGACGCGGTTCTGGGTCAGGACGTTCGCCATGTCCTGATCGACGCCGACCGTGAAGTTGACGTCGAGCTGCATGCGGCCGTCGCTGGTGTTCGACGACTTCATGTAGATCATGTTCTCGACGCCGTTCACCTCCTGCTCGATCGGCGTGGCCACCGACTGCTCGACCGCGATCGCGGAGGCGCCTGAATAGTTGGCGGTGACGCGGATCGTCGGCGGCGCGAGAAAAGGATACTGCTCGACACTGAGGCCGGAGAGCGTGAAGAGCCCGAGCACGACCATGATGATCGAGATGACGATGGCGACGATCGGCCGCCGGATGAAGAATTCCGCCACGGCGGGCTCCCGCCTATTTCGGCGCCGGCGGCTCTGCCGGCTTGGGGTTGACGGTCACGCCGTCGCGAACCTTCTGTAGTCCCTCGACGATCACTCGTTCTCCAGGCTTCAGGCCTTCGTCGATGATCCAGAGATTGTCGATTCGCGGACCGGCCTTGACCCCCCGCATGCTGACCTTGTTGTCGCCGCCAACCACCGCGACCTGGTAGGCTCCCTGAACCTCCTGCACCGCAAGCTGTGGGACGAGGAGGGCCCCAGGTCTCGTCTCGACCGCCGCACGGACCTTGGCGTACTGGCCAGGTCGTATCAGCCCCTCGGGGTTGGGGAAGAGGCTCACGATCATCATGGTTCCGGTCTTGACGTCGACCTGACGATTGGCGACCGATGCCGTGCCGCGGTGAGGGAAGGTGCTGCCGTCGGCGAGGATCAGCTCGAGGGTGGCGCCCTCGGCGCGTCGATCCGGCGAGTCGATCTGCTGGATGCGGTCGGCAAAGCGCAGATACTCCTGCTCGCTGATGGGGACACGACACCTTGATGGGATCGACCTGCGAGACGGTGGTGAGCACCGAATTCTCACTGATGAGATCGCCGACCTGGGCGACGCTGATCCCGGCGATGCCGTCGATCGGGGACGTCACCCGCGTCCAGTCGAGGTTGAGCTTCGCCTGCTCCACCGTCGCACGCGCCGACTCGACCTCGGCGCGCGCGGCGCGATTTGCCTGAACGGAGTTGTCGAGCTCCTCCTGGCTGACCGCGCCCTCTCTGGCCAACGGCGTGTAGCGTGCAACGTCCTGTGCGGTCTTGGTGAGTCGCGCTTCGGCGCGCGCCAGTTGCCCGCTGGCTTCGTCCAGCGCCGCTTTGTACTGGCGCGCATCGATCGTGAAGAGCAGGTCTCCCGCACGAACCAGCCGGCCTTCAGTGTAGTCCTGCGATTGCAAGTATCCTTGCACGCGCGCGCGGATCTGCGCGTTGATCGAGCCGTCGGTGGTACCGACCCACTCCGAGTGAACGGGAACGTCCTTCTGCTCGACCGTGCCGACGACGACGTCAGGTGGCGGTGGCGGAGGAGGCTCGTGTTCCTTGCAGCCGCCCGCGAGAGCGAGAACGCAAACCCAACCGATCAATCGCTTCTCGAAGGATACTCTCGGCATTTGGGGGTCCGCCGCCTCTCTCGGGTACCGCTCGGCCCGCGACCTATAGTATGAGCACTGATGGGTGTCAACGGATCGGGGTCGCCGATCGCACTTGTGATGTTCCGCACCTGTGATGTTGTCGCGCTGCGATCCATCTGATTCACGCTGAGCTCGGCCGGCATCTCCGCTACCTGGCGATGGCGGGGGAAACGAAAGAGCGGCCGACCAGAGCTTCCCTGAGGCATGGCAGCAGGTCCGACGCGAGTTCGGACTTGAGCACATAGCCCAGGGCGCCGGTTCCGAGCGCGGCACGCACGTAGTCCGGGTCCGCATGGACCGTGAGGAACACGATCCTGGTTGCGGAGCCCGTCGCCTTGATTTTCGCGGCCGCCTCGATGCCGTTCAACACGGGCATGGAGATATCGAGCACGACCACGTCGGGCTCGAGGCGCACAACTTCGTCAAGCAACACCTGTCCATTGCCCGCCATCCCGACTATGTCGAAATGGGGCTCGAGATGTCGGACGACAGCGGCAAGGAATTCCTGGTGGTCATCGGCCAGCATTACCGTCGTCCGGCCCACGCTATTCTCCAAGAGGGGCGGTATTCCGACGTGACTCTTCGCGCACCCCATGCGCGGAGAACCGCATTTGGCGACGCTAGACCTTCTGGCTGGGAAAGCTACTGGCAAAATTAACAGCGAGACACGAAAAACTGACGAGGTCCTACGGAGACACGATGCGTTTTTTGACGGCGAACTGGACCAGCTCAGCGCTGGATCTGATGCCGAGATGTTCCATCATGCTGTATTTGTGGAAAGCGACCGTTCGCGAGGTGATCTTGAGGATGTTGGCTATCTCCTTCATCGTGCATCCCTCGGCGAGCAGTTGCAGGACCTCGCGCTGACGCGGGCTCAACTCGCGCGACCCTCTTGCCGCTTCGGGTGGGCGAAGGAGGTTGTCTACCATGCCGCGCGTGGCCAGCGGTGTGATGTAGGAGCGCCCTTGCATGACGTCGTGAATGGCCTGGAGGAGCTCCGAGGCCGCGGAATTCTTGAGCAGGAAGGCTGACGCGCCGGCGCGGAAAGCTTCGGCCGCGAGATCGGGATCTTCATTCACGGTCAAGAAGATCACCTTGACATCGGGCATCAAGCGCTTGAGCTGTCGGGCAGCGTCCAGGCCGTTGAGGAGGGGCATAGCGACGTCCACTACGACGACGTCCGGTCGGAGCTTCGGGGCCACTTCGAGCAGGGCGCGGCCGTCCGCCACAGCGCCCACCACCGCGCAGTCGGGTTCGAGCAGCATGACGAATGCCTCTCGGAGCAGCCGGTGATCCTCGGCCAGCACGACGCGCGGGGGATTCATCTGCTTCATACCCTTGTCCCCGCCGCTTCCCCCAAAGGAACACGGACGTGGAGCCGGGTACCTCCCGGCGTTCGCGAGTCGATCGCGATCTCGCCTCCGACGTGAAACACCCGCTCGCGCATGCTGACGAGCCCGAGGCCGCCATTGCTATGGATGAGCCTCGGGTTGAAGCCGGTTCCATCGTCGATGATACCCAAGCAGACCGCGCGCGCCGTCCCGCTCAGTTCGACCCGGGCGTGCCGGGCGCCGCTGTGCTTGATGGTGTTTCGCAGCCCTTCCTGCACGATGCGATACAGGCACACAACCGTATCCGGTGGGATCGCTGTCGCGATCTGACGGTTCGTGAACTCGATTTCCAGGCCGTGGCTATGAGTCAGCTCCTTGCAGAGGCCGCCGATCGCCGCCACGAGCCCAAGCTGCTCCAGCTTCGAGGGGTGGAGGTGGTGTGAAAGATCATGCACGGACGAGGACAAGTGCTTCACGTGACCCAGCAGTGCTTGCATCTGCGTACCCAGGTCCGCCGCCGCTGGAGGCTTCTGGCGCAGGAGATCCATTTCCACCGTCAGGAGCGCCAGGCCCTGACCCAGGTCGTCGTGCAGCTCGCGCGCGATCTTCCGCGATTCGTCTTCCTGGGCTTGAAGCAACCGGCCCGTCAGTCTCCGCCGCTCGATGTGGCTCAGCCGCAAATCTTCCTCTGCCTTCCTAAGGCTGCGGCGAGCTCTCTGCGCGAGCAGGGCGACGATGAGCATCGTCTGCACGGCGAAAAGAGCGATCACTCCGAGGATTTGCCAGGGGTATACTTCCCAGAGGCCTGGCTGCCGGTAGCGTGGGTCGCTCCCGTGCGGCAGGCTTGCCTCACTGACACCCCAACGCCGCAGCTGACGCCAGTCGAAGCATGTCCACGTTGGGGTTGACGTCCGGGGTGGCGATCGTCGCGGGCCGTTCTCCGGCGAGGATCCGGAGGGCGATCTTGGCCGCATTCTCGATGTTCGGAGGCTCGGCCGCTTGAGCAATGGGGCAGAGGAGTGGGAGCAAGACGATTAGCAGCGCCGACGCCACCAGCCCACGGACCCGCGGGCCCGTACTCCGTCCGGCTCTTCTCTCGAATGCTCCGTACGTGCGCTCGAACACGGTGATCCTCGCTGACCGATGTGAAGCGCCCAACTACGTGCAACTACCTAGTCGAATTAGGGAATATACGTAGACATCTCCGTAGGCAAGGCCCGGTCCGCGCGGTCGTGCATCGAGCCGACCCGGACCTTCCGATCCGGCTCGGCTCGATGCTTCGTCAGCGCAGGCTCGGCGGCGACCGCACGCGATGCCTCTGAATCGATCTGACGCTGTCGGTTTTTCCTTCGCGAGTTGGTAGTTCTGCCAGTAGTCGACTCACCCCCTAGGCACTAGCCTTCCCTGCCGATGACGTCGCCGCCGCTGCGCCAGCAGCATCTCGAAGCGGCGGACCCTCGTCACGGTACCAACGACGAGCCCATGATCGTGCGTGCCTCGGCGGCAATCGAGTACATCGCGACGGCACTTCACGCGTCGGGAAGCAGAGCGCCTTCGAGTGAGGAACGAACCGCCTTCGACTGAGCAGATGCACGGCCTGCACTGAATGAGGAAGCATGGAAGTCGTCGTCACGACCTTCCAACGTTACCCTGAGCTGGCGATCTTTCTGACCCTGACGCTCGGCTACTGGATCGGCAGCCTCAAAGTCGGAAGCTTCAACACCGGCAAGGCGTATTTCTTCTGCCAAACAGCACGCGCCACACTACAAAGAGCGCGCTCTCCGTGGACAGCAAGGGTGCGACCGACCTGTCGCGCGTCGAGGTCGTCTATTCCTACGCCAACATCGGCCGCGAGATGATCGACTTCCTCGTCGGCAAGGGTATACAGGGTATTGTGCTCGCTGGTGTCGGTGTTGGGAACAGCACGGACGACGCCATCGCCGGCCTCGCGGCTGCGGCCAGCAAGGGCGTCGCCGTCGTGCGCACCACACGCACCGGTAGCGGCCTCATCGTACGCAATGTGGAAGTCGACGACGACAAGCTCGGTTTCATCGCCGGCATGGAGCTGAGCCCGCAGAAGGCGCGCATCCTGCTCATGCTCGGTCTGATGAAGACGAAGGATCCCACAGCGCAGCAGAAGCTCTTCGTGGAGTATTGAACGATGATGAGCGAGATCCGACATTGTCAGCTTCCTGAAAGCCAAGGTCGGCCTCTTCGCCGCCTTCAGCGACGAGCGCCTCGACCGGCTCGTCGACGATTCGCGTGTCGTGTCGTTCGAAGCCAACGAGGCGATCGTCGACTACGGCGCGAAGCCGACACACCTCGGCGTCGTGTCTGAGCGGCACGGCCAGTGCATCGGTGCTCGGTTCCGGCGGTACGCGACAGACGGTCACGCCGCATCGAGGCCGGCGGCACGTTCGGCGAGATGGCGCTCATGACGGGCGATACCATGCTCGCCGACATCGTCGCCGAGTCGCGCTGCGAGGTGCTGCTCATTCCGGTGTCGCATCTTTCAGTCGACGATCGTCGCCGAACCGGGCGCCGTCCAGCACATCTCACGCACGATCGCCGACCGCTTCAAGGCGTTGATCGCCGACCCGGCGACCGCCACCGCCGCGCTTCTCGAGAGTCCGGATCCGTACGGCTTGCAGCTCAAGGGCGAGCGGCCGGAGAAGATCCTCGTCGTCAACTGCGGCTCGTCGTCTCTCAAATACTGCTTCTACGACACCGCGGACGAGTCGCGCCGTGCCCGGGGCCAGATCGAGCGCATCGGCCTGGACGGGACACGCCACGTCTACCACGGGCCGCAGGGAGAAGTGACGCGCGAGCTGCTCGAAGGGCGATTTCGCCGAGGCGTTCACGGCGATGCTCGGCGCGCTCACGGCGAAGGAGACGGGCGTGATCGCGGGCGCGGGCGAGGTCAGCGTCGTCGCGCATCGCGTCGTGCACGGCGGTGAGCGCTTCACCGAGGCGACGGTGATCACCGACGAGGTCCTGGCGCAGATCGAAGCGCTCAACCCGCTCGCCCCGTTGCACAACCCGGTGAACGTCGCGGGTATCCGCGAGATGCAGCGGCTCTTCCCGGCCATCCCGCACGTGGCGGTGTTCGACACGTCCTTTCACCATACGCTGCCCGCCTACGCGTACCTCTACGGCCTGCCCTACGAGCTCTACGAGAAGAAGGGGGTGCGCCGCTACGGCTTTCACGGCACGTCGCATGCGTACGTCGCTCTGCGCACGGCACAGTTCCTCAAACGCCGGCTGAACGAGCTCGAGCTGGTGAGCTGCCATCTCGGCAATGGCTCCTCGCTGTGCGCCGTCGATCACGGGCGCTCCGTCGACACGACCATGGGTTTCACGCCCGCCGAAGGGCTGATCATGGGCACGCGCTGCGGCGACGTCGACGCCGGCGTGCTCGCGTTCCTGGAACGCAGCGAGGGAATGACCGCCACGCAGAGCGAGGAACTGCTCAACAAGAAGAGCGGCCTGCTCGGTCTTTCCGGCGTCTCGAGCGACATGCGCGAGGTGATCGCGGCCGCGGATCAGGGGCACCATCGCGCGCTGCTCGCGCTCAAGGCCTACTGCTACCGCGTGCGCAAGAGCATCGGGGCCTACGTCGCGGCGATGGGCGGGTTGGACGCGGTCATCTTCACGGGCGGTATCGGACAGGGCAGCGACGTGGTCCGCGCGCTGGCGCTGCAGGGGCTCGAGTGCATGGGCATCGCGCTCGACCCCAAGCGCAACCGTGAGGCGCGCGGCTTCGACGAGGTCTGCCGCATCTCGACCGACGACTCGAAGGTGGCCGTCCTGGTCGTGCCGACCGACGAGGAGCGCATGATGGCGCGCGAGGCACTGCGCGCCTTGAGCCGCTCCTACATCAGCCGCGTCCTCGCCGCGCAGAAGCAGGAGCCGTTCCTGGTCGAGGTCTCCGCGCATCACGCGCACCTCACGCAGGAGCACGTCGAGATGCTGTACGGCGCGGGCCACCAGCTCACCAAGCACACCGACCTCTCCCAACCGGGGCAGTTCGCGTGCAAGGAGCAGGTCAACCTCGTCGGTCCGAAAGGCCGCATCGATCGCGTGCGCGTGCTCGGGCCGGTCCGCAAGGCGACGCAGGTCGAGATCGCCATGACCGAGCAGTTCAAGCTCGGCGTGCATCCCCCCGTACGCGAGAGCGGCGACATCGCGGGCACGCCCGGCTGCACGCTCGAAGGCCCCGCGGGCAGCGTCGTGCTCGAGCGCGGCGTCATTTGCGCGCTCCGCCACATCCACATGACGCCCGAGGATGCGCTGCGCTACGGCGTGCGTGACAAGTCCTTCGTGCGCGTGCGCATCGCCGGTGAACGGGAGGTGATCTTCGGCGACGTGCTGGTGCGGGTGGACCCCAGGTTCAGCCTCGCGATGCACCTCGACACGGATGAAGGCAACGCCGCCGGCATCGAGACCGGCGCGCAGGGATTCATCGACGGGATTCAGGACGAAAGTGAGGCACGTGAACGCCATGAGCTCTAGCCCATCTCAGACCGACGCCTGGCGTGGTTTCCACGCCGGTCTCTGGCAGCGCGACGTCAACGTGCGCTGGTTCATCCAACGCAACTACACGCCCTACGAGGGCGACGGCGCCTTTCTCGCACCCGCCACCGACCGCACCCGGCGCCTGTGGAAGCGCCTGGAGGAGCTCTTCGTCGAGGAACGCAAGAAGAGCGTGCTCGACGTGTCGCAGATTCCCAGCTCGATCACCGCGCACGCACCCGGATACATCGACCGCGACAACGAGATCATCGTCGGCCTCCAGACCGACGCGCCGCTCAAGCGCGCCATCATGCCGAACGGCGGTCTGCGCATGGTGCTGACCTCGCTCAAGACCTACGGCTACACGCCGGATCCCGCCGTCGTCGAAGCCTTCACGAAGTACCGGAAGACCCACAACGAGGGGGTCTTCGACGCCTACACCGCCGACATCCGGCGCTGCCGCAGCTCCCACATCCTGACGGGCCTGCCCGGATGCGTACGGCCGCGGGCGCATCATCGGCGACTACCGCCGCGTTCCGCTCTACGGCGTCACGCGGCTCATCACGCAGAAAGAGCTGGAGAAGGAGGCGCTCGACAGCGCGATGTCCACCGACGACGTGATTCGCGACCGTGAGGAGCTGAGCGAGCAGATCCGCGCGCTGCGCGAGCTGCAGCAGATGGCGAAGAGCTACGGCTTCGACATCGCGGGGCCGGCGCGCACCGCGCGCGAAGCCGTGCAGTGGCTCTACTTCGCGTATCTCGCCGCGGTGAAAGAGCAGAACGGCGCCGCCATGTCGCTCGGCCGCACCTCGACCTTCCTCGACATCTACATCGAGCGCGACCTCGCGGAAGGCACGCTCACCGAGACGCAGGCGCAGGAGATCATCGACGACTTCGTCATCAAGCTCCGCATCGTGCGTTTCCTGCGCACGCCCGAGTACGACGATCTCTTCGCCGGCGACCCGACCTGGGTGACCGAGTCGATCGGCGGCATGGGCGACGACGGCCGCACCGCTGGTCACCAAGACGAGCTTCCGGTTCCTGCACACCCTCTACAACCTCGGCCCGGCCCCCGAGCCGAACCTGACCATCTGGTACTCGCCGCGCCTTCCGGACGGCGTTCCGGGCGTTTGCCGCCAAGGTCGCCATCGATACCAGCGCCCTGCAGTTCGAGAGCGACTCGCTCATGCGCCAGGCGTGGGGCGATGACGGCGCGATCGCGTGCTGCGTCTCGCCGATGCTGGTCGGCAAGCAGATGCAGTTCTTCGGGGCGCGCGCCAACCTCGCCAAGTGCCTGCTCTACGCCATCAACGGCGGGCGCGACGAGATCAGCGGCGAGCAGATTGCGCCCGCCTGGGAGCCTGTGCAGGGGGACTACCTCGAGTTCGACGACGTCGTGGCGAAGTTCGAACGCATGATGGAGTGGCTGGCGGGTGTGTACGTCAACGCCATGAACGTCATCCACTACATGCACGACAAGTACGCCTACGAGCGCATCGAGATGGCGCTGCACGACTATGCGCCGGTGCGCACGATGGCGTTCGGCCTCGGCGGGCCTCTCGGTGGTGGCGGACAGTCTTTCGGCCATCCGCCACGCGCGCGTGAAGGTCGTCCGGGACGACTCGGGCCTGGTGGTGGACTACCAGATCGAGGGTGACTTTCCGAAGTTCGGCAACAACGACAACCGCGTCGATCAGCTGGCCGCCGCCGTCGTCAACGCGTTCATGACCCGGCTCCGCAAGTATCCGACCTATCGCAACGCGCTGCACACCCAATCGATCCTGACGATCACCTCGAACGTCGTCTACGGCAAGAATACCGGCAACACGCCTGATGGACGCCGCAAGGGCGAGCCGTTCGGCCCGGGCGCGAACCCCATGCACGGGCGCGATACGCACGGCATCATGGCGTCGGCGGCCTCGGTCGCGAAGATTCCGTACCGCGACGCGGCGGACGGCATCTCCCTCACGACGACGATGGTTCCCGCAGGGTCTCGGACGTACGCCGGAGATCCAGGTGGAGAACCTGGTCGGCGTCCTCGACGCCTTCTTCGGGGCGCAAGGCTACCACGTCAACGTGAACGTGCTGAACCGCGAGATGCTCCTCGATGCGATGGATCATCCCGAGAAGTATCCGAGCTTGACCATTCGCGTGTCGGGCTACGCGGTGAACTTCGTCCGCCTGACGCGCGAGCAGCAGCTCGACGTCATCAACCGCACGTTTCACGGCAAGATGTGACGGCGATGAGCGAAGACCCTTCCGCGACCGAAGTTCCATTGGTCGCAAGCCCCTACGACTTGCGCGTGTCGCTGGGGGAGCACGTCGGCGAGTCGCCGACCAAGGCCGCGCTGCGGAGCGGCGACCTCGGCTTCGTCCACTCGTTCACCACCGGGTCCGCGGTGGACGGGCCGGGCATGCGGGTCGTCGTGTGGCTGACGGGCTGCCAATTCCGCTGCGTCTTCTGCCACAACCCGGACACCTGGAAGCTGAACAACGGCATCCCCGTCCCGCTCGCCCGCGCGGTCGAGGAAGTCAAAAAGTACCGGCACGCGCTTCGCACGATGAAGGGCGGGTTGACGGTGAGCGGCGGTGAGCCGTTCCTGCAGGACCGCTTTCTCATCAGGCTCTTCACCGCCGTCAAGGAAGCGAAGATCCACACCACGGTCGACACCAACGGCTATCTCGGCGATCGCCTGAGCGACGCCGATCTGCAGGCGTGCGATCTGGTCATGCTGGGCATGAAAGCGCTCGACCCCGACCTGCACCGCCGCATCACCGGCATGGACAACGCGCCGGTCCTCGCCTTCGCGCGTCGGCTTGCCGCGCTGCGAAGACCGATGTGGCTGCGCTACGTGCTGGTTCCCGGTCTCAGCGACGACCCCGGCGAGGTCGCCCGCATTGCCGAGTTCGCCGCCGGCCTCGGCAACGTCGAGCAGGTCGAGCTGCTGCCGTTCCATCAGCTCGGCCGCTTCAAGTGGGAGCGGCTGAGCATGCCCTACGAGCTGCAGAACACGGCACCGCCCCCACCACCGCAGGTCGAGCAGGCCTTGGCTGCCTTCCGCGCCGTGGGACTCGAGGTGCACTGAATCACGTCGAGCCAGCGTGCTCGACCTACAACCGAAGGAGAACCAACGATGGACACGACGACGCTTCCCCCGAGAGAGTGCGCGACCTGCAGCGCACACGCAATGCGGAACGTGCCCGACGGCGGAGCGAGGCGGCGGGACGCACCTCCAGCTCAACCGTCGCGAATTGCTGCGCGTCGCGGCGGCCGCGGCCGCGGCCGCCGCGCTTCGCCCATGGGAGAGCTGGGCGGCGAACGCCGGACCACGCGACGTCAAAGCCAGCGCCGGCGCGGACGTGCTCAAACCCAGAACGCCGGGCCCGATCACGACCACCCTCGAGGAGTTCTACAAGATGGGTCCGGGACCCTCGAGCTCGCACACCATGGGCCCGATGCGCATCACCTACGACTTCTATCAGCGTCTCTCCAAGCTGCCGGCCGACGATCTGAAGCGCGCGACGAAGGTGCGCGTGCACCTGTACGGCAGCCTGAGCCAGACCGGAGAGGGCCACGGCACGGACAAGGCGGCGCTCGCCGGCCTGCTCGGACAATCCCCGGCGACCTGCAAGCCCGAGTTCCTCGACGGGCTGAAAGCCGACCCGAAGAAGGTCCACAAGGTCACGGTCGGACCCACCACGCTCGACGTGACCCTCAAGGACGTCGTCTACGACGAGGTCAAGGGGGACTTCCATCATCCCAACACGATGACCTGCAAGCTGCTGGCCGGCGACACGGTCATCTACGAGCTCGAGTACTACTCCGTCGGCGGCGGCTTCATCGAGTGGAAGGGCTACAAGCAGCCCGACAAAGGCAAGCCCAAGTATCCCTACGCGATGGCCCGCGATCTCAAGAAGTTCATCCTCGACGACAAGGTGCCGCTCACCAAGATGCTGCTGGAGAACGAGATGGCGGTCTCCGGAAGGAGCGAGAAGGAGATCTACGAGTTCCTCGATCAGGTCGCCGACGTGATGGCGCGTGGCGTGCAGGCCGGTCTCAAAGTGGAAGACGTGCTGCCCGGCCCCATCAAGCTGCACAGCAAAGCCGCGGCGCATCCATCGCAATCTCCAGAAGAACACCATGAAGGGACCGGCCGCGCACGCGGTCACGCAACTCACCGCCTACGCGTTCGCCATGGGCGAGGAGAACGCGCGCGGACACATCATCGTTACGGCACCCACCGGAGGATCCGCGGGGATCCTGCCGGCCGTCCTCACATCGATGAATGATCTCAAGATGCCGCAACAGAAGATCCGCGAAGGACTGCTCGCGGGGGCGGCGATCGGCTACCTCTGCAAGCACAACGCGACGTTGTCGGGCGCCGAAGGTGGCTGTCAGGCGGAGGTGGGCGTCGGCTCCTCGATGGCCGCGGCGATGATCGCGCACGCTTCCGGCGCGAGCCCCAAGGTGGTGTCGAACGCGGCCGAGTCCGCGCTCGAGCATCACCTCGGCATGACGTGCGACCCGGTGGCCGGCTACGTGCAGGTGCCGTGCATCGAACGTACGGCGTACGGAGCCGTCAAGGCGTGGACGGGTTACTGCATCGCCAGCGATGAGGTTCCGGACGAGCGGAGAGTCGACCTCGATACGACGATCGCGGCGATGGCGCTCACCGCGAAGGAGATGAACTCGAAGTACAAGGAAACCTCCGAGGGCGGTCTGGCGGTCTCCTTGGTCCTCTGCTGAACGACACACCCGCGCTGCGAGAAGCCAAGCATTCCCGCTCACGGCCCTGCTCGCTTGGCTCCTCGCAGCCCGGTCATCATCGCCGGGCTTCGATCAGATCGGGGGCACGAAGAAGACCGCGCGCCGCTGCGCGAACGTGGGGGTCCGACAGTCGGTAGACACTGCGGTCGAGCAGATAGTGGACGAACCCGGTCGCAAACCCGAGCGCCAGCAGAGCCGGAACCCAGTATGACGTGCGCAATTCCGCCGCGAAGGCGCCGAATATGCGATCCCCGTAGTAGACACCTTCTTGCCGGGTCCCTTCGACTTCGAACACGGGCAGAAACACGATCGATGCAACCACCAGCAGAAGGACCAGTGCCCAGGGCCGCACGTTGAATGCGTGCAGCACTCGACGGACGATACCGCGCATCGGAGCCGGCTCCGCGACCGGCACCTGAGCGGCAAGGCCGGTGGCCAGAATCCAGTGCTGCGAAGTCCAGAGCACGAGAAAGAGGAAAGGACTTCGCGGACTGCAGGGCGAGCGCGACCATCGTCGCGATTCCCAGGACGTACAGTACACGCGGCAGCGACCACCGCGGCGCCCGCAACTCCGCGAGAAGGACTGCGACGGTCGCGGCGAGCAGCAGAAGCATGGCGCCGGCGCGGATCCCGTCTTGCGCCGACTCGATCCAGGCGGGAAAGAGCCAGCGATCGACCCAGTGGTCCTGGTAGGCAACCGCTCCGGCAAGAATGTCCGCCAGGAAGACGAGCACGCCGCCGACTCCCAGCGCGAAAACCCGATCCATCGCTCTCGTGCGAACGCAGGCTGCGCGGCCGACCCGCGTGCGGTAGAGGGAGAGCGCGCCGAAATGCTGCGCAGCGAAATGATGCGTCACGAAGACGTAGTCGAGGATCGCGAGCGCCACGAGTCGCTCCTCGCGGGTCCACGGCAACGCGGCGTCCGATGGCAGGAAGACAGCGAAGCATCCACCGGCCACCAGCAGCGGGATGGCGACGAATCGCACCGGCTGCGTCCGTAAGAGAGGCCGATACGCTTCGGTGCAGTACACGAGGTACGTGCTGCTCAATCGATGACCGATCCAGAACAGCGCCGTCAGTCCAAAGTACAGCAGATCGAGTGGGCTCTCCTCCGGGTCGGCGTATCCACGGGAGAGCCAGAGGACGATCGGTATGAGCCAGAGTGCGCTCAGGATCCAGAATCCGTCCCAGCCGGGACCCCGCACCCAGGGCGATGGCCCCAGCACATCGGCGACGGCTCTCGACTCCTCGGACCCGAGCTTCCTCAAACGCGGAAGAGCGCCCGCCGCTTCGGCGTGCGAGAGCGCCCACGCTCACCGGCAGGGCACCGTAGCCTCGGCCTGACATCGGAAGATCGTGACACCGTCGTCATCCTGGTCGGTTTGCCACTCGCAAAAGCCGCGTCGCTGAACGCCGCCGTGCATCGGGCGCGGCACGCCACCGGTGTCGCGGCAGGCCAATGCGCTTCGCTCCTGTGCCAACGCGATCGCGTCGTTGCAGCACTCGCGCTTGTTCGCATGCACCCAGCCCGTGTCACCCCACGCCGGGTACTCGCGCGCAAGCGTCGCGGTGGGGAGAAGCAGAACCGCGACGATCACGAGTGCTGTGCGTGTTGTCGGTCTCATGTGTCCCCGAAATCCCGCATGCGGCTTGTATCGCACACGCCAGCCGCGCTACAAGCGCGCCGCAAATGATGCGCCACACTCGCATGTCGATCGTCGTGCTGCTCGCGCTCCTCGCCGCCGCGTGCGCCGGGCGTCGCGCCCCGGACCCGAACGACATGTCCGGGTTCCTCGACGACTACTCTCTGCTGCGCCCCGGGGGCGCCGACGATCTTCCCTTCGTCTACCGCAAGCCCGACGCGCACTGGACCACGTATCGCAAGATACTGCTCGAGCCCGTGACGCTCTGGCGGAGCGGGCGGCACGCGCTCGATCCCATTCCGGAGGAGGATCTCCTGCGCCTGGTGTCGGACTTCCAGGCCGCCGTGCGACGACGGCTGGGCGACGGATTCGAGCTCGTCGACGAGCCATCGCCCGGCACGCTGCGTCTGCGCCTGGCGATCACCGAGGCGCGCTCCTCGGATACCGTCCTCGACGTGCTGACGGCGATCGGAGACGACGGGCCAGGCGCCGCCCGAGGCACGCTTCGCCCTGAGCTCCGCCAGTTCATCGACGCCGCGCGATCGAAGGCGAGATCCGCGACGCGGAGACCGACGCGCTGCTCGCCCAGGGCATCGACCGCCGACGACGGAAAGGCGCCCCTCCGATCGACACGTGGGCGCAGCTCGACCGCGCACTCGAGTTCTGGGCCGATCGGATGTGCTCCCGATTGGAGGCTCGCACCGGTCAGCGCTGACCGACAGGCATCGTGACCGTCTGAAGAATGGCGCTTCGCAACCAACGACGAGGAGGGATCTGATGATGCTCAAGATGATGCGTGTGACGATGGCATTGGCGGTGCTCGTAACGGCGTGGTCGGCGGGGTGCGCGAAGCGCGAGCCGGCGCCGCCCCGCGAGCCGGTGTCGGTGAAGCGCGAGCAGGCCGTGACCACGATGGCCACCGTCGAAAAGGTCGATCACAAGACGCGCATGGTCACATTGCGTCGAGAGGACGGACGCACCTTTACCTTCCGCGCCAGCGAGGAGGTGCGGAACCTGCCGCAAGTGCAGGTCGGTGATCAAGTCATCGCGACCTATTACGAGGGGATCGCTGCCGAGGTCCGACCGCCGACCGACGAGGAGCGCGCCAATCCGACAGCGATCATCGAAGCCAGCGGGCGAGCCCCGCTCGGTGAGATGCCGGCCGCAGCGGGAGGCGCGCTCGCTACGCGTGGTCGCGACCATCACCGGCATCGATAGAGCGAGCGAGCGCGTGACACTCACCGGGCCCGGAGGTGAATCGACGACGGTGAAGGCACGTGACCCGCGCAACCTCGACAAGATCAAAGTCGGAGATCCCGTGGTCATCACCTATACCGAAGCCGTGGGGATCTCGGTCGAGAGGACCCCGAAGAGCGAAGCGCCGAAGAAGAAAATGAAATAGATGCCCGCGTGCCGCGCTCGGATTTCGGCGCGCACGCGAGTCGCTACGCGTTGAGCCAGGAACGGGCCGCGGCCGCGGACTCGAAGTACTCGATCGGGATCTCCCGGAACGGTCGAGCAAGGAAGGCGAAGACCTGATCCTTCCACTGGCTGTCGCCGACGATGGCGCGCTTTCACGATCGTGGAGTCGCTCTCCAGGCGCAGCGCGTCGTCGGCCCATTCTTCTCCCGAGGTCCATCCCTCGAAGTCCGCGAGAACGATCAACAGGCGGATCCTGCCGGCGCGCTCGATCGCCTTGCTGATCGTGGAGAGGACCGCCACCTGATCCGCCGGCACCATGCGGCCACTCACCGTAACGTGAACGAGATCCGGCGCTTCGTCATGGACGTCGACTGGCATCCGTCACCTCCTTCGGTTCTTGCTGCGAGAATTCACCTGAGTATATCCGTGGCTTCCAGCTCGGGCGCGTCAGGACGAAGCGTTCGGATCCTGCGCGCATAGACTTCCATACCCGGCACGGCGCTCAGTCCGTGGGCAAAAATGCTGCAGAGAACCGTCGCCATCACGGCGAGCCGGACGGTGGATTCGCCGGACACATGGGAGAGCGTCTCGAGATAGATGAGGCCGAGCACGATCGACGCGAGACCCCGCGGACCGAACCAGCCCATGAAGAGCACGGTAGACCGGCTGAGCCCCATGCCGAGGACTGCAAGGGCGACCGGCAACATGCGCACGACCGTGAGACTGAGCACCGCGTAGAACACGTGTCGCGCATCGAATTGCGGCCATGCGCGCGCGACCACCAGGCCGAACAGGAAGAACACCGATAGGTTCAGCAGCTGCCCCCATTGCTCGGTGAACTCGACGCTGTGCCGGGCACCGATTGCACGGCGAGCCCGGCCACGAAGGCCGCGATGAACATGCTCGCACCGACTCGTTCGGACACCAACAGGCAAAGGAGCGGCAGCGCGACCACGCCGAGTTGCTGCCACGAGTGCGCCATCCAATTTCGTCGATGCGCGATGCCGAGCAGCCAGCCACCGATCCAGCCGACGCCACCGCCGATGAGCGCCCCGAAACCCAGCTGCTCGACGACGAACCGCACGAGGCTGGCGCTGCGTCTTCGGCCCGCTGCCAGCCAGCGCGATGAAGAACAGCAGGAACGGCACCGACAAACCGTCGTTCAGGCCCGCCTCCACGTTGAGCGCCTGGCGGATCTTCACCGGCACGCGTGGGCTGTTCACGATGACCTGTCCCAGCCCGGCATCGGTCGGCGCGAGGATGGCGCGCGAGGATGCCGGCCTCCCAGAGCGAAAGCTCGGGGAAGACGAGGCGCGCGCCGACGGCGCCCAGCAGCATCGTGAGCAGCATCCCCGTGGTCAACAGGCGGACGGGCAGGCTCCGGGTGCTCTTCAGCACCTCGCAGATCCGCGCGGCTGGCGTCGGTGAAGAGCAACAGCGCCAGGCCCACCTCGGCCATGGTGAGAAATACCTCGTGGCCGCCCTGGCGATCCCGCAACTCCGGAACGACCAGCAGCGTCAACATTCCCGCCGCGGTGAAAACGATCGGCGCCGTCACGACGGTCCGCTCCAATCGCGCCGAGACGAGGCTGTGCAGGAACACCAGCGCGACGAAGACGGCGATCAGGGTCATCGTTCAGAAGCTCAGGGCGACCGCGATCGCCACCGTTGGCTCGCTCTCATCGGGGTTCAACACGTAGGCCGTCGCGTCGACCGCATGGAAGGAGAAGCCGGCGAGGACGCCGCGTTGGACGTCTCGATCCGTCTGGTACGCACGCGTGCGTTGCGTCACGAGGCCGAAGCGGAACCAATCGACCGGGGAGAGGGTCAGCTCGGACCAGTTGTAGAAGAAGCTCGCCGACGGATCGTCAGTGTCGAAGACGTACTCGCCCTCGCTCGAGAACTCGAGCTCTCCACCAGCCGAGCGAGCCCTTGTAGCCGGGCGCGATGCCCCAGGTATCGCCGAGAACGCCGCCGAGCATCGGGATGAATTCCCATGTCAGCGTCTGGCCGCCCGAGAAGTTGTAGCCCACCCAGACCGAGCCGGTCTCCAGAGCTTCGTAGTTGTACCGCCCTTCGAGATGCAGCCAGCCACGATCAGCGGTGACGGTTGGCTGCACGTAGTCGTGGTCGTCCGGCACGATATAGGTGGAGGCCGACGCGGAAAAAGACCACGTGCTCGTGTCAGGCTCCTCGACGACTGGTTGGTCCACGTTCGTCGGCGTGGTGGCTGCTTCGTCAGGCACGGTCTCACCATACGCATGGACTGCGGCGAGGATGACGACGGGCGATGGCCGCGGAGTTCCGCACGGAGTCTACCCTCCGAGCGCAATCGTGATTCCAACCCATCAAAGACCGACGACCCGCTCGATCGTCCAGTAGGCGGCGAGCGCGCCGATCGCGTAGGTCGGCACCCGCCACCCCCAGGTCGGCGTACCGATCGTGCGGCGGGCGAACGCCGCGAGGACGAGCACCACCGCGATGAACGCCAGTTGTCCCAGCTCGACGCCGACGTTGAAGAAGAGAAGCGCCAGCGGAATCGCCTGCGGCGGCAGCCCGACCTCGGCGAGCGCGCCCGCGAAGCCGAAGCCGTGCAGCAGACCGAACACGAAGGCGACCACCCACGGCGCGTGCTCCGTGACCCCCGGTCGCCCCTGCCGGCTGCGAACGATCTCCGCCGCCACGAACACGATGCTGAGGGCGATCACCGCCTCGACGGGGCGCTGCGGCACGCGCGCGAACCCGAGCGTCGCCGCCGCGAGCGTGAGACTGTGGGCGAGCGTGAACGCCGTGACGGTCGAGACCAGGCGCCGCGTGCGGCCGACGAGGATGACGAGCGCGAGCACGAACAGCAGGTGATCGACGCCGAGAAGGATGTGCTCGACGCCCAGGCGCAGGTACGTGAGCGCCACGTCGAGCCCGCGGGCGGCGGCCTCGACCAAGAACGACGGGCTCGCGGGCGAGAGCCGCACGACCTGCGCGGCTCCGTTCGAGCGCACCAGGCGCACCAGCACGTCGGTCATCGTCGCGCGCAGACCCTCGATGGCGATGGTGTGCCCGTCGAGTCCGCCTTTGCATACGACGGTCGCGCGCTCGACGTAGGCGTCGGCGGTCCAGAGCACGACCGGGTCGGTGGAATGCGCGCAGTGCACCGGCAGGATCGGGCGAAGGCCGAAGCGCTGGTCGCCGCGCGCCGGCACCTTCCAGAGGAGCTGGAAAGCGCCGCCGCTGCCCTCGGTGAGCTCGAGGTAGCCCGGCCGGACCTCATGCGCTGCCGTCACGCCGGCGCAACCGAGCACGAGCGCTGCTGCCGCGATGACGCTCGCCGCGCGTGTCATGGTGCCGCCGCCACCGCATCGCCGCCCGCAGCGGGTCGCTCGATCACCACCGTGTAGCGCTCGCGCAGCTTCTGATACGTGGCCTCGACGACCTCCTTCCGCCGTGCGGCGACCCATTCGCGCTCGACCGCGTCGCGCACCTCGGCAAGCTCCGGTATGCGACCCGGGGTCCGTTCGCGCACGAACACGAGGTGCCAGCCGTATCCGGACTGGACCGGTCCGGTCCAACTTCCAGGCTCGATCTCGACGAGACGGGTGGCGAAGTCCTCGCCGAAGAGACGCGCGACCTCGCCGCGCGGCGCGTCCGAGAGCGCGTCGGGAACCATCAGCGCATCGCCCTTCACGGAGGCTTCCGCACCGGCATCGCCGAGGCGTGCGAGGAGCGTGCGGGCGTCGGCTTCGGCAGCGTCGCCGCGGCGCTCGGGACTCAGGTAGACCTGGCGGAACGACAATCGCGGCTCGGTGCGGAAAGCATCCGGGTGCTGACGCAGGTAGGCCTGCAGCTCGGCATCCGAGGGCGCCAGCGCCGCCGCATCCTCGGTGACGAACTCGAGCTTCTGGCGCATGCGGCGACGGACGATCGTGTCGTCGCGATCGAGTCCCATCGCCGTCGCCTCGCGATAGAAGATCTCCTCGCGGACGTAGTCGTCGATCAGGCCGTCAAGCTCCGAGACCGTTGGCGGACGCTGCCATGTGCGCGCGAATCCGGCGGCCAGGTGCGCGATCTGTCCCGGCGTGACGACGATGCGGGCCGGCTCGTCGCGCGGGCTGCTCGCGGACGAACGATGCGAGTGCGAACACGGCGACGCCGAGGACGAAGAAGTGCAGCAGCGGTTCGCGCAGGAGCTTCACGCGAACGACCCTTGCTCGCGTCAGGACTTCGGGCGAGTACCAGATCGGCGACGTGTAGGCGCGCTCCTGCGTGGTCATCGGCACTTTCGCATCCATCGTGATGTTGAAACGCTTCGCTTCATACGCAGTCCAGCGTGGCGTCGGGATCTCGATCACGCGCACGTAGTAGAACGCGGACGCTTTCGGATCGAAGTCCGGGTCCTTCCAGAACGCCGAGAGCTGCGCGGCACCAATGGTGTTCGCGTAGGCAGCGTTGGGCACGTCCACCGTATTGCCGACGGGAGGCACTTTGCCGTCCGCGCCGACCGCACGTCCGTCGGAAAGCGCCACGTCGTAGACTCGCTCGTGGGTCTCCCCCTTCCCGTCGAGCCAACCCTTGATGACCTGGATGCGGTCGAGATTCGCGCCGTCCGGATCACGCAGGGCGCGAATCACGAGCGCCGGCGCTTTGCCCCGCGGCGCTGCCGCCAAGTCGCCGCCCATCGGCACGCCGCGAGCGTAGCCCTGCGCCGCAAAGTCGGGGCGACGCAGGTCGTCGGCCGCGAAGTCCCAACCGCCGAAGACGCGGACCGTCATGCGTGTCCCGGTCGTGCCGTACGTCTCTTTGCGTTGCATGGAGTCGAAGAGCGCCTCGCGGGTGTTGTCCCGCGCCCACACCGCCGCCAGGCCGGACGCCGCCTGTTCCCATCCATGGATGGTGAGCTTGTCGTCGACGGGCGATTGATCACCACGTGCTCCCAGCGGTGCGGTCCCGGCTCGACCCCGGAGTGCTTGCCGAAGAAGTTGTCCTCGGTGGTGGTGGAGAGGCCGGTGTGACTGTCGGTGCTGCCGACCATCCCGAACTTGAACGGGTTGGCGCCGAGATCCTTTCCCAACCGCAGACCGAGCTTGAGGGCCGAGCGCGCGTACTCGTACTGCAACATCTCCTTCTGCTTCGGCACCTGACCGGTGAGATCGCCCTTGTCCCAGGTCTCGTAGTCGGCGAACTCGTCGGTCGGCGAGAGCTCGGGGTGGGTCTCGCCGTCGCCCTTGATCTGGGTGACCTCGTAGAGCGGCTCCCAGCGCGCACGCGTCGAAGCATAGGCGCGGGTGAACGGCTTGCCGTCGAGACGATCGACGCTGAACATCAAGCCGTTGCTCAGGTTGCCGTTGTGCGGGATGGCGAGCACCCGACCGCCGGTCTTCTTCTCGTAGCCCTCCATGTACTTCCAGAGGTCTTCGGGGTCGCCGCTGTCGAAGAAGGAGAGCGGAACGACTTGCGTGGCGCGACGGGCGTCGTCCCTGAAGATGACGACGCGATGCAGGTTGCGGCCGCCCGGCATCGACGTCCACTCGAAGCCGATGAAGGCGGTGAACGTCCGCGGTTGATTGTAGCGATCGGCGATCTCACAGTTCTGGTCCCACGCCGACTGCGTGAACTCCGGGTTCTTCATCTTCTCGTCGCGCGCGTTGATGCTGCGTACGCAATCCATGGCGGCCTCGAAGGCGGTCTCTTTGCTCTTCTTCAGCATGTCGTGCCAGCGACGGCCGGTGTCGTTCTTGAGAAGGATCGGGTCCGACCTCCGCAGCCCGGGGGTGAGCCCCAGATACTCGGCATGGTCGGAGACGACGAGGAAGTCGTAGGGCCTTTGCAATCTCACGCGCAAGCCGCCGGTCGAGGTGACGGCCTCGCCACGCGCGAAGCGGAACGCCTCCTCGGGTCCGACCTTGTCGTTGAGGAATCCGGCGTCGGCCGAGTTGGAGGTGTGCAGGTGCGTGTCGCCCCAGAAGACGCGGTCGGGGAACGTCTGGTCGACGTAGGGCGAGAACTCTGCCGCTTTCCTGGAGGCGGGCTCTTTCGCGAAGACGCTTCGCGTCGCTCCACCGGCCAGGGTCGCCGCGACCAGAAACACGGCAATCGCGTGCTCTCACCGTTCCTCTCCGCATAGGAAGACCTCCTTCCGCCGGCGGGCGTATCTCAACTCGGCCGCGAACGCCACAAAGCCCGGCGCGCGGGGGGCGCGCGGCGCCCGCTGGTTTGTGCTACACGCTCGCCGCATGCCTGACGGCGCACTCAGCGGCATCACGGTCCTCGAGCTCGGCCAGATGGTCGCCGCGCCGTACTGCGGCAAGCTCTTCGCCGACTACGGCGCCGACGTCATCAAGATCGAGCCGCCGGGCGGCGACGTCGCGCGGCGCTGGGGCCCGTTTCCCGGCGATGCGCCGCATCCCGAGAAGAGCGGGCTCTTCTTCTTCCTCAACACCAACAAGCGCGAGCGTCACCCTCGACGTGACGAGCCCGAGCGGACGCGACGCGCTGCTCGCGGCTGGTCGCGTAGTGCCGACGTCCTGATCGAGAGCAACCCGCCGAGCGTGATGCGCGGCTGGGGCCTCGACTACCCGACGCTCGCGACCGTGAACCCGGAGCTGGTGATGATCTCGATCACGCCGTACGGCCAGTCCGGTCCCTACTGCGAGTGGAAGGGCTACGATCTGAACGCGTACCATCTCTCCGGCGCGAGCCATCGCTACTGCGGCCGCCCCGGCGAGTCGCCGCTCGAGCACGGGACCTTCGCGGCCGACTTCTACGGCGGCGCCACCGGGGCCGCCTGGGGCCTCGCCGCAGTCCTCGGCCGCGCCAACGCCGGCGGTGGGCAACATCTCGACGTCTCGTGCGCCGAAGCGATCGCCGCCACCTTCGTCGGCGGTCAGAACATCGGGCTCTATGCGCAGGACGGCGTCTTCGGACGTCGCACGGGCGTGGGCATGCCGCTCGGCGCGCCGGCGACGATCCTGCCGTGCAAGGACGGCTACGTGTGGATGCTCGCCCTCGAGCCCGGCCAGTGGAACGGACTCGCGAACGTTCTCGGAAATCCCGACTGGATGCAGCTCGAGATGTTCCAGGACATGTATGCGCGCGCACAGAACGCGGAGGCCATCTATCCGCTGCTCGAGCAGTGGACGATGGAGCACGGCAAGTGGGAGATCATGGAACGCTGTCAGGCGAACGGCGTGCCCGTGACCGCGATCTTCACCGTCGCGGAAGCGGCGGAGCATCCGCACCTCCGCGAGCGCGGCTACGTCGTCGATCTCGAGCACTCCGCGCTCGGACGTGTGCGTACTCTCGGCGCGCCCTTCAAGCTGCCCGCCAGCCCCGGCGGTCCGCAGCGGCCGGCGCCGCGTCTCGGCGAGCACAACGGCGCGCTCGCGCCTGCTGACGCGCGGCGCACGCATCGGCCGACGAACGGCGTCGGCGCTGCGAGGGCGCACGCGTGACGCGACGGCCGAGTACGTCGGCGGCACGGCGGCCGCGGTGCCCTGCCCCTCGACGGCATCCGGGTCGCGAACTTCGGCTGGGTGTGGGCGGGACCCGTGGTCGGACAGACCCTCGGCTTCCTCGGCGCCGAGGTCTACAAGATCGAGTCGCGCGCCCGCATCGATCTCACGCGCATGCTGCCGCCCTTCGGCGGCGGCGTCCGCGACCCCGATCGCAGCCTCTCCAATCACGCCTGCTGGGGCGGGAACGGCAGCGTCTCGCTGAACCTCAAGAAGCCAGAGGCCGCAGCAGCTGGCGCGCGACCTGGTGGCGCGTTGCGACGCCGTCATCGAGAACTTCGGTCCCGGCGTCATGGAGAGTCTGCACCTCGGCTACGACGATCTCCGCGCCGTGAAGCCCGACCTCGTCATGTTCTCGATGCCGGCGGCCGGTCTCACCGGTCCGCTGAAGGATCTCCGCACCTACGGCCTCAGCCTCACCAGCACGACGGGTCTCGACAGCCTGACCGGCTACGCCGGCGGGCCGCCCATTCCGGTCGAGAACGCGTTCTCGGATCCCTACAACGGCATCATGGGTGCGTTCGCGATCCTGACCGGTCTGCGTTTCCGCGACCGCACCGGGCGCGGCCAGCACATCGACTACTCGCAGCAAGAAGCCGTCATGCAGATGGTCGGCCCCGCGTTCATGGACTACGTGCTGAACGGGCGCGTCGCGGGAGCGATCGGCAACCGCCATCCGCTCGCCGCCGGCGCCCCGCACGGCGTCTTCCGTTGCGCCGGAGACGATCGCTGGATCAGCATCGCCGTGCTGACCGAGGACGAGTGGCGCGGACTGGTCGCAGTCGACTGGGCGCCCCGGATTGGACCGGCGCCCCGGAATTCGCCGATGCCGCCGCACGGGTACGCAACATCGACGCGCTCCACGAGCGCATCGCGGCATGGACGGCCGCGCACGACGATCGCGAGCTCGCGGCGACGTTGCAGCGCCACGGCGTCGCGGCGGCGCCGGTCTCGAACGTCGCCGACCTGCTGCACGACCCGCACTACCGGGCGCGCGGCACGTTCGTCGAGGTCCAGCACCCGCTCGGGTTCGCGGAAACCATCTACGGCGCCTACGTGAAGATGAGCCGCAGCGAACCGAGGGTGCGACCGGGACCGCGGATCGGCGAGGACAACGAGCGCGTCTTCACCGAGCTGCTCGGCTTGCCCGACGAGCGCTACCGCGAGCTCGTGAGCCAGCAGATCATCTACTAGCGGCGGGGCGCGCGAGACAGCCGCGCACGCGCTCCGGCGCGGAGCGCGTGCCGACTAGTGAGCGTGGTGAGTCCGGCACACGCGCGCGCCGGCACCCGCAAGTAACCGAATCCATCCTGACGCTTCGAGGCCTGCCCAGTCCGCATCATCGACGTTCACCTCGAGACGGACCTTCTGCGTCGAGCTGGCGAATTCACGAATGTGCGACCTCAGCGTCTGCAGGTCGTACGGCGTCGGCTCGCCAACGAAGAATAGCGAGCCCTTCGAAGAAACGATTCGTGCTTCGAGCATGCTTTCGCCCCTCGCAAGCTGGAAGAGTGTCGGTACCGTCTGGTCTACTGACGTGCACCATCGACGTCAACCGGGGTACGGTGCAAAAACGCTGCGAATCATTCCCTACGTCGAACTAGGGAACACTCCCTAGTTCTTTGGGGCTGCACAAGAACAAAAATGCATGGCACGTGAGCGGCGTCGACGCGCAGCGTCGGTGCGATCGTGCATCCCTATTCAGGGTGAGGCATCACGTTTGCACGATCAACGCGTCGTCATTTCGGGGGAGGGAGTGTCGCGATTGCGACACGATCATATTGCGATCGCACACGATGACCGGTCGATCAGCGGCCGGTGAACTTCGCTGGACGCTTCTCGGCGAACGCGCGTGGCCCCTCTTTTGCGTCCTCGGATGCGAAGACGCGCGCGCCGAGGGCCTTCTCGAGGACGAATCCGGACTCGAGGCCGAGCGCGCGTACGGCGATCTCCTTGGCGGTGCGCACGGCGAGCGGACCGTTCTTGCACACCACCTCCGCGAGCTTGAGCGCCGCCGGCATCAGCTCGGCTGCCGGCACCACCTGGTTCACGAGACCGATGTCGTAGGCGCGCCGGGCGTCGATTGGCCGGCCGGTCAGGAGCAGCTCCATCGCGACGGCCCAGGGAATCTGCCGCGGCAGCCGGATGTGCGAGCCGCCGGTCGGGATGATGCCCCAGCGCACCTCGCCCAGCCCGAACGTCGCGTGCTCGGCGGCGATCCGGAGGTCGGTGCCCTGGAGGAACTCGAGCCCGCCGGCGATGCAGTAGCCGTTCACCGCCGCGATGATCGGCTTGAAGACGTCCGAGAACGGTCGCTTGGTGTGGTCCTCGTAGCCGAGCTCGTCGCCCTCCCCCATGGCCGGGATGGCCTCCTTCAAGTCCATGCCGGCGGAGAACGACTTGTCGCCGGCGGCGGTGAGGATCGCCACCCAGAGGTCGGGATCGGCGTTGAAATCGGCGAAGGCCGCGTCCATCGCGCGCAGCATGTCGGCGGTGAAGGCGTTCATCGCCTCCGGACGGTTGATGGTCACGATGGCGACGCGATCGCGCTTCTCGTAGCGCATCGTCGGCGGCAAACTGAGCGCAGGCTTCACGGGCGGCTCCTTTCGCGACGGAACATCGGCATCGTGATCTCATCGGTGACCGGGTCGAACACCACCTCGACGGGCATGCCGATCGTGAGCTCGTCGGGCGGACAATCGATCACCTGGCTGAGCATGCGCACGCCCTCCTCCATCTCGACGACGACCGGCGCATAGGGCACAGCGGCTTGAAACGCCGGGTGCATGGCGCGCGTCGCGACCGTCCAGGTGAAGACCGTCCCGCGTCCGCTCGAGCGCGCCCACTCCCAGCGCAGCGAGCCGCAGCCGGCGCACATCGGACGCGGCACGTGGCGCCAGGTCGCGCAGTCGGTGCAGCGCTGGAAACGCAGCTCGCCCTGCTTGCACCAGTCGTAGAACTCCTTGCTGAGGCCGACGAGGTGCGGCAGCGGCCTGGCGGGTGTGACGTCGGGTGTGCTCACGCCGCCGCCCCGTTCGCCGTTTCTCTGGTGCTCACGCGTTCCATGGAGTTCGCAATCATGCTCCTCACCCCTACCGCCGCAGCACCGCGATGCTGCCGTCGCCGAAGTCGCCGAAGCCGGTGACGACGCCGAGCTCCGCGTCCTTCACTTGCCGCTCGCTCGGCTTCTCCGCGTAGTTGCCGCACCGCCTCGACGATGTGGCTCATGCCGAGCACGTGCGCTTCCGAGAGCAGGCCTCCGTGCGTGTTGACGGGCAGCTCGCCGCCGAGCTGAATGCGCCCGCCCTCGACGAACGCCCCGCCCTCGCCGCGTTTGCAGAACCCCGCCTCCTCGATCTGCTGCAGCACCTCGAACGTGAAGCAGTCGTAGATCTCGGCGAAGTCGACGTCGGCGGGGCCGACGCCGGCCATGGCGAACGCCCTGGGAGCGGCGGTGGTGAGCCCGGTCTGGAACAAGTCCTTGCGATTGGTGATCTCGTCGGCGGGATCGGGTTGCGCCGGTGGCGACACCGCTGATGAACACCCGCGGTTTCTGGAGATCACGCGCGCGCTCGGCGGTGGTCACCACGATCGCCGCGGCGCCGTCGGTCTCGAGGCAGCAATCGAACAGACGGTACGGCGCCGTGATCATGGGCGAGGCGAGGTAGTCCTCGAGCGTGAGGGGCTTCTCGCGCATCACCGCCCGCGCGTTGCGCTGCGCGTGCTTGCGCATCGCCACCGCGATCGCGCCGAGCTGCTCCGACGTGGTGCCGAACTCGTGCATGTGGCGGCGCGCCATGAGCGCGAACCACTGCGGCGGCGCCGTGAGCCCGTGCGGGATGTAGTAGTCGCGCGCGATCGCCCCTCCCGGAATGGACGCGAAGTCGGTGGCGACCCATTCCCGGGTGCGCATGCCGGAATAGCCGTTCCAGCCGGCGGGCAGGAGCACGTAGTCGGCGATGCCCGCGACCACGGCGCTCGCGGCGGTCTGCAACGAAGCGACCGGCGACGCGCCGCCCATGTGCACGGTCGCCGCGAAGCGGAGATCCTCGATGCCGAGGTTCGCCGCGAACTCTTCGGCCGTGCCGAGGCCGGGAAACGGCATGATGCCGTCGATCTGCTTGATGGCGATGCCGGCATCCGCGACCGCGTGGACCGCCGCCTGCAACTGGATGGCGAGCTGACTCAATCCGGAGCCGGGGGCGCGGCAGTACGCGGATTCACCGATTCCGACGATGCAGGCGCGGTCTTTGAGGCTCATGCGATTGGCGTGACGAGCGCGAGGCGCGGCTGGCATCGATACATGAAACCGCTGCCGTCAGCCAGCGCGGCGGGCTGGAGGTCATCGGGCCGGACTCCCTGCCGACCGCCCGGCCTGCCGCGCCGGTCACACGCGTGAGGCTTCGACCCGGCCGTTGTCGCCGCCACGCCGAAAGGCTACTAAACAGCGCGATGCAATCGACCCCCGAGCGAGGAGAACGAATGATGCGCGAGCGCACCATACGTCGCGGAAGAGTGGCGGCGACTGCCCTGCTGCTGATTGTCGGTGGGCTTCTCGGTTGTTCGCAGTCCTCTCCACCGGCTACGCAGGGTGAGGCGAAGGTTGGCGACGTGAAGGTCACCGAGTTCTGGACGGGACGAGACCTTGCGGCCGATGGGACGCTCGTACCCGCGTCCAAGACGAATCTCTTCTGGACGACGGACACGTTCTACGTCTCGGTCAAGACCGAAGGTAGCGGGCCGGAAGTGACGCTCAAGGCCAAATGGATGCTCCCGAACGGCACGGTGGTGCTCGAGTCGGAGCAGGCCATCACTCCCACCGGACCGATGGAGACCGTGCTCGCGGGGAAGAAGCCGGAGCGCTGGGAGGCCAGCGACTACAAGGTGGAGGTCTTCCTGAACGACATCTCCGCCGGCACCCAAGAGCTGAACGCACGCTGAGTCCGGTGTCGCGCAAGCGCGCTCAGACGCCGCGCGCGAGGGCGAAGCGGCAGACGCGCCCCAAAGCCGCCAAGTCCCGGACGCCATCCGGTCTACAAAGCCACTTCTTCGCCTACCTCTCGAAGATGCGCTTCGTGAAGCGCTGGGGTGTCATGCGCAACACCTCGATCGAGAACCTTCAGGAGCACAGCCTGCAGGTGGCGATGCTGGCGCACGCCCTTGCCGTCATCCGCAACGAGGTCTTCGGCGGCGCGGTCGACCCCGAGCGTGCGGGCGCGCTCGCCCTCTTCCACGACGCCGCCGAGGTGTTCACCGGCGACATCGTCGCGCCGATCAAGCACTTCAGTCCGAAGGTCCGCCGCGCCCACGCCGAGATCGAGGAGATCGCCAAACGGCGGTTGTTCGCCATGTTGCCGGCGCCGCTCCGGCGCAGCTA
Source organism: uncultured delta proteobacterium (assembly GCA_963846105.1). Lineage (GTDB taxonomy): Bacteria > Desulfobacterota > Binatia > UTPRO1 > UTPRO1 > CAWJUT01. The sequence goes on from CAWJUT010000023.1 coordinate 44,766, forward strand.
CCGGTCACTCCTCTTCTCCGACAAGAAGGACCGGGCGGAATGGGAGCTCGTGCACGCCGCCGACAAGCTCTGCGCCTACCTGAAATGCGTCGAGGAGCTGCGGGTCGGCAACGACGACTTCGCGCGCGCGGCCCAGGTGCTGACGCGCGACGTGCAGTGCACTTCGCGTGCCGGAGGTGGGATACTTCCTCGAAACCTTTGCCCCGAGCTTCTCGATGACCCTTGACGAGCTCAACTAGGAAGGCGCACTGTGATAGGCATCGAGGCACGATCGGCTGGATGACGTCGATGCGCAACGCGGCAAGCGCGATCTCAGCGGCACTATTCTTCCTCTCCCTGGCGGGCGCCTCGAGCGCCCCCGCGCAACAGAGCACGGCGCAGCAGAAATGCTTGAACAAGCTCAACAAGGACGGCGCCGCGGTTGCCAAGCAGCAGGGCAGCGAGAGCATCGGCTGCCTCAAGAACGCCGGTAAAGGCAAGCTCCTCGGCTCGGCACAGGTGTGCCTGACGGCCGACGCAAAAGGCAAGGTCCAGAAAAAGAGGACCAAGACGTCCGCCGACGAGGTGAAGTCGTGCGTCCCCCTCCGGACTTCGGCTACACCAGCGCGGCAACCGTCAACGCCGCGGCCGTGCAGGCCGAGGTCGATCTCACCGCCGACGTCTATGGCAGCGACCTCGAGATCGCGGTGATCGCCTGCGACACCAACAAGCCCGGATGTGTCTGCCAGCAAAAGGTCTCGAGTAGCGTCGAGAAGCTCGCGGCGACGAAGTTGAAGGAGTTCCTGACCTGCAAGAAGAAGACGCTCAAGAGCGGCGCGAGCTCGTCGGCGAGTCTGCGCGACTGCGTCGACAACCCCGCGACGCCGGGCTCGATCGCCGCGGACAGCAAACAAAAGATGCAGAAGGCCGTGGCCAAGCTCGTCGGCACCATCGGCAAGAAGTGCGACACGCCGGGCGTCACCGACGGGGCGTTCCCCGGCAAGTGCACGGGTCTCGCTGGCGCCCCGCTCGGCACCTGCCTCGACGTGCAGGTGGAATGCCGGGTGTGCCAGATGATCAATGCGATGGACGGCCTGTTCGTCAACTGCGATCTCTTCGACGATCAGATCGCCAACGGCTCGTGCCTCTCCGGAACCGGCCCCTCGCCCACTCCAACACCCACGCTCACGGCGAGCCCCACGCCTACCGCGACGCCCACCTTGACCCCGAGCCCGACGCGCACCGCGACCGCGACGCCCACGCTGACGCGGACCCCGACCCCGACACCGACCGCGACGTTCGTGCCTGGGGCGATCTTCCGCGGCGCGCTGACACCGACCAGCGGGCGCTTCAACTACAATCTCGTCCTCGGGCTCGCGGGCTCCAACAGCGCCTGCAACACGCACTTCCCCGGCAGTCACACGTGCACCTACGCCGAGCTGCAGGCGGCGGACGCCGCCAACGAGCTCGTCGGCGCCGTCGACACCGCGAGCACGGCCGTTCAGCATTTCTGGGCGGTCGATTCCGGCCAACCGAATGCCCGCCAGTGCTTCGAAGCCATCGCGTGGGACTACCAGACCGCGCACACCGGCGTGTTCGGCGACAAGGTCCCGCTCACCGCCGGGCATCTCGGCGCCTTGCAACCCAGCGAGCTGTGCGCCGGCGCGAGCTGGGTCGGCTGCTGCCTCTGAGCCCGGGGGCGGCAGATCCTTCCTGATTCGCCTGCGGCGCGCACAGGGGCGCCGCCCGCGATCCTTCTTACACGGTCGGCTTATAGCTCTATAAGCCGCCCGTACCGTCCCGCCGCATCGGCAAGCCGGCGGCTTCCTTCCGTATGCAAGTCACCGGCTCGCCATGGTGATCGCGTCCGAGACGCAACGGATTGGCCTTACGCGCTGGCCATCGCCGTCGCCTACATTCGCGGGACAGCTCGACGGATTCAGCGCGCTCGACGCCGCCGGCCACGACGCCATCGATCGCCGCAGCGCGGAAGTCCTGTTTCCGCAATTCGCGGATGCGCGCAAGGAGGAGAACTGATGCAGCGCATAGACGTCCCCGTGCTCATCGTCGGTGGTGGCGGCGCCGGTCTCACGGCGTCGATGTTGCTCGCCGAGCTCGGCGTGGAGACGTTGCTCGTGAGCTCGCTCCCGCACACGTCGGTGCTGCCGAAGGCGCACGTGCTCAATCAGCGGACCATGGAGATCTTCTCCGATCTCGGCGTCGCCGCGGAGATCTACCGGCAAGGGACACCGCCGGAGCACATGCGCTACACCGCCTACTACGTCGGCGTCGCCGGTCCCGATCCGGCGTACGGGCGTCAAATCGGCCGCCTGGAATCGTGGGGCGGCGGGGGTCTCGACGCAGACTGGGCCGCGGCGAGCGCCTGCCGTCAGGCCAATCTCCCGCAGATCCGGCTCGAGCCCATACTCAAGGCACGTGCCGAGACGCTCACGCCGGGACGCATCAAGTTCAACGCCGAGGTCGTCGAGATCGAGCAGGACGCCGACGGCGTCACCGCCATCGTGCGCGACAAGACCGCAGGCAGCCGACTTCGCGGTCCGCGCCCGCTACGTGCTGGCGTGCGATGGCGGCCGCACCATCGGCCGGCGCCTCGGCGTCGAGATGGAGGGGCCGCGCGACGTCATGCGCGTCGTCTCGGTATACATGTCCGTCGATCTCTCGCGCTGGGCGCGCGATCCCGACGTCTTGATCCGCTGGCTGTGGATTCCGGCGCGCGGCACGCTCGCCACCCTGGTACCGATGGGGCCGAACCATTGGGGGCCGGACTCGGAGGAGTGGGTGTTTCATCTCAACTACGAGACCGCCGATACGCGCGCGCTCGACGACGCGCAGGTCGTGGCCGACATGAAGGACGCGCTCGGCATCCCGGAGCTCGAGCCTAAGGTCCACGTCGTCAGTCGCTGGTCGCTCGAGGGCATCCTCGCGGATCGCTTTCAGGTCGGACGCGTCTTCCTGGTGGGCGACGCCGCGCACCGCCATCCGCCGACCGGCGGGCTCGGACTGAACAGCGCCGTGCAGGACGCGCACAACATCTGCTGGAAGCTCGCCGCGGTGCTGTCGGGCCACGCCGGCGAAACACTCCTCACGAGCTATGAGGCGGAGCGCCGCCCCGTCACCGCCCGCAACGTACAGCGCTCGATGGAGAACGGCATGAACCACGTCGTCGTCGGTGAAGCGATGGGGTTCGTGCGCGGCGCCAGCACCGAGGCGAACCTGGCCGGCCTGCGCAGAGCGCTCGGCGATACTCCGGAGGACGTCGCTCATCGCCGGCGCGCGCTCGCGGCCATGGCGGCGCAATCGATGGAGTTCCGCGAGCACCACGTCGAATACGGTCAGACGTACGCGTCGTCGGCGATCGTCGATGACGGCACGCCCGCGCCGGCACCTCTCGACGACGTTCACCTCGTCGTCCCGAGCACGCGCCCCGGCGCTCCGCTTCCCCATGCCGAGGTCGAGGACCTCGATGGCCGGCGCCATGCTCTGATGGATCTCGTGCGGCCGGGTCAGTTCCTGCTCATCGCCGGCGAGGACGGCGCACGATGGTGCGACGCCGCGCGCCGCCTGGCCGGCTCGGCGCGCGTTCCGCTGCGCGCAATCCGCATCGGGCACCTCGACGGCGACTACCGCGATCCGCGCTGCACCTGGCTCCGGCACCGGCAGATCAGCACCCAGGGCGCCGTGCTCGTGCGTCCCGATCGCTTCGTCGCCTGGCGCAGCATCGGCGCCGCCGCCAATCCCGTCGCCGACCTCGGTGCCGCGCTCTCGAGGATTCTATGCCGCGCCATCGCGTGACTACCGCCAGGACGGCGCCCCGGAAGCGGCGTGCCCGCGCCGCGACCGCGCCGGTACTGCAAGTCGTCGATCAGCTCGGCCGCGAACGCATTCTCGCCGCCGCGATCCGGTCCTTCTCCGAGGCCGGCTACGAGGGTACGACGACCGCTGGCGTCGCACGCGACGCGCGCGTGACGCAACCGCTCGTACACCATCACTTCGGCTCCAAGGAGGGCCTCTGGCGCGCGGCGATGGACCTGTTGTTCTCGAACGTGAGCCGCGTGGTCGCCATTCCCGCCGACGTGTCGGCGCAGGATCGGCTGGTCGTGGTTGCCGAGCGGTTCGTCCGGTTCGTGGCCGAGCACCCTGAGATCACGCGCATCGTCGCGCGCGAAGGAGCCGCGCCGAGTCCGCGCCTCACCTATCTGGTCGATCGCTATCTTCGTGAGCCGTTTCAGCAGATGGTCGCGGCGACACGGGCCGGCCAACGAGCCGGACTCATCGCCCCGGACGTCCGGCCCGACCTGCTGCTGTTCGCGATCCTCGGAGCCGGGAGCCACCTCTTCGACGTGACGGCGCTGGCGCGGCAGAGTGTCGGCATCGACGCGACGGATGCCCGCACCCGCGATGACTTCGTCGTGCTCATGCGCACGCTGCTCGCGCGCGGGCTCTTCGGCAGCACGCGGAAGCGTCGGAGGACGCGTGCATAGCTTTCACACGACAAGCAATGACCGCGCGGTATCCGCTGGCCGCACGGACGACGGAAGCCAGGAGGCTCGATGCGTATCGCGAACGCAAAAGGACGACTGACACTGCTCACCGAGGGCGGCGGCATCGACGTCGAAACGGCGTCCAAGGGCCGCTTCGGTGCCGATCCGCACGGCGTGTTCGCCGATTGGCCGGCTTTCGTCGACTGGGCCCGGGGCGCGAAAGGCGCCGGCGCTCCCGTGGTCGAGACGACACTCGGCCCGCCGTCGCCGCGACCGGCGCAGGTGTTCGGCATCGGCCTCAACTACCGCGCGCACGCCGCGGAAGCCGGATTGCCGGTCCCCGACCGCCCGGCGACGTTCACCAAGTTTCCGAGCTGCCTCGCGGGTCCGCACGACGACGTCGTGCTGCCGACCGCGATGGTCGACTGGGAGGTCGAGCTCGTCGTCGTCATGGGGACACGAGCCTACCGGGTGACCGAGGATGCGGCGTGGAGCCACGTCGCCGGTCTCACCGTCGGTCAGGATCTCTCCGAGCGCGTCGTGCAGTGGGGCGCCGGCGGACAGTTCTCGCTCGGGAAGTCGTTCCCGGGGTTCGGACCGCTCGGTCCGTGCCTGGTGACGCCGGATGAGCTCGACAATCCCGACGATCTCGAGCTCGGGTGCAGCGTCAACGACGAGGTGATGCAGAAGAGCCGGACCAGCGACATGGTCTTCAGCGTGCAGCGCCTCATCGCCGAGCTATCCGCGATCCTGCCGCTCCTTCCCGGCGACGTCATCTTCACCGGCACGCCCGCCGGCATCGGGGCGACGCGCAAGCCGCCGCGCTTCTTGCAGCCCGGAGACGTGCTGACGACGTACGTCGAAGGCATCGGCACGCTGCGCAACCGCTGCGTTGCGGCCGCTTGAGGTAGGCAGGACGCGCACATGGAGGGACGCTACGACGTCGCGATCGTCGGTTACGGGCCGGTCGGCCAGACGCTCGCCGTCCTTCTCGGCAGCAAGGGGTGGCGGGTGGCGGTCTTCGAGAAGCAGTCGACCGCCTATCCGCTGCCGCGCGCCGTGCACTTCGATCACGAGGTCGCACGCATCCTCCAGGCGGCAGGCCTGGGGAGCGAGCTGCCGCGTCTCAGCGAACCGGCCGACGTCTACGAATGGAAGAACGCCGCCGGCGAGACGCTGCTCCGCATCGGCAGCAGAGAGGCCGGTCTCTCGGGCTGGCCCGAAGCCAACATGTTCTCCCAACCCGACCTCGAGCACGCGCTCGACGCGAGAGCACGCGCGCTCGCGTCGGTCGCGGTGCAGCGAGGCCGCGAGGTCGTCGACCTTCGATCCCGCGGCGACGAGATCGAGCTGGTGGTGGCCGATTCCGACGGCGGGCGGCAGACGGCGCGCGCCCGCTGGGTGGTCGGTTGCGACGGCGCCAACAGCTTCGTTCGCCGCCACCTCGGATCGACGGTCACCGACCTCGGCTTCTTCTTCGATTGGCTGATCGTCGACGTCATCCCGCGCGAGGCCCGCAAATGGGATCCCATCAACGGCCAGCTCTGCGACCCGGCACGGCCGACGACCGTCGTGTCCGGCGGGCCGGGACGCCGGCGCTGGGAGTTCATGCGGCTCCCCGGGGAGAGCATCGCCGATCTGAACACCGAAGAGACGGCGTGGCGGCTGCTCGCGCCGTGGGACCTGCACGCGGGAAACGCAACCCTCGAACGGCACGCCGTGTACACGTTCCAGGCGCGCTGGGTCGACGGCTGGCGCGCGGGTCACGTCCTGCTCGCCGGCGATGCCGCGCATCAGATGCCGCCGTTTGCCGGTCAAGGAATGTGCTCCGGCATTCGCGACGCCGCCAATCTCGCCTGGAAGCTCGACCTGGTGCTCGCCGGTAGAGCGGGAGACGCGCTGCTCGACAGCTATGCGTCGGAGCGCGTCTCGCAAGTGCGCCAGGTGATCGAGTTCTCGATCGCGCTCGGCAAGGTGATCTGCGTCTCCGATCCGCAAGCGGCCGCCAGCCGCGACGCCGCGATGACCGCCGCGGCGCGAGAGAACGGTCTCACGCCGCCGCTGCCGACGCCCGCGATCGGTCCGGGCATCCTGCTCGCGGGCGACCCGCTGGCGGGCCACCTGCTCTTGCAGGGCGAGGTCCGGCACGGCGGCACGACCGGACGCTTCGACGACGTGGTCGGACGCGGCTTCACCTTGCTCAGCCCGCATGGCGACCCGGCGGATTCCTTGCCATCCGAGCTCGGCGCTTTCTTCGCGACACTCACGGGCGTGAGCGCGCATGTCGCGCCGGGCGCAGCCGTCGACGACGTGCACGGGCGCTACGCCACCTGGTTCGGCGAGCACGGCGTCGGCGTCGTGCTGCAACGTCCCGACTTCCATATCTTCGGAACCGCGCCTACGATCGGCGGTACCGGCACGCTCGTGGAAGCGCTCCGGCACGCCCTCGCCGCGCAAAGGAAAGGAACATCGACATGAGCGAACGACACGAACGCAGCTCCAAGCTCGGCGAAGGGCGCGGGCGCATCCCTCCGGTCAAGCTCGCGCACTTCGTGCTGCGCACCTCGCGGTTCGAGGCGATGATGAGCTGGTACCAGACCGTGCTCGGCGCCGAGATCGCACACTCCGATGGCATGCTGGCGTTCCTCACGTATGACGACGAGCATCACCGCCTCGCGATCGCCCAGATCCCCGGGCTCGAGGAACGGCCGCAGATGGCCGCCGGCACCGACCACGTGGCGTTCACCTACGCCGACATGGGCGACCTGCTCTACACCTACGCGCGTCTCAAGCGCGAGGGCATCACGCCCTTCTGGTGCATCAACCACGGCCCGACCACGTCGATGTACTACAAGGATCCCGACGGCAACAAAGTCGAGCTGCAGATCGACAACTTCCCGACAACCGACGAGACCAATCGCTGGATGCGCAGCGGCGACTTCGCGCAGAATCCGATCGGGATCATCTTCGATCCCGACGAGTTGGTGGCGCGCTATCAGGCCGGCGAGTCGATGGAGAAGCTGACGGAGCGGCCGCTTCTTCCCGCGGGCGCCAATCCCTTCGACATGCTGCGGCTCTAGGAGCGAAGTGGCGGTTCCGAGGCCGCACACGACGCGGACGGTCAGGCGTCGCTCAACGGACCGCACTTGAGGTAGGCGAGAAGCTCCTCGTCGCCGAAGTAGGCTGCGCTGCGGCCGCGCTGCGTCCACACGATCGCGCGCGTCTCGTCGACGGCGAGGATCGCCGGCTCGATCTGATCGGGTGGCAGCAGAAGGCCGGCGGCACGTGCCAGCCCCAGGTCCGCGTCGACGACGAACGGATACGGGAACCCCGTGCTTTCCTGGATCGCGAGCAGATCGCGTGCCGGTGGCGGCGAGAGAACGATGAAGGTGGCGCCGCAGCTCCGCAGTCGGGGCAGGAGCTGCCTGAGACGGACGAGCTGTCGTTGGCAGACGGGACAGCGGGTGGCCTTGAGCGTGACCACGAAGAGCGCGTGCGTTTGCGCGAGCCGGGCGACGTCGATCGTCTTGCCCCGGGCGTCCTCGAGGGTCTCCGGGAGGACGACCGTCGGCGTCGCGAGCGGCGCGCCGCTCGCGCTACGCGTGCTCGCGGCGATGGCGAGTGCCGCGGCAATCAGCATGAACCGGTGCAATCGAGGCATCCGGCTCCCGCATAGTCCTGTCGCCGCCCGAAGGAAACCCACCCGCTCCCCCGCACCGCCTGTCGCCGCGCGTGCCCGAAGCCGACGGCGAGCGCCCACGTCACGAGGTGCCGAGCGCGCTCACCACCGACCAGGTGACGGCGGAGATGAACGCCGAGCACGGAATCGTGAGGATCCAGGCCCAGACGATCCGTCCGGCGACGCCCCAGCGGATCGCCGAGAGCTTGGTCGACCGCGCCGACGCCGACGATCGCGCCGGTGATCGTGTGCGTGGTCGAGACCGGGATGCCGAGGCGGTCGCGGCGAAGAGCGTGATCGCGCCGCCGGTCTCGGCGCAGAAGCCGCCGACCGGCTTGAGCTTGGTGATCCGCATGCCCATCGTCCGCACGATGCGCCAGCCGCCCGAAAGCGTGCCGAGCGCCATCGCGGCGTGGCACGCGAGCACGACCCAGAGCGGGCACGTAGAACGTCTCGCCCGAGGTAGCCGGTCGCGAAGAGCAGCACCGTGATGATGCCCATCGTCTTCTGCGCGTCGTTGCCGCCGTGGCCGAGGCTGTAGAGCGCCGCCGAGACGAGCTGCCCGCGGCGGAACCAGCGCGTCGACGCGTGCCGGCGTCGAAGCGCCGGAAGATCCAGAAGACGGCGACCATGAGCACGAACGCCGAGGGCGAGGCCGATGAACGGCGAGAGGACGATCGACACGGTCGATCTTGGTGAGTCCCGGCGGCGTCGAGCGACGCCGGCGCCCGACTTCGCGACCGCCGCGCCGGCGAGCCCGCCGATCAGCGCGTGCGACGAGCTCGACGGGATGCCGTACCACCAGGTGATCAGGTCCCAGACGATCGCGCCGACGAGCGCCGCGAACACCACCGCCGCGTCGATCACTCGCCGGGTCGACGATGCCCTTGCCGATCGTGTTGGCGACGTGCAGGCCGAAGAAGAGGAAGGCGACGAAGTTGAAGAACGCCGCCCAGATCACCGCGTAGCGCGGCGACAGCACGCGCGTCGACACGACGGTCGCGATCGAGTTCGCGGCGTCGTGGAAGCCGTTGACGAAGTCGAAGACAGCGCCACCACGATGACGGTGGCGACCACGACGACATCGGTCAGGCGTGCTCGAGGACGACGCCCTCGATGATGTTGGCGACGTCCTCGCAGCGGTCGGTCGCGTTCTCGAGGGCCTCGTAGATCTCTTTCCACTTCATGACCATGAGCGGATCGGTGGCGTCGCGGAAGAGCGTCGGCGACCGCGTTGCGCAGGATCGCGTCGCCCTCGTTCTCGAGCCGGTTGACCTCGATGCACGGCTCGAGGATCGACCTGCGGCTTCTTGAGGTCGCGCAGGCCGCCGACGGCGCTCGGCCACCGCTTCGGTCGCGCGCACCAGCACGTCGGCGAGCTCGCGCACCTCGTCGTCATCTCGTTGAGCTCGTAGAGCGCGATCCGCTCCGACGCCGCCTCGACGAAGTCCATGACGTCGTCCATGCGGGTGATCAGGCGATGGATGTCGTCGCGGTCGAAGGGCGTGATGAACGTCGTGTGCAGGCGCTCGACGCAGGCGTGCGTGATCACGTCGGTCTCGTGCTCGATCTCCTTGATGCGCGCCGCCAGCGCCGCGACGTTCTGTCCGCCCTCGACCAGGCGCGCGAACTGCTTGGCCCCTCGACGGTGAGCGCGGCGTGGCGCTCGAAGAGCGAAAAGAAATCTTCCTCACGCGGCAGAAAACGACGGAGCATGGGGCGCCGTTTTGTACGTGCGGCACCGCCTGAACGCAAGCCGCAGCCACGCGCGCCTTTGCACCCGGCGCGCTGACGTCGAACACCCGCGATTCCACACCCCTGACAGGTCGAAGAGAAAGGTGGCTGGCGCCGTCACCGCTATTCGTAGCGCTAGCGGGTAGTGGGAGCGAGTGCTATCGCTCGATCGTGGCCGTCAACATCTACCAGGCCGTGAAACAGGCAATGCAGGACCTGATCGCGCCCCAGCTCGAGTCGGTGCGAGGAGAGATCACGGCGCTCGGCGCCAAGGTCGACGGCCTGCGGGCCGAGATGCACGCCGAGCTGAAGGGCCTGCGGACAGAGATGCACGGCGAGCTGAGCGGCCTGCGCGGCGAGCTGAACGGGCAAGGCGCGGCGTTGAACGGCCTGCGGGCGGAGATGCATGCCGAGCTGAACGGCGTGCGTGCCGAGCTGAACGGCTTTCGCGGGGAGACGACTGCCAACTTCGCCCGACTGGACGAGCGTCTCACGATCGCGCTCGACGTCCGCGAGCGGATCGTGGCGCTCGAGGCCCGACTCCCCCGCTGACCTGCCGGACTTGCGTCAGGCCGCCTTCTTCTTCACCCGCTTGGTCGGATCGATCTTCGCGAGCCGCGCCAGGTTCAGACCGAGGAACTTGGCGCGCATGTCATCGGTGATCTCGGGGTAACCCCACTTCTCCTGGAGCTCGGCGGGCATCTCGAGATTGCGCACCCAATCGACGACGCGCGGCATGTCGTCGAAGGCGAGGTCGAGACCCATGACGATCTTGTCGGGGCTCACCCATTGCAGCGCCTGGCCGATCATGTGGTAGCCGCGATACGGCGCACGCTGCAGCCAGCCGATGATGCCGGAGAGGCTCAAGTAGAGGTTCTTGTGCTTACCGGCGTAGCCCATCATCTCTTCGTGGTACGGCCATCCCATGTGGTAGGCGATGACCTTGAGATCGGGGAAGTCGAGGCACACGTCGTCGAGCAGGATCGGCAGCGTGTACTTCGTCGGCTGCGGACAGACGTACGCCATGCCCATGTGGATGGTGAGAGCGACGTCGAGCTCGCACGCCTTCTCGTAGAACGGCCACAGGCGGGGATCGTTGAGCGGCCCGTCCTCGGGCGCGTACACCTTGCAGAGCTTGGCGCCTTTCTCCTTCACCAGGAACTCGAGCTCCCAGATGGCGTTCTTCACACCGCGGCGGAGGATCGGGCCGACGTTGCACTCGAGGTACATGCGGTCGGGATAGGGCGCGATCTCCTCGAGGATGAAGCCGTTGGTCGACATGCAGGTGGCGTAGCCGGAGACGTCCATCATCGACTCGCGCAGCGCGAAGCACACGTCGACCCCGGACTTGTCCATCCACTCGATGAGGGCGTGCGCGCGCGGCGGCGGCATGGCGGCGCCACCGGCGAGGTCGCGGTTGGCCCAGGCACGGATGACCCCGTCGACGCTCTGCCACCAGCGCGTGAACCCCGGGTAGTACGCCATCTCGTGCATCGACTGCTCGTTCATGAAGTGACACTCGGAGAGCGCGACGAAGTAATCTTGCTTGGCCACGGATCGTTCCTCCTTGTAGCGCGAGGTGGGTGCGAGCGAAGGGTATATACCTCGCATTCGCGCTTCGGGTCGAGAGCGGCGACTCAGGAGGGCAGCGCGCGCCCGGGGAGTCCGAACGCGACGCGCGAGGCGAGGCGTTTCATCCAGGGCGCTGCGTGCCGTCGCTGGTCTGGCCGTGATCGACCAGGGGACGGCCCGCGCTCCTGAAGCGCGCGCTGGTCTGGGCGTTCTTGTTGCTCGCCCAACATCTGAAGACGGCGGTTTCGGTCATGGGATCGCCGTCCATCGTACAGACACCTTTCACGGGCTCGGACACGATGCGGCGCTCGCTGCGGTCGGCGCCGTACGTTTTCGATCAGCGCGTCGACGTAGAGAACGTAGGAACGTGTGCTGGACTGGAACGATTCTCCGCCCTTGAACTCCGTCGTCACCAGGCCGTCGCCGGTCGCCGCGCCGAACGTGAACGACACACGGCCATCACCGAAGTCGACGTTCACGAGCTTGTCGACGCACGTGCGTTCGTGATGGTTCTCGTCGACGACGAGATCCTCACACTTCCCGTCCATAACGGCGTAGTATCGATAGTTGGCATTCTCGGCCGCGCCCCCACGGACGAGAGCACGATCAGAAGCGTTACCACGGCCGCCGCCAGCGCGAGACGTTTCTTCGCGTCCATACGGACGCTTGCCGTGCATGAACCATGCCCGCAAAGGACCACACGGATCGTCGCGCGGCCGGGGTAAGCCTTACAAAGCCGGGCATTCCCCGAGTAACAATTGCCAATCGGCCTCGGGGAAATTCACATCGGGCTCACGCTCCAGGTTCGCGTGCTGCCTTCGAGGTCGGTGAAGAGAAAGGTTCGTTGCACGCGTTAAGCTGACCGCTTCGTGCCCTGCAGCAGCTCCCAGAGACGGCGCGGGCTCGCCGGCACCTCGCGGCATCTGCACGCCGAGCGGCAGCGAGCGCGTCGTTGATCGCGCACATGATCGCCGCCGGCGTGGTGTGCATCGCGCCCTCGCCCACGCCCTTCGCGCCGAGCGGCGTGAACGGCGACGGCGTGCACGAGCGCCGTCTTCTCGGTCATCGGCACCTCGTAGACCGTCGGCAGGAGGTAGTCCATGAACGTCGAGGTGAGGAGCTGGCCGTCGTCGTCGTAGACGCACTCCTCGAGCAGCGCCGCGCCGACGCCCTGCGCGACGCCGCCCTGGGTCATGCCCTCGACGTTCGCCGGGTTCAGGCGCGTGCCGCAGTCGTCGGCGATCCAGTACTTGAGGATTCGACCTGTGCCGGTCTCGACGTCGACCTCGACGAGCACGAGGTGGCAGGCGTTGGCGGCCGTGAGGTAGCTCTTGGCGCGCCCCTGCTCGTCGGCCGGCGTCCGCGGCCGGGCGCCGTCCAGACGTAGGTCGCCTCGGGGTTCGGATCGACGCCGGGCGGCAGCAGGTCGCTGCGCGCGAGCATCGTCGCCGCCACCTGCTGGAGCGTCATCTCAGCGCCCTGGCACGCCTTTCACGCGCAGCTTGCCGTCCATCAGCTCGACGTGCCTCGGGCGTCGTCTGAGCGAGCGCGCCGCGACCAGCGTCGAGCTTCTGTCGCAGGCGCTCGGCGGCGCCGAGCACCGCGCCGGTGAGCGCGACGCCGAGGCGGCTGCCGCCCGGACCGAAGTGCGGCGGCGCCGAGAGCGTGTCCTGCGCACACCACGCGGACGTCGCCGAGCTCGACGCCGAAGTAGTCGGCGAGCACCTGCGCGACGACCGTGTACTGCCCCTGCCCTTCGAGCGCGAAGCCGACCTTGACGGTGATCTTGCCGAAGAGGTCGATGCGCGACCGTCGCGCCTTCCGGCACGCCGGTGCCGGGCTGCGCCGACGATCGCGTAGGCGTTCCAGTCGAAGACGCCGGGCTCGATCGTGTTGACGAGGCCGATGCCGAGATGGCGGCCCTGCGGCGCGCGCCGCCGCCTGCTCGGCGCGCAGCGTCGCGTAGTCGCCCATCTCGAGCACGCTCGTCGAGCGCGGCTTCGTAGTCGCCGCTGTCGTACTCGTTGCCGCTCGCGATCGTGTACGGGAACGGCGTCGGGCGGGATGTAGTTCCGCCGCCGGATCTCCGCCGGGTCGATGCTCGAGCCGGCGCGCGGCGATGTCCATCATCTGCTCGAGCACGAAGTTGTGCGGCGGCGGGCCCATGCCGCGGTACGGGCTCGCCGGGAGCTTGTTGGTCGCGACGATCGTCAGGTCGTACTGCGCGGCCGGGATCGCGTAGCAGCCGGTGAACGCGGCGAGCGGCTTCGCGGCGCTCACGGCGCCCCAGCCCTCGGCGGTGGCGCCGAGGTCGTCGAGGAGCTTCACCTTGAGCCCGGTGACCTTGCCGTCCGTCGGTCGAGCGCCAGCGAGGCCTCGTAGTGGCGGTCCCACGCCTGGCTGGCGCCGCCGGCCAGGTACTCCATGCGGTCCTCGATCCACTTCACCGGACGGCCGCCGCACTTGCGCGAGAGCAGCGCGGTGATGTCGGTGCCGCGCGCGCCGCCCTTGCCGCCGAAGCTGCCGCCGTGCGGGTGGCTGATGACGCGCACCTTGTTCGACGGCAGGCCGAAGACGCACGCGCGCGCGCCAGCGCCATGTGCGCCTGCGCCTGGAAGCTGCCGTGGCAGGTGAGGCTCGCCCTCGACGCGGATCCCACTGGCTGACGACGCCGAACGTCTCGAGCGGGTTGGCGCCGAGGCGGTGCCAGCGGAAGCGCTCGGTGAACGACGTGGTCGGCGCCTGCGAACGCGTCGTCCACGTCGCCCCAGGTGAAGACGCGTCTGCAGCATGACGTTGGTGCCGTGCTCGTCGAAGACGCAGCGGCGCTGCCCGGCTCGAGCGCCTTCGTCGGCGTCGACGACCGGCGGCAGCGGCTCGTAGTCGACGCCGATCAGCTCGAGCGCGTCCTCGGCGACGTAGCGGCTCACCGCCGCGACCGCCGCCACCGGCTCGCCGACGAAGCGCACCTTGTCGGTGGCGAGGCAGTGCGTGCCCCAGCCCGGCGGCACCGTCGTCATCGGGCTGCACCAGCGCTTGGCGTCCTCGCCGGTCACGACGGCGACGACGCCGGGCAGCTTGCTCCGCCGCGCGCGTGTCGATCGCTGCGATGCGCGCGTGCGCGTGCGGGCTCCGCAGGATCGCGCAGTGGAGCATGCGCGGCAGCGACGAGGTTGTCGATGAACTCGGCTGCGTCCGGTGAGGAGCTGGGGATCCTCGATACGCGTCGACGGGCTGGCCGACGAAGCGCGGCGCGCTGGTCGGCAGCTCGGCGAGCGTCTTCGGGATGCTCGACGGCCATCACGAGCTCGCGGCGCGGCGCGCAGCTTCGCGGCCGCGAGGTGCACCGACCTCGACGATCGATCTGGTAGCCGGTGCAGCGGCAGATGTGGCCGCCGAGCGTGTCCATGATCTCCTCGTCGCTGGGATCGGGACTCCGTCGCAGCAGCTCGTAGATCGACATCAGAAACCCGGGCGTGCAGAAGCCGCACTGCAGCCCGTGCGCCTTCGAGGAACGCCTGCTGGATCGGGATGCAGCGCGCCGTCGCCGCTCAAGCCCTTCGACGGTCATCAGCTCCGCGCCGTCCGCTTGCACGGCGAGCATGATGCACGAGCGCACCGCCTTGCCGTTCCAGAGCACCGTGCACGCGCCGCAGACGCCGTGCTCGCAGCCGACGTGCGTGCCGGTGAGCCCGAGCTCGCCGCGCAGGAAGTCGACGAGCGTCGTGCGCGGCTCGACCGCGGCGTCGTACGGCCTGGCCGTTCACCGTCATCCGTATGCGTCGCGGCGTGGACACCGGAATAGCGCCTCGTGCTCCCGCTCACGCCGCCTGCGCGGCCCTGCCCGCCGCCTCGGCGAGCGCGCGGCGCGCCAGCACGCGCGCAAGGTCGCGGCGGTACTCCGCCGTGGCGTGGACGTCCGACAGCGGCTCCTCGATCTCGGCGCTCGCCTGCTCGGCGGCGCGCTGCCAGAGCTGCGCCTCGGGCCTGCTGTCCCGCGACGCTCGCCTCCGCGCCGCGCGCCCGCACCGGCGTGGCGCCGACGCCGAAGAGCACCAGGCGCGCCGCCGCGCAGCGGCCGCCGCCGTCGAGCGTCACGGTCGCGACCGCGCCGGCGAGCGCGAAGTCGCCGTGGCGGCGGGCGACCTCGAGGATCGACCAGCCGCTGCGCGCCGGCAGCGTCGGGAAGCGCGCCTCGGTCAGCACCTCGGCGGGCGCGAGCGCGGTCGTGAGGTAGGTCACGAAGAAGTCCGCCGCGTCGATCGTGCGCTCGCCGTCCGGGCCGACCGCCTTCAAGGTCGCGTCGAGCACCAGCGCCAGGGCCGGCAGCTCGGCCGCCGGATCGGCGTGCGCGAGCGAGCCGCCGACCGTTCCCTGATTGCGATTCTGCGGGTGCGCGATGAGCAGCGTCGCCGCGTGCAGCAGCGGGTGGCGGCTCTTCGACGATCGGCGAGAGCTCGACCGTCCGCTGCCGGGTCATGGCGCCGATCACGAGACCGCCGCCGTCCTCGCGCACGTAGTCGAGATCGGGCACCTTGGCGATGTCGATCACCAGCGCAGGGCCGCGCCAGGCGCATGTTGAGCAGCGGCACCAGACTCTGGCCGCCGGAGAGGATCTTGGCGTCGCCCTCCCGCTCGTGGAGAAGCGCGACGGCTTCCGGCAGAGTCCGGGGGTCGGCGTAGTCGAAGGCGGGTGGCTTCATCGGCGGCGCGTCTTGTCGGGTTGTAGAACATGTTCTACTTTGCCCGGCAAGGGCGTCGCGACGGCGCATCCGATCCGGGGCGCACCCGCCGACCGCAACCACGACGCTCAGAAGTCGAGGCGATAGAGCTGGACCTGCATGTCCGGCTCGCGTGAGCCTTCCTTCTTGACGTTGAAGTGCTCGGCGCCGTCGGGCGCGCGCAGCGCAGTCGTGCGGATGAGCTGCGGGCGACCCAAGAGCTCGACGCAGAATTGCTCGGTCGCCCAGACCTGGCCCGGCTCGACACGCGGCTCGACGCGCGTCGCCCAGAGCACGGCTTCCCCTCCGGCGAGGAGCGGCGGCTTGTCGCCGCGCGAGCGTACACGCACCTCGCCGAAGTGGAGCGCCAACCGCAGCCGCGGGTTGCCCGGCGCCTCGAAGACATCATCCACGATCCGGCGCGCCATACGGGCGAGGGCGCCCGGGTCGTCGTGCACGACCAGGACGGAATCCCCGCCGGTGACCTCACAATAGAGCGCGCCCTCGGCGTGCGCGGTGACGGCGCCCCGGAGCGCCTCCTGCACGGGGCCATCGGTGCCGGCGCGGATCATGGCACCGAAGTCGGCGATGTCGCCCTTCAGCACGCAGAGCTCTCGCGCCTCCGGCTCGCCGGCGGCCGCGGGCTCACGCCACGGGCGCTCGTAGCCGACGATGTTCAGCCGCTCGGCCGCTCGGAGGTATTCGGGGTTCAAGCGGCCGATCAGGTCCGAGAGAACGGGGTGGACGAGATAGAAGGATGCCCGTGGCAGCACCCCATCGGCGTCGAGGGTGCCCTCGCCCGGGCGCAGGAAACACTGCACGAACGACCCGCGAACCCGATCGTGTCCGACCCAGCCGAGAAGCCCGACCTTGTACAGCGCGCAGAACACGTGCTGCGTCGCTCCGACCTCCTCGCTGTAGCGTTGCGAGAGCTCCTCGACCTGCGCGCGCGTGAGAATGCGGCCGGGAAGGAGGCGGAGGACGCGATGTAGATCGACGTCGCCGACGTACGGCGCGATCTCCTGCAGGTATTCCTGCGCAATCTCGCCTGCTGCTTGGTTGACGGTCTCCTTGAGGCGCGACTCGAGCCGGCGCTCCTCGGGACGCAACGCCGAAAGGCGCTGCCCGATCGTCATCAGGTCGCGGGGGCGCAGCAGCGTATGCCGGCACACGTAAGAGAACGCCTCTTCGGCCTCATGCGTGTAGGTGTGCGTCACGTGCGTCGCCCCGAGGAAGGCCTCGATCGGGCTCGTCTTCAGCCGTTCGGGGTGGACGAGGCGGTTCGCGGGCTCGCGGCGCGCGTTGTTCACGAAGATCTCGCGCAGGTTGTCGACCGAGTACGCGATGTCGACGG
This sequence comes from uncultured delta proteobacterium, assembly GCA_963846105.1. Taxonomy (GTDB): domain Bacteria; phylum Desulfobacterota; class Binatia; order UTPRO1; family UTPRO1; genus CAWJUT01. The sequence goes on from CAWJUT010000023.1 coordinate 62,307, forward strand.
CGCTGCCACGGTACTGCAGCGCCATCGCGGTGGTGCGCGGCAAGCGCGCGTAAGCCTCCTTGCGAACGGCGGCAAAGACCTTGAGATGATGATTCACGCGGCGGAGCTGGTAGGCGACCTCGACGAGGCCGAGCTGCGAGAAATACCAGACGTTCGGCGAGAGCTGCCCGGCGACGCTCGGCCGGCTTTCGAGGCTCTCGATGTGCTTGTTGAAGTACTCGTCGACGCCGTCGATGAAGATCGCCACCGGCAAGTCCACGGTGCGCAAGCGTGGCACGAGGTGACCGTCGGTGTCGTTGGCGGCACGCTGCAGCTCGCTCGGCGTGAAGTCGAGGAGGCGCACGAAGTGGTCGATGACGCCGTGCAGATGAGCGTCGCCGATGAGCGACGCCAGGCGCGGACTCACGTCGAGACCGTCGAGGCGGTCGAGGCGCTTCAGCACCGCAACGGCGATGGCGGCGAGCCACACCTTGCCCCACCACAGCGGCGAGTCGTCGAACAGGCCGATGGCTTCCTGGCCGAACACCTTGTCGCCGATCGGCTTGTCGAGGAGCGTGTCGCTCGGCAAGCACACGCGGCCTCCGCTCTGGTAGACGATGCGCTTCGCCTTCAACAGCAGCGTCTTCCCGAAGCCCTTGGTGCCGATCACGATGAAGCGATCGTCGCGGTCGAGGGAGAGGAAATCTTCGATCTCGGGTGTGCGATACAAGAGCGACTCGTCGAAGTCGTCGGCCACATGGATGTCGTCGGCGTCGACTGTCCAGGCGCGCATCGACCCGCGATACGGGCCCGCGAGCCGGGGGTCAAGCGCGACGGAGGGCTAGCTGGCCCGGGGTTCTGTGCTACAAGGCGGGCGGCTTGGGTCCCGTACGCGCCAGAAAGGGAGCCGCAATGGATCTCCTGTTGATCGTACGCGACGCGCTGGCGAGCTCGCTCATCGGCAATCTGCTCGCCGCGATGAGCGCACGCGAAGCCGGGCGCGAGGTCGGCGTGCTCGTGACCGCCGAGGCGCTCGCCGCGGTCGCGGGCGGCACGTTCGCGTGGCCGCGCGAGCTCTCGGGTCAGGCGGCGCGGCTCGCGCTCGCCGACCGCGGCAAGAGCGCGGGCGTGCCGCTGCTCGGCAAAGGCGAGGGCCGGCAGCTCGACCCGAAGGCGATGCTCGCGCACGCGCGCGGCGCCGGCGTCGCGCTCTACGCGTGCCCGATCTGGACGGCGCTGCTCGGCCTCGAGGGCAAGCTCCCCGACGGTCTCACCGCGCTCGACCGGCCGGGACTGGCGCAGTTGATGCAAAACGCCAAGCAGGTCGTCGGGTCGCTCTGACCCAGGAAGGCGGACGGGAATGAGCTGGACCGCATGGAGCAACGTCGAGGGCGACGGACTCACCTTCGAGGAGATCGTCTACGAGAAGCGATTCCACGACGAGCTCGAGGGCGGGGTGGCGCGCGTCACCATCAACAAGCCGCAGAAGCTCAACACCATGACGCTCCACACCGTCGACGAGATGTTCCGCGCCTTCTACGACGCCAATCACGACACCCGCATCGGCGTGATCGTGGTGGCGGGCGCCGGCAAGCATTTCGGCACCGGCGGCGACGTCGAATGGGAGAAGTGGGGTCTGCGCGAGGCGTTCTACAACCGCTACCCGCACAACCGGCTCATTCGCCTGTCGCGCAAGCCGGTGATCGCCGCGGTGCAGGGCTACTGTCTCGGCGGCCACAACCACATGGCGTACTGCTGCGACTTCACGATCGCTGCCGAGAACGCCATCTTCGGACAGGCCGGACCGCGCGTCTCGAGCCCGGCCGACGGCTTCTTCGTGCCGTATCTCGTGAAGGTCGTCGGCGCCAAGCGCGCGCGCGAGATGTGGATGCTCTGCCGCCGCTACGCGGCGCACGAAGCGTACGAGATGGGCCTGGTCAACAAGGTCGTCCCGCTCGAGCGCCTGGAAGAGGAGGTGCTCGCCTGGTGCGCCGAGCTGCTGCTCGCGAGCCCGGGCTGCCTGGAGGTCCTGAAGGCAGCGTTCGACCAGGAGATGGACGGCTACGCCGATCTCGGCGTGATCTCGAGCCAGCTCTATCCCGACTGGTTCGACATGCCCGAGGGCAAGGAAGGGGCGGCGGCGTTCACCGCCAAGCGTCGCCCGCGCTTCTTCGCGCTCCGCGAGCGCGAGCGCAAGATGCGGCAGGCGCTCGTCGACGAGTACGACAAGGAGAAGTGAGCGACGACGTCACGCGGCCCCGCTGGACGTCGTGGCGATGGTCGCGGCGAGCCAGAGGAAGCTGGCGATCTGGACGAAGAAGAACACGAAACGTATCGACGCCATCGTGTTCGTTTGCACGAAGCACACGTGCACCAGTGATTGCATGATGCGGGACGCCAGGACGGCCACCGTCAGCGTACTCACGAGGCTGCTGGCGACGTTCCCCGCGTAGAGCGCGAACACGATCGCCCCGAAGATCGGAAGGTTTTCGAGACAATTCGCGTGCGCCCGCATCGCGCGTTTGTACCAATCCTCTCCCTCGACCCGATCGGCCAGGAAGTTCCGGATCTCCACCCGCCCGGTCAGAATGCGACTCCAGCGGTAGACGCCCACCGTGCCCAGCAACAACAGCACCGTCCAGGCAGCGAAGCCGAGCAGCATCCATACCGGTACCGTCATGACTCAGAGCGCCGGCGGATCGGGATTGCGGCGCTGCAGCACGCTCTCCGTCCGCGCCCGCACGCCGGCGTCGGTGCGCTCCGACGGCGGCAGGATGTAGAACGCGTCACTCTTGATCCCTTCGAGCAGATGCTCCGCCACCTGCGCGGGCTGCGTGATCTCGAGTCGCCCGCCGAACATCTCGCGCAGTGACTCGAGCGTGATCGGCGGCATCACCTGCGGGATCTCGCGCGTGTGCTCGGCGGGACGATTGCGCACCGCCGAGAAGATGTTGGTCGCGACCACGTTGGGCCCGGGATAGAGCACCGAGGCGCGGATCTTCGCCCCCATCCCGACGAGCTGGTGGTGCAACACCTCGGTGAGCGCGCTGACCGCGCTCTTGCTGGCGCAGTAGATCGGCGTGAACGGCAGCACGATGAGGCCGCCGTTGCCCGACGACGTATTGATCACGTGGCCGTCCTCGCCGTGCGCCAGCATGCCGGGGAGAAAGGCCTTCACGCCGTGGATCACGCCCCAGACGTTGACGCCGAAGGTCCAGCGCCAATCGCTGAGCGGCAGCTCCCACATCGGCGCGTCCTCCTGCGCGCCGACGCCGGCGTTGTTGCAGAGCACGTGCACCGGGCCGTAGAGCGCGCGGGCGCGCCGCTCCAACGTCTCGACCGACTCGAAGCGCGACACGTCGGTCACCACCCCGCTCACCTCGGCGCCGGCGGCGCGCAGCTCGCCGATGGTCGCCTCGAGCGCCGACGCTTCGACGTCGGCGATCACCACCCGCATGCCTTCGCGCGCCAGACGCTCGACGATGGCGCGACCGATGCCGCTCGCGCCGCCGGTCACGACCGCCGTCTTGTCGCGCAGCTCACGCACGGGCTTCGGTCTTCTCGGGGGGCGCCATCGCGGCGAGCATGGGCGTGATGTCGTCGTAGCGCTGGTGGAGATAGGGCATCAGTCCCGCGACCGGCACGCGCGCGACCACCTTGCCGCTGCTCTGACTGCGGCCTTCCTCGTAGGTCATGCTCACCAGCCGGCGTACCGGCAGGTCGGCGACCGGGTCGAGCATCGACTCGCGCAGGATGACCTCGCCGTCGACGCGCTCCTGCTTCTCGATCGCGTGGTGCCACTCGAGACGCACGAGCAGCGGGTCGAACTCGAGGCCCTTCCCCTTTTCGAGCGCCGGGAGGCACTTGAAGCAGTAGGCGTATTCCGTGAACGTGCGCGGGCCGAGCGCGCCGGCACGCCGTCCCTCGAGCTCGAGATACGGAACGCCGTGGCGCGTCACCGTCGCTCGCACGGCCTCGTCGCTCCATTCGAAGTCGATCTGCGCGAGCTTCTTGGGCTCGCCGTAGGTCTCGCGACCGCCGATCACCGCGCCCTCGGTGCTCATCGGCATGGTGATCATGTAGAGGCCCTCGACGCCGTCGTAGACGGCGCGCACGCCGAAGATCGCGGCGCCGATCTCGATGTCGAAGCCCGGCGCCATGTGGATCGCGACCTGCGAGATCGTGAGGCCGACCTCCGGGCGGCTGGCCGGAACGAGCGGCGGCGGCAGCACGGCCGCGACGACGTCGGGATCGGTCTCGTAGATGGCGCGGATCTGCCTCAGCGAGCTCGGCAGGAACTCGGGATCGAACTTGGCGGCCAGGCGCAGCTCGTCCGGACTCTTCACGTAGCGGGTCTTTCCCATGGCGGTCCTTTCTTGCCGTCAGGCGGCGAACAGGGCCTTCTCGGGGCCGATGCGCGCCACCAGCGGCGCGAGCTTGGCGGTGTCGAAGCCGTAGAGACGGGCGGCGTTGCCGCCGAGCATGGCGGCGAGCTCGGCCTCCGGCACGCCGCGGAAGGCGTCGAGCATCTGCTCGCGGGTGGAGGGCCACGTGCCTTCGGGATGCGGGAAATCGGTTCCCCACATGATGCTCTCGAGACCGATGCGGTGCCGCATGTCGACCTCGCGCCGCGGCATGCACGAGGCGCCGAGGAAGACGTTGCGACGGAAATAGTCGCTCGGCTTCATCTTCAAGTGGCTGCGGTAGTCGCCGAGCTTGGCGCTGTAGTGGGACTCGGAATAGCGGAAGTCCATGAGCTCCAACGTTTCCGGCACCCACACCGTCGTCGACTCGGTGATCGCGAGCCGCAAGCGCGGATGGCGCTCGAAGACCCCGCCCCAGATGAGGAACCACAGCGGCCTGCACCGCCCACCACACCACCTCGGTGATGTAGATGCCCATCATCCCCAGGTGCTCACCGTAGTCCTCCATCGGCCCCGCCCCCGAATGGAGGTGGAGGATCATCCCGAGATCCTCGCACACCGACCAGAGCGGCTCGTACTTGGGATGGTGGTAGGCGTCGAGCTTGCCCCACATCGACGGGATCAGGATGCCGCGCAGGCCGTGCTCCTTCGCCCAGCGCACCTCGCGCACCGCCTCGTCCACGTCCCAGAGGACCGGCGCGATCGCGACGCCGGCGCGCCGCTCGGGCGCCATCGCGCACAGCTCGGCGAGCCAGCGATTGTGGGCGCGCGCGCCCGCCCATTGCAGCTCGGCGTTGATGCCCTCGGTGGGAAGCGACAGACCGGCGCCGAACGGCGGCATGTTCATCTCCGTGATGCCGTCGGGGAAGATGACCTCGCCCGCCACGCCGTCGGCGTCGAGCACCTCGATGCGCGCGTCGTGATCCCACGCGCCCCGCAGCTGCTGCTCGCGGCCGACGCGCCAGGCGGCGTTGACCTCGTCGATCAAGAATTTCTTCTCGGCCTTGCGCACCTCGGTGATCTGGATCGGCAGCGCCAGGTCGAAGATCTCGCGATACTGCGGGTCGACGTAGTCGCGATACCGTTCCGGCGGCAGTCCGGCGTGACAGTCGGAGGAGATGACCAGGAACCGATCCATGACCGCTCCTTCACCCGCTCAGACGGGCTCGGAATAGAACTGCTTGGTCCACTGGCGGAACTTGCCGAGGAAGAGATCGCCGTCGCAGAGGACCGGATTCGGCCGGTAGATCTTGTTTTCCCAGATGCGGACGTCGGCGAGCACGCCCTCGGAGAGACCGTCGATGAACTCCTCGCCCGCGGTGTCGGCGAGATTCTTGGTCACCGTGAAGATCCAGCGCGAGTGCGTGTGGCGTGTGTCGACCGGCGTGGTGGCCGAGAGCATGAGCAGACCGGCGTCGGGAATGCCGTCGAGTCGCACGGTGGCGATGCCGATGCCGAAGCTGTCGCGCACGAGCTTGGTCCGGAACGTTCCGTACGTGCTCGGCCGCTCGGCCTCGTCGGTCATGTGCATGAAGAGCCCGTTCTCGCTGAAGCGGATCTCCGAGTCCGGAACGTCCGTCATGCCGTGCACGTATTTGAAGTGCACCGGGTCGCAGTTGTTCTCTGCCATCTCCTGCATGTGCACGGCGACGCGCAGATCGAAGTAGCGCGGCGCGCTCCAGTCCTGGTGGCCGATCTCCGGAAAGCTCGGCACCTCGAACTGCGGCGGCTCGCCGCGCGCGTGGTGCCAGACGAAGACCATGCCGTTGCGCTCGACGACGTCCCAGGCGCGTACGCGCGCCTTCGCCGGAATCTTCTGGGCGTACGGAATGCGGACGCACTGTCCGGTGCCGTCGTAGTGCCACTGGTGGAACGGGCACCGGATCATCTCGTCGACGACCTTGCCGCCCTCGGCGAGGTGCGCGCCGAGATGGGCGCAGTAGGCCGTCGAGCACCTTCGGCTGACCCGAGCGCGTCCGGAACAGCACCATCTCCCGATCGAAGTAGCGCAAGCGCTGCACGTCGCCGGGCACGAGATCCTTGCTCCAGGCGACCGCGAACCAGCCGTTGGGAATCGGCAGCGACGTGTGTTCGTTGTGGTCCGCACTCATCTCCTTCTCCTCGTGGCATCGGGAATCGCCTGTCCCAGGAAACGCGCGACGGCGAGCGCCCGTTTGCGGAACGGATACCGCTCGATGTTCGCCCAGTTGAACATGAGCGCGTAGAACGCGCCGAGGACGACGTCGGTGAGCGTATCGATACCGGCATCGGTCCGGCGCTCGCCGCGCCGGCCGTCGCGCAGCAGCGACGCGAAGGCGGCGTGCAAGGTGCGCGCCTGCGCCGAGCCGGTGCCGGTCTCGTGAGCGAGGTGGACGAGCTCGGTCAGGAGCTCGCGCCGCATCGGCCCCGCGGCGTCGATGCGGTCGGCGAGCAGGCGAAAGAGGTGCTCGACGCGCTCGCGGGTGGAGAGCGATGGCTGTCGTGCTTCGGCGATCAGTCCCGAGCAGCACGTCGAGCTCGACGCGCGCCACCTCGCGCAGCACGTGCTGCTTGGACGCGAAGTAGTTGAAGAACGTCTTGTGCGCGACGTCGGCGGCGTCACAGATCTCCGCGACCGTCGCGACCGCGAAGCCCTTGGCGTCGAACAATTGCACGGCCGCTTCGACGATGCGGGTGCGCACCTCGCGCCGCCGCCGCTCGCGGCGCGAGAGCTGGGTGACGCTCTCGATCGCGTGTGCCGTCCCCGCCGTGCTCACGAAAGGTGGCTACCACAATTTTACAGTCGAGTGCAAGTTTGCCGTCGGCTGTAACTAAAGTGCTCCGCCCCCTCGCCACCGGCGCGGACATGCGATATAGTCCGCTCCGTCGTGACCGCGTCCTGGCTCTTCCTCGCCGTCAGCCTGGTCGGCGCCGCCTTCACGTTCAGCACGATGGTGCGGATGCGGCGGATCGGCTGGCTCCTCGTCCCCTATTTCTTCGCCGGCTGGCTGACGGGCGAGCTGGCGCTGCACCACATCGCCTGGCAGGCGCTCGCCACGGTCGCGTTCATCGCCTGGGGAGCCCTCGACGCCTGGCCCGGGGTGCTCGGTCTCGTCATCACCGTGGCCTCGTGGATCGCCCTCGTCGTCTTCCATCGACGCTCCGGCGGAACGGGTGCGGTCTTCGACGAGGCGCTCCGTCAGGGACTCGGCGCCTTCGAGACGGCCGATCCGCCGGGCCGGGTGCGGTTCCGTCGCGTCGTGCGGCCGTTCAAGTTTCGCTTGAAGGAGGTCGAGCGTATCGCCGACATTCCCTATGGCGAAGCCGGGCGGCGCAACATGCTCGACATCTACCGTCCGCGCGGCGCGTCCGGCCCCTGCCCCACCCTCCTGCAGATCCACGGCGGCGGCTGGACGATCGGCCGCAAGGACCAGCAGGGCCTGCCGCTCATGAACCACATGGCGGCGCGCGGCTGGGTGTGCGTCGCGCCCAACTATCGCTTGAGCCCGCGCGCTAAATTTCCCGATCACCTGATCGACGTGAAGCGCGCCCTGGCCTGGATCCGCGAGCACGGCGCCGAGTACGGCGCCGACCCCGACTTCGTCGTCGTGACCGGCGGCTCCGCGGGCGGCCATCTCGCCGCGCTCGTCGCGCTGACGGCGAACGATCCCCAGTATCAGCCCGGCTTCGAGCACGTCGACACGTCGGTCGCCGCCTGCGTCCCCTTCTACGGCGTGTACGATTTCCTCGACCGCCACGGCGTACGCGGCAAGGCCTCGATGGCGCCCTTCCTGCAGCGTCTGGTCATGAAGCGCTCGCCCACGGACGACCCCGAGGGCTGGGAGCGCGCATCACCCATCGCGCACGCGCGTGCCGACGCGCCGCCCTTCTTCATCATCCACGGCACGCACGACTCGCTCGCCTTCGTCGAGGATGCCCGCCACTTCGTCGAGGCGTTGCGAAACGTGTCGCGCCAGCCGGTCGTCTACGCCGAGCTGCCGCACGCGCAGCATGCGTTCGACATCTTCCATTCCGTACGCTGCGCGCACGCCATCGACGCCGTCGCGCAGTTCCTCGAGCGCATCCGCGCCGCCCACGAACAATCGAAGACAGCGCCGGAACCCGAGCGTGCCGACGATCCGTCGCTCAGATCTGCATGACGCCGCGGCGGGGCGTGCGCGTCCCGTAGGACTCGGCGGTGAGCGGCGCGCCCATGGCGCCGAGAACGGTGCGCTGCTCGGGGATCGGGGTGCGGATCATCTTGTCCTCGAACGGCGCCAGGCGCTGAAACGGCGGTGAGTGCGAGGACGCGCTCGACCAGTGCCGGCGGTGATCGGCCAGCGTGCCGCGTCGATCGTGAAGCGCGCGAAGGCGGCGTTGCGAAAGAAGCACGCGATCGCCACGTCGGCGATGGACAGATCGCCGCACGCGTAGCCCGGTCGCCGGCAGCTCGCCTTCGAGATAGTCGAGGATCTGCGGGATGTCCTCCGCCAGCGTCTTGGCGACGACGTCGTTGTCGGTCTTCTCGCCCCACACGAACGGCTTGATCGCGACCTGATTGAAGAGTCGCCAGATGAGCACCTCGCCCATGCGCGTATCGGCGAACTCCTCCAGCCAGCGGGCGCGCGCGCGCCCGACGACGTCCGCCGGGTAGAGCGCGGGCGCCGGGTAGCGATCTTCGAGGTACTGGCAGATGACCGACGAGTCCGAGAGCGTCACGGCGTCGTCGATGAGCACCGGGATCCGCCTGATCGGACTCACTTTCGCGAATCGATCGTCGCCGAAGAACGGAATGATCGGGTCGATCTCGTACGGCACGCCCTTCAGATCGAGGAACACCAGCACCTTCCGCACGTAGGGCGAGAGGTAGCTACCGATGATGCGGACACGATCCGGCATGAACGAGGAAACTCCCTCAGCGATCCCGCCAGGCGTCGACGAGCGCCATGGGATCTTCGGGTTGGGTCTCGAACGTGAGCGTGCCCTCGGGAATCGCGACCCACGGCTGCGCGCTGCGCGTCCAGATGTGCGCGATCGGGCGTATCCACGTGGCGTCGTCCAACGTACCCGGACGGATGACGACGACACGCGGAAACTTGGATGGCTCGCCCCAGAGACGCGTGGCGCACGTCGCGCAGAACGCTCCGTGCTTCTCGTGTCCGCCCGCCACCGTGACCGCGTACCGCCGCGGCTCACCCTGAAGCAGATCGAGGGCGCTGCGACGCATGATCATCGAGAGGGCAAAGCTCGTCCCCGTCTGGCGCTGGCAGTCCGTACAGTGGCACGCGTAGACGCTCAATGGCTCGTCGCTGAGGCGATAGCGAATGGCGCCACAGAGGCACCCTCCGTCGTACAGTTTCGGCATGCCTTCCATTGATACTCACGATTCGCCGGCTGTCGACACCCCCTCCGGGCGTCCGTTTGACCAGCAGAGTGCACGCGGGCACATCTGGAGTCTCAACGGATCCCGCATGCATCGCGTCCTGCTCCTCGGCCTGGCCCTCGCCCTCCTCATGCCTCCAGCATCGGTGGTTGCCGACGACCTCGAGACCACGGTCGTCGGGGGCAATCTCAAAATCATCGGGGACGCCGACGGCAACGTCGTGACCATCGACGACGCGGGTCTCGACCCAAACGAGTTGCGCATCACTCCAGGGGGGACGACGACCGTCAACGGCTCTGCCGTCGCCCTCGTCGTTCCTGGTGTGACACGAGACGTCGAGGTGAATCTCGGGACCGGCCCCAACTCGGTGACACTCAACTTCGTGACGGTCGCCGGCAGACTCAGGATCAAGACCGGTGGCGGCGACGACTCAGTAACGATTGAAGGTACGATCGTGACCGCCGACACCCAGCTCTTGCTCGGTAGCGGCAAGAACGACGTCGTCCTCGGCGTCGTCTTCGGCATGGGCGGGAAGGCGCTCCTGGTCAAGACCGGCAATGGAGACGACTCCCTGAGTCTCATCACGCCCTCATTCACCGACACGCTTCAATTGAAACTCGGCGGCGGCGAGAACGTCCTCGACATCGAGGAGCTCAGGCTCGTGGACAACGTCGAGATCAAGGGAGGCAAGGATCGCGACGACTTCGAGATCAACCACTCCAATCTGCAGGGTCGCATCGAGGTGAAGCTCGGCGCCGGGGAGGATGTCTTCGCCTTGACTCACACCGGTATCGGAGGCGACCTTTCCATCAAGGCAGGTCCGGATGATGACAGCGTCGGCGTCATCGTCACCGGCATCGACGGCGACACCAAGGTGGATCTCGGTACCGGCGACAACCGGGGATCGATCGATTTCACCCGCATCGACGGGGATGTCTTCATGAGAAGCGGCAACGGTTCAGACAGGGTCCGTCTCACGGAAGGTGTCGATGTCGGCGGCGGCGTGAAACTCGTCCTCGGCGCCGGCAACAACCAGCTCACGCTCGACCAGTCGGAGATCGGCGAGCATCTGCGCATCAAAACGGGCAAAGGCGACGATACGATTGCGGTCACCAACACCGCCGTCGCGGGCTCGATCTCGATCGACTCCGGAGGCGGGAACGACACGGTGAACGCGCCCTAGTGAGGGACCTCGCCCTCAGGCGCGATCCGCGCGCGCGAGGAGTACGCCGGCGAGGATCGCAGTTCCCGCTTCCAAGACCATGAGGCCGGCGATGATGGGCGGACACGTGCCGCTAGCGACCACGCCGTAGAGCCGGCCGAAGGCAGTGCCTCCCAGCGTCGCCGCGAGCAGAACCAGCGCCGGAGCGACGAAGCGGCGATTCCAGACACCAAGCAGGATGGCAATGCCGATACCGGCCAGTTGCCCGCCGTAGAAACCCTGGATCTCGATGACGGCGAGCGGCGACGTGAGACTGAGATCCGCAAGCGTCGGCGAAGTCGATCGGCCAGAGCATGTACGCGATGCCGATCGCGACCGAAAAGCCCGCCGGTAGCGAGCAGAAACAACTGCACGAGATTCATGGTCGCCTCCTCTCGTCACTCGACGCGCTAGGCGGTCCCCGTCGAGGGCACGCGCCCGAGATCGAGGGCATGACGCAGGCGATCAGTCTGTCGCCGGCGCCAGCACGACCACCGGAATCCGCCGCCCGCCCGCACGGTCCATGTAACGATCGAACGTCGGATAGACGCTCATGGCGATCTGCCACAGGCGCTCGCGCTCGGGCGACACCGCTTCGTGGGCGATGCGTGTCTCTTCGCGACCCATCCACACCACCGTCGCGAGCGGATTGGCTCTGAGGTTGTGATACCAGCCCGGATGCCGGGCGATTGCCGCCGCGCGAGCCGATCACGAAGAGGTTGGCGCCATCCTCGAAGGCGAGCAAGCGCAACCTGTCGTGGTTGCCCCGATTTGGCGCCGGTGGTCGTCATCAGGATCGACAACAGGCCCATGCCCCTGCTGCTGAACAGCCGCCCCTTGGTGAGCCGCATCAGGATCGGGTCGATGCGGCCGAACACATTGATCCCGATCCAGGTGATGGGGCGCGTCATGAAGATCCGCTGCACGGCGCGTTTCCACGGAGCTTTAGCCGGCTCGTTCATTGATCTCCCGATCGCTCAGTTCTCGTCGAGGCGTCGAAGGCGGTGCGACACCGCCCGGGACGTACGACCGGATTCAGCGCCGGCGGACGACGTGAACGGGCGGGACCGGCTTCTCCGCCGATCCCGTGTCGTCGGCACGCGGCGCACCATTGCCCGCGCGGTGCGTGGCGCCGTCTCCCTCCGCCGAGGTGTCGCTACTCTCGCTTCGATCGCTGGCCGCTGGGCCGGCGGCTGCGCTGGCCGGGCGCGCGGACTCGGCCGCACGCGCCAGCGCCTGGAACGAGCGGTCGATCGACTTCACGAAGGTGCGGAGATCGGGGACGAGCTCGTAGTCGGCGTTGAAGCCCCAGAAGAGCTTGCCGTCGTAGCTGAAGATCGCGACGCCGAGGCCGGTGTTCTCGAGGAGCGGCACCTGCGGATAGAGCTCGAGGAGGCGCGCGCCCAGCATGTAGAGCGGGAACTGCGGTCCGGGAACGTTGGTGACGATCATGTTGATGGGTCCGGACGCCGCGCGCGCGCCGAGCGACAGCAGCATCGTCGGTGTCCACTCCGCGATCGCCATCATCATCTCGACGCCGAGCGCTTGATTGGTCGCCTTCAGGTCCTGCGTGACCTGACGGATCGCCGTCAGCCGCTTCAGAGGATCGGGCTCGCCGACCGGTAGCTGCAGGATCCACGACGACACGCGATTGCCCAGCCGGCCGCGCTCCTGCTCGCGGCGCACGCTGACCGGCGCCGAGACGCGGAAGTCGATCTCGTCGGGATGCACACGGCGGGCGAACAGGAACTCGCGCACCGCACCCGCCACGGTCGCGAGCACGAGGTCGTTGACGGTACAGCCGAGCGTCTTGCTGACCGCCTTGAAGTCGGGGAGCGGCATCGTCAGCCAGTCGAAGCAACGGTGCGGGCCGAGCCGGCCGTTGAGCGGCGTGTCCGACGCCGGGCGCACCGCCCACCCGAGTACGTCGGCGATCGCGCGTGCGCGCACCAGCAGCTCGTGGCCCATGTTCGCGGTCTCGCGGCCGAAATCGCGCAAGCCGCGCACCGCTTGCAGCGGCAACACCAGACGGCGGAGCAAGGAGTCGCGGAAGAGCTGCCAACCCGTCGGCGCCGAGCGCGGCACGTACTGCGGTGCCTCGTGGACCTCGTGGTCGGGGTTCACCGAGAGCAGAACCTGGGCGAGATCGACGCCCGGAGGCACCGTCCATCATGCAGTGATGGATCTTGTTGATCACCGCGAAGCGATTGCCCTGCAGACCCTCGACGACCCACGTCTCCCAGAGCGGCCGCGCGCGGTCGAGCTGCTGCGCCATGATGCGCGCCGAGAGGTGTTTCAGCTCCTCGTCGCCACCGGGCCGCGGCAAGGCGGTGTGGCGGATGTGGTAGTCGAGACGGAACCGACGATCGTCGACCCACACCGCATGGTTCTCGAGCGGGATCCATTTCAAGCGCTGCCGGTAGCGCGGAACCAGATGCAGGATGCCCGCGATCGCGCGCTTGAAAGCCTGGATGTCGATGCCACCGTCTGGGGTGCGGAGCGGGCCGGCCTCGAAGATCTGGGTCGCCGCGACGTGCATGTGCACGGTGGGCGTCTCGAAGACGAGGAAGGAGTAGTCCTGGGCGGAGAGTCTCGTGTAGCTCGACGACCGCATGCAAACCTCCACGCCCGGCAGTGAACGGCGCAGGCGTAAGGGGGGCGCTAAGCCGTAAGCCAGCCCTGTCGGGGAGTCAAGCTCCGGACGCACCGCGCAACGAAAACGTTGCCCGCCGGAGCCCTGCCGTGCTACGCGTGACCATGTCCTCCTGGGCAACCGAGGGTGCGGAGCTGCTCGTACGCTCGGTGACACTTCCCTTGGTTCTCGGACTGCGCTGGTTCGACGTCAGCGGCGACGCCCCGGCGCTGGTCGCGTCGACTCCCGGATCGGGTTGGAAGCGGCGTCTCAAGGTTGCGGCCGACGAGCTGTTCTTCGCGAGCGAGTTCATCGCCGGGGCGCCGTCGGTCTTCCTCGACATCGCGCGCGTCGCGGGCGAGGTGGAGCGTGCCGTCGAGGTCTTTCGCGACCGCGGATGGCTCGACCGGCCGGAGGAGTACCACGCGACGCCGCCCCCGCTCGAGACCTACGACGTCGTCGACGCCGAGTCGCGCGGGGTGCGCTACCGGCACATCCGCTTCGAGAGCGGATACGAGCCGTACGAGGACGAGCCGGGCCGCGAGCGCTGGCTCGCGCTCGAGCCCAACCGGACCGCGCACGCGTGGCTGCTCGAGCATCCCGGTCCTGCCCGGCCCTGGGTGGTGTGCGCGGCGGCGTATCGCATGGGCGATCCGCGCGTCGACTTTCTCGGATTCCATGCGCGCTGGCTGCACCACCGTCTCGGCCTGAACGTCGCCATCCCGGTCGTGCCGTTCCATGGCCCGCGATGCTGCGGGCGGCGCGGCGGTGACGGCTTTCTCACCGGCGATTTCATCGACACCATCCACGGCGTGTCGCAGGCGGTGTGGGATACGCGCCGCCTGATCTCGTGGCTGCGACGCGAGGGGGCACCGCGCGTCGCCGTCTACGGAGTGTCGCTCGGCGGTTGCACCAGCGCACTGCTCGCCTCGCTCGAGGCCGATCTCGACTGCGTCATCGTCGGCATCCCGGCCGTCGACTTCGGGGCGCTGCTGCGCTGGAACATGCGCGGCTTGATGGTCCGCGCCACGGAGCGTCTCGGCTTTCCCTGGACGAACATCGACAGGCTCCTGCGCGTCGTGTCGCCGCTGGCGTTTCAGCCGCGCGTCGCGAAGGATCGGCGCTTCGTCTTCGGCGCCGCGGGTGACGCGCTCGCGCCACCGGGTCAGGCCCGCGAGCTCTGGCGACACTGGGACCAACCCCGGATGGTGCTGTACGACGGCGGACACGTCTCCTTCCTGTTCGAGCGCGACGTCCGCGACCTCATCGTCGAGGCGCTGGCCAGCACCGGCGTTCTCTTCCGCTCAGCGTACGAGCCCGACGACGAGCGGCTCCAGGCGCTCCAGGCGCTCTAGCGCCTACGTTTCAGCGCTCGGCGCTGATTCTTCAACCGAGGAAGTCGACCTCGCGACCGACGCCCCGCACGCGCGCCGCTCTGTAGATCTGCCACGCCGCAACCACGTCCTGGAAGGCGAGCCCTACGCCGCCATAGATGGTGATTTCGTCCTGCGTCGTGCGTCCCGGATGCACGCCGCCGAGCACCTCGCCGAGCTCGGCGCTGATCGCATCGCGCCCGAGACCGGCGCCGCCGATCGCCCCCATGCTGACGGCGAGCTCACGATCGTCGCACACGAACACGGCCTCGCGGATCACCTCGGCGCTGACCTCGCACTTGCCGGGCTCGTCCGGTCCTATGGTCGTGACATGCGCGCCCACCTCGAGCATGCCCGGGAGGATGAACGGCGCTCGTGCCCACGTGGCGATCAGCACGATGTCGGCCGCGCGTACGGCGTCCTCGACCGACGGGCTCACCACGACGGTGAGAGCGAGCGCCTTCGACATCCGGTCCGCAAACGCTGCCGCCCGATCGGATAGCGTGTCGTAGACCCACACCCTGGAAATCGAGCGCATCATGCAAAGCGAGCGGAGCTGCTGATCGCCCTGAACGCCCGCACCCACGACGGCGACGGATTCGGCCCGAGCGCGCGCGAGCACGTCGGTCGCCAACGCGCTCGCGAGTCCCGTGCGTACGGCGGTCAAGTATGTCGAGTCCATCACGGCGAGCAGGTCGCCCGTCTGCACGTCGTGCAGACAGAGCACGCCTCGAATGGCCGGGCTCTGGTCAGGAAACTTGGCGTGGACCTTGACCGTGTACGCCGGGATGCCAGGGGCCGTCCCGGGGAACAGGACGGCGACGGTGCCAGGGCCCGGGAGCGACGAGCGCACGCGTTGCGCGCGCATGCCCGGATCGAGCGAGTAGGCACGGAAGGCGGCGCGAAGTCCGGGAAGCAGCGCGCCCGGATCGAGGAGGTTCTCGACCTCGGAGCGAGTCAGTACGAGCGTGCGCATGGGTCGGCGTTCGCGCCGGGAGATCGCAGCCGCACGATGGAGCGGTTACGCCGTGACGGGATCGATCGGCGTCGCGACGCCGAACGCCGCCTCGACGACTTCCGCCGCGTCGAGCGTCTTGTCGTCGGCGAAGCGGTCGCCGGTGATCATCACGCCGACGGGAAGCCCGTCGACGAGACCCGTCGGGACAGACGCCGCCGGAAGACCCAGGAGATTGGCGATCGTGACACAGCGGGCAAGCTCCATCGCCGCCAACGCGTTCTCGTGGGTCGCGGCATCCCAGCCGTGGGCGAACGGCAGCTGAGTCCACGTCGGCGTGAGCATGAGATCGACTCCGGTGAACCACTGCTGCCAATCCCGCATGAGGGATTGCCGTGTCATCAACACCCCGGTGTAGCCTTCCAGGTCGAGCACCGGCATGGCTTCCATGAAGAAGCGGAGGAAACGATTGGCGTCTTCCGACATGAGCGGTGCGATCGTGGGTGTCAGCAGACGGATATCGGTCACGAGGAAGGCCATCCAGGTGGCAACCACTTCCTCGAATCGGGGAGGAACGTCACTGACGACGTCGTAGCCGGAGGCCGCGAGCACGTCGCTCGCGGCGCGCACACGAGCCGCGACGCGCGGATCCGTCGACCCGCCCGGAGGCTCCGGCAGTGCGGCCACGCGCAGCGGACGGCCCGCGGCCCGCGGCGACACTATTGGCGCGGGCACGGAATACGGGTCGCGGGGATGGCGGCCCGCCAGAATGCCGAGGCCGAGCCGGACGTCGGCCACGCAACGCGCCATCGGGCCTTCGACGGGCATGAGCTGGAAGGAGGCCGGTCCATCGACCGAAGGGATCGTCGTACACAGCGGCACGCGGCCGGCGGACGGCTTCAACGACGCGATCCCACAACACGTAGCCGGGTTGCGCAGCGAGCCGCCGATGTCGTTGCCGAGACCGATGGGGCTCATGCCTGAGGCCAGGGCCGAGCCCTCGCCACCCGAGGAGCCGCCCACCGTTCGGCCCGGGTGCCAGGGGTTGCGCGTCAGCCCGTAGAGCGCGCAATCCGTGTGAAGGCGCAGCGCCATGTCCGGACAATTGGTGCGTCCGATCGGGATCGCGCCTGCCGCCTTCATCCGTTCGACGACGGGCGAATCGAGCGGCGGCACTGCCTCTGCGAGTGCCGGCAGCCCCCAGTTCGTCGAGGAGCCGACGAGGTCGATGTTCTGCTTCACGGTGAAGGGAACCCCGTGTAAAGGTCCGAGCGGCGAGCCCATGGCAACGGCACGATCGGCTTCGGCCGCGGCGGCGCGCGCTTCCTCGGCGAGCACCCGGGTCACGGCGTTCAACTTCGGGTTGACGGCGTCGATCCGCTCCAGGTGAGCGTCGACGACTTCGCGCGACGAGACTTCTTTGCGGGCGATCATCGCCGCGAGCTCGCCAGCACCATTGCGCCACAGATCAGTCATCGTTTCCTTATGTCAAAGCTTCTTCGCCAATGCATCCGCGATGAAAGCATGTGCGAGCGCATAGCCGTGGCGCGTCGCCGGCTCGTCGTATTTCGCCACCGGCAGCATGTCGGCCTTGGGGTCGGTGTAGGCGTGCACCACGTGGCCGAAGGTGAGCGCGTACCAGCGCGCGCCTGCCGCTTCCATCTCGGTCTCCAACTGGTCGCGGTGGGCCTTCGGTGACAGCGGATCGGCCGCGCCATGCAGGACCAGCACGGCAGCCTTGATGTCGCCCTTCTTCGCCGGCGCTGCCGTCGACAGCAGACCATGGATGGAGACGACCGCCGCGACGTCGGCACCGGCGCGCGCGAGCTCGAGCACGTTGCTCCCGCCGAAGCAGTACCCGATCGCCGCCCGCCGCTTGCCGTCGCCGATACCGCGTGCCGTGGATTCCCTGGTCATGGTGTCCAACGCCGCCGCGATCCGACGACGCCTCCCGGCAACGTCCTCGATGAACGGCGCCAGGAACTCCACCGGATTCTCGGTGCCGGTCGGGCCCTTTCCCTCGCCGAACATGTCGGCCACGAAGACGACATACCCCGCGGCGGCGAGCGACCGGCCGACCGCAACGTTCCCCTCCGTCACACCGCGCCAGTTGGGCGCCATGAGAAGGAGCGGCTGACCTGCGGCCGTCTCGTCGTAGATCAATTCGCCGCGGCAACCGAGGCTTCCTACAGAATACTCGATCGATTCGCTTCTCACGTGACGTCTCCCCTCGTTGTGTGGTGGCCCCGATGCCGAGCACGACTGGCACATCAGCGCAGTGGCCGCGACTCTTCAGCGTTCCTGGTCGACTATCATGACCCGTCTCGAACTGCTCCATCCTGGCGCACATTCCACACCCGCGCACGCGGTGCCAGGTTGAAACTGGAGCGCGGGATGGAAGGCGTCGCCACCCATGATCCTTGACGGCCGGAACCCTGACCCGGTACTTGTCGCGCCGGCATCTCAGGATCAGCATGGCAAATCCCCTGGCCGCGCTGTCGGCTCACGCCGCTCTCTGGCGGCTCCCCGACGCCGCAGTCGCGTTTGGGGCGACCTGCATCGGGTCCCGCCTCGCCGCCCTCGATTCGGTCGACAGCTCGCGCGTCCTCGAGCTCGCGATGTCGAATACGCTGCTGTTCGCGGCGTCGGTGGTCTTCAACGACTGGCACGACATCGGCGAGGACGCGATCAACAAGCCCGGGCGGGCGATCGTCTCCGGGCGCGTGAGCCGCGAGGTAGCGCTGGCGGCGAGTGGCGGCCTCGCATCGGCAGCGTTGGCATTGGCCGCGGTCGTCGGCGCGACCTTTCTCGTCGCGGCGTGCGTCGTCACGATGGCGAGCGCCGCCTACACGCTCCGGCTCAAGCGCACGCCGGTCGTCGGTAACGTCGTGGTCGCTCTCGTCTCGACCTACGCGCTGGCCTGCTGGATGCTCGTCACGCCGCCGAGTGCCAGCTACGTGATCATCGTTGCCGCATGCATCGCCGGGCGGTTCGGCGGTGAGCTGATCAAGACGGCGGAGGACGCCTGGGGTGATGCTGCCTACGGTCTCCGAACGTCCGCGACAGTATGGGGTGTCGAGTCGACCAGCCACGCCGGATTGGCTGCCTTGTCGGTCGGGCTCGCGCTCTTGATGATCCCCGTCATCCGGGAAAGCACGAACGCGACCTATCAGGCGATGCTCGGGCTCTCCGGCGTACTCACCGTCGGCTCCTGGGTGACGATGCTGCGCCGGCGACTCGGCAGGCCGGCGGTCGGCACGTTGATCACGATCGAGCGGACGGTGACGGTCCTGATGACGGTCGGTGTCGGTCTCGGTCTCCGACCGGATCGACCCTAGCAAGAAGGGCGGTCGACCGGTCCGTGCATGCGAACCTCGAGCACCACGACGACTGCCGGCCAACCGGCGCGGCGGCCGAGAGTGGAGGAGCAGCGCGCGGCCGCGCAGGCCGGCGCTGCAGCCCGACGGCGGGCTCACTACCGCGGCGGCTGCTGGCGCTGTGGCGGGATCCGATCACTTTCTTGACGGCGCTTGCCGCCGAGCAGGGGGACTTCGCGCACGTCCGGCTCGGCACGCAGCACCTCTACCTCCTCGGCCACCCGGCGCTCGTGCAGCAAGCCTTCGTCGTCCGGCAGCGCAGCTTCACCAAGGGCGCGCCGCTCCGCAAGGCGCGCCTGCTGCTCGGTGACGGACTCCTCACTAGCGACGACGAGCGGCATCGGCACCAGCGGCGCCTGATCCAACCGGCGTTCCATCGCGACGCGCTCGGCCGTTGGGGAGACGTGATGAGCCGCTACGCGGGCGAGCTCGAGGCCGGGTGGCGCGACGGCGAGGTCCTCGACGTCGCTCGCGCCATGCTCGGGCTCGCGCAGCGGATCGTCGCCAAGAGCCTCTTCGACACCGACCTCCAGACCGCGGAAGCCGAAAGCGCCGCGCGCGCCCTCGAGACGTTCGCGCGCGGGTTCGGCATGTTGCTGCTCCCGGGCTCACGCCTCCTGCTCGCGCTGCCAATTCCGGCGGCGCGGCGCGTGTGGCGGGCGCGGGCGACGCTCGACGCGCTCGTCTATCGCATGATCGCCGCGCGCGCTGGCGATGGACGGCGCGACGACGTGATGTCGATGCTGCTCGACGCGACGGACGAGGACGGCCGCCGCATGACCGCGGAGCAGGTGCGCGACGAGGTCATGACCCTCTTTCTCGCCGGGCACGACACGACCGGACACGCGCTGGCGTGGAGCTGGCATCTCCTGGCGCAGCACCCGGAGGTGGAGCGCACCTGGCACGCGGAGCTCGACGAGGTGCTGGGAGAACGGCTGCCGACCGCGGACGACGTGTCTCGTCTGCCCTACACCAGGCAGCTGCTCGCGGAGTCGATGCGGCTCTATCCCCCCGTGCCCGCCATGGGACGCAGCGCGCGCGAGGCGGTCGAGCTCGGTGGCCGCTCGATCCCGCGCGGGGCGATCGTCGAGGTGTGCCAGTGGGTGCTGCATCGCGACGCGCGGTTCTTTCCCGATCCCGAGCGCTTCGCGCCGGAACGCTGGACGGCAGACTTCGAACGCGAGCTGCCCCCCGGCGCATACCTGCCGTTCGGGATCGGCCCGAGGATGTGCATCGGCATGCCGTTCGCTTGGATGGCGGGCGTGCTCGCCCTCGCCACCATCGGCCGCCACTGGCGCCTGCGCCCCCTCGACGCGCGGCCGGTGGAGCGGCTTGCCCGCAGCATTACCCTTCGCCCACGCGCCGGGCTGCCGATGCGCGTGGAACGTCGAGGACGCGACGCTCGTGAAGTCGTCACCGTGATCGGCGCGGCGGGGAGCGGTGCGTGACGGCCTGTGACGGCTGCGGCGCGCTGAACGTAAAGGCCGCTCGCTTCTGCGCCGGTTGCGGCCGCCGACTGCGAAGCGACGACGACGCCGAGCGACGCGACCTGAGCGTGCTCTTCTGCGACCTCGTCGGGTCGACCGCGCTCGCGCAGCGGCTCGATCCCGAGGATCTGCAAGACGTGCTCGGGGATTGGCAAGAGACGGCGACCCTGGTCGTCGAGCGCTACGACGGGTACCTCGCGCAGTATCTCGGCGATGGCCTTCTCGCCTACTTCGGATACCCGCGCGCGCACGACGACGACGCGCGGCGGGCGGTGCTGGCAGGCCTGGCGATGCTCGCGCAGGTCGATGAGGTGAACGTGCGACTCGCGGGCCGCGGCGTCGAGATCGCGGTGCGGGTCGGCATCGACACCGGGCCGGTGGTCGTGGGCGTGCTCGGTACCGGGGAGATGCGCGAGCGTTCCGCCTTCGGGTCGACGCCGAACGTCGCCGCCCGCCTGCAAGCGCTGGCTGAGCCCGGCACGCTGCTGGTGAGCGCGCACACCCATCGCCTGATCGCGCCGCACTTCGCGTGCGAGCCACGCGGCGCGCACGTGCTCAAGGGGATTTCCGGCGAGGTCGAGGTGTTTCGCGTGCTCGCAGCCGCGAAACCGTCCCGGCCGGGCGCCGGTCCACGACGGCGACACGTCGGTCGTGAGCTCGAGCTCGACACGCTGCGCGCTGGCTTCCGCCGCGCCGCCGGTGGGATCGGTGGCGCGACGCTCGTCGTCGGCGAGCCCGGGATCGGGAAATCCCATCTGGTACAGGCGTTCGCAGCAGAGCTCGCCGACACCCCCCATCGCTGGCTCTCCTGCGCGTGCTCGGCCTACGAGACGACGAGCCCGCTCGGCCCGCTGATCGCGTTGCTCGAGGATACCTTCGCGCTCGCCGCGGACGCGCCGGAGGACGAGAAGCGGCGTCAGCTCGAAACCGCCGTCGATGCGCTCGGCGTTCGCGCCGACGAGGCCATGCCGGTCCTCGCCGCCTTGCTCGGGCTCCCGGTCACGACCCATGAGCCGCCCACGGAGATGAGCTCGGAGAAGCAGCGCGAGCGCATCTTCGCAGTGCTGCTCGAGGTGATTGCAAGCGGGGGGACGAGCTCGCCGGTCGTGTTCGCGCTCGAGGATCTTCATTGGGCCGATCCGTCGACACGCGAGTTCGCGGCGCACCTCGCGGCGCGTGCCGAGGAGCTCGGGGTCTACCTGGTGGCGACGAGTCGACCCGTGGCCGACCTGCCCGGGCTGGCGGCCGAGCGCATCACGCTCCGTGGTCTCGGCGAGAGCGATCTCCGCACGCTCGCCTGCGACGTCGCCGGGGAGCGGACCTTGCCGCTCGAGGTGCTGCGGCACGTCACGTCGCGCACCGACGGAGTGCCGTTGTTCGTCGAGGAGCTCACCAAGGCGATCCTCGAGGGGGACGTGCTGCGCCTGGGCGAGGCGGGGTACGAGCTCTCGACCGAGCTCGTCACGCTTTCCATCCCGACCACGCTCAAGGGATCGCTCACCGCGCGTCTGGATCGACTCGCGGATGCAAAGCCAGTGGCGCAGCTCGCGTCGGTTCTGGGCCGGGAATTCAGCTACGAGCTGCTGGCGGCGGTGTCACCCTTCGACGAGGCGACCCTGCGGCACGGGCTGGCGCAGCTCGTCGCCGCGGAGCTACTGGTCGAGCGCGGGCAGCCCCCGGACGCGACGTACGCCTTCAGGCACTCGCTCATCCAGGACACCGCCTACGATCTCCTCCTCAAGCGCGTGCGTCGCGACTACCACGAGCGCATCGCCCGGACGATCGCGGAGCGGTTTCCGCACTGGGCCGAGCTGCACCCGGAGGCCATCGCCCGGCACTACACGGAGGCGAGCCTCGCGGAGCCGGCGATCGGGTATTGGCTGCGCGCCGGCGAGCTCGCCCTGCGACGCTCCGCCCCCGTGGAAGCGGTCGTGCATCTGAACGCCGGCCTCGATCTTCTCGCACGCAGCGCGCCGACGCCGGAGCGGGATGGGCGCGAGCTCGGCTTCTTGATGGCGCTCGGCGGGGCGTTTCGCGCGACGCGCGGCTATCCGGCGTCCGACGTCGTCCGCGTGCTCACCCGCGCGCTCGAGCTGTGCGAGGGCCTCGGCAACCAGATCGCGCAGTTCGGAGCGCTCGTCGGGCTGTTCCAATACCACCTGCTGCGGAGCGAGCACGACCGGACCGCCGCGATCATCGAGCGCATCCAGGAGCTGGCGCGACAGCTCGGCGATCCGCGCTTGACGACGGTCGGCGACCTGCTCGCAGGCATTCGCGTCTTTCCGCTCGGCCAGTTCGCGACCGCGCTCGAATGGCTCGACGGGGTGGCCGCGACCTCGCCCACGGATGACCGCCTCGCGCTCGAGATGCTGGAGTGCGACGCGCTCGTCGCGGCTCACATGTTCGCGACCGTCACACTCTGGCACCTCGGGTATCCCGACCGTGCCCGCGCGCGCGCCAGCATCGCGCTCGAGCGTGCCCGCGAGGTCGGGCATGCCCTCACGCTCGCGTGCGCGCTGGTGTTCTCGGGCGCCGAGTTCCATCAATGTCGTCGCGACGCCGCCGCGGTAGCGGAGCACGCCCGCGAGCTGCATGACCTGTGCGAAGAGCGCGGCTTTCCGATCTGGCACGACCAGGCGCAGATGTTCACCGCCTGGGCCGTCCTCGCCAATCCAGCGGCGATCGGGATGCCGGCGGCCGACGAGGCGGTGACGCAGCTCGCCGCGGCATTCGCGCGCTTCCGCGCTTCCGGCTCGCGCGCTGCGTACGGGTACTTCGCCGCGCTCTTTGCCGAGGGCTTGGCGTGGGTCGGACGGATCGAGCAGGCGTTCACGATCATCGACGACGGGCTGCGGATCCTCGACGAGAGCGGCGAGCGGCTGTGGCTTCCGGAGCTCCATCGGACGCGCGGCGATTTGCTGTTGCGAAGCGCGGCGCCCGACGATGCCGACGCCAGGATCGCCGCCGCCGACGCATACGCAACCGCGCTGCAGGTCGCGCGCGAGCAGGGCTCGCGCATGCTCGAGCTGCGGGCGGCGGTGAGCCTCGGCCGCTTGCGCCTGGCCGAGAGCCGACGCGACGAGGCACGCGGGCTCGTCGAGCCGTTGCTGGCGCGATTCACCGAGGGACACGCCGAGGCGGATCTTCACGACGCCCGTACGCTGCTCGACGCGACACGTTGAAGGAGGGCGAACGATGCAGAGCATACTGGACCAGCTCCGCGGCAATCCGCTTCACCCTGTCTTCGTCGGGCCGGGCGCACCCCTCGCCGGCGTGATGATCTCGCTCTCGTACGTCATTCTCACCGTGGCCGTGATTTGGATCGTCGTCGACGGCTTCCGCTATCGCAGCTACGGCATGCCGATCTTCGGGATCGTCGGCCTGCTCGGGCTGGTGTACATCTGCGCGTTCCCCGGCCCGGCGCTCTACCCGCATCTGTTCCGCCGCATGGTGGAGGCACCTGCCCTCCTCTGGATGTGGCGCGGCTGGTTCGTCCTGCACTTGACGCTCTTCTGGCAGTTTCTCTGGTTTTCCGCCGAGCATCCCCGCTTCTGGCCGCAGATCGGGAAATGGATGACGCCTGCCGTGGTCCTGCTCTTGCTGATCGTGACCTACGGGGAGTGGGCGTTCATCACCTTCTACCAGGACGTCTACATCAACGAGGCCTATGCGCTCGTCATCCTCGTCATGTCGATCAACTACGTGAGTACGCTGTTCTGGCGGGTCCGCCTCAAGGGGCTCTCGATCCCGGTCGCGTGGTTGTGGTTGATCGGCAATTCGCTCCTCTACGGCTCGATCGTCATCGGCGGGATGGTCGAGCAGTATCCCTGCCACGACGGCCTGTGCGGATTCGCCTGCGACACGTCGCTGCAAGACTCCGCGACGTGCTGGGTGCCGACGTCCTGTCCGGATCAGAACTGCCGGCTCCAGTTCGATACCGGGTTCGCCTTCATCTACTTCGTCTACGGCGTGACGATCGCCGCCAATCTCGCCTACGCGATCGGCCTGACATGGGTGCGGGGCGACGAGCTTCGCCCCGAGTGGGACGCCACCCGCACACTCGAACGGATGGCGCCCGCCCCGGTGACACGACGACGCGCGCGCACCACTTGACGCGCGCGTCCCCGACCGGCGCGCCGGCTGGCGAGGGAGACGCATCCGCGAGCGAACGCCTCGCCCGGGAGCTTCGTCGCCGCGTCTCGGGGGCGGTGCACGTGCTGCCGCAGGAGACCGCGCACTGGTCGAGCGACTTCGGGCGCCTCCGGCGCGTCGTGCCGTTGGTCGCCGTCGAGGCGCAGAACGAGGAGGACGTGGCGCAGGCCCTGGCGCTGGCGCGTGCGCACGGCGTCGAGGTGACGGTCCGCGGTGCGGGTCACTCCTGCAACGGTCAGTCGCTCGGACGCGGCATGGTGATCGTCAATCTGGTGCGCGGGGACGCACCCGTCCGCGTGCTTCCGGGCGATCTCGCCGAGGTGCCGGCAGGCCGCAGCTGGCGGGAGGTCGAGCACGCGCTCAATCGCGTCGGTTTGAGTGTCCCGGTATTGGCGGACTACCTCGATCTCTCGGTCGGCGGCACGCTCGCGGTCGGCTGTTACGGCATCGACTCGATCGCGCACGGCGCGCAGGTCGACCTCGTCGAACGGCTCCGCCTGGTGCGGCCGGACGGCAGCGCCGTGTGGTGCTCGCGCCAGGAGCACGGCGAGCTCTTTCGCTGGAGCCTCGCCGGGCTCGGCCAGGTCGGTGTGATCGTGAAGGCCGTCCTCCGGACGATACCGCACCGTCGCGTGACGGTCCTGTTCACGCGCTCGTACGCCAGCCTGACGGCGCTGGTCGACGGTCTCGAGTGGCTGTCCGGCGACGACGGGGCACCGGCGCTCTTCAAGGCCGTCGACTCGCGCGGACGGGTGCGCGCGACCGCGGGCGCGACCTTCCCGCGCTGGCGCGATGCCCGCGGCGCCCGGCCGCCCGCCGGCTTCGCGTCGGGAGTGCCGCTCCGTCGCCTCGCGTCCGCACGCTATCGCTTCTGGCGCAGCCTCACCGTGTCGCTCTGGCTGGCACGCTTCGGTCGCAGCCGTCGGGTGTGGGCGGACTATCTTCTCTCCCTCGACGCGCTCGGCGCCTTCGCCGCCCATCTCGCGCGCCGTCGTAAGGCCGGCGCCTTCGGACGCTGCTTGAAGGCGGTGTACCTGGTCGGCATCCGCTCGGCGGGGAACCAGTTCCCGCTCGAAGCCGCGGCGGGCGCATCGGGCGCGCTCCGCTTCGGAGTCGGCCTCTATTGCATGGTGCCGCCGCACGACGACGTCGCGCTCGACCTCGTCCGCGCGACACTCGACGATTGTCTCGAGCGTTGTCTCGATCTCGGCGGACGCCCCTACCTGTACGGCGTCCACCGCCTGGACGCGGAGCGCGCCGTGCGGCTCTACGGTGGCGAGTACGAGCGGCTGTGCGCGCTCAGACGAGAGCTCGATCCCTCCGGCCTGTTTCAGGCCGGCGTCCTGCCCTGAGGGGGTCGGGTCGCCGCATAGAACAGGTGGCGGAAGTAGCCGCGCTTGAGCCCGGTGCCGTACGCCTGCGCGGCGAGAACATGCCCGCGGCGGTTGGCGCGGCGGCGCGGATGGCGCGAGAAGATGATCCAGTCGAGGCCAAGCTGCATGAGCCAGCGCGGACCGCGACATTTTCCGAGAATCAGATCTGCGGAGGGAACCGTCTCGGCGGTGACGTCGCGGGTGGCCACGTCCTGGAATCCAGCGGCGGCGAGGAAGCGCTCCACCTCGGACGCACGCGCGAGCGAGGCGATGTGAAAGCCGGCGCAGACCGCGCCGAGGGCGCGCTCGGCCACGGGCGAGAGCATCGCCTCCTGCACCGAGAAGTCGACCGCACGCCAGGCGCCGCCCGGTCGCAGGACGCGGAAGACCGCCGCGAGGTAGCGGGCCTTTTCCGCTGCGTGGCAGAAGGTCTCTTGATTCACCACCACGTCGAACCGCTCGTCACGCAGCGCGAGCCGATCCATGTCCATGGCGAGGAAACGGCAACGCCCCGCGACCCCGTGCTCGGCGGCAAGCGCGGCGGCGAGCGCCGGATGCTCGGTGCAGAGCGTGATCCCCGTCACCCGGCATCCGAATCGCCGCGCCGCCCACACGGCGAATCCGCCCACGCCGCAGCCGACGTCGAGCACCTCGGTGGCCGGACCGACGTCGAGGCCACGCAGCAGCATCTCGTTCGAGCGCACCAGGGACGCGACGTGGCCGCGCACGTCCGGCTCCCAGACGCCGTGGTGCCAGCCGCGCGCCGCGCCGGCGTAGCGCGCGTATTGAGCGGTGACGTCGGCGTAGTAGCGAGCCGGGTCGATCGTCGGCGCCGGGCGGGGCATGGCCGACACATGCTAGACGGAACGCCGGCGTGAAAACCAGCCGCGCGACGGTGCGACTCCGGCGGCGGAAGCCGCCGAAGTCGTCATCGCCGTCGTGGAAGAGCTCGGGCTAGCTGACGCGGATCTCGCGAATCACTTCGTCTACGGCGTCCCCAGGAACGCCGTCGGCACGCAGAATTCCCGCGTCCTCGTGATGAAGTGGGTCCTCGCCCCGAACTGGTCGTCGACGAAGAACGGACCGTCGTAGGGAGGCCGCTTCGGGGTGCTCTTTTCCTTGTAGCACGCCAAGGATTGCGTCGGATCGACGATGCCCTCGCCCTCCTTGTCGGTGGGGACGCACACCCGGAACGGCTTCTTGATGTCCACCAGGTACGGGGCGATCTGGTCCTCGATCTGGAGTCCAGCAATCTTGAACCTCGCGCCTCGCACTCGATAGCACGTGAAGTGGTTGATGGATCCCGGCGCGAGCGGCCCTGGCGGCTGCAGAGGATCCTTCGCGGCCGGCACCAGGAGCAGGTCGGGCTTGGCCAGGTCGACGGTGAGCAGGCCGAACTGGTTCTCGATCTGCTGATCCTGGAGCTTCAAGAAGGCCGGTGACGCGTGCTTGATATCGTAGCCGATGAGATGCCCGGGATCGAGCGGTGCCGTCGGGTCTTCGCCGTTCTTGTCTGACGGAGCGCACAGGCGCGTCGGTCGGACGAGCTCCACGTCGCGGGTACCGAAGGCGTCCGCAATCGTGAGACCCAGCATGCCGATGAAGGGTTCCGGGTAGGGCCGATCGATCTCGTAGCAGTGGAAGTGATTGATCGGTGACGGCGTCGCCGTCGGTGTTGCGGTCAGCGTCAGGGTCGCTGTCGGCGTTGGTGTTGCGGTCGGCGTCGCCGTCTCCGTCGCGGTCGGCGTTGGCCGTCTCGTCGGGGTCGGCGTCTCCGTGGGCGTCGCCGTCACCGTCGGCGTAGGCGTTGCTGTTGGCGTCGCGGTCTCGGTGGGTGTCGGCGTCACCGTCGCCGTTGCGGTCGTCGTCGGGGTCGGCGTCTGAGTAGGCGTCGCCGTCTCCGTCGGCGTTGGTGTCTCGGTCGGCGTTGCCGTCTCGGTCGGCGTCGGTGTCATCGTGGGCGTGGCGGTCACGGTCGGCGTGGCGGTCACCGTGGGCGTCGCCGTCACGGTCGGCGTCGCGGTCACGGTCGGCGTCGCAGTCACGGTGGGTGTCGCTGTCACGGTCGGCGTCGCGGTCACGGTAGGTGTCGCAGTCCGGTCGGCGTTGCCGTCAGCGTCGGCGTCGCGTCAGTCGCGTGCGTCGGGGTTGCGGTCAGCGGTCGGCGTCGGCGTCACCGTAGGCGTCGCGGTTCTCGTCGGCGTTGCGGTCAGGGTCGGTGTCGCCGTCAGCGTGGGCGTTGGAGTCCTCGTCGCCGTCAGCGTGGGCGTTGGAGTCCTCGTCACCGTCAGTGTGGGTGTCGGGGTCCGGGTCGGCGTTCGCGTCGGGGTCCTCGTCGGCGTCGGCGTAACCGAAGTCGTCAAACAGAGCGCATCACCCTTCGCGCCCGCGCTCGTGCTCGAAGGATCGCGGAAGATCACCTTGAGATACGAGACCCCCGCGGGAGCCGTCGCAGAGAGCATGAAGGGACCGCCCAAAGTGTTGGGTGCGACGTCGATGTCGGTGGTGATCGTGTGGATCGCGGGCGTTCCGATCTCGGCGTTGGCCGCGTTGTAGAATCGGATCGCGATCGTCGGGTTCACGGACGGCATATGCGTACCGCTGTAGAAGGTCATGTTGTAGGTGACGCCGGCGACGGCGCTCACCTGTTGCGACATGACACCGGGGTTACTCGAGGGGATGCCCCAGACGTAGCCTACCCACATGCCGTCGGGCGGACTGAACGCGGTGGTGGCGCCGTTCTCGCCGCTTTCGAGGACCCACACCGTCGGGATCGGGTCGCCGATGCTGTTGGTGGCGCCGGTGTGCTGCTCGAAGCTCGCGTTCGAGAGCAGGTTGCCCACGCAGAACTGAGCATTCGCGGCAGTACTCGAGCCGATCAGCAGCGCGCCGACTATGAGCGCGCCCAACACCGGCGCGCGGCGGGCGGAACCGATTCCCCTTCGAAGGGAGATCGATCGACGGTGACTATGTGTTACGGAATTGCGACTGTGAGCAACGAGGATCCGGGACAAAGCGGGTGTTCGGTTCATGTGCGGTTCGCCTCATGGGTAGGTGGAGTGGCTGTCGTCTCGTTGTGTTCGACGGTGCTTCTGCGCACCAGTCGCGGCGTTTCCATCGCATACTGTTTTGAATGGGTGAGGTCGCTCGAGCGACGGAAACGGGGGGAGTCATCGAGCCAGCTCTACTAGCGGGTGCGAGGCTGCCTTGGGTCGGGCAAGGTGTCAAGGAAAATCTAGGAGAAAGTTAGAGAAATTTGTGTGACGAGCTGTCGCACACCACCGCGAAAGTGCGCCGTCCTGGAACAGTCCAGCGTCCGACGGCATCGTCGCGCAGCCCGAGAAGCCGCCGCGCCACCATCGCTAACCGCCGATGCGTCGAAAGAAAATTGGAATGCGGCGAGCTGGAATCGAACTCAGAATGCGTTGATCGAGAACGTCGGACATTCTTCCGGGATCGAGGCGGAGCAAGCGCGCAAGAAAGCACTGACTGTCGGTTGGGGAGACAGTAGCGACTGGCGGATCACGCGTCACCGGTCCATGGCGCTGCGTGATACGGGAAGGCGCGAACCGGTTCAGCTTCCGGCGGAGGAGTTAGGTGGGATCCGTAGAGGACTCGCGAAAGACGCGGCGCGATCTCAACTGGCTTCTCGCGCTCGGCACACTCGTCGCCGCGCTCGCGTTGGCGGAGGGCCTCGTGAGGTTGCTCTCTGTCGTCGACGATGACGGGAACGTCAGCTTCGGACCAGTGCGGCTGCGGCCGTTCCGGCCTCCCATCCACCGCGTCGAAAGGATCCTCGCGCAGGCGGACGAAGTCTCGTGTCGCGGATACGACCCCGACCTCGGTTGGGCGCCGAGACCGAACGGACGCTGCCAGGACGGGATGTCCGCCTATGACGCCGCGGGTGCTCGAGGCTCCACCACGAGGTCCGAAGGAGCGTCATCCCGAACGCCACCGTCCCTCAGAATCGCCCTCTACGGTGATTCCTTCACCCACGGCGACGGAGTCCCGTTCGAGGACTCCTGGGGCCATCGACTCCAGGAGAGCTTGGGGACCGCAGGCATCTCTTGCGAGGTGCTCAATTTCGGCGTCGGCGGATACGGAATCGACCAGGCCCTGCTCAGATGGAGGAAGACGAAGAAGGAGCTTCGTGCCTCACTCGTGCTGTTGGGATTTCAAGCCGAGGACGTAGAGCGGAACGTGAATCTGCTCCGGCCGCTCTTCTATTGGAAGACCCGCATCCCCTTCTCGAAGCCGAGATTCTTCCTGCGGGACGGCGAGCTCGCGCTGCTGAACGTGCCTGCCCTTCCTCCTTCCGAGGTTCCTTCCACGCTCCGGCGACTCCCGTCCTGGGAGATGCGCCGCTTCGAGCACTTCTACGACGAAGCCGACTACTCCGGGACGCCTGTGCGGCTTCGTCTCTGGGGTGTGCTCGAGGCGGGGCTTCGGGCGCGGAAGCGGAAAACCGCGGAAGCGCTGTCCTTCTACGCGCCCGAATCGGAAGCGGGAGCGCTCACGCTTCGGATCCTCGAGGAGTTCCAGAAGGAGGTCGAGGCGGACGGCGTCGAGTTCTGGATCGTCCTGCTCCCGAGGCGCGAGGACATACGCGCATGGATGTCGACGGGTGTGGTCCCCTACGCCGGTCTTCTCGACCGGATGCGAACCCGTCATCTATTGATCGATCCGATCACATCGCTCTGCGAGACGCGCGCGTGTCCACCCTTCGACGACCTCTTCTTGAAACCGAACGACGGTCACTACGCGGGCGAAGGGCACCGGCGGGTGGCGGAAACGGTTACGGCGCGCGTCCGTTCGTGGCACGAGGGGCGGAAGCGGTGATCCAGTTGGCCCGGCGGCCACACAGCTTTCCACAGGACAAGCCAGCTTGATCGAAAAAGCATCACCATGTAGCGCACACACGTGGCAACGCCAGATCCCATCGTTCGACTGGTCGTGTGGTCCGACTACCTGTGTCCGTGGTGCTATCTCGGCACCGCCCGCATTCGCCGTCTCGAGGAAGAGTTCGGAGAGTCGCTGCGGGTCGAGTGGCGCGCGTTTCTCTTGCGGCCGACGCCCGATCCCGGACGCTCGCTCGAACGCTTTCGCGCCTACACGCAATCGTGGCTTCGGCCCGCGGCCGAGGCCGATGCACCCGAGTTCCGGCCGTGGGCGAGCGACGAGGGTCCGCCGTCCCACAGCGTCCCGGCACACGCCGCCGCCAAAGCCGCCGCGATGGTCGATGCCGATGCGTTTCGCCGCATGCACGAGCGCCTCCTGCGCGCGTACTTCACGGAAAGTCGTGACATCAGCAAGCGCGAGACGCTGCACGCGCTCTGGCTGGAATGTGGTCTTCCCGAATCGGCGTTCGAGCTCGCGCTCACGCCCGAGGCGGGGGCAGGCGTGATAGCGGAGCATCAGGACGCACTCGCCCATGGTGTCACCGGCGTACCTGCCGTCATGATGGTGGGGAACGACGTGCCGACGCTCGGTGCGATGCCGTACGAAACCTATCGGCGATGGATCGCACGCGCCCTCGCTCCCGAGCGCTGATACGGACACCGAGGATCTCAACGCTCCGACGCATCGGCGTCGATCGTCGGCAAACGCGTGGCTGACCGACCCGCATCGGACATCACGCAGGCGCGGGCCGCACACGCGCCGGCCGCGCCGATGCCCCACGTTTCCCCCAACCTTCTCGTGTTCCTGCCGAACGCCATCGGCGCCGCGGCCCTCTACGCCTACTTCACCTACATCGATCCGGTCGGGCCGCTGCCCGTCGGCGGGTCCGGAACGCTCGCGGGCTCTGCTGACGTTCACCGCCGTGACCGCGGCGATCATCGCGTTCACGACGTTCGCCTCCAATCGTTGGGGCGGTCAGGTTTCGGCGTGGCGGAGGCAGCTCGTCGAGGGTGTGGATCCCGACAGCGTACCGATCGACATCCGGCGTCGCGTCCTCAACGTCCCGCTGGTCGCGGCGGTCTTCAGCATGGTCGGCTGGATGCTCGCCGGTCTCTTCTACTTGCCGTATTTCCTGTGGATCTCGAAGACCACGCTCGACGAGGGCTTGCGCGGCTTCATCGGCATCGTGCTCGTCGGTGGTCCGATCTCGTCGGCGCTCGCCTTTCTCTCGAGCGAGTTCTACTGGCGCCGGCAGATCCCGCTCTTCTATCCAGAAGGGCACCTCGAGCGCACGAAAGTGCTGCGCATCCCCATCCTGACGCGGCTCGGCGCGACGTTCCTTCTCACCTCGGTGCTGCCGCTCATCCTCATGCTGATCGTCGACTTGAGGTTCGGTGGTCCGGCCGGGGCGGAGGTGCCGGACGCCTTTCGCGAGCAGTGGGGAAAGCTCATGCGCGCGCAAGCCTTCATCGTCGTCGCGACCAGCGTGGCCTCGGTGGCGATGGCGTTGCTCGTCACCCGTTTCATCAACCGTCCCGTCCAGGCGCTGCGAGCCGCCATGGCGCGCATCGCGGCGGGCGATCTCACCGCGCGCGTGCCGGTGCGCAGTGTCGACGAGCTCGGCGAGCTGAACGAGCACTTCAACGCCATGGTCGACGACCTCCGGCTCGCCGAGCGTACGCGCGAGCTCTTCGGCCGCTACGTCAGCCCCGCGGTCGCGGGCCATGCGCTGGAGCGCGGCATCGCGCTCGGAGGCGAGGTCGTCTACGCAACCGCGATGTTCGCCGACCTGCGCGGCTTCACGGCGCTCACGCGGCGCAGCTCGGCGGCGGGCGTCGTCGAGGTGCTGAACGAGTACTACGCGATCGTCGAGCGCGTGTGCGAGCGCGAAGGCGGCATCATCACGCAGTTTCTCGGCGATGGCGTCGTGGTGGTCTTCGGCGCACCGCTGAAACCGGACGCGGCCCACGCAGCCAGCGCCGTCCGCGCGGCGGTAGGACTGCAGCGGGCGCTCGCGGCGCGCGGTCCGGTCGATGGCGTCGCGCGGCTCGCCGCCGGCATCGGCCTCTGCACCGGGCGAGATGATCGCCGGCAACGTCGGCGCGGGCGACCGGGTCACGTACACGATCGTCGGCGACGCCGTGAACCAAGCCGCCCGCTTGCAGGTGAAGACGCGCGACCTCGGCGCGCCCATCCTGATCACGGCGAGCACGCGCGATGCGCTCGGCGACACCACCGAGTTCCGCGTCCGCCCGGTCGGCGCCGTGCCGCTACGGGGTATCGACGCCCCGGTCGAGGTGTTCGCGGTCGAGGTCTGAGCCGCCCCCGCTGCCGGCGCCAGCCCGTGCGGTGACGGCCGTCGGTAGCCCTGCCGATACCGCGCAGTTCGGAACGCACGACATCTCGCCGCAGACGCCGTCTGTTTCAGGCGGCGAGCAGCGGGTAGCCGCTCCGCGCACAGGCGCATGAGCGCCTTGACGGCCGCGGGTTGCGGGCGCTCCGCCAACGTCGCCAGGCCCAGGCGCGGGTGAGGCCGCCTTTCCCGAGCGACACCGCACACAACTGACCGGCTTCGCATTCCAGGCGCACCGCCCACCGTGGTAGCACCGCGACCCCGAGGCCGCCCAACACCATCTCCTTCGCGATCGTGAGGTAGTCGACGGTCATTGCCATGGGGGGGAACACGCCCTCCTCGAGCAGGAACCGCAGCACCATGGCGGTCATCGGGCTACGGCGATCGTAGACGATCAAGCGCTCGCTTGCGAAATCGGCGGCATGCACCCGGTGGCGCGCGAACCATGCGTGATGTCGCGGGACGGCGGCGACGAGCTCGTCACGGCCGAGCTGCGTGATCGGATGCGATCGACGCCTCTGCGAGCGTGACCAGCCCGAGGTCGATCTCACCACGCACGATACGCTTGATGATCGCGGGCTGTGTCCAGTCGTGACCTCGAGTGCGCCTTGGGAAAGCGCGCGACGAACTCGCGTAATACCGTGGGCAGCAAGTGGTGACAGGCCGCGTCGCCGGCGCCGATGCGGATGACGCCGGTACCGTCCTGGCGTCGCTCGCGAGAATACGCTGCACGTCGTCGAGCTTGTCGAGCACCTGACGCGCGTACTCGAGCAGCACCTGGCCGGCGGGCGTCGGCTGCACGCGCCTGCCGACGCCGCGACAGCACCGCGACCCCGAGCTGCTCCTCGAGCGCGCGGATGTGTTGGCTCACGCCGGCTGGCTCAAATTCAAGCGCGCGCCCGCCCGTGTGAAGCTGCCGATGTCGACGATCGCCTTGAAGATCTTGAGCTGCTTCGTTTCCAGCATCGGTGGCCGACTCGGAGACGCCCGGATCGCTTCTCGGAATGGACACCATTGCCAATCCCAATGTGTCGCACCCCTCGTCGCTGCTCGTCGAGTGGGCGGCACTGGCGCGCATTTGAGCGCTGGCCCCCGACCTTGAAGAGGGTCGTCGGTGTCCGGTGAGCGGTCCTTCTCGACGGTCCATTGCTTGCTCTTTCGGTCCTCGTGACGTGCACCGGTAGGCGCATCACGATTCGCAATTCGATCGAGAAGCAACCGTCATGCCGTGGTGGACGATGGAGCCACGGAGAAAGCAAGGGAGGGCCATCATGCGGACACCGTCGAGACCTGAGCTCATGAGGCTACGCATCGCAACGATCTGTCTCACCGCCGGGTTGCTGATACCGGCGACCGGTTTCGGGCACGAAGATCAAAACGATACGAGCGGAACCCGCGGGACACCACCCGGCGTCGATCGGGTGCGTCGCCCCGGCGTGGGATGCCCGCCCAACAAGAAGCCCAAGCCCCCGAAGCCGGACGGCAAGTTCCACCTCCGTCGAGGCGACGATCGCCGACATCCACGAGGCGCTCCGAAGCGCGCGAGATCACCTGCGACGCGCTGATCCGCGCTCTACTTCAAGCGCATCAAGGCCTACAGCGGCCATTGCGTGAAATACGACACGGACGGCGACGGCATCGGCCCGGACTACGACTTCTACATGCCGAGCGGCAAGGGCGTGTACCTCGGCGTCGTCAGCGCGATCCCGAACGCCGGGCAGATCAACGCGATCCAGTCGGTGAACCTGCGGCCGGCGAACTACACCGCGCTCGGCTTCGCGCCGCCGCACGATCCGGGCCCGCGCTCGGAGACGGATCTGGTCGACGACGATCCCGGCCTGCCCGACGCGCTCGAGGTGGCCGCAGCAGCTCGATCACGAGTTCCGCGACACCGAGCACGCTGCGCCCGCTGCACTGCATCCCGATCGTGATCAAGGATCAGATGGAGACGATCGACCTGCGGACGACCGACGGGTCGCTCACGCAGTTCGTCGAACGATCGGCCGCCGAACGACGGCACGCTGGTCGCGAAGCTGCGCGCCGCCGGCGCGATCATCATCGCGCAAGGCGAACATGGACGAGTACGCCGGCGGGCACGCACCGCAGCTCCTACGGCGGGCAGATCTGCAATCCCGTACGCGACCGACCGCGACAGCGGCAGCTCCAGCACCGGCTCGGCGACCGCGCCCGTCGGCCAACCTCGCCGTCTGCGGCATCGCGGAGGAGTCGCTGCGGATCGATCCGCGAGCCCGGCAAGAAGACGCGACGTCGTCGCCATGGCCGCCACCGCGCGGCTCGTGAGCCGCTTCGGCACCTGGGGCGGCCAACCTGATCCGCGAGCGCTTCGGACCGGAGTGCCGCACGGTCGAGGACCTGGCGCAAGCGTCCTGGACGTCGATCCGCGGCTACGACCCGAAGGATCCGATCACCGCGACCCAGGTCGGCTACACGCCGGACGCTCCGCTCGCGACGTTCGCGCGCGAGAAGACGCCTGGCCGGCAAGCGCCTCGGCATCATCCGCGAGTTCATGCCGAAGATCACGGTGAACGACGCCGACTCGATCCGCGTCTTCAACGAGGAGGTCGATCCCGACGCTGCGCGCCGCGGGCGCGCGAGCTGCGTCGAGTCGATCAACCCGCGCGACATCGCGCATGGGCTGGGCGGTCGACGACCCGACGCATCCCGAACATGAGCATCCAGGACATCGTCGCGGAGATGATCCCGACGCTCGAGCCGGCATTCGCGAACCCGTCGACGCTGCCGACGCCCGAGCACGACGACGGGTCTCCTGCCGAACACGCTGCGCGCAGGTCTTCGGCGCCGGTGCCGGCGCTCTTCCCGGCGGGCACCGACGTCATCCAGAAGAGCGTCGAGATGTTCTACGGCGATCACGCCGTTTCCCGACGAGATCAACCTCCGGAAGCTCGACAACGGCGCGGCCGGCACGCATGAACCAGGGGCGCTACGGGCTCGACAAGATGCTGGCGCGCCGCGGCGACCCGCGGGTGAAGAGCGTGCTCGACCTGAGCATCGACTTCGACGACCTCGACGGCGACGGGGACACGACCGAGCACATGAGCTTCTTCCGCATCAACGAGGCGCGACGGGATGCATCGTCCAGCGCAACCGGCCCGGGCGTGACGCCGAACGTCGGGCGTCCCGGCCACGCCGGCCGGCCTGACGCTCGATACGCAGGGCGAGGCGAACCACCTCTTCCGCATGCAGGCGATCCGCGAGATCGTCGCGCGCATCCTGGCCGACTACGACCTCGACGCGCTCGTCTATCCGTACGAGACGATCCCGTCGCAAGATCCTGACCGGCACGAGCGAATCGATCGGCGTGGCTCACCTACGACGGCCGGCCGAACCGCGGCTACAACGCCTTCACCGACGCGAGCGGGCTGCCCGACATCGGCGTGCCGGCCGGCTTCACGAAGGTGGTCTACGATCGCACCACGCGCGGGAGCGTCGGAGGAGCTGGCGCTCGATCCGCCAGCGGTGCAGACGAGAGGTGACGCTGCCGTTCAGCGTCCAGTTCCTCGGCCGGCCGTGGTCGGAGCCGGTGCTGCTCGAGATCGCCTCGGCGTACGAGAAGGCGCGCGGCCCGCGCGTGCCGCCGCCGGGGTTCGGCCCGCTACCGGGAGAACCGCTAGAGAAGTCGCGACGAGCATCGCTACGAGAATCGCTCTCGACGGCTGGGGCGTGGGGCGGATCCAGTCGGCGGCGCGTCGGTCCCTTGATTGGAGACGGCGGCGCCGATGGAAAATAGGGCGACGAATCCTATTCGATCTCGAAGCAGCTCTCCTCGGCGGTACGGTTGCCACCCGCCGCCTTGACGAGGACCTCGAACTTCACGACTCCCGGCACGTTCGTGAAGAGCGCCGGCACGGGAAACTCCGTCACGTTCGGTGGCAGCTCCATGAAGAAGCTGAGACCCAGGTCCCCGCGCTCGATCGCCAGCTCGTAGCGCTCGACCGTGACCGAGCCTGCCGTCCCGACGCTGGGATGGTTGGTCATCACCGCATCCCAATCGATCGTGACCGGCGCGGTCACCACCACGGGGTCGTCGCAGGGCGCGAGCGGCGGATGGTCGAAATGCGGCGGGGCGGGCATCACGTGGGTGATCATCACCGTGCTCTTCTGGTCGTCCTCATCCTCCGATGACCGGCCGGTGATCTCGTACGACCCCTCGGGGAAGCGCGCGAAGAACTCGTCCGGCGCCAGCTCGTCGAAGGTCGGCTCGGCGCTCTCGAAGCCGAGAAAGCTGAGCCCCTGCTTGCGCAGGCTGCTGCTGGTCTCGACCTCGAAGATGGTGCGATGCCGCAACGGGCTCTTGATGGTGAGCCGCTTGATCGGCTCTCCATCGATCTCGGCGTGGATGCCGAGATCGCTGTCGGTATTGTTGAGCTCGAAGAAGAGCTCGGCCACGGGGAACGGGACCGTGTCGTTGGAGCCTCCCCAGCCCGTCGAAGCCACGGCTCCGAGGGTCAAGGCAGCCATGGCCGTGACACGGATGACGATCATCTTGGTTGGTCTCATCGTCGTTCCTCCTGTTGACGCTGTTCAGCCGCTCGCTTCCCCCTGTCCCAGCGGTTGCTCTTCGAGCAAGGACCGGACCATGGAGACAGTCAAGTAACAACGACGGCGCGCGCTGTCGCCACGCACGACCCAATGCCTGCCGATATCGGCAGCGCGCATGCAGGAGTCGGCAACGCCTTCCAATAGGGGCCAAGCTGGCGTACTGACCGATTCGGGGCCCAGGATGGCTTCTCGCGAAAGGAGCGCACCATGGCCGAGGACAAAGACTCGAAAGGCAACGAGCTTCGCAGGCTGAGGAAGAAGAGGGAGCGGCTCGCACGCCGCCGCAAGAAGCTCCAGAGGAAGCTGCGGAAAATCGAGACGCAGAGCCGCCGGCTCGAAGCTGCGATCGTGCGAATGAGCGGCGCCGGCCGCAGGCGCAAGAAACCGCGCAAGCTCG
The DNA here is from genome assembly GCA_963846105.1 of uncultured delta proteobacterium. GTDB lineage: Bacteria > Desulfobacterota > Binatia > UTPRO1 > UTPRO1 > CAWJUT01. The sequence goes on from CAWJUT010000023.1 coordinate 100,852, forward strand.
TGGCGAAAGCGAAGAAGCGCGCTGCGCGTCGTGCGCGTCCGAAGCGCGGCGCGAAGCGGACTCCGCGCGTCGAGCGGACGACCGCCGCGAAGCGCTCCCGTCCAAAGGCGGCGTCTCGCACGAAGACCCCGACCCAGCCCGCTCGGGCGAAGCCGACCCGTCGGCCACGGGCCGCGGTGCGAAGCGCTGCGCCCCGGCGTCGTCCGTCCCCCGCAGTGTCTCCGCCAGCGCCGGTACCCGCGACAGCCGCGCCTGCGAAGCCGGCGCCCACAGTCCGAACCCCGTAACGACTCCGCCGGCCCCGAACTCGGTCCGCGTCCACACTCCGAGTACTCCCACGACGGAACGCTGATCCGGAGCCAAAGGAGCAACCCATGCCGAAGATGAAGGCCGTCCAGGTGTCCAAAGCCGGGGGCGTGTTCGAGTTGGTCGAGCGCGAAATCCCCGAGCCAGGCCCCGGACAGATCCGCATCAAGGTCGAGGCGTGCGGCATCTGTCACAGCGATGCCTTCGTAAAGTCCGGCGCCTTCCCGGGTCTCGCCCTGCCCCGCGTCCCAGGCCACGAGATCGCCGGGGGCGTCGACGCGGTGGGCGCGAACGTGACGGCGTGGAAGACCGGCGATCGCGCCGGGGTCGGCTGGCACGGCGGCCACTGCTTTCAGTGCGGCGCCTGCCGGAGGGGGCTCTTCATCAACTGCGAGCAGGCGCGAAGTCACCGGCATCAGCTACGACGGCGGCTACGCCGAGTACGTCGTCGTCCCGCACGAGGCTGTCGGCGCGCATCCCGGAGAAGCTCACGCGCGGTCGACGCCGGGCCGCTGCTCTGCGCGGGCGTCACGACGTACAACTCGCTTCGCAACAGCGGCGCTCGCGCCGGGCGACACCGTCGCGGTGCAGGGCATCGGCGGCCTCGGCCACCTCGCCATCCAGTACGCCGCGCGCATGGGCTTCCGTACGGTCGCCCTCTCCCGCGGCGCCGACAAGGAGGACGCTCGCGCGTCAGCTCGGCGCCCACGAGTACGTCGACACGCAGAAGGTGGCCGCGGCCGAGGGCTTCAGAAGCCTCGGCGGTGCCGACCTCCTCCTCGCCACGGCGCCGCACAGCGAAGCGATCGCGAGCGCGCTCGCTGGCCTGAAGGCGCGCGGCAAGCTCCTCATCGTCGCCGCTCCGTTCGAGCCGCTGAACGTCTCCGCCTTTGCGCTCCTCAGCGGAAGGACGATCGCCGGCTGGCCGAGCGGCACCTCCATCGACTCCGAGGAGACCATGGCGTTCAGCGCGCTCACCGACGTCCGTCCGCGTGTCGAGGTTTTTCCGCTCGCGCAGGCGGAGGAAGCCTTCGCAAAGGTCATGGAGAACCGCGTCCGCTTCCGCGCCGTGCTCACGCCTTAGCAGGGGATGTCGTTAGGGAGTGGGGCTGGCGAAGGATGAGCGAGGGGTAGTAGCACGCGCGGCGACCCAGCCGTTTCTTGCGGGCCACGATTGGGAATGCCGCCAGATCCCGCAGAGGTCTCGTCGATGCCACAGATCCTGGCGCTGCGTCCAGCCGTGCCGCCAGGTCCGGCGGCCCGCCATCAGAGCAAAGTCGTTCGCGGCATCACCCCGACTCGGCGAGAAGTGTACTGCCTCCACACCATTCGTCCAGGCGCGCAGCGGCTGGGACGAGTTGACAGGGCACGTGCTGCGGGCTCCACTCGCTGTGGAACGGGACGCCGGAGCCGAGGAGCGCGATCGCCGGGGTGGCCGGAAGGAGATAGACCGGGCGCTTGCCGGCACCAACGGTGAAGACGCCCAGTACGACCATCCACCACACGTGAAGGAAGCGCTCTGTTGCATCCAGCCGCTCTCCCTGCGCACGTCGAACCGCGCACCAAACGAGCGCAAGGGCCACGCCAATGCGACCCCGAGTATAGAGGGCCAAGAAGGATCGGTTCGATCGCCCTGTCGAAGGCTCACCTTGAACCACCCGGGTTTGCCGGAGACTCTGGGGTGTCTTGGGTCTGCGGAATCGACGACCTGTCGGGATCGCCGAAGCTGATCCCGATGGGGCTGCGCGAGCCATGCGCTATCGTCGGTGTGTTCACCGGCCCTGCTCACAGGGGCGGCAGGGTGTCGCACTTCGGATCGACGTTGCAACCGACGAGTTGGTTGATCTCCCCGGTGTCCACATCGACCTCGAGGAACGTACCGATGTTGGGAGCGAAATACTTACGTTGAAGGACGCCGGGGTCGAAGGGTATGGCCGTCGACCGTCACGACGCAGTCGTCGTGGCAGAGGTGATCGGCGAGGGCTTGGGGCACGAAGCTCGTCGAGCCCCGGGTCGTTCCCGAAACTGTAGTTGGTGGAGGCCACGGTCGCCATGGTCCTCGGCGTTGCCGAGCGCAAATTCTTGGCGGTAGGTGGTTCCGACGGCACGGCGACCCGGGAAAAAGAATGCCCGGCTTGGCACCGTCGCGGCCCACCTTGAACGAGCCGTCGATCGAGACGAGCTCGGGGTCGCATGGGAACGTCACCCGGGAAGCGCTCGAAGTCCTTGACTTCCTCCCCGCAGTACACAACGTCGCCGTTCATTGGCCTGAGCCAGCCAGTCGTCGGTGAACTCCTTGGCCTCGCCGTTCAGCTTGACGAGATCGCGGCTGACGATGCAGGTGACGCCCTCGATGAGCTTGGTGCTGGCGAGCACCTCGACCGTGTTGGTCTCATTGGCGGCGGGGGCAGCGTACTCCCACATGTAGCCGATCTTCAGCGGGTAGTGCGGAATTCAGATGCGGCGGGTTCGTGAAGTCGGTGTCGAAATTGGCCGGATCGAAATCCGGGTCGTAGCGCTCTTCCCCGATCGCGTCGCAGATCGCGCGCCGGGCATCCCGCTGCTCTTTGCAGGCCTGCATCGCCTCCTCGCGCGTGACCTTGTTCTCATCCAGGCACGCGGCGCGTTCAGCGTCGTCTGCGACGTTGATGCATTTCGCCTTTTGCGTGAGGCTGTCGTCCTGCACCTCGTGCTTGCATGCCGCGAGTTGGATCTGTGCGGTGTCGGAGCAGGACCTAGGTCGGCCGGCCTCACTGGTCTCCACGAGTGCGAGGACCAGCGTGGCGGCGATGCCGAGCATCAGCAGTGCGGATCCAGGTGCGTTCGTTCCTTCTCGTCCACGTCTTGCGTTGGTTGTCATGGCGGGCCTCCTTTGGGCTGTCGGCCAGCGAGCGGAGCAAGTGGCGTACCGCGCACACGGAGCTAGCTGCAGCGTGCTCGCGACCGCACGTCACCTCGACAAATTCTGAGGCCTAGCGGGCGGAGCGCCCGGCTTGCCCCTCGTGCGTGCGCATGAACCGGCAGACTGTCTGCCGAAACAGGCGCGGTTCGGATGAGGCAAAGGCGGGAAGTGGGATCTCCGCGGGCGTCACCCGACGGCATCGCACTTGCACCCAGCACGAGAAAAGCCTGCTGGTCCGTGGTCACTGTGAGCGTCACCAGCAACCGGAAAGAGGAGAAGAGAAATGACGGACACGATAGACAAAGAAAGATGGCACCCAGCCGGCCTGCTGACGCTCGGCATCGGCGTCACGCTTGGCATCCTAGTCGAGGCGGGCCCAACCCTCGCAGCACGCGGAGATCGTCACGCGTGCTCCGCCACGACCGCCGCGCAGTTCGACGCGTGCCGGTACGAAGCCGGGAGCGACTTCTTCAGCTCGAAGGCGCTGTGCATCAACGTCTCCGCCGCCGACGAGCGGAAGGGGTGCTTCGACACCGCGCGGGAGGAGCGCGTCGAGGCGCACCAACTCTGCCGTGACCAACGCGCGCAGCGATTGGAGGTATGCGACGAGCTCGGCGAGGGTCGCTACGAGCGGACATTCGACCCCGCCGACTTCGACAGCGACTACCACCACCTCACCAACCCCAACCCGTACTTCCCACTCACCATCGGCTACCGCTGGGACTACGGCGGGAGCTTGGAGACTAACACGATCGTCGCGCTCGACGAGACCAAGCTCATCGAGGGCGTGACCTGCATCGTGCTGAACGACAAGCGCTACGAGGACGGCTTCCTCGCCGAAGACACCGACGACTGGTACGGTCAGCGCAAGGACGGGACGGTGGATTTCTGCGGCGAGGCGGTCAGCAACTTCGAAACCTTTCCAGGCGACAATCCGGTCCGGCCAGAGCGTGTGAGCACGGACGGCCAGTGGAAAACGGGGCGGGACGGTGTCCCGTCAGGCGCCTACATTCTCGGCTCACCGAAGGTCGGTGACGTTCACCGTTCAGAGTTCGCGCCCGGGATCGCGGAGGATACGGTCCGCTATCTCTCGACGACCTACGGTTACGGTATCGACCCTGAACTCGACCAGAACGTCCCACAAGCCCTGATCGACATGTTCTGTAGTAGCCACGACTGCTGGGTGACTCTCGAGTTCACCGGGATCGAGCCTGGAGCCTTCACCCGCAAGTACTACGCACGCGACGTCGGATTCATCCTCGGAGTCGATCAGAACACCGGCGAGACCGTGCAACTGATCGACTGCAACTTCGATGTGCGGTGCGATTCATTGCCGCAGCCGTGAGGATGGACGAGGCGAGCTGACCTCCGAAGGAGATGAGGGAGATGGGTCCGGACCGACCAGGACTATCCGAAGATCTCGGCCAGCTCGCGGAGACGACGGCGGCGTTCCTGCCAACGACGAACGGACTCGATCAGCCGACGCAGCCGATCACCGAGCGCGACGATCGCTGTGCGCGGCTGTACCCTATCCTTTAGTCTCTCCATTCTGCGTTCATGCTATTGGCCTCGACCGAGCACCGTCAAAGCATGTTCTGCTGGCGACTCGGGTTCGCGCCGGCTCGTCACGGACACTTCACAGAGGAGATACGCTCCCGTAGCAGCGCTGGGCCTAAGCGTTGCCAGTACGAGGCGTCCACCTTGCCCACGAACACGACGGGACGCTTCCTGGGGAGGCCCGAATGAAGACCACATCGATGCGCACCTTCGCCCTCGGCTTCGCACTCTCGATATTTGGCTTCGCCCCCGCGGCGGCGGCGGTCACGATCCCTGTCACGAGCAACGCCGACGCGGGGCCCGGCTCCTTCCGCGACGCCATCGCGAGCGCGAACGGTGATCCGTCGATCGACTCGGTCGCATTCGACGCCGCGCTTGGAACGATCACGCTTTCGATCGTCAACGGCCCGGTGGCGTACACCGGCTCCCAGGCGCTGACCATCCTAGGAGCCGACGCAACGATCACGAGCGAGCCGGGCGGGACGTTCGATCTCTTCCGCTCGACCGGCGGTGGAGAGCTCGCGGTCTCGAACCTCACGTTCCAGGGTAGCGGCGCCAATGGTATCGCGATCCACGTGCCCGCGGCGGCGGCGACCGATGTCGCAACCACGCTCGAGCGCGTGGTCGTATCGGGGAGCGCCGACAACGGGCTCCTGATCGAGGACCAGGTCGATGAAGCGGATGCCGGTGTCGAGCTGACCGTGATCCACTGTTCGTTCACTGGCAACGGCACGCCCGTCGCGGAGGGGGGTAACGACGATCGCGACGGTATCCGTGTCAACGAGGGAGGCCTCGGCGGCGTCACCGCAGAGCTCGCGCACTCCACGTTCGACGGTAACGCCTATGACGGCGTGGAAATCGACGAGCGGGGCGATGGAACCGTCCAGGCGACGGCTTCGCAATCGACCTTCGACGACAACGGATTCGGCAACGACGACGATACGGAGGACGGCTTCGACATCGACGAAGCGGATGCCGGAGACATCCAGGTCCACGTCATCCACTCCTCGGCGCGCGGCAATCTCGACGAGGGTTTCGACTTCTCGGAAACCAACGCCGGGAGCCTGAGCGCGCATTTCAACAAGGCGACGGCCGAAGGCAACGAGGATGAAGGAATCAAGGCGGACGAGACCGAAGACGGCGATCTCGACCTCCAGGTACACAAGACGTCAGTCTCGGGTAGCCTGTCGCAGGATGGAGTCGAGATCGCCGAAACAGGCAGCGGAAACCTGGCTGCCCGGTTCGTCGGCGCCACGATCTCGAACAACGACAATTTCGGCATCCGCGCAAGCGCGGGCGATGACGGCAGCGGCGCGCTCCAGCTGCAGTCGACGGCGATCGCGAGCAACGGGGATGGCAGTCTATCGCTCTCCGGCGTCACGCTGACGAAGCTCAAGCCCTGAAGCGCCGATCGCGGCGAGGAGGGCCGGGGTCATCTCGTATTACCGAGCCACCTTTCGACTCGATCGTGGCGGCAAAGCATGCAACGCGTTGGCGATCTCGTGCGCGAGATCGCCCAACATGGCGCTCAATGCCGCCGTGGCCGCGGTCGTGTCATTCGGTTGTCCGCGGCGTGTGAGGCTCGTTTCCTGCGCGACCAGCTGGTGTGCGCGCTCGACGTCCGTGATCGACCAGCGTGCTTTGAGATGGGACTCGCCGGTGGTGTCGCTTTCGAGGCGGAGCAGGCGGATCGCGATCTGATAGTCGACGCGCGCGCTGCCGAGCCACGGATACGAGACGATGCCGTCGGTCTCGAGCTCGCTGGAGAGGTTCTGGAGGAGCACCAACGAGACGTTGGTGCCGAGCGGCTCGGCCCAGCGCTCCCACTGCGAGTAGGCGACCTCCGTCGGCGACACGCGCGTCGCCACCTGGTTGCGATCGAGGTAGGCCGGGATGATGATCGGTCCGAGCCCGTACACGACTTCCGGCGTCCCGGACGCCCGGCGGCCAGGGGTCCGATCATGATCGGCGTGCGCCGCAGGCGTCGCGGTCAGCGTGAAGAAGCGCGAGCGATCGGGGATCGGCGCCAGCACGGAGCACGCGCTCACGCCGAGACAGCCGAGGATCAGCCCCAGGGCAAGCCGAGCTTTCGTCATTTCGCCTCCACCTCCGTTCCGCGGACGATCGCACTCGGGTTACGCTCCAGCGAGTCGGCGAGGAGGCGCACCGAGTGTGCCGCCGCCGTCACCTCCCGCAACGCGGTCGCGAGATCGACCGCCAGCGGGGCGTTGGGAGCGAGCATCGCGTGCAACGTCTGCAGCGTCGCGCCCGTCTTCTCGGACGTGCTTCTCAGACTGGTGAGGAGCGGCGCCTGTTCCTGATCGACGCGCTCCAACAGCTCGCGCAGGCTGGTCACGGTCCCGTTCACGTTCGACACCGTCCCGGGAAGCGCATCGACGGTCTGCTGCAAGGCTGGAGATTTCGCGAGCCGCTCGAAGGCTTCCACCGCGCCGCTCGCGGCTTTCACCAGCCGCTCGAGATCGATCGTTTCGAGCCTGCGCACGATGTTCTGTGCTGCGGCCTGGATCTTCTCCATGCCCGTCGGGGCGGTCGGAATCTCCAGCAAGTGCGAGTCGGGCGGCAGCACGAACGTCGGAGGAATCTCCGGAGCGAAATCGAGCTTCACGAGCAAGCAGACCGGTGACGAGACTCTGCGAGACGAGTTGGGCGCGGAGTCCGAGCTCGATCAGCTGCTTCAACCTGGCGAGCGTCGAGCGTCTGCGTCGCCCCCTCCTCGGTCACCTGGTCGTTGTCGATCTCGATGACGACCGGCATGCGGACGCCTTGCTTGACCGACTCCGGCGTCAACGTCTCACTCTCCTCGGAGATACGGAGTCGGACGTCCGCGACCGAGCCGATGTCGACGCCCTTGAACTTGACCGGCGCGCCGACGTTCAGGCCCATCACGTCACCCGAGAAGAAGCACACGGCCCTGGTGGTGCGCTTGAACAGCCGCCCCGAGCCGAAGATCAACACGCCGATGGTCGCCAGCACGAGCGCGCCGACGACGAAGGCGCCGATCGCGGCGGGATTTGCCTTGGTGCTCATGAAGCCTCCTTCTGACCGTCGGGCGCGCCGCGCGTGAGAAAGCGACGGACCGCTGGCGTCGCCCGACTCGAGCAGCTCCTTGGGCGGGCCGAGCGCGGTCATGGTGCGCGTCTCGACGTCGAGGAAGACGCTGTTGGTGGCGATCGTGAAGATGCTTGCCAGCTCGTGCGTCACCACGACGATCGTCGCGCCCAGGCTCTCGCGCAGCTCGAGGATCAGATCGTCGAGCAGTCGCGAGCTGATCGGATCGAGCCCCGCCGACGGCTCGTCGAAGAAGAGCACGTCCGGATCGAGCGCCATGGCGCGCGCCAGGCCGGCGCGCTTCTGCATGCCGCCGCTGATCTGCGACGGGTAGAAATCCTCGAAGCCCTTCAGGCCGACGAGCGCGAGCTTCAGCGACGCGACCTCGCGGATCTCCGCCGGCGTGAGATCCGTGAACTCGCCGAGCGGCAGGCCGATGTTCTCGGCCAGCGTCATCGAGCTCCACAGCGCGCCGCTCTGGTAGAGCACGCCGAAGCGGCGCAACATCTGCTGCCGCCGCGCCGGGTCGGCCGTCGTGAAGTTCTCGCTGCCGTACCAGATCGTCCCCTTTGCCGGCTCGTTCAGGCCGATCAGGTGCCGCAGCAGCGTGCTCTTGCCGCAGCCGCTGCCGCCCATGATGACGAACACGTCGCCACGGCGGACGGTGAAGTTGAGGTCGCGCATGAGCACGAAGCTCCCGTACGCCATGGTGAGATCGCGGACGGTGATGTGCGCCTGCGGGTCCGTCGGCGGGCCGGTATCGTTTCGCTCGGTGCGCAGGGCGTCCATGGCGGGCGGCTACGCGATCAGATGCCGAGGACGTAGAAGACGACGGCGAAGATGCCGCAGGCGCTGATGATGAGCACGATGCCGGTGACCACGGCGCTGGTTGCCGCGTCGCCGACGGCCGAAGAGCTGTTCCCGCACTGCATGCCGCGGAGGCAGCCGGAGATGGCGATCAGCACGCCGTACACGGAGGCTTTGAAGATGCCGCCCACGAGATCGCCGATGTGCACGGCGGCTGCCGTCTGGTCGTAGTACACGCGAAGCGGCAGATTCAGCATGCCGACGCCCACGGCTGCCCCGCCCAGGATGCCGATGAAGTCGGCGTAGAGGCAGAGGAGCGGCATCATCAGGCAGAGCGCGATCATGCGGGGCAGCACGAGGAAATCGAGCGGCGAGATGCCCATGGTGCTGAGCGCGTCGATCTCCTGCGTCACCTTCATGGTGCCGAGCTGCGCGGCGTAGGCTGCGCCGGTGCGGCCGGCCATGACGATCCCGGTCATCATCGCTCCCATCTCGCGCACCATCGCGATGCCGACCAGGTTGGCGACGTAGATCGCCGCGCCGAACTGCTCCAGCTGAACCGCGCCGACGAATGCCAGGATCAGCCCGACGAGAAAGCTGATCAGCGTGATGATCGGCAGCGCCTGCGCGCCGGCCTGCTGGATGTAGAGGAGCAGATCGGACGCGCGCGAAAGCGCGCCTTGCCGCGGAGGAGCCGGCCGACCGCCAGCGTCACCTGGCCGATGAACCCGAGCATTTCGAGGATTGGCTGACGGGCGTCGAGGACGGCGATGCCTATGCGCGCCAGCCACGGTGGCACGGTGATGCCCTGGCGCGCCCCGGCGCGCTCGGGCACGGCCTCCGCCAGCGCCAGCAGTCGCTGGACTCCGGAGGCTAGCCCGTCGCGCTCGACGGTGACGTGACGACCCCGGCAGAGCTCGCTCACGTCGAGCAGGAACGTGAGCAGGCTGCTGTCCCAGGCGGTCAAGCCAGCGGTATCGAACGTGATGCGTACGGGTGCCGCGGTCTCGAGCTCACGCCGTAGGGCCTCCGCGCTCGGCATGTCGCGCTGTAAGCGCCAGGGGCCGGAGAGCGCCACGACCATCATCCCGTCCGGCATGCGCCGGAAGGACAACACCGGACGGCCGGACTCGGTGGCCGGCGAAGGGAGAGCTGGGGGAGGGCTCATGTGGATTTCTGCCCGCCTTATCGGACGCGTGCCAACCGTACAACGGTGGATCCAGGACGAAGCCCGGGCCGCTCTTCGAGAGGTGCTGGTTCACGACGCGCGCAACCCGTACTACCTCTGGGTGGCGCATGGAAAGCAGTAGGGCAGAGCGTCAGGTCCGAGTAGAGAGCTTAGAGACTGCGCCCGTCGAACGGGACGACTTTGAGGGTCCGGCCGCAGTGGCATTTGCCTTTGTACTTCATGCTCGTTCCGGCGCGTGGCATACCGCCTCGACGTTGTGTCCGTCCGGGTCGAGCACGAAGGCGCCGTAGTAGTTCGGGTGATACTGCGGCCGCAGACCGGGCGCACCGTTGTCGCGACCGCCAGCGCGCAGCGCCGCCTCGTAGAACGCACGCACCTCCGCCCGGCTGTCGACGACCAGCGCGACGTGCATGGGCGGCGTCGTCTTGCCGTCGCTGCCGATCCAGAACTCCGGCTTGCCGTCCTTGCCGAAGCCGCACGCCCAGTTCTTCCCCTCGGTCTGCTCCGGCCCCATTTCCATCACCAGCGTGATGCCGAGCGGCGCCAGCGCCTCGACGTAGAAGGCCTTTGAACGCGCGTAGTCAGAGACGCCAAATCCGAAATGGTCGATGATCATGCCGATGCCCTTCGCCCGTTTTGCTGACCCACGGGCAAAGCGGCGTCAAGGCCTGCGCCGAACATGACGCGCGCGACTTCCCGGGTGAAGTCGCGAAGTCCCCGACGAGGGGCGAGACCTCAGTCGGTGCGGCGGGCGGCGCTTCCTGACCGGGGAAGCGCGAGCGCCTCGCGACAGCGCGCCTGGATGTCGAACGCTTGATGAAGACTCATCATTTCGGAGCGAGCGTCGGCACCACCGTTCTCGGTGCGAACAACGTGGACGAGTGCGGAGTACGCAGCGGACGCGCGTTCTTCAACCGTAGTCGGTCGCATCCGGCGCCTGCTATCGGACTATCGGTCGACTGGCAAGTGCCGGGTCACCATGAGGCCATTTGCATCGGGGAGACACGCAGGCTAACTGCTCCAATCAAGTGTTTGTTTGATTGGAGCAGCGTATGGGCCGTCGCACCGTCTCCGGAGCACCGTCTTCCAACAAGCGCGAGGTCGTACTCGCCGCCGCCGTCCGTTGCTTCGCCAGCCGCGGCCTCGGCAGCGCGGCCATGCGCGACATCGCGGCCGCGGCAGGCCTCACCGAGGGGACGCTCTACCACTACTTTCCCTCGAAGGACGCGCTGATCGACGCGGCGTTTCGCTGGTCGGCATTCCAGGCGTCGGATGTCCGTCGCACCATGCAGCGGAACGACGCGTCCTTGCGCGATCGCTTGCTGACCGTCGGATCCGACTTCCTGGTCGCGCTTCGACGGCGTCCGGAGTGGACACGCATCGTCATCCGCGAGGCGCTGCGCGCGCCCTCCAACGAGCGGCAGAACCCCATGCGATCGGTCCTGGTTCCGCTGGCGGCGGAGCGTGTCCGCTCCCTCGCCGGCGCGTTGCGCGAGGAGATGACCGCCGGACGGATCGCGCGACACGATCCGCGGCGGGTGGCGGACCTCTTCTTCCGGGCGTTGCTCGGCCACTACATCACGGAATCGATCGCGCCCGCACCGACGCAAGCCGCTCGTGACCCTTTCCTGGTGCACCTCGTCGACACGATCACCACCAACCTCACGCGAGATCGATCGCGGAGCGGGGGCGCCCTTCGAGCCCGGACGGCTCGCGGCTCCTCATGAGCACGAAGGAGGATTCCATGCGAAGCCCGGTCCTCACTCAGCGCCGCTCGCACCGATGGACCCTCGGCGCGGCGGCGGTATTCGCGGTTGCATGCTCCGGCGACACCAGTGCCGCACGTGACGGTATGTTCCGCTGGACCATTTCCACCACCGTGGAGATCGATGCGCTACCGTCGCGAGTGTGGACCGTGCTCGTCGACCTGCCAGCGTATCGATCGTGGAACCCCTTCATCGTCGCGGCGGAAGGTCGGGTGGCGGTGGGGGAAGCCTGTCGTTGCGCATGGTGCTCCCCGGCCGGAATCCGATGACGATCACGCCGCGCCTTCTCGTCGTCGACCCCCACCGTGAGCTTCGCTGGAAGGGCAAGCTCGGCGTCCCCGGCCTCTTCGACGGCGAGCACGCCTTCGTCCTCACACCGCTCGAAGACGGACGGACACGGGTGGAGCATTTCGAACGATTCGGTGGCCTGTTGCTCCCGATCGCCCGACCGCTGGTGTACGATGCCACCGTGCGATCGTTCCACTCACTGAACGCGGCGCTCGCGAAACGCGCGCAGCACTGCGACGAGACACGGTGAGGAGGCTCCGATGCCCGAATCCCTGAATCCAGAGAAGGCGCGTCGCGCCGCGGCCAATCCGGAACGCCCGGGTGAACAATGCCGCGCGGAGCCGGGCCGGTATTCCCCGGCAATCGACCACGCGAAATGCGAAGGCAAACGTGACTGCGTCGAGGTCTGCCCGTACGGGGTCTTCGAAGTCCGACGCATCGACGGCGCCGATTTCGCCGCGCTCTCGATCTTCGGAAAGCTCAAGAGCGTCGTGCATGGCCGTCAGACCGCCTACGCGGTAGGCGCAGCGCAGTGTCAGGCGTGTGGACTCTGCGTCGTCGCGTGTCCGGAGCACGCCATCACCCTCGTCGCGACCGGCTGACCCTGCGCCCTGGACGTCGACGAGCGCGCCGCTATTGCATCAGGTTCCGGCGCGTGTTTCAGGTCGGAACCACGAGCCGAGCAACCGATGATCCAGGTTCGAAAAGCCGACGAACGAGGCCATGCCCAACACGGCTGGCTCGAGAGCTACCACACGTTCTCGTTCGCCGACTACTACGACCCGCATTTCATGGGCTTTCGCGCGCTGCGCGTGATCAACGAGGACCGCGTTCAGCCGGGGCGGGGATTCGGAACCCACTCCCACCAGGACATGGAGATCATTTCCTACATCCTGGAAGGGAGCCTGGAGCACCGGGACAGCATGGGAACCGGCTCCGTGATCCGCGCGAACGAGTTCCAGCGCATGAGCGCCGGAAGCGGTGTCTCGCACAGCGAGTTCAATGCCTCGTCGTCGGACCGCGTGCACTTTCTCCAGATATGGATCCTGCCTGCGCGCAAGGGGGTGGCGCCGAGCTACGAGCAACGCCTGTTTCCGGTCGAGGAAAAGACCAACCGTCTGAAGCTGGTCGTGGCGCCGAACGGAGCCGACGGGGCGCTCACCATCCATCAGGATGTCTCGCTGTACGTGGCGGCGCTCGGCACCGGGGCGGTTGTCCGACACCTCGTACGACCCGGGCGTCACGCCTGGATCCAGGTGACACGGGGCACGCTGACGGCCAACGGCGTATCGTTGCGCACGAGCGATGGAGCAGCGGTGAGCGACGAGCGTGAGGTGGGGCTCCAGGCCGAGGATGACGGTACCGAGGCGCTGATCTTCGACCTGGGATGACGCACGTGATCGCGCGCACCTGCACGCGCATCGCGCGGAGGCCACGACGATGAGGCAGCTCACATGTACCGCGCCCGGCACCGTCGAGTGGCGCGAGGTTCCGGAGGCGCGGCTCGCAGGCGACGGCGACGCGATCGTGCGCCCCCTGGCGGTGGCGCGCTGTGACATCGACCTGCCGCTCACCTCTGGCGTCTTTCCGATCCGCGAGCCGTTCGCGCTCGGGCACGAGTGCGTCGCCGAGGTGACGGCGCTCGGCGACCGGGTGCGAGGTCTCGAGATCGGCCAGCGTGTCGTCGTCGCGTTCCAGGTGAGCTGCGGGACGTGCCCGCTCCTGCACGGCGGGGAATACCGCAAACTGCGACGCGTACCCCACCCTCTCGGACTTCGGCATGCAACCGCTCTCCGGCACCGAGTACGGCGGCATGCTCGCCGACCTCGTGCGTGTGCCTCATGCCCAGGCGATGCTTGCGCCGGTCTCTCCGAAGCTCGACCCGGTCGCTCTAGCGAGCGTTTCCGACAACGTCCTCGACGGCTATCGCGGCGTGGCGCCGCATCTCGCGGCTCTTCCGGGTGCGGAGGTCCTGATCGTCACCCACGGGTTGAAAAGCGTGCCGCTCTACGCCGCCCTCACGGCCATCGCGCTCGGCGCCGAACGCGTCGACTTCGCGAGCAACGATGACGAGGTTCTCGAGGTCGCCGAACGTCTCGGCGCGCAGCCGATACGCTGCGAGTTCGGCAAACCGGAGCGCCGCTACCCCATCGTCGTCGATGCCGGCCTCACGCCCGAAGGTCTCAACTACGCGATTCGATCGACGGCGCCCGAGGGCATCTTGCAAAGCGTCAGCTTCTACCCGGGCGGCACCATGCCCATGCCGCTCGGCCGTCTCTATACGCTCGGCATCCGCTTCTTCGTTGGCCGTGCGCATTCCGTGGCGCTCCTTCCCGAGGTCATGCCGCTCATCGAATCGGGACGGCTGCGGCCGGAAGAAGTGACCACCCGGGTCGTCCCCTGGGAGGATGCGCCGCAGGCGTTCCTCGAGCCGGCGGCCAAGCTGATCGTGCGACGCGACTAGCGCTCGGCCTCGTCGGGAGCGAGCTCGAAGAGGAGAACCTCGCCGGCCCTGGAGACGAGGCGGGTGTGGGCGCGCCAGTAGTCGTCACTCGGCGGTGTCAGCCCCCACCGCTGGCCGTTCAGAAGAAAATGGTCGGCGCCGAGACTTCGGAGCTCGCCGTACAGCGCCCTCCCGTCGCCAATCTTCTCCAGAATGCGCCCGTAGCGGGCCGGGACCGAACCAGTCGCCCATGAACTGCCCATCGGCGAAGTACGCCATGTTCTCCTCGCCGAGCGCGTAAAGCACGTAGTCACGACCCCGTCGTCGATTGAGAGCAAGTACCACGGCGCCGCGGTCGCCAGTCCGACCACCACGAAGAGGACAGCCCGGCCGAGACAGCGGCGCCGGGCGGCGACCGCGAGCGCGCCGACGGCGAATGCCAGCAGGAAGAAGAATCCCGAGTACTTGGTGCCGGCCGCCAGACCACTGAACACCGCGGCGACGACGAGCCAACTCCGACTCGTCGTGTTCCTGCGCCCACTTGAAGAACGCGTAGGTCGCGCAGGTCACGAAAAGCGTGAGGCCGACGTCGATGTAGGCCACCGCACCGAGGTACAGAACGACCGGGCTTCCGAGCCAGAGAGCGGCGGCCCACAGGCCGACCCGGGGCGACCCCAGGTCCCGTCCCCACGCGTATGTCATCGCCGCCGCGAGGAGCATCATCAGGAACTGCACAAGCTGTGCTCCGATGTCGTTCCAGAACAGCAGCGCGAAGGTGAAGAGCATGTCGTTGGTCTGCGGAAAGACCGCGAAGCGCAGATAGGGCGTGAGAACGACGCCGCCGTTCTGCACGTAGAGCTTCGCGCTCGCGCGGTGATAGGAGGTCGCGTCCCACGTCGTCGGCGGGTACAGCGGCAGGAGCACTATCGGCAGCGCCGCAACCAGAGCCGCGAGCGCGATGACGATGACGACGGACCGTCGCGTATCGCCCCCCGGACCGGGTGCCGGCTCGGGTGACCGCCGCTCCGGGACATGCCGCCGACCCAATCGGCAGGCCGCGAGGATGCAGAGGACCACCGCCGCAACCACTGCGGGCGAGAGCAGTCCGGCGAGGCCGAGCGCGAGAACGAGGTGTGCGAGCAGCCCGAGGCCGAGCGCCATCGCGTGTCCACAGCCGAGATGCTCATCGCGGTCCTCGGAGCGGCGCGCGCCGTCAGCGCGGATAGGGAAACGACGCTGTCGGCTGCGTGGGAACGAGCTGGTGGAACTGCCGCATGTCGAGCATGACCGTGCCGTCGTCACGCTCCGACAGCATGTCGGCGTGACGCACTCCCCAGCGAATCTGCGTGTGCCGGTACGTACATCGCGCGTGCAGGTTCTGCGCCGACGCTTCGTCGAGTCCGACGATGGTCAGGATGAACTCGACCTCGTCGCGCTCGAGCGTTTCGGGCGAGACGCCATGGAGAGGGCTCGACTCGTCGATGCGGTGCATGACGGTCCAGGAGCGTGCCAGCGCCGGCGAACGATCGCGCTCGAGCTTGAGATCGCGCATCCGATAGTAGACGACGTTCTCGGTCGTGCGCTCGGTGCGCAGCACCACGACGCGCACCCGCGCCTCGATGATCTGCGACGCCCGTTCGTTGCCGACGCGGAACATCAACGTCGGGACGCCGTCGAAGGGCGAGATCGTCGCCGATTCGGCGAACTGCATGCGGGCGCGCGGCACGCTGAATTTGGAGAACAGGATCCCGCTCGCGAGCGCGACCAGCGACACCCCGACGATCACCTCGCCGGTGACGAGCGCTTCGGCCGTGGCGCTGGTCGGATGCATCACGCCATACCCGATCGTTCCCATCGTCTGCACGCTGAAGAAGAAGTGATCCGCGAGCGAGCCCGGGCGCGCCCCCGCGATTCCGCCGGTTGCGCGATACGCGAACGCGAAGAGCAAGTTCAGGAACAAGAAGAACCCGGAGAGAAAGCACAGGTCGAGCCACCACGGTGCCAGCAAGAGGTGGTGGTAGAGGTCGCTGAACGGCGTGCGCCGCGCGCCGATGACTTCGACGTTGGTCGGATCGGATCGTCTCCGGAAGAAGCCGAAGAGGCTCCTCATGTCGGCATGCTAGCTGCCGTACGGGCGGGTGATGATCTCGAGGAAGTGCCCGTCCGGATCCTCGAAGTACACGCCGCGGCCGCCGTCGTTGTGATTGATCTTGCCCGGCTGGGTCTTGGCTGGATCCGCCCAATGCTCGAGCGGTCGATCACGGATGCGAGCGAAGATGGTATCGAAATCGTCCTCGCCGACCAGGAAGGCATAGTGCTGCGGGGCAATCTCGCCGTCGACCTCGTGGAAATCGAGCGAGGCGCCGTTGTCGACCTCGACGACGAGGAAGGGTCCGAAACGGGTGGGAGCACGGAGACCGAGGAGCTCGGCGAGAAAGGTCGCCGATCGTTGCTGATCGCGGCACCAGACGATGGTGTGGTTGAGCTGGACGCTCATGACGTCATCACGTCTCCGGAAGCGGGATGAACTCCTTGGCGTCGGTGGGGACGATCGGAAACCGTCCTTCCTTCCAATCGCGCTTGGCGCGTTCGATGCGCTCGGCAGAGCTCGATACGAGATTCCACCAGATCAGTCTGGGTCCATCCATCGGCGCGCCGCCGAGCAGCATCAGGCGGGCGGGCCGTTCCCCCTGCAACACCGCTTCGGTACCGGGCGCGAAGATCAGCATCCTCCCCATCGCGAACCGCTGGCCGCCGCAACCGACCTCCCCGTCCACGACGTACGCGGCGCGCTCCTCGTAGTCCGGCGGCATGCGCAACGCGGCGCCTGCCGGCAAGATGGCGTCGACGTAGAAGAGCGGAGAGAACGTCTGAACCGGCGACTGCCTGCCGTAGGCGTTTCCCACGAGCACTCGCACGTCGACGTTGCCCTCCTTGGCGATCGGCAGCGCGTCAGTCGCGTGGTGGTGGAAGGCGGGCCCGGCTTCCTCGTGCGCCTTGGGGAGGGCGACCCACAGTTGAATGCCGTGGAGGCGAGACCCTGTTCGGCGCAATGCCTCCCCGGTACGCTCGGAGTGCACGATGCCTCGCCCGGCGGTCATCCAGTTGATTTCGCCGGGTCGAATCGGCAGCTCCGAGCCGAGGCTGTCGCGATGGACGATCTCGCCCTCGAAGAGATACGTCACCGTGGAGAGGCCGATGTGGGGATGAGGACGCACGTCGATGCCCTTCCCCGGCGCGAAGTCCGCCGGGCCCATGTGATCGAAGAAAATGAAAGGCCCGACCATCTTTCGCCCCGCCGCCGGCAGGAGCCGGCGGACCGTGAAGCCGCCGAGATCCTTGGCGCGCGGCTCGATGACGGTCTCGATCACGCGGTGCTTTTCGAGGTTCGCGCAGACGGCTTCTGCGGCAGGGGTCCAGCTCATGACTTGCCCATACCCGAACGTCCCTGCCGAAACCACCCGACCACCAACCAGAACGAGTTGCTTGCGGCTCGCCCTGGCGGGATGATCGCCGCATGCAGCTCGCGGACGGCAGATTGTTCGCGCTCTTTTCGTTCGACGTCGGCTACGAGATCAATCTCGAGCAGTTGCGTCTGTCCTTGCAGGCGGGTGTTCGAGCCGGCATGCGTGGCGGCAAGAAGATCGCACCCGCGCATCTGCAGTACTCATCCCCTCCCCTGGTCCTGTCGATCGGCGAGCGCCGGCTCGTGTTGACCGAACGGCCGGTTCAAGCCGACGTCACCCTGCGCATCCACGAGTTCGGAGCGGTGACGGTCGTTTTCGAGATGCCCCTCGCCAACGTCGATTTCGCCGTCCTGCCGTCCTTCACGGCGACGCTCACGGCCGGCGGGTCGCTCGAGGTCGACGCGCGCGCCGTGTTGCGCGAAGCGTTCCCACGGATCGCCGCTGCAGTCTCGCGTCCCGGTTTCGATGGCAATGGGCTGGTCGAGGACTACTACGTCCTCCAGGTGACGCGCTTCGACCCCCCACTGGACGCGGCGGCGCTCCTCGGCGCTCACCGTGACGTGTTGGCGCGCACGCTCCATTGCGAGTCGGCCCATCTCAGCGCCAGCGAGACCGACGAAGTGTTGCGCACGGCGGTCACCTACACACCCGACGACCTCGTCGTCACCGACTGGAACGTCGCGCTGGTCTACGACGAGGACTACGAGGACCCTCTCAACGTGCTCGAGCTGTTGAACGTGCAGTTACTCGAGCTCCGCTTCCTCGACGCCACGCTCGACCGCCGCATCGACGCGTTGTACGAGCACGTGGCCAAGCGGCGCCGGCTGTTCTCGTTTCGGCGGGAGGTGGTGCGGCTTCGCGAGCTGGCGGAGCTCCGGCTCGACACCGCCACGATCCGCGAGCGCATGACCAACACGCTCAAGCTGATCGGCGACCTGTACCTGGTGAAGATCTACGCCCGCACCGCCGAACGCCTCCATCTCGCCGCGTGGCAAGGCAGCCTCGACGGCAAGATCGATCTCATCGAGCGCATCTCCGACGTCTTCACGAGCCGGGCAGCGACCGCCCGTGCCGAGCTCCTCGAGCTCGCCATCGTCTTGCTGATCGTCTTCGAGATCGCGCTCTTCTTCGTCCGCTGACCGGCGTATCGAATGGCCGGCGAGCGCAGGGATCCAGCCCAAATCCGGCCGTGGTGGATCCCGCCGGGGTTCAGTGCGCCCGCGGACGTGGAGCCGCGCCTCCTCCGCCTGCTCGGCTTCGTCGGGCTGGCGTTGCTCTTCGAGAACTACGACTTCTCGCTGCTCACCTCGTCGCTGCGGCACATCGCCCGGGATCTCGCGATCGCGGAGACGGATCTCGGCACGTTCACGAGCCTGATCCGACTGGGCGCGCTTCCCGCGTTGTTGGTCGTCCCATTCGCGGATCTGCTGGGACGCCGGCGGGTCTTTCTCGCCGCCGTGATCGGTCTCAGCGTCGGGACGCTCCTCACCGGTTTCAGCCAGACGCCGGGACAATTCATCGTCGCCCAGATCGCGACGCGGACCTGCATGACGACGGCCGCAACCCTCGCCATCGTCATCATCGCCGAGGAGTTTCCCGCCGCGCACCGCGGATGGGGCATCGGAATGCTGGCGGCGCTCGGCGGCGTCGGCCACGGTCTCGGCGCGGCGCTGTTCGCCGCCGTCGACGTCCTGCCACTCGGCTGGCGCGCCCTCTACGCCGCGGGGATCGTTCCCGTGCTGCTCCTGCCGCGCTTTCGAGCCGGGGTCGTAGAGACCGACCGCTTTCGCCGACGTGAGGTCGGCGATCGATCTGTCCGCCGTGCATGGTGGCAACCGCTCGTCGAGCTGGCGGTCACACACCCCGCGCGCGCCGCTGGTATCGCGATCGTCGGCGCGACGACCTCGCTCGGGCAGGCGAGCGTGTATCAGTTCGTCGCCTTCTACGTGCAGGAGTACCGCGGCTGGCAGCCCTGGCAGTTCTCACTGCTGCTGATTCTCGGCGGTGCCATCGGCTTGCTGGGGAACGTCGCCGCCGGCCGTTTCGGCGATCGCTTCGGACGGCGAATCGTCGGCGCGGCAGTCATGGCCGCGTTTCCTCTGTTCGCATGGGGGTTCTTCTTCGGTCCGAGCGTCCTGCTGCCAGCGGTGTGGATCCTCCTCTTGTTCGCGCTCGTCGCCTCGAACGTCATCGTCCGCGCGTTCGCCACCGAGCTCTTTCCGACCTCGCACCGGGGCACCGCCGCGGGGTGGTTGCTCTTCTGCGAGACGGTCGGCGCCGCCGCCGGCCTTGCGCTGGTGAGCTTCAGCCAGCAGAGCGGCCTCGACCTTCCGAGTGCCGCGACTGCCGCTTCGTTCGGCTCGCTCGTCGGTGCCGCCGTCGTGCTCGCGTTTCCCGAGACCCGGCAGCTCGAGCTCGAGTTGACCAGTGGGGAGGCGCCGCCGCGAGCACTTGTCTCGCGCCGCCGTTTCGTAGAGTAGTCAGCGCGCCGGAGCTGGGAGGAAGACCGTGGGACGAGGATTCTTGATGGCTGTCGTCGTCGTGAGCGCCGTGGGGTGTGGAGCTCCGACCGTGCAGCAAGCAGCGCAGCGCGTGCCGAACGACGGCACCAGCGTGTCGTTCGGGCGCCCATACGCCGACGTGTACGCGGCAGCCGAGCGCGTGATCGAGCAAGCGATCGCCACCCCGGAGTGGAAGGAGCTCCGCGTCGTGCACGATGATCCCGAGGGGGGCGCTCTGATCGCCGAGCGCAAGCTCGAGGGCGTCATTCCCGGACTGCGTGTGCGAGATCTGTGGTCGTTCTACTTCACGCGGACCAGCCCGGAGCTCACCACCGTCACGTTCGTGATCGATTCCTCCGACTGGCCGCGCGGCTCCTCGGGGGTTCGCAGCTGGACCAAGGCGCGGTCGGAGATCTTCCCGGCGATGGCGGAGACGTTGGGGCCGCCGGTCACGCCACCGACGACGACGGCCGCCAGCGACGAACGAGCCGAGCCGGCGACGACCACCGCTCGGGAGGTGAGCCCGGCGACAGCACCCGTATCGGCGCCGGCCCCCGCACCCGCGCCGGCTCCAGCGGCGGCACAGGTGGCGCAAACCAGCGCGAGCGCACGACCGGAGTCCGGGCTCACGCTCGGCCGTCTGCACGCGGCGCTCGAGGGATCCGAAGAGTGGCGGCGCTCGATCCGCCGGCGCACGATCCGTGGCGACGACATCGTCACGGTCGGTGACTGGGCGCAGCTTGCGGTGCGCGGTGAGCGCGTCGAGGTGGCGTTTCCGTCGTACCCGGCGCCGCCGGCCTACGACGTGGCGCGGCTGATGCGGTTCCTCGGCGACGCGGGCTTCGCCGTCGACGTCCTCCCCGGCACGGCGTTCCGCGCCCCATAGCGGAACGTCGCGCTACGAAGCGACGCTCGCGATCAGCTCCCGCCCGAAGACGCTGCGAAAGTAGGTCCGCTCCTTCTCGAGCGCCCAGAGCTCCAGGTCCGGGCTCGGCTTGGCGCGCAACGCCAGCGTGACCCGTCCATCCTGAACGCGCGCACTCACGCTTTTCACGACGCTACGGCGGCCCTGGTCGAGCGCGCGCGCCAGACGCAAGAGCACGATCGCCTTCGGAACGCGCTCGCGATCCTCGGCGCGCAGGATGCGCATTTGGCGATTCTGTGGCGTCGGGCGAGAGTTCCCGACGAAGCGGACGATCGCCGCGATGATGCGCCGTTGCTCGGTCGTGTAACCGAAGAGCTCGGAGTTGGCGATGATGTAGTAGGCGTGCCGGTGGCGACCGCTGCGATTGATGTAGAACCCCACCTCGTGGAGCATGGCGGCGGCCGTCAGCCACTCCTCGTAGTCGGGCGGAAGCTGGTGCAGCGCACGCAGGCCCGTGAACAGCGCGGCGGCGAGATCACGTACCTTCGCCGCGTAGCGCGCCTCGACGCCATAGTGCTTGCCCGTCGTCACCAGGGCGGCGTGGCGTTGCGACTGGATGCGCTTCTGGATGTGCTTCTCCTGGCCGAGATCGGCCGCCATCTGCGCCAGCAAGCCATCGCGCAAGCCGAGCGGTGAGTAGCGGAAACCCTTGATCCCATGGCTCATGAGCCCGGCGAACACCGCCGCCCCGGGAATGATGATCTCCGCCCGCCGCGGCCCGATGCCGCGCAGGCCCTGGCGTTTCTCGAGCCCGTAGGACGCAATCTCCTCGGCGATCTTGCGCACCGCCGCGGCCGACACCCAGCCCGGCGATCGCTTCTCCGGCCCGTCGACGTCGCTTCGCGGCCAGGTTCGCCAACGCGGCTGCCGTTCCGGACGTCGCGATCGTCGCTTGCACGCGCCCGGCAAGCAGCTTGCGCCCGACCGGCGCGATCTCCTCATCGATGTACGCCCGCAAGCGCTGCAGCTCCTTCCCCTTCGGCGGGTCATGACGCAGGAACTCCTGCGTCAGCCGTACCGCCCCGAGCGGCAAGCTCACCATGCGCTGGATCTGCCCGGCGACCGAAAAGGTCAGCTCGCAGCTCCCGCCGCCGAGGTCGATGAGCAGCACGCGGCGCGCGCTCTGGCGCGTGCCCGACATCACCCCGAGGTGGATCAACCTCCCCTCCTCCAGCCCGGTGATGATCTCGACCTTCCATCCCGTGACCAACCGCACCCAGTCGACGAACGCCACGGGATTGCGCGCGTCGCGCAGCGCGCTCGTGGCCACCACACGCACCATGTCGGCGCCGTAGCGCTGGGCGGCGCGCTGGAAACGGCGTAGCGCTTTGATCGTCCCCGCCATCGCCTGCGGATCGAGGAGACCCGAGCGAAAGACGGACTCACCGAGCCGCGTCACCTCGCGGTCTTCGTGGATCACCACGAAGCGCTGCCGCACGAGGCGAGCGATCTTCAGGCGGACCGAGTTCGACCCGATGTCAACGGCGCCAAACGTCGCCATCGACGTGGAACATGGCAAGCGGGGATGACAGGTTGCCGATGGCGGGCCGGAGCGCAGCCACCGTTGGGGATCCAGTGCTTCCTACCTGCGACCGCCGGCTGACGACGCGACGTGGCGGCTTGCGAGCATCGACGGGTTGGCACAGCTCGGCGAGATCCTGCTTGGCTTCCGCCGTGATCCGGAGCGCGCGCAGGAAGCGGGCGCGGGTTCGCGTCCGGACGATGGTGAGCAGCGGCGACTTGACGGGAGCCTTCAGCACCTTGGCGGCGGTGCGCGTCAGCGTCAGCCAATCGTGCCAGTCGCCGATCGCGTCCTGGATGCGCTTCAATTGATCGACCGCCGACCGTGCCTCGAGGCTCTTGCCGGCGGTCTCCGCGAGATAGCGCAGGCGCTTCGCGTCCGTGCGGAAGTCGTGCAGGTTGTCCTCGGTCAGCCTTCCGTAGGCATGCACGAGTCCGGAGAACTGATCGAGAGCGGCATTCAATGCCTCTCGCTCGTCCCGCTCCTCGCCAGCAGTGGTCGCGCGTTCTCGATCGTCGGTCGCCAAGCGGCCGGCCATCCGCTGCAGGCGCCTTTCGAGGCCGGCGGCGGTCTCGTCGGCGAGCGCGAGCACGAGCTGCCGCCGGCGCTTCGCATGAGATTTCTTGAAGACTCTCAGAACCCGAGCCTTCTCGCGCGCTGCGGACTCGAGCTTCACGCTCGCGAGCGTGCGGATCTGGATATCGAGGTCGCGTACCTTGCCGGCGCGCCGACGGATGCGCGCCAGTTGCTTCAAGAGACTACGCTCGGCGCGGCGTTGCGCCTTCCCAGACCGTGAAACCAACGCCTCCAGTCGACGAACCGTCGTGCGCAGCCGATGGACCGCTCCCGGCTTCGGGTTCGCGGTCACTTCTCTCGGCAGATATTCGAGCGCGCCGACGAGCGTGGCGATCTGCTTGCGCGCCGAAGGGTGCAGCGAACTCGACTGCTCGCCACTGACGCGCCGCCGACGACGGACGCTGACGTCGTCTTCCACCACGCTGAACGCTCCCTCCCTCAGCTTGCTCCATACCCCCACCTCGCTCCCCGCCAACCAAAGGTGGCGCTATAGTTTGTGCGTTGCGCGGAAGCAAGAGCCCGACGCACAACGAGCTTCCGGACGCGCAACGGGAGACGTCGTTCGGCCCGAGCGCGAGAGGCGGCCGTGGTCATCCGGCGAGCTGCGCGCGACTGGTTTCCGAACGAACGTCGTTTTGTATCAACGCTGGTGGCGCGATGTCCGCTAGACTGGTGCTTCGTCGCGCACCTACCGCCTACTTGTAGAGCGCCGCCAACCGCTTCTGCATCTCGACGGGCGACACGTCCTCCTTGCGGGTGGAAAAAGTCAGCGCGCCGGCAGCGAAGGCACGTCGACGGCCGTGCTGCCGTCGCCGACCGGGTAGCGGGCGCCCGAGGAACTCCCCGGCGTGAGGCCCGCAAGCTCGCGAAAATCCGCGTTCATGTGCGGCTGGTCGTAGAGCCGGCGGCGAGCGCCACCTCGACGAGCGGAGCCGCCCGCCCTGCTGCAGCATGGCGAGACGCGGCGGAAGCGGACGACGCGCGCGTAGAGCTTCGGTGCGAACCCGACCTGATCGCGGAAAGCCGCCGCCAGACGTGCCTTGGAGAGTCCCGTCCGGCTGCGGAGCTCGCCGACCGGTACGGCGCCGTCGCTCCGGTCGATCTGCGCCGCGGCCCAGGCGATCGCCTCGTCGGCGCCACGCGCGCGCCCCAAGCGGTCGGACAGCCATCCCGCCAGCAAGCGGAACCGCGCGTCGACGGTCGGCGCCTCGTGACACCGTTCGTGAAGCTCACCGGCTTCGTCGCCGATCAGGTCGCGCAGTTCGACGGTGAGATCGCTCACCTCCCGCATCGGTCTTCCGAGCAGCGCGTAGGCGCCGGTGGCATGGAGGCGGACGCCGAGAACCGACTGGTGTGCCGGCTGCTCGACCACCGCCGGGCCCGACTGCGATGCCACCGAGCCACGCGGTCGTGAGACGCTCCGGTCCCGCGCCGGCAACGACCCGATACGGCGCGCCGAGATTCACCAGCAGCTCGACGCCTCCGTTCGGAAAGATCCGCTTGCGAGGGTGTGCCGTCGGCCCCTCGAAGTGAAAGATGCGCTCGCACGCCCGCGAGGTGCGTCGGACGCCACTCGCTGTACGTGCCGCGGCCGTGCGGAGCGTCGGTCTCGACGGTGAAGACGTTCATGGCGAGACTCGGCCGGCGACGACGCTCAGCGAACGGCCGGGATGACCTCCTCGGCGAAGCGCTGCATCTCGTCTTCCATGTAGGGCGTGAACGTCATGAAGATGAAGTGGGTGACACCGGCGCGCGCATAGCGCTCGACGGTATCGAGACACTCCTGCTTCTCGCCGATCATGATGCGTCCTCGCGCTTTCGCGGGATCGGACTTGTCCATCCCCGCCACCAGGTGACACACGAACTGCTCGCGGTCTTTCGACGCGCGATAGCAGAGCGGCATCATCACGGAGTTCTCGATCGTACCGGTGTCACGGCCGACGGCTTCGCCGTGACGGCGGGTGATCGCGATCAGCTCACGCATCCGTTCGGCGTCGGCGAAGGTGTTCCACATGTCGGCGTACTTGGCGACGATGCGGAGCAGGACGCGTCTGGCCGGTGCCCCCGATCATGATGGGGGGATGGGGCTTCTGCACCGGCCGCGGAAGACCGAGCGCGTCGGTGACGGTGTAGTGCTTGCCGTGCACCGTCGTCTTCTCCTGCGTGAACATGCCGGTGATGATCTGGCAGGCCTCGTCGAGGGCTTGCAGACGCGCCGGCACCGACTTGAAGTCGATGCCGAAGGTCTGGTGCTCGAGCTCGAACCAGCCGGCGCCGATGCCGAGATTGAATCGGCCGCCGCTCACGTGATCGAGCGTCGCCGCCATCTTCGCGGTGACGCAGGGATGCCGGTAGGTGTTGCCGCTCACCAGCGTGCCGACGCGCACCCGCCGCGTCGCCTGCGCGAGCGCCGCGAGCGTCGTCCAGCCCTCGAGACACGGACCTTCGGGGTTCACGAAGATCGGGTAGAAGTGGTCGAAGTTCCAGAGTGAGTCGTACCCCCAGCGATCGGCCTTCTGCCAGAGATCGAGGATCTGCGGCCCACTCGACCATCTGCTGACCGGTCTGGATGCCGAAGCGAATCGGGTGGTTTGCCATTGGGCGAATCTTCCACAGGTGCCGGGGGTAGACCAGACCCTCCGCTATTTCGCGCTCGGTGGATCGGAAATGAGCAGCGTCCCTTGCGCCACGCACGCCAGCGCGCCGTCGTTGGTGACGTCGCAGCGCACCACGGCGGAGCGTCTTCCCATCGACACTACCGTCGACTCCGCGGTGAGCGTGCCGCTGCGCACCGCTTTCAGATAGTTCAGCTTGAACTCGGTCGTCGCCGCCCACTGGCCCGGCTTCATGAGCGGATACAGCACGCAGCCGAGACAGTGATCCACGAAGCCCGCCATCACACCGCCGTGGATCGCGCCCATGACCGTGATCAGCTCCTCACGTACGCTCATGGTGGCGACCATGCGGCCGGCGGTCAGCGCGCTGACCTTGATGCCGAGAAAGCCCGGCAACCCGGCCGGGATCTCGTGCGCCGCGATCATCGCGTCGGCGATCTTCTGGTTGAATTCGCTCGCCATCCGTTCGATCTCCCTTCTCACAACGTCATGCGGCCGGCGC
Organism: uncultured delta proteobacterium; assembly: GCA_963846105.1. Lineage (GTDB taxonomy): Bacteria > Desulfobacterota > Binatia > UTPRO1 > UTPRO1 > CAWJUT01. Next base: position 127,287 of record CAWJUT010000023.1, read on the forward strand.
GGCGATCGCGCGTCGTCGACGGCTCCTCGCCGAGGGCACGCGCGGCTTCGTCGCGGGCTGCGCCGAAGATTCCCTGGCCCATCACCGACCGTTCCTCTTCGGCGCGCCGTCCATAGACGTCGCGCTTGAGCGCTTGCGCGGCGCGGTCGTCCGGGGCGGCGCGCGTCGCCCACTCGGCGAGGTGAGCGGCAAGGGCCGTCTGTCCCTCGGCCAGGAGCGTCCGCCCGCGCGCCACGATCGGCGCGACGCCGCCGGCGAGGCCGGCGATCTCCCGCGCCTGCGCCTCCCAGGTCGCGGGCAGGAGGTCGGCGGCGTTGCCGTTCCACCACCCTCCCCACAGCCGCAGCAGATTGCGGACGATGAACTTCGGATGGTCGTAGGTCGGCTGCAAGAAGGGCCGGCGGGCGAGGTCGGGATCGGGCTCGACGGCATGCACGATCGACTCCGGGGTCTCGCCGGCGTTCATGCGCGTGCGCACCTGATCGACGAGCACGCGCAGATAGCGCGCGGTCTCGACGAGGATCGTCCGCACGGCGGCGCGCCCATGCACAACCAGGCCGTGCCCAGGAAAGAGCCATTCGGCATCGAGCGCGGCCATGGCTTCGAGGGCGTCCGCCCACTCGTCGGGATAGCGCTGCACCTTCTGCGGATTGCCGCAGTTCGGGGCCTGCCAGATGATCAGGTCGCCGGTGAAGAGATAGCGGCGCGCCGGAATCCACACGTAGAGATGGTCGTCGGTCTCACCGCGCGCGGCGGCGAGCTCGATCTCGAGGTCGCCCATCTGCCGCCGCATCCGATCGTGGACGAGCACGTCCGGCCAATCGAAACGCTCGGGAAAGACAGGACGAGGCAGCGCGAACTGACGCTGGTTGATGCGGGCGTTCCAGCCGTGCAGCGCCTGGTAGCGTCGAAAACGTCGCGGGCAGTTCTCGTGCGCGACGATCGCCGGTCGCTCGCCGGCATCGAGAAAGGCGCGCAGTCCGAAGGCGTGGTCGGCGTGACCGTGGGTGTAGACGGCGGTGTGGAGCGGCGCGTCGGTCCACGCACGCACGGCCTGTTGCACCGACACCGATCGCTCCGCCAGACCGGGATCGACGAGGAGGAGGCCCACCGGCGTGCGCACTGCGTAGGTGTTGACGAACGCCGGCACCATGAACACGTCCGCCGTCACCGCGTGCGGCTCGCCGCGGAAGGCCGGCGTCGCCGTGCAAGGATCGGTGGTCAGCATCGGTGACGTCATCGCGGCCAGGCGTAGCGCGCTCCGGGCGCGAATGCCACCGGACCCTTCCCGAGCCGCGGCAAACGGTCTAGGCTGCGGCCCGTTCCGGAAAGGACGTACCGCATGGCCGAGACCCTCGTGTGCGTGAAGGTCGACACCGGCAAGGTGGAGATGCAGCGGCTCCCCGTGATGACGCCGGGGCCCGGGCAAGCGCTCCTCAAGATGCGGCTCTCCACCATCTGCGGCAGCGACATCCACATCGTCGACGAGCTGCCGGTCCCACCCGGCACGCCGATGGGTCATGAAGCGGTGGCCGAGGTGATCGACGCCGGCGAGGGGGTGACGAGCTTCAAGCAAGGCGATCGCGTCGTCGCGTCCTGTCTCTTCGGCTGCGGTCTCTGCGCACGCTGCCAGGAGGGAAGCCCGCAGATCTGCGAGCGCTTCGCCGCGCCCATGAACCTGCTCTTCGGCTGCCAGGGCGAGTACTACATGATCCAGAACGCCGAGCTGAACATGGCGGCGGTTCCGGACGAGCTCGACGACGAAGCCGTGCTCTTCGCGACCGACATCATGTCGACCGGCTTCGGGGCGATCGAGAACGCCGGGCTGCGCTTCGGAGACAGCGTGGCGATCTTCGCGCAGGGCGCCGTCGGCCTCTGCGTCACGGCGGCGGCGCGTGCGCGCGGCGCCGGGCTGATCATCGCCGTCGAGTCGGTGCCGGCGCGGGTGGCGATGGCGAAGCGCCTCGGCGCCGATCGCGTCGTCGAGCCGGCGGGCGCGGTCGAGGCGATTCTCGCGGCAACCGGCAACAAGGGCGTCGACGTCGCGGTCGAGGCGCTCGGGCAGCAGGCAACGCTCGAAGCCGCGGCGCGCGTCACCCGTTTCGGCGGCACGATCTCGAGCGTCGGCGTCTACAGCGCTTTCCCCACGGTGTCACTGCCGACCGACGGCGCGTTTCTGCACCGGCGCTTCGTCACCACGCTCTGCCCGTGCGGCAACGACCGGTTGCGGCGCATGATGGATGTGGTGCGTCACGGCAAGGTGGATCTCCGCCCCTTGCTCACCCACGACATCAAGCTCGCGGAGACGCCGCGGGCATACGATCTTTTTCGCGGCCGCAAGGACGGAGTGATCAAGGTCGCGATCCGGCCATGATGGAGGTCCACTGATGGAGCTGCGAGAAATCGCCCGCGACGTCTATGCGTGCCTGCAGGAGGATCGCGGCCTCGGCTGCAGCAACTCGGGCCTCGTCAACCGCGCCGGCGGCCTGGTCGTCGACACGTTCTGGGACCTGCCGCATACCCGCGAGCTGATCGCCACCTACGCCCGCGTCTCCCCGGAGCGGGCGCGGCGCGTGGTCAACACGCATCACAACGGCGATCACTGCTGGGGCAACCAGCTCTTCGCCGGCGCCGAGATCATCGGACATCGCGTGTGTGCGGCATCGTTCGGGCTCGAATCCCCCGGCATGCTGCAGGCGCTGCGCGGGCAGACCACCAGCACGGACCCCGCGCTCGCGTGGCTGGCGGACCGGCTCCGTGACTGGGACTTCGCCGGCATCGAGCTCACGCCGCCGACGACCCTGATCGAGGACCGCCTCGAGCTCGATCTCGACGGCGTCGCGGTCCACGTGCTGTTCGTGGGCCCGGCGCACACCGGCGGTGACGTGATCGTCCACCTTCCCGAGCACCGCATCGTCTTCACCGGCGACATCCTGTTCCGGCTCTGCACGCCGATCGGCTGGGACGGGACCTACGCGAAATGGATCGAGGCGCTCGACCGGATCGTCGCGCTCGCCCCCGAGATCGTCGTCCCCGGACACGGCCCGCTCTGCGGCGTCGAGGGCCCGCGCGAGATGAAGGCCTACCTCCAGTACGTACGCGGGGAGTCGGAGCGATTCTTCGCCGCCGGGGTCACCGCGCTCGATGCCGCCAAGCGCATCGATCTCGGCCCCTACGCCGGCTGGACCGAGCCCGAGCGACTGTTCTTCAACGTCGCGCGCGCCTACCGCGAGCTGCGCGGCGAGCCGTTCGACGCGCCGATCGACACCGTGGCGATGTTCCGCGGCATGCACGAGCTGCGATCGACACGCCGCGCCGGGGCATGAATCGCATACCCCATCGGTCCATGCCGCAGCACACGTGAGCTCGCCACCGATCGAGCCGCTCCCGAGCCGCTACCAGATGCCCGATCCGCGCACGGCGGTCCCGCCCGGGATCGTCGCCGCGGGCGGCGATCTCGCGCCCGGTACGGTGCTCGCCGCCTATCGTCGTGGAATCTTCCCGTGGCCCGACGTCGCCGGTCGTCTTCTGTGGTGGTCGCCCGATCCGCGCGCCGTCATGCCGGTCGACGGCATGCACCAATCACGTCGCCTGCGACGGGTGCGCCGGCAGGGCCGCTTCCGCATCACCCGCGACCGCGCATGCGCGGACGTGATCGCCGCGTGTGGTGAGCGCGGTGAAGGCACGTGGATCACCCCGGCGATGCGCGCCACCTATACCGAGCTGCACGCGCATGGATGGGTCCACTCCATCGAAGTGTGGGCGGACGACACCCTCGCGGGCGGCGTCTACGGCGTCGCCATCGGCGGCTTGTTCGCCGCCGAATCGATGTTCCATCGCGTGACCGACGCGTCCAAGGTTGCGCTCGCCGAGCTGGTCGAGCATCTCGGGGCGCGCGGCTTCGCGTTGCTCGACGTGCAGCTCCCGACGCCGCATCTCACCTCGCTCGGCGTCGTCGAGATTCCGCGTGAGGAGTATCTCCGGAGGTTACGCGCCGCGCTGGCTCTGCCGGTCGCGTTCTAGGGAACCGCGGTCCCCGAGAGTCCCGAGCGCCGGGAGCGCGCCCTCGCCACTGCTGGCGCGCGGTCTCCGACGCCACCATCTTCGGAGGCGCCGCTGGTACGATCCCGGGTGATCGCGTAAGGAACACGCATGCGAGGGTCCCTTGCACTGCTGTGCCTCTTGCTCGTCACTGCCTGTGGTGGCGTGCGCCCCGCCGATCTCGCCGCCGACACGCCGTACAGCCTGGCGCGCACGCAGGGCCGCTACGTGACGGTCGGCGATCTGCGGATCTTCGCGATCGTGATGGGGACGGGGCCGGACGTCGTTCTGCTCCACGGCAACCCGTCGAACACCTACACCTGGCACAAGGTGATCGAGCCGCTCGCGGCGCGCTACCGCGTACACGCCATCGATCTGCCGGGCTACGGCTTCAGCGACAAACCGACGGACGCGAGCTACAGCACGGACTGGCTTGCGCGCCAGGTGGTCGGCTACCTCGATGCCGCCAGCGTCGAACGCGCCGTGTTGGTCGGGAACTCGATGGGCGGCCATGTCGCCAGCGAGACCGCGATCCTCTTCCCCGACCGGGTCGCGGGGCTCGTGCTCATCGGGGCTTCGGGCTTGTCGAACGGCGAGTATCCGCTCTCGCTCCGCATGCTCGGGTGGCCGGTGGTCGGCCCGATGCTTCGCAGCCTGCCGGCGCGCGGTCTCGTGCGAAAGAGGCTGGAAGCGGCAGTGTACGATCCCACGCAGGTCACCGACGCCGACGTCGATGCGATGTACGCGCCGTTGCGCAGCGCCGGCGGCACCAATGGCTGGCTCGCCCGCATGCAGCAACGCGTGCCACCGGATCGCGCCGAGCGCGTGCAGACGGTCACGGCGCCTACGCTCGTGATCACCGGCGACAGCGATATGACCGTGTCGCCCGAGGAGTCGCGCCGCTATCACGAGCTGATCGCCGGGAGTGAGCTTCTGGTGCTCGAACAGACCCGCCACCTGCCGCAAGAGGAACGACCCGAGCGGACGGTGCGCGAGATCACGCGCCTGGTCGACGCGTCGGCGGCGCGGTCCACGAGCGCGCGCGCCGCAGTCCGCTAGCGAAAGCTCCGCACGTAGGTCATCAGCCACGCCACGAGCAGCGCCACCGTGCCGTACTCGATGGCCGGCAGGTGGACGAGCGAGAGCAGACCGCAGAGCGCCGCGGCCCCGAAGAAGAGCGCACTCCAGCGCCACCACCCGGCCTCGCGCCAGATGAACGCGGCGGCAAGGCCCGACGCTCCGTAGAGGGCATACCACTTGACGAGGGTGAAGAAGCGCAGCTGCCCGAGCGGGCCGGCCATGCTGGGCTCGTCGGTCGCCGCCGAGAGCGCGAACAACTGAAGATTCTCGAGCGCGTCACCGAGGGTCATGCAGAGCGCGAGCACCATGAGAACCTTCGTGAGCGTTCCGCCGACGCGCCCGTGCGCGGCGAGGAGAAGCGCAATCCCGACGTACAGCCCCGGGTACGCCAGCATGTAGAGGTAGTCGAGGCGATTGCCGAGGTCCATGCGGCGGACGGCGTCGGCGCGCGCCGGCTCGCCGGGACGGCCGAGAATGCCGAACACGTGCGCCGGTTCGGAGGCGAGCTCGAACCCGATCACGGCGTTCTGGAACCCGGGCACGTTCTCGCTGACCGGCGCGGACGGCATGAGGACGGCGAGCACGATGCCAAGTACCAAGACGATGCTGCCGGTGATGCGCAGCACCCACAGCGCGCGCGCTTCCTCGCTCGTCGAGATTGGCTCATGAGAAGAAGATGACCGTCATCAGGATGAAGATCGGAATCAGGATACCGACCGAGTAGGCCATGTAGCCGAAGAAGCTCGAGCATCTCGACGCCGTTAGAAACTCCCCGGAACGATCGCCTTCGCCATGAAGTTCGGACGGGTGCGTTGCCGATGTAGCTGTTCGCGCCCGATGGACACCGCTCCGACCGAGTATCGCCGCGAGAAGCGCCTCGGCATCGGCCCTCGAGCTTGAGGAACTCCTCCAGGTAGCCCCCTCCGCAAGCGACGCCTATCATGCCGGCACGCAGCGGCAGCGAAGGCGAGATAGGTTGGCGCGTTGTCGGGAGGCTCGACAATGCGCCAGCAGGTGGTCGCCGAGGGCTGGAGACCGTTCTGGCAGGGATCGGGCACTCGCGCTCTTCAAGCCCGAAGGCCTGGGCTCCACGTCCACGCGGACACCATGTCTTCATTCTCGGCCTAACGTTCTTCGTCGCCGTGATCACGAAGACCCGGCGCTCGAGACCGTGAACTCTCGCTGCTGCGGCCGCAACGTGGAGCGATGCTGCCGACCTGGTCGCCTTCCGGCGTCGTGATGTTCGCGACCGGCATCCGCGACGGCGTGTCGATGATCGGACTCACCATCCGCACGCTTGCGAACATCCTGTTCCTCGCCGCGCCGATTAGCGCGCCAGTCCCTACGCGGTGATGATCTCGACGGTGGTCACGACGGTGTGCGGGATGTGGCTCGCGTACGGCGAGCCGCCGAACCTGATCATAAGTCGACCTCCACCCGCATCTCGACGATGCCGTTCTTCCTCCGGTTCTGCGCGCCGCTCGCAATCCGAGCTACGTGCGTGGTGGCGCACAGTCTGACGAGTGAATCTCGCGACAGGCGCGAGGTCCATCGAATCGCAGGCCGTTCTCAGCTGCACCGCCGAAGTAAATTGCTGCGGGTCGCCGAGCGGGGTGAGGAGGCCGACGCGACAGTTCGAGGACGGTGAAGATCGGAGAAGACCACGAGATGCGCACGACGGCGCGGCGCGAGCCGTTGGCCCGCGACAACGGACGGATCAGCAGAGACCGCAAGGCGCCGGTCGTCCCGATCAGCGCACTCGCCAGGAGCCGCTCCGATACTCAGGATGACCGTATTCGTGCGAGGGCGACGTCCCGGCGAGCGAACGCCGCGCACGTAGATGCCGCTCGGTGATGACGAACAGTGAGCCGAGCAGGATGAGGAACGAGGAGTAGTCCCCGCGTCACGTGCTCGAGCGCGGCCGCCCCTTCGTTGCCCCAAAAGGTGACGAGATAGAGCGCGACTGGAACCGCACAGAGCGCCGAGACGATTCCCTTGTTTGCGTTCTGCTCCCACCAGTGCGGCACCGACAGCGGCAGGAACGCGATGCAGAGCAGCAGGGCTACGAACGGGACGACCGTGTAGAGCGGCAACACGGCTCCCAGGCTCGTCTCGGCAGCAAGCGCGCACGCCGGCGACGCGAGGACTGCGCCCGCCGCCGCGCTCCCGGCAACCAATGCGCGGAGCCCGGTGTCGAGTCGCATGCCTCTCCCCCTCTCCAGCCGATCGCCCGCGGGCTTGCGAGCGGCTAGCACGGTGTTCAGACGACCGTCAACGTCGCGGCACACGCGTGCCGCTCTCGACGCCGCCGAGATCTGACCGGCTTCCCCCGGGAACGCGAATCAGCTCCGGGCTACGCTCTCAGCCGCGACGGTACATCGTGACCACGCACGCCCCGCCCAGGCCGAGGTTGTGCTGCAGCGCGACCTTCGCACCCTCGACCTGGCGCTGACCGCAGAGGCCGCGCAACTGCTGGCTCAGCTCGAAGCACTGCGCGAGACCCGTGGCGCCGAGCGGATGGCCCTTGGAGAGCAGGCCGCCGGAGGGATTCACCACCCACTTGCCGCCGTAGGTGGTGGCGTTGTCGTCGATCAGCTTCCCCGCTTCACCCTCGCCACAGAGGCCGAGGCCCTCGTAGGTGATGAGCTCATTCGGCGTGAAGCAATCGTGGAGCTCGATCACCTGCGTGTCCTTCGGACCGAGTCCCGATCTGCTCGTAGACCTCCTTCGCCGCGGCGCGGGTGAGGTCCTGACCGACCATCTTGATCATCGACGGCGGATCGAACGTGGTCTGGAAGTCGGTCTTCATCGACATACCGGCGATCGTCACCGGGTCTTTGATGCCGAGCTTGCGGGCGAACTCCTCCGAACACAGGACCGCCGCCGCCGATCCGTCGCTGGTCGGGCAGCACTGGAACTTGGTGAGCGGCTCGTAGACCATCGGCGCCGCCAGGATCTCCTCCAGGGTCGACGCCTGGCGGAACTGCGAACGCTCGTTGTGCACGGCGTGCTTGCGATTCTTCACCGCCACCTTGGCGAGCTGCTCCTTGGTGGTCCCGTACTTCTGCATGTGCTCGCGTCCCGCGCCCCCGAACATCTGCGCCGCGGCGGGCGCCTGCTCGTAGCCCTGGCGGTCGAGCATCACCTGCACGTGCTTGTCCATCGGGTTGGTGCGGTCGGTGTACTTGGCGCCGAGTGAGCCGCGCTCCATCTTCTCGAACCCGAGCGCCAGGACGCACTCGTTGAGGCCGCTCGCGATCGCCTGGTAGGCGAGGTAGAGGGCCGTCGAGCCGGTCGAGCAGTTGTTGTTGACGTTGTAGACCGGAATGCCGGTCAGCCCGAGCTGGTAGACGGCGCGCTGGCCGCAGGTCGATTCGCCGTACACGTAGCCGACGAAGGCTTGCTCGAGCTGGTCGTAGGAGACGCCGGAATCCTTGAGCGCCTGCTCGCCCGCTTCCTTGCTGAGCTCCGGGTAGTCCATCTGCCCGGGCTTGTAGAACTTCGTCATGCCGTTGCCGATCACGCACACTGTTCTGCGGTTCTTCATCTGTTCGTTCTCCTTTTTCTCGAACTGTCAGAGGCCCATGCTCTTGGCAATGATGATCTTCATGATCTCGGTGGTGCCGGCAAAGATCGTCTGGATGCGCGCGTCACGGTAGGCGCGGCAGATCGGATACTCCTCCATGTAGCCGTAGCCACCGAAGAACTGCAGGCAGACGTCGATGTTGCGCTTGCACATCTCGGTGACCCACCACTTCGCCATGCTGGTCTCTTTGACGATCGGTGTCCCTTTGATGTGCTCGGCGAGGAGGCGGTCGACGAAGACGCGCCCGATCTCGATCTCGGTCGCCACCTCGACCAGCTTGAACTGGGTATTCTGGAACTTGCAGAGCGGCTTGCCGAACGCCGTACGCTGCTGCGTGTACTTGATGGTCTCCTCGAGGACCATCTCCGCCGCGGCTTGTGCCCCGATCGCGCACACCAGGCGCTCCTGCTGCAGCTTCTCCATCATGTAGTAGAAGCCGCTGCCCTCCTGGCCGAGCAGATTGTTGGCCGGCACCCGGCAGTCATTGAAGTGCAGCTCCGCGGTGTCCTGCGAGTGCATGCCCATCTTGTCGAGCTTGCGACCCTTCTCGAAGCCGGGCGTGCCGTCCTCGACGACGATCAGACTCACACCGCCGTGCGTCGACTTGGGGTCGGTCTTGGCGGCGACGATCACCAGGTCGCAGAGGATGCCGTTGGAGATGAAGGTCTTCTGGCCGTTCAAGACGTACTGATCGCCGTCGCGCACGGCGGCGGTGGTGATCGCGGCAAGGTCGGAGCCGGTGTTCGGCTCGGTCATGGCGATAGCAGTGATGATCTCGCCGCTCACGCACCCGGGGAGCCAACGCTGCTTCTGCTCCTCCGTACCGTAGCTATCGAGGTACGCGACGCAGATGTCGCTGTGTACGCCGACCGCGAACCCGGAGGAGCCGGCACGGATGACCTCCTCGTCGATGATCGCCGAGTAGGCGAAGTCCACCCCCGAGCCGCCGTACTTGGGATCCACCCACGGACAGAGAAAGCCCTGCTCGCCCGCCTTCCGCCAGGTCTCGCGGTCGACGATGCGCTGTTTCTCCCAGCGGTCGACGTTGGGCGTGATCTCGCGGGCGCAGAATTTCTTGAACTGTTCGCGAAACAGCTCGTGCTCCGGGCTGAAGACGGTGCGTTCCATATCTCTCCTCGCAGATCCTCGCGTGTCGGGCTCAGGACACCCGCCGGCTTGCGGCTGTGCCCCGTCGATCGGTCGCCAGCGCGCGGTTCCCCATCATCAACAAGGTGCGTGTGAACCGCTCGAGGTCCTTCGCCGGTCGTGGACCCGCGGCCAACAGGTCGCGGGCGGTGAAATAGAGCAACGCCGCTCCCCAACTGTTCAGGGTGAGAAAGAACGGGTCCACGTCGTCGCGGAAGACGCCCTGGCGCTGGCGGCTGCGGACGAAGTCGACCGAGAGGTCGACGAGCGGCTGGATGTAGCTACGCACGATGGTCACCGCCCCGGGATGCCGGTCGACGGCGGTGCGCGCGATCATGCGGGCGAAGTCGGGCTCCTCTTCCATCATCGCGAGCACCGCCCGGCTCAACCGGTCGAGCTGCACGAACGGGTCGCCGTCGGGCGCCAGGCTCTCGCGGAACAGGCGCTCAATGCGCGCGAACACCTGCTCGTGAGCGGCGACGAACAGGGCTTCCTTGTTCTTGAAATGGTAGAAAAGACTGGGTCGCTGGACACCGACGCGGTCGGCGATCTCCTGCATCTTGGCGCCCACGAAGCCGTCGCGGGCGAAGATGGCCTGGGCGGCATCAATGATGCGCTCGCGGGTGTCGTCGGCGGGCCGATCGGACACGGGGGCGGGTCTACGGGCACGCGGCACGGGCATCTACCTACATGTCTGTAGACACTGAGGCAAGGCCCCACGCGACCAAGATCGACTGGAGGGCACTCTCGGTGCGCGCATATCCACCACAGAACGAAGACCTGCCGCCATGCGCCGAGATCGAGTCGAAACGCGACGGGGGGAATGCGCCCGCCGAAACGGCGCGGACGCGCACATGCGCGGTCGATCAGGCGGTCTGCGTGGATTCGCACGTGCATAGAAGAGCGGTGCGACGTCCGCGCGTGCGGGCCGGGGGCAGCGAGGCGCGCGTGTGGCGCCGGAGACGCCCCAAACCCGCAAATCGTCCACAGCGCCTTCGCGCGCCAAGCTGTCCCCGGCCCGCACGCGTAACGTCGCGTCGACGGTGCTCCGCGAGCGTCGTACGTGCGCTCGCACCACTTGACGCGAACGAAGTCGGTCTTAGCTTGCGTTGCGACACGACGCGAAGCTGAACGGATCGGCATCTCGCGTCGGACGTCGAAATACGGTTTCAAGGAGGTCGATATGGCATTGTTTCGATTCCCATCCGAGTTCGATCCCGTGGGTGATCTACTGACCCTGCAGCGTGAGCTCGAGCGTGCGTTCGAGCGCCCGCTGGGCTCGGAGCTGGGCCCCTCCGGCCGCGGCGTGTATCCGCCGATCAACGTGTTCAGCGATCGCGACGGCTACGTCGTCCGTGTGGAGGTTCCTGGTGTCCCGCCGGATCAGATCAACATCGAGAGCCACGGTCGAAGCCTGACGATCAGCGGCAAGCGTGAGAGCACGGTCCCATCGGGCGGCAGCTTCCATCGCCGCGAGCGGGGCACCGGTGAGTTTTCGCGCTCCGTGCAGCTTCCCGCGGACCTGGATCTGGAGCACGCCGAAGCGTCCTGCAAGCATGGACTGCTGACCGTGCGCGTCCCCAAGAAGGAAAGCGCGAAGCCCCGTCAGATCAGCGTCAAAGCGGCCTGACGACAGGCAGCGATTTCGGGAAGGAGGGAAACCAACTGATGACCACACAAGAACTGAACGTTCGCAACAAGCAGGAGATGACCAGTCAGGAGCCGATGCGAGCCGGGCGGACCTACCTGCCTGACGTCGACATCTGCGAAACCCCGGAAAGCCTCCGGCTGTGGGCCGATATGCCGGGCGTCGATGAGAAGTCGATCACGGTAGACCTCGCCGACGGAATCCTCACCCTCGAAGGAACCGTCGCCCTCGAGGACTACAAGGGTCTGGCGCCGGTCTACACCGAGTACAACATCGGCAACTACCAGCGTCGTTTCGCGGTCTCGAGCGACGTCGACGCCGAGCGCATCACCGCGCGCATGACCAACGGCGTCCTCGAGCTCGAGCTCCCGAAGAGCGAGCGCGCCAAGCCGCGGCGCATTTCCGTCACGACCAACTAACTGCTGCTTCTCTCGCTGCCGCCCGGGCGGGTCCGCCCGGGCGGCGTCTTGTTTCTCTTTCCATCGTCTTGTTTCTCTTTCCATCGTCTTGCTTGTCTTTCCATCATTCAAGACGTAGCAGAGCCGCATGCCGGCGCCCCGGACGACCGAGAGCCGCGGCCGGACTGTGCTCGTCATCGCACTGGCGCTGCTCGCGGGAGTGGCCGCCCGTGTGGCGCTGGTTGCGATCGCTCCCCGCCACGCGTTCGTCGGCGATCACGTCGACTACGTCTGCTGGGGACGTCAGGCGGCCGCCCGCGGCGTTCTCGATCTGTACACCAGCCCGCCGGGCAACTGCCCGAGCTTCATCTACATCGATGGGAGCCGGCGGTTCATGGCCTCGGGATCGGAACAGCGGCTCAACTATCCGCCACTCGCGGCATACATCTTCTGGCTCGACGGCAAGCTGCACGCCGTGCTCGATCCGGCGCAGAACGCCAATACCGTGACGTCGCGCGCGGTCTATGCGATCCCGACCGCGCTCGCGGAGATCGTCACCGCCTCCGGAACCGCCGCGCTCGTGCGACTCTTTGCTTCACCGGCAGCGGCGGCCACGGCGTTCGGTCTCACGCTGCTGGCCCCGCCACTGCTCGTCGACGGCCCGTTCTGGGGTCAGACCGAGGCGTGGATCCTCGCCCCCGCAGTCTGGATGGTCTGGGCGATGGCACGGGGGCGCTGGCTGCTCGCCGGCGCGCTCTGGGGCGTAGCGCTCGGACTGAAACCGTCGGGATTGCTGTTCGGTCCCTTGTGGGCGTACGCGTTTCTGTTTCGTCGCGAGCGGACCCGGGTGGTGCTGGGCGGCATCGTCGCCCTCGCCGTCCTCAACCTCGCCGCCCTGCCCTTCTGGCTCAGCTCCGGCAGCGCGTGGCTCTCGGTGACGTATCTCGAGAACTACGTCTACGACCTGCACTGGACGTCGATGATGGCGTTCAACGTCTGGTACATCGATCAACTGCTCACCGAGCGCAGCGACTCGTACGCGCCACTGCTCGGCATGCGACGCGACCTGTGGGGCCACGTCTTTCTGGCCCTTGGGCTGCTCACCGCCTTCGTCGTGGCGCGCCGATGGGAGCGCCGCAATCCCTCCCGGGCCGTGCTCGGCATCCTGCCGCTGGCAACGATGGTAGTGCTCGCGGCGATCGCCTTGCCGACCCGCGTCCACAGCACCTATTCGACCTTCACGGTACCCTTTCTCATCGCGACCGCGTTTCTGCTGCCGGCAACGTGGCCGAGCGCGGCGGTCATGGTGGTTGCGGCCACGCTTCAGATCCTCTCCTGGCACTGGGGCAACCTGCTCGTGGTACACCTCATGGAGAACGAGCACGAGCTGCCCGCGGCGCGCTACGCCGAACGACGCGCGATGCGCGCCCGCGATCGACCGCGCGAGTGGGCGCTCACGCTCGTGAGCCTCGGCGCCGCCGCGTCCGTCTTCGCGGGCGTCGCGAGCGCCACGCGTGAGCGTGAGTCGCCCGAGAGCGGCAACCACGCCACCCCGGCGGGAACTGCGCCGTGAACCAGGCGGCGCCCAGGACCTCCAGCCCCCGCTTCGCTGGCGCCCCGTATGCCGCGATCGCGGCGACGGCATTGTTTCTCGTCTTCTGTACCGCATGTCCGTCCGGGCGGCTGGAACGACGCCTCGCGGCTGGCGATGACCGAGGCGATCGTCGAGCACGGCCACTTGTGGGTCGACGGCACGGAGATGTCGCGTTTCACCGGCGACGTGGCGCGCATCGACGGCCGCTTCTATTCCGACAAGCCGCCCGCACTCGCGCTCCTCGCCGTGCCGGTCTACGCCGCCGAGGTCGCGCTCGGCATCACGTTCCGCCGGGCGCTCCCACGCGCCTACTACTGGACGACACTGCTCACGGTCGGGCTCACCACGCTCCTCGGCCTCGTCGTGCTCGAGCGTTTTCTCCGTCGCTTCGTACCCGACCCGCGCTGGCGCGCGGCGACGATCCTCGCCGTCGGGCTCGGCACGCTCAATACCGCCTACAGCGTGACCTTCTCGAATCATCCACCGTCCGCGATCGCCCTGCTCGCGGCCTTTCTCTTCTTGTGGCGCTGGCGCCGCTTCGGCGGCGGTCTCCTGGACGTCGCCGCGAGCGCGTTGCTGCTCGGCGTCTCGGCATTGACCGACCATGGCGCCGCCTTCTACATGCCGGCGTTCCTCGCGTACGTCGCCTGGCCGGGCGCGCCGCGCCGCGGCGCCGCCACGCTGGTGTTCGCGGGTGTCGTCGGCGCTGTCGATCGGCGGCTACGCGCTGTACGCGTTCGCGCTCTCCGGCAGCCCGCTGCCGCTGCCGCTGCAACCCGCGCTCTTCGACTACCCCGGCTCCTACTTCCGCGATACCAACCACCTCGCCGGCAGCGCCATCCCCCACCGCTCGATCCAGGGCTTCCTCTCCTACGTCTGGCTCTGCCTGGTCGGCTACCGGGGCGTGTTCTCGCACACCCCCCTGCTGCTCTTCATCACGCTCGGGATGCTGCAAATGGTCGGCTGGCGCGAGCATCCCCGACGGGCCGAGGCGCTCGTCCTGCTCGCGCCGACGATCGTCCTCACGACCTACTATCTCGTCACCTCGAACCACCCCGGCGGCAACGCCTACGGCGTGCGCTGGTTCTGCCTCTTCATCCCGGCGATGTACGTCTTCCTGGTCGACGCCTACCGGCTGCTGCGCCGCCGCGCCATGCGCGCGCTCTTCTGGACGGCGTACGCGCTCTCGATCGCGCTGGCGTTGATCGGCGCCATCGATCCGTGGATGGACCCCACGCCGTACGGCGTCGGCTACTCGTGGCAGATCGTCCTGCGCTCGCGGGGTTGGCTCTGAAACACTGAGTTGATTTTTGCGCCCCGGTGGCGGAAGCTCGTCGGGTCATGGCCTACAATGCGTGGTTCCAGTTGCATCAACGGCTGCGAGCCGCAGTTCAGCTTGCTCGAGATCATCTACCGCTGCCCTTCCTGCGGCGATCTGCTCGAGGTCCAGCACGACCTGCAGGCGCTGAAGACGCGCTCGTCCGCTGCCTGGATGCAGCTCTTCGACGACCGCTGCCGGCGGAACTCCTACCCGTACGGCTCGGGCGTATGGGGCAAGAAGGAGTGGGTCGTGCCGTTCATCGACAACGAGAACATCGTCTCCACCTACGAGGGCAACAGCAACCTCTTCTGGGCGGACCGCTACGGCAAGCAGCTCCACGTCGAGGATCTCTGGGTCAAGCAGTGCGGCAACTCGCACACCGGCTCGTTCAAGGATCTCGGCATGACGGTCCTGGTGTCGGTGGTGAAGCAGATGATCGCCGACGGCCAGCCGATCGACGCGGTCGCCTGCGCCTCGACCGGCGACACCTCGGCGGCGCTCGCGTCGTACTGCGCCGCCGCCGGCATCCCGGCGGTCGTCCTGCTGCCGCGCAACAAGGTGTCGCCGGCGCAGCTCGTCCAGCCGCTCGCCAACGGCGCGCTCGTGCTCTCCCTCGACACCGACTTCGACGGCTGCATGGCCGTCGTGC
This sequence comes from uncultured delta proteobacterium, assembly GCA_963846105.1. GTDB lineage: Bacteria > Desulfobacterota > Binatia > UTPRO1 > UTPRO1 > CAWJUT01. The sequence goes on from CAWJUT010000023.1 coordinate 142,750, forward strand.
AGGAGATCACCAAGCACAAGCGCATCTACCTCGCGAACTCGATGAACAGCCTGCGCATCGAGGGGCAGAAGACGGTCGCGATCGAGATCGTGCAGCAGTTCGACTGGGAGGTGCCCGATTGGGTCGATCATCCCGGGCGGCAACCTCGGCAACGTGAGCGCGCTCGGCAAGGGCTTCCTCATGCTGCAGGAGCTCGGGTTGATCCAGAAGCTGCCCCGCATCTGCGTCGCGCAGGCCGAGCACGCCAACCCGCTCTACCGTTCGTTCCAGAAGAACTTCGAGACCTTCGAGCCGATGACGGCGCAGAAGACGCTCGCCAGCGCCATCCAGATCGGCAACCCGGTGAGCGTGCAACGCGCGATCCGCACGCTGCAGCGCTTCGACGGCGTGGTCGAGCAGGCGAGCGAGCAGGAGCTGGCCGACGAGCCGCGCGCGCCGACCGGACCGGCATGTTCAACTGCCCGCACACCGGCGTGGCGCTGGCGGCGCTCCGCAAGCTCGTCGAGCGCAAGGTGATCCGCTCGCACGAGCGGGTGGTCGTGATCTCGACCGCGCACGGGCTCAAGTTCGCCGACCAGAAGACGGCGTACCATCTCGGCACCTTGTCCGGCATTCGATCGACGCATCAGAACCTGCCGGTCGAGATCAAGCCCGACGACCAAGCAGGTGCCGACGCCATCGCGCGCCACGTCGAGCGGGCGCGGCTCCTGGAGCAGTGATGGCGGACGCGATCGCAGAGCCGGACCGGCAGCGCGCGGTCCGCCGCCCGGAGGCGCGACCGCGGGCCGACGCGCGCGATCAAGCAGCCCGGAGCCGCGCACGCGAACCGGGCGCTCCGGGCCTCGAGCACCGCCGCCGTGCACGCCGGCGAGCCGCGGCGCAAGAGCCGGCAACGCGCTCGCCACCCCGATCATGCAGACCGCGACCTACACCTTCGCGAACACGCAGGAGCTCTGCGACCACTTCGAGCACCGCATCGAGCGCGAGGAGTACGGGCGCTACGGCAACCCGACGCAGCGCATCGCCGAGCAGAAGCTCGCCGCGCTCGAAGGCGCCGAGGACTGTCTGCTGTTCGCGAGCGGCATGGCCGCGATCACCACCACGCTCTTCGCCGATGCTGTCGCGCGGCGCGCACGTGGTGGTCACCGACGACTCCTACCGCCGCACGCGGCAGTTCCTGAACCAGGTGCTGCACCGCTACGGCATCGAGTGCTCGACGGTGCCCGCCGGCGACTACGAGGCGATCGAGGACGCGCATCAGGCCGACGACGCGCATTCTCCTGAGCGAGTCGCCGACCAATCCCTACAACCGCGTCCTCGACCTCGAGCGCTTCGCCGACATCGGCCGGCGCCACCGCGTGAAGACCATCATCGACGCGACCTTCGCGACGCCGTACAACCAGCGGCCGCTCGCGTTCGGCGTCGACCTCGTGCTGCACTCGGCGACCAAGTACCTGGGCGGCCACAACGACCTGATGGCCGGTGCCGTGCTCGGCATCGTGCCGAGATCGTCGACGGCATGCGCGCCACTGCAGGGCGTCACCGGCGCGGTGGTCGATCCGTTCGCCGCCTATCTCCTGATCCGCGGGCTCAAGACGTTCGCGCTGCGCATCGAGCGCCAGAACGCCAACGCCCAGGCGCTCGCCGAGTTCCTGGCGGCGCATCCGCGCGTCGTCGCGGTCCACTACCCCGGGCTGCCGCTCGCACCCGCAGCACGAGGTGGCGCGCCGGCAGATGCGCGGCTTCGGCGGCGTCGTGTCGTTCGAGGTCGACGGCGACCTCGCGGCCGGCTCGCGCGTCGTCGACGCGTGCCGCATCCCGCGGATCGCCCCGTCGCTCGGCGGCGTCGAGAGCCTGATCGAGCAGCCGGCGCTGATGAGCTTCTACGAGCTCACGACCGAGGAGCGCCTGCAGGTCGGCATCAAGGACAACCTGATCCGCTACTCGGTGGGCATCGAGGATGGCGCCGACCTGATCGCCGACCTCGCGCAGGCGCTCGAGCAGCTGTAGCCGACGCTTCGGCGGGCACGCGCGAAACCGCCGTATGCGGCGAGCGGCGTTGCTGCGCTGCGGGCGGCGCTGCCGCCGAAGCGCCGTGGACCGCCCCGCAGAACCTGCGCTGCGGCCGTGGTGTAGAGCTCGCCGGGCGGTCTTCGGGCGCAGAGGCGACGCGCCGCCGCCCGCCCCGCTGCTAGCCCGTGAAAGCCTCGTCGACGATGCGCTGCAGCTCGCCGCGCTCGTGGAGCTCGCGCACGATGTCGCAGCCGCCGATGAACTTGCCGCTCGACGTACACCTGCGGGATCGTCGGCCAGTTCGAGAAGCGCTTGATCGCGTCGCGCTTCTCGGGCTCGCTCAGCACGTCGACGGTGTGGAACGGCTTGCCGAGCTCCTGGAAGATCTCGATCGTCGCCGCCGAGAACCCGCACTGCGGGAAGCTCGGGGTTCCCTTCATGTAGATCATCACCTTGTTGTTGCGGATCTCGTTCTCGATTTCCTTCATCACGTCGTCGGCCATGGATCCTCCTGCCGGGCTACCTCGCCCGGGCTCATGGTCTTGAGCTGCAGCGCATGGATGCGCGGCATGAGCGGCATCAGCGCCCGGTAGACCATCTGGTGGCGCTCGACGAGACTCTTACCCGCGAACGCCGTGCTCACGACCGTCACCGCGAAGTGATCGCCGCCGCCGGTCGAGTCCGCGGCGGCGATCGGTGGCGCCGGGAAACGCGCGCTCGAGACTGCGCCGGATCTCGTCTGCGTCCAGCACGATCCGCCAGCTATACCACCCGCCCGCGCGTCTGGCAAGGCGCGAAGCGCTTTGGCATGGTGCCGCGCGTGTCAGTGCGCACCGAGCAACCGACGCACGCAGTACGCGGCCTCGTCGTCTCGCGGCGCTGATCGGCGTGCTCGGCGCCGTCGGCAACATCGTCTTCCGCCACGCCATCGCCGCTCTCGAGCGCGGCCTTCGGCGCGCTCGCGCGACGCCCTCGCGGGAATCTCGCCCGTGCTCGGGACCTGTGCACCGCCGATCGTGTTGGTCGTCGGCGCGCTCGTGCTCCTGGTGCTCGATCGACTGTTTCCCGGCCACACGCTCGGCTACGGGTTCCCGCGCTTCCTCGAGATGGTCCACCTCGAGGGAGCGCGCGTGAAGCAAGCGCTGGATGATCGTGAAGACGCTCGGCGCGGCGATCGCGCTCGGCGCCGGCGCCTCGGTCGGCCGTGAAGGGCCGATCGCGCAGATCGGCGGCTCGATCGGCTCCGCCGTGTCGCAGATGCTGCGCGCCTCGGCCGATCGCGCCAAGCTCTTCGTCGCCTGCGGAGCCGCAGCCGGCATCGCGGCGACCTTCAACGCGCCGATCGCCGGCGTCATGTTCGCGCAGGAGATCCTGCTCCAGGGCGAGGTCCAGCTCGCCCACTTCAGCCAGATCGTCATCGCCACCGCGACGGCGGTGATCGCCTCGCACGCCATGGCGGGCAGCGAGACCGTCTTCCACACCGCCACGTTCGAGCTGGTGAGCTACCGGGAGATGTTCACCTACGCCTCGATGGGTCTCGCTCTCGGCGTGCTCGCGGTCGCCTACCTGCGCTTCTTCCACTGGGTGCTGGCGCGCGCCGCTGAGCTGCGTCTCGGCACGGCGCCGAAGCTCATCGTCGGCCTGGCGCTGGTCGGCGTCGTCGGCATCTTCCTGGAGCGCAACCTCTCCGACGGCTACCCGACGATCAACGCCGCCTTCGCGGGCCAGCTGCCATGGACGCTCATGGCGGCGCTCGCGCTCGCCAAGATCGTCACCAGCAGCGTCTCGCTGGCGAGCGGCGCCCCCGGCGGCGTGTTCGGGCCGATCTTCTTCATCGGCGCCATGAGCGGCGGCACGTTCCGCGCGCTCTCGGATCTGGTGTTGCCCGACTTCACCGGACCGCGCGGCTCGTACGCGCTGGTCGGTTTCGGCACCTTTCTCGCTGCCTGCACGCACGCGCCGCTGACGGCGATCTTCCTGCTCTGCGAGATGACCGGCAGCTACGAGGTCGCGCTTCCCGCTCTGGTGACGTCGATCCTCGCGGTCATGGTCGCGAGCACGATCGAGCCCGAGTCGATCGACACCCTCGGCCTCGCGCGCGCCGGCAAGAATCTTCGCCCGCCGCGCGAGCAATGATGGATCTCATCCCGGTCTCCTCGGCCTTTCACCGCGACTTTCACTCGATCGCCGCCGACGCGCACGTCGCCGACGTGCTGCGCATCATGAGCGAGACCCGCGCCACCAGCTTTCCGGTGCTCGACCCGAGCGGGCGACTGGTCGGGACGATCTCGATGCACGAAGTCCGCCCGCTGCTCACCGATTCCGACGGCCGCGACGTCGTCATCGCGGCCGATCTCTGCGATCGCGACGTGCCGACGCGTCACCGTCGCGACGCAGCCTCGGACAGGCCCTCGGCCGCATGGAGACCGACAACGTCGAGGAGATTCCGGTCGTCGACGAGGCCGCCACCGACCGCGTCATCGGCTTGCTCTCGCGCGCCGACGTGATCCGCACCTACAACCGCACGCTCCTCACCGTGCGCACCGTTCCCGGCGTCGCCGGGAGCGGACGAGCTGCCGCAGTGGTCGAAGGCCTATAGGGTGACGACGCTCCCGGTACCCGAGGACTGGTACGGGCGATCGCTACGCGACCTCGACTGCCGGGCACGTTTCGGCGTGAGCGTGCTGGCCGTTCAAGCGCACGACAAGCCCGGGCAGACCTTCGAGGTTCCCGACCCCGATCGCGTGCTCGCGACCGGCGAGTCGCTCGTGATCGCCGGTCCGGCGGCGCAGGTCGAGCGTTTCGAGCGGACCGCACGCGGCAGGGGCTTCCCGTAGGTTTTCTGAGAGTTGACCACGGGGAAGCCGCGGGTGTAGTCCGGAAGGGTCCCCCAGGGAGGTGCGCATGTCGATCGAAGAGTTTCTCGACGAGGAGCGCCAGCGGACAGAGGACGAGCGGCCGACCCCGATGACGCCGCAACGCCTCTACGAGCACCTGATCCGTGAGCCCATCGGCAAGAGCGACCCGCGTCCAGCGGTGTGCGTCAATCCGCGCACCAGCGTGACGGATGCGATTGCGCTCATGAAGCGACACGGCATGGGCTGTGTGCTCGTCGAAGCGGAGCGGCGCCTGGTCGGTATTTTCACCGAGCGCGACGTGCTCTTCCGGGTGGTCGGCAGCGGACTCGATCCGGCGCAGCACACCGGTGTCCGAGGTGATGACCGCTGATCCCGAGACGCTCACGATGCGTGACGAGCTCGCCTGGGTGCTCAACATGATGGCGGTCGGCGGCTTTCGCCACGTCCCGATCATCGACGACGACGGCCGCCCGGTGGCGGTCTTCTCGGTCAAGCACATCGTCGAGCGCTTGGTCGAGTTCTTCCCGAACGACGTCCTCAACCTGCCGCCACATCCGGGAAAGAACATCGCCCACACCCGCGAAGGCGCTTAACAGGCCGCGCAACAAGTTCAGCGCGGTCTGCGAGACGCTACGAGACCTCCCAGGTGTCGCCGCGGTTGAAGAGCGCGTCGAGATCGCCGTCGCCCTGCGTCCGCGGGCCGCGGCGATCTGGCGCCGTCATCCCGTCCTCGTAGGTCGGCCGCTCGACGGCGCGGAAGACGCCGATCGGCGTCGGGAAGTCGGGCGGCTGCATGCGCGAGAGGAGGTAGGCGAGCGTCGGGTCGTGCTCGTCGTGGACCAGCAGGTCGCGCCTCGCTGATGCCGTCGCCGAGCGTGCACGACCTCGGGCTGCTGGCCGTGCAGGCGGATGCCCTTGTCGCGGTTCTTGCCGAAGACCAGCGGCTTGCCGTGCTCGAGGACGAGCGTGCGTGTCGGCCTTGCGTGTCCTTCTCGGTGAGCGTCGGCGAAGGCGCCGTCGTTGAAGATGTTGCAGTTCTGGAGGATCTCGACGAACGACGCGCCGCGGTGCTGCGTGGGCGCGCCGGAGGATCTCCTGCAGGTGCTTGGCCTCGACGTCGATCGTGCGCGCGACGAAGCGTCGCCTCGGCGCCGAGCGCGAGCGCGATCGGGTCGAACGGATGGTCGACCGAGCCCGACCGGCGTCGACTTGGTCACCTTGCCGAGCTCGGAGGTCGGCGAGTACTGGCCCTTGGTCAGCCCGTAGATGCGGTTGTTGAACAGCAGGATGTTGAGGTCGACGTTGCGGCGCAGGACGTGGATCAGGTGGTTGCCGCCGATCGAGAGCGCGTCGCCGTCGCCGGTGACGACCCACACCGACAGCTCGGGCCGCGTCGCCTTGAGCCCGGTGGCGATCGCCGGCGCGCGGCCGTGGATGGAGTGGAAGCCGTAGGTGTTCATGTAGTACGGGAAGCGGCTCGAGCAGCCGATGCCGGAGATGAAGACGAAGTTCTCGCGCGCGATGCCGAGCTCGGGCAGCACCTTCTGCACCTGCGCGAGGATCGCGTAGTCGCCGCAGCCCGGGCACCAGCGGACGTCCTGGTCGGATGACGAAGTCCTTGCGCGACGAGCGTCGGCGGTCGCCGGCGGCGCTCATCGCGATCTCCTCCAGCATGCTGCGTCGCCTTGCGCGACGATCTCGCAGACCTTGAACGGCTGGCCCTGGATCTTGTTGAGGCCGATCGCGTCGACCAGGTACTCGGCGCGCAGCAGCCGGACCAGCTGGCCGAGGTTCATCTCGGGCACCAGCACCTGCTTGAAGCGCCGCGAGGACGTCGCCGAGGTCGGCCGGCAGCGGGTTCAGGTAGCGGAGGTGCACGTGCGACGACGCGATGGCCCTCGGCCGCGCAGCTCGCGCGCCGCCGCTTGCGATCGCGCCGTACGTGCTGCCCCAGCCGACGACCAGCAGGTCGCCGTCGGGCGGCCCGATGCACCTCGGTCGGCGGGATCTCGCGCGCGATGCCGGCGATCTTGCGCGCGCGCACGCGGACCATCTGCTCGTGGTTGGCCGGCGCGTAGCTGACGTTGCCGGTGAGGTACTCCTTCTCGAGGCCGCCGATGCGGTGCTCGAGGCCCGGCGTGCCGGGGATCGCCCACGGCCGCGCCAGCGTCTCCGGGTCGCGCAGGTACGGGAAGTAGCCCTTGCGGATCGGTGCGGAACTCGACGCGGGATCTCCGGCAGCTCGTCGGCGTTCGGGATCAGCCACGGCTCGGCGCCGTTGGCGAGGTAGCCGTCGGAGAGGAGGATGACCGGCGTCATGTAGCGTGACCGCGATGCGCACCGCCTCGAACGCCGTGCGCGAAGCAGTCGGCCGGCGTGGCGCGGCGCGAGGATCGGAACCGGCGACTCGCCGTTGCGGCCGTACATGCGCCAGCAGCAGGTCGGCCTGCTCGGTCTTGGTCGGCAGGCCGGTGCGACGGGCCGCCGCGCTGGATGTCGGCGATGATCGAGCGGCAGCTCGACGCTGACCGCCAGGCCGATCGGTCTCGGCCTTGAGGCACATGCCCGGGCCGCTCGTCGTGGTGATCGCCGATCGCGCCGCCGAACGCGGCGCCGAGCGCCGCGCCGATGCCGGCGATCTCGTCCTCGGCCTGGAAGGTGTAGACGTCGAACTGCTTGCAGCGTCGAGAGCTCGTGCAGGATGTCGCTCGCCGGCGTGATCGGGTAGCTGCCGAGGAAGAGCGGCCGGCCCGGCGCGCTGCGCCGCCGCGACGAAGCCGAGCGCCGTGGCGGTGTTGCCGGTGATGTTGCGGTAGCGTGCCGGGCGCGATCGTGCGCCGGCTGCACCTCGTACGAGGTGCGGAACAGCTCGGCGGTCTCGCCGAAGTTGTAGCCGGCCTTGCAGCACGCGCGGTGTTCGCCTCGCCGAGCGCCGGCGTCTTCTTGAAGCGCTGCTCGATCCACTTGATCGTCGGCTCGATCGGGCGGTGGAAGAGCCACGAGGTCAGGCCGAGGCGAAGAAGTTGCGGCAGCGCATCATCGTGCGCGTCGGCAGGCCCGATGTCCTTCAGCGCGTTGGTGGTGAGCTTGGTGATGTCGACCTGGAAGAGCTGGAAGCGGTCGAGCGAGCCGTCGGCGAGCGGGTTGCTGGCGTACTCGGCCTTCTTCAGGTTCTGCTCGTTGAACTGCTCCTGGTCGACGATCAGGATGCCGTTCGGCTTGCAGGTCGTCGAGGTTGACCTTCAGCGCCGCCGGGTTCATCGCGACCAGCACGTCGAGGTCGTCGCCGGGCGTGAAGACCTCGCGGCTGGAGAAGTGGAGCTGGAAGCCGCTGACGCCCGGCGAGCGTGCCCGGCCGGGGCGCGGATCTCGGCGGGGAAGTCGGGCAGCGTGCTGAGGTCGTTGCCGGCGAGCGCCGACTCGTTGGTGAACTGCATGCCGGCGACCTGCATGCCGTCGCCCGAGTCGCCGGCGAAGCGGATGACGACGGCGTCGCGGGACTCGACGGTTTGGCTTTTTCCGCCGCCGCCGCCGCCTCCTCCGATGGTGCCACGCGCCCCCCTTTTCGGGCCGCGTCGGCCGGCCGGCCCGCTGCAGCAGAGTATGCTTATGCTTTATAGGCGAGCCCGATCCGCTATTTCAACATGCCGTTTGCCCCGGCGCGCACAACTGAGCGACCGAGCAACGAAGCAGATGGGCCCTTCCCGACGCGGTCAGGGGCCGGTGCAGACGCCTGGGTAGGAGCGGCCGAGTCCCAACTTCGTCAACATCGAACAGACGTCATTGTACTCGGCGGCGACCATCTTCTCGGCTCGGCCGGCGTGGAGGTCGAGCACACAGTCCGCGACCTCGGCGAAGGTCGTCGCGTCGGGGTCGCACGGGTTGCCGAGCTCGGCGGGAGCGATGGCGGCGCACTTCTTGACGATCTTGGTTGCGGCTTTCGCCCGCGCCTTGACGAGTGTCGCCTTCGGGTTCGCCGGATCGAGTGCTTTTGCGCACGCCGCGGCAGCTTTCGCAGGGTCCTTCCCGGCGCTCGCCGCTTTGAGCACGGCGTTGACGCAAGCGCTCAGGCGGCGCTCGACGGCCGCGCTGAAGCCGCTGGCGGCCTTGGCGATCGTCGCCTGACAGCCAAGCGCGGCTTTGCTCATCACCGCGGGATCTCCATCGTCGAAGGCCGCGGCCATCATCGCCTCCACCTGATCGAGATGCTGCGCGAGCACACAATCGGTCGTCTCTGCGAACGTGGTCGCGCCGCGATCGCAGGGCGCGTTGATGGCGGCAGGTGTGAGTCCTCCGCACTTCTTGGCGACGCCGCTCGCAGCCTTCGCCCGCGCGCGCGCCAGCTTCGACTGCGGATTGCCGAGGTCGAGCGCCAGCGCGCACGTCGCCTGAACCTGCTGCGTGCTCTGGCCCGCCGCTACGGCCTTCAGCACCTTGTTGCGGCACGCCGCCTGTTGCACCTGGTCGACGGTAGCGAACGCCTGGGCGCGCGACGCGAGGGCAGCCTGACACGCCAGCGCCTGCTTGCTGAGCACCGGCGTGCGGAGCGCGGGGACCATGAACGACCCCAGACCGACCGGCGCCTGACCGACGGCGATGCGCGTGATGCCGTTCATCAGATCACCGTCGACGTCGATCTCGGTGTTCGATGTGGTGTCGATGACCGACACGGTGCCCTCGCCACGGTTGGCGACGTAGACGCGGGCGCCGGTAGGATCGACGGCAAGATCTTCGGGGTCGTCGCCGACCGGCACGGTGGTGATGACCCGGTGCGTGGCGGCGTCGATGACCGTCACGGTGTCGGGTCCCCGGTTGGCGACGTAGACACGCGCACCCGCCGGATCGACCGCGACGCCCTCCGGAAAGCTTCCCACGGGGATGGCTGTCCAGCACGCCGTTGGTCGCGGCGTCGATCACCACCAGCGAAGCGCCGGCGTTGTTGGTCACGTACACCCGCGCGCCGTTCGGGCTCACCGCCACGTGCGTCGGACTGCTGCCGGGCGGGCCCGTCGGCACCGTCGTGATGACCGTGTTCGAGTTGGTGTCGATCACGGACAGCGTATCGCTTCCTTTGTTGGCGACGTAGGAGGGCGTTCCGGCCGGGTTGATGGCGATGCCGAGGGGATTGTTGCCGACCGGCACGGTGTCGATGACGGTGTTGGTCGCGGTCTCGATCACCGAGACGTCCTTGCTCTGACGATTCACCACGTACACGTGCGTGCCCGGAAATTTCACCGCCACGCCCGTCGGATCGTCACCGACCGACACCGTATCGATCACCGTCGAGCTCGCGGTATCGAGGACCTGCACGGTGCCGACATTCAGTTGGTTGGTCACGTAGACGATGGCGCCATCGGGATCGACCGCGACGCCGAGGGGATCGTTGCCGACCGGAATCGGGGTCGCGGTACCGTTGGTCGCGGTGTCGATCACGGTCAACGTGCCGGCACCGTGGCTTGCGACGAATGCGAATGGGGCTGCTACAGCGTTTGACGCGTACACATGAGACAGCACGACCATCAGGAACGACGTCCAGCTACGATGAAGCACGGGATTCTCCTCTCGGGAAAGAAAGAACGGGGGATGGAGTGCGCTAGAAGTCTTCCTCGGTGCAGCGCTCGTCGTCGAACTCGCACTCCTCGTCGCAGCGCAGCGTGCCACCATCGTAGCCGAAGGTCTCGCAGGTCTCGCCCTGGAGGTCGCGGCCCTCGCAGTCCTCGAAGCTGTCGATGACGCCGTCGCCGCAATCGGCTCGTATGCAATTGGTGCGACAGGCGTCCGGCTCGACGTCGGAGTTGGCATCCCCGCGATCGCATTCCTCACCGATCTCGAGAATGCCGTTGCCGCACACCGGATCGGCAAGGCAGCTGGTGGTCACGAAGCGACAATCGGCGCCGCATGAGAGGTCGCCGCTGTTGAAGCCGAGGCTGGCGCAGTTGAAGCCGCCGAGATCACTGCCGTCGCACTGCTCGCCGGTTTCCCGCGTCGCGTTGCCACAGGTGGCGGTGATCGGCGAGAACCCGAGGCCGCGCCGCACCGCGAAGACGGCACCGGTGAGGCGGCGCGCCTGGTCGGGCGGCAGCTTCGGCGGGTACGTGCGAGACGATCGTGGTCGTGACCAGGACGAGCCCGTCGATCGCTCCCGCGGTGTCGCGTCGCTCGATCGCGAGCGCGACCGTCTCGAGCTGGCCGAGCAGGCGGGCGCGCAACGTGGACGAGGTAACCCGCGCCGTGACCAGCGCCGCGAGCGCGTGCACGTCGAGCGGCTCGAGATCGACATAGGTGAAGCAGCGGCGCTCACCGAAGAGGACCATGCCCCCGGGCGCGTCGCTCGAAGACGTTCGCCCGTAGAGCTCGAGGAGAAAGCGGTAGCGTCCATCGGGACGAGGCGCGCCCGTGACGTTGGCGCGGAAGCGCAGCACACCGGGATCGCCGGCGGCGCCGATCAGGCCCGCGTCGCCACCGAGCATGACCGCGTCCGAAGCGAAGCGCACGCCGCGTGCGATCGGACTCCCGCTCCAGAACTGTACGTTGGTCTCGGGGTCGAGCGCCGGAGGTACCCAGTTCACGACGCCTGCCAGCGTAAACGCCGTTTGCAGGGCGGCGCCGTCACGCCCTTTGCGCGTCGTGACCACCACCGGCAGCGCACTCGGCGCCGTCGAGCACGTTCACGGCTCCGAGCTGATAGACACTGCCGATATCGGCGCAAATCTGGTTCGCGAACTTCATGCCGCCGGGCACGAGCTTGGCTCCCTTCGCCTGCTTGCCGAGCGCGGCGATGAACGCATTGGTTTTTGCGACGCTCGCGAGCACGTCGTTCACCGAAAGATGGAACGTGAGCGGTGCGGCCGATGCCGGCTGCACGGCACCGAGCATGGCCACGACGGCGAGGGCGAGTATGAGCAGTCGAGCGCGCATCAGAATCCCAGGGCCTCGGTGACGAGAAGGGTACGCGCCAGCAGCACCTCGGCGGTATCGACCGGGATCTCACCTCCCGAGCGATTCGCCACTTCGATGCTGAAGATCCTCAAGTTGCGCGCCGCTCGATCCCAATCCTGCTGGGAAGCCCAATTGACGACGTCGTCGAGGATGTTGTTCAGACGGTTGCGGGTCAGATCGGCGAGCTCGGCGGCGGCGACGAGGTCGACGAGCGCCTGCACGTCGGCGGACTCGCGTCGCGCGAGCACATAGCATTCGGCGCGCTTCCACACGCCCCCGGGTCGGCGCGGCGGAAGCTCGGTCGTGACCGCGAGCACGATCTCGGAGGGGTCGGGCGCGAACGGCGGCAAGTCCACGCGCACGAGAAGACTCGCCTTGGTGTCGCTGAGCGACGCCGAGTCGACGGCACCCGTACCGGTCCCGTTCGCATAGCCGACGGTCGCGAAGCCGAGGATGCCCGGCTCGACCGCTTCGGCGAGCCAGGTCGGCCGGCCGACGCGGCCAGTGGAGGGCTGGAACCAGGTCACCGCGCCCATGTTCGCGAGCGCCAGGCCGAGAGGCGTGTTGGCGGTACGCTTGCCGGCAAGCAGGGCCGCACGCTCGGCGGAATCGAGCACGCGTACCCGCGTGAGCCGTCGCTGGGGGTCGCCGGCAAGCGACGGACACCCCTTCTTGGCGAGCTTGACGATGCCCCCGCGCACCGAGAGGCTACGGCCGAACGACGCGGAATGCTCGATGAGGTGGGCGTTGAACTCGTCGATCACCACCGCCAGGTCGGCGGGCGAGAAGAGGAACGTACGCTCCGTCGCGGCTGCAGGCACGGCCACCCCGAGCCCGAAGACGAGCGCGAGAAGGACGCACCAGGTTGGAGATCGAACGACCATCGCGCCCTTCAGACAGCAAGAGCAGGACCATCAGCCGACCCTGTCACATCGGTACCTGGGCACCCTAACCTACTGATTTTCAACGATTCTCCATGTGTGCACCGGCGCGTCTTTTCTGTACTCGCGACCACCCCGCCTTGCACGATCGCGGCTTCGTGCGAGTTCGCAGCACCGACGGCCGGCGCATCCGGAGATTGGCACGTCAAAGCTCTTGCGCGGTTGCGCGGTTAGCGTGCTTGCGGCCGCCTATACGTAGGCGAGCCAGTCGGCGTGTCGCGGATCGCCCCCACGGATCAGGGCGAAATAGGCTTCCTGCAGGCGCGCGGGTGATCGGCCCGGGCTTGCCGTCGCCGAGCGGCCGGTCGTCGAGCTCGCGGATCGGGCGTGACCTCGGCCGCCGTGCCGGTGAAGAACGCCTCGTCGGCGAGGTAGACCTCGTCGCGCGTGAAGCGCTCCTCGCGCAGACGGTGATCCGCGCTCGCGCGAGCAAGCGTGATGACGGTGGCGCGCGTGATGCCGGCGAGCACCGAGGTGAGCGGCGGCGTCTTCACCACGCCCGTCGCGCACGATGAAGATGTTCTCGCCGCTCGCCTCCGAGACGAAGCCGTCGACGTCGAGCAGCAGCGCCTCGTCGTAGCCGGCGCGGCGCGCCTCCTGCGCGGCGAGGATCGAGTTGACGTAGTGCCCGACCGCCTTCGCCTTGGTCATCATCGTGTTGGCGTGGAAGCGCTGGAACGAGCTGGTCTTGACCCGGATCCCGTTCCGTAGCCCCTCGTCGCCGAGGTACGAGCCCCACGGCCAGGCGGCGATCGCCACGCGCACCGGGTTGGTGGCCGCGCAGCCCCATCTCGCCGTCGCCCAGGAACACGATCGGACGGATGTAGCACTCGCGCAGGCGGTTGCGACGGCACCGTCTCGAGGCAGGCGGCGTCGATGGCGTCCTCGCGTGAACGGGATGGCGAGCTCGAGGATGTGCGCCGAGCCGAAGAGCCGGCGCGTGTGCTCGCGCAGGCGGAAGACGGCCGAGCGTCCGTCGGTGGTCTGGTAGCAGCGGATGCCCTCGAACACGCCGAGCCCGTAGTGCAGCGTGTGCGTGAGCACGTGCACCCGCGCCTCGTCCCAGGGCACGAGCGCGCCGTCGAGCCAGATGCGTTCGGTCTTCTGCATCGAGCGGCGAGAGCTACCGGAGGCCCACCGGGTTGTCAATTGAGTGCCAGCGGCGCGGCCCCAGCCAACGCTACTCGCCGACGCGGAACCAGCGCGCGTAGAGCGCGCGGACCTGCTGGCGGTGGCGCGCGTAGTCGGCGAGCAGCGGCGCGCCACTTCCTCGTTCGTCCCCGCGTAGCCGAGCCGGCGCGCCAGCGCCGAGCAAGCGCTCGCCCTCGCGCTCGAGATCCTCGACCGGCTGGTCGCGCTCGATGCGCAGGCGGTTGTTGAGCGTGCGCAGGAACCCGTAGCTCTCCTCGAGCGCCTGCGCGTCGTCGGCCGGCACGCACGCCGGCCTCGCGCAGCGCGGCGAGCGCGTGGCGCGTCGCCCGCCTGCGCACCGCCGGCACCGCGGGTCCGTGGCGGAGCTGCAGCATCTGGACCAGGAACTCGATGTCGACCAGGCCGCCGCGGCCGGTCTTGATGTTGAACCTCCGCGCTCGTCGCCGGCGAGCTCGCGCTCGATGCGCATGCGCAAGCGATGGATCTCGCCGACCTCGGCGTCGCCGAGCGGCGCGCGTAGACGAACTGCTCGATGATGCGCTCTCGACCTCGGTCATGAGCGCCGCATCTCCCGCGACCGCGCGCGCCTTGATCAGCGCCTGGCGCTCCCAGAGCTGCGCGCTCGTGGCGTGATAGCGCGCGAAGGCGTCGAGCGACGACACCAGCGGCCCCTGGTTGCCCGAGGGCCGGAGCCGGGTGTCGATGCGGTACATCGATCCCTCGCGCGTCGTGCATCTGCAGCGTGGTGATCATGGTCTGCGCGAGCCGCGTGAAGAACTCGTGCACGCGTCGCGCGCCGCCGGCAGCGTCGGCGCCGGCACGTAGACGAAGATCAGGTCGAGATCGGAGTTGTAGGTGAGCTCGCGGCCGCCGAGCTTGCCCATCCCGACGACCGCGAACCGGCCCGGCGCCTCGGCCAGGGCATAGCGCGGCGCGGCGTGCGCTCGTCCGCCACCCGCCAGGCCGCCTCGAGACACACGTCGGCGAGATCGCTGAGCTGACTGCTCGACGGCGTGGAACGGCAGCAGGCCCTCGAGGTCGTTGATGCCGATGCGCAGGAACTGCTCGTGGCGGAAGCGGCGCAGCGCATCGAGACGATCCTCGTAGTCGCCCGCCGCGCCGAGCAGGCTCGCCGAGCTCGGCGCGCCATCGCGCCTTGCGGCGTCTCGAGCCGCACGAGGTCGGCGCGCACCAGGCTGTCGAGCATCTCGGGATGGCGGATCAGCAGCTGCGAGAGGAACTCGCTCGAGCCGAAGAGCCGGACCAGGAGCCGCAGCGTGGCGGGTTCTCGCGCGAGCAGCGCGAGAAAGCTCGAGCGCGCGCCGATCGCGGTGATGAAAGCTCGCCATGTGGCGGAGCGCCAGGTCCGGATCGGGCGCGCGGGCGATCTCGCCGAGCAGCGCCGGCGCGACGTCGAGCAGCAGCTGCTTCCGGCGCGGCGTCGCGCGCGAGGTCGGCGCGCCGTCGCGCAGCAGGCGCGAGATTCGCGCGCGCCGCCTCGGGGTCGCGGAACCCGAGGCTCGCGAGCTCGCGCCGTCGCCTCGCGCCGGTCGTCGAGCTCGGCGCAGCGCCGCGGTGAGCTCCGGCGTCGGCGCGTCGCCGCGATCTTCTCCGCGCCGTGGAAGAGCGTCGTGAAACGCCGCGTGCACGGTCTCGATGTGCCGGCCGGTGTCGTCGCGGAAGCGCGCGAGCGCCTGCCCCGGCTCGCCGCGCGCGATAGCCGAGCCGGCGCGCCAGGCGGAGCTCGTCGACACCGTCAGGGATGACCTGCGTCTGGCGCTCGTCGACGAGCTGGATCTTGTGCTCGACGTCGCGCAGGAAGCGATAGGCCGCCGCCGAGCCGCTCGCCTTCCTCGTCGTCCAGATAGCGGCTCTCGGCGAGGCGCCGCGAGGGCGGCGAGCGTGTTGCGCTCGCGGATGCGCTCGTCCTTGCCGGCGTGGACGAGCTGCAGGCTCTGGACCACGAACTCGACCTCGCGGATGCCGCCGCGCCCGAGCTTCACGTTGATGCCCTTCGGTCGCGCCGGCCGCGAGCGCGCGCTCGACGCTGCGCCTTCATCTGCTTCAGGTCCTCGAGCGTCGCGTAGTCGAGATAGCGCCGGTAGACGAACGGCGCGAGGTCGGCGAGCAAGCGTCTCGCCGAGCGCCCGATCGCCGGCGACCGGGCGCGCCTTCAGGCACGCGGCGCGCTCCCACGTCTGTCCCCAGGATTCGTAGTAGGGGAGCGCGTTGGCGAGCGAATTGACGAGCGGGCCGTTGGCCCCTTCGGGGCGCAGGCGCAGATCGACGCGGAAGACGAAGCCGTCGTCGGTCGCCTGCTGGAGCGCGCGCGTCACATCCTCGGCGAGCCGCGTGAAGAACTCGCGCGCCGAGAGCGTGCCGCGCGGACCGCCGGCGCTCTCCACCCCGTCGCGCTCGTAGACGTAGACGAGGTCGATGTCGGAGCTGAAGTTGAGCTCGCGCCGCCGAGCTTGCCCATGCCGAGCACGCACGAAGCCGATCGGACGTCCGTCGGCCGACGACGTCGCCGAAGTCGCGACGACGAGCGCGCGCGCGCACCGACGGGACCGCGGCCTCGAGCGCGTCCTCGGCGAGCGCCGTGAGCTCGGCCGTGGTCTCCTCGAGCGGCACGAGATCGAGCAGGTCGCGGACGGCGATCAGCAGCACGCGCCGCCGCTTGAGCGTCCTGAGCGCGTGCGCCAGCGTCTCGAACGGCGCTCCCGACTCGACGGCGGGCGCCGGCACCAGCGCATGGACCGGGGTTGCGGTCGCTTTCGGGTCGAACGCCAGCGACCGGGTACCGGGCTCGGCGAGCAACAAGCGCAGCACGAGAGGGCTTGCCCCGAGGAGCGAAACGAGATGCCCCGCCGTCGCCGGATCGGCAGCAAGCGCCGCGAGCGCATGCGGCGCATCGGCGTGCAGACGCTCGCAACTCGCCACCGCCAGCGATGGGTCGGCAGAGGCGATCAACGCCGCGCGCGCGGCCGCAGGCGGTGTCGCTTCGGGCCACAGTGCCGTGAAACGACACCACAGGTCGGCGGGGTCGTCGACGCCAGTGTCGACGAGCGTCAGCAGCTCCGCGGGTGGTGAATCGACGGATCCGGTCACGCCCGCGCTCGCACGCGCCGCGCCGACGGCGTATCGATCCGGCGTCGCGGCGGCGCAGTGATCCGATGCGGCATGGGAGGCGCGGCGACGCGGCGCGGCGGTGCCCCCGCGATTCGGTGCGGCGTCGGCGGCGCGTCCTTCTCCGACTTCAAGCGGCGCGTTCGCGCGCCGACGAGTGCGCAATCGTCGAGCTTGAGGCAACCACAGCGGAGTCCCTCTTCGAGGACGCGCTTCATGCCCCGGGCGCGCACGATCAGCTCTTCGATGGCCGGAAGCTTGCGCTCGGCGAGCGCGCGCCACCGCGCCGAGGGCGACCGCGCGCGCCGAAGAGCCGTGCAGCAGGAGGCGGATCTCCGCGAGCGTGAAGCCCGCCTCCTGCGCGACCTGGACGACCGCCACACGCTGCAGCGCTTCCGGGGCATAGCGGCGCTGGCCGCTCACCCGCCGCGCGACCGGAAGCACGCCGACGTCCTCGTAGTAACGCAACGCCGAGGTGCGAACCCCGGCGCGACGCGCCAGCTCGCCGATCGTGAGATCTCCTTGGCTGGTCGGACGGCCGTCGGCGCTCATGTCGACATCCTTCTTGACTTCAAGTGTACTTGAAAGGCTACCGTCGGCGACGGGAGGACACAAGTGATGACTCCATCCGCTTCTCAGAGCGGTCCTGAGCTGCTCGATGCCGAGCGCGCGGCCGGGCAGATCGCGCGCGGCGCCTGCTGCGTGGGCCGCGGCGGCGCCGACGAGGCCCCGCCGCCCGGTCCCCGCCAGCGCACCGCACGAGCCGCCGTCGGCCTAGCGGTGAGCACGGGTGGCGCCGCCCTCGCGACGGGCGCGCTCGCCGGCTGGTGGCTGCTCTGGCCGCTGGCGCTCGCGGCGCTGTGGTTCGGCGCGAGCCATGTCGTCGCCAGCGTGACCGGCTACCGCGGCTGTCCAGAGCTGGGAGCGATCCCGAGTCTCTTCCTGCGGCGGCCGCTCGCGACACGGTGCACGCCGTGGGAGCGATTCGATCGCGTGCTCACCCCGAAACCGCCCGGCGATCCGTCGCGATGACTACGCGCGCTGGCGCGGCGCCACCACTCTCCGACGTCGGCGACGGTCGTGCTGACGCTATGCGTGCGCCAGTCCGGGTGGCGTGACGCTCGGCGCTGCATCCTCGGGCGCCAGACCCTGCTCGACCATCCAACGCTCGAAGTCGACCAGCGCCCGCTCGGCGAGCTTGAGCTTCTTCTCGCGCCCGCGCAGTCGGCCGGCGAGCGGCGGAAAGAGGCCGTAGTTGGCGTTCATCGGCTGGAACTCTTTGCGCCCGCGCTGGGTCACGTAGGCGAGCAGCGAACCGTACGAGGTGGTGGCGGGCGGCACCACGAGCGGCGCACCCGCGACCAGGCGCGCGGCGTTGATCGCGGCGAGCAAGCCCGAAGCCGCCGACTCGACGTATCCCTCGACCCCGATGATCTGCCCGGCGAGGAAGATGCGACGCTCGCTCCGGAGCTGCAGGGTGGGAAGCAGAATCTCGGGCGAGTTGACGAACGTGTTGCGGTGCAAGCTGCCGAGCCGCACGAACTCGGCGTGCGCGAGGCCCGGAATCATCCGGAAGACCCGCCGCTGCTCGGGATAGGTCATCTTGGTCTGGAAGCCGACCATGTTGAACAGCGTCGCCCCGGCGTCGTCCTGACGGAGCTGCACCACCGCATAGGGCCGCTTGCCGGTGCGCGGATCGATCAGGCCGACGGGTCGCATCGGGCCGAAGGCGAGCGTCTCGCGGCCGCGGCGCGCCATCTCCTCGATCGGCATGCAACCCTCGAAGTAGACGGCGCGCTCGAACTGCTTGGCCGGCACCTTCTCTGCCATCACCACCGCCTCGACGAACCGGTAGTACGTCTCGCGATCGAGCGGGCAGTTGATGTAGTCATCGCCGCCTTTGCCGTAGCGCGACGCCCGGTACGCAACCCCCATGTCGATCGACTCTGCGGTGACGATCGGCGCGATGGCGTCGTAGAAATAGAGGTGGGAGCCGCCGAGCACGCGCTCGAGCGCCGCGGAGAGCGCCGGCGACGTGAGCGGGCCGGTCGCGACGATCACCACGCCGTCGGCAGGAAGGGCCGTCACTTCCTCGCGATGCAGGCGGATGACCGGCTGTGACTCGATCGCACGCGCGATGGCGCCGGTAAACAGCTCGCGATCGACGGCAAGCGCCGCGCCCGCCGGCACACTGGTTTGATCGGCCGCGGCGATGATCAGCGAATCGAGGCGTCGCATCTCCTCCTTGAGACAACCGACCGCCGTCTCCAGCGAAGCGTTGCGAAACGAGTTCGAGCACACCAGCTCGGCCAGGCGATCGGTCTGGTGCGCCTCGGTGCCGCGCACGGGCCGCATCTCGTAGAGATCGACCCCGACGCCGCGGCGTCGCGAGCTGCCACGCCGCTTCGCAGCCCGCCAGCCCGCCGCCGATGATGGAGACACGTCCGTCCATGCGACCCCCGCAAGCCTCTTACTGTGGTTCGAGCGCTTCCGCCAGCGCCGGCCGAGCGGCGCGCGGGCGGCGTGAGACACTCGCCTCGTGATCACGCGTACGCTAGAGGGGCGGGGGTGCCACGCGCCCGCTTCTGGATCGCCGCCGGCGCGCTCTTCATCGCGATGCTGTTCCACACGATGAACGCGCCCTGGGTGCACGACTTCTGGGAGCACGTCGCGGTGGTGCGCGAGCTCGCGGTACGGCCCTTCCACCCGCGCCACCCGCTTCTCCTCCTCGACGTGCCGCACGCCTTCTTCTCTCCGTACGCGGTGGCTCTCGGGTTGGCGACGGGGGCCACCGGAACCGCGCCGATGACGACGCTCGCGGTCGCCGGCCTGGTGAATCTGGTGATCGTCATCACAGGCCTGCGTGCGCTCGCGCACCAGCTCTTCCCGGATGGCGACCGGGCCGCGTTCTGGGCGCTGCTCTTCATGCTCTTCCTCTGGGGGCGCGGCGCGTGGGTGTGGAGCGGGTTCCTCCACTTCCACGCTCTCGGTTACGTGCTGCCCTACCCTTCGACATTTGCCGCCGGGCTCACGCTCCACGCCATCGCGCTCTATCTTCGCATGCTCACCGAGGAGCGCCCGCTGCTCCACGTGCCTCTCGCCCTGATCGCCGCGGTGGTACTGCTGACGCATCCGACGACGGCAGCCTCGCTCTTCCTCGGCCTCGCGGCCGCGTTTCTCGCGCGCGTGCGTGGCCGAGTCGTCTCCCAGGGCGCGCTGCTCGCTGCGGTCGCGGCAACGACGATCGCCGTCGCGGCGCTCTGGCCGTACTTCTCGGTGTTCGATCTTTGGCAGTCGCAGGCGGGTGCCTTCAACGCAGCGAGCCGCAAGCTCGACCGCAGCGTGCCGGGCCGCATCTGGCCTGCCCTCCTGCTCGCGCCGGCGCTGGTGTGGAGACTCACGCAGAGCCGCCGTGACGTCCTGGTGCTGTGGTTCGCCTCGTTGGCCGGCATCGTCACGTGGGCCTTTGTCAGCGACACCCCTGGCTACTGGCGCTTGCTCGCGTACGTCATGCTCGTGTTGCAGCTCGGCGCCGCGGGGCTGCTGGCTCACCTCGAGGTCGCGCTGCCACCGGGACGCGCCGTTCTTGCGAGCACAGCCGCGCTGGCGTTCGTGGCGGCGTTTGCGACGCAAGCCGGCGACGCCTTCGCGCGTTGCTCGCCGTTTCGTGGTCCGAACGTCTCGCCGGTGGCGTTCCTCGTGGAGTATGTCCGGCCCGGCGACATCGTCCTTTCCGATCTCGAGACCAGCTGGGAGATCCCCGCGTTCACCGGTCGGATCGTTGCGTCGAGGCACCCGATCTACTGGGTTCCCGACCACCTCCAGCGCCGTACCGACGTCGAGCGCTTCTTCGCGCCGGGAATGGACGACGATGTGCGAAAGGAGATCCTGCGGCGATGGGACGCGCGTTTCATCCTCGTCGATCGGGCGCGCGTGGGGCTGTCCGCAGAGGAGGCCGCGCACGTGATCGCGCTCGGCCGAACGGTGGCGACACGCGGCGCGCTCGTGCTCGTCGAGACCGAGCGCTGACCAGTCGGTGGCGAGCGCACCGCGCTCGTGGTTGTCCAAGACCGAGCGCTCACCAGCCGGTGGCGAGCGCACCGCGCTCGCGTTGTCCAAGACTAAGCGCTGAGAGCGGCCGGCTAGGTGCCGACGTCGCCGACCGTCTCGCCGACCGTCTCCTGGAAGGTGCATCCTTCCTTGATGCAGCGACGCACGGTGCCGGCGCGCTTGGTCGTCTTCTCGACGACGAAGGGCGCCTTGCAGAGCGGACACGGCTCGGGGATCGGACGATCCCAGCTCGCGAACTTGCACGCCGGATAGCGGTTGCAACTGTAGAAGATCTTGCCCCGTCGTGAACGTTTCTCGAGCAGCTCGCCCTCACCGCAGTCGGGGCACGCGATCCCCAGGCTCTTCGGACGCACCATCGGCAGGATGGTCTTGCACTCGGGATAGCCCGAGCACCCGAGGAACTTGCCGTAGCGCCCGAAGCGCACCAGCATCGGTCGGCCGCATTTCTCGCACTTCTCGTCGGTGGTCTCGGCCTTCGCCACCTCGATCTCGCCGGTCTCGGTGCGGGTGAAGTTCTTGGTGTTCTTGCACTCCGGATAGCGACGGCACGCGAGGAATTCGCCTTTGCGCCCCCACTTGATGACCATGACCTCGCCGCATTGGTCGCAGACGATGTCGGTCGGCCGCTCCTCGGACTTGACGTTCCGCATCTCGGTCTCGGCCTTCTCGAGATCCTTCGAGAACGGCGCGTAGAACCGCTTCATCGCGTCCACCCAGTTCTGCGTTCCCTCCTCGATGTCATCGAGGGTCTCCTCCATGCCGGCGGTGAACTCGACATTGAGGATGTCGGGGAACGAGTCGACGAGCAGGTCGGTCACCAGCATGCCGAGCTCGGTCGGGAAGAGCCGGCGCTGCTCGTCCTCCTGCACGTACTCCTTCCCGAGGATGGTCTGCATGATCGAGGCGTAGGTGGACGGCCTGCCGATGCCGTTCTCTTCGAGCGCTTTGATGAGCGTCGCCTGACTGAAGCGCGGCGGCGGCTGGGTGAAGTGCTGCTCGGGGGTGAGCCCGAGCAGCTTCAACCGATCGCCGACCTGTAGGTCCGGCAAGGTCCGCTCGGCCTCGTCAGCCGGCGCGGCATCGTCCAGCCCCTCGGTGTAGACGCGGATGAACCCGTCGAAGACCACCACCTGCCCGGTCGCACGGAACACGGCGTCCTTGGCGACGACGTCGATGGTCGTCTGTCTTCAAACGGGCGGGCTCCATCTGACACGCGATGAAGCGGTTCCAGATGAGCGTGTAGAGGTTCAACTCCTCTTTCTGCAGATACGGCGCGACGCGCTCCGGCGGGTATTCCACGCTGGTCGGGCGGATCGCCTCGTGCGCATCCTGCGCGCTCTTCTTGGAGCGAAAGACGTTGGGGTTCTCCGGAACGTAGTCGGCGCCATAGCGCGTGCCGATGTACTCGCGTGCGGCGGCCACCGCGTCGGGCGAGAGCCGGGTGGAATCGGTGCGCATATACGTGATGAGACCGACCGATCCCTCCTCGCCGAGCTCCATGCCCTCGTAGAGCCGCTGCGCGATGCTCATCGTACGGCGCGGCTGATAGCTGAGCTTGCGCGACGCCTCCTGCTGCAGCTTGGAGGTGATGAACGGCGGCGAAGGATTGCGCTTGCGGTCGCTCTTCTCGACGCTCCGGACTTCCCAGCCGGCGCCGTCGAGATGATCGACGACCCCGTGCGCCGCGGCCTCGTTCTCGAGCCGGAAGCTCTTGTGGTCGAGTCGCTTCCCGGCGTACTCGAACAGACCGGCGGTGAAGGCCGGCGGCGTCCCGCCTTCGAGCTCGGCATCGATCGTCCAGTACTCGTCCTTGACGAACGCCTTGATCTCGCGCTCGCGCTCGGTGATCAGTCGGACCGCGACCGATTGAACCCGTCCGGCCGACAGGCCGCGGCGGACCTTGCTCCAGAGCAGCGGGCTCAGCTGGTAGCCCACCAGACGGTCGAGCACGCGGCGGGCCTGCTGAGCCTCGAACTTGTTCTGGTCGAGCTTCTGCGGATTCTTGAGGGCCTCGAGGACGGCCTTCTTGGTGATCTCGTTGAAGAGGACGCGGTGGACGTTCTTCTTGCGACCGAGGCGGTCGGCGATGTGCCAGGCGATTGCCTCGCCCTCGCGATCGGGGTCGGGCGCCAGGTAGATGTTCTCCTTGTCCTTGGCGGCCTTCTTCAGGTCCTCGACGACCTTCCCCTTGCCGTGGATGACCTGGTACTCCGGCTTGAAGTTCTTCTTGATGTCGACGCCGAGCTTCGACTTCGGAAGATCGACCAAGTGGCCGACCGAGGCCTTCACCGTATAGTTACGGCCGAGGTATTTCCCCAATGTTTTCGCCTTTGCAGGCGACTCGACGATGACCAGGTTCTTCGCCATGTGCGCTATCGCTCACCGCGAACGGGGTGAGCGACCCTCTCCTTTATGGGAATGCCCGCGGTCCGGCAAATCGGCCTCCATTTCAGCGCCTGCTGAGCTGTACCTGTTGGCCCGGTAGTTGGACGACGAGACCGCGCAGCTCGAGATCGAGCACGCGCGCGAGCACGTGCGATGCCGCCAAGCCGCTCGAGCGGATCAGCTCGTCGAGCGCGAGCGGGCCTCCGGTAAGAAGATGGATGAGAGGTTCCCCGCTCGGGTCCTGGGCGCTCGCGTCGTTGGTGGGCGGGAGCGGTGACGCGCCGGCGCGCGCACGGAGCGCGGGCACGATCTCGTGCAGAACGTCGTCCACCGTCGCCGTGAGCTTGGCGCCCTGCTGGATGAGCCGATGCGTACCCGCAGACAACGGCGAATCGATGCGTCCCGGAACGGCGAACACCTCCCGCCCCTGATCGAGGGCGATGCGGGCGGTGATGAGCGACCCGCTGTGCTCGGCCGCCTCGACCACCACCGTACCCTGGGTCATCCCGGCGATGACCCGGTTGCGGGCCGGGAAGTGACCGGCGAGCGGTGGTGCCCCGACCGGTCGCTCCGAGAGTAGCGTACCCGAGGAGGCGATGCGCTCGGCGAGGCCGGCGTGCTCGGCAGGATAGACGACGTCGATCCCCGACCCCAGTACTGCGATCGTGTGTCCGTTGCCGCGGAGCGCGCCTTCGTGCGCCGCGGCGTCGATGCCGCGCGCCATGCCGCTCACCACCGTGACGCCCGCCTGAGCAAGCTCCTCGGCAAACCGTGCCGCTACCGCCCGCCCATACGGAGTCGCCTGACGCGCACCGACCATCGCCACCGCCGGGCCGCCGGTAAGCGGCTCGCCGCGCGCGACGAGATAGAGCGGCGCGTCGGCCAGCTCCCGCAGGGGCGCCGGGTACTCGGAGTCGTCGCGGGTGATCAGACGCGCTCCGACCGCGCCAACGCGCTCCACCTCGACCGCGGCGGCGTCGAGGTCGACGGCGGCCAGCGCCGCTCCGATCGCACCGAATCCGGCCGCACCGAGCTGGCTCGCGGAGGCTCGCAGAACTGCGAACGGGCTCCCGAAGCGCGCAACCAGTCGCCCCCCGGCCACGTCACCGACCCCGGCGGCCGCGCGTAGCGCAACCCACGCCACCACCTCGTCACCCTGCCTCCGCATGCGCGCGCTATTGTCGCAGAGGGCGGTGCGGCCCGAAAGACGCAAAGTAGATGGTGGGAGACGCTGCCGGACCTCGATCGCTCAACGATATCGGGCCTTCTTCCTGGCAGCGACAGATCGCTCAACGATATCGGGCCTGAACTTCTTCGTAGCGCAGGCGCAGCGTGTCGGCCTCGACACGCGCCCGGTCGGCTTGCTCGCGGACTCGCTCGAGGCGGCCGCGGAGCTCGGCGAGATCGGCGCGGTCCTCACCCCGCCGTTCACGGCTCTGGTACTCGTCGGCGAGCGAGTTGTACGCGTCGGCGCGGGCGTTGTACGCGGTCACCGCCACCGCGTAGGCACGCTGGGCGTCGACCAGATCGCTGCCGAGACTCGGCCTCTCCTCGCGCGCGGGCGCACCCTGTGGCGGGGGCGACGGCTCTGAAGGTTCAGGCGTCTCGTCGCCTGGGGGCGCGACGTTCACGCCGTCTCGATCCACGCCGCCGTCGTCCTCTCCGCCGGGATGAGGTGGCGGTGCGACCGGCGCGCGGCCGTGGAGCGGCGGCGGGCGGAGGGTACGACCCGGACCTGCGCGGCGGTTGCCGCAGGCGCCGCCGGCGCAACCGGAGCGGGCGCGCGCGCCGGCGGTGGAGCCGCCACGGGTACCGCGGCCGGCGGCGGTGGCGCGTGAGCATGTACTGCCGGTGTCACGCTCGCCGCCGGCGACGCCCGCATTCCGCCGCGGGGCGCGAGCGCCGTATCGTCGAGCACCAGATGCCGCGTCGGCGGACGTGAGATCCAGTATCCCACTACCAGCACGGCAGCGAACGCGAGCAGCACCAACCGCCACACCCACGCGCGTTCCCGCCGTCTCGAGGAGCGACGCGATGGTCGGTTGCCGCCCATCGCTTCCCCGATGGTGCGCAGCGAGGAGAAATCTCCGTCGTCGAGCAGCGGCGCACCGCACGCCGCACAGCGTTCGAGATCAGCGCGACCGCGGTGACCGCACACAGTGCAGACGCCGCCCGAGTCCTCATCCCCCAGTCGCCACTCGTCCTGGTCCGCCATGACCGTCCGTGCCGCACAAGAGTGTCAGCATGAAGGCAAGGAGGCAACTGGCGCGCCCGTCGCGCCAGCTGCGCCTTGCGCGGGGCCAGCGCTCCCGCTAATCGATTTCGACCGAATCCAGCGCCACGGAGGCAGACCGCATGAGTGAGCAGAACGGGTTCCACCGCTTCAAGGGCACAGCCGGATACATCGCCTCGGGACCCCTCGTCGACGCCGTCAACTGCGCCGTCGCGCTCGAGCGCCCGTTGCTCATCAAGGGTGAGCCCGGCACCGGGAAGACGCTGCTCGCCAAGCACGTCGCCGAGGGCCTCGGCATGCCGATGCTCTCCTGGCACATCAAATCCACCTCGAAAGCCGCCGAGGGCCTCTACGTCTACGACACGGTGCAGCGTCTGAACGACAGTCGCTTCGGTGGCGGCAACGTGTCCGACATCCGCCACTACATCAAGCTCGGCCCGCTCGGGCAGGCCTTCGCGGCCGCCGAGCGCCACGTGCTTCTCATCGACGAGATCGACAAGGCCGACCTCGAGTTTCCGAACGACCTCCTGCGCGAGCTCGACGAAATGCGCTTCACGATCATCGAGACCAGCGAGGAGATCGTCGCGCGCCAGCGCCCGGTGGTGGTCATCACCTCGAACAACGAGAAGGAGCTGCCGGACGCGTTTCTACGGCGCTGCATCTTCCACTACATCGAGTTTCCCGACGCCACCCTGATGAAGCAGATCGTCGCGGTGCACCATCCCAACCTCGACGCCACGCTCCTCGACCAGGTCCTGATCAAGTTCTACTGGCTGCGCCAGCAGAGCGAGCTGCGCAAGAAGCCCTCCACCTCGGAGCTGATCGACTGGATCTCGGCGTTGCTGCGGGCGGGGATCACCCTCGATCAGGTCGAAGCGCACATCCCCTTCATCGGCGCGCTCCTGAAGAAGGAGCAGGACGCCGAGGCCCTGCAGCGCTACGACACCAAGAGCGGCAACTACCCGACACGCTGGAGCGACCTCGGTCCGCGCTACAATCAATAGTCATGTTCCTGGATCTGTTCTACGGCCTGCGCGACGAAGGCGTCCCGGTCGCGCTGCAGGAGTGGATGACGCTCCTCGAGGCCCTGAAGCGCGGCTTGCACGGCTCGAGCCTGCTCCGCTTCTACCACCTCGCCCGCGCCTGCCTGGTGAAGAGCGAGACCTACTTCGACGCCTTCGATCGCGTGTTCGCGCGGGTCTTCCAGGGCGTCGAAGGCGCGCTCGACGACGTCGCCGACGAGGTGCTCGAGTGGCTCCGCGACCCGAAGAACTTCCCGAATCTCTCGCCCGAGGAGCTGGCGGCGCTCGAGCGGCTCTCCGCCGACGAGCTCATGCAGACGCTTCCTCGAAACCCTCGCCGAGCAGAACGAGCGTCACGACGGCGGCGGGCGCTGGATCGGCACCGGCGGCCGATCGCCCTACGGACACGGCGGCCAGCATCCGACCGGCATTCGCGTCGGCGGCGAGGGCGGCAGCCGATCGGCGATGAAGGTGGCCGGCGAGCGCCGCTTCAAGGACTACCGCACCGACGTCGCCCTCGATGGGCGGCAGATGCGGGTGGCGCTGCGCCGCCTGCGCCAGCTCACGCGCACCGGCCTCGCCACCGAGCTCGACCTCGACGAGACCATCGACGAGACCTGTCGCAATGCCGGCGACATCGAGCTCGTCTTCCGCGCCGCCGCGGCGGAACGACGTCCGCCTGCTGCTGCTCATGGACGTGGGCGGCACCATGGATCCGTACTTCGAGCCGGTGAGTCAGCTGCTCACCGCGCTGCACGAGGAGCGCGGCTTGCGCGAGCTCCAGCCGTACTACTTTCACAACTGCGTCTACGATCACGTGTACACGCGCGCGCGCCTGTCGCGCTCCGACGCGATACCGACGGGCGACCTGCTGCGCCGTCTCGACGAGCGCTGGAAGCTCGCGATCGTCGGCGACGCCGCGATGCACCCCTCGGAGCTGCTCGAGCCCCACGGCGGGATCAATCCGCACAGCACGTCGCCGACACCCGGCGTCGCCTGGCTGCACCGCCTGGCGGGGCATTTCGATCGCGCCGTGTGGATCAACCCGGACGAGCAGAAGCTGTGGGATCACACCCACACGACGCGCCTCATCCGACGACTCTTCCCGATGTTCCACCTGAGCGTCGACGGTCTCGGGGAAGCGGTGCGCGCGCTGGTCGGCGCGCGCGTGTAGCGGCGGGCGCGCAGCGGCCATCGTCGCCGGACACGCGTCGTGAGCAGCGCGATTCGCGTCAACCACGAGATCACGATTCCACTCGCGGAGATCGATCTCTCGTACGTCCGTGCCGGCGGGCCGGGAGGCCAGAACGTCAACAAGGTGGCCTCCAAAGCCGTGCTCCGCTTCGATCTCCGCCACTCGCCGTCGCTCCCGGAACCGGCGCGCCGGCGCGCGCTCAGCCGTCTCACCAACCGCCTGACTCACAGCGGCGAGTTGATCCTCACCTGCGCCGTGCACCGCGAGCAAGCACGCAACCGCGCCGCGGTGATCGAACGCCTGCGCCTGCTCCTCGCCAGCGCCGTTCGCCCCGCGCGCGTGCGCAAGCCCACGCGTCCCTCGCGGGGCGCCGTCGAGCGACGCTTGCGCGCCAAGCGTGCGCGCAGCGACCGCAAGCGCGATCGACGCACGCTCGACTAGCATCGGCCTCTTGCCTTCGAACCAGAGCGACGATAGACGAGCGCGCGAGGCAGTGAGTGCCGGAGGCCGCGTCGGCCGCCGACGAAGGGGAGCTCACATGACGAGACTGCGAAAGCTCGCGATCGTCGTGCTCGTCGTCATCCTCGGGGCGTGCGCGCGCGAGAAAACCGTCGATTGGTCGGCGCCGGAGAACTTCTTCTACTACGAGACTTCGGCCGACGTGGAGGGCGGCGTCCAGCTCACCTACTGGGCGCTCGTCGACGCGCCCGCCGAGGGGATCTACAAAGCGCTGGCCGACGTCGAGAACTACATGCACTTCGTCGACGGCGTCGACCGCACCCAGTTGCTGAAGGGCTCCGGCAACACCAAGACCATCCAGATCGCGCAGCGCGTGATCGGACGGCAGAACAACGCCCAGGTGCTGTGGACCTTCCATCCCGAGGCCAAGAAGGTCGATTTCAAGACCGAGCAGAGCGACCTCTACTACAACGAGGGGGGGTACGAGGTGATCGCCTCGCCTGACGGCAAGCGCTCGCTCGTGAAGGTGATCTTCATCGTCAAGGAAAGCGAGCACGTGAACATTCCGAAGGGCGTGCTCGCCTCCGGCACGCGCGACTCGTTCGCCGCCGCCGCCAAGTCGATCAAGAAGCGCGCCCTCGGAACCGCCGCCGGCTAGGAGCGTCGACCGCTACTGGTAGCGTTGTCGCCGCCGGTGCGCGCGGCCAGGCTCCGGTGTCGTGCTGGCCACGGTGCTCTCGTGCGCGCTCCTCGGCATCGAAGCCCATCCCGTGCAGGTCGAGGTCGACATCGCATCGGGACTCCCGCACACCGCCACCGTCGGGCTTCCCGATCACGTCGTGCGCGAGAGCAAGGACCGGGTACGCTCGGCGCTGCGCAACTCGGGATTCGACATCCCGCCGCGCCGTATCACGGTCAACCTGGCGCCGGCGCACCTCCGCAAGGAGGGCGCGGCCTACGATCTCCCGATCGCGCTCGCCATGCTCGCCGCCACCGAGCATCCCGTGCGCCATCACATCGCCGGAGTCGTCGCCGCTGGCGAGCTCGCGCTCGACGGCCGCGTCCGGCCGATTCGCGGCACGCTCTCGATCGCCGCCGCCGCGCGCGCCGCCGGCTGCACGCGCGTGCTCGTTCCCGCGGCCAACGCCGCCGAGGCGGCCCTGGTCGAGCAGCTGACGGTGCTGGGAGTCACGTCGCTCACGGAGGCGGTCGCGGTGCTGCGTGGCTTGCAGTCCCCGACTCCGCCGCCGGCCGCCATGCCGTCGAACGGCGCCGGCAGCGGCGTCGATCTCACCGAGGTCCGCGGTCAGGAGCACGCCAAGCGCGCGCTCGAGGTGGCGGCGGCGGGGGGCCACAATCTCCTGCTGATCGGTCCGCCGGGCGCCGGCAAGACCATGCTCGCGCGTCGACTGCCGACCATCCTGCCCGACCTCGAGTTCGACGAGGCCCTGGAGGTCACCAAGATCCTCAGCGCTGCCGGCTTGCTCGGCGAGCGGCCGCTCGCACCAGTCGCCCGTTTCGCGCTCCGCACCATACCGTCTCGGCTGCCGGCCTCCTCGGGGGCGGCGGCGCCGTCGCGCAGCCCGGAGAGATGGCGCTCGCGCATCACGGCGTGCTGTTCCTCGACGAGTTGCCCGAGTTTCGCCGCGACGTGCTCGAAGGCTTGCGCCAGCCCCTCGAGGAGCGCCGCATCACGTTGGCACGCGCCGGCTGGCGTGTGACCTATCCGGCGCGCGTCATGCTGGTCGGCGCCATGAACCCGTGCAAATGCGGCTTTCGCGGGCACCCGCAGCGACCGTGTCGGTGCACACCCCACCAGCTCGCGCACTACCACACCCGCATCTCCGGCCCGCTGCTCGACCGCATCGATCTGCACGTCGGGGTGGCACCGGTATCGACGCGCGACTTGACGGAGATGCCGGCGGGGGAGGACTCCGGCACGGTCGCGGCGCGGGTGGGAAGGGCGCGCGAGCGCCAGCGCGCCCGGCTGGCGTCACGCCGCCTCACCTGCAACGCCGAGATGGGAAGCCGTGAGCTGCGCGAGCACGTGCGACTCGACGCCGCCGGCGCTACGCTCCTCGAGCGCGCGATGGCGCGCCTCGGACTCAGCGCGCGCGCCTACACGCGCGTGCTCAAGGTGGCGCGCACGATCGCCGACCTCGAAGGCGCGGCGGCCGTGAGCGCGGGGCACGTCGCCGAAGCGGTGCAGTACCGCAGCCTCGACCGGTGAGATGCGGCTCGTGGCTGACCACTCAGCAGCGGATCCACGGGAAGCATCATCCCCTGGGCCTGCCTTGACATGCGCAGCACATGCACTTAGGCCTAAGTGCACATGTCCGTCATGATTCGGATCCGGAACGTACCCGATCCGCTTCATCGAAGGCTCAAAGTGCGTGCGGCGCTCGCCGGCATGTCGCTCTCCGACTACCTGATCGCCGAGCTTCGCCGATCACTCGAGCGTCCGACGCGCTCCGAGCTGCTGGAGCGTCTCGCGCAGCGCACGCCCGTCAAGGCTCGGCCGACCCCGGCTGCCGTCATTCGCAGAGAACGCGCTGAGACGGTGATCGTCCTCGACGCGTCCGCGGTGCTCGAGCTTCTCCTCGTCACGCCTACAGGCTCCGCGATCGCCCGCAGGATCGCTTCGCCGAACCAAACGCTCCATGTTCCGCACGTGCTCGATCTCGAGATCGCGCAGGCACTGCGGCGCTACGTTCGGGGGCGACAGCTCTCGGAGGCGCGCGCCCTGGAAGCATTGCAGGATCTGCAGGATCTGGACGTCCGGTACCCGCACGACCTGCTGCTCGCGAGAATCTGGGAACTCAGGGACAACGTCAGCGCCTACCTACCTCGCGCTGGCAGAGCTGTTGTCCGCTTCCGTGCTGACGTGCGACTCGGGCCTGCGCGCCGTTCCGGGGGTCACGGCACGTGTCGAGGTGATATACCGTACGCTTCTGATGAGGACGTCGCAGTCGTTTCGTGATGGAGTTCTCGAGCAGCTTTTCTCGCTGCCTGCATTCACAGTTGCGGGGCACGCAGTACTGACGCGGTTGAAATAGCGGCGCGCCAGACGCGCAAGGTCGACTGGTCGTCGAGCTACGGTAGATGCGACCGTTTCCAGCCGTACCAGTCTCGCTGGTCGAGAAGGCGGCCGCCGTCCGAGCGACTTGATGCTGAAGTTGATAGACTCGGCCGCTCTTGCACCTGAGTGGTTGACGCCAAGAGCGTCGTGTTGCGATGCGCACGTGCACGGGTGTGTCCTATCCAGATTTCTGGACCGCCTCTCGCGGGGCGCTTAGAAGATGTGAGCGTGGTACTTGACTGCGGAGAGAGAGGCTACGGGCTGAGCCGTAGCGACCGTCTGCGCACGGCGCGTCGCGCGCGCTCGACCGGTGCGCCCGCTCAGCGGACCGGGATCGCAACCGGCGAAACCAACGGCGGCGGCGGCAGCACGCCGCTCACCGCCAGGTACGCCGCCGCGCCGCCGTCGAGATCGTACGAGCCGAGCATCTCGAAACGCATGCGCCAGCCGAACACGCGCAGTGTCGGCCGAAGCGTCATGCGGGCTCCCACGCCGACGAAGCGCGCGGCGCTCGAGCTGATCGCATGGTCCTCGTAGACCGTGAGCGCGAAGCGCCGCCCCTCGAAGAGATCCGAGACGAGCGTGCGTTGCAGGACGAGCTTCTGCCCGGACTCGATCTTGGCGCCCGGCCGCGTCACCGACACCAAGGTCTTGCCGCGGGCACGCGCGACGAGCGCGAACATCGGCGGCTCGCCCGGCTCGCCCGTCGCGCTCTCGCGAGCCGGGGGCAGGAACATCAGGATCGGCCGCCAACCGATCTCGCTCTTCTTCAGACGGTCGATGAAGCTGTTGAGCGGGTCTTTGAGACGCTTGGGAGGATCAGGCGAGCCCAGAATCTCGAGCAGCTCTACGGTACGGAGATGCAGGGGGTCGGCGTGATCAGAGTCGTCTCCGGCGCGCGCGTGGGTCGCGCTCGCCACCAGCAGCACCACGAGGGCAAGGGTCCCGAACATGTGCGGCGGCCTCCTAGGTCCGCCACGACCCCGCCGTATGACCGGCTCACCATCACGGTACTCCTCCACTGCCCGATGATGGCAAGAAAAATGTTCTATACCGCCTCCGATACCGTTCGGTTCACAACGCAGGCTCCTGCGCATGCTCTACGGAGCGGAATCGAGCTTGCGCGCCGCGTCGTAGTCCTCGTCGATGCGGCGACCGGCGTCGACCATCATTTCGCCGAGGAGTCCGGTCGTGAAGAGCTGGACGCCCACCACCACCAGCAGGACCGCGAACATGAGGAGCGGGTGGCGCCGCATGATGTGGCCGTAGGTGAGACGGAGGTAGGCGATGTAGCCGCAGAGCGTCAGCCCGACGGCCATCAGCGCCGTGCCCGGGAGCGAGAAGAAGTGCGCCGGGCGGCGGTTGTAGCGGGTGAGGCACATCACCGTCACCAGATCCATCGCGCCGCGCAGCGCGCGCGACCAGCCGTAGCGGGAGCGGCCCACCGCGCGCGGGCGGTGGCTCACCGCGAGCTCGGCGACCCGGAAGCCGCTGCCAGTGCCGCCAGGAGCGGAATGAACCGGTGCAGCTCGCCGTAGAGCGGGACCTCCGCCGCTACCTCGCGGCGGTACGCCTTGAGGCCGCAGTTGACGTCGTGGAGCTCCACGCCCGACACCTGGCGCGAAAGGGCGTTGAACAGCCGCGAGGCGATCGACACGCGAGAAGCGATCCTGGCGCGCCGCTTCCAGCCGCTCACCAGGTCGACGCCCTCGTCCAGGACGGCGAGCAGGCGCGGGATCTCACGCGGGTCGTCCTGCAGATCGCCGTCGATCGTGACCAGCCGGTCGCCGCGCGCGGCGCGGAAACCGACCGCCAGCGCCGCCGACTTGCCGAGATTGGTGCGCAGGCGCAAGCCGCGCACCCGGCTGTCGTTGGCGCGCAGCGTGGCCATCTCCTCGAACGAGCCGTCCGTCGACCCGTCGTCGACGAAGATCAGCTCCCACGCTTTCGCCGAGCGGATCGAGCGCGGCGCGCAGCTCCTCGAAGAGCGCCCCCAGCGTCGGCCGTTCGTTGTAGACCGGAACGACGACCGAGATCGTCGGGCGCGGCGCCCTCCCCTCCCACCGAGCTCAGAGTCTCACTCCTCCTGGGTGACCCGGAGCACCTCGGCGACCGTGGTGGTGCCTTCGCGCACCTTGAGCCAGCCGTCGTCGCGCAGCGTCCGCATGCCGCGGCCGACGGCGGTCGTCTTGATGACGTCGGCCGACGCGTGCTTCAGGATCAGCTCGCGGACCGGCTCGTTGACCAGCAGCAGCTCGTAGATGCCGCTACGGCCGCGGTAGCCGGTGCCGGAGCACTCCTCGCAGCCGCCGCACGATACATGTTGGGAGCCTCGACGTGTGCGGTGGCGGTGGCGAACCGCTCGACGGTGGCGCGCGTCTGCTCGGGCGCGCCGAGAAACGCCTCGCTTCGGGCACCGCTTGCCGGCAGCGGCGACAGACGTTCCGCACCAGCCGCTGCGCCAGCACGCCGAGCAGCGACGAGGCGAGGAGGTAGTCCTCGACGCCCATCTCGAGGAGGCGCGACACGGCGCCGGCGGCGTCGTTGGTGTGCAGCGTCGAGAAGACCAGGTGGCCGGTGAGCGCCGCCTGGATGGCGATCTCCGCGGTCTCGGCGTCGCGGATCTCGCCGACCATGATGACGTCGGGGTCCTGGCGCACGATCGAGCGCAGCCCGTTGGCGAACGTGAGGCCGATCTGCGGCTTCACGTGGATCTGGTTCACGCCGGAGAGCTGGTACTCGACCGGATCCTCGATGGTGATGATCTTCTTGTCGGGCGAGTTGATCTTGTCGAGCGCGCCGTAGAGCGTGGTCGTCTTGCCGCTGCCGGTCGGGCCGGTCACCAGGATCATGCCGTAGGGCTCGACGATCAGCTGCTCGAACTCGCGCGAGCGTGTCCTCGGGGAAGCCGAGCGTGCTCGAGGTCGACGCACGATGCTCGAGCGGTCGAGGATACGCAGCACGACGCTCTCGCCGTAGAGCGTCGGCAGCGTCGAGACGCGGAGGTCGATCTCCTTGCCCATGATGCGGAGCTTGATGCGGCCGTCCTGCGGCAGGCGGCGCTCGGCGATGTTGAGCTTCGCCATGATCTTGATGCGCGAGACGATGGCCGCCTGCAGGCGCCGCGGCGGCGTCTCGACGTCGTGCAGCACGCCGTCGATGCGGTAGCGGACCTTGAGCTCGTTCTCGAACGGCTCGATGTGGATGTCGGAGGCGCGCTGCTCGACGGCGCGGTTGATCAGCATGTTGACGAGGCGGATGACCGGCGCCTCGCTGGCGAGGTCGCGCAGGTGGTCGACGTCCTCCTCGTCCTCGCCGAGGTACTCGAGATTGCCGTCGCCGTCCTCGAGCGCGGCCGCGGCCGTCGCCGGTGTCGCCGTAGCAGCCTCGAGCGCCTCCAGGATGTCGTGCTCGCGCGCCGAGCGCGCGGCGCGACGCGAAGGCCGGTCGCGACCTCGAGGCCCTGGATGCGTGTCGTGGTCGCCGGGATCGGCCATGGCGACGGTGAGCGTGCCGTTCTGCTGCGTCGAGCGGCAGGACCTTGGCGTGCCGCAGGAACTTGAGGATTCAGCTCGGCGAGCGGCACCGGCGTCGCGCGGGAACTCCTTGCGCGCGACGACGCGGGACGCCGAGGTGCTCGCGAGGAGCGGCTGGCAGGTCCTCCTCGGAGATGAAGCCGAGGTCGAGGAGCAGGCGCTCGAGGCGCTCGCCGCGCTCCTGCTGCAGCAGGCGGACCTTGCGCAGGTCCTCGGGGCTGACGCGCCCCCGCTCGAGGAGCAGCTCCTCGAAGCTCTTGCGCTCGGCGGGCTGCGTGACCATGAGACAGGGATAACACAGCGATCCCGCAGCCTCAATGTGGGATCGCCCCGCGACACGACGCTCGCGTCGCGCGCACCAGAACGCCTGGGCGTCAGAGCCCTACAGCGTCGTGGAGGCCAGCCATTCGACCAGGGGCACGACCCGCTTGGCATGCGTTACCAGCCACGGGACGAGCCTGCGCGAGACCAGGATCTCGCGCCGCGGCGCGGGGAACGACACGATGAGTCCCTTCCGCTTCAGCAACTCGGCACGTGGGTGGTCGGGATCGAAGCCGCGCGGTACGCGCTGCAGCATGTCGTGCGAGCCGACGGTAAAGCCCGCCCGCGTCGAGCTTCCGCAGCAACGACGCGAGCTCTCCACCCCGCCGCTCATCGACGACCGCCTCACGAAAGCGCGCCAGCTGGGCGCCGTCCATCATGTACTGACCGGCAGCGACGAAGAGCTCCTGCGCACCGACGTGCACGTACAGCGCCGCCGGAGCCGACGGCCCCTGTCCACCGCCTTCGACGGCGAGGTAGCCGCCGATGTGCGTCTTGTACGGCGACTTGTCCTTGGAGAAGCGCACGTCGCGGTGGATGCGGAACACCTTGGGCGCGGCAAGATCCTCGTGCCGGAAGCACGGCTCGATCTGCTCGCGAAACTCGGCGAGGAGCGCCTTCATCGGCTCGAGCCAGCCCTGCTCGTACTCCCGGCGGTGCGCGGCGAACCAGTCGCGCCGTTGGTTGCGCGCGAGCGCCCGGAAGAACCGCCCGTCGCGATCGGCGAAGCCTTCGAATCTCTCGAGGGTCGCGCGCTGTTTCGTCACCGCACGCTGCTCAAGCGCTCGACGATCTGTGCCGTCGCCGAGGACGTTCGTGGTCCGCATCACCTTCCCCCTTTCGAGCGACCCGGGTCTGTAACAAGCGCGCTCGCGGCTGTCTAGCGAGGAGCGCGTCTTCGAGGTCGCGGGAGGCCGCGGGCGTCGCGCGCGAGACGCTGCGGGTCGGCGTAGGGCAGCGGAGGCGCGCGCGCTCGCGTCAGGCGCGCTCGTTTGCGAGCCGGACGCGCCAGTCGGCGAGGAGATCGCGCAGCGTGTGGCGCAGCGGAATGGCCGGCGTCCAGCCGAGAGCGGCGGCGCGCGCAGCGCTTCCCACCACGGCCGGGGTCTCACGCCCGCGCAGTCGTCCCTGATCCTGGACGCACTCGATGCGGAGACCGCTCTCCGCCGAGAGCATCTCGATGACGCCGGCGATGCTGGTGCCGACGCCGGAGCAGAGGTTGTACGCCTCACCCGGAGTGCCGCGCTCCCACAAGAGGAGATAGCCGCGCACGATGTCACGCACGTCCGAGAAATCCCGGACGGCGGCGAGATTCCCGACCTTCATCAGCGGCTCCGCTTCGCCCGCTTGCATGCGCGCCACCTGGCGCGCGAAGTCCGAGCACACGTACTCCCCGTCCTGCCCGGGTCCGGTGTGATTGAACGCCCGCACGCGGATCACGGCGGCGCCGGTCGTCCACCAGCGCTGGAAGGCCGCCATGTCCGCGGCCGCTTTGGAGATCCCGTACGCGTTGACGGGGCGGAGCGGCGTGGCCTCGTCGACCGGCAGCTCGTCGGGCGCCACGGCCCCGTAGGCATCGGACGACCCGACGACCAGCACCCGCGCTTGCGGCGCGACCTGCCGGGCCGCGTCGATCACGTGCAACGTGCCGACGACGTTCACCGCGAACGTGCGCGCGGCGTCGGTCTCGGCGTACGGCGGAAACGACACCGCGGCGAGATGAAAGACGCCGTCCGGAGCCGCGTCGGCGAGCGTGCGCTCGAGCGCCGGTCGATCGGTGACGTCGACGTGCGCGAGCTGATCGACCCGAAAGCCCGGATGGCGCGAGGCCAGCGCCAGCAACGCGGGGCGGTGGTAGCGTGCGGTGTCGCCGCCGGTGACCTCGTGGCCGCTCGCCAGCAGATGCTCGGCGAGGTGGACGCCGACGAAGCCGCCGATGCCGGTGATGAAGAAACGCATGCGAGTAGGCGCCGC
Organism: uncultured delta proteobacterium; assembly: GCA_963846105.1. Classification (GTDB taxonomy): domain Bacteria; phylum Desulfobacterota; class Binatia; order UTPRO1; family UTPRO1; genus CAWJUT01. The sequence goes on from CAWJUT010000023.1 coordinate 180,054, forward strand.
GCTAGGTGCGGGTGTGGCGGCGGACGTCGGCGTCGACCATCATCCCGACCAGCTCCTCGAACGTTACCCGCGGACGCCAGCCGAGCTTGGCGCGCGCCTTGGAGGCGTCGCCGACCAGCAGATCGACCTCGGCCGGACGCTTGAACGCGGCGTCTTCGCGCACGTACTGCCGCCAGTCGAGGCCGACACGCCGGAACGCGACCTCCACCAGCTCGGCCACCGAGTGCGGGTCGCCGGTGGCGACGACGTAGTCGTCGGGCTCGGGCTGCTGCAGCATGAGCCACATGGCGTGCACGTAGTCGCCGGCGAACCCCCAGTCGCGGCGCGCTTCGAGGTTGCCGAGGTGCAGCTCTTTGGCGAGACCGGCGTGGATGCGCGCGACGCCGTCGGAGACTTTGCGGGTCACGAACTCGAGGCCGCGACGAGGCGAATTGTGGACCACGAGCTGACCGACGCCCGCGCAGAGCACGCGCTCTCAGTCTCAAGATCGAAGACCGAGTCACCCTCCGCTGCAGGAGTGATGGCAACGATGCGCCGGATCTCAGCGGGATTCTTACGAAGATGCTGCCCCTTCCACCGACGTCGGCGGAAGATGAAACATTGAGTTGATAGTAGTCTACGCCGTCACGATGCTCGACGTATACCGACGACCAGCGACCCTGTAGCGCATAAAGCCAACATAGCCTTGCGCGAGGACAGGGCTGTTCGTCTTGACGCTATCGCCGCCTCCCGCTTTGAGGCCGTCGCCGGCGTAGTAGGCCAGAAGGAAGGCCATCTGGGCGTCGCCGTCGCCGTTCAAGGACCAGAGACGGGCACCTGCTTATGGCCGGATGCCGTGTAGAAGCTGGTCCCTCAACCATTCGCGGAATTGCGGAGCGCAGACAGGTACAGCTGACCGACCGGCGATCGGGATTGAAACCGGACGGCGAGTCCGATTCCCTCGCCTTCCCAGAGAGAGGCGTGACCAGAGTTCTGCAACGCGAACGCGAAGTGCCGGATCGTTGTTCGTGAACTGTACACTCGAGTTGTCACGACCGACATAGCCATCGGCCGCCATGTAGACCGAGGAACTCTGCCATCTCCGGGGTGATACACGTCCAGCAGGGTCTCGGCGGCATCTGCTCGCATAGAGCCAACTCGTCTCCGGCGACGAGTGACCGGCACGACGTTCATTCCGGGCACTGTCGAGCATGCCGTGATGGGCGGTGACCGTGGCAACCCCCGCTCTTGCCTCGATGGACAACAGCGCATGATCAGGATCCCCTTTCCTGATGCGCGTCGCGGTAATCGCACGGATAGGGCGTCCAGCCAGTCCCCTCCCACACATCTAGGCCAGTCGGACTGAAGGTCTGGATGACTGCGCCTTTTCGGCCCGCACAGAGACCAAGTCTGCTGCTGTCTTGCGACCTTCACTCCCGATTCGTCGCGGACGATCAGCGGTGTCCGTGCCGACAAGCATTCGTGGTTGAACAGGATCCCCGAGCACGCGAAGATCCCGTAGCTCTCGCGGTAGTTGACCGTGATGTAGTGCGCGTAGACCTTGGCGACGCCGTACGGACTGCGCGGATAGAAGGGCGTGAGCTCGGTCTGCGGCACCTCGCGCACCTTGCCGAACATCTCCGACGACGAGGCCTGATAGAAACGGATGCCGCGGTCGACCAGACGAATGGCTTCGAGCAAGCGCGTGACGCCGATGGCGTCGAACTCCGCCGTCAACACCGGCTGCGCCCAGGAGGTGGGGACGAACGATTGCGCCGCCAGGTTGTAGACCTCCTGCGGCCGCACCTCCGAGAGCATCGTGATCAACGACATCGGATCGAGGAGGTCGGCCTGGACGAGGTGCAAGCGCTCCCGGAAGGGCTCGATGCGTTCGAAGTTTTCGGTGCTGCTGCGCCGCACCATGCCGTACACGGCGTACCCACGTTCGAGCAGGAACTCGGCGAGGTAGGATCCATCCTGCCCGGTGATCCCGGTGATCAGCGCGCGCGGTGCGGTCATGTTCGCGGTCTCCGTGCGCGCACAGGTCGCGTGCGAGGGCGGCGCGCCGCGCCGTCGCTGCGCCCGAAGTCGTCCGCCATGCGAACGACGTCGTCCACCTCGGGGGTCGATGCTTCGAGCACGTCACAGGTCGTGATGGCGGTCATGCGATGGTGATCCCGCGGCCGGATGTGCTGGGCGTCGCCGGGACGCATGCGTCGCCGCCGCGGGCGCCGTCCGCCTGGCGCATAGTCGAGGCTGAGCTCACCGCGCAGCACGTAGATGGTCTCGTCCTTCTCACGATGGTACTGGTAGCTGAGCCGCTTGCCACGCACGATGTGCAGGATCTTGCCGACGTAGCGGTCGGTCTTCGCCCACCACAGCTCCCACCCCCAGGGCTTCTCCACCCGGGTGAGGCCGTTGCCGCGCGCCGGGCTCACGAGCGCCGCTCCGCACCGTGTCCGGCCGCGCGCAGGCGCTCGCCGTACATGCGCTCGTAGTAGTCGCGGTACGACCCGCTCTTCACCGCCTCCCACCAGGCGCGGTTGGCGCGGTACCAGGCGATGGTCGCGCCGATGCCGTGGGTGAAATCCTCGCGCGGTCGCCAGTCGAGCTCGCGCGCGATCTTGTCGCCGTCGATGGCGTAGCGGCGGTCGTGTCCGGGCCGGTCGGCGACGTGGCGCACGAGCGACGACGGCTTGCCGAGCGCGCGCAGGATGATCGCGGCGATCTCCTGGTTCTCCCGCTCGTTGCCGCCGCCGATGTTGTAGATCTCACCGGCGCGCCCGCGACGCAGCACCGTGTCGAGGGCGCGGCAGTGGTCGGCGACGTGGATCCAATCACGTACGTTGCGCCCGTCGCCGTAGAGCGGCAGCGGCTCGTCGGCCAGGGCGTTGGTGATGAAGAGCGGGATCAGCTTCTCGGGGAATTGATACGGACCGTAGTTGTTCGAGCAGCGTGTCACGATGGCATCGAGACCGTGCGTGTGGTGCGCCGCCCGCACCAGCAGGTCGGCCGCGGCCTTGCTCGCCGCGTACGGGCTGTTCGGGCTGAGCGGGCTCTGCTCGCTGAAGGCGCCGGTCGGTCCGAGACTGCCGTACACCTCGTCGGTCGACACCTGGAGGAAGCGACGGACGCCCGCGGCGCGCGCCGCGTCGAGCAGGACCTGTGTCCCGAGCACGTTGGCTCGCAAGAAGTCGGTCGCGTCGTCGATGCTGCGGTCGACGTGGGTCTCGGCCGCCACGTTGACGATCGCGTCGATGCCCGGCACGAGCGCGGCGCCGACCGCCGCCGGATCGGCGACGTCGGCGCGCACGAACCGGTGCCGGGGATCCTTGATCACCGGCTCGAGGTTGGCGAGGTTGCCGGCGTAGGTGAGGAGATCGAGCGTCACCACCTCGTCCTCGGCGTGCGTCGCGAGGACGTGCTGGACGAAGTTCGCGCCGATGAAGCCGGCGCCGCCGGTGACGAGCAGTCTCATTGCGGCTCAGCGCGGGCGGGTCGTCCAGTCGAAGCCGATGGTCGGGTCGTCGTGCGGAATGCGCTCCTCATCGGGGTCGCGCGGATCGTAGGCCTCGCTGGTGTGGTAGAAGAGCCCGGCCGGCGTCGTTCCGAGCACCCGGTAGCCGTGCGCGACGCCGATCGGAATGGCGAGCAGCGTGGGGGCACGCTCGCCCATGATGACCACCTGGGTCTCGCGATAGGTCGGCGACTCGGGCCGGCGGTCGTACATCACCACCTGCGCCATGCCCGACGCGAAGAACCAGATGTCGACCTGGCGGCGGTGCCAGTGAAACGCCTTGATCACCCCGGGATAGGCCTCGGTGTAGGTCGTCTGCTTGACGGTCGTGAAACACGGATCGTCGGCGCGCAGGACCTCCATCAAGTTGCCGCGATCGTCCGAGTGGACCGTCAAACGCTTGAGCTGCACACCGTCGATCATCGTGTTCTCCTCGCGCGCCGTTGCGCGTCGAGCTTGTTCGCTCCCGTGCGTGCCACCAGGTTTCCGGCCCGATGCAACGCCGCAAACGTTCCGGCGTCGGTCCACCACCCGCGCAGGATCTCGAATCCGAGCTCACCCCGCCGCAGATACCAGTTGTTGACGTCCGTGATCTCCAGCTCGCCCCGGCCCGACGGCTCGAGGGTGCGGATCACGTCGAAGACGCGGGCATCATACATGTAGATCCCGGTGACTGCATATCGACTCTTTGGACGCCGCGGCTTCTCCTTGATCGCGACGATGCGCCGGCCGCGGAAGACCGGCACCCCGAAGCGCTCGGGATCCGGCACGCGCTTGAGCAGGATACGGGCGCCCTCATTGCTGCGCGCGAAGCGGTCTGCCGCGGCACGGAAGTTGTTCTCGATCAGGTTGTCACCGAGCACGACGCAGACACGCTCACCGTCGACGAAGTGCTCGGCGAGCGCGAGCGCCGCGGCGATGCCGCCCTCGCCTTCCTGGTAGGTGTAGTTCAGGTGCTCGAGGCCGAAGTCCTTGCCGTTGCCGAGGAGCTTCAGGAAGTCGCCGGCGTTGCTGCCGCCCGCCACCAGCAGGATGTCCTCGATTCCGGCGTTGATGAGGGCCTGCAACGGATAGTGGATCATCGGCCGGTCGAAGACCGGCAACAGGTGCTTGTTGGTGATGCGGGTGAGCGGGTGCAGGCGCGTCCCGAGCCCGCCGGCGAGGATGACGCCTTTCATTGGGTCCCCAGAAAGCCGCCGGACGGCATGCGTCGGCGTGCCGAGCGAGCGGCGAAAGGGCTCCTTGCCGAACTGTCCGAGACCGACCAGCGTCAGGAGCACCCGCACCTCGGTCTCGTTCGGGTTCACCCGATCGGAGACGCCGACGTCCAGCACCCAGCACTCGCAGTCGGAGATCATACGGAATCCATAGCGGTTCTCGAGAAAGCGTTTGCTCAGGTTATCGTAGCGCGTTTCGTAGGCGGCGTAGTACTGCTTGGTGATGCGGAACAGCGCTCCCCAATTCACCTCCTCGACGGCGCTGTTGGCGACGAAGCGGTAGCCGAAGCCGAGGCGTGAGCGGCCGCGCAGCGACGCGAGCGTGAAATCGTCCTTGGGCGGGAACGGGTCGGCGAGCGTGAACTGCACGCTCGCGCCCTTGGCACGACCGTGCACGACGCTGTAGTCCGTGCGACCCTCGAAGCTCAGGAACTCGGCGGGGGTGAGTCGCAAATAGAGCCCAAGGTCGGAGGCGCGATCGCCGGGTCCGCGCTCCACGAGCCCGGTGTCCTCGTCCACCTCGTCGATGAAGTCGCCGCCCTTGTTGTTGACGTCGTAGCTCTGGAAGATCGAGAACCGTCCGAGCTCGCGAATCGGCCCCGGCTTGGTCGCGTCGGCGCTCGCCATGCGCGCCAGCAGGCGGCTGGTGGCGCCGTAGGTGAAGACGCTGCGACGATTCACGCGGTCGACGTCGTCGAAGAGCGGCAGCGCCGCTTGCCGGGTGTTGGTGCGGGGTACGAACAGATAGTCGACGCTCGGCTCGATGGTGTGCTTGAGCGCGGCGATCCCGAAGCGGTGATACGGAAACACACGCCCGAGCGCGGTGCGCGCTTCGCCACGCACGTAGTAGAGGCCGCGGAAGGCGTCCTCGTCGAGCGCCGGCAGGAGGCTCGGCGGCTTGCTGCCGGGATCGGCCGGGTTGACGTTCACCTGCTCGGGGACGGTGGTGTCGCTGAGCGTGTAGGCGGTGCCGCGCAGGCCGGCGCGCCAGGAGCCGAAGGCATAGTTGCGCACCCGCCACGGCAGCTCGATCTCGGGCTGGAGATCGGCGCGCTGGCCCGCGAACCCGCTGTCGCGGTCGAAGTTCGCGCCCTCGCCCGCGACGTTGAGCGCGACGCGGTCGTCGAGCGTCCGCCACGAGCCGTAGCCCTCGATGCGCGGCGGCGTCTGGAACACGAAGCGGTCGGGGTTGATGAAGTCCTGGTACCAGGTGCCGGTCGCGGTCACGACGCCGCGCTCGAACAGACGCTCGACGCCGACCCGCGAGCGCTCGAACCGGCGGGTGCGGAGCGCGACGTCGACGCCGGGATTGAAGGTGAAGACGTTGATCTCGCGCAGGAAGAGATCGTCGCTCACCCGGAACACGTCGGCGAATCCCCGCATCCCGAGCGGCAGCCACTGATCGTGGGTGAGCCCGGCGCTCCAGCGATCGATCGGGATGTTGGGATCGGCGATCCGCTCGTTCACGACCTCGTCCGACGAGGCGCCGCGGATCTGCTCGTTGAAGTAGGAGCCGTGCAGCTCCCCCAGCGTCGCCTTGCTGAGCGCGTAGCGAAACTCCGTGAGCAAGCCGACGCGCGCTTCGGTCTCGACATCGAGCGAGACCGTGGCGTCCATGCTCTTGTTGATGTCGATGAAGAACGGCTGCTCCACCTGGAAGCCGCGCCGGTTCGAGAACCCGAGACGCGGGAAGAGAAAGCCCGTCTGGCGCTCCCGTTTGAGCGGGAAGAGCCCGTAGGGGAGGTACACGATCGGCACCCCGCGCACCTCGAACGCCCCTTTTTCGACACGGCCGTAGCCTTCGAGGTCGAGCGTGACGCGCTCGCCACGGATGCTCCAACTCGGGGATCGCCCCTCCCCGCAGAGGCAGGTGGTGAAGCGCCCGCCGTCCACGCGATAGCTTTGCCCGGCGAGCTTCTCGAAGTGGCGGCCGTCGAGCTGAAAGCGATTCTTCTCGAGGTAGACCGAGCCGTTCTCGATCGCGCCGGTCTCGGCGACCAGGTTCAAGGAGAGCGCATCGGCGTTGAGGGTCCCTTCGGGGTCGGTGAGGACGACGTGGCCCTCGGCCTCGGCCACCTGGGTCGTGCGGTTCACCCGCACGGTATCGGCGGTGAGGACCATGGCGCCACGGGTGACCTTCACGGCCCCGGTCGCGGTGATGACGTTGCGCTGCTGGTCGTAGGTGATGGTGGCGGCGTCGACCGTCACCTCGCCTCCTTCCGCAGCGAGGCTGGCGATGCCCGGCAGCTCGGCTGCCGCGCGGCAGCGCGCCGGCGCGAGCAGGAGCGCCAGCACGAGCACGACCGCGAGCTGCGCTTGCCTCACAACCGGCCCGCCAGGCGCACCGCCGCCTGCTCGCGTGCCGCCTCCGCCGCGAGCGCCGGGTCGATCGCGGCGAGCACGTCGCCGACGAGAAAGAGGGAGCCGGTGACCAGGACGACGTCGCCGGGAGCACTGCGCGCGACCAGCGCGTGGTAGGCGTCGGCGGGATCGGGCACGACCGAGACACCCGCGCGATCGAGCGTCGCGGCCAACGCCGCGGGATCGGCGCTCCGCGCCTGACGCGGCGCCGTCAGCACGATTTCCGAGGCGACGGCGGAGATCGCCGCGAGCATCGTCTGCCAGGCCTTGTCACGCATGACGCCGAAGAGGACCCGCACGGGTCGACCCGCCGCGAGGCGTCGCACCTCTTCCACCACGTTCTCCACACCCGGGGGATTGTGGGCGCCATCCAATAGCACAAGCGGTTCGCGCCGCACCATCTGGAGGCGTCCGGGCCACAGCACCTCGGCGAGCCCGCGGCGCGCGGCCGATGCTTCGAGACCGAAGGCGGAGGCACGCTCGAGAGCGCGCAGCGCGAGCGCGGCATTGCGGTGCTGGTGATCACCCGCCAGCGCGAGCGCGAGCGCTCCGATCGAGGCCGTGGTGGACTCGTAGGCGAGCGCGCCGTCGTGACCGGTGGTGAGCCTGAAGTCCCGAGGCCATTGGTCGAGCGGGCTTCCGAGCTCGCGGGCACGCGCCGCGATCACCTTCGCGGCGGCACCGGTCGCGGCGGTCACGACGGGCACGCCGGGCTTGATGATTCCGGCCTTCTCGGCGGCGATCTGGGCGATCTCCTGTCCCAGGTACTCTTCGTGGTCGCGACCGACGTTGGTGATGATGGAGACCTCGGGGACGACGAGATTGGTCGCGTCGAGACGCCCGCCGAGCCCGACCTCGAGCACCGCCACCTCGACGCTGGCGCGGCCGCGAAGGTGCACCACGCGAGCAGCGTCATCACCTCGAAGCAGGTGAGATCGCGCACGTCGCCGAGGGCACGCCGGATGTGCGCCAGACCCTCGACCACCTCTGCTTCGGTGATCGGCGCACCCGCCACCACGATGCGCTCGCGGAACGACACCAGGTGCGGCGAGGTGTAGAGCCCGACACGGCGTCCCGCGGCGGTGAGCACGGCCGCGAGCATGGCGGCGGTCGACCCCTTGCCGTTGGTGCCGGCGACGTGGAACGTCGGCATGGCACGCTCGGGGTGACCGAGCGCGGCCGCCGCGCGACGCACGCGCTCGAGGCCGAGCTCGATCCCGCGGCGCGACTCGATGGCATAGAGCCAGGCGAGCGCGTCCTCGTAGGCGCTCGCCGACATGCGCGGGTCGGCCGCCTTCACGGGCTCTTGGCGCGCCGCCGGGCGCGCGGGCCGGTCTGCGATCGACGCCGCGGCCGGGCACTCTCGGGCCGGCCTCCCGGCACCAGCAGATGGAGCACGCGCGCCAGCGTCGATCTGAGCGCGTGCCGCTCGACGACGGCATCGAGCATGCCGTGCTCGAGCAGGAACTCCGCGCGCTGGAATCCCTCGGGGAGCTGCTCGCTGATGGTCTGCGCGATGACGCGCGGTCCCGCGAAGCCGATGAGCGCACGCGGCTCGGCGATGTTGACGTCGCCGAGCAGCGCGACCGATGCCGCGACGCCGCCGGTCGTCGGATCGGTGAGCAGCGAGACGTAGGCGAGGCCGGCCGCACGCAGGCGGCCGAGCGCCGCCGAGAGCTTCGCCATCTGCATCAGCGAGAAGATGCCCTCCTGCATGCGCGCCCCGCCCGAAGCGGAGACGATCACCAGCGGCAGGCGCTCGCCGAGCGCGTGCTCGATCACCCGCGTGATCTTCTCGCCCACCGCCGAGCCCATGCTGCCGCCCATGAAGCCGAAGTCGAAGACGGCGAGCGCGACCGTGACCCCGTCGATGCGCCCCGTCCCGGTGACCACCGCCTCACGGCGCCCGCTGCGCGCTGCGACCTCGGCGAGGCGCTGCTCGTACGGAGGATCGTCGGGGAATCCGAGCACGTCGCACGACCCGAGCCCGGCGTCGTGCTCGACGAAGCTGCCGCGATCGAGCAGCAGGAGCAGGCGTTGGTCGGCGCTCAGGCGAAAGTGATACCCGCAGCGTGGGCAGACGTTGAGCCGGCGCTCGAGCTTCTTGCGGTACACCAGCTCGGCACACTCCGGGCAGCGCACCCAGAGCTCGGCCGCGCTCGTTGGCGTCAGCGCGCGCCATGCGGCTTCTGCCGCGCGCCATGCACCGCGGCCGCCATGCTGGCCGAGGAAGTCGCTGGCCGCGGGGACGAACGCCGCGCCCGGACACTCCTCGGCGAGGCTCATGATCGCGCTGCCGACGATCACCGCGTCGGCGATGCGCGCCACCTGTGCGGCCTGCTCCGGGGTACGGATCCCGAAGCCGACGCCCACCGGAAGCGCGGTACGGGCCTGCACGGTGCGCACCATGGCGGCGAGCTCATCGAGCTGCGGTGCGGCGGCGCCGGTCACACCCGTGATCGAGACGAAGTAGACGAAGCCGCGCGCCCGCGCGAGCACGCGCTCGATGCGCGCGGCGTCGCTCGTCGGCGCGAGCAGGAAGATCAGGTCCAGGCCGGCGGCATCGGCCGCGTTCTGCAGGTCGTCGGCCTCCTCGGGCGGCAGGTCGACGCACAGGAAGCCGTCGGCGCCGCGCTGCGGCCGCGTCGCGCGGCGAGCCGCTCGGCGCCGTAGCGGAAGAACGGATTGTAGTAGCCGAAGAGCACGATCGGCACCGCCGACTCCGCGCCGGAAGCTCGGCGACCAGCTCGAGCACCGCGTGAGCGTCGTGCCGGCCGCGAGCGCGCGCTCGGCCGAGCGCTGCAGCACCGGGCCGTCGGCCATCGGATCGGAGAACGGCACGCCGAGCTCGATCAGGTCGGCGCCCGCCGCGGCCGCGGCGCGCAGCAGCTCGAGCGTGGTCGCGAGGTCGGGATCGCCGGCCATGAGGAACGGAACGAAGCCGGCGGCCCGGCGGCGCGCAGGCGCGCAAAGGCGGCCTCGATGCGCCCGCTCCGGCCGCCCGCCGACGGCGCGAGCGTCTGCGCTCGCGCGCGCTCACGAGGTCCCCTCCGCAGGCCACGCAGCGGATCCAGGTAGCTCGCCACCGTCTCCATGTCCTTGTCGCCGCGGCCCGAGAGGTTGACGACCATGATCTGACGGCGTGGCAGCGTCGGCGCGAGCCGGATCGCGTGCGCGACCGCGTGCGCGCTCTCGAGCGCCGGGATGATGCCCTCGTGCTCGGCGAGCAGCCGCAGCGCCGTCGACCGCCTCGTCGTCGGTCACGGCGACGTAGGTGGCGCGGCCGCTGTCGCGGAGATAGCCGTGCTCGGGGCCGACGCCCGGATAGTCGAGGCCGGCGGAGATCGAGTGCGCGCTGCGGATCTGCCCGAGCTCGTCCTGCAGCAGGTAGGTCTTGTTGCCGTGCAGCACGCCGACCTGCCCCGCCGTGAGCGAGGCCGCGTGCGCGCCGGTCGTCGAGCCCGTCGCCCGGCCGCCTCGACGCCGATCATCGCGCACCCGGCGCTCGTCGAGGAACGGGTGGAAGAGGCCCATCGCGTTGCTGCCGCCGCCGACGCAGGCGACCAGCACGTCGGGCAGGCGGCCTGCCGCGTGCGCGCGATCTGGCGTCGCGCCTCGCGGCCGATCACCGACTGGAAGTCGCGCACCATCATCGGATACGGATGCGGGCCGGCCACCGAGCCGATGATGTAGAACGTGTCGCGCACGTTGGTGACCCAGTCGCGCAGCGCCTCGTTCATCGCGTCCTTCAGCGTCGCGCTGCCCGACTCGACGGCGGTGCACCGTGGCGCCGAGCAGCTTCATGCGGAACACGTTCAGCGCCTGGCGCTGCACGTCCTCGCGCCCATGAAGACCTCGCAGCGCAGGCCGAAGAGCGCCGCGACCGTCGCCGTCGCGACGCCGTGCTGGCCGGCGCCGGTCTCGGCGATGATGCCGCGTCTTGCCCATGCGGCGCGCGAGCAGGACCTGGCCGAGCGTGTTGTTGATCTTGTGCGCGCCGGTGTGACAGAGGTCCTCGCGCTTCAGGTAGATCCGCGCGCCGCCGAGGCGCTCGGTGAGGCGCGCGCGCGAAGTAGAGCGGCGTCGGCCGGCCGGCGTACTCGCGCAGGCAGGTCGCGTGAGCTCGCGCCGGAAGCGCGCGATCGCGGCGCAGCGGGCGTAGGCGCGCTCGAGCTCGAGCAGCGCCGGCATGAGCGTCTCGGCGACGTAGCGGCCGCCGAACTCCCCGAAGTGCCCGCGCTGATCAGGCAGACTTGGCATTGGCGATGAAGCTCCTCACACGCTCCGGGTCCTTGCATCCCGGGCGCGCGCTCGACGCCCGAGCGACGTCGACGCCGAGCGGCCGCACCGCGCGCACGGCGTCGGCGACGGTCTCGGGCGTCAGCCCGCCGGCGAGAACAGACGGCTCGGCGATCTCCGGCGCGACCGGCTCGAGCGCGAGCGCACGGCCCGGTGCCGCCGTGGCGCAGCGCGATCGGCGGCGTCGACGAGCAGGAAGCCGTCGCGATAGGCGCCGGCCACGGCGCGGCGAGATCGGCAGCCGTGCGCACGCGCAGCGCCTTGATCGCCGGCACGGCGAAGCCGCTGACAGAACTCGGCGGCGCTCGTCGCCGTGGAACTGCAGCAGATCGAGCCCGGCCACCTCGATCGCGACGCACGTCGTCGCGCGCGGCGATCGACGAACACGCCGACCGCCAGCCCGGCGCGCGGCAGCGACCGCGATGATGGCCGCCGCCGCCTCCGGCGTGACGTAGCGCGGGCTCCGCGGGTAGAAGTTGAGGCCGAGCAGTCGGCGCCGGCCTCCACCGCCGCCGCGGCGTCGTCGGCGCTGGTGACGCCGCAGATCTTGACCTGCGGCGCGTGCGCGTGCGCGAGCCCGGTCACGGCAGCAGCTCCTGCAGCGCCGCGCCGGGATCCGGCGCCGCCATGAAGGACTCGCCGACGAGGAACGCGTGCGCGCCGGCGGCCTCAAGCGCGCGACGTCGCGCGGTCGCTCGATGCCGCTCTCGACCACCACCGTCGCTCCCGGGGGCAGCGTGCGGCAGCCGCTCCGGCCGGTCTCGAGCGGGTCACGAAGGTGTCGAGGTCGCGGTTGTTGATGCCGACCAGACGTCGCGTCCGCGTCGCGCGCGCGCTCGATCTGCTCGCGGCGTGTGCACCTCGACCAGCGCGTCGAGCCCGAGCTCGCGGCCGAGCGCCACCAGCTCGCGCAGTGCTCGGCGGTCGAGGATCGCGGCGATCAGCAGCACCGCGTCGGCGCCCCAGGCGCGCGCCTCGTCGACCTGGTAGGGGTCGACGAGGAAGTCCTTGCGCAGCAGCGGCGACGTCGACGCGCTCCCGGATGGCCGTCGAGATGCTCGAGGCTGCCCTGGAAGAAGCGCTCCTCGGTGAGCACCGAGAGCGCGGCGGCGCCGGCGGCGGCGTAGCCGCGCGCGATCGCGACCGGGTCGAAGTCCTCGCGGATGACGCCGCGCGACGGCGAGGCCCGCTTGACCTCGGCGATGATGCGCCGGCCCGGCCTGGCGAGCGCCGCCGCGAAATCGCGCCGCGGCGCGTCGATAGAGCGGCGCCGCCTGCAGCGTCGCGCAGCGGACGCGGCGCGCCGGCGCTCGGCGAGCTCGTGCACCTTGTGAGCGAGGATGTCGTCGAGGATCATCGACGCTTCCGCGTTGCTCGCCTCGACGAGCCGCGCGAGCGACGCTCGGCCGCCGCGCCGCCGTCGACGCGCCTGCGCGCGCGTCCACCCCGTCGCGCCAGTCGGCGGCGATTCCCGCCGACGACCAGCACGCGCCGCGGCGTTCACGAGCGCGAACGTCCGCGCGCCGCCGGTCCCGCCGGCGAGCACGCCGCGGATGATCGTCGGCGCTCTGCCGCCGCGCTCGCGACACGCGGCGGCTCGCTCGGTGCGACGGCGCGAGGCCGAAATCTTCGCGGCCGCAGATCGTACGTGCGCACGGCGCCCGCCGCGCAGCTCCGCCACCCGGGTCGGTCCGCGCGCGCACAGCTCGTCGAGCCCGTCGGCGCCGTGCACGACCAGCGCCCGCACCGCGCCGAGCCGCGCCAGCGCGGCCGCGAGCGGCTCGACCCACTCCGGCGCCGAACACGCCGAGCAGCTGCGCCTCGGCGCCCGCCGGGTTGGCGAGCGGGCCGAGCAGGTTGAAGACCGTGCGCACGCCGATCTCGCGCCGCGGCGCCGCGGCGTGGCGCATCGCGGCGATGGAAGCGCGGCGCGAAGCAGAAGCCGATCCCGGCCTCGCGCCAGGCAGCGCGCCACCCGCGTCGGGCGCGAGCTCGATGCGCACGCCCGAGCGCCTCGAGCACGTCGGCGCCGCCGACCGCTGCCCGAGACCGCGCGGTTGCCGTGCTTGGCGACCTGGCAGCCCGCGCCCGGCCGCGACGAGCGCCGCGGCGGTCGAGATGTTGAACGTGGCGCGCCGTCGCCGCCGGTGCCGCAGGTGTCGACCACCGGCGCGCCGACCGGCACGCGCACCATCGCGCGCCCGCATGGCGCGCGCCGCGCCGACCAGCTCGTCGACCGTCTCGCCCTTCATGCGCAGCGCGACCAGCAGCGCGCCGATCTGCGCCGGCGTCGCCTCGCCCGTCCATCAGGCGCAGCATGACCGATGCACATGTCGTCCTCGCCGAGACTCCGGCCTGCCGACGGCGTGCTGGATCGCGTCCTGGATGTTCATGGTGGCGGAGAGCGCGGAGCGTCCTCAGCGGCCCGCGAGGCTGCGCGAGGAAGTTCTGCAGCAGCTGCTTGCCTTCGAGCGTCAGGATCGACTCGGGATGGAACTGCACGCCCTCGACGCAGATGCTCGCGGTGCCGCACGCCCATGATCTCGCCCTCGTCGGTCCAGGCCGATGACCTCCAGAGCTCGTCCGGCAGCGTCGGCGCGCTCGATCACCAGCGAGTGGTAGCGGGTCGCCTCGAACGGGTTCGGCGAGCCCGCGAAAGACGCCGCGGCCGTCGTGATGGATCGGCGACGTCTTGCCGTGCATGATGCGCGGCGGCGCGCACGATCTCGCCGCCGAAGGCGGCGCCGATGCACTGGTGGCCGAGGCAGACGCCGAGGATCGGGATCTGGCCGGCGAAGCGCTCGATCAGCCGGCACCGAGATGCCGGCCTCGTTGGGCGTGCACGGCCCGGGCGAGATGACGATGCCGCTCGGGCGCCAGCGCCGCGATCTCGTCGAGCGTGATCGCGTCGTTGCGGTACACGCGCGACGTCGGCGCCGAGCTCGCCGAGGTACTGGACGAGGTTGTAGGTGAACGAGTCGTAGTTGTCGATCATCAGGAGCATGCGACTGCACCATCCTCGAGCTGCTCCGCCAGCTTGACCGCCTGCAGCATGCGCGCGCGCCTTGTTGACGCACTCCGCGTGCTCGCGCTCGGGGTCGGAGTCGGCGACGATGCCGGCGCCGGCCTGGACGTAGACCGTCCCGTCCTCGATGACCATGGTGCGGATGGCGATGCAGGTGTCCATGTCGCCGGCGAAGCCGAAGTAGCCGACGGCGCCGCCGTAGACGCCGCGCCGCACCGGCTCGAGCTCCTCGATGATCTCCATGGCGCGGATCTTCGGCGCGCCGGAGAGCGTGCCGGCCGGGAACGTGGCGCGAAAGGCGTCGAAGCAGTCGCAGGCCGGCGGCGAGCCGGCCGCGCACGTTCGAGACCAGGTGCATGACGTGCGAGTAGCGCTCGATCGACCAAGCGCTCGGTGACCTCGACGCGTGCCGATCGCGCGCGACGCGGCCGACGTCGTTGCGGCCGAGGTCGACCAGCATGATGTGCTCGGCGATCTCCTTCGGGTCGGCGCAGCAGCTCGCGCTCGAGCGCGAGGTCCTCGCGCTCGTCGGTGCCGCGCGGGCGGGTGCCGGCGATCGGCCGCACCGTGACCTCGCCGTCCTCGAGCCGCACCATCACCTCGGGCGACGCGCCGACCAGCGTCTGCGTCGCCGAGCTGCAGGATAGAACATGTACGGCGACGGGTTCACGGTGCGCAGGCGCGGTAGACGTTGAACGGGCGCGGCGCGCAGCGGCGCACTCGAAGCGCTGCGCCAGCACGACCTGGATGACGTCGCCGGCGCGGATGTACTCCTTGGCGCGCTCGCACGATCGCCTCGTACGTCGGCGGCGCTCGAGGTTGGAGCGCACCTGCTGGCCGGCGCGGCGCCGGTACGCGGCGGCGGCAGCCGCAGCGGCGATTCCAGGCGCGCGACCAGCTCGTCGATGCGCGCGCACCGCCGCGTCGTAGGCGCGCGCGCGGTCGGTGCGCGCGATCGACGAAGGTCGACGTTGACGACGACCTTGATCGTCTGCGCGACGTTGTCGAAGACGAGCAGGCTCGACGGCGAGCATGAAATAGAGCTCGGGGAGCCGAGGTCGTCGGGCAGCGTCGCCGGCAGGCGCTCGAAGAAGCGCACCGATGTCGTAGCCGAGGTAGCCGACGGCGCCGCCGGAGAAGCGCGGCAGGCCCGCGCACCGTCACCGGTCGATACGCGGCGAGGAGCCTTGCAGCGCCGCGAGCGGATCGGCGCCCTGACGGTGCGCTCGGGACGGCCCGCCCGGCGGACCGTCGACCGCCGTGCCGCGCGCCGACGAAGACGCGCCGCGGCTCGGTCCCGAGGAAGCTGTAGCGCGCCCACTTCTCGCCGCCCTCGACGCTCTCGAGCAGGAACGCGTACGCCGCCGCGCGTCGATCTTGAGGAACGCCGAGACCGGCGTCTCGAGGTCGGCGAGGATCTCGCGGTAGACCGGCACCAGGTTGCCCTGGCGCGCGAGCTCGACGAAGTCGCCCGCGCTCGGCGTGCATGCGGAGCCCATCGCGGCATCAGTCGGAGGCGACGAAGGCCTCCGGGACACCCGGCTCGCGGCGCAGGCGCGACACCATCTGGCCGGCGTGCTCCGCCGACGGGAAGCGGCCCACGCGCACCCGGTAGTAGGTCTTCCCCTGACGGCGGCGCTTTCACGATGTAGGCGTCGAAGCCCTTGGCGCGCAGGCGCCGCTGCATGTCGTCCGCGGTACGCGGATCGAGCGTCGCCGTCACCTGCACGCTCCACGGCCCGCGCGCCGCGGGTGGGCTCGCGGCCGCGCCCGGCGCGAGGGCAACCGCGACGCGCGCTTCGGGAGCACGGGGCGCCGGCGTGTCCGACGTCGTCGCCGCGGCGGCTTGCGCGTTGGTGCCCGCGGCCGGATCCGCCGCGCCCGGCGCACGCTGGCGCCGGCTCGCGCGACGCGATCGCCGGGCTCGGCGGGGACCGCAAGCGTCGCGGCGTCGGCCACCGCCGCTTCGCGTTTCTCTTCCGGTGCGCCCGCGTCGGCCACCGCCGCCTCGGGCTTCTTGTCGGGCGCGCCGACGTCGGCCGACCGTGCGGGGGGCGCTTGCGGTGGGTCCTTGCCGAGGAGATCGTCGAGCGCCGGCTCGTGCTCCCCGAGCGCCGCGTTCTCGACCGGCGCAGCCGGCAGGCGCACGACCCGTTCGTCGTCGCCCGCTCGGTGTGACTCGAGCCCGCCGCCCGCGTAGACGCCGAGCAAGAAGACGATGAACAGGCTCGCGGCGGAGCTGACGATCACCCCGGCCACCTCGAGCCGCGTGAGCTCGAAACGAAAACGCGATCCTCCTCCTGTTGCCATGATGGACCTCCCCTCCCTCACATCGTGTCGGGAGCCGTGATGCCCAGCATCCCAAGTCCCGCACGGATCGTTTTCTGCACGTTGGCCGCGAGCAACAACCGCGCCGCCGCGAGCCCGCGGTCCTCTCCGAGGATGCGGTGGCGATTGTAGTATCGATGGAACTCGCCGGCGAGGTCCATCAGAAAAAACACCAGCCGATGCGGCGCGAGCTCGAGCGCGCTCGTCTCCACCACCTCGGGAAACTCCGCGACGCGACGGATCAGCGCCAGCTCGTCAGCCTGATCGAGCCGTGCCGGGTCGGCGGCCGTGGCGTCGCCGCGACTGAGGCCGAGCTCGGCCGCGGTGCGGAAAACGCTGGCGACGCGGGCGTGCGCGTACTGCACGTAGAACACCGGATTCTCCGCCGTCCGCTGCTTGGCGAGATCGAGGTCGAAGTCGAGCTGCGCGTCCGACTTGCGCATCAATAGGAAGAAACGCGTCGCGTCCGCACCGACCTCCTCCACCACCTCGCGCAGCGTCACGAACTCGCCCGAGCGCTTGCCCATACGCACCGGCTCGCCGGCGCGCGTCAGGCTCACGATCTGCACCAACACGACCTCGAGTCGCGCCGGATCGAGGCCGAGGGCGGTCATCGCGGCCTTCATGCGCGGCACGTGCCCGTGGTGATCGGCGCCCCAGACGTCGATGATGCGGTCGAAGCCACGCCGGTACTTCTCGCGGTGGTAGGCGATGTCGGCGGCGAAATACGTGTACTCGCCGCCCGACTTGACGAGCGGCCGGTCCTTGTCGTCGCCGAAGGTGGTGGAACGGAACCAGCGCGCGCCGTCGGCGTCGTAGACGTGGCCGGCGGCGGCGAGAGCCGCAAGCGTCGTGTCGACCAAACCCGCTTCGCGCAGTTGCCGCTCGCTCACGAACTCGTCGAAGCGGATCGCGAGCAGCGCGGTGTCGCGACGGATGCCGTCGAGCAGCATCGCGCCGGCCTGGTCGCGCAGATGGGCGCGCGCCGCCGCCGGATCGGCCTCCATCCAGCGCCTGCCCTCGCTGGCGAGAATCGCCGCCGCCACCTCGCGCACGTAGTCACCCTGATAGCCGTCCTCCGGGAAGGCGACCGGCTGGCCGCACAACTCGGCATAGCGCGCGTAGGTCGACGCGCCGAGCATCTCCATCTGATTCCCGGCGTCGTTCACGTAGTACTCCCGCGCGACCTCGTGGCCGGTGGCGGCGAGCAGACTGGCGAGCGCGTCGCCCGTCACGGCACCGCGCGCGTGCCCGACGTGCAGTGGACCGGTCGGGTTGGCGCTCACGAACTCGATCTGCACGCGCCGACCGTCGCCCACATGTCGAGCGCCCGTACGATTCACCGGCCGCTTCGCTCTCGCGCAGACACGTCCACCAGTAGGCGGGCGCGAAACGGAAATTGATGAAGCCGGGGCCGGCGATCTCGACGTTGGCGAGGATGCCGTCGCGGTCCTGGAGGGAGCGAACGATCGTCTCCGCCACCGCGCGCGGCGGGCGCTTCTCGGCGCGGGCGAGCGTGAGCGCCAGGTTGGTGGCGAGGTCGCCGTGCTCGGGCTCCTTGGGGACGCTCAAAAACACAGGGGGGAGAGTTGTGGTCAGCAGCTCTCCCCCCTTGGTCGCCCGCTCACAGGCGTCTCGCAACAGTGCTTCGAGAGGCTTCTTCATGCCCCTCCAAAGCGGGAGGTCGCGTCGTGCGCACGCCACCACCCGAGGACCCCGACGAGTGACAAGCAGGCGAGCCGGGGCGCGCGCATACTGCGCGACGGGCACGTCCGGCACGTTTCACGCATCGCCTGCATCGTGGATCCTCAACCGGGGGGTCGCGAAAACACCTGCTGCTGCCGAGGCTTACGCGCTTTCGGGGAGACAGTCAAGGTTGCGGCGCGCTGGCGGCGGCTCGACACCGACGCTGCGCGCCGCGCGACGCGCGTCCCCGATCGCACCGCGGGCGACCGCCTACTTGGCGAGCGGAAAGAACGCCCGGCCGGCGCGCAGCTCTTCGACGAACCAGTCGGCGAAGCCGTGCTTCATCACCCACTCGAGCCGGTCGCTCCGCCACTGCACCTTGTTGGGATCGAACGCCGGCTTCTGCTCGGCCTGCAAGCGTTGCAAGGTGGCCATGACGTCGGCGTTGTCGCGCGCCACCGCCGGGCGCTGCTGCACGCGGTCGAACCACGCCATCAGGTTGGGGTGCCGGGCCGGATCCATCGGAAAGCCGATGAACGTCGCCGCCATCACGTGCGGCACGAATGCGATGTCGGCGATCGTGTACTCCCCGCAGAGGTACGGTGCCGGACCGATCGCACGCTCGAGGGTGTCGTAGAGGCGCGTGATGTCCCTGGCGGCTGCCGCGTGCATCGAAGGATGCGATTCGCCGCGACCGAACTCGATGAGCGTCACGCCATACAGCGCGGCGTCGAACTGCGTGTCGGCGATATCCTCGAGCAGGCGGCAATGGGCGCGCGCCTGCTGGTCGCGCGGGTAGAGCGCCGGCTTGGGGAAGCGCTCCTCGATGTACTCGCAGATGATCGTCGAGTCGTAGATCGAGAACGCGTCGTCGACCAGCGCCGGCACCTCGGCGCGCGGATTCACGTGCAGGAAGTCGGTGCGGTTGCAGTCGCCGTGCAGCGCGCGCACGCGCTCGAAGGGCACGTCCTTCTCATAGAGCGCGATGCGCACCTTGCGAGCGTACGGACTGAAGACGTCGTCGTAGAGCGTGAGCATGATGACCTCCGTAACCTGGCGCCGAGCGAGCTGAGCATCGAGATGCCCTCGGCTGCGACGGTGCCGGCGTTCATCTGTCGGTTGCGGCGAAGCTGGGAAAGCGCGTCGAGCTGAGTCAACGGAGGGCGCCCGCCCGCCGCGACTCTTGCCGTCACTCCTATCATCGACGACGATGGGCGCGTGGGACTCGACGTCTACCGGAAGAAGCGTCGCTTCGATCGCACGCCGGAGCCGGCTGGGAAGGGGAGCTCGGCGAAGCGAGCGCGGCGCAAGCCCGCCGCGCCGCGGCAAAGCGGCGCACGCCCGCTTCGCTTCGTCGTCCAGAAGCACCGCGCTTCGCACCTCCACTACGACTTCCGGCTCGAGTGGGACGGCGTCCTGCTGTCGTGGGCGGTTCCCAAGGGTCCGTCGCTCGATCCCTCCGTGAAACGGCTGGCGATGGCGGTCGAGGACCATCCCATCGAGTACGCGGGGTTCGAGGGCGTGATACCAGCCGGTGAGTACGGCGGCGGCACCGTGATGGTGTGGGACCAGGGGACGTACGAGCCGGCGACTCCCGACGTGGGCGCCGCGGTCCGCAAGGGCGAGCTCAAGTTCGAGCTCCGTGGCGAGAAGCTCGGCGGCTCGTGGGTCCTCGTCCGCACGCGCGGCCGGCCGGGCGGACAGAACGACGGCCGCAGCTGGCTCTTGATCAAGCACCGCGACGACGCCGCGTCCTCGGAGGACATCGCGGTCACCGCACCGCGCTCGGTGCTGTCGAACCGTATCCTCGCCGAGATCGCGTTCGACGAGGGCGGCGACGTACGGCAAGCCGCGAGCGCGGACCCCGTCGACGCCATCCGCGACCCTCACCAAGGACCCGCGCACGCGAGCGCGCACGCCGCGCCGCCGTCCGTCGGTCTGGCACTCGAATCGCCGCCGGGGCGAGCCGTCGGAGGGCTCCGGGTCGCGTCCGAAGACGGCGCGTGTCGCACCGACAGCCCGCGCGACACGCGCATCCGAGCAACACGGCGCGCGTCGCACCGCGACAGCGCGCACGCGCGGACACAGCCGCGCGACGCGACCGCCGCGCGACACGACGCAAAGCACGGCCCGCGCACGCGCCTCGCGACAGAGGCGTGGACCTCGGCGTTCGCGTGTCGAACCCGACCAAGGTGTTCTGGCCGGACGAGGGCACCACCAAGCTCGACCTCGTCCGCTTCTACGATCGCGTGTTTCCGTACCTCGCTCCCTACGTGCGCGACCGGATTCTTTCTCTCGAGCGGAGCCCGGACGGTCTGCTCGGCGAGAGCTTCTACCAGAAGGAGAAGCCGGCTGGGCTGCCCGCGGACACGCCGACCGTGGCCATCCGCCACGAGAAAGGCGTCACCAACTACGTCGTCGGAGGCCGGCGCGAGACCCAGCTCGCGCTTGCCAATCTCGGCTGCATCCCCGTCCACGTCTGGGGGAGCAGGGCCCGAATGCCGCGACGACCGGACTGGGTCTGCTTCGACCTCGATCCCGACTCGGGCCGGTTCGCGGATGCGGCGCGCGCCGCCCTGATCGTCAAGGAGGCGCTCGACGCCCTTCAGCTCGTCTCCTTCCCGAAGACGTCAGGCAACCGCGGTCTCCACGTCTTCGTACCGATTCGCGTCGGTCCCGACGCCGCGACCGTGACCGACTTCGCCGCAACGTTGGGCACTCGGCTGGCGGCAGCCTATCCGAAGGAGCTCACCGTCGAGGGCCGCATCGCCGCCCGCAAAGGCCGCGTCTACCTCGACGCCCACCGCAACGCGTTCGCGCAGACGGTGGTCGCGCCGTACTCGGTGCGGCGGCGCGCGAAGGGTCCGGTCTCGACGCCACTCGCGTGGTCGGAGGTGACCCCGACGCTCGACCCGACCCGGTTCAACATGGCGACGTTCGAGCAACGGCTTGCCGAGCCCGATCCATGGAAGGATTTCTTCCGTCGACGCCAGTCGCTGCGTCGGGCGCTCAGCGCCGTGGCGCGACTCTAGGGCAACCGCGGCAGGCGCGTCAGCGCCGGCGCGTCAGCCCGCGGCGGCGCGCTTGCGAGCCGGCTTGGCGGCTGCCGCCGCCTTGTCGCCCTTGCCGGCAGCGGCCTTGCCGCCGCGACCGGCACCACGCTTCTTCTTCTGCTTGTCGCCACCCTGGGCTTGCTCGAGATCGGCGGCGAGCGTGGTGAGCTGGATCACCGAGACCGGGGCGGCGTCGCCGTGACGGATGCCGATCTTGATCGTACGGGTGTAGCCGCCCGGACGGTCCTTGAAGCGCACCGCGATATCGTCGAACAGCTTTTTCACGACCGCGCGGCTGCGAATGAACGACAGCGCGCGCCGCCGCGCCGCAAGCGTGCCGTTCTTGCCGAGGGTGATCATGCGCTCGGTCAGACGGCGGATCTCCTTGGCCTTGGCGTCGGTCGTACGGATGCGCTCGCGCTCGAGCAGCGCGGTCACCATGTTGCGGAAGAGCGCACGCCGGTGCGACGCGGAGCGATTGAGCTTGCGACCGGCCTTCAGATGCCGCATCAGGCGCTCTCCTTCTCCTTCTGCAGCCGCCGCCGCTCGAGCTCCTCGCGATTGGGGAAGTTCTCGAGACGCATCCCGAAGCCGAGGCTCATGTCGTGCAGGATGTCGCGGATCTCGTTCAGGCTCTTGCGGCCGAAATTCTTGGTCTTCAGCATCTCCTGCTCGGAGCGCTGCACCAGCTCACCGATGAACTTGATGTCGGCGTTTTGCAGACAGTTGGCCGAGCGCACCGACAACTCGAGCTCGTCGACCGGACGGATAGAGGTTCTCGTTGACCTTGCCCTCGATGACCTCCTCGAGCGGCTTCTCGGTCTCCTGCTCCTCCTCGAAGTTGATGAAGACCTCGAGCTGGTCCTGCAGGATGCGGGCGGCGAAGGCGAGCGCATCCTCGGGGCCGCACGCTGCCGTCGGTCCAGATCTCGATCACCAGCCGGTCGTAGTCGGTACGCTGCCCGACGCGCGCGTTGGTGACGTTGAAGTTGACCTTGCGCACCGGCGAGAAGATCGCGTCGATCGGAATCGTGCCGACGGGATCGCCCTCCTCCTTGTTGTGCTCGGCCGGCACGTAGCCGCGGCCGCGCTTCACCACCAGCTCCATGTCGAGCGCGCCCTCCTTGGAGAGGGTCGCGATGTGTTGCTCGGGGTTCAAGATCTCGACCCGCGGGCCGGTGACGATGTCGGCCGCCGTGACCTCGCGCTCGCCCTTGACGGTGAGCCGGACGATGTCGTGGGCGGCGTCGATGCAGCTTCACCCGCACTTCTTTCAGGTTGAGGATGATGTCGGTGACGTCCTCGGTGACGCCCGGCAAGGTCGAGAACTCGTGCAAGATGCCCTTGATACGTACCGCCGAGATCGCCGCCCCGTAGAGCGACGACAGCAGGACCCGACGCAGCGAGTTGCCGACGGTGGTGCCAAATCCTCGCTCCAGCGGCTCCCCGATGAACTTGCCGTACGTGGCCGTGAGACTCTTATCATCGACTTCGAGCTTCTTCGGTTTGATCAGATCGCGCCAATTCTTCTGCATAGGTGCCTCCCCCGCGCGGGTTACTTCGAGTACAGCTCCACCACCAGCTTCTCGTTGATCGGCATCGTGAGGTCGGCGCGCGCCGGCAGCCCACGGATGCGACCGGTGAAGTTCGGCCGATCGACCTCGAGCCACTCGGGTACGCCGCGGCGCTGCGAGAGCTCGAGCGCCTCCTGGATGCGTACGACCTTGCGACTACGCTCGCGCACGGTCACGACGTCCCCCGCCTTCACGAGCGCGGACGGGATGTCGACCTTGCGGTCGTTGACCAGGAAATGACCGTGGCGCACCAGCTGGCGTGCTTCCGCCCGCGAGTTCGCGAAACCCAGCCGGTAGATCATGTTGTCGAGCCGGCGTTCGAGCAGGATCATCAAGAGCTCGCCGGTGATCCCCTTGGTGCGGTCGGCGCGCTCGAACAGACGGCGGAATTGCCCTTCGACCAGGCGGTACATGCGCTTGAGCTTCTGCTTCTCGCGCAGCTGCAGGCTGTACTCCGAGAACTTCACCCGCCCCTGCCCGTGCTGGCCCGGCGGATAGTTGCGGCGCTCGATGGCGCACTTGTCGGTGTAGCAGCGCTCCCCCTTGAGAAAGAGCTTCAACCCTTCACGCCGGCACAGCCGGCATACGGACGCTCGGTAACGAGCCACGCTTGCATTCCTCCTTGGTCAGACCCGTCGTCGCTTCGGCGGACGACATCCGTTGTGCGGAATCGGGGTCACGTCCTTGATCAAGCTGATCGCGAAGCCCGCCGCCTGTAGCGATCCGCAGCGCCGACTCGCGGCCGGCGCCTGGTCCCTTCACGAAGACCTGCACGCTGCGCATCCCGACGTCGATGGCGCGCTTGGCCGCCGCCTCGGCCGCGAGCTGAGCGGCGAACGGCGTGCCCTTCCGCGAGCCCTTGAAACCGACGTTGCCCGCGCTCGCCCACGCCACCACGTTCCCGGTCGGGTCGGTGATGGTGACGATCGTGTTGTTGAAGGTCGAGTGAATGTGCGCGATGCCCTCGGGGACGACGCGTTTCGCCTTCTTGCGCCGGGTCGCCGCCCGATCGGGCGCGGCCGGCCTCGTTGGTGCTTCGGGTTTTGCCATACGGTCGTTCTACCTCTCGTTAGCCCTTGGAGGGCGCCATCTTCTTGCCCGCGATGGTCTTGCGCGGCCCCTTGCGGGTGCGCGCGTTGGTGTGGGTTCGCTGTCCACGCACCGGCAGGTTCTTGCGGTGGCGTACGCCGCGATAGGCGCCGAGGTCGACGTAGCGCTTGATGTTCATCGCGACCTCGCGTCGCAGATCGCCCTCCACCCGGAAGCCGTCGATCACCCGGCGCAACTTGACCAAGTCGTCCTCGGGGAGGTCGTCGGTCTTGACGTCGAGGCCGATGCCCGCCTCGCGCAACACCTTGCGGGCGGTGCTGCGGCCGATGCCGTAGATGTAGGTGAGCGCGATCTCCATGCGCTTGGCCTTCGGAAGGTCGACTCCAGCGATGCGTGCCATCTGCGTTCCCTCTCAGCCTTGTCGCTGCTTGTGCCGCGGGTTCGAGCACAGGACGCGGACGACGCCCTGGCGCCGGACCACCTTGCACTTCTTGCAGATCTTCTTCACCGATGCGCGAACTTTCATTGTCAGTCCTGCTCTCTCACTTGCTGCGATACGTGATCCGGCCGCGACCCAGGTCGTACGGCGAGATCTCCACCGTCACCTTGTCTCCCGGCATGATCTTCACGTAGTGCATGCGCACGCGCTCCGGCGATGTGCGCGAGGATGCGATGGCCGTTGTCGAGAACGACCCGGAACATCGCGTTCGGCAGCGATTCGAGCACCGTGCCGTGCAGCTCCATGGCTTCCGCTCGTGGCATGTGGACACTCATAGGTGACTCAGCACGTAGGGTCCGCGTTCGACGATCGCCACCGAGTGCTCGAAGTGCGCCGAGAGGCTGCCGTCGCTCGTGACCGCCGTCCAACCGTCCTCTTTGAGCTCGACTTCCGGGCCGCCAACGTTCACCATCGGCTCGATCGCGAGCACCATGCCCTCGCGCAGCCGAATGCCGCGGTCGGGCTGTCCGAAGTTCGGCACCTGCGGGTCTTCGTGCAGGCGCTTGCCGATTCCGTGTCCGACGAAGTCACGCACCACCGAATAGCGATGGCTCTCGGCGTGCGCCTGGATCGCCGACGAGACGTCGCCGAGCCGGCGACCCGGGACGCGCGGCCTCGATGCCGGCCTCGAGCGCCTCGCGCGTGGTGCGCATCAACTCGGTCGGCCTCCTCACGTCACGGCGCCGACACCGACGGTCACGGCGGCGTCGCCGTAGTACCCCTGGTAGATCACCCCGAAGTCGAGACCGATGATGTCGCCTTCGCGCAGCACGCGCGTCCCGAGGGGATGCCGTGCACGACCTCGTCGTTGATCGACGCGCAGAGGGACGCCGGATAGACACGCGCCGGCGACCGTATAGCCCTTGAACGCCGGCACCGCGCCCTTCTTGATCGTCAGCTCCTCGGCGATGCGGTCGAGGTCGCCGGTGGTGACGCCGGGCTTCAACGCCTGGCGCAGCTCCGCGAGCACCTCGGCGACGATGACGTTCGCCCGCCGCATGATCTCGATCTCTTCGGGACCCTTGAGCATGATCACGACGCGCGGCCCTCCACGCTTTCGATGACGCGCGCCAGGATGTCGTCGCGGCTGCCGGTGCCGTCGACCTCGGCGAGCAGCTTGCGTGCGTGGTAGTGGAGCGAGCAGCGGCGCGGTCTCGCGCGCGTACACCTCGAGGCGCGACTTGATGATGTCCTCGTGGTCGTCGTCGCGTTGGTAGAGCTCGCCGTTGCACTCGATTGCAGAGACCGGCGTTGGTGGGCGGATCGAAGATGATGTGGTAGAGGGCGCCGCAGTCGCGGCAGGTGCGCCGGCCCGAAAGCGCTTGATCAGCTCGTCGATCGGCACGCGGATGCTCACCACGTGATCGAGGCTGCGACCGAGCTGAAGGAGCACGCGATCGAGCGCTTCGGCTTGCGCCACCGTGCGCGGGAAGCCGTCGAGGATGAAGCCGCGCGCGCAATCCGGGGCGGCGCAGCCGTTCTTCGGCCACCCCGATCATGACCTCGTCGGGCACCAGCTCACCCTTGTCCATGTGGCGCTTCGCCTCGTTGCCGAGCGCCGACTTGCGACGCACCTCGTCGCGCAGCATCGCGCCGGTCGAGATGCTCGGCAAACCGAAGCGCTCTGCGAGCAGACTGGACTGCGTGCCCTTTCCGGCTCCCGGAGGTCCCATCAGTATCAAGTTCACGTGTACGCGGCCTCTCGTTCTCTAGTTCCGCCGGCCGCGCAGCCGACCGCGCTTCATGAAGCCTTCGTAGTTGCGGGTGAGCAGATGGGTCTCCATCTGCGCCATGGTATCGAGCGCGACACCGACCACGATCAGGAGCGAGGTGCCCCCGAAGAAGAAGGTGACGTTGAACTGCTGGATGAGGAGGGTCGGGAGGATGCAGACCGCGGAGACGTAGAGCGCGCCGCCGAGCGTGATGCGCGTCAGGATGCGGTCGATGTACTCTGCCGTCCGCTTGCCCGGGACGGATGCCCGGGATGTAGCCGCCGAACTTCTTCATGTTGTCGGACACCTCGACCGGGTTGAAGGTGACCGCGGTGTAGAAGTAACAGAAGAAGATGATCAGTCCGACGTAGAGCAGGTTGTACCAGACCGACGTCGGCCCCATCGCGTCGGCGATCCTGAGCGCGATCGGCACGTCGGGGAAGAAGCTCGCGATCGTGCCGGGGAAGATCAGGATGGACGAGGCGAAGATCGGCGGGATCACGCCCGAGGTGTTGATCTTGAGCGGCAGATGCGAGCTCTGCCCGCCGTACATCTTCCGGCCGACCACGCGTTTCGCGTACTGCACCGGAATACGGCGCTGACCGCGCTCCATGAAGATGATGGCCGCGACGACCGCCACCATGAGCACCAGCAGGCCGATGAGCGTGAAGAGGCTCATCTCGCCTTCGTTCATGAACTGAATGGTGGTGGTGACCGCCGACGGCAACCCGGCGACGATGCCGGCGAAGATGAGAAGCGAGATGCCGTTGCCGATCCCGCGCTCGGTCACCTGCTCGCCGAGCCACATCAGGAACGCGGTCCCGGAGCTGAGCGTGATCACGCACATCAGGCGGAAGCCCCACCCCGGATCGAGCACCACCGAGGCGCCGGTGGGCGACTGGATCTGCTCGAGCCCCATGCTGATGAAGAGGCTCTGGATGATCGAGAGCACGACCGTGCCGTAGCGCGTGTATTGCGTGATGCGGCGCCGTCCCGCCTCGCCTTCTTTCGAAAGCCGCTCGAGATAGGGCACCACGACCGTGAGGAGCTGGAGGATGATCGACGCGCTGATGTAGGGCATGATGCCGAGCGCGAAGATCGAGAAGCGCTCGAGCGCTCCACCCGAGAACAGGTTGACGAGATCGAAGAAGTTGCTCGCGGCGTCCTCGAAGAAGCGCTTGAGCGCGGCGCTGTCGATGCCGGGGGTGGGGATGGCGACGCCGACGCGATAGACCGCGAGCATCGCGAACGTGAAAAAGATGCGCCGGCGAAGCTCCGGGACGCGCGACGCGTTTTGGAACCCTTCGAGCACCGCTCAGGTGTCCTTTCGAGCGTCGCCGGGCGACGCGTCGTCGGCGCGCCGCGTCGCCGGCCTCGGCATCGGCGGCCTCGGCGACCTCGATCACGCCGCCCGCGGCCGTGACCCGCTCGCGCGCCGCGCGACTCGCCTTGTCGACCTTGATCGTGAGGGTGTGCGTCAGCGCTCCGTCGGCGAGCAGCTTCACGGGCATCCCGGCGCGCACCAGGCCGGCCGCGAGCAACGCCGCGGCGTCGACCGTCGCACCGCTCTCGAAGCGCTCGAGCTGCCCGACCTTCACGATCGCGTAGCGGCGGCGGTTCGGGCTGCGGAAGCCGCGCTTCGGTATCCGGCGCTGCAGCGGCATCTGACCGCCCTCGTACCCCGGTGGCGTGTTGCCGCCAGAGCGCGCGCCCTTGCCCTTGTGGCCTTTGCCCGCGGTCTTGCCGGTTCCCGACCCCGGGCCGCGACCGATGCGCTTGCGCGCACGGCGCGCGCCCTTGCCAGGCTGGAGATTCGAAAGATCCAACAGCTCCACGGCTCTACTCCTCGAGGGCGACCAGGTGTTGCACGCAGCGGATCAAGCCGCGCGTGGATGGGCTGTCTTGTACGATCGCCGACGTCCCGATGCGGACGAGTCCGAGGCCGCGCAGGCTCTCGCGCTGACGCCGGGTACCACCGATCGCGCTCCGCACCTGCGTGACCCGTAGCATCTTGCCGAGGGTCTTGGGCGTGCCTGTCTTTTCTTTTCGCTCGGGCATGTGCACTCTCAGCGGAGCTCGGCGAGCTCCTTGCCGCGCAGCGCCGCTACCTTCTCGGGCTCGCGGAGCTCGGCGAGCGCTTGAATCGTCGCCTTCACCATGTTGTGCGGGTTGTTCGAGCCGATGCACTTGCTCAGCACGTTGTGGATGCCCGCGAGCTCGACGACGGCGCGCACGCCGCCACCGGCGATCACCCCGGTCCCGTCCGACGCCGGACGCAGGAGGACGGTGCCGGCACCGAACACGCCGAGCACCGAGAATGGAATGGTGCCGGCCGCG
The DNA here is from genome assembly GCA_963846105.1 of uncultured delta proteobacterium. Classification (GTDB taxonomy): domain Bacteria; phylum Desulfobacterota; class Binatia; order UTPRO1; family UTPRO1; genus CAWJUT01. The sequence goes on from CAWJUT010000023.1 coordinate 208,691, forward strand.
ATCGGCACGGTCATCAAGGTCTTCTTGGCGCGTTCGATGCCCTTGCGAATCGCCTCCGGGACTTCGTTGGCCTTGCCGAGGCCGTAGCCGACGTGGCCGGCGCCGTCGCCGACCACCACGAGCGCGCTGAAGCTGAACCGGCGTCCACCCTTCACCACCTTGGCGACCCGGTTGATGTGCACGACTTTCTCTTTCAACTCGAGGCCGTGCGCCTCGATGCGTCGCGTCGATGTACGTGCCATGAAGGCTCCCGTCAGAGCTTGAGTCCGGCTTCGCGCGCGCCCTCGGCAACCGCCTGCACGCGTCCGTGGTAGAGGAATCCGTTGCGGTCGAAGACCGCGGCTTTGATGCCGCGCTCGAGGCAACGTTTACCGACCACCGAGCCCACCGCCTTGGCGGCGGCGACCGTGGTCGTCTTGGTCACCTGGCCGCGCAGATCCGGGCTGAGCGTCGACGCGGCGAGCAAGGTCTCGCCGGTCTCGTCGGAGATGACCTGCACGTAGATGTGCTTCTCGCTGCGGAAGACGCACAGCCGCGGCCGCGCTGCGTTGCCGCGCAACGCGCGACGCACCCGCGATTGCCTGAGCTTGCGCGCCTCGGCGCGACGATTGTCGAGCATGACGAGCACTCCCCTCAGGACGCCGCGCCGACGGCCTTGCCGGCTTTGCGGCGGATGGTTTCCTCGGCGTACTTGATGCCCTTGCCCTTGTAGGGCTCCGGCGGCCTGAGCTTGCGGATGGCCGCCGCCGTCTCGCCCAGCACCTGGCGATCGGCGCCCTCGAGCGTGATCACGACCTGCTTGTCGACCTTGGCCTCGACGCCCTCGGGCAGCGGAAACACCACCGGGTGCGAGTATCCGAGCGCGAGCTGCAGCGTGCGGCCCTTCGCTTCGGCGCGGTAGCCGACGCCGTTGATCTCGAGCACGCGGCGAAAGCCCTCGCTCACGCCCGTCACCATGTTGGCGACGAGCTTGCGCGTCAGGCCGTGCACGCCGCGCGCGGTCGCGGCTGTCGTCGCGCCGGCGCGACGGTCACGGTGCCAGCCATCCACCTTCACGTCGGCGAGCGGATGCACGCGCACCGCGAGCTTGCCCCGCGGTCCGGCGACCTTCACGGTACCGGCGTCGACCGTGGCCGTGACCCCGGAGGGCAGCGGAATCGGGAGCTTTCCGATACGGGACATTGCTAGCCTCACCACACCGAGCACAGGAGCTCGCCGCCGACGCCGCGCTGCTTGGCGTCGCGGTCGACCAGAATGCCGTCGGGCGTCGAGAGGACGTTGATGCCGAGGCCGCCGCGCACGGCGGGAATGTTCTGCTTGCCGACGTAGATCCGCAGGCTCGGACGGCTGACGCGCTTCAAGCCGGTGATCACGGGACGGCGCTGATCGTCGTACTTGAGCACCACCCGGAGCACCTTGCGCACGCCGTCTCCGACCACCGCGTAGTCGCGCAAGAATCCCTCGGCGACCAGCACCCGGGCGAGCGACTCCTTGGTGCGCGACCACGGCACGTCGACGCGCTCCTTGCGCGCCTGGTTGCCATTGCGAATGCGGGTGAGAAGGTCCGCGATCGGATCGGTCATCGCCATCGCGTCACCAACTCGCCTTGATCAGGCCGGGTATCTGTCCCTTGCGCGCGAGGTCGCGCAGACACGAGCGACACATGCGGAACTTGCGATAGAACGCACGCGACCGGCCACAGAGAGGACAGCGGTTGTACTGGCGCACCCCGAACTTTTGCCGGCGCGTCGCCTTGACCCTTAGACACGTCTTTGCCACTCGCGACGCCTCCTAACTCCGGAACGGGAATCCGAGCGCTCGCAGCAAGAGCTTGGCATCGTTGTCGCTGCGCGCCGTCGTGATGATCGAGATCGTGAGACCCTTCACTTTGTCGATCTTGTCGAGGTTGATCTCGGGAAAGATGATCTGCTCGCGGATGCCGAGCGAGTAGTTGCCCCGCCCGTCGAACGAGCGGTCGGAGAGGCCTTTGAAGTCGCGCACCCGTGGCAGCGCGACGTTCACCAGCCGATCGAAGAACTCGTACATGCGGTCGCCGCGCAGGGTCACCATGCAGCCGATGGGGACGCCCTCGCGCAGCTTGAAGTTGGCGATCGCCTTGCGGGCGCGCGTGACCACCGGCTTCTGTCCGGTGACCGTCGCCAGCTCTTCGACCGCCGAGTCGAGGAGCTTGACGTTCTGCAGCGCCTCGCCGAGACCCATGTTGAGGACGACCTTGTCGAGCCGCGGCACCTGGAGGGTGTTGCGGCAGCCGATCTCCTTCTGGAGCGCGGGCAGGACCTCGTTGCGGTACCGCTCGCGCAGGCGGGACATGGTGCTCACCGGTCGATCACCTCGCCGCAGCGCCGGCACACACGCACGCCGTGCCGGTCTTCGAGTCGCCGCCGCCCGACGCGCGCCGGGGCGTTGCAACGCTCGCACATGATCATCACGTTGGAGAGGTTGATGGAGGCTTCCTTCTCGACCACCCCACCCGGGGCCTGCACGCCGCGCGGCTTCTGATGGCGCTTGACCATGTTGAGCCGCTCGATGACGACCCGGCCCTTCTCGCCGATCACGCGCAGCACCTTGCCGGTCTTGCCGCGCTCCTTGCCGGCGATCACCATGACGGTGTCGTTCTTGCGGATGTTCGGCTTCGGCGGACGGACGGTCCGCGCCACACCGGCACGCATCACAGCACCTCGGGCGCGAGCGAGATGATCTTCATGAACTTCTTGGCCCGCAGCTCGCGCGCTACCGGTCCGAAGATGCGGGTGCCGACGGGCTCCCGTTGATTGTCGATCAGCACCGCCGAGTTGGTGTCGAAGCGAATGTACGACCCGTCGGGCCGGCCGACCTCTTTGGCGGTCCGAACGATCACCGCCTTCATGACGTCGCCCTTCTTCACTTTGGCGTTTGGAATCGCCTCTTTGATCGACACCACCACGATGTCCCCGAGCGAGGCGTACTTGCGCCGCGTGCCCCCGAGCACCTTGATGCACAGGACCTTTCGGGCCCCCGAGTTGTCGGCCACATCCAGGATGCTTTCCGCCTGCACCATTGCTCGCTCGCGCCTTCCGCCGCTTCTGCGGCTAGACTCCGGTCGTCCGCTCGATGATCTTGCTCAGCCGCCAGCGTTTGTCGCGGCTGAGAGGCCGGCACTCCGCGATCACGACGCGGTCGCCGACCGAACATTGGTTTTGCTCGTCGTGCACCTTGTAGCGCTTCCGCCGAGTGAGAAACTTCTTGTACTTGCTGTGCTGCACGCGGCGGTCGACGGTGACCACCGCGGTCTTGTCCATCTTGTTGCTCACCACCGTCCCGATACGCGTCTTGAGATTCCCGTGCATGCCTCAGCCCGCTTTCTTCACGCGCTCGCGCTGGATGGTCCGGCAGCGTGCCAGGTCCCGTCGCACACCGCGGAGCTTCATGGGGTTCTCGAGCTGACTCGTCGCACGCCGCAGCTGGAGCATGAACACCTCCTCCTCGAGCTCGTGCGTGCGCGTCTCGAGCTCGGCTTCGGACAGATCGCGTAGCTCGCTAGGCTGCACCGGCGAATCCTCCGCGCTCACGCACCTGCGTGGGAATGGAAAGCTTTTGCGCCGCCAGGCGCAGCGCCTCGCGCCCGACCTCGGGGGTGACGCCTTCCATCTCGAACAGCATCCGCCCGGGCTTGATCACCGCCACCCACACTTCAGGCGAGCCCTTGCCCTTCCCCATGCGGGTTTCGGCCGGCTTCTTGGTGAGCGGCTTGTCGGGAAAGATCCGGACCCACACGCGCCCGCCGCGCTTGATGTGACGGGTGAGCGCGACACGCGCGGCCTCGATCTCGCGCGCCGTGAGCCAGCCGCGGTCGATCGCCTGCAGACCGTACTCGCCGAACGCGAGTCCGGAGCCGCGCCACGCCGTCCCTTTGCGGCGCCCCTTCATCATCTTGCGGTACTTGACCTTCTTCGGTGCCAGCATCGTTCTCTCGCGCGTTCAGGCGCCGAGCGCCGTGCGTTGCTCCTCTTCCTGCTTGGTCAGCACCTCACCGCGGAAGATCCAGACCTTCACGCCGATCACGCCGTAGGTCGTGTAGGCCTGCGCGAAACCGTAGTCGATCTCCGCCCGCAAGGTGTGGAGGGGAACCCGGCCCTCGCGGTACCACTCGCGACGCGCGATCTCGGCGCCGCCCAGCCGTCCGGAGGATTGGATGCGGATACCGAGCGCGCCCATGCGCATCGCGCGCGCGACGGCTTCTTTCATGGCGCGGCGAAAGGCAACGCGGCGCTCGAGCTGCAAGCCGACGTTTTCCGCCACCAGCTGCGAATCGATGTCGGGCCGCCGCACCTCGTGGATGTTGATGAAGCAATCCCGGCCCGTGAGCTTGTTGAGCTCGCTCTTGAGCTTGTCGATCTCGGCGCCCTTCTTGCCGATGACGATGCCCGGGCGTGCGGTGTGTACGTTGACCTTCGCCTTGTTGGCGGCGCGCTCGATCTCGATGCGGGCGATGCCGGCGTGGTACAGGCGGCGCTTGATGAACGTGCGGATGCGGATGTCCTCGTGCAGCAGCGTCGAGTACTCCCGCCCGGCGAACCATTTCGAGTCCCAGCCTTCGATGACACCGAGGCGGAACCCTCTCGGATGGACTTTCTGTCCCACGCGCTACTCCTTACCTGGCTTTTCGTCGACGATGATCGTGACGTGGCTCGACCGTTTGACGATGCGCGTCGCGCGACCATGCGCGCGCGGGAGAAATCGCTTTTGTGTCCGCCCCCCGTCGACGTACGCCGCCTTCACGTAGAGGCTGTCGACGTCGACGTGCTGGGTCGCTTCGGCGTTGGCGATCGCGGCCTTGAGGGTTTTGGCGATGACCTTGGACGCGCGGCGCGCGTTGAACTCGAGAATGCCGATGGCCTCGTCGACGGCCTTGCCGCGAATCATGTCGACGACCAAACGTGCCTTCTGGGGCGCCACACGCACGTCGCGAGTTCTGGCTCGGGTCTCCATCACGTCCTCAGGACTTCGCCGCCGGCGCGGGCGCCGACGCCGGAGCCGGTGCGCCAGGCGCGCCCGGCGGGCGCCCACCGCCCATTCCGGGTTTCACCTCGGCCTTGCGCGCACCCGAGTGCTGGTGGAACGTGCGGGTGGGCGAGAACTCGCCGAGCTTGTGTCCCACCATGTTCTCGCTCACGAACACCGGAATGAACTTGCGTCCGTTGTGCACCGCGAAGGTGTGCCCGATCATGTCGGGGATGACAGTGGAGCGGCGCGACCAGGTCTTGGTGACCTTGCGCTCGCCGCCGGCGTTCATCGCCTGAACCTTCTTCAGGAGATGCGCGTCGATGAACGGACCTTTCTTGACCGAACGTGCCACGACGAATGCTCCCGCGCCTACTTCTTCCGGCGCATGACGATGAAGCGGTTGGTCCGCTTGTTGTGTCGGGTTTTGTAACCCTTGGTGGGCATGCCCCACGGGGTCTGTGGATGATTGCCCTTCGATCGCCCCTCGCCGCCGCCGTGCGGATGATCGACCGGGTTCATGGCGATACCGCGCACCCGCGAGCGCCGCCCGAGCCAACGCGTGCGCCCGCCTTGCCGATCGAGATGTTCTCGTGATCGAGGTTGCCGACCTGGCCGACGGTGGCGCGGCACTCGATGCGCACCAGCCGCTGCTCACCCGACGGCAGCTTGACGAGCGCGTGCTCGCCCTCCTTGGCCATCAGCTGCGCCGCGCCGCCGGCGCTGCGCACCATCTGGCCGCCCTTGCCGGCGCGCAGCTCGATGTTGTGGATCATCGTGCCGAGCGGGATGGCGCGCAGCGGCAGACAGTTGCCGGGCCGGATGTCGGCGTCGGCGCCCGCCATCACCTGGTCGCCGACCCGCAGGCCGACCGGGGCCAGGATGTAGCTCTTCGCGCCGTCGGCGTAGTGCAAGAGCGCCAGGCGCGCCGAGCGGTTCGGGTCGTACTCGATGGCGGCGACGCGCGCCGCGATGTGCTCTTTGTTTCGCCGGAAATCGATGATGCGGTAGCGGCGCTTGTGACCGCCGCCACGGTGCCGCACCGTGATGCGTCCGTTGTTGTTGCGCCCGCCGGCCTTGCGAATCGGCGCCAACAGGCTCGGCTCCGGGCGATCGCGGGTGATCTCCGCGAAATCGAACCCGGTGCGGAAACGGCGTCCGGGGGAGGTCGGCTTATAGATGATGACCGGCATGCTCTACACCTGCTCGAAGAAATCGATGCGCTGGCCCTCGGCGAGGGTCACGTAGGCCTTCTTCCAGTGCGGCCGCCGGCCGAGCGAGCGCCCCACCCGTCGCGATCTTGCCGAGCATGTTGGCGGTGCGCACCTTGAGCACTTTGACTTTGAAGAGCCGCTCCACCGCGTGCTTGATCTCGAGCTTGTTGGCGTCGGGGCGCACCTGGAACACCACCTGGTTGCCGATCTCGTTGACGAAGGTGCCCTTCTCGGTGATGAGCGGCGCCGCGATGAGGTTGTACTCCCGCTTCATGCCGCCACCCGCGCGGCGATCGCCTGCACGGCCTCTTGCGTCAGCACGAGCTGGTGGTAGCGCAGCAGATCGTAGACGTTGAGGCCGGCGACCCGCAGCACCTTCACGCTCGGCAGGTTGCGGCCGGCGCGCTCGATCCGCTGGTCGATGTCCGCGATGACCACCAGCACGCTGTCGTCGATGCCGAGATCGCTCGAGCCACGCCGCGAAGTGCTTGGTCTTGGTCTCGGGAAGCTCGATGCGGTCGACGATCGTGAGCCGCTCCTCGCGGAGCTTCTGCGCCAGCGCCGAGCGCAGCGCCGCCTGCCGCGCGCGCTTCGGCATGGCATAGGCGTAGTCGCGCGGGTGTGGACCGAAGATCGTGCCGCCCCCCGCCCAGAGCGGAGAGCGGATGCTGCCGGCGCGCGCCCGTCCGGTGCCCTTCTGCTTCCATGGCTTCTTGCCGCCGCCGCGCACCTCGCCCTTTTCCTTGGTGGCCGCCGTGCCGGCACGCCGTCCCGCGGTCTGCATGCGCACGACGTCGGCGAGCAGCGCACGGCGCAGCGGCTCCCCGAACACGGCGTGCGGCAGCTCGATCGTCCCGACCTCGGCGCGCGTGCGCGAGACGATCTTGGCGGTGAGCGGTGGCGTCGTCTCCTCCGCCATCATGCACTCCTGCTCGAGCCACGGTGCTTGCGGATCACGATCGTGCCGCCGCGCGCGCCCGGAACGGCGCCGCGCAGAAACAGCAGGTCCTGATCGGCCCGCACGTCGACGACTTCGAGGTTGGACACGGTGACGCGATCGTTCCCGAGGCGGCCGGCCATGCGCTTGCCTTTGAAGACGCGGCCGGGGAACGAACGGTTGCCGATCGAGCCGCCGTGGCGGAAAACCTCGTGCGTTCCGTGGCTCCCGGGGAAGCCGCTGAACTTGTGACGCTTGATCACGCCGGCCGTGCCGTGCCCCTTGCTGACGCCGGTCACGTCCACGGCGTCACCGGTCTTGAAGACGTCGGCGACCCGGACGTCTTGCCCGATCTCGGGTGCGGCATCGGCCTGCAGCGGGAACTCGCGCAGGACGCGGAACGATCCCTTGCCGGCCTTCGCCATGTGGCCGCGCGCTGCCCCGCTCATGCGGCGGTCCTTCTGGCTGCCGAATCCGAGCTGGACGGCGACGTAGTGGTCGCGCGCCTGCGTCTTCGCCTGCACCACCGTGCACGGACCCGCTTGCACGACCGTCACCGGCACGAGGTTGCCCTCGCCGGTGAAGATCTGCGTCATCCCGAGCTTCGTGCCGATGATCCCGTCGGTCATTGGAGTTTGATCTCGACGTCGACGCCCGCGGCCAGGTCGAGCTTGCCGAGCGCGTCGATGGTCTGTTGCGTCGGCTCGAGAATGTCGAGCAGGCGCTTGTGCGTGCGCAGCTCGAACTGCTCACGCGACTTCTTGTCCACGTGCGGCGAGCGATTGACCGTGAAGCGCTCGATCTGTGTCGGCAGCGGAATCGGACCGGCCACGCGGCCGCCGGTGCGGCGCACGGTGTCGACGATCTCGCGCACCGACTGATCGAGCAGCCGATGGTCGTAGGCGCGCAGGCGTATGCGAATCTTTTCGTTCACGTCCTACTCGACGATCTTGGTGACGACGCCGGCGCCGACGGTGCGGCCGCCTTCGCGAATCGCGAACCGCAACCCTTCATCCATCGCGATCGGCGTGATCAGCTGCACCACCAGCTTGATGTTGTCTCCCGGCATCACCATCTCGGTCCCTTCCGGCAACGTCGCCACTCCCGTCACGTCCGTCGTCCGAAAGTAGAACTGCGGCCGGTACCCGTTGAAGAACGGCGTGTGCCGTCCCCCCTCTTCCTTCGTCAGCACGTACGCCTCGGCCTGAAACTTCGTGTGCGGCGTGATCGACCCCGGCTTCGCCAGCACCTGCCCGCGCTCGATCTCTTCCCGCTTCACCCCGCGCAGCAGGCACCCCACGTTGTCCCCCGCCTGGCCCTCGTCCAGAATCTTGCGGAACATCTCGACGCCCGTCACCACCGTCTTGGTCGTCGCCTTCATCCCGACGATCTCCACCTCTTCGCCCACCTTCACCCTCCCGCGCTCGATCCGGCCCGTCGCCACCGTCCCGCGCCCGCTGATCGTGAACACGTCCTCCACCGGCATCAAAAACGGCTTGTCCACTTCGCGCTGCGGCTGCGGAATGAAGCTGTCGAGCGCCTCCATCAACCGCCCGATCGACTCCTCCCCGAGCTCGCTCTTCTCCCCCTCGAGCGCCTTCAGCGCACTCCCCCGGATGATCGGCGTGTCGTCGCCCGGAAACTCGTACTTCGACAGCAGCTCCCGCACTTCCAGCTCCACCAGATCCAGCAACTCCGCGTCGTCCACCATGTCCACCTTGTTCATGAACACCACGATGTACGGCACCCCCACCTGGCGCGCCAACAAGATGTGCTCGCGCGTCTGCGGCATCGGCCCATCGGCCGCCGACACCACCAGCACCGCCCCATCCATCTGCGCCGCCCCCGTGATCATGTTCTTCACGTAGTCCGCGTGCCCCGGGCAATCCACGTGCGCGTAGTGGCGCTTGTCCGACTCGTACTCCACGTGCGCCGTCGCGATCGTGATCCCGCGCGCTTTCTCCTCCGGCGCCTTGTCGATCTGATCGAACGCCACGAACTCCGCCAGCTTCTTCGCCGCCTGCACCTTCGTGATCGCCGCCGTCAACGTCGTCTTGCCGTGATCCACGTGCCCGATCGTTCCCACGTTCGCGTGCGGCTTCTTGCGCTCGAACTTCGCCTTGCTCATACGCTCCTCCGGTCGGCTCTCAGGCGCCCACGGCCTTGGCCGCGATCTCTTCCGAGATCGTCTGTGGCACCGGCTCGTAGTGCGCGAACTGCATGGTGTAGGTCGCGCGCCCCTGGGTCTTGGAGCGCAAGTCGGTCGCGTAACCGAACATCTGGGCGAGCGGCACCTGCGCGGTGATGATCTGCGCTCCGGCGCGCGGCTCGCATCCCTGGACCCGTCCGCGCCGGCTGTTCAAGTCGCCGATCACCTCGCCCATGAACTCCTCGGGAACCACCACCTCGACCGCCATGATCGGCTCGAGGATGATCGGCCTGGCTTTCGCGGCGCCCTCCTTCGCCGCCATCGAGCCGGCGATCTTGAAGGCGATCTCGGAGGAGTCGACGTCGTGGTAGGAGCCGTCGGTGAGGGTGCACCTTGACGTCCACCAGCGGGTAGCCCGCGAGCACCCCTCCTTCGAACGCCTCGCGCACGCCCTTCTCGACCGGCGCAATGTACTCGCGCGGCACCGTGCCGCCCTTGGTGCCATCGACGAACTCGAATCCTCCCCCCGGAGGGAGCGGCTCGAGCGTGATCCAGACGTGCCCGTACTGGCCACGACCGCCGGTCTGACGGATGAACTTGCCCTCCTGCTCGACCGACTTGCGGATGGTCTCGCGGTAGGCCACCTGCGGCTTGCCGACGTTGGCGTCGACTTTGAACTCGCGCAGCAGCCGGTCGACGATGATCTCGAGGTGCAGCTCGCCCATGCCGGAGATGATGGTCTGCCCGGTTTCCTTGTCGGTATGGACGCGGAACGAGGGGTCTTCGGTGGCGAGCTTCTGCAGCGCGACGCCCAGCCTCTCCTGGTCGTCCTTGGTTTTGGGCTCGATCGCAATGTGGATGACGGGATCGGGGAACTCGATCGACTCGAGAATGATCGGGTGATCTTCGTCGCAGAGCGTGTCGCCAGTGGTGGTCTGGCGGAGTCCGACCGCGGCGGCGATGTCGCCGGCGTAGACCTCCTTGATGTCCTCGCGCTTGTTGGCGTGCATCTTGAGGAGGCGCCCGATGCGCTCTTTCCGGCCGCCCTTGGTCGAGTTGAAGACGTACGAGCCCGAGGCGAGGACGCCTGAGTAGACGCGGAAGAAGGTGAGCGTTCCCACGAACGGGTCGCTCATGATCTTGAAGGCGAGCGCCGCGAACGGGGCAGCGTCGCTGGCCTCGCGGGTGGCCTCTTGCTTGTCCTTCGAGTCGGAGAGGATGCCGCGCACCGCCGGCACGTCCAGTGGCGACGGCAGATACTCGACGACGGCGTCCAGCAGTGGCTGCACACCGCGGTTCTTGAACGCCGACCCGCACAGCACCGGCACGATCGTCATCGCGAGCGTGCCCTTGCGGATCGCGGCGCGGATCTCGGATTCGCTGATCTGCCCGCCCTCGAGGTACTTCTCCATCAGCGACTCGTCGGCGTCGGCGACCGCTTCCATCAGTTTCTCGCGATACTCACCCGCCAACGCGCGCTCGGACTCGGGAATCTCGTCCTCGCGATACTTCGCGCCCAGGCTCTCCTCGTCCCACACCGACCGCTTTCATGGTGACCAGATCGATGACGCCGCGGTGGCGATCTTCGGCTCCGAGCGGGAGCTGGATCGGCACCGCGTTGGAGCGCAGGCGATCGCGCATCATGCCGACGGTGCGAAAGAAGTCGGCGCCGACGCGGTCCATCTTGTTGACGAACGCCAGGCGCGGCACGCCGTACTTGTCGGCCTGCCGCCACACCGTCTCCGACTGCGGCTCGACGCCGGCGACGGAGTCGAAGAGCGCGACCGCGCCGTCGAGGACGCGCAGCGAACGCTCGACCTCCATGGTGAAGTCGACGTGACCCGGCGTATCGATGATGTTGATACGATGGTCGCTTCCAGAAGCACGTGGTCGCCGCCGAGGTGATGGTGATGCCGCGCTCCTGCTCCTGCACCATCCAGTCCATGGTGGCGGTGCCTTCGTGCACTTCGCCGATCTTGTAGTTGATGCCGGTGTAATAAAGGATGCGCTCGGTACACGTCGTCTTCCCGGCATCAATGTGCGCCATGATGCCGATGTTGCGCGTGCGCTCGAGTGGGATCTGCCGGGCCATGGACGACTACCAGCGGTAGTGGGCGAAGGCTTTGTTGGCCTCCGCCATGCGGTGCGTGTCCTCGCGCTTCTTGATCGCGGCGCCGCGGTTGTTGGCGGCGTCGTTGATCTCGCCGGCCAGACGCTCGACCATCGACTTTTCCGGCCGCGCGCGCGCGTGGGTGACGATCCAGCGCATGCCGAGCGACACGCGGCGCGCCGGACGGACCTCGACCGGCACCTGATAGGTGGCGCCGCCGACCCGTCGTGAGCGCACCTCGACGACCGGCTTCACGTTGTCGAGCGCCTTCTTGAAGATGGGGAGCGGCTCTTCCTTGGTGCGCTGCTGGATGAGATCCAGGGCGCCATAGAAGACGCGCTCCGCGAGGCTCTTCTTCCCCCGCCCCATGATGGTGTTCATGAACTTGGTCACCAGCCGGTCGTGGAACTTCGGGTCGGGCAGGACCTCACGACGGCGAATCTCTCCCTTGCGCGGCATCGTCGATCCCGGACTACTTGGGCTTCTTGGCGCCGTACTTCGATCGGCTCTGCTTGCGGTCTTGAACGCCGATCGAGTCGAGCGTGCCGCGCACGATGTGGTAGCGCACGCCCGGGAGGTCTTTCACGCGGCCACCGCGGATCAGGACCACCGAGTGCTCCTGGAGATTGTGACCGACGCCGGGGATGTACGAGGTCACCTCGATGCCGTTGGTGAGCCGCACGCGCGCCACTTTGCGCAGCGCCGAGTTCGGCTTCTTCGGTGTCGAGGTGTAGACGCGCGTACAGACACCGCGACGCTGCGGACAACTTTGCAGCGCCGGCGCCGCCAGCTTGCGTCGCTGCGGTGTGCGCCCTACTGCGGATGAGCTGGTTGATCGTCGGCATTCAGTCTCCCTCAAATTGTCGCGGAAAGAGCAGGAAAAACGGGCAACTTATGTGAACCTCCGGTTGGCTGTCAAGTTTGTGACCCTACGCGCTCGCCGCGCTCTCCGGCTCGTCGCGTGCCGTCGGGACCTCGAGCGCGTCCTCGGGACGCTCCTCCGGCTCGTCGGCCTCGATCTCCACCAGTCCGTACCGCGAGAGTCCGGTGCCGGCCGGGATGAGTCGGCCCATGATGACGTTCTCCTTGAGACCGGCCAGGCGGTCGACCTTGCCGTTGATGGCGGCTTCGGTGAGCACCTTGGTGGTCTCCTGAAAGGAGGCCGCGGAGATGAAGCTCTCGGTCGAGAGGCTCGCCTTGGTGATGCCGAGCAGCAGCGGCTCGGCGGTGGCGGGCTCGCCGCCCTTGTCCTCGACCTTCTGGTTCGCCTCCTCGAAACGCCACTTCTCGACCTGATCGCCGATCAGGAAGTCGGTGTCTCCCACTTCCTTGATGCGCACGCGACGCAGCATCTGGCGCACGATCACCTCGATGTGCTTGTCGTTGATGCGCACGCCCTGCAGGCGGTAGATCTCCTGCACCTCGTCGACCAGGTACTTGGCGAGCGCCTTCTCGCCGAGGATGGTGAGAATGTCGTGCGGGTTGGACGAGCCGTCCATGAGCGGCTCACCGGCGCGCACGTGGTCACCCTCGTGCGCGCTGATGTGCTTGCCCTTGGGAATCAAGTACTCGCGCGGCTCCCCGACCTCGGGCGTGACGATCACCTTGCGCTTGCCCTTGGTGTCCTTGCCGAACGACACCACGCCGTCGATCTCGCTCACCACCGCGAACTCCTTGGGCTTGCGAGCCTCGAAGAGCTCGGCGACGCGCGGCAGACCGCCGGTGATGTCCTTGGTCTTGGTGGTCTCGCGCGGCATCTTGGCGATGATGTCGCCCGGCCCGACGACCTGGCCGTCGAAGACGTTGAGGTGAATGCCGACCGGCAGCTGGTAGCGCGCTTCGTTGCCGTTCGGGAGCCTGAGGGTCTGTCCTTCGGCGTTCTTGATGCTGATGCGCGGCCGCTTCTCGATGTCCTTGGTGTCGATGATGACCTTGGTCGAGAGACCGGTGCGCTCGTCGACGCGCTCCTCGACGGTGACGCCTTCGATCAGGTCGCCGAACTTCACGCTGCCGCCCATCTGCGTCAGCATCGGCAGCGTGTAGGGATCCCACTCGGCGAGCTGATCGCCGGGCTTCACCTTGGCGCCGTCGTGCTTCTTCAGCTTGGCGCCGTAGACGATCGGGTAGCGCTCGCGCTCGCGCTCGCGCCCGGCTTCCGGGAAGTCGACGATCGCGAGCTCGCCGTTGCGGTTCATGACGATCTCGTCGCCGTCGTTGTTGCGGACGGTCTGGAGGTTGATGAACTTGACGGTACCCTCGTTGCGCCCCTCGAGCGTGGTCTGCTCGGCGCGCCGGCTGGCGGTACCACCGATGTGGAACGTCCGCATGGTGAGCTGCGTGCCCGGCTCGCCGATCGACTGCGCCGCGATCACGCCGATGGCTTCGCCGAGGTTCACCATGTGGCCGCGCGCGAGATCACGGCCGTAGCAGCGGCTGCACACACCCTGCCGTGACTGGCAGGTGAGCACCGACCGGATCCGCACCCGCTCGAGCCCGGCATCCTCGATCCTGCCGACCAGATCCTCGTCGATCTCGTGATTGGCGTGCACCAATACTTCGTTGCTGAACGGGTCGCGGATCTCCTCGAGCGCGGTGCGGCCGAGGACGCGATCCCCGAGGCCCTCGATGATCTCACCGCCTTCGACCAGCGGCGTCATCTCGATGCCGTCGAGCGTGCCGCAGTCGACCTCGTTGATGATCGAGTCCTGCGCGACGTCGACCAGACGCCGCGTGAGATAGCCGGAGTTGGCGGTCTTGAGCGCCGTGTCGGCGAGACCCTTACGGGCGCCGTGCGTCGAGATGAAGTACTGGAGCACGGTCAGCCCTTCGCGGAAGTTGGCGGTGATCGGCGTCTCGATGATCTCGCCCGAAGGCTTGGCCATCAGTCCGCGCATGCCGGCGAGCTGGCGGATCTGCTGGGCGCTGCCGCGCGCGCCCGAGTCGGCCATCATGAAGATCGGATTGAAGCTCGGCGTGGTCTGCTCGTTCCCCTTCTCGTCGGTGAACGTTTCGGTGCCGAGCTGGCGCAGCATCTCGTCGGCGATGCGATCGGTCAGCTGGGCCCAGATGTCGACGACCTTGTTGTAGCGCTCGCCGTCGGTGATCAGGCCCTTGTTGTACTGATCCTCGATCTCGCGCACCTCGGCGGTGGCCTCGTCGAGGAGCTCGAGGCTTGTGCGGCGGGATCAACATGTCCTTGATCCCGATCGAGATGCCGGCGCGGGTGGCGAACTCGTAGCCCAGGTCCTTCAGCTTGTCGGCGAAGATCACCGTCGCCTTGTTGCCGGCGCGGCGATACGCGAGGTCGATGAGGGCGCCGAGCTCCTTCTTCTTCATCACCCGGTTGACCTCGGCGAAACTGATCTCGGGCGGCACGATCTCGCACAGCAGGATGCGCCCGACGGTCGTGTCGACGAGCTTGCCGTTCATGCGTACCCGCACGTGCGCCTGCAGGTGCACCTCGCCCTGATCGTAGGCGATGCGGACCTCTTCCGGGCTCGAGAACGCCTTGTTCGCGCCCTTCACCATCGGACGCTCGCGGGTCATGTAGTAGAGCCCGAGCACGATGTCCTGCGTTGGCACGATGATCGGTCTGCCGTTGGCGGGCGAGAGGATGTTGTTGGTCGACATCATGAGGGCGCGCGCTTCGACCTGCGCCTCGACCGAGAGCGGGACGTGGACCGCCATCTGGTCGCCGTCGAAGTCGGCGTTGTAGGCGGCGCACACCAGCGGGTGGAGCTGGATGGCCTTGCCCTCGATGAGGATCGGCTCGAAGGCCTGGATACCGAGGCGATGCAGGGTGGGCGCGCGGTTGAGCAGCACCGGGTGCTCGCGGATCACCTCGTCGAGGATGTCCCACACCTCGGGCTTCTCCTTCTCCACCATCTTCTTCGCGCTCTTGATGGTGGTGACGAAGCCGCGCTCCTCGAGCTTGTTGTAGATGAAGGGCTTGAACAGCTCGAGCGCCATCTTCTTGGGCAGTCCGCACTGGTGCAGGCGGAGCTCCGGCCCGACGACGATCACCGAGCGGCCCGAGTAGTCGACGCGCTTGCCGAGCAGGTTCTGGCGGAAGCGTCCGCTCTTCCCTTTGAGCATGTCCGAGAGCGACTTGAGGGGCCGCTTGTTGGGTCCGGTGATGGCGCGGCCGCGCCGGCCGTTGTCGAACAGCGCATCGACCGCTTCCTGCAGCATGCGCTTCTCGTTGCGGATGATGATGTCGGGAGCGTTCAGCTCCATCAGCCGCTTCAAGCGATTGTTGCGGTTGATGACGCGCCGGTAGAGGTCGTTCAGATCGGAGGTGGCAAAGCGTCCGCCGTCGAGCGGCACCAGCGGCCGCAGGTCGGGCGGAATCACCGGGATGACCTCGAGGATCATCCATTCCGGACGGTTGCCGGACACGCGGAACGCGTTCAGCACCTTGAGGCGCTTGGCGATCTTCTTGCGCCGCGCCTCGCTGCCGACCTCGCGCATCTCGAGGCGCAACCGCTCGGAGTCTTCCTCGATGTCGATGTCGCCGAGCAGCTTGCGGATCGCGGCCGCGCCCATGTCGGCCTTGAAGGAGTCGGGTCCATGCTCCTCCATCGCCTTGCGATACCGGTTCTCGCTCAGCACCTCCTTGTACTCGAAGGGCTGACCGGGACTGTCCTTCTTGGAGGAGGTGACGACGAACGACTCGAAGTAGAGGATCTTCTCGAGATCCTTGAGTGTCATGTCGAGCAGCGTCCCGATGCGCGACGGCAGGCTCTTCAAGAACCAGATGTGCGCGACCGGTGTGGCGAGATCGACGTGGCCCATGCGCTCGCGACGCACCTTCGACTGGATCACCTCGACGCCGCACTTCTCGCACACCACGCCGCGGTGGCGCATGCGCTTGTACTTCCCGCAGTTGCACTCGTAGTCTTTGGTCGGGCCGAAGATCTTGGCGCAGAAGAGCCCGTCGCGCTCGGGCTTGAAGGTCCGGTAGTTGATGGTCTCCGGCTTCTTCACCTCGCCGTGCGACCAGGAATGAATCTTCTCCGGTGACGCGAGCGAGATCCTCAGCGCGTTGAACGACACCGGATTCTTCGGCTTCTCGAACAGATTGAAGAGATCTTCCATCACCATATATTCATGTCCTCTTCAGAGTCCCCGTGCGCGCAATCGCTTCGCGCATCCGCCCCACTCAACCCTGGTTCACGCTCTGATCCTCCAGCAGCTCGACGTCGAGCGCGAGGCTCTGCAGCTCCTTGACCATGACGTTGAACGACTCCGGCAGACCCGGCTCGAGCACGTTCTCGCCTTTGACGATCGCCTCGTACATCCGGGTGCGGCCGGCCACGTCGTCGGACTTGACGGTGAGCATCTCCTGGAGACTGTAGGCCGCGCCGTACGCCTCGAGCGCCCACACTTCCATCTCTCCCAGCCGCTGGCCGCCGAACTGCGCCTTGCCACCGAGCGGCTGCTGTGTGACCAGCGAGTACGGCCCGGTCGAGCGGGCGTGGATCTTGTCGTCGACCAGGTGGTGGAGCTTCATCATGTACATGACGCCCACCGTCACCGCTTGCTCGAACGGCTCGCCGGTGCGGCCGTCGTAGAGCGGCATCTGACCGCTCGGGGGCAAGCCGGCCTTCTTGAGGAGCCCGAAGATCTCGTCCTCGGCCGCACCGTCGAAGACGGGTGACGCCATGTGAATCCCGCGCGCCCCTTTGCGCACCAGCTTGACGACGTCCTCGTCGCGCATCTCGTCGATGAGCTCGATCGCCTCCTTGGTGCCGTAGACGTCCTTGAGCTTGCGCCGCACCGACTCGATGCCCGCCTTGCCTTCCGTCCGCAGCTCGGCGTCGAGCTGGCGACCGATCTCGAGACCGGCCCAGCCGAGGTGGGTCTCGAGGATCTGGCCGACGTTCATGCGCGACGGCACGCCGAGCGGATTGAGGACGATGTCGACCGGCGTCCCGTCGGGGAGATACGGCATGTCCTCCTCGGGAAGGATGCGCGACAGCACGCCCTTGTTGCCGTGTCGTCCCGCCATCTTGTCGCCCACCTGCAGCTTGCGCTTGATGGCGACGAACACCTTCACCATCTTGATCACGCCCGGGGGCAGCTCGTCGCCGCCCTTCAAGCGATCGATCTTCTCCTGGAAGACGTTCTTGATGAGCTCCATCTGCTCGCGCATGGCGTCGACCGCGCGCGACAGCTCGTCCTCGATCTTCTCGTTGTCGACCTTGAGGTCGCCCCAATACGTGGACGGAATCTGGTCGAGATCCTCGGCGCTGATCTCTTGACCCTTCGGCAGCAGCACCTTGCGGCTGTCGTCGGAGAGCCGCACGCTCGTCACCCGACCCACCAGCAGCTTCTTCACCTTCTTGAGCGTCGAGTCCTTGATGATCCGGATCTCGTCCTGCTGATCCTTCTTCAGCCGCTCCTCCTCGTCCTCCTCGATCTGCCGGCTGCGCTCGTCCTTGGAGACGCCCTTGCGCGAGAACACGCGCGCGTAGATGGTCGTGCCCTCGACGCCGGGCGGGACGCGCAGCGAAGTATCACGCACCTCGCCGGCCTTCTCGCCGAAGATCGCGCGCAGCAGCTTCTCCTCGGGTGAGAGCTGCGTCTCGCCCTTGGGGGTGATCTTGCCGACCAGGATGTCACTCGGCTTGACCTCGGCACCGATCCGGATGATGCCGGAGTCGTCGAGGTCTTTGAGGGCCTCGTCGCCGACGTTGGGGATGTCGCGCGTGATCTCCTCGGGACCGAGCTTGGTGTCGCGCGCGACGCACTCGAACTCCTCGATGTGCACCGACGTGAAGTAGTCCTCGCGCACCACCTTCTCGCTGATGAGGATCGAGTCTTCGAAGTTGTAGCCGCCCCACGGCATGAAGGCGACGACGATGTTGCGACCGAGGGCGAGCTCGCCCATCTCGGTGGAAGGACCGTCGGCGATCACGTCGCCGGCGCTCACCCGGTCGCCGACGACGACGATCGGGCGCTGATTCAGGCAGGTGTTCTGGTTGGAGCGTTGGTACTTGGTCAAGTTGTAGATGTCGACGCCGGCGTCGCGCCCGTCGTTGCTCGGCTTGTCGGCCTTCACCACGATGCGGGTAGCGTCGACCGTCTCGACGACGCCGTCGCGTCGCGTGACGATGGTGACACCGGAGTCGCGCGCCACCACCCGCTCCATGCCGGTGCCGACGAGCGGCGCGTCGGTCCGCAGCAAAGGCACCGCCTGGCGCTGCATGTTCGAGCCCATGAGGGCGCGGTTGGCGTCGTCGTTCTCGAGGAAGGGAATGAGGGACGCGGCGACGCTGACCAGCTGGTTGGGGGAGACGTCCATGTACTGGACCAGGTCGGGCGCCACCTGCATGAAGTTGCCGCCCTTGCGCGCCGACACCAGGTCGCTCGTGAACATGCCGCGCGCGTCGACCGGCGCGTTTGCCTGCGCGATGACGAGGTCTTCCTCCTCGAGCGCCGAGAGATAGCGGATGTGGTCGGTGACCCTGCCCTTCTCGACCTCACGGTAGGGCGTCTCGACGAAGCCGTAGTCGTTGACGCGCGCGTAGGTGGAAAGCGAGGCGATCAGACCGATGTTGGGCCCTTCCGGCGTCTCGATCGGACACACCCGGCCGTAGTGCGTCGGGTGGACGTCGCGCACCTCGAACCCGGCCCGCTCGCGCGTCAGGCCGCCGGGGCCGAGCGCCGAGAGCCGGCGCTTGTGCGTGATCTCGGAGAGCGGGTTGGTCTGATCCATGAACTGCGAGAGCTGACTCGACCCGAAGAACTCCTTGACCACCGCCGAGACCGGCTTGTAGTTGATGAGCTCCTGCGGCATCAGCGTCTCGATGTCCTGCAGGCTCATGCGCTCCTTGATGGCGCGCTCCATGCGGACGAGACCGATGCGGTACTGATTCTCGACCAGCTCGCCGACCGCGCGCACGCGACGATTGCCGAGATGGTCGATGTCGTCGATCGAGCCGTTGCCGTTCTTGAGCTCGATCAGGTACCGCACCACCTCGAGGATGTCCTCGCGTCTGAGCGTTCCTTGTTCGAGCGGCACCGACAGCCGGAGCTTGTGGTTGAGCTTCAGCCGTCCGACCTTGGAGAGGTCGTAGCGATCGGGGTTGAAGAAGAGATTGTGGAAGAACGCGGTGGCGGTTTCCGGCGTGGGCGGATCCCCGGGGCGCAGCCGGCGATAGATCTCGAGGATGGCCTCTTCGGGAGTGGCGATCTTGTCCTGGAGGATCGTGCTGCGGAGCGACGGCCCGATGTGGAGGTCGTCGATGAACAGCACCTCGACCGACGTGATGCCGCGCTCGCGCAGAACGTCATAGCGCTCTTGCGTCAGCTCCTGGTTGCACTCGACCAACACCTCGCCGGTCTTCGGATCGGGGATGTCGTGCGCGGACACGCGCCCGATGACGTCCTCGAGCGTGATCGGTACCTGCGCGACGCCGGCGGCCTCCATCTGGCGCACCGCCGCCTTGGTGAACTTGCGGCCCTCTTTGACGATGATCTCATTGGTCTGCGGGTGGCGGACGTCGCGGGTGGCCTTGACGCCGGCGAGCTGATCGGGCCGGAAGATCTTCGACGCCTTGCGGCCGTCGAGGAGGATGGTGTCCTTCTTGTAGTAGTAGTTGAGCAGATCCTCGGCGGTCATGCCGAGGGCGCGCAGCAACACGGTGGCGTGGAACTTCCGTCGACGGTCGACGCGGACGTAGAGGATGTCGCGCGCGTCGAACTCGAAGTCGATCCAGGAGCCACGGTACGGAATGATGCGGCCGGAGTAGAGCAGACGGCCGCTCGCGTGCGTCTTGCCCTTGTCGTGATCGAAGAAAACGCCGGGCGAGCGGTGCAACTGGCTCACGATGACGCGCTCGGTACCGTTGATCATGAACGTACCGTTGCGGGTCATGAGCGGGATCTCGCCGAAATAGACCTCCTGCTCCTTCACGTTCTTGATCGAGCGCACGCCGCTCTCTTGATCGACGTCCCAGATCACGAGCTGGATCGTGACCTTGAGCGGTGCCGCGAAGGTCATGCCGCGCTGATGACACTCGTCGACGTCGTACTTCGGCTCACCGAGGGTGTAGCTCACGAACTCGAGCGAGGCGGTCTCGTTGAAGTCTTTGATCGGAAAGACCGACTTGAACACGCCCTGGAGCCCGGTGTCGGAGCGGCTCTCGGGCGCGACGTCGCGCTGCAGGAAATCCTCGTACGACCGTTGCTGAATGTCGATCAGGTTCGGGATGTCGACGACCTTCTTGATGCGCCCGAAGGTGCGCCGCAGGCGAAAATTATTCGCGACCTGTACGGATGCCATTCCTCACCTTTCCAGGCGCGACCCCACGTGGGGCGCGCCCGCTGCGTTCAATCGTCGCACCGGTCTACTTGATCTCGACCTGACCGCCCGCGTCTTCGAGCTTCTTCTTGATCTCCTCGGCCTCCTTCTTGGCGATGCCTTCCTTGACGTTCTTCGGCGCCCCGTCGACGAGGTCTTTGGCCTCCTTGAGTCCGAGGCCGGTGAGCTCACGGACGACTTTGATCACCTGGATCTTCTTGTCGCCGGCGGTCTTCAGCACGACCGTGAACTCGTCCTTCTCCTCGACTGGAGCGGCCGCGGCACCCGCCGCGCCACCCGCGGCGGCCACCGCCACCGGGGCTGCGGCGCTCACCCCGAGCTCGGTTTCGAGCTCCTTCACCAGGGTCGCCGCGTCCATCAGGGACATGTTCTTGATGTAGTCCTTCACCTGCTCGCGAGAGACTTCAGTCATGGCAACTACTCCTCCTTGGTTTGGCTGGACGCGGCCGGCTCCGCTTCCGGTTCCGCCGCTGGGTTCGATGCGGCCGGCTCCGCTTCCGCCGCTGGACTGGATGCGGCCGGCTCCGGTGCCGCCGCTTGTTTTGTACGCTCGAGCGCGCCGAGCAGGCGCGCCATTCTCGCCCCGGGCTCCTGCATCGTCCGCAGGAGTTGCGACGCCGGCGCGTTCAGCAGACCGAGCAGCTGCGCCAACAGCACTTCGCGGCTGGGAAGCTTGGCGAGCGCGTTGACGTTCGCCGCCGGGAGCACCTCGCCATCGAGAACACCGCCGGTGATCTTGAGCTTGTCGTGCTGCTCGGCGAACTTCACCAGCACCTTCGCCACCGCCACCGGATCGGACGTGGTGGTGACGAGTCCGGTCGGTCCGCGCAACATCTCGTCGAGCTTCTCGAACGCGGTGTCCTTGATGGCCCGCCGGGTGAGGGTGTTCTTGGTGACTTGATAGGCGCCGCCGACCTGCTTGAGCTCGCGGCGCAGGCGGTTCAGCTGCGCCACCGTGAGGCCGCGGTACTCGGTCATGATCGCGAGATTCGCCTTGCTCAAGCAGTCGTGGATGCCGGCGATGAGCGCGATCTTTTCTTCTTTGTTCACACTGTCTCCTGATTACGCCGCGGTCAGCGTGCGCACCGTGCCCGGATCGATCCCGACGCCGGGACCCATGGTGGTGGCGATCGACACGCTGCGCAGGTAGTTGCCCTTGGCGGCTGCCGGCTTTGCCCGCACCAACGCCGCGATCAGCGCGCTGGCGTTGGCGGTGAGCTTCTCGGACCCGAACGACTTCTTGCCGACCGGCACGTGCACGATCCCTGCCTTCTCGACGCGGTACTCGACCTTGCCCGCCTTCACCTCGCGGACGGTGCGGCCGACGTCGAACGTCACCGTGCCGACCTTGGGGTTGGGCATGAGGCCGCGCGGACCGAGAATCTTGCCGAGTCGGCCGACCGCTCCCATCATGTCCGGCGTAGCGACCACGGTGTCGAACTCGAGCCAGTTCTCCTCCGCGATCTTCTTGGTGAGCTCCTCGCCGCCCGCGAAATCGGCGCCCGCTTCCTCGGCTTCCTTCACCTTGTCGCCCTTGGCGATCACCAGTACGCGCACGCTCTTGCCGGTCCCGTGCGGCAGCATGACGGTGCCGCGCACGTTCTGCTCCGCTTGCCGCGGATCGACGCCGAGTCGAACCGCCAACTCGACGGTCTCGTCGAACTTCGCCGAAGCCGCGTCGATCGCGAGCTTGACCGCTTCCTCGAGCGGATAGAGCTTCTCGCTGTCGATCTTCGCCGCGCCAGCGCGGAATTTCTTGCCGTGCTTTGCCATCGCTATCCCTCGACCGTGATGCCCATGCTGCGCGCCGTCCCCTCGACGGTGCGCATCGCCGCCTCGAGACTGGCGGCCGTGAGATCCGGCGTCTTCAACTGGGCGATCTCGCGCACCTGCTGTCGGGTGACGGTGCCGACCTTGACCTTGTGGGGCTCGCCGGAGCCCTTCTCGATCGAGGCGGCACGCTTCAACAGCACCGACGCCGGCGGCGTCTTGGTCACGAACGTGAACGAGCGATCGGCGTACACGGTGATGAGCACCGGAATGATCAGCCCTTGCTGCGATTGCGTCTGCGCGTTGAACTGCTTGCAGAACTCCATGATGTTCACGCCGCGCTGACCGAGCGCCGGTCCGACCGGAGGGCTGGGGTTGGCCTGCCCGGCCGGAATCTGGAGCTTCACCTCGGCGACGACTTTCTTTGCCATGACCTCTCCGCGCTCCTGCTACGCCTTTTCCACCTGCACGAAATCGAGCTCGACGGGCGTGGCGCGGCCGAAGATGCTGATCAGCACGCGCAGCTTGCCCTTCTCGGGCTTCACCTCTTCGACGACGCCGTTGAAATCCTGGAAGGGCCCGTCGACCACCTTCACGTTCTCACCCGACTCGAAGAACACCTTGGGCTTCGGCTTGACCGCGCCTTCCTCGACCTGCTGCGCGATCTGGCGCACCTCGGTCTCCGAGATCGACGGGGGATCGGTGGCGCCGCCCACGAAGCCGGTCACCTTGGGGGTCGACTTCACCACGTGCCAGGTGTCGTCGTTGAGGAGCATGTTCACCAGGATGTAGCCGGGGAAGAACTTGCGCGAGGAGGTGCGCTTCTTGCCTTTCACCAGCTCGACGACCTTCTCGGCCGGCACCAGGATCTCGCCGAAGTAGTCTTCCTTGCCGAGCGAACGGATCCGCTCCTCGAGCGCGGCCTTCACCTTGTGCTCGAAGCCCGAGTACGTGTGCACCACGTACCATTTCTTCTCCACATCGCTGGCCGCCGCGCCGGTCATCGCATCCCCAGGGTGCGCGTGAACACGAAGGAGATCACGGCGTCGACGGCGCCCAGCCACAGCGACACGATCATCACCACGATGATCACGACCGCCGTCGCAGCCAACGTCTCCTGCCGGGTCGGCCAGTGCACCTTGCGCAACTCGGCCCACACCTCGCTGAGGAAACGTCGACTCCGCGGAACGATGTCCTTTATGCTTTGCAGTCGGTCTTCCAACACTCGCTCCACTCGGCTGCGGCTCGAGAAACGGGCCAGGCAGGATTCGAACCTGCAACCCCCGGATTTGGAGTCCGGTGCTCTAGCCAGTTCGAGCTACTGGCCCTCACCTAGACCTTGCCCTCCTTGTGGAGGGTATGGCTTCGGCATGCAGGGCAAAACTTCTTGAGCGACAGCTTGTCCGTCATCGTCTTCTTGTTCTTGCTCGTCGTGTAGTTCTTGCGCTTGCACGATTCGCAGTTGAGCGTGATGAGGTCGCGCATACGCTTACTCGACGATCTTGGTGACGACGCCGGCGCCGACGGTGCGGCCGCCTTCGCGAATCGCGAACCGCAACCCTTCATCCATCGCGATCGGCGTGATCAGCTGCACCACCAGCTTGATGTTGTCCCCCGGCATCACCATCTCGGTCCCTTCCGGCAACGTCGCCACTCCCGTCACGTCCGTCGTCCGAAAGTAGAACTGCGGCCGGTACCCGTTGAAGAACGGCGTGTGCCGCCCCCCTCTTCCTTCGTCAGCACGTACGCCTCGGCCTCGAAACTTCGTGTGCGGCGTGATCGACCCCGGCTTCGCCAGCACCTGCCCGCGCTCGATCTCTTCCCGCTTCACCCCGCGCAGCAGGCACCCCACGTTGTCTCCCGCCTGGCCCTCGTCCAGAATCTTGCGGAACATCTCGACGCCCGTCACCACCGTCTTGGTCGTCGCCTTCATCCCGACGATCTCCACCTCTTCGCCCACCTTCACCCTCCCGCGCTCGATCCGGCCCGTCGCCACCGTCCCGCGCCCGCTGATCGTGAACACGTCCTCCACCGGCATCAAAAACGGCTTGTCCACTTCGCGCTGCGGCTGCGGAATGTAGCTGTCGAGCGCCTCCATCAACCTCCCGATCGACTCCTCCCCGAGCTCGCTCTGTCTCCCCCTCGAGCGCCTTCAGCGCGCTCCCCCGGATGATCGGCATGTCGTCGCCCGGAAACTCGTACTTCGACAGCAGCTCCCGCACTTCCAGCTCCACCAGATCCAGCAACTCCGCGTCGTCCACCATGTCCACCTTGTTCATGAACACCACGATGTACGGCACCCCCACCTGGCGCGCCAACAAGATGTGCTCGCGCGTCTGCGGCATCGGCCCATCGGCCGCCGACACCACCAGCACCGCCCCATCCATCTGCGCCGCCCCCGTGATCATGTTCTTCACGTAGTCCGCGTGCCCCGGGCAATCCACGTGCGCGTAGTGGCGCTTGTCCGACTCGTACTCCACGTGCGCCGTCGCGATCGTGATCCCGCGCGCCTTCTCCTCCGGCGCCTTGTCGATCTGATCGAACGCCACGAACTCCGCCAGCTTCTTCGCCGCCTGCACCTTCGTGATCGCCGCCGTCAACGTCGTCTTGCCGTGATCCACGTGCCCGATCGTTCCCACGTTCGCGTGCGGCTTCTTGCGCTCGAACTTCGCCTTGCTCATAGCGCCTCCTTACGCTCCGCTGTCCTCTTGACGAGCCGACTGAGCACATCGAGAGCCCAGGAGCGGGATCGAACCGCCGACCTCGTCCTTACCAAGGACGTGCTCTGCCAACTGAGCTACCTGGGCATCGTCGCACGTACGCGTCGCTTCCGCCTGCTCGAGAGCGGGAAACGGGATTCGAACCCGCGACCCTCAGCTTGGAAGGCTGATGCTCTAACCAACTGAGCTATTCCCGCACTGTCATGCGTCATCGTATGGAGAGGGGAGGATTCGAACCTCCGTAGGCTGACGCCGGCAGATTTACAGTCTGCTCCCTTTGGCCACTCGGGTACCTCTCCGCTGGCATGCCGCGACACCGCCGGGCGCGTATCCTTCAAGAAGCTGGCGATAGGAATCGAACCTACAACCGCCTGATTACAAATCAGGTGCTCTACCGTTGAGCTACGCCAGCACGCGACACGAGTTCGACCGACGAGGTTCGCCGTACGCCCCATCGTCTCTCCCTCCTGTCCGATAACCGCCGGCTGCGAGCTTTCGACGCCACATCTTCCCTGTTCCGCTCAGCTCGTCTCGCGATTCGGCGGTGAACCGGATCGGTTCCTGCAGCCGACGGGCGCAAGCATCCTGACGAAGCGTGACCTTAGTAACGAGAAACGGCTGACGTGCGAACCTCCCTCCATAGCGGTCGATCAGAAACCTGTCAAGAATCGGGGGCCTGCGGGATTGGCACGGCGCGTGTCGATCCGCCCCCCTGCCGGGGACAAAGCAATGCGTCTGGGGGGTCCGTCGGGCGTCCGCGTCGCCGGATGGATCTGCTGGGTGTCAGCGGGTGGGCGGGAGCCGCTCCGAAAGGGCGTAGAGACCGATGGCGGCAGCGGTCGCGGCGTTCAGGGATGCGACCCGTCCCCGCGTCGGGATTCGCACCATGAAGTCGCAGTTCTCGCGGACCAGTGGGCGGGCGCCCTTGGCTTCGCCTCCGACCACGAGAATGGTCCGTTCGAGCGGCGGAAGCCCTTGAAATGTCGAGCTTCCTTCCGCGTCGAGGCCGACGATCCAGTAGCCTCGCTCCTTGGCCGCGGCGAGCGCCCGGGTGAGGTTCACGACCTGTGCGATCGGCAGGTGGAGGGCCGCGCCTGCCGAGACCCGGATGGCCGCATCGGACACCTGGGCGCTGCGGTCACGCGGGAGAATCAGGCCCCCGGCGCCGAAGACCTCGGTCGAACGGATGATGGCGCCGAGGTTCTGCGGATCGACGATCCCGTCCAGGGCAACCAGCACGGCTGCGCCGGCATCGAGGAGGTCCTCGAGCGCGGCGTACGCGAACGGCCGCATGCGGGCCGCCACTCCCTGGTGGTTCCCCTGACTCAAGCGATCGAGGTGTGCGCGGTCTACGTGCTCGAGCGCGACGCCACGCGCTTCCGCTTCGGCTGCCACCCGCTGCGCGCCCGCCGTGTTCGGCACGATCCACACTCGCTCGAGCACGGCGGGCGAAGCGCGCAGCAGCTCGAGTACCGGGTTCGCGCCGACGATGAGCCCGGGCCGTGCGTCCGGCGAGCTCGTCGGTGGGCTGGATGGGCGGCGGCGCATCGGCGTTTACAACCCGAAATTCGCTCTATAGCATGCCCGTCCTCGCCATGGGCGCGACTCTACGGCGATACTTTCTGCGCGAGGTTGCGGTCCCGTTCTTCTACGGTATCGGCGTCTTCACGTTCATCCTGCTCATCGCCCGCATGTTGAAGCTGGTCGAGCTGGTGGTGAACCGTGGTGTCCCGCTGCTCGAGATCGCCAAGCTCTTCGCCTACATCCTCCCCACCTTCCTCGAGGTCACGGTTCCCATGGCGCTCCTCCTCGCCGTGCTGTTGTCCTTCGGACGGCTCTCGGCCGATAGCGAGATCGTCGCGCTCAAGACATCGGGCATCAGCCTGTATCAGATGATGGTACCGGTCGTGCTCTTCACCCTGGTGGTGT
Organism: uncultured delta proteobacterium; assembly: GCA_963846105.1. Taxonomy (GTDB): domain Bacteria; phylum Desulfobacterota; class Binatia; order UTPRO1; family UTPRO1; genus CAWJUT01. Next base: position 235,849 of record CAWJUT010000023.1, read on the forward strand.
ACGGCGCGAGCCTCTTCCTCGCGATCTCGGCGCGCCCGTGGGGCAACAGCCACTTGAAGGCCGAGCTCTACGAGATCGCCAAGACGCGCGCCAGCGCCGGCCTGAAGGAGCGGGTCTTCAACGACGACTTCGCGGGCCTGGTGATCTACGTCGAGCACGTCGAGCCGCCCGGCGACCAACTGGGCGGCATCCTGATCGCCGACAACCGCGACCCGAGCCAGCGCAACACCGTGATCGCGCGCAGCGGCTTTCTGGTGAGCAACGAGGAGACGCACTCGGTGACGCTCCGTCTCCTCGACGGCAACATCCACACGTTCATGCCCGGCGAAAAGAGCTACCACAAGACCGACTTCACCGTGTACGACGTCACCCTCAACCTGGCGGCTGCGCTCGCCAAGTTCTCGCAGCGCGAGAAGGACGCTCAGGAAATGACACTCGGCGAGCTGCGCGCCGCGATCGCCGAGAAGAGAGACGCCGGGCGCAGCGCCAATACCGAGCTGGTCGAGCTGTATCGCAAGTTCGCGGTGCCTTTCGCGTGCCTGGTGTTCGGCCTGGTGGCGGTGCCGCTCGGCATTCAGCCGGTCCGCGCCGTGCGATCACGCGGCTTCTCGGTGAGCCTGGTGCTGATCTTCCTCTACTACCTCCTGCTCACCGCCGGTGAGGCCATGGCCGAGCGCGGCACACTCGCGCCGGCGATCGCGCTCTGGCTCCCCAACGTGGTCTTCGCGACACTCGGCATGGTGCTCTTCGCCGCCGCTGCGCGCGAAGTGCGGATCGCCCTGCCGAGCAGGGTCGGGCACGGCCTCGCTGGCTTGCGGACGCGCTGGCAGGCGGTCACCAGCCGGTGAGCGACGCCGCACCGGGCGTATTGCCGATCCTCCCCCGCTACATCCTGCGGGAGTTTCTGCGCTTGTTCGGTCTCTGCATGATCGGCTTCCTGCTCATCTACGTGCTGGTCGACTTCTTCGATCGTTTCGACACCTACCTCAAGTACCACGCCCCGCCCGGCACCGTGCTCCGCTACTTCGTATTCAAGGTGCCGCTGATCGTCACCCAGCTCGTCCCGGTGGCAACGCTCGGCGCCGTCCTCCTCGCGCTGGGCGTGATGGCTCGTCACAACGAGCTGACGGCGCTCCGCGCGTCGGGCGTGAGCACCATGCAACTCGCGACCCCGCTGCTCATCGTCGCCGGACTGTTGAGCGTCGGTACGCTGGTGTGGAACGAGTCGGTCGTTCCCTATTGTTCGGAGCGATCGCGCCACATCGAGATGGTCGAGATCCGGAAGAAGCCGCTCAAGGCGCTGCTGAACGACACCGGGATCTGGTTCCACGGCAAGGCCGGCATCTACAGCATCGAGCACTTCGATGCGCGCAAGGGAATGGTGGTCGGCCTCACCGTGTACGACTTCAACCCCGGGTTCGAGCTCCGGCGTCTGATCGAGGTCTCCACCGCGCAATGGCGCGACGGACGCTGGGTGCTCGACGGCGCCATCGAGCGCACCATCGACGGTACCGGCAACGTCGTCATGCGCCCGCTGGCAGCCGCGGAGTTCACGCTCCCCGACGAGCCCCAGGACCTCCAGGTGATGGAGAAGGATCCCGAAGCGCTCGATTTCCGCCGGCTGCGTCATCACATCCGCGAGCTCAGTCGCAAGGGCATCGACACGACGGAGTCGCGCGTCGACTTGCACCTGAAGCTCGCGGTGCCGCTCGTTCCGCTGGTGATGGTGCTGATCGGCGTGCCGCTTTCCACCCGTAATCCGCGCCGCCGGCCGCTCGCGACCAGCATCGGGATCGGGCTCGCGGTCGGATTCAGCTACTGGGTGCTGCTCGCACTCACCGTCTCGCTCGGCCATGGTGGCGCGGTTCCGCCGCTGCTCGCCGCGTGGACCGCGAACGCGGCATTCGCACTCCTGGGCGCGATCCTCTTTCTCGGAGCCGAGTGACGGGGACTCAGGGCACCAGGGCGAGATGATCGAGGGCGGTGGTCTCGGGCAAACCCAGCATCACATTGAAGTTCTGGACCGCCTGTCCGGCGGCGCCCTTCCCGAGATTGTCGATCACCGTCACGATCACCGCCAGACGGCTGCGCGGATCGACCGTCCAGCCGATCGCGCAGTCGTTGGTGCCGACGACGTCGCGAATCTCCGGAGGTCGGGCGCCGGAGAGGACGACGAAGCGTTCCTGAGCGTAGCGCGCACGAAACGCCGCTTCGAGCGCCGCGGCGTCCGCGCCCGCCTTCGGCCGAACGTACATCGTCGTGAGAATCCCGCGCCGGATCGGCAGCAGGTGCGGCACGAAGATCAACGAAGGATCGCCGCCACCGAGCAGCCGCAGCTGTTGCTCGATCTCGGGCGTATGGCGGTGCTGGCCGATCTTGTACGCGCGGAGATTGTCGTCGACCTCGGTGAACAGATACTCCGCGGCAACCGTCCGTCCCGCTCCGGTGACACCCGACTTGGCGTCGATGACGATCCCCTCACGCTCGATCAGATCCCGCTCCAGAAGCGGCAGCAGTCCGAGCAGCGCGGCGGTGGGATAGCAGCCCGGGTTCGCCACCAGACGCGCCTTCGGGAGCGCGGCACGGGAGAACTCGGTGAGCCCGTACACCGCTTCCGCGAGCAACTGCGGCGCCGGGTGTGGCACGTACCAGCGCGCGTACTCGGCGGGATCGCGCAAGCGGAAGTCGGCGCCGAGATCGACGACACGCAGCCCACGCTCGAGGAGCGCCGCCACGCCGGTGGCCGAGGTACCCTGCGGCAACGCGGTGAAAGCGAACTCCGCGGCGGCCGCGATGCGTGCCGGGTCGAACGACTCGAGCTGCAGGTCCAGCTTGTTGCGGACCGACGGGTGCACGTCAGCCAGCGCCTTGCCGGCGCTCTGTTCGGACGTCACCGCGGTGAGGCGAACCAGAGGGTGCCGGGCGAGGTACCGAATCAACTCCGCGCCGGTGTATCCGGTCGCCCCGACGACGGCGACCCGGATGGGTTCCCGCGCGGGCATGGGGCTAGCGTTTCGAGTACTGCGGACGCTTGCGAGCCTTGTGGCGACCGTACTTCTTGCGCTCGACCTCGCGCGGATCGCGGGTGATGAAGCCCGCCTTCTTGAGCGCCGGACGGAACTCGGGATTGGCGCCGAGGAGCGCGCGCGTGATGCCGTGCCGGATCGCCGTCGCCTGCGCCGCCACACCACCTCCACCGACGGTGACGGCGGCGTCGTACTGGCCACGGGTCTCGGTGACGTCGAACGGCTGGTGGACGATCATGCGTGACGTCTCGCGTCCGAAGTAGTCATCCAACGGGCGCCGGTTGACCGTGATCTTCCCCTCGCCGGGATGCAGTCGCACCCGCGCGACCGCGCTCTTGCGCTTACCGGTGGCTGCGAACAGGTCTCGACGCTCGGCCATGCTTGTTCCTCACTCCCCTACAGCGCCAGCCGCTCGGGCTGCTGCGCCGCGTGCGGATGGTCCGTGCCGCGATAGATCTTGAGCTTGGTCGCGAGCCGGCGCCCGAGACGGTTCTTCGGCAGCATGCCGACCACGGCCGACCGCAGCGCGCGCTCCGGCCGTACGTCGAGCACCCGGCCCGCGGTCGTGCGCCGCACTCCGCCCGGGTAGCCCGTGTGCCGGATGTAGAGCTTGTCCTCGAGCTTCCGGCCCGTGAACCGCACCTTGGCCGCATTCACGACCACCACGAAGTCGCCGCAGTCGACGTGCGGCGTGAACGTGGGTTTGTGCTTGCCCCGCAGGACGTTGGCGATCTGCGTCGCGAGACGCCCGACCACGCGGCCTTCGGCGTCCACGATGAACCAGCGCCGCGCCTCCAGCGCGTCCTCTCGCCTCGATATGAACGTGTCTTTCTTCAATGGCTATCCCTCGATCAAGCGGGGCCGACGAGACTCGAACTCGCGACCTCCTGCGTGACAGGCAGGCGTTCTAACCAGCTGAACTACGACCCCGATACGGTCCGCCTCTCCTATCAACGCAGGACCCCGAGTTCAATGGCCGCCCCGGTGGGTGCGCCGACGCCCTTGCCGCGCAGAGTCTCCCGCCGACCCGAATCCCTCGTAGACGCGCGCAACGATGCCTCGCCGCGGTCGCGTCACGCCCCGTGCGCCCACCAGTCCCTGATCGCGTGCCGTTCGCACGACCCACCACGAGTCGGACGATGAAGAAACTCGCGAGGAGTCGAACGGCTCGTGCGAGCGAGAAGCGTCGCACCAGCTCCGTCGAGGAAGCGAGGAGCGCAGCGGCGATGTGGCGGAGGCGCGGGGCGGTGCATGTGGGTTTCACATGCGTGCCGACCGCACGGACTCGTCCACGCGCCGCGCTTCGTCTGCCGCCACTTCGCTCCTCGACCACGAACGTACGCTCCGGCGGCGCGTGCGCGTGCCGCTGATCGGTTGAGTAGGCTATTGTGCGAATTCGTTTGAGGAATTGCCGGATCGACTACTCCCGGTTCCTGGACACTCGATCTCCCTACCTCGGCAGTCGCCCTGGAACTGCAAGTCGGAGATCCGCGAGATCAACCGCTTATCGGACCCTAGCGAGTGTCTCATCGGCTCGACTCCCGACGCTTCAGATTCAACTCCCTACTTTCTGCAGTCGTCATCACCCTTTTTTGACATGCTGCTACCTGAACTTCGGCGATTGACCGGATCATTGACGCGTCGATAGCGTCGCAGACTGGTGCCGTTCCCAAGCCAGGAGGTTGCGATGTCGTACTCTACCCGTGCGCGCAAGCGCGTTGCCCGCATCGTCTGCCCCGATTCTTTTCGCTGTCACACCACTGGCGGGCTTGCTCGCCCTCGGGAGCGTCGCGCATGCCGATCCGCTCACCTGCCAGCGCGCGATCACCAAGGCGTCCGCGCGCTACGCTCAGGCACGCATGAAAGCGCTGCACCGCTGTCACGACAAGGTCGTGAAGCGCGCCGCCGTTCTCCCGTGCCCCGATGCCAAGACCCTTCAGAAGATCACCAAAGCCGGAACCAAGCTCCAGACCGCCGTCGACAAAGCGTGCGGTGGCGCTGACCGCAGCTGCGGCACGGGCGGCGACGACGACTCGCTCGCCTCGATCGGCTGGAACGGCGGCGTGTGCGCGAATTTCGAGAGCGGGAGCTGCTCCAACACGATCGCGAACTGCGACGGTGTGAGCGATTGCCTGCTGTGCGTCGACGGCGCGGCCGTCGATCAAGCGATCGCGCTCTACTACGACGAGTTCGATCTGGTGACCACCAATTCGACGATCATCAAGTGCCAGCGCGCGATCGGCAAGTTCGCGAGCAAGTTCTTCCAGAGCAAGAGCAAGGCGTTGCGGCGCTGCGAGGACCGGGCCCTGCTGGGCATCAGTGTCGGCCCGTGTCCGGACGCGAGCACGCTATCGGCCATCAACAAAGCCGAGACGAAGAAACGGACCGGAATATGCAAGAAGTGCGGCGGCGCCGACGGCGCGTGCGGCGGAGTGGACGACTTGACTCCGAGCGCGATCGGCTTCGCGGCGACCTGCCCGGACGTCACCATTCCGGGCGGCGCCGCTTGCGGGGGGCCGATCGGCGATCTCTCGGCGATCGTCGATTGCGTCGACTGCGTGACCGAGTTCAAGGCCGATTGTCTCGATCCGATCTCCGTTCCGGGCATCCGCAGCTATCCGCCCGAGTGCAATGGTGGTGCACCAGTGGCCACGACCACTCCGACCCCGATCCCCGACACACCGACGGCAACGCCGCCGCCAGGCGGTCCGACACTGACGCAAACCCCCGGCGCGCCGACGGCGACGCGTACGCCCACACCGGTCGTGACCGCTACCCCGGGTCCGAATTGCGGCAACAATACCGTCGACGCGGGTGAGGACTGCGATGGAACGGACGACGCCGCGTGTACCGGACAGTGCTCGCCCGCTTGCACGTGTCCGGCGACGTGCGCGCTGCCGAACCCCCTCCCGGAGATCGTCACCTTCGTATCCAAGCCCGGTGCGGACCTCGACTCGGGATGGTCGGGACAAGCACACGATCTCGTCACCGCCGAGGACGCTCCGCTCATCGCCGCGCGGCTCATCGGGTGCAACACCAATACCGCCTCGCCGAACTGCGGCACGTGCGGCCTGCAGGGACCGGTGCTCTTCCCCGGCCCGGCGAAGAATTGCTTCTGCTACAACCTCGCCTCCCCCGACAACAGCTCACTCGCGATCTGCGACCCCGAGCTCGCCGGCGCCTGCGGGAGCGAGTCCTGCGAGTGCTTCCTCGGGCCGCCGCTGCCGATCACCTCGGGAGGGGTCCCGGTGTGCGTGGTCAACCGGATGACGCAGCCGCTCACCGGTACCGCCAACATGGCCGACAGCGGGCCCCACGCCGGCGAGGGCGAGTCGATCGTCCGCCTCGAGTCGGCGGTGTACACGGGAGTCGCCGTCGAGCAGCCCTGCCCGACCTGCGAGAACGATCCGACGCCACGCGACGGCGTGAAGGGCGGCACGTGCAGCGGCGGCATCAACAATACCGACCCGTGTGACGGCGCCGGCCCGCACGATTTCTTCGGCATGATGAGCCACGACTGCCAGCCGCTCTTCGGGGCCAACATCGGCAAGCTCGACATCCGCCTGAACCCGGCGACGACCGGCACGACCTCGCTCGGGACGGCGGGAGTGAAGTGCACGGCACCCGGCTTCACGACCTTGGATTGCTTCTGTGATACCTGCGCGACGTCCGCCGCCGAGCCGTGCAACTCCAACGCCGACTGTGCGCCGGGTGTCGCGTGCGGCGGTCGACGCTGCATCGGTGGCGGGAACGTCGGCGCCCCCTGCACCGTGGCGTCGCAGTGCCCCGGCGGTTCGTGCGGACGCCCGGGTCTCGCCACCAAGCCCAACGAGTGCGACGACGCCGTCTGCTCGTCGGGTCTCGATCCCGGAAACCCGAACGATGGCGTCTGCGCCGCCGGCCCCTTCGATACGTTCTGCAGCATCGAGACCTTCCGCGGCTGCGCCAACGATTCGGAATGAATCAGCCGCCGGGTTGCGCGACCTGCGCGCCCGGACAGGTGTGCAGCGGAGACTTCCGCGAGTGCTACCTCGATCCGATCGTGCGTACCGGTGTGCCGGGGACGCAAAATGCCGTCCTCGCTTCGACGTTCTGCATCCCACCGACCACCGCCAGCGCCGTCAACAGCGTCGGCGGCCTGCCCGGACCGGGCGGCCTCCTCTTCCCGCTGCGCGTGTTCCAGAGCGGCTCGCAGTGCGGCAACGGGATGCTCGACGGCGGTGAAGACTGCGATCCGCCGGTCGATGGCGCCTGCTCGGGGCTCTGTCTGCCAGACTGCCAATGTCCGACCTGCGGCGACAATCAGGTGAACCAGCCGAGCGAGCAGTGTGACGGTGGCGACGATGCAGCGTGCCCCGGACAGTGTCAGCCGAGCTGTACGTGCGGCGCCGGGACATGCGGCAACGACAGCGTCGAGTTCGGTGAGGAGTGCGACGGCACCGCGATCGACGGCGAGTGTCCGCCGGCGGCGTGTCAGGGTGACTGCACGTGCGGGCCGTATTGTGGTGACGGGGCGGTGAGCGGCGCCGAGGAGTGCGACGGCGCCGCAGCGGGGGGCCAGTGCCCGTCGAGCGCGTGTCAAGGCGATTGCACCTGCGGTCCGTTCTGCGGCAACAACCAGATCGATCCCGGCGAGCAGTGCGACGGTAGCGGAACCGGGAGCTGCGTCGGCACCTGTCAGGCGGACTGTCAGTGCGCGCCGTTCTGCGGTGATGACATCCGGCAGGGAAGCGAGCTGTGCGACGGCACCGACGATGCACCCTGTCCCGGTGAGTGCTCGGCCGGCTGCACGTGCCCGAGCTCGAAGCAGATCACCTTCGTCGTGCAATCGGGTGCCGACCTCGACACCGGCTGGACCGGAACCGCGCACGACCTCGAGGTGCAGAAAGGCTCGACGATCAGTGGCGAGCTTTCCAACTGCAACGGCGTGGGCGATGTCGTCTGCGACTTCTTCGGCAACATCGGCTCGGCCTGCTCCGCCGATCCGGGCCAAGCCTGCCTCTCCAACGCCGACTGCAGTGCCGGCACGTGCATCGTCAACACCTTCGGCCCGCCGCTGCCGCTCTCCGCGGGAGGCGTACCGGCGTGCATCATCAACCGCTTCGCGACCGACGTCACCGGCACGTACAACCTGCAAACCGGCGACACCTCGCTCTTCACCCGTCTGAACTCTTTGGTCCACCTCGGCGTTCAGGTGAGCCGCCCGTGCCCGATCTGCGACTGCGGCCTGCCTGATCCGAACGACTGCGAGATCGGCGACACCGGCACGTGCACCGACGTCAGCGGCAATCCACCCTGCACCGTGCATGGCACCGGGCCGCTCGGACCGACCTCCAACCACTGCTTCCCGAGCGCGTCGTCGAACGTCTCGGGCGGCGGCCTCGACATCCCCTTCCAGCCGGTCACCACCGGGACGTCGACCTTCCCGAGCAGCCAGACCTGCGACGCCGCCGGCTTCACGAACCAGAGCTGCTGGTGTGACGGGCAGCCGCAACCGAGCAGTTGCCTGACGGCGTGCGACGGCGGCGGCAACAACAATCTCCCATGCGGGAGCGACGCCGATTGTCCGGGCGCGCCCGCGGGTGCGTGCAAGCCGCTCTGCCGTCAGATCGTCGGCGAAGCGGTCGGCGAGGGCGAGTGTGTCGCCGGCCCGATCGTCCAGACCTGCGCGGGAGCTCCCGAGGTCGGCTGCCAGACCAACAGCAATTGCCCGCCGGGCAAGGGACCCTGCGAGGCGGCGAACCAACGCTGCTTCCTCGACCCGATCGTCCGCGTAGGATCGCCGAGCACGACGCTCAACAGGTCGGTCGCCACCTTCTGCATTCCGGCAACCAGCGCGACGGCGATCAACAGTACGGCTGGACTGCCGGGACCGGGCGCCATCAGCTTCCCAGCGGCCATCGACCTGAAGGAGTGTGGCGACAACGTCAAGAATCGCTTCGTCGAGGAGTGCGACGGCACCGATGACGCCAACTGTCCCGGCGCGTGCCTCGCCAACTGCACGTGCTCGCAGACCTGCGGCAACAACGTGATCGAGTTCGGCGAGCAGTGTGACGGGAGCAGCGACGCGGCCTGCCCCGGACAATGCGGCGCGCCGGCGACGCCCGAGGCCTGCTTCTGTCCGACGGTCTGTGGCGACGGATTCATCGCACCGACCGAGGAGTGCGATCCACCGAACGACTCGCTGTGTCCCGGCCAATGCACCAACTGCACATGTCCGGTGCCGACGGCGACCTGTTTGAACGGCGTGCTCGATCCGGGAGAGCCATGTGAGCTTCCCGGACTCGGGTGCGGGCCGAGCCAGGTGTGCCTGCTCTGCCAGCAATGCTTCCCGCCGTACGAAGCGATCACGCCCTATCTCGGCTTCATCTGCGGCAACCTGGTCGTCGAACCGACCGAAGCCTGCGAGCTGCCGGCGATCGGCTGCGACCCCGGCCAGCTCTGTCTCGCGTGCGGCCAATGCGTCGACGCCGTGCCGTTCTGCGGCAATCTGAACATCGAGCCCGGCGAGATCTGCGAGCTGCCGGCGATCGGCTGCGATCAGCAGCAGCTCTGCGTCCTCTGCCAGACATGCATCGACGTACCGATCCCGATCTGTGGCAATGGCGTGATCGAGGACGGCGAGGTGTGCGAGCTGCCCCAGACAGGGTGCGGACCGCTCGCACTGTGCCTGCTCTGCGGGCAATGCGTGCCGCTTCTCTAGCTCGGACTCGTTGAAGGCCCGTCGACCGGGGTGACGCCGCAAACGTCACCCGGATCGCCCTCCCCTCCGTCGCCTACACCATCACCCTCTAGCTGCTCGCGGAACGTCCTGCCGGGCTCCGCCGGGGCATCTCGCGAGACACGAGCCCGAGGATCGCTGGCGCGCCGGCGAGAAACCAGATCGCGATCAGGGCGTCGAACAGCATGCAGCCAAACGACGACGTCGGCATGAAGGGCCAGATCGGGTTCCCCCAGAGGTGGTGGACGACGTCCCAGGCGGAGTGCATCAGCCAGGCGACTCCGATGAACCGGTGCGAGCCCAGACCGAGATACGCCACCGGTGCCGCGACGGCCGGATAGAGCAACTCCCACGGACCGAGCCCGCCGCTCAGATACACACCACTCACACCGGCGACGAAGATGGCGTTGAACCTCCGTCGAGCCGGCTCCTTCACGAGCGACATGATCGAGGACGAAGATCACGGCGCCGACGGTCGGGCCGATGTAGTCCATGACGTGCAGCGGCGGCGCGTGGTGCATGAGCAGTCTTCCTCCTGGCGCGATGGTACAAAATGTGAGAGATTCTGCCAGTGGCTCAGAAGACATTGTTCGCAGGATTCAGGCCACGGAGATCGAGAAGCGGGGCGCGCCGCCGGCATCTCGTCGCCGTCGTGGCGTTCGACGGCGTCGTGCTCGGCGACCTCGCCACGCCGTGCGAGATATTCGGGCTGGTCCGCGATGCCGACGGGCGCGCGCCGTACGAGGTGCGGATCTGCAGTCTCGCGCCGCACGTGCGGTCAGAGCACGTCACGTTGAAAGTACCCTGGCGACTCTCGTCGCTGACCCGTGCCGACACGGTGATCGTCCCCGGCATCGACAGTCTCGAGCGGGCGATTCCCGCGCCGGTGTTGCGCGGAATTCGTCGTGCCGTCACGCGTGGTGCTCGCGTCGCGTCCATATGCAGCGGCGCCTTCGTCCTGGCAGCAACCGGCGCACTCGACGGACTGCGCGCGACGACGCACTGGCGCAGCGCGGCCGAGCTCGCGCGGCGCCACCCGAGCATCGACGTCGACGCCGACGTTCTCTATGTCGACAATGGACGAGTACTGACGTCGGCGGGCGCGGCGGCGGGCCTCGATCTGTGTCTGCATCTCGTGCGGCGTGACCTCGGCGCCGAGGTGGCGTCGCGAGTCGCGCGCGCTGCCGTCATGCCGCTGGAACGGGCGGGCGGGCAGTCGCAATTCATCGTCCACGAGCCGCCGACCGCTGATGGCACCGTGATCGGCTCGCTCCTCGCCTGGCTCGAGCAGAACGTGCGCCACGATCTGTCCCTCTCTGCCATCGCAAAGCGCGCCGGCATGAGCACCAGGACGCTCAGCCGGCGCTTCCGCCAGCAGGTCGGCACGACACCGGCGCGCTGGGTCAGCCGGGCGCGCATTCGCCGCGCGCAGCGCCTACTCGAAACGACGGACTTCTCGGTCGAAAAGGTGGCGGCAGAAGCAGGGTTTGGATCGTCCGCCGTACTGCGCGACCACTTCGCTCAGATCGTCGGGACCAGCCCGCAAGCGTATCGACGATCCTTCACGGTGGCGTGAAAACGATGGGCGGTGCTGGGATCGAACCAGCGACCCCCGGCTTGTAAGGCCGATGCTCTCCCGCTGAGCTAACCGCCCGCAGCCTGCCGAAACAGCCGCCCTGCTACGTTGCTCGGTTCGCTCAGTTGTGCGGCGGGTGATTTGACCGGCGCGCGGGACGCGCGCCGCACCTCCGCCCTCGCTCCCGAGCGCCTTGCATCGCGGCCATTTGGGTAGGCTGCCGCGAGCATGAGACGGCCAAGCAGCACCACTTCTCGAGCGACCAGGCTAGTTGAGGGAATCCTTGAGGATCTTGCCGGCCTTGAACTTGGCCGATCGCGACGCCGAGATCTGGATCGCCTCGCCGGTCTTGGGATTGCGTCCGGTCCGCGCCTTGCGGTCGGAGACCTGGAAGGTGCCGAACCCGGAGATGTTGACCTTGTCGCCGCTCTTGAGGGCGGCGACGATGTCATCGAAGATCGTGTTGACGATCCGCTCGGCGGTGCCCTTCGGCAGGTCGATCTTGGTCGAGATCGAGTCGATCAGCTCGGCCTTGGTCATTCCGTTTCCCCCCTCGCCCGAAAACTCGGCCTGCGCTCATACCAGCAGGGTCCCGGGGAGTCAATTCGCAGGCGCGCGCAAGCCTGCGTCAATCAAGGGCTTATCACGTTGAAACAGGATCGCCGCGCCCGTGAAAGCGGCAGTGGCAGGTGAGGTGAACCGCGACGTGCGCGCGGGTGCCGTCGGGTCGAGGCCGCTACGGAGAGGGTCGCACGCCGAGGCGACAAAGGCCGCCTCGGCGCTCAGCGACTAGTGCGTGACGATGTCCGGCGGCGCCGGGGTCTCGCGCGGGAACGGCGCCGGCGGTGGTGTCGGCTCGACGAGCGGCTTGCGGAGGAACCCGTCGGGATCATCGAGCACGAGCGCCTTCCGCAGCACGTCGTCCATGTGCTCGACCAGCTCGAGTCGGATCGATCTTGAGGATGATCGCCGGGATCTCCTTGATGTCCTTGGCGTTCTCCGCCGGCAGCAGCACGCGCTTGATGCCGCCGCGGTGCGCCGCCAGCACCTTCTCCTTGAGGCCGCCGATCGGCAGTACGCGTCCGCGCAAGGTGATCTCGCCGGTCATCGCGAGGTCGTTCCGCACCGGAATGCGCGTCAGCGCCGAGGTGAGCGCCGTCGCCATGGTGATGCCGGCCGACGGACCGTCCTTCGGAATGGCGCCCTCGGGCACGTGAATGTGGATGTCGACCTTCTGATAGAAGTCGCGCTCGAGGCCGAGCGCGTCGGCGCGCGAGCGCACGTAGCTCATCGCCGCCTGCGCCGACTCCTGCATCACGTCGCCGAGCTTGCCGGTGATGATGAGCTTGCCCTTGCCCGGCATGACGGTGACCTCGGTGCCGAGCAGCTCGCCGCCGAGATCGGTCCACGCGAGACCGGTGGTGACGCCGATCTTCTGCTCCTCTTCGGCCTTGCCGAAGCGGTAGCGCGCCGGCCCGAGGAGCTTCGCCAGGCTCTTGTTGGTGACGCGGATCTTGGCGTTGCGGTCCTTCTTCACGACCTCGATCGCCGCCTTGCGGCAGACCGACGCGAGCTCGCGCTCGAGGTTCCGGACGCCCGCTTCCTTGGTGTAGTGACGCACGATGCCGAGCACCGCCGAGTCCGCGAACTCGACGTTGCTCGGCGGTGAGCCCGTTGGCTTCGCGCTGCTTCTTCACCAGGTAGCGCTTGGCGATGTTGAGCTTCTCGAGCTCGGTGTAGCCGGCGATGCGGATGATCTCCATGCGGTCCTGCAGCGGCCGCGGGATCCGCTCGAGCGTGTTCGCGGTGGTGATGAACATGACCTTCGAGAGGTCGTAGTCGACGTCGAGGTAGTGATCGTTGAAGGTGCCGTTCTGCTCCGGATCGAGCACCTCGAGCAGCGCCGAGGACGGGTCGCCGCGGAAGTCGGTCGACATCTTGTCGACCTCGTCGAGCAGGAAGACCGGGTTGCCCGAGCCCGCCTTCTTCATCGACTGGATGATCTTCCCGGGCAGCGCGCCGATGTAGGTGCGGCGGTGGCCGCGGATCTCGGCCTCGTCGCGCACGCCGCCGAGCGACACGCGCACGAACTTGCGGCCGGTGGCGCGCGCGATCGACTTGCCGAGCGAGGTCTTGCCGACGCCCGGCGGGCCGACGAGGCAGAGGATCGGCCCCTTCAGTTGGCCGACCAGGCTCTGCACCGCCAGGTACTCGAGGATGCGCTGCTTCACCTTCTCGAGCCCGTAGTGGTCCTCCTCGAGGACCTTCTCCGCCTCCTCGATGTCGAGCTTGTCCTCGGTGTACTCGTGCCACGGGAGCGCTGATGATCCAGTCGATGTAGTTGCGCACGACGGTGGCCTCGGCGGACATCGGCGACATCATCTTGAGCTTCTTCAGCTCCTTCTCCGCCTTGTCCCTGCGCCTCGGCCGACATCTTCTTCTGCTTGATCTTCTCTTCGAGCTCCTGGATCTCGTTCTTGAACTCGTCCTTCTCGCCGAGCTCCTTCTGGATCGCCTGCATCTGCTCGTTGAGGTAGTACTCCTTCTGGGTCTTCTCCATCTGCTTCTTGACGCGAGTACGGATGCGCTTCTCGACCTGGAGGATCTCGATCTCGGACCGCATGTAGCCGAGCACCTTCTCCAGGCGCTCGGCCGGGTCGAGCAGCTCGAGCAGGGTCTGCTTGTCCTCGAGCTTGATGCCGAGATGGGCGACGATGGTGTCGGCGAGCCGCGCCGGGTCCTCGATGGAGGCCACCGACATGATCATCTCGGGCGGGATCTTCTTGTTGAGCTTGACGTAGTTCTCGAAGGTGGAGTTGACGCTGCGGATCAGCGCCTCGAGCTCGGTCGTCTTGTCGCACGCCTCGGCGATCTCCTCGGCCTCGACGAGGAAGAAATCCGGATGGTCGAGGTACTTGCGCGACGCGCGCGCGCCGCTTGCCCTCGATCAGCACCTTCACGGTGCCGTCGGGGAGGCGCAGCAGCTGCACGACGCTGCCGAGCGTGCCGACCTGGTAGATGTCCTCCTCGGCCGGCTCGTTGGTCTTGGCGTCCTTCTGTGCCGCGAGCAGGATGAACTTCTGCTTGTTCATCGCCTCTTCGAGGGCGCGGATCGACGTCTGGCGGCCGACGAAGAGCGGGACCACCATGTGCGGGAACACGATGATGTCCCGCAGCGGCAGCAGCGGCACCCGCACGCGCGCCGGCGTCGCGGTCGGGTCCTTGGTCCGTTGTCGTTCCGAAAGAGCATGCGCGCTCGTCCCTCTCGTCAGGCGGTCTCGGCCGTCTTCTGGTAGAGCATGATCGGCTGCTCTTTGTTGCGTGACCACCTCCTCGGAGATCAGCACCTCTTTGATGTTCGGCTTGCGAGGGGATCTCGTACATCACGTCGAGCATGATGTTCTCCATGATCGCGCGCAGACCGCGCGCGCCCGACTTGCGCGTCAGCGCCTCGCGCGCGATCGCGCGTCAGGGCGCCCTCCGTGAACTTGAGGTGGACGCCCTCCATCTCGAACAGCTTCTGGTACTGCCGGGTGAGCGCGTTCTTCGGCTCCGTCAGGATGCGCACCAGCGCCTGCTCGTCGAGCTCCTCGAGGGTGGCGATCACCGGCAGGCGGCCGACGAACTCGGGGATCAGGCCGAACTTGAGCAGGTCCTCGGTCTGCACCTCGTGGAGCAGCTCGGTCACGCGTGCGCTCGTCGCGCCGGCGGATGTCGGCGCCGAAGCCCATGCCCTTCACGCCGATGCGCCGCCGGATGATGTCCTCGAGCCCGACGAAGGCGCCGCCGCAGATGAAGAGGATGTTGGTGGTGTCGACCTGCAGGAACTCCTGCTGCGGGTGCTTGCGGCCGCCCTTGGGCGGCACGCTGGCGGTGGTGCCTTCGATGATCTTGAGCAGCGCCTGCTGCACGCCCTCGCCGGAGACGTCGCGCGTGATCGACGGGTTGTCGCCCTTGCGCGCGATCTTGTCGATCTCGTCGATGTAGACGATGCCGCGCTGGCACTTCTCGACGTCGTAGTCGGCGTTCTGCAGCAGCGAGAGGATGATGTTCTCGACGTCCTCGCCGACGTAGCCGGCCTCGGTCAGGCTGGTGGCGTCGGCGATCGCGAACGGCACCTTGAGGAAGCGCGCCAGCGTCTGCGCGAGCAGCGTCTTGCCGGAGCCGGTCGGGCCCGAGCAGCAGGATGTTCGACTTCTGCAGCTCGACGTCGCCGGTGACGAGCTGCGAGTCGATGCGCTTGTAGTGGTTGTGGACCGCGACCGCGAGGATCTTCTTCGCGCGCTCCTGGCCGATCACGTACTGGTCGAGGACCTTCTTGATCTCCGCCGGCTTCGGGAACGGCCGACGTGGAGGTGAGCGCCCTCTTCCTGGTCGCACTCCTCGGCGATGATGTCGTTGCAGAGATCGATGCACTCGTCGCAGATGTAGACGGTCGGGCCGGCGATCAGCTTGCGCACCTCGTTCTGGCTCTTTCCGCAGAAGGAGCAGACGAGGTTTCCGGTGCGCTCGTCTCCGTGCTTCGCCATTGGCGTCCCCCTATGGACGCTTGCTTGCCGGCCGGGTGACGATGACCTCGTCGACCAGGCCGTACTCGACCGCCTGCTTGCCGGTCATGAAGATGTCGCGGTCGGTGTCCTTCTCGATCTTCTTGATGCTCTGGCCGGTGTGCTTCACGAGGACGTTGTTCAGCTGCTCGCGGATGCGGAGGATCTCGCGCGCCTGGATGTCGATGTCGGTCGCCTGCCCCTGCACGCCGCCGAGCGGCTGGTGGATCATGATCCGGGCGTGCGGCAGGGCGTAGCGCTTGCCCTTGGCGCCGGCGGCGAGCAGCCAGGCCGCCATGCTGGCCGCCTGGCCCAGGCAGAGGGTGGCGACGTCGGGCCGGACGTACTGCATGGTGTCGTAGATCGCGAGGCCGGCCGTGACCGACCCGCCCGGGGAGTTGATGTAGAGGTGGATGTCCTTCTCCGGGTCCTCGGACTCGAGGAAGAGGAGCTGGGCGATGATGAGGTTGGCGACGTCGTCGTCGACGGGCGATGCCGAGGAAGACGATCCGGTCCTTGAGCAGGCGCGAGTAGATGTCGTAGGCGCGCTCGCCCCGGCCGGTCTGCTCGACCACCATCGGGATCAGGTTCGCTGTTACCATGTGTCGATTTACCTTAACTTTTTTTCGTCGCGTCGGCAATCAATTTTGATGCAGCCGGGGTGACGGTCGCTTGCCCGACGAGCCAGTCGAGCGCCTTCTCCTGGGCAATGCGCTCGCCGACCTCGCGGCGTGCTTCCGGTGCCCGATAGAGCTCTGCAAGGCGCTCGCGTTCGCGCGGTGCGCTGCGAACTGCCTGGCCAATACGCTCGTCAATCTCGTCCGCGGTCACTTCCAGACGCTGTTGCGCCGCCAATCGCTCGAGGAGCAGCGCCGAATGCACCGACTCGTGGGCGCGCTGGCGCAGCTCCGTGCGAAGACGATCGAGCTGCGCTTCCAACTCGGCGTTGCCGCCGGCCTTGGCGTCGTGGATTCCGAGCTCGTGCGTCATCGCGTCGAAGCGACTGTCGACCAACGTCTGCGGCACCTCGATGGCGTTGCGCTCGCGAAGCTGACGCAGCAACGCCGCCCGCACCGCGTCGTCGGCTTCCCGCTCGGCGGCCGCCTGCAGTCCTTTGCGGACCTCGTCTTGCAGCTCCGCGAGCGAGCCGCACTGGCCGTGGTCCTTCGCGAAATCGTCGTCGAGCGCCGGCAGCTCCTTGCGGCCGATCTCCTTGATCTCGACCCGGAACGTGACGGTCTTGCCGGCGATCTCGGGGCTGCGGTGATGGGCCGGATAGGACACGTCGACGTGCGTGCTTTCACCGCGCCGGAGCCCGACCAGTCGCTCCTCGAAGGGGGGCGGAAACGTCTGCGACCCGACCTCGATCACCCGGCTTTCCGAGGTTGCCCCGCGCAGCGCCCGGCCGTCGACCACTCCCGTATAGGCCACCTCGACGAGGTCACCCTGCTCCACCGTCTCGCGCTCCTGGTTGGGCCGCATCTGGGCGAGCGATTGCCGCATGCGCTCGAGCTGGGCCGCGACGGCCTCGTCCTCGACCGCCGCGGCGGGACGCTCGACGGCGAGCGCGTCGTATCCCACGACCTGGAACTCGGGCTTGATCTCGATGGTCGCCGAGTAGCGGAACCCCGCCTCGGGCTGACCCTCCTCGGCGACGATCTCGGGCCGCGCGACCGCCCGTAGCTGGTGCTCCTCGAGGGCGCGCGCGTAGGAATCCTGGATCAGCTTGCCGAGGACCTCGCTGCGGACCTGGTCGCCGTAGTAGCGCTCGAGGATCTGGCGCGGCACGTGCCCGGGACGGAAGCCTTTGATGCGGGCCCGCTGTTGCAGACCTCGGTACGCCTGTTCCATCTCGGCGCGCACTTCCTCGGGGGGGAGCGCGACGTCGATCTTCTTCTTGACGGGGCTCAGGTGCTCGACGGTAGTCTGCACGTCCGCTCCATCTCGTCTGGTACCTTACGCACTCCCATCCTCTGTGACAAGTCGGCGACGCGCTTCGCGGGCATGGCGACGCGCGTCATGGGGTGGCGCGCGCGCCGGGAGACGCCGGCGCACGACGAGAATGCGAGAGGGGGGACTCGAACCCCCAACCGACAAAGCGGGCTAGATCCTAAGTCTAGTGCGTCTACCAGTTCCGCCACTCTCGCCCACGCTCCGCCCGTGCATTGGCGCACGGCATCGCGATGCCACCACCCTTTGCTCGTATACCAAACGTGCCCACCGGCAAAGAAGTGTCATGCATGCATGCGACCGGCTTGCGACGCCGCACGGACGACGCTACGTGTCGCCGTCGTCATGCGTTTCTCCGGCCGCCACGGCGTCCATGTCCTCCTGCTCGCGCTGGCGGTCGCCGTCGTCTACGCGCGGAGCACGAGCGGCGGTTTCATCTCCGATGACGTCGAGGGCGTCGTCCACGAATACCCTGTTGCGGTCGTTCGCGCCGCAGAATTTGCGCGCCATCGCCACCACCTTCGAGGCCAACGTCAACTACATCCCGCTGAACACCCTGTCGCTCGCCATCGACTACCACCTCTGGGGTCTGGCGCCCGCGGGCTATCACGCGACCAATCTGCTGTTCCATGCCGCCAACGCCGCGCTCGTCTACCTGGTCGTGCTTCGACTGGGAGAGAGCGCGCTGGCAGCGCTGGCGATCGCGCTGCTCTGGGCGCTGCATCCCGTGCAGGTCGAATCGGTGGCATGGATCAGCGAGCGCAAGAATCTTCTCTCGACGCTCTTCTTCCTGCTCGCGTTCCTCGCCTATCTACGGTTCTCGGAGCAGCCGCGCCCGCGCCCGTACCTCTGGCTCCTCATCCTCTATGTCTGCGCGCTCCTCTCCAAGATCAACACCATCGTGCTGCCCGCCATCATGATCGCGTACGAGATCGCGATGCGCCGCAGGCTGCGCGGCCGCGACATCGCGGCGACGCTCCCGCTGCTGGCGGCCGGCGCGCTGCTGGCGTGGATCAATCTGGCTGGCAATCCCTCGCACGGCGCCGCCTACCACGGCGATGACTTCTGGGTAAATCTGAGAACGACCGCGAGCGTGGTGCCGCGCTACCTCGAGCTGGTGCTCGTCCCGCTCGGAACGAGCTCCTATCAAGCGGTGAACCTGCGCGCTTCGTGGCTCGACCCGCCCGTGCTGCTCGGTGTCGTGACCATCCTCGGCCTGATCGCCGCGGCACTCGTCCTGCTGATGCGCGGCCACCCGGGCGCGTTCTGGGTCATCTGGCTCGGGGTGACGCTGGCGCCGATGCTGAACCTGATCCCGTTTCCGGCGCGGATGGCGGATCGCTACCTTTATATACCGCTCGTCGGGCCCCTGGTCCTGGTTGCCTCGGGAGTCCGCGCGCTCGCCCGACGCTGGCCCCGGTTGGCGCCGGCGGTCCCGGCGCTGGCGGGCGTCGCGGTCGTCGTCGCGGCCGGTCTGACGGTCGTACGCATTCCGGCCTTTCACGACGAGCTCAGCCTCTGGGCCGACTGGGCGTTGCGCACGCCCTACATCTCCGCCGACCGTCCCTACGGGCCGCAACCGCGACCGCGCGAGCTCCAGCTGCTGCGCGACGCGCTCGCGCGCAACCACGACTCGGCGGCGTTGCACAACAACATCGGCGCCATCGCCTTCGAGGAGAACCGGATGAGCGAAGCGGTCGCCGAGCTCGCGCGCGCGCATGCGCTCGACCCGCGCGATCCGACCATCGCGCTCAACCTCGGGCGCGCGTATCTGCAAGCCCGGCAGCCCGAAGCCGCCGCACGCGCCCTGGAGGACGCCGTCCGGCTCGAGCCACCGTCGTTCTGGGCGCATCTGAACCTCGGGCGTGCCTACCTGATGCTCGGCGACGCCAAGCGCGCCCGCCCGGCGCTCGAGCGCGTGCGCGCAATGCGGCCGACCTGGCGCGATTGGCGCGCCGACTTCCAGATGCTCGAGCAGCTCGAGCGCGGCGCCGGCTGAAAGGCTCCCGCGGCTGCCGCCCCGCCGGCACCGTTGGCCTACGCGCTCGCGGGCACGCTATATCCGGTCGGGAAAAGGCCTCCGGCGATGAGAGCTCCGAGTCCGCTGCCACATGAAGGGGGAGCCGAGAATCCCTCCGTCGACCGCTGCACACTCTGCAGCTCCCCCGACGTGCATCGTCTCTTCACCGTCGAAGATGGCTTCTCGGTCGCGGAATGCCGGGGTTGCGCGGCGGTGGTCACGGTTCCGCTGGTCGACGATGCCGAGATCGGCAGCTACTACCCCCAGGAGTACTACGGACGCGGCGGCAAGCGCTTCAACCCCGTGTTCGAGTCGCTGATCCGCTGGTTCCGGGCCCGTCGAGCACGCGCGATCGAGCGCTTCGTTCCGCATGGACGCATACTCGACGTCGGCTGCGGCCGCGGCTTGCTCCCGGCGCTGATGCGAGAGCGCGGCTGGGACGCGCATGGCCTCGAGGTATCGGCGACCGCCGCGCACCACGCGCGCGACGTTCTCGGCATCCCGGTCTTCGTCGGCGATCTGCTCTCGAGTCCCTACCCGCCCGCTTCATTCGACGTGGTCGTCATCTACCACGTGCTCGAGCACATGCGTGATCCGATCGCCGCGCTGAAGCGTGCCCACGAGATCCTTCGGCCCGGCGGGCTGCTGGTGGTGGCGGTCCCGAACTTCGAGAGCCTGCAGGCCCGGGTGACCAACCGGCACTGGTTCCACCTCGACGTCCCGAGACACTACCACCACTTCCGCCTGTCCTGGCTGTCGCGGTTGCTCGGCGAACGTGGATTCTCGGTCGCCAAGGTGAGCCATTTCTCGCTCGAGCAGAACCCCTACGGCTGGATTCAGAGCCTGCTGAACCAGCTTGGTTTCCGCTTCAACCTGCTGTACGATTTCATCCGTAACAGTTCCGCACGCACGGTTCGACGCCCCCTGCTCGAGCACCCCATGCACTCAGCCATGATGGTCGTTGCCATGTTGGCGGTCGTGCCGCTCAGTCTGGGACTCTTCCTCCTCGAGGTCATGCTGCGACGAGGCGGGACGGTAGACATCTACGCGGTTCGCAATGAGCGCACCTGACGCACAACCGGGCGGATCCAGCATGGATCGCCCGCGCCCGACGAAGCCCAAGCTCGTGGTCGTCATGCCGGCCTACAACGCCGAGCGTACGCTGCGGATGACGTACGAGGAGCTGCCGCGCGACGACGTCCACCTGGTGATCCTGGTCGACGACGGCTCGACCGACGCGACTCGGGAGATCGCGCGCACGCTCGACCTGCAGCTGTTCGTCCACAATCGCAACTACGGCTACGGAGCGAACCAGAAGACCTGTTACACCGAAGCGCTGAAGGCCGGCGCCGACATCGTCGTCATGGTGCACCCCGACTACCAGTACGATCCAACGCTCGTCCCGCAGATCATCGCGCCGATCGTCGATGGCGACGCCGATTTCGTCCTCGGCTCCCGGCTCCAGCGTCCCGGGGCGGTCGCGGGGGGAATGCCGTGGTGGAAGTTCTCCGGCAATCGATTCCTGACGTTCCTCGAGAACCGCGTGTTCGGCCTCTCGCTCTCCGAGTTCCACAGCGGGTATCGGGCATTTCGCCGCGAGGTGCTCGAATCCGTGAACTTCCAGATGAACTCGGACAAGTTCGTCTTCGACCAGGAGATCATCGCCCAGGCAGTGATCGCGGGCTTCCGGATCTCCGAGATCCCGGTCCCCGTGCGCTATTTTCCGGAGGCCTCGTCGGCGAGCTTCACCGCTTCGGTGCGCTACGGCCTCTCCATCCTGACCGTGCTTTTTCGGTTCGCGCTCTTCCGCTCCGGGGTCTATCGGCCGGCCCAGCTCGAGAGCCTGCGGAGCCGCTACACCCACGTCGCGTGAGCCGCGTCTCTGCGGCGCCGCGCGGCCCCGCTCACGCGTCCGTGAACAGACGCCGCGGGTTGTCGACCAGGATGGTCTCGATGTCGCCCGGCGTGAGACCGCCGGCGAGCAACTGCGGCACGATCTTCTCCAGGATGGTCGTCGAGCGCCATTCCGGCAGCATCGCCAGCACGTCGTCGTAGTTCTGCGCGAACGGCACCGGCCGGCCGCGCCAGCACACGATCGAGTCGTGCGACAGGAGAATGCGTTCGGTGTGGCCCGCGCGTGCGAGCTTGAGGACGTTCTTCACCCGCACCTCGTCGGGCAGGATGAGCGAGATGCCGAACCGGTCGAAACCGACGAAAGCGCCGCGCGCCGCGAGCGAACGATGATACTCGTGATCGTCGATACCGTCGGAGTGGCCGACCACGAGCCGCCCCGGTTTCACGCCCTCGCCGGTCACGATGTCGATCTGATCGTGCCCGCAGGACGCGTCCTGGGTGTGTGAGATCAGCGGCACGCCGGTCGCACGCGCGGCGCGCGCTCCGGCGGTGACGAGCTTGCGCTCGTAGTCCGAGACCCGCTGCGAGCCGGTGGCGATCTTCACCGCGCCGGCCTTGATGCCGGTCGAGCCCACTCCCTCGGTGATCTCCTTGACGTAGATGTCGGTGATCGCCTCCACCGGCAGGTGGCGGAACGTGTAGGTGATGCCCTCGGCCTCGAAGTAGGCGCCGGTGGTGCAGACGATGCGCATGCCGCTCTTCTGCGACAGCTCGGCCAGGAACTCGACGTCGCGCCCGAGATCCATCGGACACGGATCGACGAACGTTCCGACGCCGAGGTCGCGTAGCTTCTGCATCTGGTCGATGCCGCGCGCCATCACCTCGGCGCGGTGGAACGGCGGCGCGAGCGCGTCGAGGTCCCACCCCGGAAAGGCGACCAGCACATGCTCGTGAACGAGCGTACGGCCGAGATCCGCGGCGCGCGCGGGCCCGGTGACGGTGTGGACGGCGGACGTGGTGCTCATGGCGCCCCGCCTAGCAGATTCTTTCCGCCGGAATCCACCTCACTGAGTGGGTGGGTGAAACGACGAGGGCCGCGGAGCATTCGAGCTCCGCGGCCCTCGCGTCAAGCGGGGTTCAGGACCCGGTCTACGGAACGCACTGCGTACAGAGCAAGCACACCTGCAGCGTACCGCAACCGCGGGCCGGGAGCTCACAGACCTCGCCCGGCTCGAAGTTCAGGTTGCCGCAGATCGGGAACGTCGGGACGCACTGCGCACAAGCCAGGCAGAGATTGCCCGGCGGACAGTTGATCGCCGGCAGCTCGCACACCTCGGTCCCGGTGACGTTGAGGTCGCCGCACACCGAGCCGACGCCGAGGTCGATGCACGCGGAGCAATCCGACGGATTGCAGACCTCGCCCTCTTCGCAGCCGATCGCGGGTATCTCGCACGCCTCGGTCGGCTCGATCTGCGTATTGCCGCAGATGAAGCCCGTCTCCGGCGGAATGATGTCCGGCGGCGGGAAGCACTGATTGCAGAGGAGACAGATCTGCGACGGACCGCACCCGACCGCCGGCAGATCGCACACCTCGGTGCCCTCGATCACGCCGTTGCCGCAGCTCGGCGGCGGCGGCGGCGGGCACTGACACGAAGCCGGACACGCCCCCGGACACGCCGTGTCGCTCGGCGGCGGCGTGCCGCCCGGCCCGCCTGGATCGCATTCCTCGCTCGGACCGACGAACCCGTCTCCGCAGACCGGCGGACACGTACACTCCACCGGCGAGCCGGGCGTGCCGCACGAGCCCGGACATGGACCCGCCGCCCCGTCACACTGCTCGCCGAACTCGATCATGCCGTTGCCGCAGATCGAGTTGCACGTGCAGTTGGGGAGACAGTTGCCCGGACAATTCGTCGCCGACGCCCCGTCGCACTCCTCACGGGGCTGGTTCACGACGCCGTCGCCGCAGCGGCGCACGGTCGATGTCGTTCGGGAAGGTGATCGATCCCGGTCCAGGCAGCCCGGCCGTGCTGTTGATGGCCGTGGCCGTCGTCGCCGGGATGCAGAACGTCGCCGCACCGACGTTCATCGTCGTGCTCGGCGTGCCGACGCGCACGATCGGATCGAGGAAGCAGCGCCGCTGACCGTTCACGCACGGGCCCGTGCCGACCGGGCAGTCGCTGTTCTGTCTGGCACGAGACCTCGGGCGCCTGGTCGCACGTCTGATCGACCGGCCCGGCGACGCACTCGCCCTCGCCGACGTTCTCACCGACGATCTGCCGGCAGAGCGGCTTGCACGCGCCCGCGGGCGCCCCCGGACATTCGGCGTCGCTCGAGCACGGCAGGTTGTTGTTGCCGCCGCCGTCACACGCCGTGAAACAGGCGTTCGGCTGCGGCTGCCCGTCGCACCAGCACATCGAGTTCGTGAAACCGCTGGCATCACAGAACTGGTTCGACGGGAACGTCGTCGTACCCGTCGTCACCGGGTTGAACGGAATGACGAGCCCGCCGCCCGAGACGTTGAGCGACGAGCTCGGCGGACAATCGTTCGACGTCGGCCCGAGCGGGCCCACGCCTTCGACCGTACAGGGCGGGTTGCCGGTGATGCCCTGGCACGTTCCCGAAGTCACCGACCGCGCAGTCGTCGGGGTTCGGAAGTCCGCAATTGCAGATCGGACACGGCGTTTGGACCGCTTGCCCGAGATGCACGAGCGAGTTGAGCGTCGTGAAGAGCTCGCTGTCGCCGGTCATGGAGGTTGTAGGTTCCGGTCACGTCGGTCGCGAAGCGATTGACGATGCACGCCGGCACACCGCCCGCCGAAAGCGGCAGCGGCGGGCCGAAGGTCTGGATGATGCAGTTGCCGGCCCCGCTGCACTGGTTGTTGTTGAGACAGGCGCGACTCGGGTCGGCCGAGCAGAACGAGCCGAGGTTGCCGAAGAAGTCGCACACCTGATCGGTCGATGCCGTCGCAGTTGGAGAGCTCGCCGCTGATCGTCGAGCCTTCCTGCACCGCGAAGTCGTGCGCGATTCCGGTCCAACCGGTATCGAGATCGGCGCCCGGTCCGACGACGAACGTCATCGTGCCGTTGCTCGGACAGGTACAGATGTCCGTGCATTCGCCAGGACAGAGCGAATCGTCCGTGCCGTCGCACAGCTCGCCGGCCTGACGCGTGTCGTCGCCGCACACCGGTGAGCACGTGCAATTGGCTTCGCACGTCCCGGGGCAGACGCCGACGCCGGTGCCGTCGCATTCCTCGGCGCCGTTCGACGATGCCGTCGCCGCAGAACGGACCGCACGTGCAGTTCGGCTGGCAGGCGCTCGCCGGACAATCGCCGCCGGGCGCGCCGCCGTCGCACTCCTCACTGCCGTCGACCGTACCGTTGCCGCAGAACGGGCCGCAGGTGCAGTCCGGCTGGCAGTTCACCGGCGGACAGTCGCCGCCGACTGCCGACCCATCGCATTCCTCACCGAACTCGATCGTGTTGTTGCCGCAGCTGCTCGAGCAGGTGCAGCCAGGCTGGCACTGACCGGGACACGCGGAGTCGTCCGAGCCGTCACACTGCTCGGTGCCTTGATTCACCTGGTCATCGCCACAGACCGGACACTGGCAGTTCGGCAGACACTCGCCGGGACACGCTCCGTCCGCGGGCGGATCACAGGTCTCGCCCGCGTCGACCATGCCGTTGCCGCACTGCGCGCCGCTCTTGAAGGCGAGCAGGCTGAACTGCAGGGCGCCCGGCCCGGGGAGCCCGCCGACGCTGTTGACCGAGGGGGCCGAGGTCGGCGGGATGCAGAACGTCGCCGCCAGGACCGCCGTCTGGGTTCCGGGCACGCCGTTCCGGACGATCGGGTCGAGGAAGCACTCGCGGAAATCGCCCGTACAGGTTTGACCCGGCACGCAGGTCCCGCAGCTCCCGGCCGGTGGCGGCTGGCACTCGAGGTCGTTCGAGCAGCCGCGGAACGTCTCGATGCTGCAGAAGGTGTCGAAGGGACCTGCCTCGCAGACACCGTCGTTCGGGCTGTCGGGATCCGAGAGATCAGGCGAACAAACGGCGTCGTCGCACTCGTTCGGCTTGGTGGCGAGGCCGGGCCGCCCGCACGCGCCGCCCGGACATTGCGAGCCAACCGTGCACGGCGTGCCCGCATTGCCGCCACCGATGCAGCGACGGCCGCCGCACGCCACACCCGGACAGTCGGAGTTGGAGTTGCACGGCTCGGCCGCCTGCGTCGCACAGGTGTCGCAGAAGCAGTCCTGCGTGGTGAAGCCCGGCGCGGTACACTTCACGTCGCCCGAGATCGCCAGCGATGTCGTGCCCGTCGTTGCCGGGTTGAAGGTGATGTCGAGGTTGCCGATGTTGGCTCCCGACAGCGGGTTGCAGTCGAAGCTCGAGGGTCCGAAGAACGCGTGCGTACCGCCGACGTCACACGCGTCCCCGTCCTGAGCGCCGCCGCTGCACGTGCCGTCCTTCACGCCGTCGCGTGGGGTGGTGTCTCCTTCACACGTCGGGCAGGGTCGCGCCACGTCGATGCCGGTGTGCACCGACGAGATGAGGTGGACGCCCGACTCGCCTGAGCCCGCGTTCGGGCCGACGTCGGCGATGTTGACGGTGCCGGTGAGCGGCGGAATCTGACGATTCACGACGCACACCGGCACACCGCCCGAGGAGAGCGCAAGCGGCGGACCGAGGAAGCACGTGCACGCCTCGCCGACGGGACAGCTCGGAGCTTCGGGATCGCAGTTGTTGAGAGAGCTCGTATCGGGAGTGCCGACTGAATAGCAGAAACAGTTCTTCGCCGGTCCGGGGAAGTCGACGGGACCCGTGAGGTTGCACTGACCGCAGGTCGGTGACGAGGTATTCAAGTCGCAGCCCTGCAGGCGCGCCGCGGTGAGGGATGCTCCATCGACCGTGCGCGAATCGTGCGCCTGACCCGTCCAACCGGTGTCGAGATCGGTGCCGGGCTTCGACACGAAGGACAACACCTCCGGCACAGGATTCGGCAACGTGCAATTCGCCGGACAGGTGCAGAGAGGCGTGCAGAGTCCGACACAGTTGGAATCGTCGGTGCCGTCGCAGTCCTCACCCGCGTCGACCATGTTGTTGCCGCAGTTCGGACCCGGCGTGGCGGTGATGGTCGGGGTGGGCGTACGGGTCACGGTCGGCCCGACCGGCGGCGTGACCGTCGGCGTCGGCACGGCGTTGCGGAACGACGGCAGACACACCTCCGCCGGCTTCTTCGCATCCAGACGATGGGGGCCGAACTGGTTGTTCAGGTACAGCCCCGGCACGGTGACGAAGCGCGGCAGGTTGGTCTGCCGGACCTTGTAGCACATGAGATGGTCGGGATGGTTCTCGGCGCCGGGCTCCTCGTTGTTCTTGTTGGTGGCCACGCAGAGCCGGCGCGGCTTGATGACGTCCACCGTCATCGATCCGAATTGATCCTGCAACGTGACGCCTAGAATGCGCACGAACTTCGGCGTGTTCTTCGTGACCTTCACCTTGTAGCAGGTGAAATGGTCGGGGACCGGGCTGACCGGCTCGGGAGGCGTCGGTCCGTCGACATCTTTTGCGGTCGGCACCTGCAGGGCGACCGGCTTCTTCACGTCGACGCGGATGCTGCCGAACTGGTTGGAGATCTGCTGATTGAGCACTGCCGTGAACTTGACCGTCGGCTTGATCTGCAAATCCATCAGATGGTCAGGATGCGTCGGTGCCGTCGGATCCTCACCATTCTTGTTGGTCGGAGCGCACAGGAGCTTCGGCTTCTTCACGGTGACCGTCGAGCTGCGGAAGGTGTCGACGAGGCTCGCGCCGGTTTGGACGAACTTCAACGTGCCGCTCGTGGTGCGCGATTTGTAACAGGTGAAGTGGTCGAGCTGAGCGACCGCCGGCTGCGCCTGGAAAACGAGGGTGGCCAGCGCCGCGAAAACGGCGATCGTCGCATGATGAACGAGGGATACGGGACGCGAGGTGCGCTTCATCGCGACGTGCCCTTCAATGAGAGTGGGAGACTGCATCGCTCGACCTCCTTAAAGTTTGAGGCACGGCACCCGGACTTCGGGAGTCGATCAAGCTCGGAATGTACAAGTTGGCGTATAGCAAGGTCGATCGGGTCTTCTGGTCAGTTCTGGACCAATAAATAGGTGAGATTCTCCACCCCGGGGTTTGTACATAGCGGCTGAGCGGTTGCGGCCGAGTCTCACCGTTCCATACCTACCCGCCCCGGGATCGGGCCCCGCCCTCTTGCCGCTCGATGGTGGGCGGCGGCGGCGTCCCGTTCAGTCCGGGGCAGGCTTCTCGCGTTTTACGGTAGCGGCTGGACGATCCGACCGGAAGCCAAGGAATACCGGGTGGCGCAGCCGCCCGTCCGGGGTCCACTCGGTGAAGCGTACCTCGCAGACGAGCTCGGGCTTGACCCAGGAGTGCCCGGCCCCGCGCGGCGGATCGCCGCGCGTGAACGGTGCTCGTTCGATGGTGAGATCGCGCACGCGACGGGCCAGCGCATCGAGCGCGGCATCCCCGAGACCGGAGCCGACCTTGCCGACGTACACCAGTGCGTCGCCGTCGTAGACGCCGAGGTGCAGGGCGCCGAAGTGCGCCCGCGTCCCCTTGGGCGCCGTGTAGCCGCCGATGACGAACTCCTGGCGGCAGTGGCACTTGATCTTGCGCCAGTCCAGGCTTCGTCCAGCCCGATAGGGCGAGTCGGCGCGCTTGGCGACCACACCCTCGAGGCCGGCGTCGCATGCCGCGGCGAGGAACGCGCTGCCATCGCCGTCGACGTGATCGCAATAGCGCACCGCTCCGGTGCGCGGGACGACTCGTGCCAGGAGCGCCTTGCGGTCGACGAGCGCGAGACGACGCACGTCGCGGCCCGCGAGCACGAGCAGATCGTACGCATACGCCGTGATCGGCACCGCGGCGACCGCGCTTTCGCGACGCCGGGTCGCGTGCATGCGCCGTTGCAGGAGCGCGAAGCGCGGCCGGCCTTCGCGGTCGAGGGCGACGATCTCGCCGTCGAGCGCCAGGTCACCACCCGCGAGCTCCGCCACGGCCGCCGCCACCTCCGCGTAGCGCGCGGTGATGTCGATACCGGTCCGCGACCAGAGATGCACGCGGCCGTCGACGCGAGTCGCCAGCACGCGCACGCCGTCCCATTTGATCTCGAAGAGCCAGCCGGCGCCGCCGGGCACTTCCGTGACCAGCGAAGGCAGCATGAGCGGCAGCCCCGCCGGCGTGAGACGCGCCGCCGGCGGTGCGAGGGCCTGCAGCTCGCGCGCCAGCGCGTCGGCGGGGGTTGTGCCGCCTTCGATCTCGTCGATCGGCCCCCGCGTTCTCATGGTCGACTCCGACCCTACCATTGCATATGCTCAAAGCGGTTTGACAAGCGACTGAGGGCTACGCTTAAGGAGGCCACATGGCGGCGCGGTCGATCGGCTCGGCAACGATCAGCTTCGGGCTCGTTTCCATCCCCATCCGACTCTACGTCGCCACCCACTCGGAGCGCTTCTCGTTCAACATGCTGCACCGTGAGTGCAAAACCCGGATCAAGCAGCAACTGTTCTGCCCGCACTGCGAACGAACGGTCGAGCGCAACGAGACCGTCAAAGGATACGAGTTCGGCAAGGGTCAATACGTGACCTTCACGGACGAGGAGCTGAAGAGTCTGGAAGCGGAGGCGAACCGCGCGATCGAGATCGAGGAGTTCGTGCCGCTCGCGTCCGTCGACCCGGTCTATTTCGAGGACGCCCACTATCTCGGGCCCGACAAAGGCGCCGAGAAGGCCTATCGCCTGTTGGGAGAGGCGATGCGCGCCACCGAGATGGTCGCGCTCGCGCAGTTCACGAGCCACGGCAAGGAGCAGCTCGTGCTCATCCGGCCGTACGGTGACGGCCTGGTACTGCACTCGATGCACTACGCCGGCGAGGTGCGGAGCTTCGACGAGATCGACACCGGCGGAGCGCCGAAGCTGCGCGCCGGCGAGTCCGACCTGGCGCGCAAGCTCGTCGAACAGCTCTCGGCCGACGAGTTCCACCCCGAGCGTTACGCCGACTCCTACCGGGATCGCGTCAAGGAAGCGGTCGATCAAAAGGTCGCGGGCGAGGAAGTGACGTTCGCCGAAGCGCCGCAGGCACCAGCGCGCGTGATCGATCTCATGGATGCCCTGAAAGAAAGTCTCGCCCGCCGGACCGGACGCGGCGGAGAGAAGACGCGCCCCGCGACGCAGCGCCCGGCGGTCGGGAAGCGACGCCCGGCGGCCGCGGCCCGCGGCCGCACAACGACCGGCGCTGTGCGTCGGATCAAGAAATAGGTGACCGGGCGACGCGCCGCCGCTCCGCGCGTCCGCTTCGATACGGCGCAGACCGCCCGCATCGTCGGCGTACCGGCGCGCCGGGTGCGGCAATGCGTCGGAGCCGGCCTTCTCAGCCCCACCCGTGACGATCGCGGTCGCCTGCGCTTCGATTTCGTCGATCTGATCCTGCTGCGCACCATGCGCGGGCTGCTCGAGAAGCGTGTCCCGGTGCGCCAGATCGGCCGCATTCTCGGCTCGCTGAGGCGACAAATCGGCGACCGCGCGTTGACGCGGCTCTCGGTCTACGCCGACGGACGGCGCGTCGTCGCCTGGGACGGGGCCAGCCGCTGGCAGCCCGACTCCGGGCAGTTCCTGCTCAACTTCGACACCGGCCAGATCGTGCGCGGTGCGCAGAAGATCTCCCGCCTCGCCGCGCCCCGCCCGCTGCCGCGCTCGGCGCAACCGAGCGCCGACGACTGGTGCGATCTCGCCGTCGAGCTCGAGGACGGCTCGCCGCTCGAGGCGCGCGCCGCGTACCATCACGCGCTCGACATCGAGCCCGGGCACGTCACCGCGCACATCAACCTCGGCCGCTTGCTCCACACCGACGGAAATCTCAAGAGCGCCGAGCTGCACTACCGGGACGCGCTGCGCGGCGAGTCCGCGAATGCCCTGGCGTGGTACAACCTCGGGGTGGTCCTCGAGGACGCGGAGCGGCCGGGCGACGCGCTGCCGTGCTACGAACGCGCCGTCGCCGAGGCGCCCGATCTCGCCGACGCCCACTACAACCTCGCGCTGCTCTACGAGGGCGTCGGTCGTGAGCGCGACGCCGTGCGGCACTTCGGGATCTTCCGGCGTCTCACACGCCGGCAGCGCTGATGCCGCCCCGCGCGCGCGCCGCGCCCGCGCCGGCGAGTCGAGCGCGCCGCCGTCAGCCGCGACGCCCGGACCCGGCGCACATCATCCCGCGGCACCTCGATCGCGCCATCGTCACCTTCGGCGACCGCCAGACCACCCTCACCAACCTGACCAAGACGTTCTGGCCCGCGCTCGGCCTCACCAAGGGCGACCTCATCCGCTACTACTTGAGCGTCTCGTCGGTGCTGCTGCCGCACGTCCGCGATCGCGCCATGGTCATGAAGCGCTATCCGAACGGCGCCGAAGGCGCGTTCTTCTTCATGAAGCAGACGCCGACACCGCGGCCGCCATGGCTCGCCACCTGCCGGATCGCGCACGGCTCGGGCAAGGTGATCGAGTTCCCGATGATCCAGGACCTGCCGTCGCTGCTGTGGGTCGTCAACCTCGGGTGCATCGATCTGAACCAGTGGTACGCGCGTGCCGACGATCCCGATCGACCCGACTACCTGCACTTCGACCTCGACCCGGGTGCCGACGTGACCTTCGAGGCCGTGTGCGAGACCGCCCTCATTCTCCACGAAACACTCACCGCGATCGGCATGCCGAGCTACGTGAAGACCACCGGCTCGCGCGGTCTGCACGTGTACGTGCCGATCGTACGCGGGCCGACGCAGCACGAGGTCTGGGAGCTCGCCAAGACGATCGCCGCGCGAGTGCGCCGCGGCACACCCCCGACTCATGACCACCGTGTACGCGGTGGCGAAACGCCCGAGCGCGCGCGTGCACATCGACTACAATCAGAACGCGTGGGGTCGGACGCTCGCCTCGATCTACTCGGTCCGCCCCACCGCGAGGGCGGCGGTCTCGACGCCGGTCACGCTGGCGCGAGCTCGCGCGCGGGGTGGCCATCGACGATTTTCGCATCGACACCGTGCCGGCACGGGTACGGCGGCGCGGCGACCTCTGGGCGCCGCTGCTGGCGCGCCGCGGCCGCTTCGACCTCCGGCGCTATCTCTGATCCGCCGACCCGCCGAGCGCGCGCCCGTGTTGACGGACCAGGCGTGTGGCGCGTAGAGGTTGGCTCCCAAGGGAGGCTCCCGCGTATGGGCATGGAAGAGTTCGGCGATCTCGACGCCACCGCGCAGGCGGATCTGGTCCGACGTCGCGAGGTCACATCGCGCGAGCTGGTCGATGCCGCGATCGCGCGCATCGAGCGCACCAACCCGACCCTCAACGCGGTGATCACGCCGCTCTTCGAGAGCGCGCGGACCATCGCCGCCAGCATCCCGCCGGTGGGACCGTTCGCGGGCGTTCCGTTCCTCGTGAAGGACCTGCTCTCGAGCTTCGCCGGCGTGCCGATGAGCAACGGCGCGGAGGTGATGCGCGCCTACGTCCCCGACCACGACAGCGAGCTGGTGACGCGCTACAGGCGCGCCGGGCTCATCATTCTCGGCAAGACCAACACACCGGAGTTCGGCATCCCGCCCACGACCGAGCCGCGCGCCTTCGGGCCGACCCGCAACCCGTGGAACACGAAGCACTCCTCGGGCGGCTCGAGCGGCGGTTCCGCGGCCGCCGTCGCCGCCGGCATGGTGCCGATGGCGCACGGTGGTGACGGCGGCGGGTCGATCCGCATCCCCGCCGCGTGCTGCGGCGTGTTCGGGCTCAAGCCGACGCGCGGACGCAATCCGCTCGGCCCCGACTACGGCGACATCATGAGCGGTCTGGTCGTCGAGCACGCGCTCACGCGCTCGGTGCGCGACAGCGCGGCGCTCCTCGACGCGACGGCGGGCCCCGACGTCGGCGACCCGTATTGGGCGCCGCCGCCGGCGCGCCCCTTCCTGGCGGAGGTCGGCGCCGATCCCGGCAAGCTGCGGATCGCCTTCTCCACACGCGCCACGAACGGCAGCGCCCGTTCACGCCGACTGCGTCGCGGCGGTGCACGACGCCGCCGAGCTTTTGCGCGGACTCGGACACGACGTCCACGAAGCCGTCCCGACGTTCGACGACGTCGCGATGACGCGCGCGTTCATCTCCCTCTACGCTTCCGCCGCAGCCGCCAACCTCGCCGCTCTCGAGCGCTATGCCGGCATGACGACGACGCGGGAGATGTTCGAGCCGCTCACGTGGGCGCTCGCCGAGATGGGCCGGGCCCTCGGCGCTGCCGACTACCTGCTGGCCCTCCAGGAGATGCAGCTCGTCTCGCGCTCGGTGGCCCGCTTCTTCGTCGACTACGACGTGTGGCTGACGCCCGTCCTGGCCGAGCCTCCGCTGCCGCTCGGGACGCTCGACGCGCCACCCGAGGATCCCATGCGCGGCTTCTTCCGCGCCGGCGAATATTGCCCGTTCACACCGATCTGCAACGCCACCGGGCAGCCGGCGATGTCGGTGCCGCTCTACTGGAACGCGGCCGGCCTGCCGATCGGCACGCATTTCGTCGCTCGCTACGGCGACGAGGCGACGCTCTTCCGCCTCGCGGCGCAGCTCGAAGCGGCGCGGCCGTGGGCAGCACGCCGTCCCCCCGTGTCGGTGTGAACGGGGGGCGGACCCCTCGACGACCGCTCGGGCGGCGCGCATGCGCGTAGGCCGCGATCGCTGGACGATCGCGGGTGACGCGGCGATCCACGTCGTTCGCGACGCCCACGGCGTGCCGCACGTACGCGCCGAGACCGAAGCCGATCTCTATCGCGGCCTCGGCCATTGTCACGGCATCGACCGCGCTCTGCAGATGGTGCTGACGCGCGTGCTGGCGCAAGGGCGCGCCAGCGAGCACCTCGAGGCAAGCGACGACATGCTGCGCCTCGATCGCTTCTTCCGTCGCATGGACCTCGGCGGCGATGCGGCCGCCGAGATCGCCAAGCTCTCCGCCACCGACCTGGCGCTCGTCGAAGCGTACTGCGACGGAGTGAATCGCGCGCTCGACCGTCGCCTTCCGTGGGAGCTCAGGCTCGCGGGCTATCGCCCCGCCCCGTGGACGGTCGCCGACTCGCTGCTGCTCTCGCGCGTCATCGGCTACGTCGCACTGGCGCAGAGCCAGGGCGACATGGAGCGCTTGCTCGTCGAGATGGTGCACGCCGGGGTGCCGCGCGCGCACCTCGAAGCGCTCTTCGCAGGTCAGCTGCAGCCGCTCGACATGGAGCTCGTCGCCCGGGTGAAGCTCGGGGAGCGTGTGGTGCCCGAGGCGGTGCGCTGGAACACGATCCTGCCGCGCGCCGTGGCCTCGAACAACTGGGTCATCGCGCCGCACAAGACCGCCAGCGGTCGGGCGTTGCTCGCCAACGATCCGCACCTCGAAACCGGCCGGCTGCCGGCCGTATGGTACGAGGCGGTCCTCGAGCTCGGCGAGAGGTTCTGCATCACGGCGACGATCCCGGGCGTGCAAGGCCCGCTCCTCGGACGCACCAACGATCTCGCCTGGGGTGCGACCTACACGTTCATGGACGCGATCGACTCGTGGATCGAGGACTGCCGGGACGGCTGCTACCGGCGTGGCACGAACGGCGACGCGCGCTGGGTGCCGTTTCGCGTCCGCACCGAGGTCATCAAGCGCAAGCGCAAGCCGGACGTGACGGCGGTGTTCTACGAGAACGAGCACGGCGTGCTCGACGGCGATCCGACCGAGGCGGGCCTCTACCTCGCGACCCGCTGGGCCTCGGGCGCGGGTACGGGCGCGCTCTCGACGACGGCGGCGCTCGCGATGCTGCACGCGCCCGACGTCGCCGCGGGCATGCAGCAGCTCGGCCAGATCGAGACCGCGTGGAACTGGGTGCTCGCCGACCGTCATGGCAACATCGGCTACCAGATGTCGGGTCGGATGCCGCTGCGCGGTCCCGGGCGGAGCGGCGTGACGCCGCTTCCCGGCTGGGATCCCGCCAACGATTGGCTGGGTTTCGTGGCGCCGGGCGACTTACCGCGGGCGCTCAACCCCGACCGCGGCTTCATCGCCACCGCCAACGACGACCTGAACCATCTCGGACGCGCACGCCCGATCAATCTTCCGATGGGCGCCTATCGCGCCGAGCGCATCGGCGAGTTGCTCGCCGCGCGCGACGACTGGACCGTCGCCGACACCCTCGAGATGCAGCTCGACGTCTACTCGTCGCAGGCGGCGCGTTTCATGGCGGTGCTGCGGCCGCTCCTGCCGGCGGGCCCGGCGGGCATCCTGCTGCGCGATTGGGACTGTCGCTACGATCTCGAGTCGAAAGGGGCGGTGCTCTTCGAGCGTTTCTATCGCGAGCTTCTGGTCGAGGTCTTCGGCGCGCGCTGCGGCGCCGAGGTCTTGCGCTACCTGACCGGCGAGACCGGAATCGTCGACCGACTTCTACGCCAACTTCGACCGCGTCCTGCTCGATTCCGACAGCGTCTGGTACCGCCCGCTCGGGCAGCGGGCGGTGTTCGAGCGGGTCGCCGAGCGCGCCCTCGCCGGACCGGTGCGCACCTGGGGAAGCGCGCAGCAGCTCACCCTGCGCCACCTGATGCTGGGCGGCAAGCTGCCGCGCTGGCTCGGTCTGGATCGCGGTCCGGTGGCGCTGGCGGGCGGTCGAGCGACGATCCGCCAGGGGCAGATCTACCGCGCCTGGGGACGCGACACGAGCTTCGCGCCGTCCTATCGCTTCGTCACCGACCTCGGCACGAGAGAGGTGCACACCGCGATCGCGGGTGGTCCGTCGGACCGGCCCTTCTCCCCGTGGTACGTCTCCGACTTGAACGCGTGGCTCGCGGGACGCGCCAAGACGCTGACGCCGGGACCATGCACGTCGACGTGAGCTGTACCAAGTGCGGCGAGCGGCGTCGCGTCGACCTCGGCGATCCGGGCACGCAATCGACCGAGGAGTTCCTCCACCTCGTGGTCGAGCGCCTCTCCCACAAGCCCAGCTTCGAGTGTTTCGGCGGCCACCTGGAGCTGGCGCCGCCGCTGCCGAGGTTCTGGGTCATCCACTGGGAGACGCTCGCGTGAGCGATACCGCTCAGCCGAGACCGCGAGAATAGCTCGCGGCGGGCGGTCAGGCTCCCATGCGATGGCGAAAGGCGCGGCCGCGGCGGCTCGAGCCATGCAGCTCGAGAAAGAGCAAGCCGCGGGCGACCATCGCGAAGCAGACGAGCAGCGCCACCACCGCCGACTGCAACCACGCGAGCACCCCCGCCATCGGCAGCACACCGACCGCATAGACGAGCACCGCCAGCCCCGCCGTCATCGGAAACCATTCGATCCAGTTGTCGCCGATGAAGCTCACGCTCTGCGCCAGCAGCTCGAGGGACGAGCAGCGCCCGAGATAGATGAGCTCGGGAACGACATTGAGGATGACGACGAGCACGAGCACGATGCCGAGGATGATGGGGGGACCTTGTGGCAAGGTGGCCAATGCGGGTCGCACCAGCGCAAAGAAGAGCCACAGCACGAACGTCACGCCGACGACGTCCCAGAGGTAGACGCCCCAGCTGCGGAAGAAGTCCTCGCGTGACACCTTGCCGGTGCGCACGACCATTTCGATCACGGAGAGAAACGAGCCCATGCAAGCGGCGGAGGCGAGGCTCAGGACGAAGCCGCCGAGGAACCCGAGGAACACGGCGAGCTCCGCGGCGAGGCGCATGATGGCGGCATACGCGAACAGGCTCGCGAAGACGTACCAGTTCGCGCGCATGCGATCGGCGGCACGGCGCAGGACCGTGCGATACATCGCGAGCGTCACCGAGAGCCAGCTCACGTCGTCACCCTTGCGGAGAGAGGAGCAGGCCGCTGAACGACCCCGGCACTACACCCGCGGCTCACGACTCGCCGAGGATGCGCCGCAGCTCGCGTGCTGGCCGGCCGGTGCGGATCGTCGCAGCGTAGTCGTAGGCGCGCCAGAGGGGAAAGAGGATCGCGGTCGCGAGCGAGAGCCAGCGTGTTGCCATCACGCCGGTGACCAGCTCGACCACGAGCGCGCCGGCGACCAGCATCGTCATGCCGGTGCCGAGCGAGACGCGCAGGCGATGCGTCGGACGGTCGAAGCCGAAGTCGCCCGCCAGGCGCCCCTCGCGCGAGGTGATCAGCGGATGCACCGTGGTCGGCGCACGCGCCGCGCGCGCCAGGACCTCCTCGAGCAGGATCGAGCTTCGTACCCGATAGAGCGTGATGGTCGGCGTGCAGAAGATCGCGCCGAGCGCACCGAGCACGAGCGGTAGCATCGCGTCGGTCTCCACGGCCGCGCGCACCCCGAGCGCCAACACCACGAGCGGCGTGACGAAATAGTGTCCGGCCACGTCGGCGAAGAAGAACGTGACGTCGCTGGTGCCGCGCAAGCGCGCGATCTCGCCGTCCGAGCAATCGAGCACCTCGCCGAAGTAGGCGAGCGGGATGAAAAGCAGCGCCACCGCGATGTCCGGACAGGCGAGGCACGCCGCGCCGATGATACCGACGGCGATGTTGACCCCGCTCACCGCCGCTGCCGACACCCCGTACTCCATGAGCCAGCGCGTGAGGTGCTTGGATACCGGACGGCACAGACGTTGCGTGAGCCCGACGCTCTCGTGCGGCTGTACGGCCTCGACGTCGGCGAGACTCGGGACGCGCTGCGGATCAGTGCTCACGGCTCGCGCTCCCGGTTGGCGCCGCTCGGCTCGAGGGGATCCGGTGCCGACCGCGACCCCGGCGCGCCGGCCGGCCGGGAGCCCCGGAACGTCACCGGCGCCCCTTTCCCGGCGAGGCGCTCGGCGAACGCCCAGAGCTTGAGCGCACGTCCGAGAAGATCGAGGAAAAGGAAGCCCGGCAGGTCACGCCGATGATCGCCGAGACCAGCACGGCGGAGCGTCTCGACCTGCCAGACGCGCCGCGCCGCGTACGCGGCGAGCGGCGCGAGCGCCAGCGTCGCGAGCCCAGGCGCACGGCCGGCGAGCAGCGCCGCCGCCGGGAGAGCGCCCACCACCAGCGCGCTCGCCGCGGCCTGAACGAACGCCTCGCCGAGCGACACCACCGCCATCGCGCCACGCCGGTTGCGCAGCATGGTGACGACCAGACCGCGCAACGTCCACGGCACGAGCGTCGTCGCGCGCGCGCGCGGCTCGTACGCGATGATGCAACCGCGGGCCTCGAGCGCGCGTCCGAGATGGAGATCATCCTTGGCACCGACGCGATCCGGAAAGAGCGCCGGCAGGTCGGCGGATCGCAGCACGCTACGCGGCAGAGCGACGAGCTCGCCGCTCACCTGCCCGTCGAAGCGCAGATCCTTCGTCAGCTTGCGATTGAGCTCCCAGTAGCGACTCACCCAGGTCGAATGGCGCGGCAACGCGGCGCCGTGCACGACCTGGCTCGACCGCCCGCCTTGTGCCCGCACCAGCTCGTCGACGGCATCCGGGGCGAGCTCGGTATCGGCGTCGAGCAGCACCACCGGCTCACCCGCCGCGCGCGCGCAGCCGAGGGCGAGGGCGGCGTTCTTGTTGCCGGCCTCGAGGCGCACGACGTCGAGGCGGCGGAAGCGATCGGCGCCGACCCGGGCGGCGACCTCCGCGGTCCGATCGTCGCCCGCGACCACGACGATGACCTCCAGTCGCTCGGCGCCGAACGTCTGCCCGCCGAGCGCGGCGAGACAACCGGCGATCGACTGCTCCTCGTTGCGCGCCGGAATGACGATCGAGACCAGGGGCGCGGCGGCACGGGGTTCGGTGGCGGACACGACGGTCCGCTCACTCGCGACTCGCGACGTCATGGCGGGCCCGTGCTTTAGCCCACCGCGCGCGAGCTGTCGATCACCCGCGCGCGCTAACGCACGATGCCCGCGCGCACCGCCGCTCGTACCAGCTCTGCGGTGTTGTGGAGCGCGAGCTTCTCCATCACGTGCTTGCGGTGGGTCTCGACGGTGTTCGGGCTCAGCATGAGGATGGCCGCGATCTGCCGCTTGGTCTTGCCCTCGGCGATCAGCTGCATGACCTCACGCTCGCGCCCCGACAGCTGCCACAACGCGTCCTGGTTGGACGAGCCGCTCGGGCGCTGGCCCTCGACGAGCACGCGCGAGACCGATGGTCCGAAGTACGAGCCGCCCCGCGCCAGCGCCTTGACGCCTTCGATGAGATCGAACTCCTCCGTATCCTTGCGGAGGTAGCCGCGCGCGCCCGCCTTCAAGCCCTCGCGGACGTAGACGTCGTCGGCGTGCATCGAAAGGATGAGGACCGCCGTCCCTTCGCTGCCCTTCAGGATCTGCCGAGTGGCGTCGATCCCATTCAGACCCGGCAAGCTCACGTCCATGACGACCACCGTCGGTCGCAAGCGCCGCGCCGACTCGACGGCGCTGCGTCCATCCTCCGCTTCGCCGACGACGTCGATCTCGGCGTCCGAGGTGAGGATCTTGCGCAACCCACGACGCACCACCGTGTGGTCGTCGACCAGCAGCACACCGATCTTTTCCATCGCCTTACGTTTCGCGCGTCCTTCCGAAATCGGCAATCACCTGGGACGCGCCTTTTGCGAGCAATTGCGTGGGATGACCCGGGAAGAAAATCGGGGACCTGGCCCTCCCCCCGTAGACGCCATCGCGACCGCACAACCGGGGAGCGCCAGGTCCCGTCTTCACACTTCGCAATCAGTCTGACTTGGCCTTTAGGAGACCGAGCTGATTTTTCAGCGCCGTGCTGTAGTTCGCCTCCCAGCATTCCCCATCACTGTTGATGACTTGCGCGGTGATCGGAAGGCTCGCGAGCGGCAGCGTCGGAACGTCGAGGAAGTCTCCCCGTCCCTGGACGAGCACCTTCGCCTTCCCGGCCGGACCCGACTTGAGAATGACCTTGCGGATGCCGTCGGGCGTGAGGTCGCGGTCGACGTACTTGAAGCCGAGGGTGTTCTCCCGCCAGCACGGACGGGGACTCAGGACGTTGCAGGTACCCCCGGCGGGGACGTTGGCACGCGACACCAGTTGCGAAGCGCCGTCGTACACACAGAAAGCGTACGTGGTCGAGGCCAGCGGATTCCCGAACTCGGCCTTGGTCGTCGTGGAACCCTTGCTCCACTTCCACACCAGCCGGTCCTTGCTGTCGGGCGACCTGTCCTTGAGCTGGAGGAACGACTTGCGAGCAGCCGTCGGCGTGTGACAGCCGGTCGCCGGCGCGAGACCGCACGCGCCGGAGGTGATCTGCACCACCTGCTGGAACGTCGGCCGATTGATCCAGTGAATCGCGGGGACGCTCGTGATGCCGGTGGCCGAGTGACGCACGTCCTCGTCGGCGACGGCGCGCTGCCAATCGGTCACGTCGGGGTCGGCGAACTCGGTTTCGAGATCGGCCGCCGCCTGCGAGAGTGAATCCCAGAGCGCGGTGCGGCAGTCGGCGAGAACGCCTGCGCCGCAGTACGTCCGCGACCACGGACCCACGACCGAGAGGCCGAGGACCTGACGGAGATCCTTGTTCACGTGGCCGTAGACGCCGCCCTGGAAGGCCGAGCCGATGTGTGCGCGGCGGTTGCCGTCGTCGATCTCGAGGTGGAGGTTGGTGATCGCGTTGCCGGAGCTCGCATCGAACATCGCGTGCGCGAGACGCGGCCACCAGGCGTCCATGATCGCCGGTGCCTGGGGATCGTCGTACGCGCCGTCGTGATTGTGGTCGCGCCGGTGGGTCTCGGTCGTCAGCCAGGCTGCGAGCCGATCTCGCATGTCCTGCGCACGCGGGTCCGCACCGCCGGGCGCCGTCGCGCCGAGAACCTGGAGAAGAAGCGAAAGCGTCTCCTGCCCGCGGAGATCGACCGTGCCGGCGTCCTCCATGGCGTCGACGATGTCGGCGCGCTCGACGAGCCCGGCGGTGATCGCCGCCACGACACGCTTGTCGAGCATCTGACTCCGGTAGACGGGACCGAAGCCGAAGTTGCTGTCGCTGGCGCGGAAGAGCGGCGCCTGCTTGTTGTTCCACGAGGTGATGTAGCCTTCGGCGGGGTTGAGGTCGGACGGCTGCTCCGCGAGCGAGATGAAGCCCTGCCAGTCGAATCGCCCGTCGCCCCAGGGCGGCAGATCGGGATCGACGCCCGGCGTGCGCTCGGGACATTTGCAGGAGTGCTGATATCCGATGTCGTCGGCATCGATGTAGAACCAGTTGAACGTGTAGTCGACGCCGTCACCCATGGCCTGACGGAACGAGTCGTAGCCGTTGGTCATGAAGTTCGGGTTGTTGATGCGGCCGAAGCCGCGCGCGGAGTTGAGCTCGTTCTGGTAGGTCGAGCGCAGGCTGGCGATCGCGATCGGCGTCGAGTCGGCCAGCGTGCCGCGCGCGACCAGCGGCCCGTAGTGCTCGGTGCGCTCGACGTGGAACGACAGCACGATGTCGGTGCCGGCGATCGGCAGACAGCCGTCATTCACCACCGTGTCGCCGTCGTCGTCGACCGCGTCCAGGCAGAAGATCGGCAGCTCGGGCAATCCCACTGCGGGACAACCATCGTTCACGAAGCCGTCGCCGTCGTCGTCGACCGCGTCGTTGCAGGAGTTCTCCTGCACGCCCGGAATTCCGCCCGCGCTCGGCTTCGCGAGCTGAACGTGCTCGTAGGCCTCGATCGGCTCGCAGACGCCGTTGCGCAGGTAGCCGAGCGAGTCGATGGTCGGCGTACCACCGCCGGGCTCGCAGAGCAGCAGCACCCACTGGTCGACGTTGTCGCCGCTCGCCGAGGTCGCCGACCACGCGTAGTTGCGGCCGCGACCGAGTTGCACGTAGAGGTCGGTGCCGGCGAACGCGACGCCGCGCGCGTCGATGTCCGGTCCATGGACGTCCTTCTCGACCAGGAGCTGCGGCATGTAGTAGCTCGTCTGCGGTCCGAAGACGGCGATCGGTCGGCCGGTCTTGGTGCGATCGCCGGCCACCAGGATCGCGTTGCTCAGCCCGCCCGGCAGGCCGAACCCCGACGGCCCCTGCGCGATCGCGTCGAGAAGATCCTGAAGCGGGGGACCCGTCGGATCGATCGGCACCAGACTGGCGCAGTCGATGTCGGGGTGCGCGCTCGGATCCACCGGGCCGAGGTTCGTCATGTAGGGCTGCGGGTCGCGTGAGGTCGTGGGTGCCTCCGGGTCGTTCGCGAAATGGAGATCGTCGAAGACCGCGCGTGCCGTGGTGGCGTTACCGAGCGCGGTGGTCATGGCTTTCAAGCCGCAGAAGTTGGTGAGCTCGCCGCCGCCGCCCTTGCCGAAGATACCGCCCACGAGCGACGCGATCGCCACCGTGTCCTCGCGCTTCCACGGCATCGGCACCTGTTGCAGCGCCGGGTACTCCGCCGGCAGCTTGGTCGGGTCGCCGAGCGCCTCGGTGATGTACTGATTGACACCGTCGGTGTACGCCTGGAGATCGGCGCAGCCCAGTACCCCTTCCGGACCGGAGTTGCAGATGTCGTTGAGCTGCTGCGGTGAGATCCGCCTCCGTGTAGGGAGCGATCGCGAGCTGCTCGCGGTCCATGTGGATGTTCCCCGGCGACGCGCCGAGGAACTCCGAGAGACGGGCGCGCCCGACGTGGCGCAGCGCGTCCATGAGGAAGAGCCGGTCCTCGGCGCCGGTGTAGCCCTGCGCGAACATGGTCGCGTAGCGCGTCTCGCCGAAGATGTGGGGCACGCCGAAGCTCGCATCGCGCACCACGGTCACGCCGGCGGTGGGAGAATAGGTGCGCTCGATGTCGGTGTCGGGAACGCCGAAGGAAGCGTCCTTGAAGAACTGCAGCAGCTGCGCGTCGGTCAGGCCGGGCGCGTTGTAGACGAGGTCGCCGTACATGGCGAGCTGATCCATCACGTGCGGCGGATACGTGCCGCCCTGCGCCAGCGATCGTCTCGGGGCCGTTCAGCACGCCGTCCTGACCGGGCGGCACGATGTTCAAGAAGCCGCGCGCGTCCCCGAACTCCTGGTAGTGGCCCTGGGCGGCGGCGGGAAGCGCGCGGATGGCGCAGAGACTGAGCGGCGGCGATGGCGATGGCGACACGCGTTCTCATGGAAACCTCGTCCTCTTGCAGTCGGTTGGTCGGGTACACGGCCCCGGGTTGCGCGAGGGTAGAGAGCAGCGCGCCGCAGGCCAATCCCCACTCAGGATGAGTGGCGATGCGGAAACGCATGACAAGCACCGAAGAAATCGGGGACGACGGGCGAGAAGCGCTCGATCTCCATGAGGTGGCG
This sequence comes from uncultured delta proteobacterium, assembly GCA_963846105.1. Lineage (GTDB taxonomy): Bacteria > Desulfobacterota > Binatia > UTPRO1 > UTPRO1 > CAWJUT01. The sequence continues at coordinate 278,791 of CAWJUT010000023.1, forward strand.
GTTCGGTAACCGAGCGTGCTAACACGCCGGCCGGGTGCCATGGGAGGAGGAGGCCTCACACGCCGGGAGCTTCTGCGCGCCGCGCTCGGGACAGCCACCCTCGGCGCGGGCGCCTTCGTACCCGCGCGCTTCGCCGCCGGCGAAGCGACATCCGGCGGCTGGTCCAATTGGTCGGGGAGCCAGGTCTCGCGCCCAGCGCGTTGGCTCACCCCCGCGAGCGAGGAGGCCCTCGTCACCGAGTTGCGGCGCACGACCGAGGCGATGCGCACCGTGGGCGCCAGTCACTCCTTCAGCGCGCTCGTGAAGACCGACGATACCCTGGTCTCCCTCGATCGCCTGAGCGGCGTGATCGACCACGACTCGACCCGTCACCAGGCGACGTTGTGGGCGGGCACGCGCATCCGCGACGTCGGCGACGCGCTGTGGGCGCGCGGGCAAGCGCTGGTGAACCAGGGCGACATCGACAGCCAGTCGCTCGCGGGCGCGATCGGCACCAGCACGCATGGCACCGGGATCACGCTCGGATCATTCTCGTCGCTGGTCCGCGGCCTCAGGCTGGTGACGGCGAGCGGCGACATCGTCGAGTGCACCCCCGAGCGCGACGCCGATGTCTTTCACGCCGCCTGCACCTCGCTCGGCGCCCTCGGGATCATCACCCAGATCCGGCTGCAGAACCGCGCTACGTATCATCTCGAGGAGCGCACGTACGCGATGGAGCTCGACGAGGTGCTCGCGCCGGCTCGATGCGCTCCGCGACGGCCACCGCCACTTCGAGTTCTGGGCCTTCTTCAAGGCCGCCGACCGCGATCGTGAAGACGCTCGCCGAAACCGACGCCGCCCCGACGCCGCCACCCACCATCGACATTCCGATCGATCTGATCCTCTGGATGGCCAGCGAGACCGCACACGCCATCCCGCCGATCGACGGCGCCGTCCAACGCTCGCTGATGAGCGTCTTCCCCAGCCGCACCAGGGTCGAGCGTTCGTACCGGATCTTCCCGAGCCCGCGCAGCGTGCGCTTCAACGAGATGGAGTACGAGCTGCCGGCGGCGAAGGGTCCGGAGTGTCTCGAGGAGATCCTCGCCACCGTCAAGGCGCGCGACCTGAATACCCTCTTCCCCATCGAGTATCGCCTGGTCGCCGCCGACGACTGCTGGCTCAGCCCCTTCTATGGACGCGCCAGCGCCTCGATCTCGATCCACCAGTACCACAAGCGCGACTACGGTGAGCTGTTCTCCCTCGTCGAGCCGATCTTCTGGAAGTACGACGGCCGTCCCCATTGGGGGAAGCTGCACACGCTCACCGCGAAGCAGCTCGCGGCGCTCTATCCGAAGTGGGACGCGTTCCAGGCGGTGCGCCGCCGTCTCGATCCGCGCGGACGATTCCTGAACGACCATCTGCGGCGTGTCCTGGGCGCAACGTGACGGGACGGCGCGCATTCGCGATCGCCGCGGCGACCGTCGCCGCGCTCCTGTACTCGGCGAAGCCGCGCGACCAGGGCGGGGTCTACGACGAGTACTTCCGCGGCCTGAACGCGGCGCTCCGCGAGAACGGGCCGGCGCGGCCGTGCCTGGTCCTCGATCTCGATCGCCTCGATCACAACCTCGCGGTGCTGATGCGCTCGATCCGCCCGCCCAAGCACTTTCGCGTCGTCGCAAAGTCGCTGCCGTCGATTCCGCTCATCCAGTACATCTCCGAGCGGGCGGGCGACCGATCGGGTCATGTCCTTCCATCAGCCCTTCCTGAACGTCAGTCGCGGAGCAACTACCGAAGGCGGACGTCCTGCTCGGCAAGCCGCTCCCGGTCCGCTCCGCCGAGACGTTCTACCGCGGAGCTGCGCGGCGGGTTCGACCCGTCGCGGCAGCTGCAGTGGCTGCTCGACACGCCCGAGCGTCTCGACCAGTACCGGCAACTCGCCGAGACGCTCGGCCAGCGCTTGCGCGTCAACATCGAGATCGACGTCGGCCTGCACCGCGGTGGGGTCGCCGACGTCGCCACCCTCGAGCGCATGCTGGCGATGATCGCCGCCCACCCGCAGCGTCTCGAGTTCTCGGGGTTCATGGGCTACGACCCGCACGTCGTCAAGCTGCCGTCGCTGCTGCGCTCGCGCGACTCGCTGTTCCGCGAAGCGGTAGAGACCTATCAGCGGCTACATCGACGTCGCGCGCACCCGCTACCCGCAGCTCTGGAACGAGCGCCTCACGCTCAATGGAGCGGGCAGCCCGACGTACCGACTGTACGAGAACAGCACCCTCCTGAACGACCTCTCCGTCGGGTCCGGCGCTGGTGAAGCCGACCGACTTCGACATCGACACGCTCGCCGAGCACGAACCGGCGCTCTTCATCGCCACTCCCGTCCTGAAGGCGGTATCCGGCACGCGTCTCCCGGGGCTCGACGCGCTGTCGGCGCTGCTCACCTGGTGGGATCCGAATCGGGCACGGACGTTCTTCATCTATGGTGGCAACTGGCTGGCGCACCTCGAGTCGCCGCCCGGCCTCCGCAACAACACGATGTACGGTCGCAGCTCCAATCAAGAGATGGTGAACGGCTCGGCGGCCGTCGCCCTCGAAGTCGACGACTACGTGTTCCTGCGCCCGACCCAGAGCGAGGCCGTGATGCTCCAGTTCGGCGACCTGGTGGTGGTGCGCGGCGGCGCGGTCGTGGCGAGCTGGCCGGTGCTCCGCCAGTAGCGCCGCGAGCGTCGCGAATCGATCTGGGCGTGGCGGTCGGATTCGACGCGCGCCCGCGAGCGCTCGCGACGCCTGGCGCTAGCGCCAGCTCCACTCCTTGGGGGCCGCCTGTTCCTCGGCCTCGCCCACTTCCTCGGTGAGCTCGATCGGCAGCGTGCCGCCACACCATCGGCACACCTGAGCGGCGGCCTTGACGAGCTCGGCGCAGCGCGGGCAGGCGCGCAGCCTGCTCAAGTCTGCCGTGCCGAGCTGCAGGAGGTTGGTCTGATACTCCTCGATCAGTTTCTTCAACTGGTCGGCGTCGCCGTTCGCGAGCCCGCTCGTTCTGAGCGGGTCGGTGCCGCCCGAGGAATGCACCACGACGTCCGCCCACCACACGCCGCGGGCGACCGTCACCGAAGACACCTGCCGGAGGCTGATGCTCTCCTCGACCTTGCCGGCGAACGACGCCTTGATGCGGCTCACCTGACGGTCGCTGAGCTGCACCTCGGTCGGAAAGAGCCGGTTCCCCCGCGAGAGCCGGCTGGCGCGGAATCGATGCCTCATCCACCCCTCCTCCCCGGCGGCGACCCCATCCGTGCTCCGCCGCCCGATCACGAGCCCGAACGTCGCGATCCTACGCCAGGGCGGGCCTGCGATGCCAGCGTCGGCGCGTGCGGCGGCGTCGACCAACGAGGATTCGGCGGCACCGATCGGCTGCCCTCTAGCCGGCGCGGCGCTTCCGGTCGAAGAACACGTTCTCCACCGGCGTGATGACCCTCCTCGCCTCCGCGCTCTTCCTGCTCCACCGCTACTCGTAGTCTCGCGCGGACCGCCGCGCCCACGGATGACCGGCGCGTGGGATGGGCCGCGTCCACGCCCGCGCCGGCGCCGCAGCTCTACCGCCCGCGCGCCGCCGAGCACACGGTGCTCTACCGGATCGTGCGCGCCCATCTTGCCACCTTCCTCCGCACCGTATGCGCGGACGACGATCGCGGGCTCCCGGCCTTCGTCGAGCAGGAGTTCTGCGACTTCCTCACGTGCGGTGTTTGCAGCCAGGGCTTCGCGCGGTTTCGCTGCGACGCGTGTCACGCCGCCCTCCCTTGTGTTTGGGGCTCCGTCATGGATGACCCCGTCGTCCGCCGCGAACCCTATTGCGGCGGAGGGCAGCCCGTCTTCATTGATACAACCGACAAGGCCGTTCATCCCGACTATGACCCTCACTGGCACCGTTGTCTGTGTGAGGGGGAGAGTGAGCGGTTGGGAAGCTCTCGCCCTTGCCCGCACGGAGTGGTTGGCTTCAAGGACTGGCTCGCCAGGAGTCGCCCAGCCTGTGGCCACGACGGAAAGGTTCTCAGAGTACGGATCAGGAACCGCCACGGACGACCTCGTGCCGGTCGTTCTGATGTCTCGAATCACTTGGAGCGGTGCGCAGGACGGCGACGCCTCCCGAGGTAACTTGGAGGTAATGCAGCATCGGTTCCACCCTCCGAGAATGGGCGGCTAGCGAGTGCGTGAAACGCCGCCTTCAAGTCGCCTCAAGCTTAATGCCGTATTCGTCGAGAAAATGTCGCTAATCTCAGCCGCAGTCCCGTCGGAGCCCGCGCAAACAAGGTCAACTGATCCAGAATGGCGCACCTTCACATCGGTAACGCAGAATTCGGTTGACAGCGGCGTCGTGACAGGGCTAGCGAGACCGCATTCACGACAGATTCTCGTAGTCTACCGCGTCCCCCTGCGGTGGGAGGTGCACCTTGCACGGACGCTCGCGTCTGACGGGCGCACTCGGCAACCTCCGGCGCGACAAGCTCTTCGAGGAGGAGATCTTATGTGGACGCCAATACGATTCGCGGGGTTGGCGATTACGGCCGCCGTTCTGCTGAGCGCGACACATCCTGTCGATGCCAAGCCGACAGACCAACAGAAGTGCCAGAAGGGACGCCACAAGGCGGCTGGAAAGTACGAAGCTTGCGAACGGGGACTGTGGGCCAAATGGTACCTCGGCGCCTTTGCCGACTCCCTCAAGTTCGAGGAGGGGCTCTCGAAATGTCGCGAGAAGTACGCCGCAACGTGGACTATCCTGCAGAGGAAGGCGCGTGGCACAGGGACCGCGTGCGATGCTCCTCGGTTCGTCGATAACGGCGACGGTACGGTTTCGGATGATCTGACGGGGCTCCAGTGGGAGAAGAAGGATAGCCTGGATACCACCCCGAACCTCACTGATCCGCATGACGCGGACAATTTCTATACCTGGAGCGCGACGGGAACGTTGGCGGAGGGTACCGCCTACACGAGCTTCCTCTCGACGCTGAACGATGGTGAGTGCTTCGCAAGCCAGTGCGATTGGCGATTGCCGACAATTCTCGAGCTGCACACCATAGTGGCGGAACCCTTCCAGTGCACCACGAGCCCGTGCGTCGCTCCGGAGTTTGGACCGACGGTGGCATCCATCTATTCGTCGTCCACGACAGTCACCGACGACCCCAGCGTCGCTTGGCTTATCGACTTCAACGACGGGTTCGTTCTCGCCAACGGCAAGATCAGCACCAGCTACGCACGCGCGGTGCGAGGTGGCTTGTGATAGACCATTCGATCAATTCCCGATTGGGATGCCTTGGCTCGAGGGAACAGGAACAGAAGAGCCAATGTCCGAGAACGGACGTTACGTTAACCAACAGGCCGTTCATCCGGCCTATCAACCTGGCTTGTAGGGAAGTGGCGCGTTGAGGGCGGTCGCAGTGTCGCGGCCGCGGTAGGAGGTGTCCATTGCAGGTGGTGCGGCGCTCGGTCAACGCAATCGGCGGTGTCCTCGTGCTCTTGGCGGCCAGCTCGTGCACGTTGGTCCAGGGCCGAGACATGGGACCCAAATTCGAGCACGTGCGCGTCACGCGCGACGGGATACCGGTCACCAACGCGTCGGTAAGCGTGAACGGGACGGCAGCTCCGCTGGGTGCAGACTCGCACTACCACGCCACGCTGCCGTCTGCGGTGCCGGTCGGCGGCCGTCTCTTCGTCCGAGTGGGTTCGGGACTCTTCTCGATCCGTGGACAGGGGACGGTACCCGAGGCGCCGGTGATGACGGCTCCGCCGCATGGAGCAACGTTCACCCCCGGGCAGCCGATTCCGGTGAGCTGGACGAGCGCCACCGACCCCGATCGTTTCCAAGTCAACGCCGAGTACTCGTGCGGACAGAACTGCTCGACCGGCAAGCGTTACCACGCGAGCGGTGCCGACCGCTCGTTGACGATCCCCCTGGGCGATCTACCGAATGACCTGCCGATCGTCATCAGCGCCTTCGCGTACGACGATGGGGCGTTCAACTGGAGGGCGGCATCCGGCTCGACGATGAACATTCGCGGCGAAGCGTTCGTCGGCTATCCGACGATCACGGTCGCCGAGCCTTACCGCATCTTCGGGCACGACATGACCTTCATGTTCGAGCACGTATACGTCTTTCGCGGTACGACGCTGATCGATAACGCCACCGTCAGCGTCAATGGCACGCCGGCCCCAGTGGCCGCGGATAAGGGCTATCACGTCACGTTGCCCGTCAGGGTGCCGGCCGGCAACCCGCTTCAACTGCACGTCGCCATCGGTGCGATGACGATTGCGGGCGTCGGCAAGGTGCCTGAGGACTCGGTGATTACCGCGCCGCCCGACGGCGCGACGTTTCCCGCGACGGGCCCCATCGCTGTAACGTGGACCAGCGCGACGGATCCCGATCGGTTCGTGATCTCGGCGCAATTTTCCTGCGGCCCCAACTGCGGAACCGACAGGACGTATGACGCACCTGGCTCCTCGCGTACGGCCACCATTCCCGCCGCTGACCTGCCGACCGGTCTCGACGTTCAGCTCAACGTCATGTCGTACAACGATGGCAGCTTCACGGGCCCTGCCGATTCCACGTCGACGATGAACATTCGCGGTGAGGGCCTCAGCCGTACTATCAGGATCAATCCCTGAGCAATTTCCTCCGAAAAATTCACTGAGCCTTTCGATGATTCGTGCTGACGGCTGACTCTACACATACACAACACATCAGGAGGCGACATGGCAGGCACCTGGACGACAATTACAAACGCGCCACCGGACGAGGTGGCGACGATGTTCCTGCTCACCGACGGCACAGTGCTGGCGCAAGGCTACGGCACCAACGCCTGGTACAAGCTCAGACCGAACGCCCACGGCGACTACGCGAACGGCACATGGACCACACTTGCGAGCAGCACCGAGGCGCCGCTCTACTATGCGTCGGGTATGTTGCGCGACGGGCGCGTAATCTACTCGGGGGGTGAGTACGACGGCTTCACCATGGTTTTTCTGGCGACCTCGGAGATCTACGACCCGATTGCCAACACATGGACGCTAATCCAGCCGCCTGCAGGCTGGACGGCGATCGGCGACTCTCCGGGTTGCGTGCTGCCCGACGGGCGTTGGTTTGTGGGACGGATCAATACCAAGCAGACCGCGATCTTCGATCCGGCGACCAATACCTGGACTGCGGCAGCCAATAAAATCAATAACGTTTCCGAGGAGGGCTGGTCGCTGCTGCCCGACGGCAGCATCCTGTCGGTGGACGCTACGAATCCGCCGAATGCGGAGAAATACGTGATCGCCGCGAACACATGGGTCGCAGCCGGAGCGACACCGCAGTCGCTGGTCGATTCGATCCGCGAGATCGGCGCACAAGTGTTGCTGCCCGACGGCCGCGTGTTCGTGATCGGCGCGACCGGTTTTACAGCGCTCTACACGCCGCCGCCGATCGCCAATCAGGTGGGAACCTGGGTGGCCGGGCCGACGATCCCCCAAATCAACGGGCAAGCGCATGGCGCCGTGGACGCGCCGGCGTGCCTCTTGCCCAACGGGCGGGTGCTGTTCACCTCCGGGCCAATCACAAACCCCGCAGGTTTCCATCCGCCGTCGACGTTTTTCGAGTACGACCCGGCGACCAACGTCATCAGCACAGTACCCGCCGCATCCACCGCTGCGACTGTGCCGTACCAGGGTCGCATGCTGATGCTTCCGACCGGACAGGTGCTGTACACGACCTGCTCGTCCATCGTCGACATCTACACGCCCGACGACGCGCCCGACCCCGTGTGGCGACCGACGATCACCGCGATCCCGAGCATGCTCGTGCCCGGCGGTACGTATACGCTCAAGGGACGTCAGATCAATGGGCTGTCGCAGTGCGTGTACTATGGCAATGACGCAACTCAGGCCACGAACTATCCAATTGTAAGGCTCGAGTCGACCACTGGGCCGAACGTGTATTACTGCCGTATCGACGGAGTTCTCGACTTTGGGTATCAATACCGGAACGGTCGTGCACAGCTGTCGATTCAGGGTGCCGTTGACGGTGCCGCTCGGTCGTTACTGCTTGAAACTGATCGCCAACGGAATCGCGACAGCGAAGTGCAAATACGTGGACGTGGTCAAGCGCAAAAAATGGTTTAAGGAGCTCAAGCTGGAGATCAAAGACAAGCTCGAGATCATCGAAAACTTCAAGGCGAAGCGCGTTCCGGACATCATCGACATCAAGGGTATCCGCGAGAACGAAATCTTCGAACTGATCGAAGAGGAGTGGGTGCAGAAGGTGCGGAGTGTCGCGGAAAGTATCGACGCAGCGAACGAGGAGTTTGGACGGGCATTCATCGTTCCTGCAGAGCGACCCGACGTCGGCGCGCCTGAACCGATCATCGAGGAAATCAAACCTACCCGCATCTCGGCAGCAGAGGCGCGCAAGGCGCAGGAAAAGCACGAGTTCATACGCGGGCATAAGGTCGTTGTCTCGAAGGAAGCCCAACGGCTGCACGAAGAGATCCACGGCCACGGCCTCATCGAAGGCAAGGAGGAGCCCAGAAAGTCGACGGCCAGGAAACCCAGGAAGAAGCCGGGACCCCGCCGCGGCTCCGAGTGATCGTCGTCCTGGCCAGCCGCCACGACGAGGTGGCGGCGGACCTCGTGGCACGCTGGCCGGCGGCCGCGCTGTGCTCGGCCGAAGATCTGATTCAGCGAGGCTGGGCGTGGCCGGCAACGGCGAAGGGAAGCGCCGCGACTTGGGTTATCGGCGGAAAGATCGTGCCGGATGAACACGTCACCGGGGTGTTCGTCCGGCGTTCGACAGTGTATGCCGAGGAACTGACGCGCACGCATCCGGACGACCGCGCCTACCTGGCTGCGGAAACGCATGCGTTCCTGGCGTACGTCCTTTCGTCCACGGCTGCGCGGGTCGTGAACCCTGTCGATGAGGGAGGCGCCTACGGCGAAGCCGCGCTCCGGCCCGAACGCTGGATGCAGGCTGCTGTCGAGGCGGGCGTGGCGCTCGCTCCGCTCCGGGTCAGGAGTTCGGGACGGCAGCACGCGCCGGTCCGGGCGACGAGTTTCGAGGTAGTCGGCGAGCAGGTACTGGGAAACTACAGTCTCGCTACTGGCCGCGGCCGCATTGGAGGTTTGCCGACGTCTGGGCTTGTGCTGGGCGCTTGCTTCCTTCGACAAGAGCGGCCGTCTCTCGGCAATCACCACCACGACCGCGCCGTCGCCGCCGGCTGCCGACGCACTTGCAAGGATCCTCACGTGCAAAACAGCGGCATGATCCTCGTCTGGGGGGACGACCGCAGATGAACCGGTCATGGCGGTGCTCGACGCGCTCGCCGATCGCTCGGCGGCCGTCACGCATCTCGACGACGCAGCGCTGCAGTCCTTTGAGTACGACCTCGTCATCGGACCACACCCAAAGGGCTGGCTGAAGATCGGCGGCAATAAGATCGATATCGGTAACATCTCCGGCGTTTATCTGCGCCCGGACCGCAACGTGCCGGGGCGGCGGCAGTCGCCGCAGCGGCATTGCTCTCCGTTATGCAAACGCATTCGGCAACGGTCATCAACCGGCCGGCGGCAGGCCGGTCCAACCTCTCCAAGCCTTTCCAGCTCGCGGCGCTCGCCGCGGCCGGTCTTGCGACGCCCGAGACGCTGGTCACCACCGACCCCACGGCGGCGCGGGCGTTCCTGAACCGTCATCGACGCATCGTCTACAAATCGATCAGCGGCATCCGCAGCATCGTCGCCACGCTCGAGCTCGGCGGCGCCTCCATCGAACGGCTCGACCAGACTCGGCCACGGGCCGGTGCAGCTCCAACAGTGGATCGACGGCACCGATGTGCGCGTGCACGTGGTTGGCGAGCGCTGGTTCGCGACCACCATCGCGTCAGACGCGACCGACTATCGTTACGCAGGCGCCTCTGGCAGACCGGCCGAACTGACGGCGTACGAGCTGCCCGACATGCTCGGCCGGCAGCTCGTCGCTGTAACGAGTGCGATGGGGCTCCTGGTGTCCGGTGTCGATCTTCGTCGCACTCCAAGCGGCGAGTGGTACTGCTTTGAGGTGAACCCGTCGCCCGGATTTACCTATTACGAGGCAAATACCGGCCAACCGATCGCGGCCGCAATCGCCGATGTGCTGACGTGTGGCGGTCCATGACCGCCGAACATGAGTAGTGGGTCAGTGTAAATCTGGAAGCCGATTCTTCGGGCCCGCGCTGCCCTCCTGACTCAGGAGGGCAAGCCGCACACCTGTACATGAGCTCGTCACTTCAAACTGGCCCACTACCCGAACATGCAACAGACTTTCCTATCCGCGATTTCACTCCTCGTTTAAGAGTCGAGCCGGCTGGATAGAAGTCACTTTCCGCGCGCCAAGATAGCAGGCGACCAGGGTGACGACGACGAAACCAGTCGCGATGACAGCGAGAGTTGGCATATCGAACGGCGAAACGCCCACAAGAAAGCCTTGTAATGCCTGACCGGCCATGTAGACGCCTGGAATGCCGATCACCAGGCTCGGCTTGAGTGGGATAGAAGAGGATAGAAGAGCCAATGTCCGAGGACGGACATTACGTCACCCATGAAGACGGGCTGTCAATGACGTTGGGTTCGCTTGATCATCATCCTCCTGCACAGTTCAGGGTCGCGATCCGGCACGGGTCGGCGCTCACCACTCACCCATTCGGGGTCGACGATCGCCCCATGTTTCGCTGCGGGGAGCAGGCCCCAGACAACCGACCGGGCTTGACGCCTATTAACGTAACCGGGGTGTCCTGCTCGCACTGGAGCGCGCTTCGCGTGGTCATCGCGACGAGTCAGCGTGGTGTGTCGACATCATCGGTGGGCGCGCCCTGCGCGCTTGCGGCGGTACATGCGCGTGACCGTGTGTTCGAATGGTCCGTGCTCGAGCGCGAGCTTCGCGACGTCGAAATCGCCGCCGTCGCGCAACATGGCGAACATGATGCGACAGAGGCGATGGGCGACGGCAATGACCGCCATTTTGTAGCCCCGGCGTGCACACAGGGGGGCGAAGTATGGATTGAGCGGAGGCCGGTAGGAAGACGATGTCAACGCCAAATAGAAATGTCCGGTATCTCTCCAAAGTAGAGATGTCCTCTGTCCCCGATGGCGGCCGGGAGAGCGGGGCGCATTCAGCGCGCTTCGGCCGCAGCTCGGATCCGTTGCTTCTCTCGCAAGCTCACCTTGCGGCTCGTCAGTCGCTTCGCGTCTCGTTCGCGTTGTTGCGCGGCGATCTGCGCGAAGGCGGCCCCAAGTCGGTTGTGTTCGACGATCGATGCCCGGCGCGATCCGGGCCGTGTCGCGGTGGTGCACGCGGTAGGGGAGCACGCGTCCCGGCCAAGGTGATCGTGACGTGCCGTCGGCATCCTCGCGCACGAGGGCCGCCGTCGCGCCGCGTAAGCGGCGGGTCGCGACGCTGTCCTCGAGCAGATAGAGGCCGCGCTTGTAGTTCACGGTGAGCTGCTTCGTGATGCGCGCGGTACTCCTGGAGCGTGAAGATCTGCCTCGAGGTCTCGGCCGCGCGGAGCGGCCGATGGGCGTCGTGGGCGACGCGGGGCGGGATGCGAAGCGGCGATTATAGTCGGCCATGAACTCGCGCAAGAACGGCGTGGCCGCGGCCGGGGTGCGAGAGCCCGCGCAGGCGCAGCTCTTTCACAAGCCGATCCTGCAGCGTCTGGTGGGCGCGCTCGACGCGTCCTTTGGCCTGCGGCGCTGTTGGCGCAGATGCTGTCGATGTTGAGTCGCGCAGCGCCCGCCCGAACTGCGTGAGCCCGGCGCCGCCCTCGTGGTGCTTGGCGTGGACGTGGAAGACGCTCGCCCGGTCGCTGTAGAACGCGATGGGCTTGCCATGCGCGCTCGAGGTAGCCGCGCGTGCGTCGAAGTAGTCGAACGTCGACTCGGCGGCGGCGAAGCACGAGCTCCATCAGCCGGCTCGTGGCATCGTCGACGTAGACCAGCAGCGTGCAGCGCGGGCCGCGGTCCTCGAACCAGCGGTGGTCGCAGCCGTCGATCTGAACGAGCTCGCCGAGACAGGCGCGCCGCTCGCGGGGCTGGTAGCTCCGCCGGGCGCGCTGCAGGCGCGGGCACCCAAAGCTCGGCCGCGGTCATCCAGCCCCGCAGCGTCTCGACCGAGAACCGTGAGCCCGTGCATCTCGGTGAGCTTCTGGTGCGCGAACGTCGGCCCGAAGTCGGCGTAGCGCTCACGGATCAAGCGCCAGCGCGTCCTGCGCGTGCGCGTCCGGGAGCCGCGCGGTTGACTCCCGCCGGCCGCGATGGCCGGACACCAGGCCCGCGGCGCCGCGCGCCCGATACGCCGGTACAGGCGCCGCACCTGCCGCTCGCTCAGCCCCAGAACTGTGCCGCGGCCTGCCGCTGCGTCAGTCGCCGCTCGGCGATGCGGGTCATGACGCTGCAATCGCTCCGCTTCCCGCATCGTCAAATGCCCGTCCATGCGCCCAGAACGTGCCCGAGAACCGGACATCTCTACTTTGGAGAAACCGGACATTTTCACTTTGGGCCTACAGACGAACGTCCGAGAACGCGCGTTCCGTCACCCATGAAGACGGGCTGTCAATGACGTTGGGTTCGCTTTGATCATCATCCTCCTGCACAGTGCAGGGTCGCGATCCGGCACGGATCGGCGCTCACCACTCACCCATTCGGGGTCGACGATCGCCCCATGTTTCGCTGCGGGGAGCAGGCCCCATACAACCGATCGGGCTTGACGCCCATTAACGTAACCGGGGTGTCCTGCTCGCACTGGAGCGCGCTTCGCGTGGTCATCGCGACGAGGTCATCGGGGTGTATCTTCATCATCGGTGCATGCGCCCTCGGCGCTTGCGGCGGTACAGACGGGTGACCGTGTGTTCGAATGGTCCTTGCTCGAGCGCGAGCTTCGCGACATCGAAATCGCCGCCGTCGCGCAACATGGCGAACATGATGCGACAGAGGCGATGGGCGACAGCAATGACCGCCATTTTGTAGCCCCGGCGTGCACACAGGGGGGCGAAGTATGGATTCAGCGGATGGTCGGGGCGGCGGGCATGGTGCGCGGCTTCACAGAGCATCGTGCGCAGTTCGGCGGCGCCGCGCTTCGTGATCCGGCCGTGGGCGTCGCGCTCCCCCGACTGGTACGTCGAGGGCACGAGGCCCGCGTAGCTCGCGGCGTGCTTGGCATCCGGGAAGCGGCTGACATCGGAGAAGACGGCGACCGCCGTCGCGGCCACGATCGGCCCGACGCCGGGGATCGTCTGCAAGCGCTTGAGGGCCTCAGCAAACGCGGCGTACTGCTGCGCCAGGTCCGCCTCGAGCGCGGCCACTTGCGCCCGCGCACAGCGCCAGAGCGCGCGATGCTGCTCGACGTACGCGCGCAGCTCGCGGTACTCGGTCAGCGCGGTGAGGAGCTTCGCCCAGCCGATCTCGCTGCCCAGGCTGCGGCTCAGCCGGCCGAGCCCCGCGCCGCGCAGCAAAGCTCTTCACCGCGGTGATCTGCGTGCTCTGGAGACGCACGAAGTGCCGGCGGCGCGCGAGCGTTCGCGCAGGCGCGGCACCGCCGCGGGCGGTACATGGACGATCGCGCGGTAGATGCCGCGCCGCAGCCCCTCACAGAGCTCGAAGGCATCGCGCCGGTCGCTCTTCTGCATCGGACGGTGCGCTTTGAGCCGCACCTCGTGGGCGTCGACCACGACCGGCGCCAGTCCGACGTGCGCCAGCTGACGCGCGACGAAGAACGCGACGGTCCCCGTCTCCAACGCCACCGGTGTGCCGGGCGGCAGGTTGTGTGTCGTCCGCAGCTGCGCGAAACCCGCGGGCGTGGTCGGCACCTCGCCCGCGCGATCACCTGCCCGTCTGGCTCCTCGATCACGAACGCGCTCTGCCTGCTGTGCACGTCCAGTCCAACGTAGTACTGTTCCATCGGGCTGCCCTCCTTTGTGCTTGGGGCTCCGTCACGGATGACCCCGCGGTCCGCCGCGAACCCTATCGCGGCGGAGGGCAGCCCGTCTTCATTGATACAACCGAAAGGCGGTTCATTGCGGCTATCACCTCACGCGCAACCTCGACTGCGGCGGCGTCGACGACTCTCGAACGCGACGGTCCGCCCGAAGCGTCAGATCTCGGGCGGACCGTTGCGACGACCGCTCCGCAAGGAAGCGCCGCTCAATTCCCTTTTTGTTTGAGCTTCGAGATGACGTGGAGATTCACCATCGAGGTCGGGGGACTGTTCGTCGCGTCCAAGGTCATCGCCGTACAAAGGAGCTTCGTGGAGGTGCTGATGATGCGTGCAGCACCGTGATTGGCTGCGCTCGAGAGGGTCATGACCTCGTCATCAGCAATCGCCGCTATGGCGGCGGTCACGATCACACGGGTCTCGCCCGCCGCGATGTTCTGTACACCATTCCCGGTCGTGACGTCGTTCAGCGGGGTGCTGTCGTAGTCGAAGATCTCGATTCCGACATCCATGGGTTTGCTGTCAGTCGAGCTGCAGAGAAACGCGGTCTCGAGTCCGCCGAATGCAGAGGTCACGCCTGGCACAGTGAAGACGTGCTTGGTCTTCACGCCGTTCAGGAGCGGAAGCAATTTGTCGATGATTCCCGCGCTCGCCGGCAGGGCCAGCGTGAGAACGAGAAGCGCAGCCTGGCTGGGGCAGATGATCCGTCGCATGCAAAACCTCCTTGGTTTTGGGGCGGACTTCCCCGCCCGCTTGTGGAACCCTTCGTATCCGGATGTAGACGCTGTCGAAGAAATGACGGGTGTACGAAGCGTTCAAGCTCCCCCGCGCCCGACGGCCGTGAGACCGTAGCACGAAGCAGTGCGGTGATCGAACTTGATACGATCTCAAATGATCGTGTCCAAGACGTCGTCGCGCGCCAGCGGAGGAAGGCGCGATGATAGGCTGCGCGACGGCTGAGTCGTGAAGGACCCGAAAGGCCCGCAGCGCCGCTTCAGCCGACGGGCCCGCTGTGCCAACGCGGTGCCGTTGAGCCTACGCAAGAGGAGCCGACGATCCAGTTACTTTGAACTACCGGAATTTCGGCGCGCGCTTCTCGCGGAACGCCTGCACCGCTTCGCGGTGCTCCGCGGTCGCGATCGAGCGTTCGAGCAGGTCGTTCTCGCGCTGCATGACGCTCTTGTAGTCGGGGTCGGCGGCGTTCTGGGTGAGCAGCTCCTTGATCCAGCGGAGCGCGCTGTCGGGATTGGCGGCGATCGCGCTCGCCGTCTCCAACGCCTCCGTCATCAGCGCCGCATGCGGGACGACCTTGTTCACCAGGCCGGTTCGCCCGGCCTCGTCGGCGGAATAGAAGCGGCCGGTCAGGCACATCTCGCTGGCGTGCGCGAAGCCCATGCGTTGCACCAGGAAGTAGGTGCTGGCGAGCTCCGGCACGAGCGCCATCTTGATGAAGAGCATCCCGAAGCGCGCTTGCTCGGAGGCGATGACGACGTCGAAGGGCAGGATCATCGTCATGCCGATGCCGACCGCCACGCCGTTCACCGCCGCCACCAGCGGCTTGGCCTGGCGCACCACGGTCACCCAGTCGTTGTCGAGCCACTCCTCCTCGCGACCGGCGTCGCGCGCCTCGAGGCGGGCGTTGAACTGATCGGTGACGTCGGCGCCGGCGCAGAAGCCGCGTCCCGCCCCCGTGAAGACGATGGCGCCGATCGCGCGATCGTCGTTGGCGCGCGTGATCGCATGCGTCAACTCCGCCGACATGCGGCGCGTCCACGCGTTCAGGCGCTCGGGACGATTGAGCGTGACGATCGCGACGTGGCCCTCGGTCGAATAGGTGATCTGCTGATAGTCCATGACATGCCTCCTTCGCTGCACGCCCGGCGTAGCGCAGGGCGGGGTGGTCCTACAAGGCGGCCCGGCCGGCGGCTCGACCCCGTGCCTGTGGGCGCGACCGGTGATATGCGACGAGGCATGAGCGACCCGCACCTCGAGCTCGCCGAGCGTCTGCTCGCCGCGATCGTCGCCGCCGACTTCGAAGCGGTGCGTGGAGTCTACGCCCCCGACGCGGTCGTGTGGCACAACTACGACGGCATCGCGCAGTCGCTCGATGAGAACCTGCGCGTGTTGCGATGGGTCGTCCGGAACGTGAGCGAGCTGCGCTACGAAGACGTCCGCCGGCTGCGGACCCCTGAGGGCTTCGTGCAGCAGCACGTGTTGCGGTGCAAGGCGCTCGACGGGACGGCAATCGCGATCCCCGCTTGTCTCATCGGGACGGTACGCGACGGACGGATCGTTCGGCTCGAAGAGTATTTCGACTCCGCACACGCCGCGCCGCTCAGCGCGACGCGCGCGTAAGATAGGAGGATCAGTCCATGGTGCAGATCGGAACTTTCGCGCCGCAAGGATGGCGGCTCGAGCTACGCGGCATCGAGGGTGGCGCCGCGCAGTGGGCGACGACCAAGCGGGTCGCGCAGACGCTCGAGCGCATCGGCTACGACTCGCTCTGGCTGTACGACCACTTCCACACCGTGCCGCGCACCGAGATCGAGCCCACGTTCGAGTGCTGGACGACGATGGCAGCGCTCGCCGAGGCGACCTCGAGGATCCGCCTCGGGCAACTCGTGACCTGCGGTCTCTACCGCAACCCCGCCTACCTCGCGAAGGTGAGTGCCTGCGTCGACGTCATGAGCGGCGGACGCGTCGACGTCGGCCTCGGCGCCGGGTGGAAGGAGGACGAGTTCCAGGCGTACGGCTACACCTTTCCGAAGATCCGCGAACGGCTCGACCGGATGGCCGACACGGCGCGCATCATGAAGGCGATGTGGACCGAGGAGCGCGCCACCGTCACCGGCAAGTACCTCGCCGTGAAGGACGCCGTGAACGAGCCGAAGCCGCTGCAGAGGCCGAACCCGCCGCTCTGGATCGGCGCACAAGGCGAGAAGGTCGCGCTCCGCATGGTGGCGGAGGTGGCAGACGGCTGGAACCACAATCGCGGTCCGGATGTCTTCGAGAGCAAGCTCGGCATTCTGCACGACCATTGCCGCAAAGTCGGCCGCGACCCCGCCACCATGCGTATCTCCGTCGAGCGCACGTGCGCGATTCTCGCCAACGAGAAGGAGCGCGCGGCCTACATCCAGCGCCACTGGCCGCACGCCAAGCGCGAGCGCATCGAGGGGTTCTTGAAGGAGAGCTGCGTCGGCACCGCCGAGGAGATCGCCAAGGAGCTCAACTTCTTCATCGAGCGCGGCGCCGAGCTGGTGATCCTGTGGTTCCAGGATCTGGCGAGCGTCGGCAGCGGCGACTCGCACGCCGAGCGCTTCATACACGAGGTGAAGCCGCTGCTGCGCGGACGGTAGCCGAGACGAGCGCATCACCGGCGGGCTCGGTCCGGATCGAGCCCGCCCGCCCGGTAAACCGCGCAGAGAATCCGGCCGACGGTTCGCGGGGACTACTTGGGCGGCGTGGCGAGCTTCGCGCCGTGCGCGGTGACGTAGGCCATCACCTGGTCCGCGGTCGCCGGCGTGAAACGATCCTCGAGATGCTTGATGCGGTCGCCCTCGAACACCGCCGTCTCCTCGCCTTCCATGACGAGATCGGGAAGGCCGGCGCGCTGATACGTGCCACTCCACTTGAACCAGAGTGTGCGGGCATCGCGCTCGATCGGCCCCTCGACCAGGGCGACCTCGCGCTTGTCGAATCGCCGGTCGAAGGCATCGAGGGCCTGCTTGAAGCCGGCGAGCACCGCCGCACGTCCGTCGGCACGGTTCCGAACGGCGGCGGGCCGACCGTCGCGTACACGCCGTCGTCGGTGAAGAATTGCCCGATCCGCGCCCAGTCGTCGTCGACGTACGACTCCTCGAAGGCCGCGGCATACTGCATGAAGCGCTGTGTGACACTCATGATCCCCTCCTATGAGCGCGCGGTGCCAGCGAGTGGTGAGGCTGCCGGCGTGGTCTCTGTCACGTAGAACAGCTCCGGTGCCAAGCCAAGCAGGCGGTGCGTGCGCGCCCATTGGTTCGCGTCAGACACGGCGATCGCGAGATCGAGGACGCCGAGGTCGTCGTATCCGGCGCGCCGCAGCGCCATGATCATGTCCTCGGTCGCGCGGTAGGCGTAGCGTGTGCCGACGAACGCGAACGCCTCGATGGGATCCTGCGGACGGGCGTGGAATCCCTCGGCTTCCTCGCGGGTGGTCGGCAGCGCCGCCTCCACGACGCGATGGATCCTTGCCAGCGTCGCGCGGTCGAGACCGCTGCGCTCGTCGCGCTCCTCGAGCGCGAGCCGGATGATCTCGAGGCTCTTCGGATGCGCTCGCAGGGGAGCGAGCAAGCGGGCGGGGTCCTGGCCGGTTGCGCGCTCCACGACGGACGCGCATTGCGCGAGCGCGTCATCGAAGGACAGCGGATACTCGCGATTGCCGAGGTCCATGCGGCGAATGAGGCGACTCGCCATCCAGACGCCGACGCGACGCAGCGTCTCGAAGGGTCGCAGGGTTTCCGGGAGTCCCTCGGGTTCGACGTGGAGGAGATCGGCGATGCGATTGATGTAGTGGAATCCGCCGATGACGATGGCGAAGTCGAAGGCGCTCGCGCCGCCGACGAGCCACGGACGGGATCGAGATCGGCGGGCGTGAGGTGGACGGGTTCGACGAAGGTCTTGCGGACGAGCGCGATGAGCGCGCGCTCGAGATCGGTCGCGTCAGCCGCTGTTCCCGCGATCAGGCGGGCGACCCGGCTCGCTTCGCCTCCCGCAGCCTGCAGGAACGCCTCGTGGGCGTCGATTCAGTAGTGACACTCGTTGAAGCGCGAAACCGCCGATGCCACCAGCTCTCGGCTCGCGCGCGGCTCACGCCCCATCCACATCGCGATCTCCCACGAGCGAATCATGCGGCGCATGGAGGCGGGACGTAGGCTGAAGAGCTGCACGACCTTGGCGACCAGGCCCCCGCCGCCCACTTGCTTCATGAGCGGTAGACCTCGGCCGCGTCCCCGAGGGCTTGGCTCGGCGGGACGGTGGCGATGTAGGCCATGCGGGCTCTTGTAGCTGCCCCGGCGCGTCATGCAAGAGGTGGACGCGCGCTTGCGTACGGTCTGAGCCGAGCGGCACGAGAATTCCGAGAAGCGCCAGCGTTCATCGAGCGACTGGGGCGCGCCGAGCGGCGGGGCTACCGCTGCCGTTCGCGCTCGTCGTCCTGCAAGCCGGCGCGCGACGCCACCCAGTCGATCTGGCGTGCGACGCCCAGGAGAATCTGCGCCTCGTCGTCGTCGAGCCCGGCGCGGCCGAGCATGCGACGCAGCCGGCGCATGACGTGCGCGGCGCTGTCGGGCTGCAGGAAGCCGATCCGGCTCAGCGCCGCCTCGAGTTTCGAGTACATGAGCTCGGTCTGGGTGCCAGTTGCGAGCGTGCGCGGCGGCGATGACGGGCTTCCGGTCGCGGCCGCGGCTGCGAGAAAGATCTCGTACGCGCACACCAGCACGGCCTGGGCGAGATTGAGCGATCCGTACGCATCGCTCGCAGGAATGGCCAGCACGCGCTGACAACGCGCCAGCTCTTCCGTCGAGAGCCCGTGGTCCTCGGGGCCGAAGACGAGCGCGACGTGGATTGGCAGCGCACGCGGCAAGGATATCAGCGGCGAGAGCGCGCGGGGTCTCGCCGCCCGCGGCACGGACGGCGTCGCGGCCGCTCGTCCCGATGACGAAGCCGCAATCCGCGATCGCCTCGTCGAGACTCCGGACCTCCGCGCGCGCCGCGAGCACATCGCCGGCGTGTACGGCCATCACCCGCGCTTGCTCGGTATCGAGGCCTGGCGGGTCGACGAGCACCAGCCGGCCGAGGCCCATGTTCTTCATGGCGCGCGCCACGGCGCCGACGTTGGCAGCGCCGCGCGGCCGCACCAGGACGATACGGATCCGCTCGAGACTATGCATGCGCGTCGCCGGGCGTGAACTCGACCGGCAGGTGCTTGATGCCGTTGATGAAACCGGAGCGCAGCCGGTCCGGCTCGCCGGTGATGCGGATGTCGGGAAGCCGACGGAGCAACTGCCGGAACATCACCGTGATCTCGCGGCGCGCGAGGTGGGCGCCCAGGCAGAAGTGCGGTCCGGGACCGCCGAACCCGAGATGCGGGTTGGGATCGCGACGCACGTCGAAGCGGTACGGCTCCACGAACACCGACTCGTCGCGATTGGCCGAGTTGTAGAAGAGCAGGACCTTGTCGCCCTGGTGGAAGCGGTGTCCGCCCACCTCGACGTCGCCAGTGGCGGTGCGCCGCATGAAGATGACCGGCGACGACCAGCGCACGATCTCCTCGACGGCCGTCGGCGCGACGCCGTCGTGTCGGCCCCCAGATGGCGCGCTGGTCGGGGTGCGCGCAGAGCGCGATCAGGCCGTGGGTGATCGCGTTGCGGGTGGTCTCGTTGCCGGCCGCCAGCAGCAGGATGAAGAACGATGCCAGCTCCTGCTCGCTCAGGCGCTCGCCGTCGATCTCGGCGCTGACCATCGCCGAGGTGAGGTCGTTACCGGGATGGGCGAGCTTGTAGCGGGCGAGCTCCTGCATCATGGTCGCCAGCTCGGCGCCCGCGGCCATGAACGCGGCGATCAGGTCGCTGCCCTCGGGAATGTACTCGGGGTCGCCGCTCGAGAGGATGATGTTGGATTTCGCGAGCACGAAGCCGTAGTCGCGCTCGGGGATGCCCATCATCTCACAGATGATCTTGAGCGGCAGGCGAACCGCAACCTCGGTGACGAAGTCGCACGCGCCCTTGTCGAGAATCCCGTCGATGACGCTCTCGCTCACCAGCTCGACGTCGCGCATGACCTTCTCGAGGACGCGTGGTGAAGCTCCGGAACACGATCCGCCGCAGCCGGGCGTGGCGGGGATCGTCCATGTTGATCATGGACCCGTAGAACTCCAGCATCTCGACCGGCATGTCGTTGATGGTGGTGGCGCCTTGCCCGGAGCAGAACAGCTCCGGGCTGGCGGCTCATCTCGAGCACGTCGGCGTGACGGGCGATCGCATAGAAGCCGGCGCCGGCGGCGAGTCCGGGAATGTAGTCGGGCTCGCGGAAGAGCGTGATCGGCTCACGACGCAAGGTGGCGAACGCGGCTTCCCGTTCCTCGGGCGGGCGGGTCCAGAAGTCGACGCTGCTGAGATCGATGTCGGCGAGCTTCATGTCGAAGATTCAGCGGCGAGCTTGGCCATCGCCGCTTCCTTCGCCCAGCGATAGTCGGGCTTGCCGGTCGGGGTGCGCAGGACGGCGTCGACCATCACGAAGGCGCGGGGCAGCTTGAAGCGTGACAACACCTCGGATGCGGCGTCGCGCAGATCGTCGGCGGTCGCCTGCGTGCCGCTCTGCAGCGCGACCACCGCGGTGACCTGCTCGCCCCAGCGTCGCTCGGCGTGCCGACGACGACGACGTCGTCGATCGCCGGGTGGCGCTTGAGCGCTTGCTCGACCTCCTCGGCAAAGATCTTCTCGCCGCCGCTGTTGATGCACACCGAGTCGCGGCCGAGCACCTGGATGCTGCCGTCGGCTCCGAGCCGGGCGCGATCGCCGGGAACCGCGTAGCGGACGCCGTCGATGGTCGGATACGTACGGCGCGTCTTGGCCTCGTCGCCGAGGTAGCCGAGCGGCATGTGGCCGATGCGCGCCAGCCAGCCGATCTCGTCTTCGCCGCGGTCCAGCCGGCGGCTGAGGGTGTCGTCGAGCACGAGGGTGTGCTCGTCCATGCGGAACGGCGGCGCGATCTCCTCGCCCGGCGGTTACGCGCGTGCCCTGCGCGCCGGTCTCCGAGGCGCCGAAGCCGTCGACGATCATGATGTCGGGCAGGAGCTCGAGGAACGCCTGCTTGTTCTGCGGCGAGAGGATGGCGCCCCCGACCCGATGACACGCAGGCTCGAGAGATCGTAGTGCGCGACGCGCAGTTGATCGATGAGCGGCCGCGCGAACGCGTCGCCGACGATCGGCAGCGTCAGCACGCGCTCGCGCTCGATCGTCCGCCAGATGTCGTCGGGGTCGAGGCGGCGCGGGTTCTGCGGCACGACCACCGTGCCGCCCTGGTGGAGAGCGATGAACGAGGTCCAGTGGCCCGCGGCGTGCATGAAGGGCGGCGCGGCGAGCAGGCGCATCATCTCACCGTAGGCGCTGCGCCGACCAGCTCCTCGACGCTCGCCACCGCTGCTTGCCCGGGATGCGCCGCCCATGGCGGCGAAGAAGATGTCGTCCGAACGCCAGAGGACGCCCTTCGGCATGCCGGTCGTGCCGCCGGTGTAGACGATGTAGAGATCGTCGTCGCTCGGGCGCCCGGCGAGCGGCGCGTCGCTCGCCGCGGCGAGCGCCTGCTCGTAGTCGAGCGCGCCCGGGAGCAGCGGCTCGCCGCTGCCGTCGTCGACCTGGAGCAGCAGCGCCATCGGCGGCAGCGCCGGCAGGACGCGCGCGAGGCGCGGCGCGAAGCTCGCGTGGTAGACGATCGCGCGCGTGCTCGAGTCGCCCAGCAGATAGCGAGCTCGTCGTCGACGTAGCGATAGTTGACGTTGAACGGCGACGGCGCGCGCCTTGAACGCGCCGAGCATGCCCTCGAGATGCTCGTGCCGTTGTAGAGGTAGAGGGCGACGTGGTCCTGGCCGGACTCCCACGGCTGCAGTCGGTCGCGCTCGCGATGGCAACCGAGACCGGCGTCGGCGAGCAGATTCGCCAGCCGGCGCGAGCGCAGTTGCAACTCGCGCCACGTCAGGCGCCGCGTCGAGGTGACAATCGCTTCGCGATCCGGGATCGTGGCGGCGAGCGCTTCGTTGAGCTCGCCCAGGGTGAAGGCCATGCGGGCCATCTCGGATCACGGACGCGTCCTTCGGTCAAGGCGACGTGTCGCGGCAATACTCGTAGCTCTTGTTTACCCCGTGCGCCGCGTGGCAGAGGGAGTCATGGGGCTGGTGCACATCGACCTGGAAGTCAGCTCGGAAGGCGGAGCGCGCGCGACCGTGCGCTTCTTGGTGGACAGCGGCGCGACGTACTCGCTGCTACCCGAGGCCGTCTGGCGGCTGCTCTCGCTCGTGCCCAAGCGCGCCCTCGATTTCACGCTCGTCGACGGCACGATCATCCGGCGTCAGGTCTCCGAGTGTCGGTTCATCTATCAGGGGATCGACGCGTTCAGCCCCGTCATCCTTGGTGAACCCAACGACGAAGGGTTGTTGGGAGCCGTCACGCTCGAAAACCTCGGTCTTGTCTTGAACCCGTTCGAACGTACGCTCCAGCCGATGCGTCTGCGGCTCGCCGCGCTCGGGTGACCCATTGCTGGTACTCACCCGAGTGGGTGACGTGCTACCGGACCTCTGAGCAGTTGCCGGTCGTGACGTTGCAGAACGTCGAGCGGAGTTTCTTCTTCCCGCCCCCAGTGACGGTCACCTGGCAGTAGTGCTGACTGCCGAGGCTCAAGGTTAGGGTCCGCGGGCAGACGAAGCCGGGATCGACGTCAGAGCACGTATTGATGCCCTCCCCAGTGCCATTGAAAGTGAAGTTCTCGACGACGACCTGATCGAGCACACGGTTGCTCGCATTGACCGCATGGCACGCCACGAGGTGGCCGGCGTCGCCGGTGAGCGGTCCAGACAGGAGCGTCGCGGCCTCGACGCGGCTGCTGCCAAGGAGAATTGCCAATCCCAGAATGGCTGCGGGGAACCTCATGATGCCCTCCGTATCGATCAGTACAGGGTCTGTCCGAAGCGGTCTCCTTCCTCGGCGAAGCCTTGAAGCGAGGTTCCGAGGGTTGGAAAGTCCGTCGCCTGGTGGAACTTCTGATTCAAGAGAGCTCGCGAGATTGAAGCCGCCGGCTTGGCCGTACAGCACCTCGACGGCGCCCGCGCCGTCATCTCGGGGAGCGAAGCAGAGGCCGAAGACGAGCGGGCTCGCTCACCGAAGTTGTCCAGGCTGTCGCCGGGGACTCCGACCGCCAAGTCGGTGTTCGGCCCGTGACCGAAGTTCCACGCTGTAAGGGACGAGCCGAAGAAGTTTATGGGGTACTGAAAGCGCGGCTGCGCCACGGCGGTATCGCCGCCCTGGAAGAGAAACTGGCTGCGCGGGAAGAGAAAGCTCAGCGCGCTTCCGTACTGTACCGTCACTGCGCCGGCGTCGTCATTGTTGAGGAACGTACAGCCCGGCTCGTTGATGAAGTCCCTCAAATCCTCGCGCGGGGCGCCGATCGCGAGATCGTCGAAGCCGTCGCTGTCGAAACTCCCGGCGGCCAGCGCGGAACCAAATCGGTCGCCCGGCTCACTCTGGTCGACGACGTCGTCA